>NZ_JBNDIU010000001.1:0-1426177 GCF_050434565.1 Ensifer sp. 4252
GCAAGTGCGCCCTTCGTCTATCGGTTAGGACACCAGATTTTCATTCTGGGAAGAGGGGTTCGACTCCCCTAGGGCGTGCCACTGTGACCCTCCCCCCAGCACATTCGCCACTGATTTAACGCCGATTGCGTGATCCATGCTCGCCTCAGTGTCGGCTACGGGCGCGGTGTTTTTAACCCGTGATTTTTCCAGCATTTTTCACAGAAAAACTTCGAAAATCCTGACATTAGCGCTTGCAGCCGGCAAAAGCGCTGACTATAAGACGCCCACACAGCAAGTGCGCCCTTCGTCTATCGGTTAGGACACCAGATTTTCATTCTGGGAAGAGGGGTTCGACTCCCCTAGGGCGTGCCACTGTGTCAATTCCGTCAATATCGCAAGCTCCCATCTCGCTTACGCTGCGCGCGACGAGAGGCGTTTCTGATACGCCGAGGATCGAGCGGTCGTCAGCGCATTTTTTCCATTGCTTTTTAACAGAAAAGCACAAGAATCCGCAGATGTGCACTTGCCGCCTTCAAGCCCACTGGCTGCAAGGCGCCCACGCAGCGAGTGCGCCCATCGTCTAGCGGTTAGGACGCCGCCCTCTCACGGCGGCAACACGGGTTCGAGTCCCGTTGGGCGTGCCATTAAAGAGTTTAGCCCACGATACCAAATCTCTGATTTGGGTACGCTTTGGTGCGCACTGCGCCTCGCCATGTATCCCTGTCAAACAGCCTTGGCCGCGTCACTGACGCGCAGCTGTACGCGGCGCTGGCCTTGCCAAAGATCGGCTGAAACCGAACCCGCGACATGGATCGACGCGCCGCGGCTGGCGAACAGGAAATCTCCGAGCGGCGTCTCCACGGCCCGAAAGGCAATGCCGTCGAGGCGGCTGCCGTCCTGCCCTTCGAGGGTCACCTTGATGTGGTTGGCTCCAACCTGGCGGCAGTCGCGCAACCGATGCAGCGGGAAGGCGAAGACCGGCTGCGGATGAGCGGAGCCGTATGGCCCGGCCTGCTCCAGCAGATCGATTAGTTCCAATGTTGCGCCGGACGCGCCCAGCGCGCCATCGACTTTCAGCGTCTGTACCGCAACAAGGTCACGCACGGCCGCTTCGGCCTTCTCCTCGAAGAATTGCCGCAACCGGCCGAGGTTTGACCGCTCGACCGTCAGGCCTGCGGCCATGGCGTGGCCGCCGCCTTTCACCAGCAATCCTCCGTCAACGGCGGCACGAACCATCTTTCCCATGTCGAAACCGGCGATTGACCGGCCGGATCCGGTGCCTCGACCATTCGGATCGAAGGCAATGGCGAAGGTCGGACGGCGGAACTTCTCTTTTATTCTCGCTGCGATCAGCCCGACGATGCCGGGGTGCCAGTTTTCCCGCGCCGTCACGATGACGGAGGCGCCCTCACCCGTGCCGTATTCGGCCAGGACCTCGGCTTCAGCCTCGGCCAGCATCGCGGCCTCCATCGCCTGCCGCTCGCGGTTGAGCTCGTCGAGCCGTGCTGCGATCGTTTCTGCGGCTGCATTGTCGTTCATCGTCAGCAGCCGGCTGCCGAGTGCAGCGTCGCCGATGCGCCCGCCGGCATTGATGCGTGGCCCGACGAGAAACCCGAGATGATACGGCGTCACCGGGCCGCCGATCGCCGCCTTGCGCAACAAAGCCGACAGCCCGACATTGCCCATGTGTCGAGCGGCAATCAGCCCCTTGACGACATAGGCGCGATTGAGCCCCTTCAGTGGCACAACATCACAAACGGTTGCAAGAGCAACGAGATCGAGCTGCGCGAGCAGATCGAAAGACGCGACGCGCGCGTCACCGGCGACACGCAGCACCCGCACCGCATTGACGAGAACGAGATAGACGACGCCAGCCGCGCAAAGGTGTCCCTGGCCGGAGAGATCGTCCTCGCGGTTGGGATTGACGAGCGCATGGCATGGCGGCAGCGAAGAGCCGACCTGGTGATGGTCAATGACAACAACGTCGATGCCGCGCTTTGCTGCCACGTCTAGCGCCTCGTGGCTCGTCGAGCCGCAGTCGACGGTGACGATGAGCTTGGCCCCGTTATCGATCAACTGTTCGATCGCCTGCGGGTTGGGCCCATATCCCTCGAAGATACGGTCAGGGATGTAGATTTCGGCCTCGAGCCCGAAATGCATGAGGAACCGCGCCATCAGCGCCGAGGATGCGGCGCCATCGACGTCGTAGTCGCCGAAGACCACCACCTTCTCGCGCCTGGATATTGCCAGCGACAGGCGCTCGGCGGCCTTACGGCAGTCGGTCATGGTATCGGGATCCGGCATTAGCGAGCGAAGCGTCGGGTCGAGGAAGGTCGCGGAATCGTCGAGCGAAACGCCACGGCCGGCCAGCACCCGGCCAATGAGATCGGAATAGCCATGGACCTGGCTGATCGCCAGCGCCCGGTTCTGGCCGGCCTGGTCGAGGCGCGAGACCCAGCGTTGACCGCTGATCGACCGTTCCACGCCGAGGAAAGCTCGCTGTATCGGATCTACCGGTTCTTCCATGCTGCCACCTGCCCATAATCTTTTCGTTCTTACTGCATGATTCCTTAAATCGGATCCGCTTTGAGGATAAAATCATGCAGCAAGTTTAAAGTGCTACAGCGTCCTTTGCGCGTCATGTTCGACGCGCGGCGCTGTAGCGAACAATGCGCACACGCAAAACCCGGCATGAAAAAGGCCCCTCCGACGCCAATGGTCGATGGGGCCCTTTCTTAACAGTTTTGCGCCTGGAACTAGGCTGCCTTCGGCCGCTCGATGCGGATCACCTGTGGCTCTCCGACCAGATAGCCCTCGCTCTTGATCGCGACGATCGCATCGCGCACCGAATGCTCGGCGGTCGCGTGCGTCACCAGGATGATCGTCTGCGGCTCGTCCGATTCCTGCGGGTGTTTGGAATGCTGCATGATCGATTCCAGCGAGATACCGTTTTCGGCCATGCGCGAAGCAATGCTTGCAAAGACACCGGTGCGATCGACAACCTTCAGGCGGATGAAGTAACCGCCTTCGTGGCTCTGGATCTGCGCGCGTTTATAGGGGAGCAGCGCATTGGTCGGACGACCGAATGCCGGCACGTGCTGTGCGCCAGGACGGCTCTTGGCGATATCGGCGACGTCGCCGAGAACGGCGGACGCCGTCGCGTTGCCGCCGGCACCGGGGCCGACCATCAGCAGCTCGCCGAGAATATCGGATTCGATCGCGACCGCGTTGGTGACGCCATCGACCTGGGCGATCACCGAATCATAGGGAACCATCGTCGGATGCACGCGCTGTTCGATACCGCTTTCAGTGCGCTGGGCGACACCGAGAAGCTTGATCCGGTATCCGAGATCGGCAGCCGCATGGATATCTTCGATGGAGATATTGGTGATGCCCTCAAGATAGATGTCGTCGGCAGCGATCGCCGTACCGAAGGCAAGGCTCGTCAGGATCGACAGCTTGTGGGCGGTATCGTTGCCTTCGATGTCAAAGGCCGGGTCCGCTTCGGCGTAGCCGAGCCTCTGCGCCTCCTTCAGGCACGCTTCGAAGGAAAGCTCTTCCTTTTCCATCTTCGTCAGAATGTAATTGCAGGTGCCGTTCATGATCCCGTAGACGCGCGAGATCGTGTTACCGGTCATGGATTCGCGCAGCGCCTTGATTACCGGGATACCGCCGGCAACGGCCGCTTCGTAGTTGAGCAGCGCGCCCTTCTTCTCGGCAATCCCTGCAAGCTCGATGCCGTGCGCGGCCAGCAACGCCTTGTTTGCGGTGACGACATGGATACCACGATCGAGCGCCGTCTTGACCGAAGCGTAGGCCGGATCACCGGAACCACCCATCAATTCGATGAAGACATCGATATCGGCATTGGCAGCGAGCGAGACGGCATCGTCGAACCAGGTCGCCTTGGAAAGATCGACGCCGCGATCCCTGGATCGGTCGCGCGCCGTCACGGCTGTAATTTCGATCGCCCTGCCACATGTCGTTGCCAGCATCTCGTGACGATCCTGGAGGATTCGCACGAGCGAGGCACCGACGGTACCCAAGCCCGCAATGCCAATTTTGAGGGCATCTGCCATAGCCATTTCCTAACATGTGAGGGTGTCCCGCCAGAACGGCGGGGCCGTTGTGGTAGGGGCGCGCGCCTGGCACGCCCCCGTCTTTTACCGATGCGCGTTGAGCGAGATGACGTTGTGCATCGTCTCGTCAGCCGTGGACAGGAACTTCTTGATATTGCGGGCCGCTTGGCGAATCCGGTGCTCGTTCTCAACGAGTGCGAGACGCACATAGTCGTCCCCCTGCTCGCCGAAGCCGATACCCGGCGCAACGGCCACATCGGCCTTCTCGACGAGCAGCTTGGAGAATTCGAGGGATCCGAGATGACGGAACTTCTCGGGGATCTTTGCCCAGGCAAACATCGTGGCGGCCGGCGGCGGCACGTCGAAGCCGGCCTTGCCGAAGCTTTCGACCATCACGTCGCGACGGCGCTTGTAGATGTTGCGGACTTCGGCGATGTCGCTGCCGTCACCATTGAGCGCCTGGGTGGCGGCAACCTGGATCGGCGTGAAGGCACCATAGTCGAGGTAGGACTTTACGCGCGTCAGTGCCGCGATCAGCCGCTCGTTGCCGACGGCAAAGCCCATGCGCCAGCCCGGCATCGAGAAGGTCTTCGACATTGAAGTGAACTCGACCGTGCAGTCGATCGCACCCGGAACTTCCAGGACCGATGGCGGCGGCGCGTCGTTGAAGTAGATCTCCGAATAGGCCAGATCCGAGAGCACGATGATGTCGTGCTTCTTCGCGAAAGCAATCACTTCCTTGTAGAAGTCGAGCGTCGCAACCTGCGCCGTCGGGTTCGACGGATAGTTGAGGATCAGCGCCAGCGGCTTCGGGATTGAATGGCGAACGGCGCGCTCCAGCGGTCCGAAGAATGTGTCGTCGGGCTCGACCGAGATCGAGCGGATGACGCCACCGGCCATCAGGAAGCCGAAGGCATGGATCGGATAGGTCGGGTTGGGGCAAAGGATCACGTCGCCCGGCGCGGTGATCGCCTGCGCCATATTGGCGAAGCCTTCCTTGGAGCCAAGGGTGGCGACGACCTGCGTGTCCGGGTTCAATTTGACACCGAAGCGACGGGCGTAATAGGCGGCCTGGGCACGACGCAGCCCGGGAATGCCCTTCGACGACGAATAACGATGCGTGCGCGGGTCCTGAACGGCCTCGCAGAGCTTGTCGACAATCGACTGTGGAGTGGGAAGATCCGGATTGCCCATGCCGAGGTCGATGATGTCAGCACCGGCCGCTCGCGCGCTTGCTTTCAAACGGTTGACCTGTTCGAAAACATAAGGCGGCAAACGCCGGACTTTGTGAAACTCTTCCATCTCCAAACCTCGTTTGGCGCACGTATCCGCCAGCGGTTGGCCGTCGCGAAAACATGCGCTTTGGTGAACGGCCGTCACTGCGGCCATTGAACGCTTTGCGTCCAAATCACCTGAAACGCAAGTGCTAATTCGTGATCTGTTTCAGCGTGTCGGAGCCGTGACCTTCGGCAAGCGCACGCATTTCCTTCATGCGACGCTGATACTCCGCTTCGGAGATGGAACCGGATTTGCGCGCGGCACCGAGCGCGGACAGCCGTGCCTGCATATCGGCGGCTTCCTCATTGGTCATCTGCTGCGTTGCCGCAGGCTTCTGACCGTAAACGGAGGGATAATTTTCGAAATCGGTCTTCTGGCTGTTGCAGCCCGCAAGTATGCCGAGGAGAATGATCCCGGCAACCCAGGTGATGGAGCGCTGTTTTCCGACGGCGAGCATACTGGCAAAGACCTCTGTTTTCGTGGCGCGACGATGCGCTAGCCCTTGTAATCATTTTCGGGCAGAATGTAAAAATACAAAACAAACAAGATGCTGTGGAGGAAACCGGGTGACAGCAGACAGGAATGCCGAAGGCCACGCCGGCAAGGACGGCTTTGCTGGCTTCGACCCGAAGTCCGTTGAACCCTACATCGTCAAGGATCCCGAAAGCCTCGCGGTCAACCTTGCCCGCGCGATGGAACAGCTTGGCAAGGCGGCTTCTGCCTGGCTTGCGCCGCGCGAAACCGGCGAAAAATCCGACGTCTTCTCCGAACCCGTCACCGACATGGTCAAGACCCTCTCCAGGGTTTCCGAGTATTGGCTCTCCGATCCGCGCCGGACGCTCGAAGCCCAGACCCATCTCATGGGCAGCTTCTTCGAGATGTGGTCTCGAACCCTGCATCGCATGTCCGGCGATATTGCCGCGACCGATCCTGCCAGCCTGCAGCGCACCGACAAGCGCTTCGCCGACGAAGACTGGGTGAAAAACCCGTTCTTCGATTTCGTCCGCCAGGCCTATTTCATCACGTCGGACTGGGCCGACAAAATGGTGCGCGACGCCGAAGGCCTCGACGATCACACCAAGCACAAGGCGGCCTTTTACGTCAGGCAAATCTCAAGTGCGCTGTCGCCTACTAATTTCGTCACCACCAATCCGCAGCTCTACCGGGAGACGGTGGCAACCAGTGGCGCCAATCTGGTCAAGGGCATGCAGATGTTTGCCGAGGACGTGGCTGCCGGACGCGGCGACCTCAGGCTGCGCCAGACCGATACCAGCAAGTTCGCAATTGGCGAGAACATAGCCATCACCCCCGGCAAGGTCATCGCACAGAGCGACGTCTGCCAGGTCATCCAGTACGAAGCTTCGACGGAAACGGTGCTCAAGCGTCCGCTGCTGATCTGCCCACCCTGGATCAACAAATTCTACGTGCTCGACCTCAATCCGCAGAAATCCTTCATCAAGTGGGCCGTCGACCAGGGGCACACGGTCTTTGTCATCTCCTGGGTCAACCCGGACGAGCGGCATGCGGCCAAGGATTGGGAAGCCTATGCGCGCGAAGGCATCGGCTTTGCGCTCGACACCGTCGAGCAGTCGACCGGCGAACGGGACGTCAATGCCATCGGCTATTGCGTCGGCGGGACGCTTTTAGCCGCGACGCTTGCGCTTCATGCTGCCGAAGGCGACGAACGCATCCGCTCGGCAACGCTGTTTACCACCCAGGTCGATTTCACCCACGCCGGCGATCTCAAGGTCTTCGTCGACGAAGACCAGATCAGCCAGATGGAAGTGAACATGCGGGTCACCGGTTATCTCGACGGCTCGAAGATGGCGACCGCGTTCAACATGCTGCGCGCCTCCGAGCTGATCTGGCCCTACTTCGTCAACAACTACCTCAAGGGCCAGGAGCCCCTGCCCTTTGACCTGCTCTACTGGAATTCCGATTCGACTCGGATGCCGGCGGCCAACCACTCTTTCTACCTGCGCAACTGCTACCTGGAGAACCGCCTGTCTAAGGGGGAAATGGTGCTGGCCGGCAAGCAGGTATCGCTCGGCGACGTCAAGATCCCGATCTACAACCTCGCCACCAAGGAAGACCATATCGCACCGCCGCGCTCCGTTTTCCTCGGCAGTTCCTCCTTCGGCGGCAAGGTCACGTATGTGCTTTCCGGCTCCGGCCACATCGCCGGCGTCGTCAACCCGCCGGACAAGGGCAAGTACCAGTTCTGGACCGGCGGACCGCCAAAGGGCGACTTCGACGACTGGGTCAAGACGGCCGCGGAAACCCCCGGATCCTGGTGGCCGCACTGGCATCAGTGGATCGAAAAGCTGGACAAGAAGCGCGTGCCTGCGCGCAAGCCTGGCGGCACGCTCAATACGCTGGAAGAGGCACCCGGCTCCTACGTGCGCGCCCGCGCCTGACGAAAGCAAAGTTTCTACCGTGATTTTTGATCGGCCACTCCTGCCCGCGACGCTCGTGCAGCGTTACAAGCGTTTTCTGTTCGACGCCCACCTCGCCGACGGTACGGCATTGACCGGCTCATGCCCCAACACCGGCTCGATGCGCGGGTTGACGACACCGGGTTCGCGCATCTGGATGTCGGAGCATGACAGCCCGACGCGCAAGTACCGGCGGATGCTAGAAATCGTCGAAGCCGATGATACACTCGTCGGCATCAATACCGGCCTGCCCAACCGTCTGGCGGAAGAAGCCATTCGGCTCGAACTTGTCGCCGACCTTCATCTCTACGAGAGCCTCGCTCGGGAGCAGAAATACGGGCGCAATTCGCGAATCGACATTCTCCTGAGCGACAGCGTGCGCGGGCGTGCCTATGTCGAAGTTAAGAATGTGCATTTCAGCCGCAAGCCTAGCGTGGCCGAATTTCCCGACAGTCCAACCGCACGCGGCGCCAAGCACCTCGAAGAACTGGGCGACATGGTTGAGGCCGGCCATCGCGCGATCATGGTCTACCTCGTGCAACGCAGCGATTGTGACAGCTTGAGAATCTGCCGCGACTACGATCCCGTCTATGCAGCCGCCTTCGATCGCGCCATGGGCCGCGGCGTCGAGGCCTATGCGGTGAAGTGCATGGTATCGCCTGTTGAGATCGCACCCATCGGCTTGATCGCGATCGATGAGGCAGGTGCCAACGCAGTTCGCAACTCCGCCTGAGTTGTCGTTTTGGCCGATGCTGCATCACCAATCCGACGCGACCTGCAACATTCTACGGATAGGCGCAGACATTGATCCGCGTTAGGCTTGCCGATCTGCTCGGGGAAGACCGAGGCCGCGAAATGATGTGCGCTGCGCCCTATATCAGTGCCTCATGGCGCGCGGCAGTGGACGAAGCCGCCCCTGCTGCATTATGAAATTCGACAGGAAACAACTGAAAGTTCTGGAATGGTGACTTACATCGAGGCAGGGTCTGCGCCCTACAAGAACACTGGCGTCATCCGCCTCTACGGACCGGAAGGGTTCGAAGGCATGCGCAAGGCCTGTCAGGTGACGGCGCGCTGCCTCGACGAGTTGGTGTCGCGGGTTCGGCCCGGCGTGACGACCGAAGAGATCGATCGCTTCGTCTTCGAATTCGGCATGGACAACGGCGCGCTTCCGGCGACGCTGAACTACCGCGGTTACACCAAATCCTCGTGCACCTCGATCAACCATGTGGTCTGTCACGGCATCCCTAACGACAAGCCGCTTCGCGACGGCGATATCGTCAACATCGACGTCACCTATGTAATCGATGGCTGGCACGGCGATTCCAGCCGCATGTATCCGGTCGGCGAGATCAAGCGCGCCGCCGAGCGGCTGCTTGATGTGACGCATGAATGCCTGATGCGCGGCATTGCCGCTGTGCGTCCCGGCGCGCGCACCGGCGCGATCGGCGAAGCGATCCAGGCCCATGCCGAAGCGGAACGGTGCTCGGTCGTGCGCGACTTCTGCGGACACGGCGTCGGTCGGCTTTTCCACGACGCCCCCAACATCCTGCATTATGGCCGCGCCAACGAAGGACCGGAACTGCGCGAAGGCATGATCTTCACCATCGAGCCGATGATCAATCTCGGTCGCCCGCATGTGAAGGTTCTGGCGGACGGCTGGACCGCGGTCACCCGTGACCGTTCTCTCTCGGCGCAATACGAACATACGGTCGGCGTCGCGGCTGATGGCTGCGAGATCTTTACCCTTTCGCCGGCCGGCCTCTTCAAGCCGAGCATGAGCACAATGGGCGCTGCATGAAGAAAAACGCCCGTTCATCCGCAGGCGATGCGACGCAGCCGGCGGATGAACGATCGTTTTTTTCTGATCTCCTGCCGCAGGCTCCATCGTCTTCGCACACGGAAGCCGCGACCACCGAGGCGCATTACCTTGGCCATCGTGACCGACTTCGCACCCGGTATCGCGAGCACGGCGACGCCGCGCTTGCCGACTACGAAATCCTGGAAATGCTCTTGTTTCGGCTGATCCCGCGCAAGGATACCAAGCCGATTGCAAAGGCGCTGCTGACGCGCTTCGGCACGCTTGCCGGCGTGTTCGGCGCACCGCTCGCCTTGCTGCAGGAGATCAAGGGCGTCGGCGAATCGGTCGCGCTCGATCTGAAGCTCGTCGCCACCATCGGTCACCGGACGCTGAAGAGCGACCTGCGCAAGAAGCACATCCTCTCATCCTGGTCGGCGGTGATCGAATATTGTCACGCGGCGATGGCCTACGAGACCAAGGAGCAATTCCGGATCTTGTTCCTCGACAAGCGCAATACGCTGATCGCCGACGAGGTCCAACAGACCGGCACGATCGATCACACCCCGGTCTATCCGCGCGAGGTCGTCAAGCGTGCGCTCGAACTGTCTGCGACCGCCATCATCCTTGCGCACAATCATCCTTCAGGCGATCCGACGCCATCGCGGGCGGATATCGACATGACCAAGCTGATCGTCGAGACGGCTAAGCCGCTCGGCATCGCCGTGCACGATCACATCATCATCGGCAAGGACGGCCATGTCAGCCTCAAAGGGCTGCGCCTGTTCTAGCCGCGCGACCGACTTTCACAGCCATCTGGCGCGGCGGAAGAAGCGAAAGAGCGTCAGGCAGAGCCCGATGATCACCGCCAGCACGACGAAGTAGCCGTAGCGGAACTTAAGTTCGGGCATATCGTCGAAATTCATCCCATAGATTCCCGCGATTGCCGTCGGCACCGCCAGAATGGCCGCCCAGGAAGCCAGCTTGCGCGAAATCTCCGTCTGCTCCGACTGCCCCATCATCAGGCTCGCTTCGAAGGTAAAGGCCAGAACCTCGCGCAGCGCATCGATATCTTCCTGCACGCGGCGAACATGGTCAGTCACGTCGCGAAACAGCGGCTGCAGCGCCGCCTCCATGCCGGGCAAATCGATATGTTCGTGCCGACGGCACACGTCGACCAGCGGTACGGCCGCATTTCGAAGCCGGAGCAGGTTGCGCCGAAGCAGGTAAAGCCGTTCGATATCCTCCTTCTCCAGACGTTGGCGAAGCAGGCGATCCTCGAGCCGTTCGACCTCTTCGTGAATGGCCTCAATCACCGGCATGTAGTTGTCGACGATGAAATCCAGGATCGAATAGAGGATGTAGTTCTCACCATGAGCAAGGGCGGCGGGTGACGCTTCGCATCGCTGCCGCACGGCCATGTAGGAGGTCGAAGCACCGTGGCGGACGGAGATGACGTAGCCGCGCCCGACGAAGAGATGCGTTTCGCCAAAGGCGATTTCGTCCCCCACCATATGCGCGGTGCGGGCAACGACGAAAATCGAATCGCCATAGATTTCCAGCTTCGGGCGCTGATGCGCCTTGCAGGCGTCCTCGATCGCCAGGTCATGCAGATCGAACTCCCGCTGCACCTGCCGAAGCAACGCGGCATCCGGTTCGTGTAGACCGATCCAGATAACGGCGTTGGGCCGACTACGCCATTTGCCCGCGTCCTCTACGTGGATGTCCTGGATGCGCAGACCGTTTTCGTAGACTGCAGCGGCGATCACGCCTTGCCGTTCTTCCGCGTGCGGCGCTTCCGTCGTGTGTGTCTCACCCAGTCTTGCGTCATTCGTCAGGTCCAGCGCCACAGAAGACCTCCCATGCCCGTATGAAATCCATGGACCGGTATGCCATTGGGCCGTCAAGCATACGCGTATTTCTTCATATTCGCACCCAACAGGTTTCAAACACGAAAACCACTTCATCAAACCGTGCGATTGACGATATAGACACAGGCGAGCGAGACTTTTCGCAGCGCACAACGATTCTTCCTATTTTACGGAAATGCCCATGAACCAGTTCGATCTCATCGTCGTCGGAAGCGGCCCCGCCGGCCGCCGAGGCGCCATCCAGGCCGCCAAGCTCGGCAAGAAGGTTCTCGTCATCGAACAGGGCAAACGCGTCGGCGGCGTTTCCGTGCACACCGGCACCATTCCCTCGAAGACACTGCGCGAAACGGCACTCAATCTTTCGGGCTGGCGCGAGCGTGGCTTTTACGGGCGGTCCTACCGCGTCAAGGAAGAGATCAGCGCCGACGACCTGCGCCAACGGCTGATCATCACCCTCAATCACGAAGTCGAAGTTCTCGAACATCAGTTTGCCCGCAACCGGGTGCAGCAGATGCGCGGCAAGGCGAGCTTCGTCGATCCGACGACGCTCGAAGTCGTCAAGGACGACGGCGAGACTTTACTGGTTTCAGGCACCAGCATCATGCTTGCCGTCGGCACCAAGCCCTTCCGCCCGGACTATATGCCGTTCGACGGCAAGACCGTACTCGACAGCGACGAACTGCTCGATATCGGCGAACTGCCGCGCTCGCTCGTGGTCATTGGTGCCGGCGTCGTCGGCATCGAGTATGCGACGATCTTTAGCGCGCTCGACACGCAGGTGACGGTGATCGACCCGAAAACGACGATGCTCGACTTCATCGACAAGGAGATCGTCGAGGATTTCATCTACCAGCTGCGCGACCGCAACATGAAGCTGCATCTCGGGCAGAAGGCCGATAAGGTCGAACGGCTCGACAATGGTAAGGTGTTGCTGACGCTCGACAACGGCCGCAGGATCACGAGCGATATGGTGCTCTTTGCCGCCGGCCGCATGGGCGCTACCGACACGCTCAACCTGCCCGCTGCCGGGCTCGAAGCCGACAGCCGCGGGCGACTGAAGGTCAATCCCGAAACCTTCCAGACCTCCGTGCCGAACATCTATGCCGCCGGTGACGTTGTCGGCTTTCCGAGCCTTGCCTCGACCTCGATGGAACAGGGCCGCATTGCGGCTCGTGTTGCCGTTGGCGCGATCGCGATGGAACCACAGAAATATTTCCCCTACGGCATCTACGCGGTGCCGGAAATCTCTACCTGCGGACTTTCGGAAGAAGAGGTCAAGGATCGCGGCATTCCCTATGAATGCGGCATGGCTCGCTTCCGCGAGACCTCGCGCGGCCACATCATGGGCCTCGATTCCGGGCTGTTGAAGATGATCTTCTCTTTGAAGACGCGGCGCTTGCTCGGCGTGCACATCATCGGCGAAGGCGCGACCGAACTCGTTCACATCGGCCAGGCCGTCCTGAACCTGAAGGGCACTGTCGAGTATTTCGTCGAAAATACCTTCAACTACCCGACGCTTGCCGAAGCCTACAAGATCGCCGGGCTCGACGCTTGGAACCGCATGGGCGAGATCAAGCCGACAGCGTGAAATTCCGCGAGGCCGGTCTCACCGACCTCGAACAAAGCGCCGAGAATCAGGTAGCGTCGCCATCCTGACCGTCTCACGGCCGCGCGCTTGAACACAGAAGCAAGCGATCGGCCCTGGATCTTTGCTTTTCACGCACTGCCGGAGGGAGCCGCGCATCTCCCGGCGGCTATTCCGGCGAGCGTTTGACCATGACACTACGCATCCTTTCCCTGAACGTATGGGGCGGCAAGCTGCATGCGCCGCTGATGCGGTACCTCGTTGAAGTCGATGCAGACGTTCTGTGCCTGCAGGAAGTCGTGCGATCTCCAGGAACGACCTCCGACTGGCTGGTCTATCGGGATCGCGATGTCGAGCTGCCGCAGCGTGCCAATCTTTTCGACGAAATCTGCACAGCCCTGCCAGACCATGACGGCTATTTCTGCCCAACGGCCAGAGGCGAGCTTTCCGACGGCGACCGCAGCATCCACTCCGAATTCGGATTGGCGACATTCGTCCGAAAGTCATGCCCGATCATCGGCCAGGCGCTCGACTTCGTCCATGGAAGCTTTTCGCCCAATGGCTGGGGCGAGCACCCGCGCGCTCGCAATGCTCATTGCCTCCGCCTCTTCAACTATGAGGACGGCTTTTCGATAACCATTGCGCAGGTGCATGGCTTGCGGGATACCAACGGCAAGGGCGACACACCGGAACGGCAGAAGCAGGCGGATGCACTTGTCCAGCTTATCGGCCGGGTCTGGCCCAGGAACGAGAGGCTGATCGTCTGCGGCGATTTCAATGTCCTGCCGGATAGCACCACCGTTGCAGCACTCGGCACTCTCGGCCTGTCCGATCTCGTCACCGGCCGCGGCCACACTGATACCCGCACGTCGTACTATGGAAAACCGGGACGTTTTGCCGACTACATGCTGGCGACGCCGGATGTCGACGTCATTGGTTTCGACGTCGTCGAACAGCCTGAAGTCTCGGATCACCGAGCTTTGCTGCTGGATCTCCAGTAGAGAAAACCGCGTCTCCGCCGTCGCGCACCCAAGCATCTGCACAACGGAAAAGGCCCTGCCGTAAAACGGCAGGGCCTTTGATTTTCAGGCAATCGAAGAAGCGATTATTCGGCGCTGTCGTCAGCAGCCTTTTTCTTGGCAGGAGCCTTCTTCTTCGGAGCAGCAGCTTCTTCGCCTTCAGCGGCGTCAGCCTTGGCAGCGGCCTTCTTCTTGGCCGGAGCCTTCTTGGCAGCCTTGCCTTCGGTTTCTTCGTCGTCAGCCGTCAGCTCTTCCTTGGAAACCGTCTTGTCGGTTACCGAGATTTCGGAGAGCAGGTGATCGACAACCTTTTCTTCGAACAGCGGAGCGCGCAACGAAGCGGCGGCGCCGGGGGTGTTCTTGAAGTAGTCGAGGATCTGCTTTTCCTGGCCCGGGAACTGGCGAAGCTGTTCGAACAGCGAACGCTGCAGTTCGTCGTCGCTGACCTGAACGCCGGCCTTTTCGCCGATTTCCGAGAGAACGAGGCCGAGACGAACGCGGCGCTCAGCGAGCTTGCGGTATTCGGCGCGCGCTTCTTGTTCGGTGGTTTCTTCGTCAGCGAAGGTCTTGCCGGCCTGCTGCAGGTCGGTGTTGATCTGGCGCCAGATGTTTTCGAATTCGGCTTCGACGAGGCGCTCCGGCGTGTCGAACTGGTACAGTTCGTCGAGCTGGTCGAGGATCTGACGCTTCACCTTCTGGCGGGTCAGCGAGCCGTACTGGCTCTCGATCTGGCCGCGAACGATTTCCTTCAGCTTGTCAGCCGATTCGAGACCGAGCTTGGTGGCCAGTTCGTCGTTGATTTCGATGTCCTGGGCCGAAGCAACTTCCTTGACGGTGATGTCGAAGGTGGCTTCCTTGCCAGCGAGGTTCGCTGCCGGGTAATCGGCCGGGAACGTCACGGTGATGGTCTTTTCGTCGCCAGCCTTGACGCCGACGAGTTGCTCTTCGAAGCCCGGGATGAAGCGGTTGGAGCCGAGAACGAGTTCTGCATCTTCGTCCTTGCCGCCGTCGAAGGCTTCGCCGTCAACCTTGCCGAGATAGTCGATGGTGACGCGGTCGCCGTTGGCGGCCTTGCCCTTCTTCGATTCGTAGGTGCGGGCGCTTTCGGCGATACGCAGGATCTGCTCGTTGACTTCGTCTTCGGCGATCTCGACGACTTCGCGCGTCACCTTGATGCCGCTGACGTCCTTGAGTTCGATCGCCGGGATGATTTCGTAAGCGACGGTGAACTCGAGGTCAGCCTCGGCGTTGAGGATCTTGTCGGCTTCGGACTCGTCCTCGGTCATCGCGATTTCCGGCTGGGTCGCCGACTTCTCGCCGCGGCCCGAAAGGATCTCGGTCGGCTTTTCACGGACGATCTCGTTGACGAGATCTGCCATGATCGACTTGCCGTAGACCTTCTTGAGATGCGCGAACGGCACCTTGCCCGGCCGGAAGCCGTTGATCTTCACACGGTCCTTCACTTCGGCCAGGCGCTCGTTCATACGAGCTTCCATGTCCTTGGCCGGGATAACGACCTTGAGTTCGCGCTTCAGCCCTTGAGCGAGCGTTTCGATAACCTGCATGTTCAAACCTTCATTTCACGTTGACTGTGCTCTTCCCCTTGAAAAGGTCTGGCGAGCACGTGAGCCGATCCATTTGCCGGGAGTGGCTTTACGCAGTTCCGTAACCGTTTTGCAAGCAAAATGGCACTCCAGCCCCCTTCATCATAGCAGAATCCGGACTTTTGGCGCGATGCTTATCTTGGTGCGGGTAGAGAGACTTGAACTCCCACGCCTTGCGGCACCAGAACCTAAATCTGGCGTGTCTACCAATTTCACCATACCCGCGTTCAGACAATCGCACCGCCTGATCGTATTCCCGCAAGACCAACCAACGGAAATACCGCAGATAGAATGGGCATGCTGAGGTTCAGGGCTTTCCCGAGCGCGGCGTCTCTATATCACTCGTTTTCGCGGGATCAAAGGGAAAATGCGGTTACCCACGACAGATCGATCCGATCCCGCCGCAAGCCGTCAATAGAGCGTCTCCTCGTAAACCGGCGTGCCCTCGACGGCGATCTGCCTTATCTGCGCCCGCCCGGCATCATTGATGCGAACGTTGACCGAAAGTGCCTCGGCATTGCGTGCTTGCTCCAACACCCGGCCCTCGCCCTCCGGAACATAGAATCGCTCGATGCCATAGACGACATTGATCGGTGACGGGTTTTCGCTCGACGAGGGGTAATAGGTGAAGGGTTGCGACTGTAGAATGACGCTGTCATCCGTCGGCGCAAGTGGCTTGAAGGACGCCTGCGCCGCACCCCAGAAGCCATCGGATTGTTTGGCAAGACGCACGAAGACCGTCGCTTCCTCCGGCGCCGTCGGCAATCCGTCCTTGAAAAGCGCCGGCGGCAGCCAGGAGATGTCATAGCTCAGGATGACATAGTCGCCACGCAGCAGATCTCTGGGGTCGACCGGTACCGTCTTCAGCAGGACTTCCCGGCCGTTGCGCAGGATCGATGCCCGACTTTCGACCATGTAGCCGAGCGCTGCGGTCTGCAGGACGGCCGCAATCAGCGCGGCGATGAGCGGCGGCAACCATGTTCTTCTTTGTGTTACACCGGTCACGGCGACACCTCCTCGCGTCGCGTCCGCATCAGCCGTCCTTCGATCCGGATCACCAGCCAGGCGATCGCCGCCACCAGCAGGCCGGAAATCAGGAAGAAGCCAGACGTTCCGAGCATGGAGCCGAGCGTCTCGAACGCGAGATAGAGAAGCTCGCCGGCAAAGGCAGCATAACCGAGATAACGCACCGCTCCGTTCTGTGCGCCGGCAAGCGCGATCCCAAGCAGAGCGACGACAAGCACGGCCGCACCTGCGGCTACCTCACTGTTCAAACCGTCCGCTTCGAACTGCAGCACCGAGAAACCGATGAGCGCCAGGGCGAAGGAATAGAACGCGGGCGCTGAGCCCGCTTCAAGCGCCACGGGGCGAAGCGGCGAACCCGGCATGGCTGCTGCGAGGAAGGCAACAATACCGCCGCCTGCCAGCGCGCCGGCAAAACCCAAGGACGAGTTCTCGATATAGAGCCAGATCAGCCACCCCATGACCAAGAGATAGGCGAGGTGCCGCGCACGACCTGCATCCGTCACGCGCACCAGGATGACCACGAGGACGGCGAGCGCCGGAACGAGCCAGGTTTGCCATTCGGCGATATCGCCAAGGTCGCCTTCGGACAACAATGTCAGAAAGTAGGCCCAGGCCAGCCCGCCGCACACCGTCGTGACGGCTGCCGATCTGAAGGCGAGCGCCGTCACGCAGGCTCCGGCGATCCACAGCAGCATCGCATCGGCTGCATCGCCCGAGAGATGATACATCTGCCCGACGAGCGCGATCCCTGCGCCGAACGACATCGCCGCCAGCACCAGCGCCGCCGCGGCCAGACCGCCATTGCCTCGCCGTAGAAGCAATGCACCGGCAAAATGAAAGCCCCAGATCAGGGCGACGATACCAATCAGGCGGGCAAGACGTGGCAGTGCCTCCCAGTTGGCCGCCACGAGCAGCAGGATCGAGGCCGACAGCAGCAAGGCGGCGAGCACCAGCAGAACACGCCCCGCCCGAAAGGTGGAATCGCGACCATCATACTCAGCAAGCATCTGCCGCGCGGAAGCCTCCGGCAGAAGCCCCATGCCGACCCAATGCTTGAAATCCCTTTCGAGACGCCCGCGATACATGCTGCCTCACCTCCTGCGACGGTCCGCCCTTGAAGACATAACCCGAGATGCTCACCTAATCACGCAATGGCAGAAAAACACAACCATTCGATCGCTCACACCACGGGTGCCTCTGCGGGAATCTGACGGCTTGCGCGATGCGCATATCTTCCATGCAGATATTGCACTGCACAAATCGATTTAAAGGTCCTATATTCGAAACATCAGAGGCGAACGAAGGCAAACAGCCAAGCGGACGTCAGCGGCGATGGTCAGCCGCCCCGGAGCCCGGGAAAGACCCGGACGAAAGTTCGATGGAATTCGGAGCGGCGCACTCCTCCTCCCAGCGCCCCTCCGATACGATTGGCAACACTCCTCCTCCCAGTTGCCAATCACCTTCAATGACGCTCGCTGGACCTCCTCCCCCAGCGGGCGTTATTCTTTTCAGCCCCTCTTCTTCGCTATTGCAGCCGATCGCAACAGCTGCACAATATTTGCGCATCTTTCCGCCAATCTTGCGCTTAGGTATGCGATTTTCGCATGGGTGCCATGAGACATCCGAACTACACAAATTCACCAGACTAAACTATCTTCAACTCATCGATCGGGGCGGCGCACTTCCAGCGCCCCTCGATTTGGATCGGCAGCACTCCTCCTCCCAGTTGCCGATCAGAACAAAACGACGCTCGCTGGATCTCCTCCCCCAGCGGGCGTTGTTTGATTCGGGCACCGCCTCCTCCCTCTGTCATCTCTTGTCGCGCTGTCGGCCAGCAGCAGCATTGACGGCACGGTATCCGCATGACGGCCAGCGAGAGGCTTGCGTCGGCTGCATGGGTGCGATGCAGCATTGTCTCTGTAACTTTTGCTCAAATCGATTATATTCCGGGTCATCAGATGACGGCCAGCCGAGAGATAAGCGCTGGCAAACGACCCTAGAAAGGATAGGATCATGAACCTCGCACGCTCTTTCAACAATTGGCGCAAGTATCGTCAGACCTGCAACGAGCTCGGCCGCATGAGCGACCGTGAACTCAGCGACCTCGGCATCGGCCGCGGCGACATCGCCTACGTTGCACGTCAGGCCATCAAGTAATTCCAGGAGCGCTGCTTCGCGCAGCGCGCCGGCATTACCGACGCCCTCCGGTTCATTCCGGGGGGCGTTTTTCGTTGTCGAAATGCTCTGCCCATTCACCTTCGCAACTGCGAAAGCATGTCGCCGATCCGCCCCTGCATCGAGTCAAGCAATCCGGCTCGGATTCTAGGCCGGAACACTACTAGCCACGCCGGCGATACATTAGGAAAACTGCACAATTACAAATCCTTAACGGCCCGTGACCGCGCTTTGATCAATCTTTAAGTGATGGCGCGTTTTCGAGCGGGCGCAAATGTTGCCCAGCAATTCGGCGATGCACTGCACAAATGCATAGCAGCTGCATTTTCTTTGCACTCCACCTTCTAATTAGACAAGCGTATAAGAACCTCAACGACGCAGACAGATGGCTGTCGCGACAAACCGATCTTGAGGAAAAAGTCATGAACCCGATTCGTATCGCAAAAAGCTGGATCAACTACCGCCGCACCGTCAGCGAGCTCGGCAACCTGTCGAACCACGCTCTCAATGATATCGGCATCACCCGCTACGATATCCGCAACATTGCATCGCGTTCCTTCCGTTAGTCGGAACGAACGACCAGACTTCCAAGACGGCGCCTACGGGCGCCGTTTTCGTTTGTTCCGATCGCAACGACGGTTGGAACGACGGGGCGAGCATGGTAGGAAGCCGGCCATGAGCAAAGACACATCTTCCCACTCGCCCATTCATGTCATCGGCGGCGGCCTTGCCGGCTCCGAAGCTGCCTGGCAGATCGCCGAGGCCGGCGTTCCGGTCGTGCTGCACGAGATGCGCGGCGTCCGCGGCACCGATGCACACAAGACGGACGGCCTTGCCGAACTCGTGTGCTCGAACTCGTTCCGCTCTGATGACGCGACCAGCAATGCCGTTGGCGTGCTGCACGCCGAAATGCGTCTTGCGGGCTCGCTGATCATGAAGGCTGCTGACGCCAACCAGGTTCCCGCCGGCGGCGCGCTTGCCGTCGACCGTGACGGCTTCTCCTACGCCGTCACTGCCGCGATCGCAGGCCATCCCCTGATATCAGTGGTGCGCGAAGAAATCCGCGGCCTGCCGCCGAAGGAGTGGGACCTTGCAGTAATTGCAACCGGCCCGCTGACCGCCCCAGACCTCGCCGAATCGATCCGCCAGGAAACGGGCGCCGATGCGCTTGCCTTCTTCGACGCCATCGCGCCGATCGTCTATACCGAGACGATCGACATGGACATCTGCTGGCACCAGTCGCGCTACGACAAGGTCGGCCCCGGCGGCACGGGCAAGGACTACATCAACTGCCCGATGACCGAGGAGCAGTACAACGCCTTCATCGACGCGCTTGTGGCCGGCGACAAGAGCGGCTTCAAGGAGTGGGAAGGCACTCCTTATTTCGATGGCTGCCTGCCGATCGAGGTGATGGCGGAGCGCGGACGCGAGACGCTTCGCTACGGGCCGATGAAACCGATGGGCCTCACCAACGCCCACAACCCGACGGTCAAGGCCTATGCCGTCGTCCAGCTTCGCCAGGACAACGCGCTTGGCACGCTCTACAACATGGTCGGATTTCAGACGAAGCTGAAGTACGGCGCGCAAGCGGAGGTCTTCCGGATGATCCCGGGCCTCGAGAACGCGGAATTCGCGCGCCTCGGCGGCCTGCACCGTAACACCTATATCAACTCGCCTACCCTGCTCGACGGAACGCTGACGCTCAAGTCACGGCCGGGCCTGCGCTTTGCCGGCCAGATCACCGGTTGCGAGGGTTATGTCGAGAGCGCAAGCATCGGTCTGCTGGCAGGAAGGTTCGCCGCAGCGGAACGCAAGGGTGAAGTTTTGGTCATGCCGCCAGCAACGACCGCCTTCGGTGCGCTGCTCAACCACATCACCGGCGGTCACATCGTTTCCGACGACGAGCCGGGCAAACGCTCGTTCCAGCCGATGAACGTCAACTTCGGCCTGTTCCCGCCGCTGGATCCCGGCGCCATTACCAAGCCCGAAGGCGCAAAGCGTTTCCGCGGCAAGGAAAAGGCCGCAGCGAAGAAGCAGGCGACGGCCTCCCGGGCGCTCGGGGACTGCGCCGCATGGCTGAACGGATCCGACTGAGAGCCAAACATTTTTGCTCGCAAACCGGATCCACGCCGGTTTGCGAGGCTTTCACTTTACAGATCTAAACTGATGTTATGAATGCCGGCAGCGTTTGCGTTAGCAGAATGCCCGCTATTCGCTGGCCTGCGCCGAAGACGGCACATTCGCCTCGTCTGCCGCAAACTCAGATTTCGGGCTGAAACTGCCCAACAGCCACAGTGATACCTCGGCCGCCTCGGCAGCGTTGTGAAATTCGAACGCGTTGTCGAGATAGGCGAAATCAGGGAAATGGACAATCAGACCGCGGCCGCTGTCCGAACTGTTGACCCGGACCTTGCCCGGTTGAATGACGTGGCAGACATAATGCGTGCCGTGCGATTGAATGAAACCGGCCTTGCCGTCATGCAGCCGCAGGAAGATCGCTTTCCGGTCTGCCGTCGAATGAAGTGCACGGATCGCTTCCTCCGGAAAGGCGCGCCCAAACTCGACCATTGCCGAACCGGCATCGGGATCGTCCCAATCCCGTTCGGCCCGGGCGTTCATCCACATGTAGAAGGCGCCAGCGAGAATGGCGATGATGATGAAAAGCAGCCAGAGCATCAGACAGGCACCCCCTCAGTGGGTATTGGATCGACAGGGTGTGTCTATACGATGCGAGCCTTGCGCCAATTTGACCAGCCGGCAGCTGAGGCTCGAGTACTCCTAAAAGACGCCGCGCAGGCGCGGGCTCAAGCGAAGTGTCTCAGCTGTTCATGCATGCCGTTGGCCCGAAACGCTGCGCAGGTTCGCGCACCAGACATTAGAACCGCTTACGCCTGCTCGCCCACCACATCCACCACTGCCGCCGCCATTGCGCCGGTCTGATCGGATTGCGCAGCAACTCCGCGCCGGCAGCGTCCGCGCCATTGAAGATCGGCTCGGCGAGCGCCAGGGGAACGAAGGCCGCGAAATTGTCGGGTGAGATCGTGTCGAGCCGGGCGCGCGCCTTGGCAAGGTGATCTCGGCCGAAGCCGGTGAAGGCCCGGATCGCCCGCCCGATCGCTTCCCGGTCCTCGCCGGCGAGCAACGTTTCACGGTCGAGGCCAGTTGCCCGCAGAAGTTCGGCCGGCAGATAGACCTGGCCGCGGCGGCAATGTTGTGGCAGGAGCAGAAGCAGACCGGCGACGGTCTGCGCGACGCCGGCGTGACCCGCCGCCTCGGCAGACCTTGCGGCGTTCTGCGGATCGAGGACGAGGCACGACAGCTGAATGAGCGCCGATGCCGTCTCTCCGGCGTAACCTTCGAACGCCGCCCTGTCCTCCATCGGATCATCGTAGAGATCGAAGATCCGCGCGTCGATCATGTTCTGAAATACGGTGATGGGCAGCCTATGCTTACGAATGCACTCGAGCAACATGCGTCCGAGCGGATGCCCCTCGCCCGTCGCCGCTTCGTTCTCCAGCAGTTCCCGCCACCATTGCATGCGGATCTCGCCGGGGATCGGCTCGTGCACGAGTTCACGAATGCGGGCGAGTTCGGCGTTGAAGGCATAGAGCGGAGCGAGTGACGGCTGGCTGGCCGCAGGCGCCAGCAGACAGGCGAGGTATCGGTCGCGATCGGTGTCCCTGAGGTCCGTCAGGATCTGGGTATCGAGGTCTTGCACGCAAGTCTTCCCCTGGCCGCGATCAGACGGCAATCAGCGCGACGGCAACCGCGCGCGCTTCGGCCAACATTACGTTGTAGGTTCTGACAGCCGCTCCCGTGCTCATCGGGTCGGACGAGATGTTTAACGCGCGCAGAGCCGTTTTCAGCTCGGCTGGCAGGGGCCGGATATCGCGGCCGGTGCCGACCAGCAGCACCTCAATGTCACGCGCCTCGTCCAGCACGCGCTGAAACTTCTCGACCAACAACGGATCCCCTTCGGCGACGTCCCATGCATAGACGCCCGACGGCAGCATCAGCACGGAACCGCGATGCGACATGTCGGCAAAGCGGAAGCCGCCATTGCCATAGGCATCGATCGGGGCGCGCCCCGGAAAATGCGCTTCGCGGATCTCGATACCCTTAGGCATTTCAGACTTAACCCTTTGCCGTTTGCGCCGCTCCGGCGCCCGGGCCGGAGACGTTCCCCCCGCCCTGGAAATGGTCCGTCCGCTTGCGGAAGAGAATGAGGATCGGACCAGCGATATAGATCGAAGAGATCGTGCCGACGATGACGCCAAACAAGAGGGTGACGCTGAAAGAGCGGATCAGACCGCCACCGAAGAGGTAGAGTGCCGCCAGCGCCAGCACCGTCGTCAGCGCCGTCAGGATCGTGCGCGACAGCGTCTGGTTGATCGAGGCGTCGATCAAAACCGACAACGGCATCTTCTTGTAGCGACTGAGGTTCTCGCGGATGCGGTCATAGATGACGACGGTATCATTCAGGGAGTAACCAACGATGGTCAGGACTGCGGCGATGCTGCCGAGATTGAACTCGATGCCGGTTACCACAAGGAAGCCGATCGTCAGCAGCACGTCATGCAGGGTCGCGATGATGGCGCCGAGCGCGAAGCGCCATTCGAAGCGCAGCCAAACATAGAGCAGGATCGCGGCGAAGGAGACCGCAAGCCCAATGGTACCGGCACGAGTCAATTCGCCCGAGACAACCGGACCGACGACTTCGACGCGCTTGAACGCATATTCGTCGCTAAGCTCTGCCCGGATGACGCCGACCGCGGTCTGCTCGGCATTGTCGCCGGCCTCCTGCGACGGCACGCGCACCAGAACATCGTTACCTGAGCCCAGATGCTGTACCTGAACCTCGCCGAGGTTCAACTCATCGAGCCGTACGCGCAGATCGGCGATATCGACATTGCCGGCCTTGCTTTCGAGCTCGATGATCGAGCCGCCCTTGAAATCGACCCCCAGATTGAGACCGAGACTGCCGAGCAGCAGGACGGAAGCAACAGACAGGGCGGCCATGACGATGAACACCGGGTTGCGGATCGCCATGAAGCGGATGTCGAGATCGCTGAAGCGTCCCGTGCGAATACCCTTCGGCAGATGCTGCGCCTTCCAGCCGCGCAGCCAGGCCTTGGCGATCCTGCGGGTGACCGTATAGGCGGTAAACAACGTCGTGACGCTGCCGATCGCAAGCGTGACTGCGAAGCCGCGCACGGGACCAGACCCGAGGTAGAAAAGGATCGCACCGGCAATCAGCATCGTCAGATTGGCGTCGAAAAGGCTGCTGAACGCGCGCGCAAAGCCCTTGTTGACCGATTGGACCAATGGTTGACCACCGCGCGCTTCCTCGCGGATGCGCTCATAGATCAACACGTTGGAGTCGACGGCCACGCCGATAGTCAGAATGATTGCGGCAATACCCGGCAATGTCAGCGTCGCACCCGTCAGCGAAAGCGCCGCGATGATCAAAATGAGGTTCACGGCCAGAGCCGCCACGGCGAAGATGCCGAAGACACCGTAGAAAAAGATCATCGACACAGCCACCGCAACGGCAGCGATAAAGCCGGCCTTGAGACCGTCACCGATCGCATCATCGCCAACGCCCGGGCCGACGGTCCGCTCCTCGACGACTGTCAAGGTCGCCGGCAGCGGTCCGGACCTGACGAGAGCTGCGAGATCGCCGGCACCCTCCTCCGGCAGATCGGCGGCAATAATCGCCGTATCGCCCTTTACGGCATCGCCAAGCGTCGGGGTTGTGACGACCTGGTCGTCGAGAATGATCGCGACTTTCTGACCGGCGCCCTTGGCCTGAAGTGCTGCAACACGGCCGGTCGCCGCCGGTGTCAGCTTGATGGCAACAGACGCCTCGGCATTGACCGCGTCGATCTCCGGCTGTGCGGCGGTGAAATCTTCGCCCGACAGCAGCCGGGTCTTCTCGACGAGATAGGGGATCGGCGGATCGTCGAAGGAATAAAGAACCTCGCTGCCGGCCGGCGGCTGCGCATCGACCGCCTGCTCCACGGGCACGGCAACATTCAGCATCTGGAAGGAAACGCGGGCGCGCTGGCTGAGCAGGTCCTTCAGGCGCTGCGGATCCACCAGACCCGGTACCTGAACGATAAGCCGATCATCGCCGCGGCGCTGGATCAGAGGTTCAGCCACCCCGACTTCAGCGATCCGGCGCCGAACGACGTCCATCGCCTGCCCCAGAGCCGCCGACATCCGATAGTCGATGCCTTCGTCGCTCAGGCGAAGGCGGATCAAGTCGTCCGCTTCAGCGCTGTCGAAGGCAACTTCCTTCACTTCGTCGTCGACCAGGCCACCGGTTTCCACCGGCACGGTGAGCGGAGCGAGCGCCGCACGCGCTGCCGGCAACTTGGCTCGGTCACGAACCCGCAGCGAGATCAACTGACCTTCACCCGACAGGCCGAAATAGGCGATGTCGGCATTGCGCAACGCTTTGCCGACATCGTTTGTCACTGCTTCAAGCCGCTCAGTGAGGATGTCCTCGCGCGAAGCCTGCAGCATGAAATGAGAGCCACCCTGAAGGTCGAGTCCCAACGCCACCTGGCGGTGCGGAAGCCACGAAGGCAGTACATCCGCCTGTTCCTTCGTCAGGAAGTTCGGCATCGCAAACGCGACGCCCAAAAGCACTGCCAGCCAAACAAGAGCGCTCTTCAACGGCTTCAGATTGGACATGCCTCAAACGCTCCGTTTCCCGGACGCTTCCGGTTGTGGCTGGACTGCGATTATTCCTTTACGGGTTCGCCCTTGACGCGAACTTCCGATACGCCGCTGCGAACGACACGGATCTTGATGCCGTCGGCAATCTCGACTTCCAGTTCGCTGTCGTCGACGACTTTGGTCACCTTGCCGACGATGCCGCCGCCGGTCACGACCTGATCACCGCGACGGATGTTCTTCAGCAGCTCTTCGCGGCGCTTCATCTGCGCACGCTGCGGGCGAATGATGAGGAAATACATAACAACAAAGATCAGCAGGAAAGGCAGAATGGACATAAGGATGTCCGCACCGCCGGTCGACGAGGCGCCGGCTGTCTGCGCAAAAGCTTCGGTAATGAACATCGATCACTCCTTGAGTTCAAAATATGCGGCGGTTCCTCCGCGCCAAATCGGCCGGAATATAAGGGCGCGCAGCCGCAATGCAAAGCGGCGGCACCCGTATCCGTTCCAGTGCCTCTGACATAATTTGCGCAAGAGGAGAACCCCCTCTCCCGCCCGGTGCGGCCTTTTCCAGCGCAAACCTGCGTGCTACCCGGTTAAACCGAAGCCAAGTGACTGATTCAGCAAGCGGAGATGGACCGATGAGTGAAACAAAGATCGACGTTCTCATCAAGGAAATGCAGAAGCTTTCCGCGGCGATCGAGCGCATCGCCGGTCCCGCTGCCGCCGCCAATGACTGGGACGCGGCAGAGTGCTTCGTCTGGGCGCCGGCAAGCCACCATTTGCAACCGGTCAAAAGACCGAACCGCATCGAACTGTCGCTGATCACCGGCGTCGACCATGTGCGCGATATCCTGGTCGACAACACGCTGCGCTTTGCCGAAGGTTATCCGGCAAACAACGTGCTTCTGTGGGGTGCACGCGGCATGGGAAAATCCTCACTGGTCAAATCCGTCCACGCGCAGATCGCACGCGATACGGGTGTCGCGGTAAAGCTGGTGGAGGTTCACCGCGAGGATATCGCGACGCTGCCGGCGCTGATGGAAATCCTGAAATCGGCGCCGATGCCGGTGATCGTCTTCTGCGACGACCTTTCTTTCGACCATGACGACACGTCCTACAAGTCGCTCAAGGCCGTACTTGACGGCGGCATCGAGGGACGGCCGACCAACGTGCTGCTCTATGCTACATCGAACCGACGTCATCTCCTGCCGCGGCACATGATGGAAAACGAGCAGTCGACCGCCATCAACCCATCGGAGGCAGTCGAAGAGAAGGTATCGTTGTCGGATCGCTTCGGACTGTGGCTCGGTTTTCACAAATGCAGTCAGGAAGATTATCTGGCGATGATCGACGGCTATGCGGCCTATTACGGCCTTGCGGTCGACAAGAATGTCTTGCACGCCGAAGCGCTGGAATGGTCGACGACGCGGGGAGCAAGGTCCGGCCGCGTCGCCTGGCAGTTCATTCAGGATCTGGCCGGTCGTCTGCGCCACCGACTGGAAGGCTAAGCCGCCTATTCCAGGAAGGTTGCCGGGTTCACGGCGCTGGCGTTCTTGCGCACTTCGAAGTGGACCTGCGGCTGGCTTGCGCGACCGGTCATGCCGGATGCCGCGAGCGTCTGGCCGCGCTGCACCTTCTGGCCGCGCTGGACCTTCAGTTCGGAAGCGTTGCCGTAGACCGTCACCGTTCCGTCATCGTGACGGATGAGGACGGCGTTGCCCAGTTCCTTCAGGCTGCTGCCAGAATAGATGACCACACCATTTTCGGCTGCCTTGATCGGCGTGCCTTCAGGCACGGAGATGTTGATGCCGTCGTTGCGGTTGCCATCGACATTGGCGCCGTAGCCGGCAACCACCGCGCCGCGTACCGGCCAGCGATACTTGCTGATGCCCGTCGACTTCGGCGATTCCTCGTCAACGTCAGGGGTCTTGCTGGCGACTTCGGACACGCTCTGCTTGGCAACGGGAGGCTGGTATTCGGCGGGCTTGCTCTTGTCGAGCGATGCGATCTGGCCTTCGGCTTTCTTGTTCGGGACGGACGCCGTCTTCACTTGGTCGGTCGCCGCCCCTGCCGCACCCGGCACCTTCAGCTTCTGGCCGACACGGATCGATTCTGCCGTCAGGCCATTTGCCTGCTTGAGCGCGCCGACTGAAACACCCGTCGCCTTGGCGATACGGTTGAGCGAATCGCCCGGCTTGACGGTATACGAGCCGTCACCGCTGCCCTCGCCCGTCGAGGCGACCTTACCTGCGGCCACATCCGTCTTGCCGGCACTCTTGTCGCGGGACTGCGGCTGGCCAGGAAGGATTGCGACATCGCGCTGATCGGTCGGCAAGGGCGACGGCTGGCGCTTGCTGCCATCAAGATCGGTCATCGTGTTGGAGGCCGCAGCCTTCGCGGCACTGCTTGCAACACCGAAAGTCGGGATGACGAGGCGCTGACCAGGCTCAACCTGCCCGGCGGTCTTCAGACCGTTGGCCTTCAGGATTTCCTTTTCAGGAACGCCGAAGCGTTTGGAGAGAATGGCAACACTGTCGCCCTGGCGAACCATGATCGAAGGCGCGTTCTGCGTCGTCCAGCCACTCTTGCTGGCAGTCTCGTTGACGGCGGTCGGCAATACCTGTCGCGTGGCCGTGGAGGCCTGTTCGACCTGGCGTGCAGCCGGGAACGGTTGCGGATCAATGCGCTGATTGGAGGCAGCCGCCGGATCAGCGAGGGTCGAACGCTGCACGCTCATCGGCGTCGAGGCGGCGCGGGCGCTGGAGACCGGAGTCGACGCCGTGTTGACCGGATCGTAGCCACCGCTAGCCGAGGGATAAGGCTGCCCGAGCGCCGAGTTGCGCGTGTCGGCTGGAGAGACGACAGCCATCTGACCTTTGTCGACATCGCCGCGCGGCACCGGCGTGGTATTTCTCTGAATTGAGCTGGTGGTCAGTGTGTCCGACCGCGAAAACAAGCCGTCGAAACGGCTGGCGTCGGAGCTGCACCCTGTGGCAACACCTGCCAGCAAAACTGCTGCACACAGGCGGATCGTGGACTTTCCAACCTTGGGAGATACAAACTGACGCATGACGCTTACCCACTCCGAACGCAACTCGATGTGGGTTGATTAAAGCGTATTAGAGTTACCGCACGGTTAAGGTCGGCACCACCAAAGGCCTAGTTTGACAGAATGCTAACCATAGGCCGGCGCACCGCCCCGCATTTGCGCTGCGGAAAACCTAGATCAGCTCGGAATAGAGGCGCTCGATTTCGGTGACGGCGCGCCGCTCGGCCGGCTCATCCTCATAGCTGATGCTCGTCAGGTCCCAGGCAAAAATCTGGCGCCCTGCCGGTGCGGCAGGGGCTTCGGACTGCGCTGTCTTGTCTTCCTCGAGAAGCACGCTCACCAGCGTCTGGAACGTAGCCTCGCCGTCCAGCCCGCTTGCCTGATCGTATTCGAGCGAGCGCAGCCCGGCGACAGCCGCCTCGCGCGTGCCGAAATAGCGCAGGCTATGCTGGTCTTCCGATCGCAAGCTGTCGTAGTATTCGATGAAGCCCTTGTAGTAGCCGCGATGATCGCCGGTCTCCAGGAACTTGCCGAAGGCCTGGTATTCCCGCAAGGCCAGCTGCGGCGACAAGCGGTTGTTC
This sequence comes from Ensifer sp. 4252, assembly GCF_050434565.1. Lineage (NCBI taxonomy): Bacteria > Pseudomonadati > Pseudomonadota > Alphaproteobacteria > Hyphomicrobiales > Rhizobiaceae > Ensifer > Ensifer sp. 4252. The sequence goes on from NZ_JBNDIU010000001.1 coordinate 29,169, forward strand.
CACTCGTCGCGCGTCAGAGCCGGTTGCCCATCCGAGGATCTTCTGTTCTGGCTGAGATAAAGCAGCGCATCGGCGGAAAGCGAAATCCGCGGCGTCGGATCGAAGAACGTGGCCTGCATCGCCTGGGCGGCATTTTCATCCTTACCGCCTGCGCCGGATTGCCCCGCTGCACGACCGGCAAGGTTGCCCAGTCCGTCGCCTGATGCCGCGGCCGTCAGCCTGTTCGCAATCTGCATGTGCCGTCTCCGTCAACCGCACGACCAGATCACCTTTCCGACCCGCATAGGAATTCAGCGACTCGCAAGGCCAGACCTTTCGTGCAGCCGAAGGCGTATGGCGTGAAGCTTGCGCGAAACTGGAGAAGTTAGGACTTTATTAACCAATGGACGGTCGTGGCGCTGATCCTCCCGCCGTTATCACGTGGCCGCGACGAGGATCTCGGCGCAGCACTGCTAAAAGAACCGCCATGCCAAGTATCCTGACATCACGATCCGTGAGCGCAGCTTTGACGAGCCGCGCCATACCAATTGTCCCACACGAAATGTCATGGTTGGACCGCGAGCCGTAGTGGCGCAGCGCAGATCAACACAAATGAATTGCTGACTTAGAGGTAAGATGCCAGTTGCGGAACGATCGGAAGGTAAGGCGCGTCGAACAGATCCTCTCGGTCGAAGCGGCTGCCTGTGCGGCTGACACGAACGATGCGACAATGCGTTTCGCTCATCATGATCGGAACGACCAGCGTTCCGCCGGACACAAGATGGTCCGAGAACATGCGCGGTAGGTTGTTGAACGCAGCCGTAATCAGGATGCGGTCGAACGTGCCCTCACCCGGCACCCCTGCACTGCCATCAGCATGGCGGACGATGACGTTGCGCACCCCCGACTTTTCCAGGTTTTTTTGCGCGGCGGAGACGAGCGTCTGGTAGCGGTCGATTGTCAGCACGCGCTCGGCGATGCGGCCCATCACCGCGGCGGTAAAGCCGCTGCCGGTTCCGACCTCGAGGATGCGCTGGCCGGATTTGAGGTTGAGGCAATGCAGCAGCCGGACGGCGAAGTCGTAGCCTTCCATGAACGAACCACAGTCGAGCGGGATCGTCCGCTGCGAGTGAGCATCCGCCTGGAACTGCGGCGGCGCGAAATGGCCGCGTTGTGTCTGCTCGACTGCGTTCAGCAGGCTCTGGTTGTTGATGCCTTCGGCGCGTAGCCGCAAGACCATCGCCGCAAAGCCTTCCTGTTGCGAAACACGTCCGCTCAAGCGACGGTCCCTTCGCTCAAGGCCCGTGCCAGACGGTCCTGCACTGAATAGTCGGTCAGGTCGAGCTTGAGCGGCGTCACCGAGATCCGGTTTTCGCGAAGCGCGTGGATATCCGTACCGGCGCGGAAATCACCGAAGCGCTCGCCGAAGCGCAGCCAGAAGTAGGGAAAACCGCGACCGTCGGAGCGCTCATCGATCGTCAGACCGAAATCGAGCTTGCCTTGCGAGGTCACTTCGGTGCCGGCGACGGCATCGGCAGAGCACTTCGGGAAGTTGAGGTTGAGCAGCGTACCATCAGGAAGATCGACTGCCAGCAGGCTGCGGATCAACGTAGGCGCGTGACGCTCGACCACGTCCCAGGCCACCGCCTCGCCGACGACATGGCTATAGGCCTGGCTCAACGCCATGGAGCGGATGCCTTGCAGAGTTCCCTCGATCGCACCGGCGACGGTGCCGGAATAGGTCACGTCGTCAGCCATGTTCGCGCCGATGTTGACTCCCGACAGGACGAGATCCGGCTTGCGGTCGAGGACCTTGCGCACGGCCATGATCACGCAATCGGTCGGCGTGCCCCTCAGCGCAAAACGCCTCTCGGAGATCTGACGCAGGCGCAGCGGTTCCGAAAGCGTCAGCGAATGGGCGAGACCGCTCTGATCGGCCTCGGGCGCAACCACCCAGACGTCGTCGGAAATGGTCCTGGCGATCCGCTCAAGGACCGCAAGGCCCTCGGCGTGGATGCCATCGTCGTTTGTCAGCAGGATCCGCATTGCGACTTCTTTCCCGTCAGGCAGCTTTTTCGATACGCTTCTGGCCGCCCATATAGGGAAGCAATACGTCCGGCACCGAAACCGAACCATCTTCGTTCAAATAGTTTTCGATAACGGCAATCAGGGCGCGGCCGACAGCGACGCCGGAACCGTTCAGCGAATGAACGAACCTGGTACCCTTGTCTTCCTTGTTGCGGTAGCGCGCATTCATACGTCGTGCCTGGAAATCGCCGCAGACCGAGCAGGACGAAATCTCGCGATATGTGTCCTGTCCCGGCAGCCAGACCTCGAGATCGTAGGTCTTGCGGGCGCCAAAGCCCATATCGCCGGTGCAGAGCGTCATCACGCGGTAGTGCAGACCAAGACGCTTCAGCACCTCCTCGGCGCAGGCAGTCATGCGCTCGTGTTCGGCGACGGATGTCTCGGCATCCGTGATCGAAACCAGCTCGACCTTGTTGAACTGGTGCTGCCGCAGCATGCCACGCGTGTCGCGGCCCGAAGAACCAGCCTCAGAACGGAACGACGGCGTCAGCGCGGTAAAGCGCAACGGCAGCTTTTCGCCATCGAGGATCTGCTCACGCACGATGTTGGTCAGCGGAACTTCGGCCGTCGGGATCAACCAGCGATCGTCGGTCGTGCGGAACAGGTCTTCGGCAAATTTCGGCAGCTGGCCGGTGCCGTACATCGCATCGTCACGCACCAGCAGCGGCGGCTGGACTTCGGTATAGCCGTGCTCCTGGGTGTGCAGGTCGAGCATGAACTGACCGAGCGCACGTTCGAGCCGGGCGAGTTGGCCCTTCAGGATGGTGAAGCGGGATCCGGCAATGCGCGCGGCGCCCTCAAAATCCATCAGCCCGAGCGCCTCGCCGACTTCGAAATGCTCGCGCGGCTGGTGATTCCAGGTGGGCTTGGCACCGATAACCCGTGTCACGATATTACCCGCCTCGTCCGAACCTACCGGAACGTCGTCGAGCGGGATGTTCGGAAGGCGCGACAGGGCGTCGTTCAACTCGGCTTCGACCTGGCGGCTCTCTTCCTCGAGTGCCGGCATCGAATTCTTGAGCTCGGCAACTTCGGCCTTGAGCTTTTCAGCAAGCTCATGGTTCTTCTGCGCCATGGCCGCGCCGATATCCTTCGACGCCGCATTGCGGCGCGACTGCATGTCCTGCAGCGACTGAAGGATTGTGCGGCGACGTTCGTCGATGGCGATCAGCGACGTGGACGATGGTTCCGCGCCCCGCTTCGCCAGGGCGGCGTCCAGCACATCGGCATTCTCACGGATCCATTTGATATCAAGCATTGTCGTTCCACGCGTTTTTAAAGGTCACGGCGCGGAACCGTCGAATGCTCAGCCCTGTGCGGGGCCAACCTCTTCGGAAGTTTCTTCCTGCGACTGGGCGGCCTCGCGCTGGAGCGCATCCGCTGCCCGCCGTCTTTCGACGAGTCGCGCCATATAGATCGAAATTTCGTAGAGAAGGATGGCCGGCAGTGCAAGGCCGATCTGGGAGACCGGATCCGGCGGCGTCAGGACGGCCGCGACGACAAACGCGATCACGATTGCGTATTTGCGCTTCTCGGCAAGGCCCTTGGCGCTCACGAATCCCACGCGCGCCAGAAGCGTGGTGATCACCGGCAGCTGGAAAACGAGGCCGAAAGCAAAGACAAGCGACATGATCAGGCTCAGATATTCCGAGACCTTGGGCAGAAGCTGGATCGCAACATGGCCTTCGTCGCCGCCCTGCTCCATCGCCAGGAAGAACCACATGACCATCGGCGTGAAGAAGAAATAGACGAGCGCGCCGCCGAGCAGGAACAGAAGCGGCGAGGCGATCAGGAACGGCAGAAATGCTGCCCGCTCGTTCTTGTAGAGGCCCGGAGCGACGAACTTGTAGATCTGCGAAGCGATCACCGGAAAGGCAATAACCAAGGCGCCGAACATCGCCACCTTGATCTGGGTAAAAAAGAACTCCTGCGGCGCGGTGTAGATCAGCTCGACATTGCGGTGATCCATCCCGGCCCAGGCGACCGCCCATTTGAACGGCAGAACCAGAAGGTTGAAGAGACCCTTGGCAAAGTAGAAGCAGACGAGAAAGGCGATGAAGAACGCGCCAACGGCCCACATCAGCCGCTTTCTGAGTTCGACCAGGTGTTCGATCAGCGGCTGCGGCCGGTCCTCGATATCGCCGCTCATGCTTCACCTTTCTTGCGCGTTGCCGCGCGTGTCTTTTGTGTTTTTTCTTTCGGCTGCTCGGCCGCTGCCTTTGCGGTCTTCTTGACGTCAGCCTTCTTTGCGACAGGCTTCGCGGGCGTAGCCTCCACGACAGCAACCTTCGTGGCGGAAGCTTTCTTGGGCGCGGGTGTTGCGCCTGTTTTTGCCTTCACTGTCCGCCTCGGTTTTGCTGCAGGCTCGGCCGTTTCGGCACGCTGCATCTGACGGCTCGCAGAACCGATCGCGGCGGCCGCAACACTATCTGCCGGCTTTGCCTCAGGCGCAGCAGCGACAGAAGTACTTCCCGGGACCACCGAGGTGACCGCAGGCTCTGGAAATGAGACAGAAGGCTTGTCCGGCGACGCCGCCTTCTGGAGATCGGATTTGATTTCGTTGCCGATCTGGCGCAGCGGGTTCATCGCATCGCGCAGCGCATTTGCCGGATTGAGGCTTTGCGCGTCACTGATCGTCTTGCGGACATCTTCGAGATCCGCCTCACGCAGCGCCTCATCGAACTGCTGGCGGAAATCCGAGGCCATGCCGCGCAGCTTCGACGTCATGCGGCCAAAGGCGCGCAACATCGGCGGCAAATCCTTCGGTCCGACAACAACGATCAGTACGATGGCAATGACGACTAGCTCGGTCCAGCCGATATCAAGCATTCGATATGTCCTGCAAACCCGTGGTGCGGCCGGCCGGGAGGAAATCCCAGCCTGGCCCTATCGATGCTCGATCGTTAGCGAACTTCGTCAGACTTGTGATCAACAGTCTTGCCGTCGAGCGGCTTGTCGGCGGAAGCGACGTCGTCGTCGTTCATGCCCTTCTTGAAACTCTTGATGCCCTTGGCAACGTCGCCCATCAGTTCCGGAATCTTGCCGCGACCGAACAACAACAGCACCACGACCAGAACGATCAGCCAGTGCCAGATACTAAAGGAACCCATGCGTTTACTCCCTCTGAGCCTTCCCCGATTTAGGCCCTATTCGCGTGTCAATTTTCAGGCGCGCCACCAGCACAGCCTCTTTTCGCCACAGACCCTAAGATGTCGGAACATCTTTTTCAAACAGCAATATATCCCGCTCGTTAACTGAAAGCATTACATCGCGCAATCCTTGCGGCAATTGGTCCGCGCGGATACGGGCGCGCACGGTTCCGTCGCAGCCCTCCACCGCCAGTTCGAGCAGTTCGACAACGCCGATGAAACGGCGCGAGACGATCCGCGCCTGTATATCGCCTTCGTCCTTGCCGACATGCAGGCCCGAAAGCCGCACGGCCACGGAAAGGCGCTGCCCGTCGCGGTACTGGCCGGCATCCACGCCACCGAGCGGCGTGTCGACGCGACCGTTCCGCACTTGCGCGTCAAACACGTTGATTTCAGAGAAGAAACCCGCGGCAAACAGATCCCGTGGTTGACGATAAAGCTCGTCGGCGGTGCCGACCTGAACCAGGCGCCCCTCCTTGAGCAGAGCGATCCGGTCGGCCATGCGCATCGCTTCCTCGGCATCATGCGTGACGACAATCGCGGTGGCGCGCGTCTCCCGAAGGATGGCAAGCGTATCGGCTCGGATCGAATCCTTGAGCCGCGAGTCGAGCCCGGAGAACGGTTCGTCCATCAACAGCACGGCCGGCCGCGGCGCGAGCGCACGGGCGAGCGCCACGCGCTGCTGCTCGCCACCCGAAAGCACATGGGGATAACGATCTCCGTAATGCGACAGGCCGACGCGTTCGAGGGCCGCGTCGGCCTGGATCAGCGCTTCTCTCTTCGGAAGAGCCGTCAGGCCAAAGCGAACATTGTCGCGGATGGTCATGTGCGGAAACAGCGCAAAGTCCTGGAACATCAGCCCGACACCGCGCTTTTCCGGCGGCAGGAAGACCGACGGGCCGGAAATCTCTTGCCCGTTGAGCAGGAGACGGCCTGCGCTTTGCACCTCGATGCCGGCAGCGATCCGCAGCAACGTGGTCTTGCCGGAACCGGAGGGACCGAGCAGGCAAAGGACCTCGCCGGCCTTGGCCGCCAGGCTGACACCCTTGATCGTCTCCTTGGAATGGTAGTTGTGGTGGATATCTTCGAATGTCAGGCTCGCCGCGAAAGATACGCCCGCCGTCCGTCGCGTTGCCATGACGGGCCCGTCCTGCGTACCTGAAACCATGCTGCGTATTCCTTGACACCGGTGGCATCGCGGCGACCATGCCGGATGCAGGCTCGACGGAGAAAGCCGATTTCTCCAATCAGGTTTTTAATCGGCCTCTTCGCCCTTCGGAGTCAAGAGCCCCAGCTCTTCCAGGTCGAGTTGGGTGATCGGATCCTCGTTTTCCGCCAGGTCATCGTCGCCAACGGGCACGGGAATATGCAAATTGGACGGAACGCGGCCGGATAGAAGACCCGCGCCCTTCAACTCCTCTATGCCAGGCAGGTCGCGCAGTTCCTCTAGGCCGAAGTGGTCGAGAAAATCGCGTGTGGTTCCGAAGGTGACCGGACGCCCGGGCGTGCGGCGGCGGCCGCGGAAGCGGACCCAGCCTGCTTCCATCAGCACGTCGAGCGTGCCCTTGGATGTCTGCACGCCGCGGATGTCTTCGATCTCGGCGCGGGTTACCGGCTGGTGGTAGGCGATGATCGCCAGAACCTCGAGCGCGGCGCGCGACAGCTTGCGAACTTCCTGCTCATCCGTCTGCACGACGAAGGACAGGTCGGCGGCCGTGCGGAACGCCCAGTGATCGGCCACTTGCACCAGATTGACGCCACGACCGGCATAAAGCGCCTTCAACCGCGCCATGATGCGGGGGACATCGGCGTCGCCCGGCAGGCGACTGGCAATGTAGGCCTCCGACACCGGCTGGGCAGAGGCGAAGACCAGAGCTTCGGCAATGCGCTCGGCTTCCTGCTCCATGCGAGCATCGCGCAACGGGCCGTCATCCTCGCTGTCTTCGTCTTCAACGCCCGGCAAATATTTCTGCGGCTCAGCCACGGGCTGCCTCCATATCGGCGAGCGTCGCCGCATCGATCGGGTTTGGCCCGCGCCGCAGATATATTGGCGCGAACGCCTCTTCCTGACGGATTTCCAAGCGGCCCTCGCGCACCATTTCCAGCGAGGCGGCAAAGGAACTGGCAATAGCCGTTGCCCGCTCCTTCGGCGTCGTCATATAGCGCAACAGAAAGTGGTCGAGCGCGGTCCAGTCATCCAGATGACCGATCATACGCGCCAGGATCAACCGCGCGTCCGAAAGCGACCAGACGTGGCGCTTTTCGATCGTCACCTGGGTAATCGCCGTTCGTTGGCGCAAGCTCGCATAGGCCGTCAGCAGGTCATAGAGCGACGCGTCATAATCCGACTTCCGCTCGGTGACGATGTGCTCCGGCGCACCACGGACAAAAACATCACGACCGAGACGGTTTCGGTTGATCAACCGGGTCGCTGCCTCGCGCATGGCCTCGAGACGCTTCAGCCGGAACGCCAGCGCCGAGGCCATCTCTTCACCGGAGGGACCCTCATCCTTCGCCTGTTGCGGGATCAGCAGCCGCGACTTGAGATAGGCAAGCCAGGCCGCCATGACGAGATAGTCGGCAGCCAGTTCAATGCGGATGCTGCGCGCCCGCTCGACAAAGGCGATGTATTGTTCGGCCAGTGCCAGGACGGAGATGCGGGCAAGGTCGACCCGCTGGCTGCGAGCAAGATGGAGAAGCAGATCAAGCGGGCCTTCGAAGCCGGCGATGTCGATGACAAGCGCCTCTTCGTGCAGCCCCCGCTCCGCGTTCTCGTCCTGCCACAAGGGATCTATCGGCGCTTTCGGCCCGGACCTGCCCTGCTTTTCACCCGCGTTGCTCACGACAGCCCGATCCTTTCCCGCCGGCCATGCCCGCCCTCAAACCGTTGCGAACAGGCCGTTGAACTCGGCCCGCAGTTCCTGCTCGTTCGCATTATCAGGCTTGCGGAAGGCGGCCTCGGCGGCCCTTGCCCTGCGCAACGTCTCCCCGGCCAGAACCGGCACGACGTCCGCTACAGCCTTCATCTCGTCCATTATGCCATGACAATGCAAGACGAGATCAAGCCCGGCGTCGATGATGTTGCGAGCGCGGGCCGTCATGTCGCCCGCCAGCGCATTCATCGAAACGTCGTCGGACATCAACAACCCGTCGAAACCGATATGGCCGCGGATAATCTCGCGCACCACCTTGGCGGAAGTCGTTGCCGGATTGTCCGGATCGATCGCCGTAAACACCATGTGCGCCGACATCGCCATGACCTCGTCCTTCATGGCGATGAAGGGCAGGAAATCGCTCTTGGCGAGCTCGTCGAAGGTTTCGCTCACCACAGGCAGGCTGTGGTGAGAATCGACGAAGGTGCGGCCATGGCCGGGCATATGTTTCATGACCGGCAGCATGCCACCGGACTTAAGGCCTTCCGCCATCGCCCGACCGATCGCCGTCACGCTTAGCGGATCGTGTCCATAGGCGCGATTGCCGATGACATCGTGACTGCCGGGAACCGGCACGTCGAGCACCGGCAGGCAATCGACCGTGATGCCGAAGCGCATCAGATCGAAGGCGTGCAGCCGCCCCATCAACCAGGCCGCGCGCAGGCCGCCCTCGGCGTCGCGGCGGTAGATCTCTCCGATCGCCGCGCCGTTGGGATACTGCTGAACGAGCGGCGGCCGGATGCGCTGGACGCGTCCGCCTTCCTGGTCGATCAGCACGGGTGCCGCAGGATTACCGATACTGTCACGTAGCGCCGCGACCAGATCGGAAATCTGCTGTTCCTCGCCAATGTTGCGGCCAAAGAGGATAAAGCCCCAGGGCCGCTCGCCATCAAAGAAGCTGCGCTCTTCGCTCGAAAGAGAAAGACCCTTGCAGCCGGAGATAAATGCTTTTGATTCGCTCATGCCAAAAGCATAGTGCGCCGCCTCCCCGCAGCGAAGCGAGAATAATTAACGGTGCGTGTCATGCACAGACTACTGACACGGAAACGTGAAAGGGCGCGGCATCTCTGCCGCGCCCTTCGGGGGATAATATTGCTGCTGTGACTACTTGGTCACGAGGCAGCTGCCGCCAGCGCCCTTGTAGCGCGAGCAAAGGGCATTGGCCTCTTCGCGCGATCCAGCCGGGATGCGGACACGATAGTAGGTGCCCTTGCCCGCGATCTCCGCCTTGCGGATATCCACGCCGCGACCGCCGATGACGCTCCCGAACTTGTTGGAAAGGCTGTTGTAGGACTTCTGCGCTTCGGCCTCGGAGGGCAGCGACGCCACCTGGATGAAGTAGCTGCCGGCCGGCACGGACGCCGTCGAGACCTGCTGGGTATCCGCTGCGGCGTTGGCGGCAGCCTGCGTCTCAGCCGGGCGCGCTGTTGCGGCCGCAGCGACGTTTGCCGCCTGTTCGGCCGGGCGGGTCTGCGGCAGCGGTGCCTGGCCGCCAACAGCGTTTACCGTGGCGTCGCTTGCGGCTGCAAGTGCGACCTGGTCGGCACCGGCCGGTGCCTGGCCGGCTGCGCGAAGTTCGGAGCCGGCGCCCGTGGCTGTCGCCTGGCCCTCGGTGCCCGACGCGGCAGCCTGACCCGAAGCCAGTGCCGGAACCGGCTGAGCGTTGCCGGCAACTTCCGTTGCGGGTGCAGCAACCGGCTCTTCGCGGGCGACGAGCGTGCCGTCCGGCTTGACGATCATCGTGCGGACTTTTCGTGGCGCGACCGCAGGTGCCTTGTCCTCCTCCTGATCCGCCGGCGCAGCAGCGCCGTCATCAGGCAGCAAACGAGCGGACTCTTCGTCGGCATTCGGTGAAGTGGAGAGAGCATCGGCTTCGTCGCCAATGTCATTCGGCAGGTTCTCCGGCGTCAGCGTCCGCTGGACAACGTCCATCGGCTCTTCCGTCGAGGAGACCAGAGCCTCCTGGCGAGGGCCTGTGCCCTGTGCGCCGGCGACACGGTCATAGACGGCCTTGTCCTGGTTCGGCACGGTCTTTCCGCCCTTTTCCTCGGGCACGACCTTTACCGGCGACTTGTCGGCGAGAATGATCTTAGGACCCTCGCCGGACGAGGCGGCATCGCTGCCCCCCATCCAGGCGTAAACGCCTGCACCACCGAGAATGATGACGCCGGCGACGCTTGCGGCCAGCAGCATCGCGCGCTGCGAGCGGCGACCCGAGCCGTATTCGTTATAAACACCCGCATCGGCCTGGCCAGACATAGACTGGGCACGCTCGGATTCGCGCGGCGTGTTCTGACGTTCGACCATCGAGCGACGGAAGTCTTCTTCCATTGCCTTCTCGAACTCGTCGAAATCATCCATCGGGGCGGCGCCAAACGATGCGGCAGGCTTGGCTGCCGGCGCGGTGCGCGCAGGTTCACGCGCCTCCACGGGGCGAGCCTGTGTCTCCCTGGCGGACGGTGCCGGCGTGCCGAAAAGCTGAGCCATTTCCGCGTCGATATCGAGATCGTAGTCGGCGGGATAGGCGACCGGCTTTTCTGTCTCAATGACCGGCAGTTGCGGTACGTCCATATCGGCGATCGGTGCAACGCCTGTATCTGCTTCAGCGATCATCGACGGATCGAAAGGCAGGACGCTTTCAACAGGCGGCTCTTCGAATTCGACGGGCGCTGCTGCGACCGACGGTGCCACGAAGGGCTCTTCACGCTGTACTGGCGGCTCTTCGACGGCAGGGAAAACTGGCTGCTGCACGGCAGCCACCACATCCTCAGAAGCGTCGAATTCCGGAAGCTCCATTTCCATCGCCACATCTGAGAGCTCCATTTCGAAGTTCTCGATGTCGAAGCTCGGCTCGTTCTCCGGCTCTATAGTCGGACGAGCGGGCTCTACGACAGCCTGTGGCTCAACCACGGGTGCGGCAACCACGGGTGCGGCGGCGGCAGGGATCGACGAGACGATCGGACCGGCAAAGGCACGCTGCTGGCCAACACCCGAGGACGAAGCGACCGGCGTGGCGCGACTGAACGTCGGCGTGAAGGGATAGGGGCTCTTCTTGACCGGTGCCGCAGCCACGACAGCCGGCTCGACCCGCGTATGAACCGCGGGATGAGCGTGGACTGCAGCGGCGACCAAGCCGGTTGCGGCCGGCACCGGAAACCGCTCGATATCGGCAAGAAGCTGATCGACGGCGTTCTCGGTTGTCGGCTCAGCCACAACCGGAGCGGCCTGTTCAGTCACTGCCGGTTCGTACGAATAGGCATTGTCCGACGCATAGGCGTTGCTGCCCTCGGCAGCCGGGGCCACTTCAAACGACGGCTCGACGGCCAGCGAAGCCTGCTCGGTCGCCAGATCGTCGGCGAAATCCGAAACATCGAACGAGATGTCCTCGACCGGCGCATGCCATTCTTCAGATGCCGCGGCGTGCTGCTCGACCGGCGCAAACCCGGTTGCCGGAGAAAGCTCGACGTCGCCAAGCGAGAGTTCGAGCTCACGCTCCAGATCGAAGGACGGCTCAGCCTCTTCGGAAACCACGTCGTATGGCGGCAGATCGCTGACCGAAGCGGAAGGCGCATCAGGAAACGCGGCAACTTCGGTGTGACCGTGGTCGACCTCTTCAGCTGGAGTAACCTCCGACCATGCATCCAGGAATTCGGCTGGCTGATACGCGGGCTGAGCCGCCGGCGCATCTTCGATTGGCGCCGATTCGGCCTCAGCAAACTCCGCCGGTGCAAATTCAGGCACCGGCTCTACCTGCTGAACCTCTTCTGCCGACACAGCGGCAGGCTCAACCGGACCATTATCCGGCTGAACACTTGCTGTGCGCGGCGCGTCATAGGTATCGAACTCTCGAAGAAGCTCTTCCTCAAGATCGAAAGCCGGGTCTTGCCGGACGGTTTCCTGGTGGCGTTGCAATTCCTGCAACTGCTGGACAGCCGGCCGGGCATCGTAGCCGACGATCCGGGCGAGTTCGGCCAACGGATCATCGTCTGCCAATACATCGAATTCAGCCGGCCCGCTTCGTGCGAATTGTTTGTCTGCCATGCTCTCCACTCACAATTGCCTGCATTCACTTGCCAGTGCATTGTGGGAAAATGGTGACAATACTTATCGCATTTCTTCCGGTGCGGAGGTGCCTGTAATGGACAGGCCCGACTTCAGTACGGAAGCGACAGCATGCACCAGCCCGAGTCTGGCAGTACTTAATTCTCTATTTTTATCGTTAACAAAACGTAATTCCGGATTCTCTTTACCTTTGTTCCAGTGTCCATGGAAGGCAGCGGCAAGATCGTACAGGTAAAACGCGATGCGATGCGGCTCCTGCGCCAGTGCCGCAGCCTCGACCACGCGCGGATATTCTGCGAGCTTGGCGACCAGTTGCAGTTCCGCCGGATCGACGATCAAGCCATTGATTGCGCCGGCAAAATCGACGGTGGACAGGTCGAGTTCGGGGAACGCGTCCGCAGCCTGACGGAAGACGGACCGGCAACGCGCATGCGCATACTGCACGTAGAAGACCGGGTTATCCTTGGACTGTTCTGTCACCTTGGCGAAATCGAAATCCAACGGCTCGGAGTTTTTCCGGTAGATCATCATGAACCGGACCGGGTCGCGGCCGACTTCATCGACGACGTCGCGCAGCGTCACGAAATCGCCGGAACGCTTGGACATCTTGACCGGCTCACCTTCGCGATAGAGCTTTACCAACTGGCAGAGCAGCACAGTCAGTTTCGACGCGCCGCCGGACACCGCGCGCGCCAACGCCTCAAGCCGCTTGACGTAACCACCGTGATCGGCGCCGAGCACATAGATCATCTCGTCGAAGCCACGGTCGAACTTGTCCTTGAAGTAAGCAACGTCGGCGGCGAAGTAGGTATAGCTTCCGTCCGACTTGATCAAAGGCCGATCGATATCGTCACCGACCTCGGTCGAGCGGAACAGCGTCTGCTCCCTGTCTTCCCAGTCCTCCGGCAACTGCCCCTTCGGCGGCGGCAACGTGCCCTTGTAGACGTGGCCCTTGAAGGTCAGGTCGTTGATCGCAGTACGGATCTTGGCAGCGCCATTGGCATGCAGGGTCCGCTCCGAGAAGAAGACATCATGGGTAACGTTCAGGGCGGCAAGATCCTCACGGATCATAACCATCATCGCGTCAATGGTGCGCTCCTTGACGAGCGGCATCCACTTGTCCTCAGGCATCAACCGCAGGCTCGTGCCGAACTCGTCGGCAAGAGCTTCGCCGACGGGTACCAGGTAGTCGCCAGGATAGAGGCCCGACGGGATCTCGCCGATCTCCTCACCCAGCGCCTGCCGGTAACGAAGGAAGGCCGAGCGTGCCAGCACATCGATCTGCGAGCCGGCGTCGTTGATGTAATACTCCTTGGTCACTTCGTAGCCGGCAAAGGCCAGAAGGTTCGCCAGCGCGTCGCCGACGACGGCGCCGCGGCAATGGCCAACATGCATCGGCCCAGTCGGGTTCGCCGACACGTACTCGACGTTGACCTTGCGCCCCGCACCGGTCGTGCTGCGACCATAGTCCGCTCCGGAGCGGACCATCGCGGTCAACAGCTTCTGCCAGTAGGAAACCGAAAGCCGCACGTTGATGAAGCCGGGACCGGCAACCGAAACATCCGTGACCTCAGGATCCTGCTTGAGCTTCTCGACGATCAGGTCGGCAAGCGCACGCGGATTCATCCCCAGCGGTTTGGCCAGCACCATCGCAGCATTGGTTGCGACATCGCCATGGCTGGGGTCGCGCGGCGGCTCGACATTGATACGGCTGAAATCAAGCTCGGATCGCTTTTCTCGAACGGCATCAAGCGTTTCGAGAATATCCTTAATCCTTGATTCGAAGTCCGTGAAGAGATTCATCTGATCCGTCCGCTTTTCCCGACAGAATATGGTCGGTGCAAAACTCAAAAGGAGGCCCGGTTCGCTTGAACCAAAAGCCTCCGGGCGGGGCGTCCCTATCGCAAATCGGGCGTATGGTCAAACAAACGCCGGTGGACACTGATGGCGAAGGTATCGGTCATCCCGGCCAGATAGTCCCCGACATGGCGTGCCCGCGCCGCCTCGGCCATCCCTGGGATCTGGTCGATCCAATAGTGTTCGCGCATCAGCAAGGGATCGGCCATGAAGGCGCGATAGAGATCGCAGACGATCGACGCAGCACCTTCGCGCACCCGCATCACCTCGGGATGGCGATAGATTCGCGTCATCAGCAGCCTCTTGATCTGCTTGTCGGTCTCGCCCATCTCCTCCGAGAATGTCGCCATGACCTTGCCGGCCTGCCTGACATCCATGGCACTTTCGGGCTGTGCCTGCTTGAGGCGCGCCTGCGCGACCGTAATCACGTCCTCGACCATCGCCGTGATCTGGCGTCGCATGATCTCATGGGTGAAGCGGCTCGCCTCCAGACCGGGATAACGATCGCTGACCTCGCGCATCAGCCGGGCAAGGAACGGCACGTCTTCCAGCATCTCAAAGGTCAAGTAGCCAGATCTCAAGCCGTCATCGATGTCATGGGTGTTATAGGCGATGTCGTCGGCGATCGCCGCCACCTGCGCCTCGAGGCTCGCAAAGCTCGCGAGCTCCAGGTCGTGAATGGCACAATAATCCAGGATCGGCTGCGGCACCGGACCGTGCGTGCCCTGCCCGTCAAGGGTCAGAAGTGGCCCGTTATGCTTGACCAGTCCCTCCAGGCTTTCCCAGGTGAGGTTCAGGCCGTCGAACTCGGCGTAGCGTCGTTCGAGCTTGGTGACGATACGCAGCGATTGGGCGTTGTGATCGAAGCCGCCATAGGGCTTGAGCATGTCATGCAGCGCATCCTCGCCCGTGTGCCCGAACGGCGTGTGGCCGAAATCATGGACGAGCGCGACGCCTTCGGCGAGGTCTTCGTCAAGCTTCAGCGCTCGCGCCAGGGCGCGTGTAATCTGCGCCACCTCGATCGTGTGGGTCAGGCGTGTGCGATAGTGGTCGCCGTCTGCGGCGATAAAAACCTGCGTCTTGTGTTTCAGCCGGCGGAAGGCAGTCGTGTGCACGATGCGGTCACGGTCGCGCTGAAAGTCGGAGCGCGTCGGACTTGTCGCTTCCGGGTAGAGCCTGCCGCGCGTCACCCAGGGATTTGACGCGAAGGGCGCATGTTCACCGTAACCGAAGCCGAGCGCATTTTTGTCGAACGTCATTTCACACCTGCATGTGTCATCCCATTGACGGGACATTCAAGCCTTCATACCTATAGTGAAAGCTACGGGAAAGCGGTCACCAAGCAGAGACCGATTCCTGAAGTCAAAGCAATGGCTTGGCGCTCGTCATCGAAAGACATGCCTGCACCAGGCCTTTGCTGATCACGCAATGAAGACGAATCTCTCCGGTTCTTGACCCCGGCAGGAGGCAAATATGACACAGGAAACAGTGACCCTTTCCGATGCGGCCGCCAAGCGGATCGCCACCATTCTGCAATCGGACGGGCATAAGAATGCCATGCGGGTTTCCGTCGAGGGCGGCGGCTGCTCGGGCTTCTCCTACAAGTTCGATCTGGTTGACGACGCGAGCGACGATGACCTCGTGCTGGAAAAGGGCAGCGCCAAAGTGCTGATCGACAGCCTGTCGCTCGTCTACATGGGCGGTTCGGAGATCGACTTCATCGACAATCTGCTCGGCCAGTCTTTTCAGATAAAGAATCCGAATGCTGTCGCAAGCTGCGGATGCGGAACGAGTTTTTCCATCTGACCGAACGGCGCATTCGCGTGCGCCGTCCACGGCTAGAGATACGGCGACCCCAACCAGAGTAAACGGTTCGCCAGGCGCGCAGCCAAAGGCTGGGCGTTCAAATCCTGCAGGGTCACCTCTTGCGCGGACTCTATGATCGCAGCGATGCGGCTGCTGACGTCGCGCGCAAAGACATCGTCGAGCACTTCAAGATCGAATTCGAAGTTGAGGCGCAGCGACCGCGGATCGAGGTTCGTCGAGCCGACATAGGCCCAGCGCTCGTCAACGGCGAGCAGCTTGGAGTGATTGAAGGCGCCCCTTGCGCGCCACACGCGACAATGCCCTTTCAGCACCTGATCGAACTGCGCGGTCATGGCACGATCGACCAGCAGCAGATTGTTGACCGCGGGCACAACGATATCCACTTCGACGCCGCGGCGGGCGGCCGTCACAAGCGCGCTGATCAGTTCCCGGTCAGGAAGGAAATACGGCGACATCAGCCGGATGTTCTTCCGCGCCACGGAGAAAGCACCCATCAGCATCTTATGGTTGGTTTCATTCGTCTTATCAGGCCCTGATGGCACCGCACGCATCAACATGCCCGGCGCCTTTGCCGGTGGCGACGTCGGTTCGATCTTCCAGGTGTCGCTTGCCAGAAGTTCGCCCGTTGAAAACTGCCAATCCTCGGCCGAAACCTGGAAGATGTCGGCAACGACAGGGCCGGTGATGTAGAAATGGGTGTCATAGGCTGCTTCGGACCCGGCGATTTCGGTGGTGAAACCGGCGCGGATGTTCATGCCGCCGGCAAAGGCGACCTTGCCATCGACAACTAGGATCTTCCGGTGCGTGCGCAGATTGGCATAGGGCAATCTGAGCCCCATGATGATGTTGCCGTTGAAGACGGCCGTGGGCACGCTGGCAGCCTTGAGATAGCCGACAATGCTGGGCACCGAGTAGCGTGCGCCCACCGCATCGATCAACACTCGTACCTCGACCCCTCGCCCACGCGCTGCAATCAATGCATCGGCGAAGCGCAAGCCGAGCGCATCTCGATCGAAGATGTAGCTTTCAAGCAGGATGCTGCGGCGCGCATTGGCAATCTCGTGCAGCATGGCGGCATAGGCTGCGTCCCCACCTTCGAGCATGGTTATGCGGTTGCCTGTGGACATTGCATGTCGCGACACGCGGTCACCGAGGATCTTCATCGCTGCGAATCGCTGGCCGAAGCGCGCGCCGATCTCGGCACCGGACACATCGAAGCTCCCGAATTGGTCCGGCCCGCGGCCGCGCAGCAACGAACGCTGCATTCCGATGGACGAGCGACGGATCCGATTGATGCCAGCAACACCATAGACGAGCGCGCCAACGATGGGCGACAGCAACACGACCCCCACCCAGCCGGCTGCCGCCCGGACATCGTCCTTGGTCATGGCAGCGTGGATGACTGCTGGGACACCCAAGGCGAAAGACAGGAAGACAAGGAAATGCGGCCAATAATTCTGAATGAGGTCGATCATGTGCGGGACTATAGCCTGCGTTGGACGGGAATCAATTCGCGGACCTGCGCGCATATGGCAAGTGAATGAACTGCGCTGCGCGGTATTGATGTATGGCGGGGCCGTTTCCCGAAAAGACCGCAGGTATCGGATTTGTCAAACGAATCCCGAGCCGTTACAAGAAGCTGTCCGGAAGGATTCACTGACATGGAAGGGCGTTTCGAGCCATGAAGATTGCCACCTGGAACATCAATGGCGTCAAGGCGCGAATCGACAGCCTGCTGGCGTGGTTGAAGGAATCGAACCCGGACATCGTCTGCCTGCAGGAGATCAAGTCGGTCGACGAAAACTTCCCGCGCCTTGAGATCGAAGCGCTCGGCTATCACGTCGAAACGCACGGCCAGAAAGGCTTCAACGGCGTTGCGCTGCTTTCCAAGCTGAAGCCGGACGAAGTCAACCGCGGGCTACCGGGCGACGATGCGGACGAGCAGGCCCGCTTCATCGAAGGGGTGTTCTCCGTCTCCGGTGGCGTCATCCGCGTCTGCTCGCTTTACCTGCCAAATGGCAATCCGGTGGACAGCGAGAAGTACCCTTACAAACTGCGCTGGATGGAACGCCTTTCGGCCTATGCGCAACGGCGGCTGGAACTGGAAGAACCGCTCATCCTTGCCGGCGATTACAATGTCATCCCCGAGGAACACGACTGCTGGGACGTCAAAGTCTGGCAGAGCGATGCGCTGTTCCTGCCTGAGACGCGGCAGGCTTTCCGCCAGTTGCGCAACCTCGGCCTGACGGACGCCGTTCGCTCGACGACGGATGACGTTCCGCTCTACTCATTCTGGGATTATCAGGCAGGATGCTGGCCGAAGAACTTCGGAATACGGATCGATCACCTGATGCTATCGCCGGAAGCGGCAGACAGACTGGTTTCGACATCGATCGAAAAACATGTGCGGGCCTGGGAAAAGCCTTCCGACCACGTACCGGTCGCGGGCTATTTCGCGTTCGAACGTCCGCTTTGAAGCGAAGGTGAAGCCAGGGGCAACGCTTAGTCGTCGTCGCCCTGCGTGTGCATATTCTGCGACAGGTTGATCGCCTTGCGGCGATCATCTTCGGTTGCCAGAGAAAACGCCTGTTCCTGCATCGACTGCAGCCATGGCCGATCCTTCGGCGAACATTGATCGAGCGCCGCGGTCATGTAGGCGAGACCGCGGATGGTCTGTCCTTCCTGGAAAATGACATTACCGAAAACGCCCATGGCGCCGGCATGACCATTCTTGCGCGCGCGGTTCAACCACTTCTTGGCCTGCTGGACATTGACGTTGCCGCCCTCACCCGAAAGCAACATGCGCGCCAACTGGAACTGCGCCTCCGATACGCCAAAGGTCGATGCAGCCTGAAAGTAAAGCTGACGTGCCTGCGACATGTCGGACTTGATCGGGCTGTCAGGGATGCCGCGGCGATAGTAGCCGGCAAGCGATATCAGCGCATTGACGAAGTAGCCCGTATCCTCGGAACCGGGTTCGACACCCTGCTGGGCAATCTCGCTGTAAATCTTGAAGGCTTCGAGGTCGTTTTCGGCGACGCCGTCGCCGTAGGCATACATATTGGCAAGTGCCCAGCGGGAGCCCGTATGCCCCTTCTCGGCGGCATAGCGGTAGGCTTCGACCGCTTCGTCCTTGCGGCCGTTCTTGTAGGCTGAGAAGCCGAACTTGAACAAGGCAAACGGACCGGATTCCTTGCTGACGCCGGTGCCCGGATCAAAGGCACGTGCCGGGCCAACTGTCGCACCGCCGACCACCAGCGACACGCCGAGCATCGCAACCTTCAGAGACTTCAGTTCACCCGCAAGCATCACAGTCTAATTCTTCCGTTCCAGCCGGCCACGCCGAACTCATCACCGCTGCAAACACAAACGCCTGAATGACCCTTTGCCATTCACTTGTTCACCGAAACCGCCGAAAACATCGGCACACTCAGTCCAGGATGAAACTCCATTGTGTGTAGCCTTACCGAACCATTTCCGCAGAAGTGCGGCAGTTCGTTCAAGACGACACATGACTTCATTTCGTTACAAACATTGCAGGCTCGATCCTCAAGTCGCGCGTTTGTACTTAACATCGCTGCTCCCTGTTTGTGGCGGGAAATGGACATACTGATCTTGAGTCCGACCCTAGCAAACTCTAGCATTAAATGTGTTGCTGAATCGTCACATTGGCGTGGAGCGGAACAGTCACCAACAGATGTCGCTCAAGGCAAAAAGAAAGGCCCGGTGATGAAACCGGGCCTTGTCCGTCCTGATCAATGGAGGATCAGAATTTTACTTTGATCGCTGTGGAAATCGCACCGAAGAAGTCGTTGCCATAGTCATAGGAGACATCGTCTCCAACAACCTGGCCATTGAAATTGACCGGACCGGAACTGCCGCTCGTCAGGATGCCGACAGCGCCTGCGAGACGGAACTCGACATTCTTCGTGGGTGAATAAGCAACACCGGTACCCAGCGACCAGGTATCTGATTGCGTGCCATAGCCGTGGCTCGTTCCACGATCCCACGTTAGGCTGGCTGCACCGCTCCACTGTTCATTGAATTTGTGGCCAACGCCGCCAGAGATCGTCCAGCCGTCGCGATAGAGCAGATCGAGTGAGGTGCAAGGCTGCGCCACGGTCCCGCCGGAAGGCGGGCAGAACCTGAGGACCTGCAACTGGCTCCAGTCAGTCCATTTGACCGAACCGAACGCTACCCAGCCCGGTGCGATACCAGACTGAACTTTCAACTCCAAGGAATCCGGCATGGAGGCGAAACCGGACACGTCGTAAAAGTTCACCGAAGCCGGGCCGCGTGCATTCCGCAGGTCGATCGTGCCCGCCAGATTGTCGAGATCCACTGCGCTGTTGTAGACGAGGCTCGCCCGAACCGCATATTCCGGGATTTCGTAACCGACGCCGGCGCGCCAGCCCCAACCGTCACCCTGGAGATCCAGCCGACCGATGCCGGAACGCAGCCCGCCGAATGCCGGTGGCACGCCGGTGAAATCCTGTACCAATCTCTCCTTGAAGCCCCCCACTTCCTGGTAGAAGACGCCGCCGATGAGACGGAACTGGCCCTGCCCCATGTCGAACTTGTACGAGCATGTGGCGGCGTAGTTGTCGCTCTCGACCTTCGTCTCCACGTTGTTGTTGGCGCCCGCCCAGTTCAGACCTGGTTTGGTGTGCGCACCCCAAGGCTGTGAATAGTCAGCCATACAGTCGACGTCCTCGCCGAAGCGGGCCTTGATGCCAACACGTGGAACCCAGTAGCTTTCTGTTTCATCGACCGAATTCGGACGCGAATTCAGGTTGCCGCCGCCTGCGCCTGGTCCGGTTCCGTTGAACGGGAAGGCAGCAGACGTCGTATTGGTATCTCTGACATTCTTCAGTTCGCGCTGCGGGTTGACATAGGTTGCCGTCGCTTCCGCTGCATAGTCGGACGGGTCGAACAGCAGATCGATATTGTAACCGCCGCGTTCAAGACCGCCAGCGTGCGCCGCCGATGCAACCAGAATTCCGGCCGCCAACGCAAAGACGCCCCGCTTCAAATTCTCATGAGCCATTAAGCTCCTCCCCCTGCATTTCAATCTGCGACAATCCACCTCACGTCGCCTGTGCGAAAAGTATTCTCACGATCGCGTGAAATCGCAAATGCCGCTTTCCAGGGGTATTGCGCTCATGTGCGCCATAAAATTTACGTAAGATTCTCATCATCTGAACACAATCCAAACAAATCGAAATAATTTTGCGCAACATAAAAATCTATCGGCTAATGTTAGGATATTTTTCCAACATAACCCGAAAGTGTTACTCAACAACAACAGCATCGGTTTTTGCACTAAAAAACACGGATTTGGGTTTGAAAGCGAGGCTCGAACTCCCAAGACGGTGCGTCAGAAAGCCACCGCTTTCGCCTAGCGAATCGGCTTGGCGGCAACCCCAGCGGCCGCGCCAGAAAATGCGAAATCCGCGACGTTGCCGCCGCGGATGACGCAAGATCTGAGCTTGCAGTGCGCTCAGCCGGCTTCTGCAACCCGCGCCAAGGCGATGCCGAGGGAGTCCTTCTGCAGATCCAGTTCAACGAGACGTTCGCGCTCGGCTTCCACCAGTTCCGGTTTCGCATTGGCGACGAACTTCTCATTGGCCAGCTTGCCGAGAATACGTTCCCGCTCGACTTCGACCTTGGAGATCGCCTTTTCCAGACGCGACTTTTCAGCGGAGAGGTCGATCAGATTGCCGAGCGGCAGGCAGAACGTTGCCTCAGCAACGACGATCTGCGCGCTGCCGCGCGGCGCCACCGCCGCATGGTCGATATGCTCGACGCGCGCCAGCCGACCGATGGCAGAACCGTGCCGCTCGAGCCGCTCGCGCGTCAGTGCGTTGGCTGCGACCACGATGAGCGGTGCTGTCGCTGCCGGCGGGACGTTCATTTCCGAACGGACCGAACGGATGCCGGAAACCAGATCGATCAGCCAGTTGATCTCATCAGCGGCGGCATCGTCAGCGTAGGAGGCAGACGGCCATTCCGCGTGGCAGAGCAGGCCGGCGCGCTCACGTCCCTCGCCCGCCGTCTGATCCCAGAGCTCTTCGGTCATGAAGGGCATGAAGGGGTGCAGCAGCTTGTAGATCTCATCGAGAACATAGGCGACACAAGCCTGGGATTCGCGTTTTGCCGCTTCATCTTCGCCGCTGAAGACCGGCTTCAGCAGTTCGAGGTACCAGTCGCAGAACTGGTTCCAGACGAACCGATAGAGACTGCCAGCGGCCTCGTTGAACCGGAAGCCTTCGAGCGCTTCAGTGACATCGCGGATCGTCCGCGAAAGCTCTGTCAGGATCCAGCGGTTGATCGTCAGCGACGATGCCTCGGGAATGAAGCCGTCGCTGTTGGTGACGCCGTTCATCTGGGCAAAGCGCGTGGCGTTCCAGAGCTTCGTTCCAAAATTGCGGTAGCCGGCGATGCGGGCGGTGTCGAGCTTCACGTCACGCCCCTGGGCGGCCATGATCGCCAGCGTAAAGCGCAGCGCATCGGCACCGTACTCATCCATCAGTTCCAGCGGATCGATGACGTTGCCCTTCGACTTCGACATCTTCTGCCCATTCTTGTCGCGAACCAGCGCGTGGACATAGACGGTGTGGAACGGCTCGACTGGTGTGCCGTCCGCATCCTTCATGAAATGCAGGCCCATCATCATCATGCGGGCAACCCAGAAGAAGATGATGTCGAAGCCGGTGACCAGAACGTCTGTCTGATAGTATTTCTCGAGCTCCGGCGTCTCGTTCGGCCAGCCGAGCGTCGAGAACGGCCAGAGCGCCGACGAGAACCAGGTGTCGAGGACGTCCTCGTCACGGGTCAGGATCTCGCCCGGCTTGAAGTTTTCAAGCAGGTCTTCGACATAGGCCTTCATCGGGCCTTCATGGGCCAGATAATGCTGGATTGCGGCGTGCAGCGCCTCTTCCTCGGTCTTTTCGACAAAGACCTGGCCGTCCGGACCATACCAGGCCGGGATCTGGTGTCCCCACCAGAGCTGGCGCGAGACGCACCAGGGCTGGATGTTCTCCATCCATTCGTAATAGGTCTTCTCCCAGTTCTTCGGGACGAAGTTGGTACGACCTTCCTTGACCGATGCGATCGCAGGCTTCGCCAACGTCTTGGCATCGACGTACCATTGCTCGGTCAGGCGCGGCTCGATCGGCACGCCGCCACGGTCGCCGTGCGGGACCATATGCTGATGCGGCTCGATCTTGTCGAGCAGGCCGGCTTCCTCGAAAATCCGAACGATGATCTTGCGCGCTTCGAAACGGTCCTTGCCCTCAAGCTCGTCCCATGCACCATGCAGGGCCGCCGGGTCGCTGAGGCCCTCGAGGAACTCTTCGTTGTCCTTGATGGTGATCCGACCTTCGACGGTGAGGATGTTGATAGCAGCGAGGCCGGCACGTTTGCCGACGTCGAAATCGTTGAAGTCGTGCGCCGGCGTAATCTTGACGGCGCCTGTTCCAGCGGTCGGATCGGCATAGTCGTCACCGACGACGGGGATGCGGCGGCCGACGATCGGCAGAATGACGTGTTTGCCGATGAGCGGCTTGTAGCGCTCGTCCTCAGGATTGACGGCAATGCCGCTGTCGCCAAGCATCGTTTCCGGCCGCGTGGTGGCAACGACCAGGTAGTTGCGGGCTTCCCACTCAGTCGCCTTGCCGTTTTCGTCGAAGGCGACCGGATGCTGGTAGGTGACACCCGGTTCCAGCGGATAACGCAGATACCAGAGGTTTCCGTTGATTTCGTGCTGCTCGACCTCCAGATCGGAAATCGCTGTCAGCAGCTTCGGATCCCAATTGACCAGACGCTTGTCCTTGTAGATCAGACCTTCTTTGTAGAGCGAGACGAACACTTCGAGGACGGCCTCCGACAGGCCATCGTCCATCGTGAAGCGCTCGCGCGACCAGTCGCAGGAAGCACCCAGCCGCTTCAGCTGATTGAAGATCAACCCGCCGGATTCGGCCTTCCACTCCCATACCTTCTCGATAAACGCTTCACGGCCCATCTGGCGGCGGTGCTGCTGTTGTTCCATCAGCTTGCGCTCGACGACCATCTGCGTGGCGATACCGGCATGGTCCATGCCCGGCTGCCACAGCACATCCTTGCCGCGCATGCGCTCGAACCGGACCAGCACGTCCTGCAGCGTGTTGTTCAGCGCATGGCCCATGTGCAGCGAGCCCGTCACGTTCGGCGGCGGGATCAC
This sequence comes from Ensifer sp. 4252, assembly GCF_050434565.1. Lineage (NCBI taxonomy): Bacteria > Pseudomonadati > Pseudomonadota > Alphaproteobacteria > Hyphomicrobiales > Rhizobiaceae > Ensifer > Ensifer sp. 4252. The sequence continues at coordinate 53,285 of NZ_JBNDIU010000001.1, forward strand.
GATACAGAAGCTGTCGGCGCCGGGCTTTGCTCCCGCACCTGCACGAAACGCGTTTTCTTCGTCCCACTTCTTGGCGATACGTGGGTCGACGGATGCGGAATCGTAGGTCTTATCAAGCATTTTGAAGCCAATTTTGGAGATTGATGTCTGTGTCTTGTAAACCGGAACGGCCGGTGCAAGTCAACACGAACGCAAAAAGGCCGCGACTGTTCCGCGGCCCCTGTATCGGAAAGGTTCAGATCCTACCGCCGGGGGCCGCGCGCGACGCGTTCGATCTCTTCACGTACGAGCCGTTCAACCAAGGTCGGCAGGTTGTCGTCCAGCCACTCCTGCAGCATCGGGCGCAGCATTTCTTCGGCAATTTCGTCGAACGACCGCCGCGTGCTGAAGTCGACCGCCTGAGCAAGATTGTCAAAGGACTGCGCAACCTGACGACCAACCTCGGGCGAGACGATCGCAGGCGCGACCTTTTCGGCCGCAGGCTCTTCGGCAATGACAGCCACAGCTCCGGCGGAAAGGACCGCGGGCGCCGGCTCTGTTACCGGCGCTGCCGGACCGGCTTCGACCGCCACGCTCTGATTGGCAGGCGCATGCATTGCACTCACCGAGAGACGATCAGCCGGCGCCGGCGGGGCGGACACTGCCGCCATGCGCGACGTGATGACCGGACTATCCTGAACGCTGCGCGACGGCACATCGTTGACCAGCTCTTTGGTGGCATAGCTCGTGGTGTGGCGCTCGGAGGCGGCCCTTACACGGGCTGCAACGTCCGCCAGCGAAAGCGGCGGCTGCGCGATGCCCGGATGCGGCTCCGACGGGATGATTGCCACTTCGATCTCCGGCGAAGGCGTGGCGGGCTTGGGCGCCTCGGCGCGGTCTTCCCGCCCGCCGAAAGCGGCAGCCTCGATTTCGCTGTCGATCGTCAGTTCAATCTCATCCGAGCCGTCGTCCTCGTATTGGTCACGCGAGGAGAAATCGGTCTGCCCCGGCTCGTTGCTCTCGATGATCTTGCGAATGGATGCGAGGATCTCATCCATCGAAGGTTCACGCGCGACATTGAGCTGTGCCATTTCTATCCCCGTTTGACGCGGCCGAGCATGTGTCCCGAAACGACGCATGTGCCGATTACAAACAAACCTTAAGTGAGTTCGCCGACGAAACATACGCCGCGAATCAGACACTTGGATTGTTGCACAGATTTGTTTTTATCGGCAGAAGCAGAAACGCCCCGGTCTCCCGAGGCGTTTTCTTTGATCAGCGACCGTCGACGGTTCGAAGTCCGAACCATTTGTCCTTGACGGCTTCGTAGTGCTCTTCGGCGCGATATTCGGCGACCTGCAGGCCCTGGCTCTTGACGCCCAGCACCGCGGTGGCCGCGAGCAGGCCGTAACTTGCGACGACGGCGTCGCGCTGGGCGATCGCCAGCTGTTCCTGCGCATTCAGAACGGTCTGCTGCGAATCGAGCACGTCGAGCGTGGTGCGCTGACCGACATTGCGCTCTTCGATGACGCCGGCAAGCGCCATGTTAGCTGCCGAGATCTGCGTCTTGTTGGCGCCGATGCGCGCAACTGCCGCCTCAAGTTGGGTGTGCGCGGTCACGACGTTCTGCTGAACGGCAGCGCGCTGCGAATCGACGAGGATGCGCTGCTGGCCCAAGGTCTCCTTCGCCCGGCGAATCTGACCGTATTCCGCGCCACCCTGGTAGATAGGCACCGTCAGACGGGCCGTAACGCTCGACGTGTTGCTGTCGATACCGTCACCGGAATTGCCGGTCACGCGCCCAACCTGTCCCTGAATGCTCACGCCGGGCAGCATGGTCCCTTCAGCCGACTTCACCTGGTAGCCGGCGGTATCGACGTTGTACTGGGCGGCGAGAATGGTCGGGTGCTGACGCAATCCCAAGGCAACGGCCTGATCGAGCGAACGTGGAAGCCCCTTGGTGGCCGGCCCCGGCTGCCTGATACCCGTCGGCGCAACGCCGACGATCTGCACGTAGACCGCTTCGCTCTGCTTCAACTGCGCGATGGCGCTGATCAGCAGCGACTGCGCATTGGCAAGCGATGCCTCGGCAAGGCTCACGTCCGTGCGGGTGCCTTCACCCACGTCAAGGCGGGCCTGAGACGCATTCAGCTGTTCCCTGAGGAAGGCGATGTTCTGCCGGCGGATGGAAACGATTTGCTGGTCCCGCGCGATGTTGGCGTAGGACGTAGCTGCCGCCAGCAGGATCTGGATCTCGTTTGCCCGAAGCGATTCGCGGTTGGCGAAGACATTCGATTCGGCGGCGCGAACATTGTTCAGCGTCTGAAAACCGTCGAAGATCATCTGGGTTACGGTGATACCGATCTGCCCTTGATGAAAGTCCCGGCTTCCGGTGAGCTCGTTGTCGACGTTTGAAAGTGTTCCGTTTGCAAAAGCCGAAACCTGTGGGCGAAACCCGGACTTCGCGATCGGCACCCCTTCGTCGGTCGCCCTAAGGCCAGCGCGCGCGGCGTTCAGATCCGGGTTATTTTCATAGGCTTTGGCCATTGCGCCGAAGATCGTCTCCGCCAGCACGGCCTGCGGCGCAAGCAGTACACTCGTCGAGACGGCAGCCCAAAAGGCTGCTTTGCGGACAATCGACACCATACTTCCCTCTCCGATCGGGGCGGCAAAGCCAGCCCACTATTTCCTGCGGCACCATTCCGACATCGAAACCGGGCCGCCCTAAACACGGCGATGAAGCGCTCACACCGCCCACCGGTGAGCAAATCACTACCTCAGCACTCTTTGAAACCCGGATTCGGCACGATCACAACTGTACACCGATACTGCGCACGATCATTTCAAAAAGAAACAGGTGGTTCGTTGCCAATTGGCAACATTGCTATTTTAGCAGCACAATCAAATGTTGAGATCCCTCAATAAGTGGCACCTCAAAAAACAAAAGTCTGCTCACGGCGGAAACCGGGAAGCGGCTTGACCGCAGTGTTGAAGTCCGCCCTTTCGGACGTCTTCCCATGCTCATGGACATAAAGCTTAGCACGCGAAGCGTTACCGAAGCCTTCGACGGCAATCAGCCGGCCGCCGTCGCGCAACTGCTCGAACAAAGCCGAAGGAAGCACTTCTACCGAACCATGAACGAAGATGACATCATAGGGTGCCTCGCCGGCATATCCCTTGCCAAGATCGCCTGTGACCACGGCAACGTTGTCATAGCCCAGCCGTGCCAAGGTTTCCGTTGCGGTTGCGCCAAGCGCTTCATCGCTTTCGAGCGCGACGACCGAACCGGCGATCAACGAAAGCAGCGCCGAGGCGTAGCCGGTGCCACAGCCAATCTCCAGCACCACGTCCGACTTCGAGATTTCGGCGAGCTGCAGCAGCTTGGCGAGCGGCGACGGTTCCATCAGGTATCGCGGGCCGGTGCCTTTGGTTCCGTCGAGTTCGATGTCGGCATCGATATAGGCGAGTTCCTTCATTCGCGAAGGCACGAATTCTTCGCGCGGTACGGAGAGGAAAGCGGACAGGACGGCGTGGGACGTGACATCCGTCGTCCGGATCTGGTTGTCCACCATCTTGGTGCGCGCCGCTTCGAAATTCATCATACTGCCCTCGTATCCGGATGGGCGCGGCACCGGTATCCCGGATATCCGCGCAGTCGTCTTCTGGCTGCCAATGCCGAGCCTCTACATAAGCTCATAAATCGCCCTCCCGCCGGTTTCAAGCGACAGCGACATCTTGCAGCGGAAAAAGGAAGCGAGAAACAGCCGAACCGACGTTTGCACGGCCCGACACGAGCGGCAGGCGCTGGCGCCCACCGCAAGAACAGAGAAAGCCTGGCGTCAGCGGCCAGGCGCCCCTTCGAGCCCAACGAGGGCGATCTTGGTATAGCCGGCGTTCTGGATGAGGTTCATGACCGTCATCAGCTCGCCGTAGCCGACGGCTTTGTCCGCACGCAACAGAACACGCGTCTCGGTGTTGCCTTCCGTCAGGCGCCGAAGCTCGGCGGCAAATTCCTCACGGGCTGTTTCTTCGTTGCCAATCGCCAGACCGAGGTCGGCGTTGAGCGTGACGAACACCGGCTTGTCGTCGCGCGGTGTCGGTTTGGAGACCGATTGCGGCAGATCGACCTTCATGTCCACGGTCGCAAGTGGTGCCGCGACCATGAAGATGATGAGCAAAACGAGCATGACATCGATGAATGGGGTGACGTTGATCTCGCTGTTCTCGTCGAGATCGCCGCCGCTGTCGCTAACCTTGCCGGCCATGTCTCACCCGATCCTTGCGATGGGCGCTTCTGCCGGATGGGCAAAGCCTTCCTGGCGACGCGGTTGCGCCTTGCGGACCAGGCGATGATCAAGATCGCGGCTGACAAGCCGTTCGACGGCGGCTGCCGCGTCGGCGAGGATCACCTTGTAGCCGCCCACCGAGCGGGCAAAGTAGTTGTAGATAATAACTGCCGGGATAGCTGCAACGAGACCGATTGCGGTCGCCAGCAGTGCTTCGGCAATACCGGGAGCAACGATCGCCAGATTGGTCGTCTGTGCTTTGCTGATGCCGATGAAGGAGTTCATGATGCCCCAGACGGTTCCGAACAGACCGACGAACGGGCCGACGGAGCCGATCGAGGCAAGAATGCCCGTTCCGCTCGTCATCCGCTTGCCGGCGCGAACCTCGATGCGCGTCAGCAGCGAAGCGACGCGCTCCTTCAGACCTGCGGCCGGCGCGTGATCGAGCACAGCCTCCGAGCGCACCATCTCGTCGATCGCAGCGGCAACCATTTCCGCAGCAGGGCCGGACTTGCCGTCGAATGTGGACTTAAGCTCTGCCAACCCGTTTGCAGCGGAGAGCTGACGGACGGCGCGGCTGAGACGTGCCTTGGCGGCGAAGAGTTCAAACGACTTGACCACGAAAATCGCCCAGGTGATGACTGAGGCAAGCGCCAGCCCGATCATCACAGCCTTTACCACCATGTCGGCAGCAAGGAACATGCCCATCGGCGAAAGGTCATGCGGCAGAACCGGATTTGCCGCAACTTCGAGCGGTGCTTCGACCGCTTCTGCTGCGGGCGTATCAACCGATACAGCCGGTGTTTGTGCGCCGGCTTCAGACGCGGTGGCCGGAAGATCGCCGGCAGTCGGCTGCCCCTCGGCGGCCGGTTGAGTGGCAGCGGGCTGCGCGGTCGAGGGCTGAGAAGCCGTCGGCTGCTCGCCCTGGGCTACAGCATCGACGTTGGCCGGTGCCCTTGCTGGCGGTTCGGCATTTTGAACCTGACTGACCACGGGAGCCGTCGTTTCGGTTGAGGTTGTAGCCTGAGCAAATACGACCGTTGAGGAAACACCACACGCCAGCACCAATGTCGCTGCCGCCAACAAATTCAGCTTCGATCGGGTTCGGTTGGGCATCTTGTTCCTCGCGTACTGGTCCGTTTTGCCATCACAAAAATCACAGGGCGGCCGGAATTTTGGCCACCTCAACGTGCATTGGCCGCTCTTTACGACAAACTATGACCGAAACACAAGGATTTGTGGAGTATAGAAATCAAGAATAATTTCGGGCCTTCATTTCGGTCCCGGCCGTCAAAGGGCCGGTGAGCCATCGACGAAGCCGTCGCTTCGCCAGTCATAGGCGCGGTGACGCCCCCATGGGCGTTGCAGCGACGTGAACGACGTCTTGAAGCGCATTTTCGGATGCGCATCGCCGGCAACCGGCTCGGCGAAAATCTCGATCGCACCTGCCAATCGCAGCAGGCGTCCACTCAGGATCCGCGCGTGGCCGGACGAACAGGTCCGCTCGGTGAAATTTCCCGGAACGATCAGCAGATCGACCTGATTGCACAGCACCTCAAACAGGTTTGGATTCTCGACGAGAGCAACCGCCCAGCCGGCATGGCTTCGGGCGATGCACCATTCTTTCTCGCGGCAAGAAAAGACATTCGGCGACGCTTGGCTGAGCGTAGAGTTGATATCCTCACGGATAGCGGCGGCTGTCGCTGCATCGATGGCCCTCGTTTGCGCCTTACCGGACTGCCGTTTCGCCTCGGGATAAAGCCCATCAGCGACCACCGCTTGCGCGGGCATCGGAGCGACGTGGCTCTCGACCGCCAATGCTCGCTGCCATTGAGAGAAAAGGAAATCGGAGGGACGATCCCGGTTCGTCGCAATGGCGGCGTCGGTGACCAATCCGACGAGACGCCCATCTTCCGATACCACGATCGCCGGCAATTGCCTGTCTTCGAACGCAAGGCACACCAGTCCGGAAAAACAGGAGCACGGCTCCGAACCCAGCCAGCCAAGTGCGCAACACACATAGAATAACGCCGCCGGCAGCGATAAGAACGAATGCCAGCGGCCCGACGCGGCCGGTCAGAAACTCGCCATCGAGCGACGTGACGAAGCGGGCGATCACCAGCATTCCATCAAGACCCCACGCCATGACGACAAGCGGATACTGCTCGAGGCCGAAGGGCATCAGCAACATGGCAAACAGGCCAAACGGCATGATCACAATACTGATCAGCGGCGCTGCGAGGATATTGGCAATCAACCCATAGGCCGGCAGTCGCTGAAAGTAGGCGGCGGAATAGACCGCCGTCGCAAGACCACCGATCAATGAGGTCGCAAGAACGCCGATAACGAAACCCGTGAAAAGCCGCCTGCCCCACCAGCGCCCGGCGTCTGCCGGCTCTTCTGCTTCCGCACGCTCGCGCCAGCGTGCATAGCCAGCAACCAACGCCAGCGTGGCGGCGAAAGACATCTGGAAGCCCGGCCCCGCAACGGCAGATGGCGTGATCACGATGATGACAATCGCAGCCAGCGCGATATTTCTCAGGCTGATCGACATGCGGTCGAAGAAGACCGCTACCAGCATGATCGAAATCATGATCCAGGCGCGCACGGCGGATACGGCTCCACCGGAAATCAAGATGTAAAGGAAGACCATTGCCAGCGCGCCCGCAGCGGCAACCTTCTTGATCGCGACGCGCTGCGCCAACCCGGGAACCGCACTCAAGACGGTACGCGCTCCGATCAGAAACGTGCCTGCGGCAAGCACCATGTTGAGACCGGAAATCGCCAACACGTGCGCCAGGCCAGCCTGTCGCAGCATCTCGACGGTGTCGCGACCAATCGCTCTTTCTTCCGCCGTCACCAGGGCTGCAGCGAGCGCACCAGTGTCGCCACCGATTACAGTGCGGATCCGCTCGCCAACGCCCTCGCGCATTGAGGCCAAGCGTTCTGTCATCTGGGCCCAAAGCGAGCGGTCCGCCACCGCTGCACCACCATCGACTAGCGGGCTGCGCGGCGCACCGTAGAAATAGCCGACGGCGCCGATCTGCCGGAAATAAGAATCGAATGCAAAGTCGTTGAGCCCCGGCAGAGCTGGTCCGGAAGGCGGCGAAAGACGGGCCCTGCCCTCGATCGCTGCCCCGATCGCCAACGGCGCGTGCGGGCTGCGCGACAGCACGATGGCCCTCAGCGGTGCACGGCGCAACGTCGGCTTCGTCGTTTGCTCGATGAGGATGCCGTAGCGCCAATGTTCGCGATCATTCTTCTCGCGCGAAAATACCTTGCCGCGCAGGTTCGTCGTTACCGGTCCATCGAGAACGATGGTGTCGATGCGCGATGTCTCGATTGCCGCAAGCATCATTCCCGCCGTGAACAGCCCCGCTGCGATCACCGGCGCACGCAGGGCGCGCACACAGACGTTGAACAGCAAGGCGGCTATTCCGAAAACGCAAAGCAGCAGTGCAAGTTTGACGAGTCCGAGGTCATAGGGCAGCGAGAGCCACGTCAGCACGCCTGCCGCCAAAAGGACCGGAACGAACACCAATCCGTGGCCGAACGCCGATTCTTCTTCGACCGCGTCACGCCAGGATGCAGCAATAGCCTCACGTCGGAGGCGTGCACGCACGACCGCAGCACAAGATTTCAAAAAACGAAAACCGATATTGCCGCGTGCATTCGCAGGCGTTGCAGACATACCGCCGGTCGAAACCGGGACGGGTAGTGACGGAGCGACACGATCTGCATCCTGCATCAAAGACCGGACTTCGATCTCGCTCATCGTTCGACAACTCTCCCCCAAGCCAGTCGCGACGGATCATGCAACCAACAGCGCTCAACCGCAACCTGAACGCTATCTGCCGAAAAAAGCGGCAAACCTATATTGAATGGTACCGCACCATCCCGCTGACGATCATTGATCCCGTTGGACATATTGCTCTAACGTGCGATTATTGCGTCGCCATATGCACATTTTCGCATCGCACAATTTGCCTTTCGTACAGCTTGGCAGCCGAAAATAAATCATATAGCAAATTCGCAACGTTCATTTTCGTGGCATGTCTCTGTGCCACGTTGCCATAAGACGGAGGGTCCCATGACAGAAAAAAGCGCGGTCGTAACACTCGATGGAAAATCGGCGGAGCTACCAGTGCGATCGGGGTCCATCGGTCCTGATGTGGTCGATATCGGTTCACTCTACAAGCAGACCAAGATGTTCACCTACGACCCGGGCTTTACGTCGACGGCGTCGTGCGAATCCAAGATCACCTATATCGACGGTGATGAAGGCGTGCTCCTGCATCGCGGCTATCCGATCGAGCAGCTCGCAGAACATGGCGACTTCCTGGAAGTTTGCTACCTCCTGCTTTACGGCGAACTGCCGACGAAGGCACAGAAGGCTGACTTCGACTACCGCGTCACGCACCACACCATGGTGCATGAGCAGATGTCGCGCTTCTTCACCGGCTTCCGTCGCGACGCGCACCCGATGGCCGTCATGTGCGGCTGCGTTGGCGCGCTTTCTGCCTTCTACCACGACTCGACCGACATCACCGATCCGCACCAGCGCATGGTCGCGTCGCTGCGCATGATCGCCAAGATGCCGACGATCGCCGCGATGGCCTACAAGTACCATATCGGCCAGCCCTTCGTTTACCCGAAGAACGATCTCGACTACGCCTCGAACTTCCTGCGCATGTGCTTCGCCGTTCCGTGCGAGGAGTATGTCGTCAATCCGGTTCTGTCGCGCGCCATGGATCGCATCTTCATCCTGCATGCCGATCACGAGCAGAACGCTTCGACCTCGACGGTTCGCCTTGCCGGTTCGTCTGGCGCCAATCCGTTCGCCTGCATCGCCGCCGGCATCGCCTGCCTCTGGGGCCCGGCCCATGGCGGCGCCAACGAAGCTGCGCTCAACATGCTGGCCGAAATCGGCACGGCCGACCGCATTCCGGAATACATCGCCAAGGCCAAGGACAAGAACGATCCGTTCCGCCTGATGGGCTTCGGCCACCGCGTCTACAAGAACTACGATCCGCGCGCCAAGATCATGCAGAAGACCACGCATGAAGTGCTCGCAGAACTCGGCCACAAGGATGATCCGCTCCTCGAAGTGGCGATGGAGCTCGAGCGTATCGCGCTCACCGACGAATACTTCGTCGAGAAGAAGCTCTACCCGAACATCGACTTCTACTCCGGCATCACGCTGAAGGCGCTGGGCTTCCCCACCACCATGTTCACCGTGCTGTTCGCGCTTGCACGCACCGTCGGCTGGATCGCCCAGTGGAACGAAATGATCGAAGATCCGGAACAGCGCATCGGCCGCCCGCGCCAGCTCTATGTCGGCGCTCCGCAGCGCGACTACGTGCCGGTCTCCAAGCGTTAAGCGTCAAGCGGAAATCAGAAAATAAAAAAAGCCCGGTCAGAGATGACCGGGCTTTTTGTTTTGCAGGTAGGAGAAGACGATCTCGGCGCCCAATTCGCCCGGCGGTCGGCTGGTCGCCATGCGCTGCTGCACAACTGCGTAGCCGTCGAGCATCGATGCGCGCTGCGCTGTCGGGCCGGACAGCCGCTCGACCCAGCGGGTCAAGGCACCCGGACGAATGCTCTGGTTGAAATACTCAGGCACAATCGGGAAATCGGCGATCAGATTGGGAAGCGCCCCGCTCCAGATACGGATGCGGTTGTGCAGCAACCGCACAAGCCAGTCGGCGTCATAGGTGGAGACGACGGGAACGCCGGCAAGCGCAAGCTCGAGGATGACCGTTCCCGACGCGGCGATTGCCGCATCCGCCTTGTCGAAGGCAGCCCATTTTTCGGTGGCTCCCACCGATATTTCCGGCTGAACCGTCCAACCGGTCGTGATCTCGCGCACCAGTTTTTCCTGGCGCGGAACCGTCGGCAACAGGAAGCGCACGCCGGGATGCCGGCGAGCGAGCTCCTCGGTCATCTGCCCGAAGATCGGTAGCAGCCGCTTGATTTCGCTTGAACGCGACCCCGGCAGAAGCAGGCAGGAGGAAACCGCGTTGCCACTGGCGTCGTTCAGTCTTTCTCTTCGGCTGGCGCGGACGGCAAGCACATTGGCATCCGAGGCAAGCCGATGACCGATATAGGTCGTCGACGGTCCTTCAAGCTTGCGCATGGTCTCGGGCTCGAACGGCAGCACCGCCAGCACATGATCGACATAGCTGCGCATGCGCGGCGCGCGTTCCGGTTTCCAGGCCCATACGCTCGGGCAGACATAGTTGATGACAGGCAGGTTCGGCAGCGCAGCGCGGACCCGACGCGCGACACGATGGGTGAAATCCGGACTATCGATGATCAGCAGGGCATCGGGGCGCGCAGCGATAATGGCATTTGCCGTCTGGCGGATGCGCAGAATCAACTTTGGCAGACGCGCCAGCACTTGCGAGAAGCCCATGATCGACAGTTCGGAATAATCAAACAGCGATTTCAGACCTTCGGCCTCCAGGCCATCGCCGCCGACGCCGACAAGTTCGATATTGCCACCGCTCTGGGCGCGCAGTGCGCGCACCAGATCTGCGCCGAGCAGATCGCCCGATACCTCGCCGGCAATTACCGCCAGCTTATAGTCTTGTCCGCTCATGTCTTTCCCCGGCGACCGCTCCGCTCGACCCCAATGACAAACAGCCCCGCGCGGTTGGCAGCCTCGATCACCTCAGAGCGCTCGAGCACCAGGGCGCGACCGGCTTCTACGGCTATTCCGGCAAGCCCGGCTGCGACAGCGCCGGCGACGGTCGATGGTCCGATCGATGGCAGATCCGCGCGCAAGTCCTGCCCCGGCTTACAAAGCTTGACCAGAACACCACGCCGACGCGCGGAGACGCGCCCTTCGGTCTTGAGTGTCGCCACCCGCTCCAGCATCGCATCGGTGCCCTCGGCGCCCTCCAGGGCAACCACGCGACCACCGACGGCGATCGCGCCCTGCCCCACGTCGAGCTCGCCGAGCGCGTTGGCGGCAGCGATGCCGGCCTCAACGTCGCGTCTGTCATCGTCCGATGGAGCGATAGCGCCAATCGGCCCTGGATCGGCCAGAAGGTTCGGAACCACCTCATGCACGCCGATCACGTGGGCGCCGCTTGCTTCGATGAGTTGCATCGCCATGCGCAAAACAGCGTCATCGCCGCCGGACACCAGCGTCTTCAAAACGCTCGGCACTCTGGCGAGCGTTTTCAGCGTGGGGCGAATGTCACGCCATTCCGGTCTACGACGAACCCAGCCCGAAAGCACGACGCGGTCGATGCCTTCTTCTTTGAATGTGCGACTAATGCCCGAAAAATCACCAATGGCGAGCACACAGTGATCGAACCCGATCCAGTCGCTCTCTTCCGCTTCACGCGAGAGCGCAATGACGAAGGGGTCTTCTCCACGGGCGCGGACGGCCTCGGCGACATAATGCGGCAGCGCTCCGCCGCCGGCGATGATCGCGAGCCGGCCGCCATTTGCTGCGCGGCTCGCCGTGGCCGACATCACGATCAGGCCTTGCCGCGACTTGGGGACGACAGTGCCCTGTCACTTTCGGCAGCGATGAAATCGAGGATCTCGATGACAGGTGCACAGTCGGCATAATCAGCGCGAATGGCGGCGGCATTGGCGCGAACCGATTCTGACCCCTCGAAGATCTGCTTGTAGGCGCGGCGAACCACGTGGATCGTCGCCCGCTCAATGCCCGCCCGGGTCATGCCCACAACGTTCAGCCCGCTCAGGACACCGGGATTGCCATTGAGCATGCCATAGGGAATGACATCGTAGCTTACGGCGGATAGACCGCCGATGAACGCCTGCCGGCCGATGCGTGTGAACTGATGCACGGCACAGCCGCCGCCGAGGATGGCGCGGTCCTCGATCGTCACATGGCCGGCCAGCAGCACGTTGTTCGACATAATGATGTTGTTGCCGAGGCGACAATCATGCGCCACATGCGAATAGGCGAGGAACAGATTGTTGTTGCCGACAATCGTCGCACCGCCATATTCGACGGTTCCCGCATTCATCGTGACACCTTCGCGGATCGTGCAGTTGTCACCGATCTGCAAAGTGGTGTCGATCGTGCTGTGATGCACGCTTTGCGAATCTCCGCCGATGACGGCATTCGGGAAAATCTTGGAGCCCTTGCCGACCGTCGTGCGACCGGCGACGACGACGTGGCTCGCGAGCTCCATATCGTCTCCAAGAACGACCTTCGGCCCGATATGGCAAAACGGGCCGATTTTGACGTTCTCGCCGATGACCGCCCCATCTTCGATGATCGAGGATGGGTGGATCTTCGCTGTTGATGCAATCATGTTTAAGCGTCTTCCGTGCTGACTATCATCGCGCCGATATCAGCTTCCGCGACAAGTTGCCCGTCAACTTTTGCGTCACAATGAAACTTCCAGATATTGCCGCGCTGTTTCTGCTTCACGACATGAAACTCAACACGGTCACCCGGAACAACCGGCTTGCGGAAGCGCGCATTGTCGATGGTCATGAAGTAGACGAGGTTGGTGCCCGACGCGGTCTTGCGCGCGCAGATCGCGCCCGCCGTCTGCGCCATGCCTTCAATCAAAAGGACGCCCGGCATGATCGGCTTCTCCGGGAAATGGCCGGTAAAGTGCGGCTCGTTTGCCGAGACGTTCTTGATGCCGATCGCCGAATTGTCACCGTCAATCTCGATGATCCGGTCGACGAGCAGGAAGGGATAACGATGCGGAAGAAGCTTCAGGATCTCCTGAATATCCGCCGTACCCAGAACCGTTGCCGCCTCACTCATTCGTGCCACCCTTCTTTTTCTGTCTGTCACTTGCGCGCAAGGCCATTTCGGCGACATCGCGCAGGAAATCGCGCATGGGGCGCGCTGGAATACCGCCGTAGCGTTCGCCCGCAGGGACGTCGCTTGCAACGCCGCTCATCGCGGCAATCTGGACGCCGTCACCCACAGTGATGTGACCGTTGACGCCGCTACCGCCGCCGATCATCACGCCGTCACCAATCCTGGTGCTGCCGGCGATGCCGACCTGGCTGACTATGCCGCAATAACGGCCGATGCGGACGTTGTGGCCGATCTGTACAAGGTTGTCGATCTTCGTGCCTTCACCGATGACGGTGTCGTCCATCGTGCCACGATCGATCGTCGTGTTCGCGCCGATCTCGACATTGTCCTGAATGATCACACGTCCGACCTGAACGATCTTGATCATTCCACCCTTGGGGCCTGGCGCGTAGCCGAACCCATCCTGGCCGATCCGGGCACCCGGGTGAATGATGACACTGTTGCCGACAAGAGCGCAGAGAACGCTTGCGCCCGCGGCGATCGTGCAGTCTCGGCCAATGCGAACGCCTGGCCCGATAACGACGCCTGCGGCAAGTCTCGTTCCGCTACCAATTTCGGCGCCGGCCCCAACCACTGCCATCGGCTCGATCTCCACACCCTCTTCAAGACGTGCAGTCGGGTCAACGAAGGCCGCCGGCGACACACCGGCAAGGCTGGTATTGCGCGCCGGGCGCATGGCAGCCTCGTGCAACAGTGTACCTGCCAGCGCGAAGGCCGTATGCGGCCGCGCAGTCAAAAGAACGGGAATGTGAGACGGTACGAGCGGGGCGATCGTCTTGTCGCAGATAATCGCGGAAGCCTGGCAGCTTTCCAGCTCAGCACGGTACTTGCGCGAAAGCATGTAGCAGACGTCACCGGGCCTTGCCCGATTCACAGGAGCTACGGAGTGGATAGCGCGATCTGCCATCGCGCCATCCGTCAAATCCGCCCCAATTTGATTCGCCAGGTCACCCAGACGGATCCCTTGATGGGGCGGAAAAAACCAATTCTGTTCCATGGACACTCCAGAACGATCTACTTTTGGCAGTTCTGGACTGCTTCTTTATCAGAACGAGGAGGAAATACCGAACTTCAGGTTCTGAACCCGGTCGAAATCTTCCTTCGCGATCGGCCAAGCGTAGTCGACACGCAGCGGACCGAACGGCGATGCCCAGATCAAGCCGATACCAACGGACGCCCGCAGCGACGAGTCGTTACCCTCTACCGTTTCCGACGGCAACATTGCGACCTTGTTGCTGTAGAGCGTACCCGCATCGGCGAAGACCGCACCGCGGAAACCGCTGTCACGCGGAATACCCGGAAGGGGGAACGTCGCTTCGGCCGAAGCAGTGAAGTACGTGGTGCCACCAAGCGCATCGCCCGTTGCCTGGTCGCGCGGACCGATACCATTACGCTCGAAGCCGCGAATATCGTTGCTGCCGAGCTGGAACTGGTCGAAGACCTGTAGATCGCTGCCGGTTTCGAAGATATGGCCGGCACCACCGGCGAGCGAAGCAATGATGTCCGCCTCGTCGTTCACGGTGTAATACCACTTGGCCTTACCGGTGACCTTGTAGAAGTCAGAGTCGCCACCGAGGCCGGCGAATTCATGCGTAAACGTCGCCAGGATACCGTCATGCGGCAGCTGCGCATCATCGAGCGTGTTGTAGGTGATCGACTGCGATACCGACGAACGGACCCAGTTGCCACCCTCAACCGCTCGCACGTAAGGCGATGACAGCTCGGCAACATTACCGCTATAGTCAAACTGCGTGAGGTTATACCGCAGCGTGGTCGACAGGTTCTCGGTAATCGGCGCAGCTACACGTAGGCTGAAGCCCTGATCTTCATAGCTGTAGTTGTCGTCATCAAAGTCGTTTTCGTTCTTGAAGACGTCGAAGCCGGCAGCCAGACGATAACCAAGGAAATACGGCTCGGTGAACGAAACGTTGTAGGTACGGCTCTCATCGCCGCGACCCGCCGCGACGCGAATGTACTGGCCACGACCCAGGAAGTTCTTTTCCTCGATCGAGGCTTCGACGAGGAAGCCACCGCCACTGCCAGCAGAATAGCCGGCGCCGATACCGAACGAACCGGTCGACTGATCCTGTACGTCAACGATAACCACGACGCGGTCTGCCGCACTGCCCGGAGCCGTCGAGATATTGACGGTCGCGAAGTAGCCGAGAGCCTCAAGGCGACGCTTGGCGCGCGCAACCATTTCCTGGTTGAAGGCATCGCCTTCACCCATATCGAACTCGCGGCGAATGACGTAGTCGCGAGTTCGGGTGTTGCCGCGGATTTCGATGCGCTCGACATAGGCTCGCTCACCTTGGTCGACGAGATAGTCGACGGCAATCGTATGATTGCTCAGGTCGCGGTTACCACGCGGCGTCACGCGAGCAAACGGATAGCCAGCCGAAGCGACGCGCTTCGAGATCTCGCTCATCGTGTCCTGAATGTCCTTGGCCTTGTAGACCGAGCCTTCGCGGCTGAGCACGACACCCTTCAGCGATTCAGCATCCACACCTTCAACCGTCGATTCGACAGTCACTGCACCAAAGTCGTAGCGCGGACCTTCTTCGACGGTGATCGTCACGGTGTATTCGTTAGTAGCCTCGTTAAGAGAGGACTCGGACGAAACGACCTGGAAGTCGGCATAACCACGGTTGTAGTAGAACTGACGCAGCAGCTCTTCGTCAGCGCGCAGCTTGTCCGGGTTGTAAACGTCCTTGCGGGTCAGGAACGAGAAGATACCCGATTCCTTCGTCGCAATAATGGATTGCAGACGACCATCGCTATAGGCTTCGTTGCCAACGAAATTGATCTGCGAAATCTTGGTGCGCTCGCCTTCGTTGATGACGAAAGCAAGATTGACGCGACCTTCAGCGATCGGAACGACCTGGGTCGTTACGGTAATATCACTGCGACCGATCGCGGCGTAGGCGTCTCTGATCGACTGAATATCCGTTTCGACCGTCGCTTCGCTGTAGGGACCGAGCGGTTGCGTACGGACGATGCCCTGAAGCTTGTCGTCCTTGATCTTGCGGTTGCCGTTGAAGACGACCTGGTTGACAAGCTGATTCTCGCTGACAGTAACGACAAGCGTACCGCCCACAACATTGATGCTGACGTCGGAAAAGTAGCCCGTCGCGTAAAGACGCTTCACGGAGGCATCGATTTCAGCGTTGCTGAAGCTCTTGCCAGGGACAATCGTGATGTTCGCACGAACCGTTTCAGCGCTGACGCGCGTGGCTCCGCGGACTTCAACACGACTGATGGTCGCGGCCTCTGCGACGGAAGCGCCTGCGAGCAATCCAACACCAGCGCCAGAAACCACCATACTCGTGGACAGCGCAAACGCCGACACCGCGTTCAAAAACCTTGAACCAGCTTTCATGTTCAAATCTTACCTTTTCCCAACGTCGCGCGGCAATTTCGTGCCGACTCCGGTCACGGTTGCCGTTTTACCCGCTTTTCCCATACAAGCAAGTCAGCTCGTTAATTTCTGTTTACTTCAATTCGAACCGTGGCTTAACGGCCACTACAGATTCGAGTTATCGTAAACAAATCCTTGCTGGACAAGCCATTGAAATCCAATCGTTCACAGTATCGGTCGTCGTTCCCCACAGACGCTCCCCGGCCGAACGCTAGCCAAAGAACATCGAAATGTCGTTCCAGGTCGCAAAAACCATGAGCATCAGCACCATGGCAAAGCCGATCCGATAAGCGACATCCTGCGCAGCTGCTCCAACCGGCTTTCCGCGCAAGGCCTCAACCGCATAGAACATCAGGTGGCCGCCATCAAGCACCGGAACGGGCATGAGGTTAAGCAATCCTATGGAAACTGACAGGACGGCCGCAAGCTGCAGCACGGCAGCCACACCCAGTGTCGCCATTTGGCCCGAGGCCTGAGCTACACGGATCGGACCGCCAAGCTGGTCAGCCTTCATACGCCCCGTAACGAGATTCGCCAGATAATCGAATGTACCGGTAACGATGTGCCAGCTTTGCAGCGCGCCCTGCCCGATGGCCTCGATCGGCCCGTAGGTCACCAGTCGGAAATTGCCGGCATCCTGATCGGTGACGATACCGATGATTCCGACCTCCATCTTGTTGCCGAACTGGTCCGATATCTCGGTCCGCTCAGGCACCATCGGAAGATCCAGGAATGCACCGTCCCGCTCGATCCGGATCTTGATCTCCAGCTCTGGCCGCACGCTGACATAGCGGCGAACGTCGTCGAAGGTTGCGACCGGCGTTCCGTCGATGGCGATCAACCGATCACGCGGAAGAATGCCGGCCTTGGCGGCGGCACTGTTCTCTTTCACCTGAGCGACGACCGGGTCGGCCACCGAACGTCCGTAAACGGCGAAAAGAACAGCAAAGATGGCGATGGCAAGGATGAAGTTGGCGATCGGACCGGCCGCAACCGTCGCTGCCCGCTTCCACAGCTTGGCCCCCAGGAAGGTCCGGGACCGCTCTTCGGGCGAGATCGCCTCCAGCCGTTTGTAATCCGGCGTGCTGGCCGCATCCTCGTCGCCATAGAACTTGACGTAGCCGCCAAGCGGTATTGCGCAGAATTTCCACCGGGTGCCATGCTTATCGGTCCATCCAAGCAGTTCCGGCCCGAAGCCAACCGAGAATGCAAGGATCCGAATGCCCGACCAGCGGCCAACGAGATAGTGTCCCATTTCGTGCACGAAGACCAAAAGGGTCAGCACCAGCAGAAAGGGAATGATGTAACCGGTCACGAATTGCAGGGCATCAAGCAGATATGTCATGAACTTTCCTTAAGTGCCTGCCGGCAGCATTACAGGCCGAGGAGGACCGACCCGAAGGCGATCTGACGCCCCTCGCTGAGCACATACTGTATCAGGACCAGGACCAGCGTGGCGATGCAGGCAAACACCAAACCGTCGACCCGATCCATGACCCCACCATGCCCAGGAATGAGATGGCTCGAATCCTTGACGCCGAATCGGCGCTTTATGAAGGATTCGAAGAGGTCTCCGATCTGGCTCGCAACGGAGAGAACCAGCGCCACAGCCGGGACACGCAGATCTTGCAGCGGAAAATATGCCATAAAAACGGCAGTGCCGGCCACAACGCCGGAAATCGTCCCGCCGATGGCGCCCGACCAGGTTTTGCCGGGCGAAATGCGCGGCGCGAGCTTCGGGCCGCCGATCGCCCGACCGACGAAATAGGCAAGAATATCGGTTCCCCAAACGACGGCGAAGACGAACAAGGTGGCGATCAGACCGGCCTGGTCAACCCCGCGCAGGGCCGCCAGCGAGATACCGGTCAATCCTGCATAGACGATGCCGCCGGGCAACCACCAGCTGCCCTTCTTGAGCGACACCCAAAGCACTGCGATAACGACCGCAATGAGCAAGGTCGGCAGACTGTAGCCGATATATCCGAAAAGAATGAGCGCCGCGATTATCGCCAGCGACAGCCAACCGAAGGCATTGCCCTGAAAATCACGCTCCGGCAGACCGGTAATCGTCGACCATTCGTAGTAAACGAGCAGTGCGATCAGGACCGAAAGAAGCTGGAAGGCCAAACCGCCGAACCAGGTCGCACCGAGGGCGACCGCCGCGAGCACCACTCCCGAAGCGATGCGAAGCTTGAGTTCTGTTTGCATTACGAACCAACCGCTAACGTCGGCTGCGCCAGACCGCCGAAGCGACGCTCGCGGCAGGCGAATTTCTCGAGCGCGGACAGGAACGTCTCGCGCGTGAAATCTGGCCAGAGCTCCGGAACGAACAGCAGTTCCGAATAGGCGCCCTGCCACAAAAGAAAGTTTGAAAGCCGCTCTTCGCCGCTGGTGCGAAGAATGAGATCCGGATCGGGAATGCCGGCCGTATCGAGCGAAGCGGCGATGCGCTCAGGCGTGATGTCCTCTGGCCGCAGGCGGCCTTCGGCAACTTCGGTTGCCAGGCGGCGCATGGCGCGCGTCAGCTCGTCGCGCGCACCATAGTTGAAGGCGATCACCAGCGTGATGCCGGTATTCCCGCTCGTTGTCTCCTCGGCCTCGATCAGCAGAGGCAGGATGTCACCACGCAGGTTCGAACGCTCCCCGATGATGCGGATACGAACGTTCTCGCGGTGCAGGTCCGCAAGGTCGCGGCGAATGAAGGCCTTGAGCAGGCCCATCAGATCGGTGACCTCGGCCTGTGGCCTGTTCCAGTTTTCCGACGAGAACGCGAAAAGCGTAAGATAACGGATGCCCGCTTCTGCCGCTGTCTTCACCGCGTCGCGAACCGCTTCAACGCCCTTGCGGTGTCCCATCGTGCGCGGCAAACCGCGCGCATTCGCCCAGCGCCCGTTGCCATCCATGATGATGGCAACGTGTTCCGGAACGGTGATCGGGATGAGATTTTGCATAAGGCGTCCGCGAAAGGAGACTCAGATCAAGAGCAGATCAGACCTGCATGATTTCCTTTTCCTTATCGACGAGCAAGCGGTCGATATCGGAAATCGTTTCATCGGTCATCTTTTGCACCCGCTCCGACTGAGCACGGCTGATATCCTGCCCGATGTCGCCGTCCTTTTCGGCTTTTTTCAGGTCGTCCATGCCATCGCGACGAACGTGCCGAACGGCGACCTTGGCCTTTTCGGCATAGTCGTGAGCAACCTTGACCAGCGACTTGCGGCGCTCTTCGTTGAGTTCCGGCAGCGGGATGCGCAAATTCTGGCCGTCGATGATCGGATTCAGGCCGAGGTTCGATTCGCGGATGCCCCGATCGACGGCGCCGACCATCTGCTTGTCCCAGACCGAGACGGACAGCATGCGCGGTTCCGGCACGGTGATGTTTGCCACCTGATTGAGCGGAACGCGCGAGCCGTAGGCTTCGACGGTTACCGGATCGAGGACATTCGCCGACGCACGGCCGGTGCGCAGCGACGCAATATCGCTCTTGAATGCGGAGATAGCGCCGTCCATGCGACGCTTCAGTTCCTTCAGGTCTACACCTTCACTCATGGCTGGAAACTCCCGTTCTGTCTTTCATCGGCCGATAGCCGTCTTGCAGCTCTTAATTGTCGGTAACGATGGTGGCGCGGCCGCCACCCGTCAATATTTCAGCGAAGCCGCCCTTCTCGTGGATCGAGAAGACGACGATCGGAATGGCATTCTCGCGTGCGAGCGCCACTGCCGCCACGTCCATGACCGCGAGACCCTTTTCAAGGACCGCACTGTGGGTCAGCCGGTCGAAACGCGTGGCCGTCGGATCCTTCTTCGGATCGGCCGAATAAATGCCATCGACCTGGGTGCCTTTGAAGATCGCCTGTGCGCCCATTTCGGCGGCGCGCAGGGCAGCGGCAGAATCGGTAGTGAAGAACGGATTGCCCGTGCCGCCTGCAAAGATCACAACGCGTCCGAGCGACAGATGGTAGAGCGTTGCGCGCTGCGAGAAGCTCTCGCAGATCTCCGGCATTGCGATTGCCGAGAGCACCACCGTGTCGATGTCGAGCTTGCGCAAAGACGTCGCCAGCGCCAGCGCGTTGATGACGGTCGCCAGCATGCCCATATGGTCGCCGGTTACCCGATCACCGCCCTTGGAGGCAACGGCCACGCCGCGGAAGATGTTGCCGCCGCCAACGACGACGCCCACTTCGACGCCCATGGCGCGAGCTTCGGCAATGTCCGCGGCAATGCGGTCGGCAACCGCCACATCGATACCGAAGCCCTGGCTTCCCATCAGGGCTTCACCGGAGGCTTTGAGTAGAACACGCTTGTAGATTGGCTCGGCCGACATCATCGCTCCTGAACAGATCGGTACGCGTGCGCGCAAAAAGGCGCGCTGCGTATAAGGACATATTGCGCTACCCGGTTTCAACCGCTGCAGAGCATTTTCCGGCGGGTCCGGCGCATTGACGAAGCCGGATACACGAAGGGCATCGCGTTGTCACGCGATGCCCCAAGGTTTTCCAAACAAGGGTGAAGAAATCAGCCCTTTGCGACCGCCGCAACTTCGGCTGCAAAGTCCGTTTCTTCCTTCTCGACGCCTTCGCCGAGCAGAAGACGCGCCATGCCGGTCACTTCGATCGGAGCGCCAGCGAGCTTTTCAGCATCCTTGACGGCCTGGCCGACGGTGATTTCCGGGTTCATGACGAAGGCCTGCGACAGCAGGGCAACTTCTTCGAAGAACTTGCGCATACGGCCTTCGACCATCTTTTCGATGATGTTGTCCGGCTTGCCCGAAGCGCGCGACTGCTCGATGAACACGTTGCGCTCGCGCTCGGCGACAGCGGCGTCGACTTCGTCGGCGCGGATTGCCAGCGGGTTGGTGGCAGCAATGTGCATGGCGACCTGACGACCGACCGAGAACAGAACTTCCTTGTCACCGACCGACTTCAGAGCGACGAGAACGCCGAGCTTGCCGATGCCGTCGCCGGCAGCGTTGTGGATGTAGGTGGCAACGACGCCATCTTCGACCTTGAGCGCGGCTGCGCGGCGAAGCGTCATGTTCTCGCCGATCGTGGCGATCGCGTCCTTGATCGTCTCGTCGACCGACTTGCCGGTTGCCGGGTAGTTGGCATTGGCAATGGCTTCAACAGAACCGTCGGTGCCGAGCGCGACGTTGGCAACGCCACGAACGAGTTCCTGGAAGGCTTCGTTGCGAGCAACGAAGTCGGTCTCGGAGTTGACTTCGACGACAACGGCCTTGACGCCGCCGCTGACAATACCGATGAGGCCTTCAGCAGCCGTGCGGCCCGACTTCTTGTCGGCCTTGGCGATGCCCTTGGCACGCAGCCAGTCGATCGCAGCCTCCATGTCGCCGTTGGTTTCGGCGAGCGCCTTCTTGCAATCCATCATGCCTGCGCCGGTCTTTTCGCGCAGTTCCTTCACCATTGCTGCAGTTACACTCATCTTTTTGCCTCTTTGTCTGTTTGGCTGGCGCGCTGCCCGCAAGTGGCGCGGCACCAGGAGGTGTGGCAGGGGAATGGCTTGCGTATGTGACACCGTGATGAACGCGCCCACCGCGATGATACCCGGGGCGCGGATCGCTGGCCCAAGCCGCTTCATCCCTCGCTGAAAAGAACAAGGCCGTTCAGACTTTTCATCACAAACGGCCTCGCCCCGACATTAGATTGGTGCGGCGGTTCTATGCCCGCCGCGCCTTGATCAGGCTTCGGAGGCTTCGTCGAGCGCCGGCTCGATCATAGCTTCAGCCGATGCGCCGAGATCGCGGCCCGATGCGCCCTGCTGACGGGCAATGCCGTCGATGGCTGCACGAGCGATGAGATCGCAGTAAAGAGCGATCGCACGCGATGCGTCGTCGTTGCCCGGGATCGGGTAGTCGATCTGGTCCGGATCGCAGTTGGAGTCGATCACGGCAACAACCGGGATGCCAAGGCGCTTGGCTTCGTCGATTGCGATCGATTCCTTGTTGGTGTCGATGATGAACATCAGGTCCGGTGTGCCGCCCATGTCGCGGATACCGCCGAGAGCGCGGTTGAGCTTTTCACGTTCGCGCTCGAGGTTCAGGCGCTCCTTCTTCGTGAAGCCCGAAGCTTCCGAAGCGAGGATTTCGTCGAGCTTGCGCAGGCGCTGGATCGAGTTCGAAATCGTCTTCCAGTTGGTCATCATGCCGCCGAGCCAGCGAGCATTGACGTAGTACTGGGCCGAACGCTTGGCAGCGTCAGCGATGATTTCCGAAGCCTGGCGCTTGGTGCCGACGAACAGGACGCGGCCGCCGTTGGCGACGGTGTCGCTGACGATCTGCAGGGCGCGCGACAGCATCGGAACCGTCTGTGCGAGGTCGATGATGTGAACGTTGTTACGATCGCCGAAGATGTAGGGCTTCATCTTCGGGTTCCAGCGATGCGTCTGGTGGCCGAAGTGAACACCAGCTTCAAGCAGCTGGCGCATGCTAAAATCAGGCAATGCCATGCCTTTTCTCCTTTTCCGGTTGAACCTCCGCGAGACGTCGAGCTCATCTTTCGAAAAGCCCACCGGCGGAACGATCCGGATTTCTCCCGGAACATCCCATGCCTCACGTGTGGAATGGGCAGCCCCTTACCGGCTACTGCCCGACAAATCAAGACTTGAAGTCTGTTTTTGTCATATCGACTACTTGCATTCTTCCGATTTGAAGACTTCGAGATCGGCAAGCTTCCCGCTCAGCACGAAGTCGCCGTAATCCATCGTCAGGTCGCGGGTGATGCCGTTTTCGTAGAGTTTGAACGACATGCGGTAGATCGGCAACGCGTCGCCGCTGTTGTCGTCGTTGAAGTAAGAGATGGTGACCGGCCAATAATTCTCAGTCCCGAGCTTGCCGGCCTTGCCTGCATCCGGCTCATCGGGCGTCGGTTTACGCGACTTGCCGACGAAGGTCGAGGTGATCAGCGTCTTGTCACCCGAATCGGAACCATCGAAGATCCGTGCCTCGAAGAAGCTCTCGCCCTTCTTGGCGCGATCGATGACTTCAACCATGTGCTCGGTCGGAAACCGGCTTGCTGCCAGTTCGACCTCGCGCTTGTCCGGCGCAGTCAGTTCGACCTTGACGCCAGTCTTGTCGTCATGGGCCGTGCCGCGCACTTCCTTGTCGAGCTTTTCGTCAGTGAAAGAGCGGGTCAGAAAGCGGAAGTTGCCCGACTTCATATCCTCATAGGTAGTCGTCTGCTGGTCGGTCATGCGCGTTTCTTCGCCGGTATTCACCTGCGTCACGAAGCGGAAGCTGACTGTATACCCTTCGCAGGCCGATCCGTTGAACTCGTAGACCATGCGGCCGTACATGCCGGAAATACCCGAGCGGTCGGATGCGTCCTTGAGTTCGAGATCGTAGACCGCCCGATGCGGCACGAGGACACTCGCGCTCGCGGCACTGACGCCCGAAACCGTCATCACCGCGAAGCAGGCGCTGCCTAAACTGGCGAGACCGAAGCCTTTACGAAACATCCGTTTCCTCCTGTTGGACTCGCCGGCAATGCTATAAACAAGCTTCGGCAGAAGCGAGGCGTCACCACATTTAAATGCCGCGTCCCGCTGCGATCCGGTCTGAATGCCGGATTTTAACACAAAAGACAACAACGGAGCCTTCCATGTCCGCAGAGATCGAAACGCGCCTCAAGGACCTTGGCGTCACCCTTCCCCAGGCAGCAGCCCCAGCGGCGAACTACGTGCCATACGTCATCAGCGGCTCGATGCTCTACATCTCCGGACAGCTGCCGATGGAGGGCGGAAAGATCGCCGTTACCGGCCATGTGGGCAAGGACGTTGACGTTGCAGGCGCCCAACGCGCAGCCGAACTCTGCGCCATCAATATTCTCGCGCAGGCCAAATCCGCGCTTGGCGGCGACCTCGGCCGCATCCGCAGGCTGGTCAAGATCAACGGCTTTGTTGCCTCCACGCCAGAATTCATCGAACAGCATCTCGTGCTCAACGGCGCCTCCAACCTGCTTGCAAACGTCCTTGGCGACGCCGGCAAGCACGCGCGCGCTGCCGTCGGCATGGCCGCCCTGCCCTTCAATGCCGCCGTCGAGATCGACGCGGTCATCGAGATCGCGTGATCGGGTGCCGGGCATGACGGATATTTCCTGGCTGAAAGCTCAGCCGATCGCCCATCGCGGCTATCACGACATGAACAAGCAGGTCTGGGAAAACACGCTTTCGGCGTTTTCCCGTGCTGCCGATGCCGGCTTTGCGATCGAATGTGACCTGCAATACACCGCCGACAGCGTGCCGGTCGTCTTCCACGACGACGACACCGAGCGGCTGTGCGGCATCAGGGGTGACGTGCGATCGAGGACGGCCGGAGAACTCAGCTTGATGTCCATCGGCGGAACCAAGGACAAGGTGCCAACGCTGTCGCAAATGCTTCGGCTCGTCAAAGGACGCGTACCGCTCGTCATCGAACTCAAGGGGCGCAAAGACGACGACGAGGGATTTGCGGCCGCCGTCCTGGAAACGCTCGAAGGCTACAAAGGCCATGTCGCCCTCATGAGCTTCGACCATTGGCTGCTCAAGGATCTGAAAGCGCTCGATGCGCCCTATCCGCTCGGGTTGACGGCCGAGGGGGCAAGGCCGGAGACCTTCTTCGTCCATGAAGAGGCCATGCAACTCGGGCTCGACTTCATCTCCTACCACTACGGCCATCTGCCGAACCCGTTCATCACAAAGGAACGCACGCTCGGCCGAACGATCATCACCTGGACCGTTCGCGACAAGCAGGCTGAAGAATATACCTATGCCAACGCCGATCAGATGACCTTCGAGGGTTTCGACCCGCGGGAGGCATTGATTTCCTAAGCTCATGTCCGACGCCGTTACCATCCGCATAGAGCAATCCTTCTCCGCGATACCGGCGGCGCGCTGGAACATGCTTTCCGGCGCGACAAAGGGACCGTGCGGCACGGTCTACAATCCGTTTGTCTCGCACGCCTATCTCTCGGCGCTGGAGGAATCGGGCTCGGCCACGGCCAAGACCGGTTGGCTCGGTCAACACCTGCTGATGGAAGGCGCCGACGGAAGGCTCCTCGGGGCACTCGTGTGCTATCTGAAAAACCACAGCCAGGGCGAATATGTCTTCGACCACGGTTGGGCGGATGCGTTCGAGCGTGCCGGCGGCCGCTACTATCCCAAGCTTCAAGGCTCGATTCCCTTCACGCCCGCAACCGGACCGAGGCTGCTGACGGTTTCGAGCCAAGACGGCTCGCCCGTACAGGACGGGCTTGCGGCAGGCCTGAAGGAGCTGACACGGCGGCATGACGCCTCATCGGCGCATGTGACCTTCGTGCGCGACGTGGAGATACCGGTTTTCGAACGGGCCGGTTTCCTGCATCGTACCGACCAGCAGTTCCATTTCCTGAACGAAGGTTATGGGACCCACGGCGAATTCCTCGAAACGCTTGCATCCAGAAAGCGCAAGGCCCTGAAGAAGGAGCGTCGCGCCGCACTCGAAAACGGCATCACGATCGACTGGTTGACCGGCAGCGATCTGACGGAAGCGATCTGGGACCAGTTCTTCACATTCTACATGGACACCGGCAGCCGCAAGTGGGGGCGCCCCTATCTCACGCGCGCCTTCTATTCGCTGATCGGCGAGCGCATGGCCGACGACATCGTGCTGGTGATGGCACGACGCAACGGCCGCTATATCGCTGGCGCGATCAACTTCATCGGCGGCGACGCGCTTTATGGCCGCCACTGGGGCTGCATCGAGGAGCACCCCTTCCTGCATTTCGAAGTCTGCTATCACCAGGCCATCGATTTCGCCATCGCAAAGGGCCTCAAGCGGGTCGAAGCCGGAGCGCAGGGCGAGCACAAGCTTGCCCGCGGCTACATGCCGGTCACGACGCATTCAGCGCATTACATCAGCCATCCCGGCCTCGCCCGGGCGGTCTCGGACTATCTCGTTCGCGAACGGAGGGATGTGGAGGAGACGGCTGAGTTTCTTGCCGAGCACGGCCCTTTCCGCAAAGGTGAGCGCCAGGACGATTGAACCGCTCTCCGGCGTTGGCCGGATCCAATCCAAGAGGAAAAACAATGAGCGTTTACGACACCAACAACATCTTCGCCAAGATCCTGCGGGGCGAGATCCCGTCGCACCGGGTCTACGAGGACGACGCAACGATCGCCTTCATGGATGTGATGCCGCAGGCTGAAGGCCACATACTCGTCGTCCCAAAAGCCGCTTCCCGCAATCTGCTGGATGCCGACGCTGCGAGCCTGCCGGCACTGATCGCCGCCGTTCAGAAAATCGCTGTCGCAGCCAAGGAAGCCTTCGACGCCGACGGCGTGACGATCATGCAGTTCAACGAGGCTCCCGCCGGCCAATCCGTCTTCCACCTGCACTTCCACGTCATCCCGCGGCGCGACGGAATTCCGCTGAAGCCGCATTCCGGCACGATGGAAGATGGCGCGGTATTGGCCGCCAACGCCGAGAAAGTGCGCCAGGCGCTTTAAATGCGAATCTGACGGCCACACCAGCGGCCGTCACCGACTACGGATTGATCTCTAGAAACCCAGCCACCATAGCCCGACGGCCAAGGTGGCAATGGTTGTCGCTATTCCGATTGCCGGTTTGCGACCGAGAAGGAAGAAGGCTGTTGCCCCAATCGCGACGGCTCCCAGGCGCAGCCATAACGGCGATTGCTCAAGAACGCCTGTCGGATAGAGGATGAGTTTTGCAATGACGGCTGCGACGAGCGCAGTCGCCACCGCCCTCACCCAGTTCAATGCCTCGGAATCGTCGCGCAGCCGGTTTCCGGCGATGACACCCAGCCAGCGCCAGATGTCGGTCGCGAGCCAGCCGGCGATCGCGATGAAGGCGTAGGCCCACCAGCCGTCCTGCCAGGTCATGCGCCGATCTCCCGGCGACGGCGCCAGAGCCGCTCCACCGCCCAGGCCAGCGTGCCACCGCCGACGCCGGCAAGCAGGATGTCGAATTCGGGGGCGAGCCAAAAGAACAACGGACCGGCGACCAGACCGAAGAGCAGCGCGATATAGACGACCGGATGACGTGCGGAGTGCCAGATCGAAGCCAGGAAGTAGATCGGCGTCAGGAAGAACAGGCAGCCGGCGACGATCGGCGGAAAATCGGCGACGAAGTGATAGACGACGGCGACCAGCACCATATTGGCGACCACCAGCGTGATGCCGAAACCGGCGAAGAAAGCGACACGCTTCTCGCGAGGCACCGCCTGCACCTTCTCCATCGCAAAGACCCAAGCCGTGATCGCAACAAAGTGCGACAAAAACAGCAGTAGCCATGTCGGCGTTTTCGCCGTGCGCAACTCCGGAATGAGTGCTGCAACCATCGGCATCAACCGGACAGACGAAAGCGACACAGCAAGGAAGGCAGCCGCCAGACTGGCACCACTCATCATCGAACTGACGAGAATGACCTTGGCCGGCAGCGCCCATACCATGCCGGTCATAAAGACGACCTGCTCCGGTGGAATCCCGGCCTGAGCCGTCAGGGAACAGAAGCCGACGAAGGACAACATGAGGATAAAGGCCGGAAGGCTGAACAGGCCACGCATGCCGGTCAGAAACCAGACGACCGACGACTGGTCGTTTTCATCACTCTTCATTAGCCGTTCCGGAGTTGTCTTCATTCAGAAAAACGCTGCCGGATGTTTCCATCCGGCAGCGCATAACATCGGGTCCGATCGGACTACTTCTTACGTGGCACCTTCGGCACCGTCTTGCCCTTTCGCGGGCTCGCCTCGCTGGCAGCCTTGCCGTCGGCATCCGAAGACGACTTGGTTGCTACCTTCTTCGGCTTGGCCTTCGGTGCCTGTTCAGCCCCGACGGCTTCCTTTTCCTCGGCCTTTTTCGGCTTGGCGCTCTTCATCGCCGGGCGTGTCACTTCCGCCTTCGGCTTGATCGGCGCGGTTTCCGGTACGGCATCGAGCAGCAGCCCCTTGGTTCCGTCGGCCTTCGTGCCGATCGTCACGCGCAGGACGCCACCCTTCTTCAGCTTGCCGAACAGAATTTCGTCGGCGAGCGGCTTCTTGATGTGCTCCTGGATGACGCGGGCGAGCGGCCGTGCACCCATCTTCTCGTCGTAGCCCTTCTCTGCAAGCCAGGCGATCGCATCGGGCGCCAGATCGAACGTGACGTTGCGTTCGGCGAGCTGGGTTTCCAGTTGCATGACGAACTTCTGCACGACCTGATGGATGACCGGAGTCGGCAGCGATGCGAACGGGATGACCGCATCGAGACGGTTGCGGAACTCGGGCGTGAACAGGCGGTTCAACGCTTCCTCGTCCTCGCCGGTGCGCTTGGATGAGCCGAAGCCGATCGCAGCCCGTGCCATTTCCGAAGCGCCCGCATTGGTCGTCATGATCAGGATGACGTTGCGGAAGTCGATCTTCTTGCCGTTGTGATCCGTGAGCGAACCATGGTCCATGACCTGCAACAGGATGTTGAACAGGTCCGGATGCGCCTTCTCGATTTCGTCGAGCAACAGCACGCAATGCGGATGCTGGTCGACGCCGTCAGTCAGAAGACCGCCTTGGTCAAAGCCGACATAGCCGGGAGGTGCACCGAGCAGCCGCGATACCGTGTGCCGCTCCATATACTCCGACATGTCGAAACGCAGCAGCTCGACACCGAGCGACGTTGCCAGTTGCTTGGCGACTTCGGTCTTGCCGACGCCCGTCGGGCCCGAGAAGACGTAGCAGCCAATCGGCTTGTTCGGTTCGCGCAAGCCCGCGCGGGCGAGCTTGATCGACGAGGCAAGCGCCTCGATCGCCAGATCCTGACCGTAGACGACGGAGCGCAGCTCCTTCTCCAGGTTGGCCAGCACCGCTTCGTCGTCCTTGGAGACGGTCTTTGGCGGAATACGGGCCATCGTCGCGACGGTGGCTTCGATCTCCCGTTCGGTGATCAGCTTGCGGCGCTTGCTGACCGGCAACAGCATTTGCGCTGCACCGGATTCGTCGATCACGTCGATCGCCTTGTCCGGCAACTTGCGGTCGTTGATGTAGCGGGCCGAAAGCTCGACGGCGGCCTTGATCGCCTCGTTCGAGTATTTCAGGTGATGGTAGTCCTCGAAGTACGGCTTCAGGCCCTTCATGATCTCGATCGTATCGGCGATCGTCGGCTCGTTGACGTCGATCTTCTGGAAGCGACGCACCAGTGCACGGTCCTTTTCGAAGAACTGCCGGTATTCCTTGTAGGTCGTCGAGCCGATGCAGCGGATCGCACCCGACGAAAGCGCAGGCTTCAACAGGTTCGACGCATCCATCGCGCCGCCCGAGGTGGCGCCGGCGCCGATGACCGTGTGAATTTCATCGATGAACAGCACGGCGCCCGGATAGTCCTCGAGCTCCTTGACCACCTGCTTCAGGCGCTCTTCGAAATCGCCGCGATAGCGTGTGCCCGCCAGCAACGTGCCCATATCGAGCGAAAAGATCGTCGCGTCCTGGAGGGCTTCGGGCACCTTCTTTTCGATGATGCGCTTGGCAAGACCTTCGGCGATCGCCGTCTTGCCGACGCCGGGGTCACCGACATAGAGCGGATTGTTCTTGGAACGGCGGCAGAGAACCTGGATCGTGCGGTTGACCTCGGCGTGGCGGCCGATCAGCGGATCGATCTTCCCGGATTTCGCCTTTTCGTTGAGGTTGACGCAATAGGCCGTCAGGGCATCCTGCTGCTTCTTGGCGCTCGCCTCTTCGTTTTCACGCGCAGGCTTCTGCTCGGATTCGTGTTCCTCGGCGCCGCGCACCGGACGTGCCTCGGAGCTTCCCGGCCGTTTGCCGATACCGTGCGAGATGAAGTTGACCGCGTCGTAGCGCGTCATTTCCTGCTCCTGCAGGAAATAGGCGGCGTGGCTCTCGCGCTCGGCGAAGATCGCAACGAGCACGTTTGCACCCGTCACTTCCTCGCGCCCGGACGATTGAACGTGAATGACGGCGCGCTGGATGACCCGCTGGAAACCGGCGGTCGGTTTTGAATCCTCGTCATAGCCAGTGATCAGGTTCGACAATTCGTTGTCGACATAGTCTGTCACGGTCTTGCGCAGCGTCTCGAGATTGACGTTGCACGCGCCCATCACGGCCGCTGCGTCGGCATCGTCGATCAATGCCAGAAGCAGATGCTCAAGCGTCGCATATTCGTGGTGGCGCTCGTTGGCAAAAGTCAGTGCCTGGTGCAGCGCCTTTTCGAGGCTGGGCGAAAATGTTGGCACGTTAGTTCCTCATTTCTTTTCCATGACGCATTGCAACGGATGCTGATGCTGGCGGGCGAAATCCATCACCTGCGTCACCTTCGTTTCGGCGACTTCGTACGTAAAGACGCCGCACTCCCCGACACCGTGATTGTGGACGTGGAGCATAATGCGAGTCGCCTCTTCCGGATTCTTCTGAAAAAAACGTTCCAGAATGTGGATGACAAACTCCATTGGTGTGTAATCGTCATTCAAAAGCAGAACGCGATACAAACTCGGCTTCTTGGTCTTCGGCTTGGTGCGCGTGATGACGGAGGTGCTGCGATTGCTTCCACCTCCTTCGTCGTCGCTTCCTTGCTGCATCCGGACCGGCATGGCGATCATTCGTGTCTTTTCCTTAGTACAAGCCGCGGATCCATCTGATGTGGCCGCAGCGTGCTTGCCCTTTATCTAATGGTTCGTTTCTAGATTTTAAGACCGAACCAACGCACTGCAATCATAATCGCACGGAGAGGCATAAGATTGATCAACTTTCTTCGATCCACCGCGAAGTGTCCGAAACAGCAAAAAGGCCGGTCGCTGTATCGGCGACCGGCCTTCCAATGACGGCAATGATCCGTTGCGTTACGCGGCAGCGGCAGCCTTGACCGCTGCGGTCGCCTTGGCAACCGGCGCTTCGTACGGCTTGTAGGCGTCCTTGGCGAGGTCGGCATACATCTCGCCGATCTTCGTCGCCTCGGCGAAGAAGCCTTCATAGCTCGACTTCAGGAAAT
The DNA here is from genome assembly GCF_050434565.1 of Ensifer sp. 4252. NCBI lineage: Bacteria > Pseudomonadati > Pseudomonadota > Alphaproteobacteria > Hyphomicrobiales > Rhizobiaceae > Ensifer > Ensifer sp. 4252. Next base: position 84,756 of record NZ_JBNDIU010000001.1, read on the forward strand.
TGGTCTGCAGCTCAAAGGCCGTCTCGACACTCTTGACGCTGGAGAGCTTCTCCACATGCGCAACGCTGTCTTCGAAGGACTTCTTGGAAAAATCGGCAGCCTCGGTCGCAATGGCCTGAAGGCCCTTGGTCCAGGCGGAATAGCTTTTCACAGCCACGTCAATGGCTTCTTTGCTTTTCTTGTTTGCATCATCGAAGTTGAACATCGGGTGTCTCCTTAGTGACGGCCTGATCTGGAGGCTTCAGTTTATGTGCACTGCACAAAAAGTCAAGTCGAGCGTGCAGTGCAATAAAACACAATACTTGCAACAGCTTGATGAAGAAACGCCGTTGAAGCGCAAAATTCTTCGGCGTTGCGCCCTGAAAAACGTGAAAGCATAGAAAAACCCGGCGCGATCGCTCGCCACCGGGTCACTTCCTGAAACCATCGATCAGCGACTTAGAGGTCGATGTCGAGGATTGCCATGGAGAAGTTGTACGACAATTCGCCATCTTCTTCGTCGCGGAAGACGACGCCGAGGAATTCGTCACCGAGATAGACTTCAGCCGACTCGTCCTTCTTCGGGCGAGCCTTGACGACCATCGACTGGTTGAACGTGCGCTTGAGGTAGGCTTCAAGCTTGCGGATTTCTTCGGGCTTCAAATGTCTTCTCCGTAGCCGTTTTTGATGTGCGGCGCTTCTCGCACGCTGCATTGGCGGGTGTAAACCCCTCGAAAGCGGCTACGCACCGGTTCCCGATGGTTCAGATTTCGAAGCTGGTCAGGATCTGGTCCATCTGGCGCGACGGTTCGGAACACCCGGCTTCGCCCACGACCTTGGCCGGAACGCCGGCAACCGTCGTTTTCGGCGGCACCGGTTTCAGGACGACCGAGCCAGCGGCGATGCGCGAGCAGTGACCGATGTGGATATTGCCGAGGATCTTCGCGCCCGCCCCGATGAGCACGCCGTCGGCGATCTTCGGATGACGGTCGCTGCCTTCCTTACCGGTGCCGCCAAGCGTCACCCCATGCAGGATCGAGACGTTGTCGCCGATCACGGCGGTCTCGCCGACCACCAGGCCGGTGGCGTGATCGAGGAAGATGCCGCGGCCGATCCGGGCAGCCGGATTGATGTCGGTCTGGTAGACGCTGGATGCCCTGCTCTGCAGATAAAACGCGAAATCCCGGCGCCCGCGCTTCAAAAGCCAATGAGCGAGACGGTGCGTCTGGATCGCATGGAAGCCCTTGAAGTAAAGCACGGGCTCAAGGAAGCGGGTGCAGGCCGGGTCACGATCGTAGACGGCCTGGATGTCGACGCGCAGGATCGTGCCCCATTCCGGCCAATCCTCCAGCATTTCGGCGAATGTCTGGCGCAGCAGGTTCGCCTGCAGATCGGGATGATCGAGGCGCTCGCAGATGCGGTAGATGACGCTTTCTTCCAGCGAATGCTGGTTGACGACCGTGGAATAGAGGAATGCTGCCAGCATCGGATCCTGCTCGGCGGCCAGACGGGCCTCCTCGCGCAGGCTGCTCCAGATCGGGTCCATCAACTTGAGGGATTCCGTCTGACGAAGTTCGGTCGTCGCGACCATCGTCGCACTCCTTCTTAATCGGTCTATGCCTTCAATATAGGGGAAATCCGGCAGGACATAAATGGCCAGGCCCCAGTTCGACCAAAGGTCGTAGACACGCCTAAGCTCGCCCCACCTCGTCGAGGAATTCGAGCACCGCCTTCTTGAACACCCGATCGCCGACCGCAAGCATATGGTCCCTGCCCGGAATATCAAGCGCGCGGGCATTCGGCATCAGATCCGCAAGTTCCTGCGGCGAGCCGGCGATATCGTCCTTGGTGCCGACGCCGATCAAAGTCGGAATGTCGATGCGGCCCATGTCCTCGGCGGTCAGAAGGTCGCGGGACGTCGATATGCAGGCGGCCAGCGCCTGGCGATCGCTCTTGGTCTGGTCGGCAAAGGCGCGGAACATGCGCCCGCGCGCATGCGTCACCACGTCGAGCGACGGCGCCACGAGCGCGTCGGCGATCGGATCCCAATCGCCGACCCCGGTCACCATGCCGATACCGAGGCCACCGAACACCAGAGAACGTACACGGTCGGGATGGGCCAACGCCAGGAATGCGGAGATGCGCGCGCCCATCGAATAGCCCATCACATGCGCCTCGGCGATGCCGAGATGCCCGAGCAATGCGACCGCATCGCCTGCCATCTGCTGGGGATGATAGAGTGCAGGATCATAGGGCTTGCTGCTTTTGCCATGACCGCGGTTGTCGAACGCGATCACCCGGTAGCCGGCATCGCCAAGCGTCTTCAGCCAGCCGGGAAAAACCCAGTTGACGTTGGCGCTCGAGGCAAAGCCGTGAATGAGCAGGATCGGCGTACCGGAAGGATCGCCCTCGTCGAAGAAGGCGATATCCAGTCCTTCATGCGTGAAGTGCGAAAACGGCGGCGGATTGAGATCCATCATTCTAGTCCTTGAGGCGGCATCGGTTTGGCGCAACCTAATTTGTCGTCCCGAAGAGGGAAACCCCGACCCGGCAAAAACCACAGGTGCGGCGTGTTTGCAGCTACACTTTTGCAACAAAGCTCACTATGGTGCCGGCAAATTCCACCCTCAAAGACTTGCATACATCGGAGCATGACATGGCCGGCCACAGCATCCCCCATTTCCAGAATGACGGCGGACATCAGGCAATCGAGATCGGCGTCAAGGAATTCATGTGCACCGGCGCGTCCGTTCCCTACGACCACCCGCACATCTTCATCGACATGGGCGACGACAATGAAAAGGTCTGCTCGTACTGCTCGACGCTCTATCGCTACAATCCGAAGCTGAAGACGACCGAAACCAACCCACCGGGCTGTCTCTTCACCTTCCAGGCAGCCTGATTCCCACGCGGATGTCAGCAGCGGTCGCGATCGTCGGTGGCGGCATCGGCGGGCTCACGGCGGCATTGTGCCTCGCGCATCGCGGCTTCGACGTCGACATTATCGAACAGGCGGCCGTTCTGACCGAGGTCGGCGCCGGACTTCAGCTGTCTCCGAATGCATCGCGCATCCTCGGCGAACTCGGCTTGCTCGACGCGCTCGAATCCGTCTGGACCGAGCCGGATGCGATCACGCTCGTCGATGGAAAGTCCCTTCGCGCGCTTGCACGCGTTCCCTCAGGGCGTTTTGCCCGTGACCGCTGGCGGGCGCCCTATGGCGTGCTGCACCGGGCAAGCCTTCAAAGAATCCTGATTTCCGCCGTCACGGCCGAGCCGCGCTGTCGTCTCCACCTGGGACACCGCATCGAAGGCGATGCGGAACAGGCGATTGCCACCATTGTCGGGCGGACACCGGCGCTGATCATCGGCGCCGATGGCATCTGGTCCCGCCTGCGCAATGCAATTGCGGGTGCCGGTACCGTCCAGTTTTCAGGCAATGTCGCTTGGCGCATGACAGTCACCCGCGATGCCGCCGCCGGCCTTCTGCAGCCGGATCGCGTCACGGCCTTTCTTGGCGCGCGGGCGCATCTGGTCGCCTATCCCTTGCGGGAAATTGACGGCTTCAACCTGGTTGCGATCATCGAAGGCAAGGAGACCGACGGCGTCTGGGTCGGCAAGGATTCCGAAGTCAGGCGTCGCGACTATCTTGAAGCCTTCTCCACCTGGAATAACGACCTGCAAACATTGTTGAAAAACGCCGAGGCGCCGACCTATTGGCCGCTTTGCACAGTGACCGACGGTGCCTGGCAAGATGAGCAAAAAACCGTTCTGATCGGCGACGCTGCCCATGCGATGACGCCGTTTGCGGCGCAAGGCGCTGCCATGGCGATCGAAGATGCAGACGCACTTGCAGCCTGCCTCGGCGACGCAAACGACATCGGCGAAGCGCTGAGAGCCTTCGAGGCCACACGCCGGCCACGCATCGCCCAAGTGCGCCGCCGCGCCGCCTTCAACCGCTTCGCCTATCACGCCCGTGGCCCGTTCCGGCTCGGGCGGGATATCGTCCTGTCGATGAAAGCTCCGGAAGCGCTCGCAGCCGATTTCGATTGGCTCTACGGCTACGGCGCTCCTGAACGCTGAAACGGTCAGACTGCCCTTGCTGCGGCAAGCCCCGCCTCGATATCCCGGCGAATATCGGCAACATCCTCAAGACCGATCTGCAGGCGAAGGACCGGCCCCTCGGTCGGCGCCAACGCCACCTTTCGATCCGACAGGCCGACGTGAAGCGCCAGACTTTCGAAGCCGCCCCAGGAATATCCAAGGCCGAACAGCGACAGTGCGTCGAGGAACGCGTGAGCCTTCGCTTTGAAGCGCTCAGGGCTTTCAGCTTTCAGCACAAAGGAGAAGATGCCGCTCGCGCCGGTAAAATCGCGTTTCCAGAGCTCGTGGCCGGGGAAGCTCGGCAGCGCCGGGTGCAGGACGCGGGCAACCTCGTCGCGCCCTTCCAGCCATGTGGCAAGCGACAGCGCGCTTTCCTGGTGCCGCTCAAGGCGAATACCCATGGTGCGCAGGCCACGCAGGATCTGGTAGCTGTCATCCGGAGACACGCACACGCCGAGCGTGACCATCGCTTCCGTCAGCGCCGGCCAGTGGGCGGCGTTGGCCGAGACCGTGCCCAACAGCACGTCGGAATGACCCGAGGGATATTTCGTGGCGGCATGGATCGACACGTCGACGCCATGGTCGAGCGGTTTGAAATAGATCGGTGTCGCCCAGGTGTTGTCCATGGTGACAACGCAGCCGTGGCGATGCGCGACGTCCGCGATCGCCCGGATGTCCTGCATCTCGAACGTATTGGAGCCTGGCGCTTCCGTATGAACCAGGCGCGTGTTCGGGCGAATCAGGCTTTCGATCGCCGCACCGATCATCGGGTCATAATATTCGACGATAACGCCGAGACGCTTCAGCATCGTGTCGCAGAAATGGCGGGTCGGGAAATAGACCGAATCGACGATGAGCGCATGGTCGCCGGACGAGAGATAGGCCAGGAACGGCACGGTGACGGCGGCAAGCCCGGAGGGAACGAGGATCGTGCCAGCAGCACCCTCGAGCTCATTGATCGCGTCGCAAAGCGCATCCGTCGTCGGCGTGCCGCGGGTGCCGTAGGTGTATTTCTGCTCGCGCGTCTCCATCGCCCTGGCGTTTGGAAACAGCACCGTGGACGCGTGAACGACCGGTGGATTGACGAAACCGAAATAGTCGGAGGGGTTGTTGCCGGTATGGGCCAGTCGGGTGTTGATGCCCATCTTGCCGTTCACATTGCCACTGTCTGCCATTGAATATTCCGATGTTGAAAAACCGATCCTGAACTCTTCGAACGCCCTACAACCGGGGTCAAGTGGCAAAATCCGACAAAGGCGCTTTGCGATCGAATGCACGGGCAATTGGCGAATTTTCGCTCAGCGATTGCCCTTTTTTCGCAAAGCCTGCCTAAACTTCTGGCTTATTTCAGGTTTTTCACTCGCAAGTTCAGAAAATCGGCAACGTCTCTTGACCCTCATTGATTTTGAGCATGAGATAGATTGCACTCGCGCCATGAGGGTGGCGGAGGCTGCACGCGCAGGGAGACGCGCTGGTGCAGACGGGAACTAACGACAACAGAAAAAGGTTCTAAAAAATGGCAAGAAGAATTCTGACAGCTCTCGTTGGCGCTGCTGTCATGGGGATTGGCGCACATGCGGCTTCGGCTGCGACACTCGATGACGTGAAGGCCAAGGGCTTTGTCCAATGCGGCGTGAACACCGGCCTCGCCGGCTTCGCTGCCCCGGACGCTTCGGGCAACTGGAGCGGCTTCGACATTGATTATTGCAAGGCGATCGCCGCCGCGATCTTCGCGGATGGCTCCAAGGTAAAATACACACCCACTTCGGCCAAGGAACGTTTTCCGGCGCTGCAGTCCGGTGAAGTCGATGTGCTTGCCCGTAACACCACGTGGACGATCAACCGCGACACCGCTCTCGGCTTCAACTTCCGCCCGGTCAACTACTACGACGGCCAGGGCTTCATGGTCCGCAAGGGCCTGAACGTTAAGTCGGCGCTCGAACTCTCCGGCGCTGCCGTCTGCGTACAGACGGGCACCACCACCGAGCTCAACCTTGCCGACTATTTCAAGTCCAACAACCTGCAGTACAACCCGGTCGTCTTCGAAAAGCTCGACGAAGTGAACGCGGCCTATGACGCCGGTCGTTGCGACGTCTACACCACCGACCAGTCGGGCCTTTATTCGCTGCGCCTGACGCTTTCCAAGCCCGACGATCACATGATTCTGCCGGAAATCATCTCGAAGGAGCCGCTTGGTCCGGCCGTCCGCCAGGGTGACGACCAGTGGTTCGATATCGTCAGCTGGGTTCACTACTCCCTGATCCAGGCCGAAGAGTTCGGCGTCACGCAGGCAAACGTCGAAGAAATGAAGAAGTCCACCAACCCGGACGTTCAGCGCTTCCTCGGCGTCGAAGCTGACAGCAAGATCGGCACCGACCTCGGCCTCACCAACGAATGGGCCGTCAACGTCATCAAGGCAGTCGGCAACTACGGCGAAGTCTTCGACCGTAACATTGGCGCCGGCAGCCCGCTGAAGATCGAACGCGGCCTCAACGCGCTGTGGAACAAGGGCGGCATTCAGTACGCTCCTCCGGTCCGTTAATACGGCCCGACACGACAGGGGGAAGCGGCGCGCCGCTTCCCCATCCCAACGATAAAAACACCCAAAAGGGTGACAAGGGGAAAGAGGCATTGCATGGCGATTGGCGTCACAACTACGCCTGAGAAAAGCAAACCTTCGGGCTCGATCATCAACGACCCGCAAGTGCGCGGGATATTTTACCAGGTCATAACCGTCATTATCCTCGTTGCCGTCATCTATTGGATAGCGGACAACACGATCGAAAACCTCAAGCGCGCGAATATCGCGTCCGGCTACGGCTTCCTCAAGGGGCGCGCCGGTTTCGACGTCGGACAGTCTTTGATCGCCTATACCAGCGATTCTACCTACGGGCGCGCGCTCGTCGTCGGTTTCGTCAATACGCTGCTGGTTGCCGTGACCGGCATCATCACCGCAACGATCATCGGCTTCATCGTCGGCATCGGGCGGCTCTCGCACAATTGGCTGATCGCGAAACTGTCGCTCGCCTATGTGGAAGTGTTCCGCAACATCCCGCCGCTGCTGGTCATCTTCTTCTGGTACAGCGGCGTTCTGGCGGTGCTTCCGCAGCCGCGGGAATCGGCCGCGCTGCCGCTCAACATCTTCCTCAACAACCGCGGCATCGCCTTTCCGAAGCCTGTCTTCGGCGACGGCTCGCAGTATGTCTTCTACGCGTTCGTGATCGCCGTCATCGCCAGTTTCTTCGTGGCCCGCTATGCGCGCATCAAGCAAGAAGCAACAGGACAGCGCCTCCCGGTTCTGTGGATGGTGCTAGGCCTCGTCGTCGGCCTCCCGCTCCTTGTCTTCCTTGCAACGGGTTCGCCGATCACCTTCGACGTGCCCGTTGCCGGCAAGTTCAATCTCACCGGCGGCTCGGTCATCGGGCCGGAATTCCTGTCGCTGTTCCTTGCGCTTTCCTTCTATACCGCAGCCTTTATCGCCGAAATCGTTCGGGCAGGTATCCGCGGCGTGTCAACGGGACAGACCGAGGCAGCCCACGCGCTCGGCGTCCGGCCCGGTCTCACGACCCGCCTCGTCGTCGTGCCGCAGGCGATGCGGATCATCATTCCGCCACTCACCAGCCAGTATCTCAACCTGACCAAGAACTCGTCGCTGGCGATCGCCATTGGCTACGCAGACTTGGTTGCCGTCGGCGGAACGATCCTCAACCAGACTGGTCAAGCGGTCGAGATCGTGTCGATCTGGATCATCGTCTACCTGTCGCTGAGCCTGTCGACGTCCCTGGTGATGAACTGGTTCAATGCCCGAATGGCTCTGGTGGAGAGATAAGATCATGAACACGCACCAGGGAAATTTCGTCCGCGCCTCGATGATCGAAGCTGCACCGGCCCCGATACAGACGGGCGGCCTTGCCTATTGGCTTCGCAAGAACCTCTTTGCGACGCCCAAGGATTCAGTACTGACGATCATAAGCTTGCTCGTGCTCGCCTGGCTCGTACCGCCGGCAGTGCAATGGCTCTTCATCGATGCCGCCTGGACCGGCGGCGGGCGTGGGGTCTGCGCCACCGTCGCACAGGGCGGCTCGCAGCCGGACGGCTGGAGCGGTGCCTGCTGGGCCTTCGTCAACGCCAAATTCGATCAGTTCCTCTTCGGGCGCTACCCGATCGAGGAGCGCTGGCGGCCGGCTCTTGTCGGCATCCTGTTCATCCTGTTCCTGACGCCGATGCTGATCCCGAAGGTTCCCTACAAGAACATCAACGCGATCCTGCTTCTCGGCGTATTGCCGATCCTGGCGCTTATCCTGTTGCCGGGCGGTTGGTTCGGGCTGACCTTCGTCGAAACCCCACTGTGGGGCGGTCTGATGGTGACGCTGGTGCTGTCGTTCGTCGGCATCGCGGTATCGCTGCCCCTCGGCATCCTGCTTGCGCTTGGCCGAAAATCGACCATGCCGGTGATCAAGATGCTCTGCACGTTCTTCATCGAAGTCGTGCGCGGCATCCCGCTCATTACCGTTCTGTTCATGGCCAGTGTCATGCTGCCGCTGTTCCTGCCGCAGGGCGTGACCTTCGACAAGTTCCTGCGCGCACTGATCGGCGTGTCGTTTTTCGCCTCAGCCTATATGGCCGAGGTGGTGCGCGGCGGTCTGCAGGCGATCGGCAAGGGACAATATGAGGGCGCCGATTCGCTCGGCCTCAGCTACTGGCAGAAGATGAACCTCATCGTGCTGCCGCAAGCGCTGAAGCTGGTGATCCCCGGTATCGTCAACACCTTCATCGGACTGTTCAAGGACACGTCGCTGGTCTCGATCATCGGCATGTTCGATCTGCTCGGCATCGTTCGACTGAACTTCTCGGATGCCAACTGGGCCTCGGCAGTCACGCCGATCTCCGGGCTAATTTTCGCAGGCTTCATATTCTGGCTTTTCTGCTTTGGTATGTCGCGCTATTCAGGCTTCATGGAACGTGTGCTCGACACGGCCCATAAACGATAAAAAGGGGGGAACCGCATGGCGAATACAGCCGCTGCTTCCAAAATGACCGTATCCGCGACGGACGTCGCGGTCGAAATCACTGGAATGAACAAATGGTACGGGGACTTCCACGTTCTCCGTGACATCAACCTGAAGGTTATGAAGGGCGAGCGCATCGTTATTGCCGGCCCGTCGGGCTCCGGCAAATCGACGATGATCCGTTGCATCAACCGGCTGGAAGAGCACCAGAAGGGCAAGATCGTCGTCGACGGCATCGAACTCACCAACGACCTGAAGAAAATCGATGAAGTGCGCCGCGAAGTCGGCATGGTGTTCCAGCACTTCAACCTGTTCCCGCACCTGACGATCCTGGAAAACTGCACGCTTGCACCGATTTGGGTTCGCAAGATGCCGAAGAAGCAGGCCGAAGAAATCGCGATGCACTTCCTGAAGCGCGTCAAGATCCCTGAGCAGGCCAACAAATATCCGGGCCAGCTTTCGGGCGGTCAGCAGCAGCGCGTGGCGATCGCCCGCTCGCTGTGCATGAAGCCAAAAATCCTGCTGTTCGATGAGCCGACTTCGGCGCTCGATCCGGAAATGGTCAAGGAAGTGCTCGACACCATGGTCGGCCTTGCCGAAGAAGGCATGACCATGCTGTGCGTGACCCACGAAATGGGCTTTGCCCGCCAGGTCGCCAACCGCGTGATCTTCATGGACCAGGGTCAGATCGTCGAACAGAACTCGCCTGCCGAGTTCTTCGACAATCCGCAGCATGAGCGCACCAAGCTCTTCCTGAGCCAGATCCTGCACTAGGCTAGGCATCGCCGCTCAGAACTTGAACAGAAAGCCCGCCTGCTCGGCGGGCTTTTTGCTATCCGGTTCGTCGCGACAACGGTCACTCGACGTGGTAGCGCAAGATGCCGACCGACCAGCGGATGCCGCGTTTGTCCAGGTCGTCAGTCCAGGTCTTCTGCAACCGCGAGACGATTTCGCTCAAAGCTTCACGCGCGTTGAGCTCCACCTTGAGCCCCCGCGTCTTCGGCGCGACGTCAACCAGATCGACGGCATCGTTGACCACCAGGGCAACGAACGCACTCTCGCCTTTGCCCGACGCTTCGAAGTCGAAGCCGTAGTACTCGTCCGGCAGTGTAAACGGCACGTGAGCGCTGAGCGGCGTAATCTTCTGCGCGAATTCGTTGGGAAAGATCTGGGTTGCAGCACCGTTCGCGTTGACGTCGAGCAGGATGAGGCTCCCGGCAACCTTGCTTGCGACCGTCAGCTTGAACACATCACCGACCTTCATCAACGTCGGTCGGTCGAGGCTGATGGCGACGTCGCCAGCGTCTATCTTACCGACGATATCGCCGACCGCATCGACTGCATTCGCATCCTGATAGCTTGCCTTGCCGGTTCCGTCGCCGGTAACCGGCTGATACCGTGCCATTGCTTGTGCACCTGCCTGTGCCGGCGCTACAGCACTGCCACCGAGGTTCTGCGCCTTCGTCTCCAGTTGCGGATCGAGGGTCTCGCACTTCTCCTGCGAGGCGCAGTAAGCGGCCGAGTGCGCGGTGACGTATTCAAAAAGCTCGGCGTTGCTCGTCAGGCCGTTGGCGTTGGCGTCCGCCGCCGCGTCCATCTGCCCGGCGACATAGGCAGCGGTGAAGACACCCTGACGGCTTTCAGCGGGTAGCCGCACATCGTCCCAAGCGACCTCGTAGGGTGCGCTTGCACTCCAGGCGACGATGCCGCTCTCGTTGACGCGGGCCGGCTTGTCGACGGCGCCGAGGTCGATCCGGAGCCCACGCGTCAGCGCCTGCTGCACCGGTTTCGCCTCCGGGTGCGGCAGGAAACGTGCGCCGTCGATGCCTGCGGATACATCGTCGGAGAGCGACCGTGAGATCGTGCCTGAGTAACAGGCATCGATCACCAGAGTCACCGCCCTGCCCTTCAAACGCTCGAGGATGGCATCGAGTTCGTCATCGGTGATGGCACCGTCCCGATCCTTGTCCTTGGCGACAAGATCGAAAGGCGCCAGCGCCTCGTCCATGCCATCGTCCTCGTCGCCATCGAGATCCGTAACCTGAAGGCCGTGACCCGAATAATAGAGATAGGCCCGGTCGCCGGGCTCTGTGCCCGCGATCAGCCACTCGTCGATCGATGACAGGACGGCTGCACGCGTCGCCTGCTCATCCTTCAGGACCCGGATCGAGGAACGCGTGAAGCCGAGTGTGCCTGTCAGCAGTCCTTCCATGGCAACAAGGTCGTTTTTCGGCCCGTGCAGGAAAAGCTTTGGCGACAGGTTCTGATAGTTTCCTATCCCGATGAGCAAGGCCCGGTCCGCAGCCAGTGCCGGCGAACAGATCCCCACCGCCATCAGCGGCAACACGGAACGCCAGGCCTTGACGCCGCCGCTCATTGCCCACGCTCCCGCGTGTAGAGCGGCTGGATGGCGACGGCAGTGTCGGTGCCGTCCAGCCTCTCTTCCAGAAGGCGCAGAAACTTAGATGCGTCGACACCCGGACTGGATAGGGCCGCAGCCACCGCATCGATCGGTGCGCTCGTCGAGATGACCACCAGATGATCAGCGCCGAAAGGCTTGACCACTTCCAGGTCCCGGAGCTTGAACACATGGCTGCCCGAGCCTGCGATCTGGGCATCGAGAAGCTGGACTTCCCCGGTATTGGCCAGATTGAACACCAGCATGTTTGCGTATCCGGACTGCGGCGCGTCGAAGTTCAGGCGGTCGCCTGACGAATAGATGTCCTTGACCGGCGTCAGCGAGACTTTGCCAGGGTTCTGTGCGGCGAGCACCTTCAGGAAGTCGAGAAGAATGAATTTGTCGACCACGCCCTGCACCATGTCGGCAGCCACATGCTCGCCGGCAACATCGCCGTTCGGCGTGTAGAATGTGCCGTTGGCAGCATCCCATCGGTAGGGTACGCCGCTGCCGCCGACATTTGCAAGCGTCGGCGCTTTGCCGTCGACGCTGAGCGCCAGCTTGCCCGTCCAGCCCATGTCCCGAGCCGGTTTCAGCTTTGCAGATCGACCGGTTGCGGCTGCGCCATTGCCATCCGCCAGCGTCGCGCTTCTGGGCAACGACAGGACGATCTCCCTGTCCGATCGCGGCACCTGCGGCGTGAAGTTCGGCACCTGCAGCGCCTCGGACTGGAGCTTGACGTTGGAGAAGACGTAGTCCTCGAGTTCGACGCGAGAAATCAGGCCGTCGCTATCGCGATCGGCAGCCCCCTCAAGCGCCCGGGCGAAACTCCAACTGAGCGCCCCGCGTGGCTCGCCTTCAATCACAACCTCCGGCGTCGGCTGGCTCTCAAGCGATGCGGCGAGGATCGTCACTTGCGACAAATCCGCATCCTTGACCGCCGCGCCAGAAACCGCCTCTTGCGATGGCGGCGGCAATTGCGCCCGCACCGTCGGCGCAAGTCGCGTCTTGCCGGAGATCGACCGGTTCATGCCGCCGGAATAGCAGCTGTCGGAAACAAACAGCACCTGGACGCCCTTGGCCTCAGCCTCCGCGAACCAGGCATTGAGTTCGTTGTCGACGATGATCTCCTTTGCCGTCGCTTCGGCACGGCTGCGATCGAAGCCGGGCAGCTCCAGAAACTCGTCAAGCCCATCCGGCTCGCTGCCGGCGACGAGTTCCGGCATCTGGGCGCCGTGCCCGGCATAGGTGAAGATGATCATGTCGCCTTTTGTTGCGGCACCGACAAGCTCCAGCCAGGCGGCGCGGATCGCGTCCTTCGTCGCCTTTTCGTTGATGAACTCGCGGATGGTGCCGACATCCGCCGTCGTCAGCGCCTGGGCAACGTCGCGCGCATCCTTGACCGCGCCATCGAGGCTGACCTCATGCGGATAGATATCGACACCGACGACAAGCGCCGACGTGGCCGCCAACGCGGGCGGAGCCGATAGCCCAAGGAATACGCACGAAATCAGAGCCTTGTGCAGCACGCCTATTTCTCCACATCAACTTCGACACGGCGATCCAATTGATGCAGCATCGCTTGGTCATAGGCGCTCGGATCATCCGGCTTGAACGGTTCATCCTCGCCCTTTCCAACCGTCGTCCATTTGCCCTTGTAGCCGGCATCGACAAGATAGTTCGCAAGCGCTTCTGCCCGTGCCAACGACAGCTTCCTGTTCGCCTCGGCGCTGCCGACCTGATCCGTATGCCCGATCAAGGTAATCGCTTCGGGCTTTGCCGATTTCAGGCATTCGAACAGATCCTTTGCCGACTGCAGCCCTTCGGGCGTGAACTCAGCCGTTCCGAAGACATAGCGAACCGGCGTCGCCTTCTTCCTGATCGAGACGCCGCGATAGGAAAACTTGCAGGCGCCGCGCATCGCGAGCTTCACCGGCCTGGCCGCCGCAAGCCGCATCTCCGAGGCGAGCCTGTTGAGGCGCAGAATGTATGCCTTGTCCGGCGCCATCCACTCGGGCGTCAGTTCCTCGTTGGCCGCATCCTCCAGCGCCTGCTGGTAATAGGTCGCCGCACGTTCATAGTGCTTTCGCTCCCGGTCGATGTCGCCGAGCGCGTCGAGGATCTGCCATGGCCCACCGACGTCGCTGCGCACAGCTTCAAGCTCACCCTCGAAAGTATCGAGCCTGGCACCAGCCCCGACTGCGTTGGCAATGCGATTGAAGGTGGCCAGTGCCGCGACGCGCTGTGTAAGCGCCGCCTCTGTACTCGAACACGCCTTCGTACTCGCCGGTGCGGCAGCCGAACGTGCCCCCACCTCATCGCCCCTGTTGAGGGCCTCCGAGGCCTTTACCAGCGCATCGCAGGCACTGGCCGGATAGGCGAGCGGCAGCAGAATGGCGGATGCGATGATCAACCCTTTCATCAGTTTACCCATCGTCGCCCGCTATTCCCTAATCTCGAAAGTTACCATCTGTACGCTGCTGGCGCCGTTGTCGGCTTGCGCCTTTTTGGCGAGATTGACCGCCAGGCCGCGTGTCGGCGGCAATTTTGATTGGGCGACGAATTCCCGTGCTTTCTCCACTGTGAGCCTTTGGTCGGCGAGGCCACCAACCCTACAGAAGGCAAGCATGGTTTCGGCGGGCGCTGCCGTATCGAAGGTCAGTGTGCCGGTCCCAGGCTGTGGGATCAGCCTGCTTTCGCCGGGCTGCAGCGTCGTGTTGCCGATCATCTCATTCGGGATGACTTCGACATTGCCGTTTTCCTCCACATAGAGGATCTGCAGTTCGCAGGGCTGATTGACGCTGAGCTCGAACGACAGCTGGTCGCCGACCCTGACCGTCGTCGTCGGCACCCTCAAGGCGAGCTCAAGCTTGTTGCCGCCAGCCTTTTCCTGCTTGCGATAGTCAGGCACGGCCGCGGCTACGGATTGCGGTTTTTCCTCTGGTTGCTGCTCCGCGCCGACAACAACGATCGCGCCGGTATCGAGCGGGCGCCGCTGGGCGAGCGGCTCCAGCAACAGGGCATATTGCTGTTCGACTTCGTTGCGCGGAACTGTCCCGCCAGCTTCGAGCGTCGTGACCCAATCAAGCCCGAGACGCAGGACATCCACTTCCGTCACTCGCTTGATCGCCTCAGAAAACTGCTGCGGTGTCATGTCGAACTCCGCCGCCAGAGCGTCGAAGTCGAGCTCATCTTCATACTTGTCGGCAAAATAGGTGACGATCTCGGCGTCGCCGGGTGCATGCTTGCTCTGAAGCCCGCCATCCGGTGTCGGCTCGGTCACGCCGAGCTTTTGCAACGCATCGACGAAGCGTTCGCGATCCTTGCGGTAGGCTTCATCCAGATCCTCCTGTTTCACGTACATGGCCAGCAGCACGTCCTGCTGGTCCTTGCTGAACAGCGTCGATGTGGCGATATGCTCGCGTAACTGATCGCGCTTCGACAGAATACCATCGGCGTGGCAATCGAAGCAGGAGCGGGCGTTGACGATTTCCACCCCCTTGCCGATTGGTCGCTCGCGGAACGAAACGATGGTCGTCGGCCCGACATCGAGCTGCTTGCCCGCCGCGGTCGATAGATAATAACCCTGCATGCCGTTGGGCAGTGAAAAGATCATCTCGCCGCCATCGTGCTCGAACGGCACCAGGCCGGCGTCGAGCGCACCCAATTCCTTGGGCCCATGCGGGAAACGCTTCAGCACCTGTTTGCCGACATCGCCAGCAAAATCGTAGGATTTCCAGTAATAGCCGCCAAACGGCATGTCGTGCCGCTCGAGCATGCGATTGTGATCCGATACGCCTGACGAGCCATCCGCAAAACCGGCACGCAACACGTTGCGCCGCCTTATGTTGTCGTCCACATCGATCTTGAAGCGCGTCTCCAACTCGCGAATATGGATCGGCAGCTTCATCAGCCGGTTGTAGACCTCCGGCCGGGCGCCATTGCTCATGAACCAGTCGATCCGCATGATCGGCAGTTGCGTGTGGGTTTCGGTGGAAAGTGCCTGAAGCGACGCTTCGCTTTTCGGATCGACACCGTAGAAATAGCGCTTGATCAGGAAATCGTAGTCGGCAGCATCCCACTGCAGCTCGCGCAGATCGACCCGCACGAGCAGACCGTTGGTGCCGTCCACCTCCGCCGGCACCACCAGCTTCGGGCCATAGGATAAGGAATTCAGCAGCTTCTTGAAGCCACCGGCCAGCACGTCCATACGCTTCATGAACGTGGCGTCGTCTTCGCAGCCCATCATGCCGTTGTACTGGTCACGATAGGAGAAATAGCGCATGTGCTGACGATCGAGCGCGCTGACTTTGGAGATGTCCTTGAGCGCCGCCTCGACGAACTGATCGTAGGACAGCATCGGGCGCGATCGAACGGGCTTGGTGGCCGCCGTCTGCGGCAGGTTCTTTTCGCTGAGTGAATTGATCCAGTCCTCGAGCACCTTGACCTCTTCGTCCGTCGGGCGCTTGCCAAGCGGCATGCGACCGCTGGTGACGGAGGTGAAGAGGCGCGATTTCGCAGCATTGCCCGGCGTGACGAAATTGGCATCGGCGGCGATCGACGTCAGCTCACCCGCGGGGTAGCTGCCTTGAGAACTTTCTCCCGGACCATGGCAGTTACGGCAATACTTGCCGATGAAGGCATCGGCCTGTTGGGCGAGTGCGGCGTTGTCGCCGCTCAGCGCCGTCGAGGCCGTGGTCTCCTTGCACACTGCCGTCACAGACTGCGCTACCGGCGCCGGCGCCTTCACCTCGCGATCGGACAGGAAAGCATAAATCGCTCGTCGATCGTCGTCGCTGAGTACCGAAAGTCCCTTGGCGATGCGCCGCATGACGGGGTCGCTGATCGGTGCGCCTGACAGCTTCTTGCCTTCATCGATGAGGCCTGCGGTAAAGACCTCCGGCGCGGTGAGCCCCGCCATCTTCGCCTTGCCAATATCCGGCGCGACAGCACCGGTCAGCCCCTTCTCGCCTTGATAGGCTCTTTCCAGGTCGAGTCCGTAGGTCGTCGTGCGCGGCGTGTGGCAATCGCCGCAGCCCCCGACATTTTCGACCAGATAGCGGCCCCGCTCCATCTGTGTCTCTTGGCGCGACTGGTAGGCCGGAACGGTGAAATTGCTGCGTTTCCAGAGGGTTATCGTCGTCTGCCGACTAAAGGGAAAAGCGATCTCATGTTCTTTCGAGACGGCGTCGGACTGCGGCAAGGTCTCGACATAGGCCTTGATATCGAGCACGTCCTCCGGCTTCATCCCGCCATAGGATGTATAGGGCATGACCGGATAGAGGTTGTTACCGTCGCGATCGAGCCCGACCAGTACGGCGTTGAGGAACTGGGCGTTGCTCCAGCCGCCGATCCCGTTGGCATGGGGCGAAATGTTCGGCGCGTAGAAGGTGCCGATCGCCGTGTTCATCTCCATGCCGCCGGACAACAGCTCGGTTTCATCGCCCGATCCGTGGCAGGCGCCGCAGCCTGCGGCGTTGAACATGTATTTGCCGTTCTCGACATTTGCCTTGTAGGTCGAAAACGCATCTTCGGCGAAAGCGTCCCGCGCCGACGCGCCGCCGGGACAGAGCATGGTGGCCAGGAGACCAGCAGCCAGTGCCAATCGGCGCCTCTTGCGGATGCCGGCACCTGACGAGACGTTCGCTCGCATTTCACGCGGACTGCGCATGGCCGTACTCCCTAATCCAAAATCTTGGATAAAACTGCTATCGAAACTGAAACTGTTCGAACTCGACGCGACGCGGCTTCTTTCCAAGCTCTTTCAAACCCTTGACGATCGCTTCCCTCAGCGGCGCAGGACCGCAGAACCAAAGATCGGCCTCAGCCGGGTCGATGGCACTGCCCGCCGCCAGCTTGGCTGCGTCCAGCCGCCCGTCCCTGGCCGAATCGTGCAGCACGAAACTGAAGTTGCCGAGCTTTTCCGCCTGCGCCTCGAAGGTTTCAAGGCCAATCGCTTCCCTACGGTCGCGCACGCAATAGACCATGTGGATGTCCTGGCCTTCGTCGCCTTTCAAATGGCGGGCCATGGCGAGAAACGGCGTGACCCCGATTCCTCCGGCGAGCCAGATCTGCTTCTTCGCGCCGCGTCGATGATTGAAATGGCCGTATCCGCCTTCGAGTTTCAGCCGATCGCCCACGGCAATCTTGTCGCGCAAAGCCTGCGTATAGTCGCCAAGCGGCTTGATGGCGAAGCGCACCGTGCCGTCACCATCGATGCCGGCGATGGTGAAGGGGTGCGGCTCCCGCAGGCCAGCCTTCACCACCCGCAGGAAACCGAACTGACCCGGTTTGGCCCTCAGCGCGCGCCCCGTTGGGCGCGCCGAAATGATCGTTGCACCATCGTGTCTTACGACCTCTGAAACCTCGTAACGGCGCGTCCGCAGCCACGGCAGAAGCTGCGTATAGGCATAACTCAGGATCCCGAGCGCTGCGAACGCATTGAGATACACCGCCAGCAGAGCCGTGCCGTCATAGGGGCGCTTGATGAACATCTGGTGGAACGCGACGAGTACGAACAAGAGCCCGATGAACCGATGAGTATAGCGCCACAGGTGATAGGGTATCTCGATCTTCGTCTTCGGGATGATCTTGACGATGCTCAGAACAAGCAGTGCGGTCAGCCCGTAGAATGCATATTCTCCGGCGGAGGCGGCAAGCTGGTTCAAACCGCTGGTGAAGGACAGCCCCTTGAAATCAGGCGTCAGGAAGTAGTGGACGAGAATGAGCATCAGCACGCAAATGCCGATCCTGCGGTGGAGGTGATAGATGCGATCAAGCCCGCCGAACAGCGGTTCGACGACGGGCGGACGAGCCGCCATGAACTGTGCAATCGCCATTCCGACGAAAGCCATCGAGGACGCCATCAGCGAGAACGTCGTCTGCGCGTTCGTATGGCTGACCGCCGGGACGGCAAGCAGCCCCGCAAACACAATCAGCGACCAGACCAGAAACGCACCCACCTTCAGCCCAAGCCCCTCAACGCCGATTTCTGACGCTCTTTTTGGAGAAGACTGACAAGCAGTGTCCCCTTCGTCAACATCATTCAAGGCTGGAACGGCCAATCGAGCACTTTTATTCAGGCCATTGAAATCTGAAGCTTTTATCGACTGATAGTGATTACTTCGACCAGCATAATCCTTCCTGATTAGTGGTTATCAGTTCGTTTGCCATCGAACCGAAACTATGCCACGTTCTGATATATCAGAAACTGTGGGATGCGTATGTCGGTTCACTCTCAGGCCCACCTCGCCTATCTCGCCCTCGAGCGACTGATCGTCACGCTCAAGCTTGCGCCCGGCATGCTGCTGACGGAAAAGCAGCTGATCGAGCTTGCCGGTCATGGCCGCACGCCGGTGCGCGAAGCCATCCAAAAACTCGCCTGGCAGGAACTGATGGAGGTTCGCTCTCGTGTCGGCCTGCAGATAACGACGATCGGGCCGGACGATCGAGCGCATCTGATGCAAACCCGTCAGAAGCTGGAACCGCTCGCGGCAAGCCTGGTGGCCGAGCATGCCAACGCGGATACCCGCCGAGCCATGAAGGAATGCGCCTCAGAGATGAGCCGATGCGCCGATGCCGGCAATCTCGAAGGCTTCCTCGTCGCCGACAAGGTCTTCGATGAGCTGATGGAGGAGGCCTGCCCCAACAGGTTCCTGACGGCCGCGCTCGCCCCGCTGCAGACGCACGCCCGGCGCATCTGGTTTGCCAGCGCGTCCGTCGAGCGGATGCGCGGATCGGTCGAACGCCACATCGAGGTGATCGACGCCATCGCGCTTGCCGACGCCGAGGGTTCGGCAGCGGCGATGTCAGCCTTGATGAGCTACCTCGCGAACGATTAGGCCTTCAGGCGCCCGGCAGCATGCTACCTGTTTTCAGTCGGCGGACATGCCAGTCGAAGGCCTCCTCGAGGATATGCGGCGTCTGCCCGGCACGCGTTGCAACCGCCCGCTTGAAATAATCCGTTAGCAGTTCGCGGTAGGCAGGGTGGCAACAATTGCGGATGATGATTGGCGCACGCTCGCGCGGTGCAAGCCCGCGGAGATCTGCAAGCCCGTGCTCGGTGACCAGAATGTCAACGTCATGCTCCGTATGGTCCACATGAGACACCATCGGCACCACCGAAGAGATCGCGCCGCCCTTGGCGACCGACTTGGCGACGAAGATCGAGAGGAAGGCGTTGCGGGCGAAATCGCCGGAACCGCCGATGCCGTTCATCATGTCGGTACCGCCCACATGGGTCGAATTGACGTTGCCGTAGATATCGAACTCGAGCGCGGTGTTGATGCCGATGACGCCGAGGCGACGGATGATTTCCGGGTGATTGCTGACCTCCTGCGGTCGCAGGATCACCTTGTCCTTGTAGGCGCGGATATTGCGGAAGACGCGATCGGCCCAGGCGCTGCTGAGCGTCATCGACGACGCCGAGGCAAAGCTCAACTTGCCGGCCTCGAAAAGCTCGAATGTGCTGTCCTGCAGCACCTCGCTATACATGCGCAGATCATGGAACGGGCTGTCGACCAGGCCGCTCAGGACCGAATTCGCAATGACGCCGATACCCGCCTGCAACGGGTTCAACGTCATATCGAGCCGGCCCTTGCGCACCTCGTCCTGGAGAAAGCCGATCAGGTGGCCGGCGATCGAAACGGTCTCGGCATCCGGCGGCGAAATGCGCGCGGCGCTGTCCTGCTTTTCGGTGATGACGATGGCTGCAATCTTGTCCGGATCAGTGGGGATATAGGGCGAGCCGACGCGGCTGTCGCAGGCGACGACCGGGATCGGCGTGCGCGATGGACGTTTCGCCGGGATGTAGATGTCGTGCAGTCCCTCGAGCTCCGGGCTGTGGCTGAGATTGAGCTCGACAATCACTTTCTTGGCGAGGATCGCGAAGCTCGCGGAGTTGCCGACCGAGGTCGAAGGCACGATGCCGCCATCCTCGGTAATCGCCACGGCCTCAACGACCGCGTAATCGATCGGGCTGATCTGCCCGGAGCGGAGCTGCTCGACCGTTTCAGACAGATGCTGATCAATGAACATGACCTCGCCGCGATTGATAGCCGCGCGCAATACGGGGTCGGACTGGAACGGCAGGCGGCGCGCAAGCACCCCCGCCTCCGTCAGCATCTTGTCGATGTCGTGCCCGAGAGACGCCCCAGTCATTAAGGTGATGCGAAACTTCTCCTGCGCCGCACGCTGCGCCATGGCCAGCGGCACCGCCTTGGCATCGCCCGCCTTGGTAAAGCCGCTCATGCCGATCGTCATGCCGTCCTTGATGAGCGCCGCTGCCTCCTCCGGCGTGACGATCCGATCGTGCAATGATTTGCGGCGAATTCTGGTATCAAGGCTCATGGGCCACTCCCTGCAAGATCCGCTGTCGCCGGCGATCTCCGGCGGGGACCTTTTCTTGGTGCGGTCGTTCCGCGTGGATGTGGTCGACCGACATGTCAAAATGCTGGGGAACGATAGTGCCTGCGAAAGGCTGCCGGTACGCTGATTGATCAGATCGGGGCTTCCGCAAACGCATAGCTCATCCGCCGGTGCGACTGTCGCACAGGTGCGAAAAAGGCGCATCCAGTGATGCGCCTTTTGGAAGACCACTTGTCTTGACGGTTAGCGTTTTGCCGCCATTCAGCCGACGAAGGCCCGTTCAATGACGAACTCGGCCGGCTTGTTGTTGGAACCCTCGGTGAGGCCTGCCGCCTCGAGGATTTCCTTGGTGTCCTTCAGCATAGCCGTAGAGCCGCAGATCATGCCACGGTCGATGACCGGGTCGAGCGGCGGCAGGCCGAGATCGGCGAAGAACTTGCCGTTGACCATCAGATCGGTCACGCGGCCCTTGAACGGGTAGTCCTCGCGGGTCACGGTCGCATAGTGACGAAGCTTGTCACCAACAATCTCGTTCAGGAATTCGTGATTGCGAATTTCCTCGACGAGGTCGAAGCCGTATTTGAGTTCGGCCACATCGCGGCAGGTGTGCGTGAGGATGACTTCCTCGAATTTCTCATAGGTCTCGGGGTCGCGGATCAGGCTGGCGAAAGGCGCAATGCCGGTGCCGGTCGAGAACATGTAGAGCCGGCGGCCGGGAACCAGCGCGTCGAGCACCAGCGTGCCAGTCGGCTTCTTGCGCATCAACACCTTGTCGCCAGGCTTGATCGCCTGCAGGTGCGAAGTCAGCGGGCCATCGGGAACCTTGATCGAGAAGAATTCGAGTTCTTCGTCCCAGGCAGGGCTTGCAATCGAATAGGCGCGGTAGACCGGCTTGTCGCCGACCATCAAACCAATCATCGCAAATTCGCCGGAGCGGAACCGGAACTCCGCAGGACGGGTCATGCGGAAGCGGAAGAGCCGATCCGTGTAGTGGGTGACACTCGTCACAGTTTCAACGAAGACACCGGCGGGTGCCTGGATCGCGAAATCTTCCGTTTTTGCCGGAGCATTCATCGTGGCTACAGTCCTGTAAATGATGACCCTGTCTATCAACAATACGCGAATATTCCAAGCCGCGCTCAACGGGAAGGAATTCCCTTCTAAATATAGTCGCTTTCGCGCATTTCGGCGTGCTTCACACTGTCGCGGTCAGCGCCACCTTCAAGAAACGCGCCGCCAGCTATAGGACCTGGCGTCATCAGAGGGCCTCGCGGTCGGCTGATAGTGATTGGCAATGCCCGGCAGCCGGCCTTCCGTCAGACGCTTCAGGGCCGTCGCATTGGTTACCGCGAAACTGTCGATGCCGCAACGCAACATCAACGGGATCTGATCGATCAGGACATCGCCGACTGCCCTCACCTCGCCGGCAAAAGCAAGCCGCGCCCGCAGCAGCGACGCATGGCTGAACGCCCGCCCGTCATTGAAGGCCGGAAATGCGACGGCGACCAGCGCAATGCGATCGAGATAGGGCTGCAGCTTCGTAACGTCATCCGCCGGAGCGACGACCACGCCCAGGCCGGTCTCTTCCGTCTCGGCCACCTTGGCGAGAAAAGCCTCGAGGGCGAGGATCGCCTTCTCGTTCGAGCCAGCCTTGCTCTCCTCGTTTTCGATGATCCAGGGATCATCGCTCACGAAGCCGGTTTCTTTCCAGATTTTTGTCATGTCCGTTCCTTGCGCCTCAAGCGGCTTCCTGTGCACTGCCGCCGTAGAGAGCGTCCTTGAAGGGCTGCGGGCCGACACGACGGTAAGCCGCAAGGAACGTCTCCGATTGGTCGTTGCGCAGCCCGAGATAGGTGTCGACAATCGTTTCGATCGCGTCGGTTACCTTTTCCGGCTCGAAGCCGCGACCGATGATTTCGCCGATCGACGTGTTCTCGTCGCCGGAGCCGCCGAGCGTGATCTGATAGAGTTCCGCGCCCTTCTTCTCGACACCGAGCAGACCGATATGGCCAACATGGTGGTGGCCGCAGGCATTGATGCAGCCGGAGATCTTTATCTTCAGTTCGCCGATTTCGGCCTGACGCTCGGGCGCACCGAAACGGGTTGAGATCTCCTGTGCGACGGGAATAGAGCGCGCGTTTGCAAGCGCGCAGTAGTCCAGCCCGGGACAGGCAATGATATCGGTGATCAGCCCGGCGTTAGCGGTCGCCAGACCGGCAACAACAAGCGCACGGTAGATCGGCTCAAGATCAGCCAGAGCCACATGCGGCAGGATCAGGTTCTGCTCGTGGCTGACGCGGATCTCGTCGAAGGCATATTCCTCGGCGATATCGGCAACCGCCTCCATCTGCGCGTCGGTCGCATCCCCCGGGATGCCGCCGATCGGTTTCAGCGAGATCGTCACCATGCCGTAATCAGGATGCTTGTGCGGCTGCACGTTCTGGTGAACCCAGCGCGAGAATTCCGGATCGGTCTTCTTCCAGCGCGCCAGGCTTTCCCAGCCCTCGGCACGCGGCTCCAGCGCCGGCGGCGCGAAATAGGTGGAAATGGCCTGGATATCGGTTTCCGGAAGCTTCAGCTCCGTGTCCTTCAGCGCCGCGAACTCTACCTCGACCTGACGGGAAAGTTCCTCGGCGCCGGTTTCGTGAACAAGGATCTTGATGCGCGCCTTGTACTTGTTGTCGCGACGGCCATGCAGGTTGTACACGCGCATGATCGCCGTCGTGTAGGACAGAAGATCCTCTTCCGGCAGGAAGTCGCGGATCTTCTTGGCGATCATCGGGGTACGGCCCTGTCCGCCACCGACATAGACGGCAAAGCCGATACGGCCGTTCTCATCCTTTTTCAGGTGCAGGCCGATGTCGTGCACCTGGATCGCGGCGCGATCGCGCTCGGCACCGGTAACGGCAATCTTGAACTTGCGCGGCAGGAACGAGAATTCCGGATGAACGCTCGACCATTGTCTGAGGATTTCTGCATAAGGCCTTGGATCGGCAACCTCATCGGCCGCAGCGCCAGCGAAATGGTCGGCCGTCACGTTGCGAATGCAATTGCCCGAAGTCTGCAGCGCGTGCATCTCGACGCTTGCCAGCTCGTCCAGGATATCCGGTGTGTCGGAGAGGCGCGGCCAGTTGTACTGGATGTTCTGGCGGGTGGTGAAATGGCCATAACCGCGGTCATACTTGCGGGCGATGTGCGCGAGCATGCGCATCTGTCGGCTGGACAACGTGCCATAGGGGATCGCGACGCGCAGCATATAGGCATGCAGCTGCAGATAGACGCCGTTCATCAACCGCAAAGGCTTGAATGCATCCTCGGCCAGTTCGCCACTCAGGCGGCGCTCGACCTGGTCGCGGAACTGGTCGACACGCGAGGAAACGAAGGCATGATCGAATTCATCGTAACGGTACATGTTGTATCGGTTCCTCAGGCAGCAAAGTTCGGGCCGGCGAGGCCATTGTATCCGGCGGCATAGGGGATCGAGGGGCCTTCGGCACGGATGCGTTCACGCATGCGCAACGGCCGCAGCGTGCCGTTGACTTCCTCGACGTCGACGACATTGGCGTCGACGACCTTGTTGTCGTCGAAGGCAACCTTGCCTGTCGCTTCCAGTGCGGTGACCGCCTCGGCATGGCGGGCGATGAAGGCCTGCTGGAGCGATTCGACCCAGTTGCCCGAGGCATCCAGCCAGACGGATATGCCATCCGAGAGCCGATTTGCCGTCAAAACCTTGTTCACCATGACGTTTCCCTTAGTTCAGAATCTGTTCGCTGCGCTCTGCGGCAGCTTCGATCTTCGTTTGCGTGGGCGGGCGCTTGCCTGCCACCAGAGGCTCGGAGCGCTCGAAATTCGCACCGGCAACCGCATCGCCGATAATGACCATGACCGGGCCGGAAAGTTCGGTGCGGCCCTCGAGGTCCGGCAGATCCTTGAGCGTGCCATGCAACAGGCGGCGATCGGCACGGCTGGCGTTCTCGATCACAGCCACGGTGGTTTCTGCCGGCAACCCTGCCTGCATCAGGCGACCGGCAACCGACGCAGCGACGGTGCGGCCCATATAGACTGCGATCGTGGCACCCGATACGGCAAGCCGCGCCCAGTCGGGCAGCACTTCACCGGTCAAATCATGGCCGGTAGTGAAGACCAGCGACGATGCGACGCCGCGCAAGGTCAACGGCAGTTCGAAATCGGCAGCAGCCGCAAAGGCGGAGGTGATACCGGGCACGATCTCATAGGTAATATCAGCGTCGCGCAGCGCTGCCATCTCTTCGCCAGCGCGGCCGTACACGAGTGGGTCGCCGGACTTCAGGCGAACGACGCGCTTGCCCTCGCCCGCGAGCTTCACCAGCAGTTGGTTGATCTCGTCCTGCGACTTCGTGTGGCAACCCTTGCGCTTGCCGACCGACAGCCTTTCCGCATCGCGGCGGCCCATGTCGACGATCGCCTGCGGCACCAGCGCATCATAGACGATCGCATCGGCTTCCATCATCACGCGCTGCGCCCTGAGCGTCAGCAGGTCTTCGGCGCCAGGACCAGCACCGACCAGCCAGACATGGCCCGAGGCGGCATAATGCGCGGCATCGAGCAAGCGAGAAGCTTCGCGGCGCGCGGCGGCGACATCACCACGTGCCACCTTATCTGCGACCGGCCCCTGGAAGAACCGGCGCCAGAACAGGCGGCGTGCAACACCCCGCGGCACCAGTCGATCGACGGCGTCACGGTAGCTGGCGGCGAGCGACGCAACGCGCCCAAGCGACGGCGACAGCAGCTGGTCGATCTGCGCCCGGATCATCTGGGCAAGCACCGGACCCGCGCCTTCCGTCCCGATCGCGACGGCGACCGGGGCGCGATTGACCAGCGCCGGCGTGAAGAAATCGCAGTAGTCGGGCTGGTCGACGGCGTTTGCCGGGATTTTCTGCTCGCGCGCCGCAATAACGATCTGCCGATCTTCCGCCGCGTCGCCGGTCGCGGCAAACACCAGGACAGCGCCTTCGAGCTGTTGCGGGTTGAAGGGCTCGCGAATGGTCGCAATTGAACGATCACGCAGGAATGCCGCCAAGTCAGCCTCGGGGCCATCGGCATAGACAACGATCGCCGCTTCGGTGTTCAGCAACAATCGCACTTTTGCGAAGGCCTCATCGCCATTGCCGAACACCGCCACGCGCTTTTGCGCGACGCGAAAGAATGCGGGAAAGACGGAGAGCTGCTGCGGCATGTTCTTGCAATCTGTTCCTTCTACAGGCTGCGCTGAATATCCCGCATCGCCCAGAGCAATTGAAGAAACAGAAATTTCAATGGCTTTGAGGCCACGTATTGTTTTGCTCGACCGTGCGGCATTTTGAGCAAATATCTCCGGAAAAGCCGGTTGATGGCCCTGCCCGTGGCCATTGCGCCCGATGGGCAACCTCCGTTAAATGCCGCTACACATCTGCCGGAGACTAGAGAGATGATGCAATCCGAACTGGCCGAGCGGCTACTGAACGTGATCGAGCAGGACGTCCTGCCCCTGACCGAAAAGGGTGTCGCGGCGGGCAACAAGGTGTTCGGCGCCGCGATCCTGCGCAAGTCCGATCTTTCTCTCGTTCTCGCCGAAACGAACAACGAGACCGAAAACCCGCTGTGGCACGGTGAAGTGCACACGCTCAAGCGCTTCTACGAGATGGCGGAAAAGCCTGATACACGCGATCTGATCTTCCTTTCCACGCACGAGCCCTGCTCGATGTGCCTGTCGGCGATCACCTGGGCAGGATTCGATAATTTCTACTACTTCTTCAGCCATGAAGATTCGCGCGACAGCTTCTCCATTCCGCACGACCTGAAGATCCTGAAAGAAGTATTCCTGCTTGAACCCGGCGGCTACGCGCAGAACAACGCGTTCTGGAAGTCGTCGTCGATCGCAGCGCTCGCCAAGGACGCCGACCAAGCAACGCAAGAGAAGCTTGCTGCCCAGGACGCGCGCATCCGCGACCGCTACCAGCACCTGTCCGACAGCTACCAGTCGGGCAAGGGCGACAACACCATTCCGTTGAACTGATCCCATGGAACCATCACGCGACATCAAGGGCCTTCTCGACATTATGGAGGCGCTCAGGCAGCCGGAAACCGGCTGCCCATGGGACGTCGTCCAGACGTTCGAAACGATCAAGCCCTATACGATCGAAGAAGCCTACGAAGTTGCCGACGCGATCGAGCGCGGCGACATGCATGACCTTTGCGACGAGCTGGGCGACCTGCTGCTGCAGGTGGTGTTTCACGCCCGCATGGCCGAAGAGGCCGGTGATTTTGCCTTCGGCGATGTCGTCGAGGCAGTGACGCGAAAGATGATCCGTCGTCACCCGCATGTCTTCGCCCGTTCGGACGCCGACACTCCGGAAGCCGTCAAGAACCAGTGGGACAAGATCAAACAGGCCGAAAAGGCGGAGCGCCAGGCGCGGCACGCCAAACGCGGCTTGCCGTCCGACGGCGCTGCCAGTCATCTGGGTTCGATCCAGCGCAGCTTCCCGGCCCTCGTCGAAGCACTGAAACTGCAGGAGCGTGCCGCCAAGGTCGGTTTCGACTGGTCGGAGCCGGAACCGATCCTCGACAAGATCGAGGAAGAGATCGGCGAACTACGCCAAGCATTGCGCGAAAAAGACCGTGCAAAGGTGGCCGATGAACTCGGCGACCTGATCTTTGCGGTGGTGAATATCGGCCGACATGTCGGCACCGACCCTGAAATGGCGCTGCGCGGCACCAACACCAAGTTCCGCCGCCGTTTTGCCCATATCGAGCACGAGCTTGAAGCTCACGGAGAAACGCTCGAAGCGGCTACGCTGGAACGAATGGAAGAACTCTGGCAAGCAGCCAAGGCAATCGAACGGCAACTGGCCTGAGGCGACAACCGCGCCTCAGACAAAAGCGTTTACCAGTCTTCCGCCACGGGCTTCGGCCCGTTGCCGAGACGCCGCTCCAGTTCCAAGGCCTCGTTTTCGGTCAGGCGAAGATCGAGACTGACCGTGCCGTCCTCGAGATCTTCGCGGCCGTCGACGATCGCGTGTTCGTAGACCCAGGGCAGAAGCTGCAGCTGGTCGACACCGAGAACGACGGTGCATTCGGTCAATACGCCGGACAGGCGACGACCGATCTCGGCAAGCAGCACATCGACGCCCTCGCCTGTAATCGCCGAGACCGCCACGGTGTTATCAGTGCTTGCAGCCTTGTTCGTGAGGGCTTCGCGCGCTTCCGGCTCAAGCCGGTCGATCTTGTTCCAGACCTCGACGAGCCTCGCTGCCGCTTCCTTCTCGTCGATACCGAGATCGGCAAGGATGCGCAGAACGTCGCTTGCCTGCGCCTGATTGTCCGGATCGGAAAGATCGCGCACATGCAGGATCAGGTCGGCCTCAAGCACCTCTTCAAGCGTCGCACGGAAGGCAGCGACAAGATGCGTCGGCAGGTCGGAGATGAAGCCGACGGTGTCGGACAGGATCACCATGCGGCCATGCGGCAGCTTCAGCCGCCGCAACGTCGGGTCGAGCGTTGCAAACAGCATGTCCTCTGCCAGCACGCCGGCTCCGGTCATCCTGTTGAACAGAGTCGATTTGCCGGCGTTGGTGTAGCCGACAAGGGCCACGATCGGGTGAGGAACCTTCTTGCGCTTGGAGCGGTGCAGTTGCCGCGTGCGGCGAACCTGCTCCAACTCGCGCTCGAGCTTGACGATGCGGTCCTGCAGCAAGCGCCGGTCCGCCTCGATCTGGGTTTCGCCGGGGCCGCCCATGAAGCCGCCACCGCCGCGCTGACGCTCAAGGTGGGTCCAGCTTCGTACGAGCCGGCCCTTCTGGTAGTTGAGATGCGCCAGATCGACCTGCAGCGTGCCTTCCTTGGTGGAGGCGCGGCGCCCGAAAATTTCAAGGATCAGGCCCGTCCGGTCGATGACCTTGGCGTTCCATTCCTTTTCCAAGTTTCGCTGCTGCACCGGCGTCAGCGGGTGATCGACGATGACCAGGCCGGCATCCTGTTCGACGAGGATGTGACCGATCTCTTCGATCTTGCCGGTGCCCAGAAGCGTTCCCGGCTTTGGCTGCGCCACCGAAACGATGGCGCCATGAACGACGTTCAGGTCGATCGCCCGTGCCAGGCCCGTCGCCTCCTCCAGCCGACTTTCATCGGTGCGGGGGCTGGTTGCAGAGAGAGTTTCAGCCGCCTGCCTGCCGGTCTTTTTCAGAACCGGCACGATCACGACCGCGCGCATGTCGTCGCGGAGCGTTTCAAGCTCCGGAATGATCGACGACGACTTTGAATCCCGTTTGGTAATGTGCCTAACGTCCCGTCAGGATGCGGCTTCTTCGTTCTCGAACATCTGCAGCGGCTGGCCCGGCATGATGGTCGAGATCGCGTGCTTGTAGACGAGCTGCGAATGACCATCGCGGCGCAACAAGACACAGAAATTGTCAAAAGACGTGACGACGCCCGTCAATTTGACGCCATTGATAAGAAAAATTGTCAGAGAAATCTTCTGTTTGCGGACCGTATTAAGAAAAAGATCCTGCAAGTTCTGAGAACGTTCCGCCATCGCGCCGATTCTTTCTTATTTGCCGACGTCTCGCGCCGGTGCATTTTGTCTGTTTTTTCAATCAGAGGCGTCACAAGTACGCTTCCCCCGACACCTCTGTCAGTTTGGTATCAAATCAATGTCTTTTCCGCAACGTCGAAAAAGGCTTCACGAATATTCTGTGCTATGCTTCCCGGATGACCGTTGCCGATCGGTTTGCCGTCAATGGAAACGACCGGAAAACAGATGCTCGTTGCGGCGGTGATGAAGACCTCGCGCGCTGCGAGCATGTCGTCGACGGAGAAGGCCCGTTCCTCGATCTTGATTCCAAGAGGCCCTGCAACATCCCTCAGCGTCGTGCGGGTGATGCCTCTGAGAATCCCGTGATCGGCCGCGCGCGTGCGCAAGACGCCATCGCGATCGACGATCCAGACATTGGTGGCGGCCCCCTCCTTCACCGTGCCATCGGGATCGACGAAGATCGCCTCGTGGGCGCCCTCTTCCTTCGCCTTCTGGCGGGCAAGCACGTTCGGCAGCAGGCCGACCGACTTGATGTCGACGCGATCCCAGCGGTTCTCCGGGACCGTGATTGCCGAGATGCCTTCGGCATTCTTGCGGGCGATCGCGGCCGCATCGGTGCGCTTTGCCGTCACCACGATAGTCGGAACGGTACCCTTTACCGGAAACACGTGGTCGCGCCGTGCGGTCCCGCGCGTGACCTGCATGTAGAACAGGCCGTTTCGCACCCGATTGCGGCGCAGCACCTCGCGAATGACGTGGATCAGCGCGGCACGGCTCATCGGCCAATCGATGCGAAGTTCACTTAGGGATCTGCTGAGGCGGTCGAGATGCCGGGTCAGATCGACGATGAAGCCATGACGGATCTCGCAGACTTCGTAGACCCCGTCGGCGAACTGGTAGCCGCGATCTTCGATGTGGATGGCAGCATCGGCGTGCGGCACGTAGGCGCCGTTGACATAGGCAATTCTCGGCATGGCGTTTGTTTAACCTCAGAAGAACTGGATGCTGACGCGGAAAAGCTGCTCGACATGGCGCACCGCATCGGCGGCCGCAAAGAGCACCACGCGGTCCTTGGCCTTGATCTTGGTGTCGCCGTGCGGGCGAATGAATGTCTGGTCCCGATAAAGCGCGCCGATGCGGATGCCGCCGGGCAGATCCAGTTCGCGCAGCGCCTTGCCGACCAGCGGCGACGTCTCCAGCGCTTCCGCTTCGATCACTTCCGCCGTCCCCTTCTGGACGGCATAAACCGAGCGGATGCGCCCCTTGCGCACATGCTGGAGCACGCGCGAGATCGTGACCGCACGCGGGTTGATATAGGCATCAACGCCGGCGGTTCCCGCAAAATCTTGGTAGGACGGCTCGTTGATCAGGACGAGTGTCGATTTGGCGCCCAGGCGTTTTGCCATCATGCTGCCGAGGATATTGATTTGGTCGTTGTTGGTCAGCGCCACGACCAGGTCTGCGTCCTGCACGTCGGCCTGCATCAGGATGCGCTGATCCATCGCAGAACCGTTGAGGACCACCGTGCTGCTGAGCTTGTCAGCCATCATCACGGCCCGGTCGCGGTCGCTTTCGATCAGCTTGACGCGGGTTCTCGGCTGGTTTTCCTCAATCGCCTTGGCAACGAAATAACCGATATTGCCGCCGCCGAGGATGACGATGCGACGCGCTTCCTGTTCCTCGTGGCCGAACAGAGACAGCGTCCGGCGCGCATGATCGCGGTCGCAGACGACATAGGCAAGGTCGCCGGTCTGCAATTGATCCGACGAATGCGGCACGATTAGCTTGCCGTTGCGAAAGATACCGGTCACGGTGGCCTGCAGATCGGGAAACAGCTCGCTCAACTGCTGCAGCGGCGTGTCGACTACCGGGCAATCTTCCATGCATTCGATCGCCACCATGGCGATACGGTCGTCGGCGAAACGCACCACATCCGTAGCGCCCGGGAACGATATGCGCCGCAGCACCAATCGTCCGACTTCGACCTCTGGCGAAATAGTGACATCGATCGGCACGTTCTCGCGGGAGAACAGGTTGGCGTATTCCGGCGCCAGATAATTCTGCGCTCTGATACGGGCGACCTTGGTCGGCACGCTGAAGATCGCATGCGCCACTTCGCAGGCGACGATGTTGACCTCGTCGAACAGCGTGACCGCAATCAGCATGTCAGCCTGGTCGGCGCCGGCTTTTGCCAGCACATCCGGATGGGCGCCGTGGCCGACATAGCCGCGCACATCGAGGCTTTCGGTAATGTTGGCAATCAGCGCCGCCGAGGTATCGATCACCGAAACGTCATTGTCTTCTTGGGCAAGCCGCTCGGCGATGCCGTAGCCGACCTGCCCCGCGCCGCAAATGATCACCTTCATGTCGTTCTTTCACTCAAGGAACAGGCGGCCACCAGCCGGAAGGAGTTTATCGCTCAAACGCCCAGCGACTTCAGCTTGCGGTGAAGCGCCGACCGCTCCATGCCAACGAATTCGGCGGTACGGGAAATGTTGCCGCCGAATCGGTTGATCTGAGCGATCAGATAATCGCGCTCGAACATTTCGCGAGCCTCGCGCAGCGGCAGCGTCATGATGTGCTGGTCGCCCTGCGCGGAGATCTTCGGCAAGGTATCACCAACTTCGGTCGGCAGCATGTCGGCGGAGATCGGGGTATCCGGACCGTCACTGCGGGCAAGGATCATCAGGCGCTCGATATTGTTGCGCAGCTGGCGAATGTTGCCCGGCCAGTCATGGGCCTGCAACACCGCGAGCGCATCGTCGCCGATCTTGCGCGGGCGAATGCCCGCCTGCTCGCTGACCTGGCGCATGAACATATCGACGAGAAACGGGATATCCTCGCGACGCTCGGCCAGCGCCGGCACCCGCACGGGGATGACGGCCAGCCGGTGGAACAGATCTTCGCGGAAGAGACCCTCGGAGATCATGTTTTCGAGGTTGTAGGCCGTCGAGGAGATGATGCGGACATCGACCTTGACGCGCTTGGTGCCACCGACCCGCTCGAACTGCTGATCGACGAGAACACGCAGGATCTTGTTCTGCGTTTCACGCGGCATTTCGCCGACCTCGTCGAGATAGAGGATGCCGCCATGCGCCTCTTCGAGTGCACCCGTTCGACGCGGTTGCCCCGGCGTTCCCTCGGTTCCGAAGAGCGCAATTTCCATGCGATCGGGCGTGATCGCTGCGGCGTTGAGCGCCACGAACGGGCCGGTCGACCGGGTCGACTTGCGGTGGATCATCCGCGCCACCAACTCCTTGCCGGAGCCGGACGGTCCCTGGATCATGATACGGCTGTTGGTCGGCGCCACCTTTTCCACGGTCTGGCGGAGCTGCGAAACGGCAACCGAGGTTCCGATCAGCTCGACCGGATCACCCGACTTCTTCTTCAGCTCCGAGACTTCGCGTTTCAGCTTGGAGTTCTCGAGCGCCCGCTCGGCGATCAGGATCAGGCGGTCGGCCTTGAACGGCTTCTCGATGAAATCGTAGGCGCCGCGCTTGATGGCGTTGACGGCCGTCTCGATGTTGCCGTGACCCGAGATCATCACAACCGGCAAGTCAGGATGACGCCCCTTGATCTCGTCAAGCAGAGCGAGGCCATCAAGACGGCTGCCCTGCATCCAGATATCGAGAAAGACGAGCCGCGGCACGCGGTCGCTGATCGCTGCGAGCGCACTGTCACTGTCGAAAGCCGTGCGGGTCTCGTGCCCCTCGTCGGACAGGATGCCGGATACGATCTCGCGAATGTCTTCCTCATCGTCCACAACCAGAATGTCAGCGGCCATCGCTCGTACCCTTACCCTTCAAAGTGTCTTCGCCCCCGGCTTCTCCGGCGGGCGGCAGGATCACGCGGATCATTGCTCCGACGCCGCCATCGAAATCGGCCGGTGCGTCGTGCAATTCCAGTTGTCCGCCATGGTCCTCAATGATCTTCTTGACGATGGCGAGTCCAAGGCCCGTGCCCTTCTCGCGCATCGTCATATACGG
Organism: Ensifer sp. 4252; assembly: GCF_050434565.1. Taxonomy (NCBI): domain Bacteria; kingdom Pseudomonadati; phylum Pseudomonadota; class Alphaproteobacteria; order Hyphomicrobiales; family Rhizobiaceae; genus Ensifer; species Ensifer sp. 4252. The sequence goes on from NZ_JBNDIU010000001.1 coordinate 118,143, forward strand.
TTCTAAAATTCTGTGTCTGTTCTCGGTCGGAAGGCCTTTGCCATTGTCGATGACATCGACGATAAACCGGCCGCCCGTTGCGTCCCGCTGCGCACGCACGAGTACTTTCGGCTCGCCACGGACGGCATCTGTCGCTATCGCTTCGATCGACTCCACGGCATTCTTGACGATATTGCCGAAAGCCTGACCGAGCATGCGGCCATCGAACATGCCTTCGAGCGGTTCGTCGCCAAACTCGCGAATGAAGCTGATGTGGTTGTTGCCCATCTCGCGCAGGAACACCGCATCCTTCAGAATGGCGCGCAGATCCGCCTTCTCTTTCGTCGGCTTCGGCATGCGGGCAAAGGCTGAGAACTCGTCGACCATCCGGCCGATATCTTCGACCTGGCGGACGATCGTGTCGGTGCATTGGTCGAAAACAACCCGGTCCTCCTGATCGATCTGCTTGCCGTAGCGACGCTTCAGGCGTTCGGCAGAGAGCTGGATCGGCGTCAGCGGGTTCTTGATTTCATGTGCGATACGGCGCGCGACATCGGCCCAGGCGGTCGAACGCTGCGCAATCACAAGGTCGGTGATGTCGTCGATTGTGATGACGTAGGACTCGTTTGCCTCGCCGCCTTCTTCGCGCGTCACCTGCACGTTGAGCGTGCGCTCGGTTCCGCCGCGCATGATATTGATCTGCTTGCGGAAGTTGTTGCGGTATCGGCTTTCCGCTTCGACCAGCACTTCCTCGATCTCAGGCGCGACCACCCGCAGATCGGCACCGAGCAGATCCGGCGCTGTCTTTTTCAAAAACTCTTCCGAAGAAGAGTTGGCAATGGTGATCTGCCGATCGCGGCCGACACCGATGACAGCTGCCGTGACGCCTGAAAGCACGGCCTCGATGAACCGCCGCCGATGGTCGACCTCATCCTTGGCCTCCAGAATCTGCTCCTGCTGGGTGCGGATTTCCGAAACCATCTTGTTGAACGTGCGCGAAAGATTGCCGACGTCGCCGTCGACGGCCCGCACCGGCACCACGACGTCGAGGTTGCCCGAGGCAACGCTGTCGGCGGCACCGATCAACTGCCTGATCGGTCGGACGATACGGTCAGCAACCGCGATTGCCGTCCAGATTGCCGCCAGCAGCACGATCAGTGCAAAGCCGATGTAGAGAACGCCGAAGGCAATCTGCGTAAAGGCGCGCCCGGCCTCCAGGGTCTTATATTCGGCGGTGTTTTCTTCCATCAGCCGCAACGAGCGCATCACTTCTGGATCGACGTTGCGGACGGTGTAGAGATAGGTGCCGGGAATGTCGTCAAGCGGGATAACCGCGCCCACCAGATTGGTAATCCCTGGTGGTATCAATGTCGGCTGGCCGGAAATCGAGCTTTTCAGTGCGTCCGGCGGGATCGCCGGCAAGGGCTTTTCCGTCGAGATATTGGCCTGGAGAATGGCACTGCCATCGGCACGGACGAGGAAGGCGCCAAGCATGCCGCGGCCCCTCGCCTGGCGCGTCACCAACTCGGTAAAGCCGGTTCGGTCGAGACTGTAGAGCTGCCGATTGCGCTCCAGATCGTTTGCCATCGATACGGTCTGGCCCTGAAGATAGCTGGCATTCTCGAGCACATAGGCCTGGGCGACACTGATCGACGACCGAACGATGGCCTGCGTGCGCAGCGAGAACCAGCGGTCAAGGCCGACATCCAGCGTTATGCTGGCGAAGATCGCGACCAGAATGGCAGGTGTGATGGCGACGATCGAAAACAGCGCGACGATGCGCACGTGAAGCCGTGCGGCGGCGCGGCCCTTGCGACGCGCGCGAAGCAATCTGAGGATCTCGCGAACAATGAGATAGATCAGCCCGACCACGAACAGGCCGTTGATCGCGGCGCAGGCAATGAAGACGTTGCGCTCCAGACGGATCGGCGTCAGCCCAAGCAGAACGAGGAGAGACAGGGTTGCGCAGACCAGTGCGCCGATCGCCAGCATCAGGCCCGGCAGGGCAAAGGACGCGCGGCGGTCCTGCGCCGCGACTCCGTCATCTGTGCCCAGCGGCAAGGCCATTGCATCCACCATGTAAAAGCATTCCCCCAACCGGCGCCCACAGGCACCGGCAATTCTCACTTAAATTCCGGGTCAAGGTGTTGACCGGACCGTCAATCGGAGTTGTTGCACATGAGCCACAGCTCCAGAGGCCAGGCAAAGCGGTGCAACACCGCTCGATTCGGCGGTCATAACACGTTCAAGCAACGCATTGTGGCGAAAATGCAACGGTGGCTATGAGCAAGTCAAGCCGTGCGCGAACTGCGATAGACCGAGACGCCCAATTCGCGGATTTTCTTGCGCAGCGTGTTGCGGTTGAGGCCGAGGAGATCGGCGGCCTTGATCTGGTTTCCCCGCGTCGCCGTCAATGCCGCAAGAATCAGAGGATACTCCATCTCGGCAAGCACGCGCTCGTAAAGACCGCTTGGGGGAAGCGCGTCACCGAAGCTGGCAAAATATTGCCGCATGTTCTCCTCGACGGCCTGCGAGATCGACAGCGAACCGCTGCGCGCTTGCGTCTTTTCAATGGGGCTGTCGGGGATCTCGGAGCGCAACTCGTTTTCGATGATTTCCCGCGTGATGACGTCCTGCGGATAAAGTGCGGTCAGTCGGCGCACGAGGTTTTCGAGTTCGCGCACGTTGCCCGGCCACGGATGCGCCTTCATCAATTCGAGCGCCTCCTGGTCGAAACGTTTGACGTCCAGACCTTCCTTCTCGGCCTGTTGGACGAAGTGGCGCACGAGGTCGGGAATGTCTTCCGCACGATCGCGCAGCGGCGGCAGGCGCAACGGCACCACATTTAGCCGATAATACAGATCCTCGCGGAAGAGGCCCTGGTTGATCGACTGCTTCAGATCCTTGTTGGTTGCCGCGACGATGCGCACGTCCGAGCGGATCGGTGTGCGGCCGCCAACCGTCGTGTACTCGCCCTGTTGCAGTACGCGCAGCAACCGCGTCTGCGCGTCCATCGGCATGTCGCCGATTTCGTCGAGGAAGAGCGTGCCGCCTTCGGCCTGCTCGAAACGACCGGTCGAGCGCGTCTGCGCGCCGGTGAAAGCACCCTTTTCGTGACCGAACAGCTCCGATTCGATCAGATCCCGTGGGATTGCGGCCATGTTGATGGCAACGAAGGGCCCGTTGCGACGCTTGCCGTAGTCATGCAGCGCGCGTGCGACCAGCTCCTTGCCGGTGCCGGATTCGCCGGTGATCATCAGTGTGAGATCGGTCTGCATCAGGCGGGCGAGAACACGGTAGATTTCCTGCATTGCAGCCGAACGGCCGACGAGCGGCATGCCGTCCTGCGAATCGTCGTCGATCTTGGGCGGGCGGCGCTTCGGTTCGGCAAGCGCCCGACCGATAATGCCGATCAGCTCGGTCAGATCGAAAGGCTTTGGCAGATAATCGTAGGCGCCTTTTTCGGAGGCCTTGATCGCCGTCATGAACGTGTTCTGCGCGCTCATGACAAGAACCGGGAGGTCCGGGCGCGCCTTCTTGATGCGCGGCAGCAGATCGAAGGCATTCTCGTCGGGCATCACCACGTCGGTGACGACAAGGTCACCATCGCCAGCGGAGATCCAGCGCCAGAGCGTCGCCGCGTTCGACGTGATGCGGACGTCGTAGCCGGCGCGGCTCAGCGCCTGGTTGAGCACGGTGCGAATGGCTGCGTCGTCATCCGCGACGAGGATCGTGGCACCCGTCATGCAATGTTTCCTTTTGTCATAAGCATGTCGTCTTCATCCGCCGCCTGCCCCTTGGAGGCCGGCATCAGGACGCGGAAAGTCGTACGGTTCTGCTGGCTGTCGCATTCGACAATGCCGCCATGCCCGCCGATGATCTTGGCGACGAGCGCCAGTCCAAGGCCCGAACCATTGGTCTTGGTGGTGATGAACGGATCGAACAGGTGCGGCAGCAGGTCGGAGGGCACGCCCGGACCGTTGTCATGCACGCAAAATTCGAGCGGCAGCGAAATCTTCTCGCGGGTGCCAGCGACCGAAAGGCGGATGCCCGGCCTATAGGCGGTCGTGAGCATGATTTCGCCTTCGGGCCGATCGCCGATTGCTTCCGCCGCGTTCTTGATGAGATTGAGAAACACTTGCACGAGCTGGTCGCGGTTGGCAAAGACCGACGGAAGCGATGGATCGTAATTCTCCGTCACCTTGATGCGGCGCGCAAAGCCCGCCTTGGCGATCGCCTTCACATGATCGAGCACCGAGTGAATGTTGAGCGGTACGCGATCGACGGGTCTCTCGTCGGAAAACACTTCCATCCGATCGACCAGCGAGACGATCCGGTCGGTCTCGTCGCAGATCAGCCGCGTCAGCGCCCGATCCTCGTCGTTGACGGAGGTCTCCAGCAATTGCGCGGCACCTCGAATGCCGGAAAGCGGGTTCTTGATCTCGTGTGCCAGCATCGAAGCAAGGCCTGTGACCGAACGCGCCGCCGCTCGATGCGTCAGCTGACGATCGATCTTGTCGGCCATCGACCGTTCCTGGAAGACGACCACAACGGAGCCAGGCTCGGAAATGACCGGCGCCACATAGAGATCAACCAGCTTGTCGGCGCCGAGGCGCGGCGAACTCAAATCGACGCGATACTCGTTGACCGGCGCCTTGCGCTCGCGCACCTGCTCGATCAGCGTCAGCAGCGGGCTGCCAAACGGTATAAAGGCGCTAATGTCGTGGCGGGCCAGATGGTTGGCACTGGCGCCGAAGAAGGACTCGGCTTCCCAGTTGGCAAAGGCAACGAGACCGTTTTCATCAACCAGGATCACCGGGTTCTGGATGGCGTTCAGCACCGCCATCGACAGCCCGCTAGCAGCAGCCGAGGCTTCCGGAATATTGGGCTTTTCGGTCATGCTGCGATCCCTTCCGCAGGGATGATCGCCTGTGAACTGCGAATGGCATCGGCAGCACGCGCTGCAACGGATTTGGGATCGGTCGACGTCAGGATCGCCCCCTTATCTGCTCCAGCAAGATCGGGCGCGAAACGGTCGAGATACCAGCCCACATGCTTGCGCGCATGCCGCAAGCCGGTGTCGACACCGTAAAATTCGAGCATCATCTCATAGTGCTCCGCGAAAATGTCGGCGATCTCCGCCTGGTCGGGATGGCTTACAGCACCGGCGAGAACGCCGACATGCCACGGACGCCCTTGCGAAGACCGGCCGGCCATGACGGCGTCGGCGCCGGAACGCCTGAGGATTTCTTCCGCATCCGCCACCGTGTCGACGTCGCCATTGGCGACCAGCGGCACGGAAATGACCTCGCGCACCGCACGGATCGCGTCCCAATCGGCTCTGCCGGTGTAGAATTGCATGCGGGTGCGGCCGTGCACGGTAATTGCCTGGACACCGGCCTCCTGCGCCCTTCTTGCTATCAGCGGCGCATTGATCGAGTTTTCGTCCCAGCCGAGCCGCATCTTCAGGGTGACCGGCACATCCACGGCGTTCACCGTTGCCTCGACCAGGGACAGAGCATGGTCAGGATCGCGCATCAGCGCTGAGCCGGAATAGCCGCCCGTCACCTTCTTTGCCGGGCAACCCATGTTGATATCGATGATGTCGGCACCGTTTGCGGCTGCGATTTTTGCCGCCTCGGCCATCCAATGGGCCTCGCGTCCGGCAAGCTGGACGATGTGCGGTTTGATGCCGGAGTTCTTCAGCCGGGCCCAGGATTCCGACGCGTTGCCGACAAGTTCACGGCTCGCCACCATTTCCGTCACGACAAACCCCGCGCCGAAGCGCCACGCCAAGGTGCGAAACGGCAGGTCCGTCACACCAGACATTGGGGCGAGCGCCACCCGGTTGCGGATTTCTATATTCCCGATCCGAAGCAGTGATGACAGAGCCGGAGCTGGCAAATGCATATCTTTCAGGCACATGTTGTTCTTGCACTATTTTTAGACATAGTTCTTTGGCTTGCCAAGCGATTTCGATGCATCGGGCAAATTTCCCTGCTCGGCTGGCAAAGCATGGACCTTCGCGGTACATCACGGCGAAGATTGGCGAAATCCGGGACCACATACAGAAGATGCAGCCTGAAGAACAGCTTTCCTGCGGCGTAGTGATCGTTGCAGCAGGGCGCGGCGAACGCGCGGGACAGTCGGCCGAAGGGCCGAAGCAGTACCGCACCATCGGCGACAAGCCCGTTATCGCCCATACGCTTGACACTTTCGCGACATGGCCGGGGACCGGGCCGATCGTGGTTGTCATCCATCCCGATGACGAGGATTTTCTGGCGGCGGCACGCAGGCGATCGCCGGCGCGCGAGCTGATCGTGGTTCACGGAGGAGCAACGCGGCAACAATCGGTTCTCGCAGGTCTTGAAGCCGTGGCGGCAAGAGGCTCACGTTACGTCATGATTCACGACGCCGTGCGCCCGTTTGCCGATCACGCCCTGTTGTCGCGCTGCGCCGATGCGCTGACAAGGGGAGCCCGTGCCGTGCTGCCGGCAATTGCCGTGTCCGACACGCTCAAGCGTGCCGACGCGACCGGCATGGTGACCGAAACCGTTTCGCGCAATCACCTTCATGCGGCACAGACGCCGCAGACATTCGACCTCAAGACCATTCTCGACGCCCACCGAGCCGCAGCGACAAGCGGACGAACGGATTTTACCGACGACGCCTCGATCGCCGAATGGGCAGGCATCCCGGTCGTTCTCGTCGAAGGCACGGTCGACAACGTCAAGCTCACACTGAAAAGGGACATCGCCATGGCCGACGAAAAACTCAAGCGGCATCTCATTCCGGACGTTCGCACCGGCAATGGCTATGACGTGCACCAGCTGGTCGAAGGTGATGGCGTGACGCTTTGCGGCGTGCTGATCCCGCACACCAAGAAGCTCTCCGGCCATTCCGATGCCGACGTTGCCTTGCACGCGCTCACCGATGCGCTGCTTGCGACCTGCGGTGCCGGCGATATCGGCGACCACTTCCCGCCATCCGACCCGCAATGGAAGGGTGCCCCCTCGCGAATCTTCCTCGAACATGCCGCAAACATCGTGCGCCAGCGCGGCGGCACGATCACCAATGCAGATATTTCGCTGATTGCCGAGGCGCCCAAGGTCGGGCCGCATCGCCAGGCAATGCGGGAGAACCTTGCCGACATGCTCGGCATCGAACTCGACCGCTGCTCGGTCAAGGCGACGACGAACGAGCGGCTCGGTTTTGTCGGCCGCGGCGAGGGTATCGCCGCAATCGCCACCGCAACCGTTGTCTACACATCAGGGGGAACCCACGATGTGGCCGATTGATATCCAAGCGACGGCTGGCAGGATCATTGCCGATTTCACCGCGCGCGGCCTCAAAGTCGCTACCGCCGAATCCTGCACGGGCGGACTGATTGCCGGTGCACTGACGGAGATTTCCGGATCGTCCGCCGTCGTTGACCGCGGTTTCGTCACCTATTCCAACGACGCCAAGATCCAGATGCTCGGCGTCGATCCGGCAACGCTCGCCGCTCACGGCGCCGTTTCAAGGCAGACGGCCATCGAAATGGCGCGCGGCGCGGTCGCGCGCTCCGAGGCTGACTTTGCCGTCGCCGTGACCGGCATTGCCGGCCCGGGCGGCGGATCGATGGAAAAGCCGGTCGGCCTGGTGCATCTGTCGGCAACAGGGCGCAACGGCACTGCCCTGCATCGCGAGATGCGCTACGGAGATATCGGTCGCGACGCCGTGCGGCTGGCAACTATCCGAACGGCGCTAGAGATGCTGACAGAGGTCGCTCAGACGGCGTAGATCTTGTCGGCACGCTTCTCGAACGCATCGGAGAACATGCGGAAGGCGCGGTCGAACATCGAGCCCATCAAGGCGCCGAGGATGCGGCTCTTGAACTCATAGTCGATGTAGAAATGCACGATCGACTGCCCCTCGCCCGCCGGCTCGAAGCGCCAGCGATTGTCGAGATACTTGAACGGGCCGTCGATGTATTTGACCTCGATCAGGCGCTCGGCCTTGTTGAGCAGAACCTGCGTCGTGAATGTCTCGCGGATCGCCTTGTAGCCGACCGTCATGTCGGCCAGCAGCAGCACCTTGCCATCCCTCTCCTTGCGCGTGCGCACTGTCAGCGCCTCGCAGAGCGGCAGGAACTCCGGATAGTGTTCGACATCGGCGACGAGATCGAACATCTGGTCGGCCGTGTGCTTGACGACATGGTTCGTTTCAAAGTGCGGCATAGAGGGGAGTTAAGCGGGCACGCCGAGAAGATCAAGAAGCCTCTGCATCTGGCGCCGCGATTTCAACTGCAGAACCGGCACATTCGGGCCATGTTGGGCAATGCCTGCGACGATACGCGGCGAGAACTCGTCCTCGAAGGTCCAGATGAATTCGAGAAACTCCCAGTCGACCTTCTCGATGCAGCCCGGCGCCATCTCCGGGCGGGTGCGCCCGAGATATTTCAGCCAGCGGGTGACCACACCCCAGACACAGAGAAGCCGCGGCATGCGCACCCAGATGACGACATCACTTCTTGGGACACGGACGTCGAAGGTGGAAGGGTTGGTACCATCCATGATCCAGTGGTCTGCCGCTATGCTTTCGACGATGCGCCGGCGCTGCTCGGCCCGATCGCGTTGGACCCAGCCGGGCAACCACAAAATATCGCGGTCGATCGAGATGTAGGTAAGGTGGAAGTGTCGAGCCAACTTCTGTGAGAGCGTCGACTTGCCGCCGCCGGAGCACCCGACCACGAGGATACGCCTGGCACTGCGGATATGATCGGCAGCCGCGGCATCGTCGACATAGTTCATCTTTCCAGACGCTATTGACTGATCCATCGAGAAACTCCCCCGCAAGCAATCCCGGTCCGTGGTCGGTTGCATCGTAGTCACGATCGAAAGCTCACGATCGGTCGCCAGTCCCCGGCGTGCGCTCTTCAACAGAACAGCGCCGTCCTGGTTCGATCTGTATCGAGACGTCGGCATTTCGATCAAGGAAGAGGGAACAGCCGATACGCGATCGGCCAAAAAAAACGCAAGTTCCGCGCGCAACTGAGAAGCAACGCCCACCGCCCGAGATGAGTGATCTTCAAACGAAAACTCCGGCGCTGGGGCCGGAGTTCCTGTTGTTTCGAAATGCCTCAGCCCTATTGGGCCGCAGCCAGCAGCTTCTTTTCGCGCGCTGCCCGCAGGCGGGCGAAATCGTCGCCGGCATGATGCGACGAGCGGGTGAGCGGGCTCGAGGCGACCATGAGGAAGCCCTTGGTGTAGGCGACCGTCTCGTAGGACTTGAATTCCTCCGGCGTGACGAACTTCTCGACTTTGTGGTGCTTGCGCGTCGGTTGCAGGTACTGGCCGATGGTCATGAAATCGACGTCGGCGGTGCGCAGATCGTCCATCAGTTGCAGCACTTCGTTACGCTCTTCGCCGAGGCCGACCATGATGCCGGACTTGGTGAACATCGTTGGATCGAGTTCCTTGACGCGCTGAAGCAAGCGGATGGAGTGGAAGTATCGGGCGCCTGGACGGACGGTGAGATAGTTGCCCGGTACGGTTTCCATGTTGTGATTGAACACATCAGGCTTGGCGGCGACGACGCGCTCAAGTGCGCCAGGCTTCTTCAGGAAGTCGGGCGTCAGGATTTCGATTGTCGTCTGCGGCGAAGCGGCGCGGATCGCCCAGATCACCTTTTCGAAATGTTCGGCGCCACCGTCGGCCAGGTCGTCACGGTCTACGGAGGTGATTACGACGTGGGAGAGGCCCATCTGCTTGACGGCCTTGGCAACGTTCTCGGGTTCCGCCATGTCGAGCGCATTCGGCTTGCCGGTCGAGACATTGCAGAAGGCGCAGGCGCGAGTACAGATCTCGCCCATGATCATGAAGGTGGCGTGCTTCTTGTCCCAGCATTCGCCGATGTTCGGGCAACCAGCCTCTTCACAGACCGTGACGAGATTGTGCGAACGCACCAGCTCACGCGTCTCCTGATAGCCCTTCGAGGTCGGCGCCTTGACGCGGATCCACTCCGGTTTGCGCAGCATTTCGGTATCGGGCTTGTGGGCCTTTTCCGGATGGCGGACGCGTTGCGCCCGGTCAGAGACGGCATCGAACACCGTTACCATACTGTCTTCCTCGTCGCGGCGGCTGCGGCTTCGTGCCGGCAGACCCTTTTTCGATCTATATAGATGGCTCGACGAGAAATGTCAGGCCACCTTTTGCTCGACAGCCCGACCGCTGGCGCTGGAAGCGTCGCAGGCTATCGTTTGACAGCGCGGCCGACGGCAATCAGCAGGCAGGCGCCGATGAAGCCGATGACCAGATAGGCGAGCCAGCCGGCAAAAGCCATGCCGAAGGCTGCCAGAATGAAGTTCAGCACCACCGCTCCGATGATGCCGAGCGCTATGTTCATGAACAGCCCCATATCGCTGCTCATGAACCGCTCCGCGAGCCACCCGGCCAAACCGCCGATGATGATCGCAGCCAGGATGCCGACGCCGTTCAAGCTCATGATGATCTCCGTACATTGAGGACAAGGTCGGGTCCTCAATGCGGGATCGAGCCAAAAGTTCCGGCGACGGCCAGTCCCATCAGGCGTTCAGCGCACGCCCATAGGCATCGAGCACGCTTTCCTTCATCGTCTCCGAAATCGTCGGATGCGGGAAGATCGTGTGCATCAGGTCTTCTTCTGTGGTCTCCAGGTTCATGGCGACGACGAAACCCTGGATGAGCTCGGTCACCTCGGCGCCGACCATGTGCGCACCCAGCAGTTCACCGGTCTTCTTGTCGAAGATCGTCTTGACCATGCCTTGGTCTTCGCCAAGCGCAATGGCCTTGCCATTGGCGACGAAGGGGAAGCGGCCGACGCGGATCTCGCGGCCTTCCGCCTTTGCCTTGGCTTCGGTGAGACCGACGGAGGCGACCTGCGGGTGGCAGTAGGTGCAGCCCGGGATCTTCAGCTTGTCCATCGGGTGGACATTCGGCAGGCCAGCGATCTTCTCGACGCAGATGACGGCCTCGTGTTCGGCCTTGTGCGCGAGCATCGGCGGACCGGCGACGTCGCCGATCGCGTAGACGCCCGGCACGTTGGTCTTGCCGTAACCATCGATGGCGATGAAGCCGCGATCGGTCTTCACGCCGAGCGCCTCAAGACCGATATTCTCGATATTGGCCTGCACGCCGACGGCGGAAATCATCCGGTCGGCCGTGATCTTTTCGACCTTGCCGTCCTTCATCTCGACGTGGGCGGTGACCGAATTCGCGCCCTTCTCGACCTTCGTCACCTTGGCTTCGAGGTGGATCTTCATGCCCTGCTTTTCGAACTGCTTCTTGGCAACGCCGGATATTTCGGCGTCCTCGACCGGCATCACGGTCGGCATGATCTCAACCACGGTTACGTCAACGCCCATGGTGCGGTAGAACGATGCAAACTCGATGCCGATTGCGCCCGAGCCCATGACCAGCAGAGACTTCGGCATTTCCTCAGGCTTCATCGCCTCGAAATAGGTCCAGATCAGCTTACCATCCGGTTCGATGCCCGGCAGTGCCCGCGGACGGGCGCCGGTGGCGATGATGATGTGCTTGGCGGTGTAGGTGCCTTCGCCCTTGGTGTTCTTCGGCAACGGCGCCTGCGGCTGGACGATAGCCTTCGTCATCTTGCCGACGACGATCTCGCCGGGCTTGGTCAGCTTGGCCTCACCCCAGATGACGTCGACCTTGTTCTTCTTCATGAGGAAGCCGACGCCGCCGTTCATGCGTTCGGCAATGCCGCGCGAGCGGGCAACGATCGCCTTGAGATCCGGCGTCACCGCGCCCTCGATCTTGATGCCGTAGCTGCCCGGATGCTGGGCGTAGTGCAGCACCTCGGCCGAGCGCAGCAGCGCCTTGGTCGGAATGCAGCCCCAGTTGGAGCAGATGCCCGCCAGGTGCTCGCGCTCGACAACCGCGGTCTTGAGGCCCAACTGTGCCGCACGAATGGCGGCGATATAGCCCCCCGGACCCGAACCGATGACGATGACGTCGTAATTCTCAGCCATGTGTTTCCTGCCTTTGTCTCAAGCGACCTTGCGGGTGAAGAGCACCCAGTCGTGTTTTCTGCTGGCTTCGAAGAGCGGCACGGCCTCAGCCCGAGCCGCCTCCTCGAAACCGTTTTTCCTGTAGAGTGCCTGCGCCGTGTCATTGTGGCTTTCGGTGATCAGGCTCACCGGCGCCGAGCCGGCGCGTGCAATTTCATGTGCTAGCAATCTGCGTCCGATGCCGCGGCCGCGCCGGTGACGATAGACGCCCAAACTATCGATGAACCAGTGACCGACCACCTGCCGCTGCAGTGCCAGCAAGGGTTCGAGCACAGCATGCACTGCTTCGGTCTCAACCGCCGATGCGTCGATGCGGTAGCCGATCGACACGCCTGCAATTTCATCGTCGACATCGGCAACGATTGCATCCTGCCAGTGTCCCGGCCCTATATCTTCGCGCAGTTTGTTGCGCCCGCGCTCGAACGCCGTATCGGCCGCGCCGGCGAGAACTGCGCCGGACCACAGCCAGGCGGCAAAGCCGTGCGAGGCGATATCGACGAGAACCGCGAGTTCGGCCGCCTCATTTCGTTCCGCCCGTCTGATGGTGACGTTATCCGCCATCTCAGATACCAAGCATCATCCGGACGACCGGCTCGAGACCACGGCCGATCGCACGGGTGTTTTCAGCGTCGAGGTGCACACCATCGAGCGGCGTTGTCCTTGCAACCGATCCGGCATCGAAGAACCCGCAATCGAGTTCGTCGGCAAGGTCGCGATAGAGCGGCGCCAGCATCGCCGACTGTTCGATGCCGTCGGCGAACATCGCCGCGAACGCACTGTTTGCCGTCTCGCAAAGCTGCGGCGGCGAAACGATCAGGATTTCAGGACCTTCCGCCGTTTCAACCGGCCAATCGTGACGGCGCACGAGATTGACCAGGCGCTCGATGCCCTTCACCGCACCGAAAGCCGTGCCATGAATGATCGGCTTCATGTCGTTGGAGCCGAGCAATATGACCATCAGATCAAGCGGCGCATGACTGTGAAGGACGGTGGGTAGCACGCGTGCGCCATTACGGTCGCAATCGGCAAGGTGATCATCATAGGCGGTCGTGCGTCCGTTCAGCCCTTCGGCAACGACGTGAACGTCCGGCCCGAGCGACTTCTGCAGCACGCTCGGCCAACGGTCTTCCAGCGCATGACGGCCGAAACCGGACGCGTCATAGCCCCATGTCAGACTGTCACCGTAGCAGAGAACTGTTTTCATCGTCCGGGCCCGCCTTCGGCGTTGCGATCAAGGAACGGACCGGCCCGAAGGCCGGTCCTTGTCCAAATCAGACCAGCATGCCCATCGGGTTCTCGATGTAGCGCTTGAAAGCTCCGAGCAGTTCGGCGCCGAGTGCGCCATCGACGCAGCGATGGTCGGTCGAGAGCGTAACCGTCATCACAGTGGCGATGACCATCTGCTTGTTCTTGACGACGACGCGTTCCTCGCCGGCACCGACCGCAAGGATCGTGGCATGCGGCGGGTTGACGACAGCGGAGAAGTCCTTGACGCCCATCATGCCCATGTTGGAGACCGCCGTGGTGCCGCCCTGATATTCCTCGGGCTTCAGCTTGCGGTCCTTGGCGCGTTTGCCGAGGTCCTTCATCTCGTTGGAGATGGCAGACAGGCTCTTCAGCTCCGCCTGACGAACGATCGGGGTGATCAGCCCGCCCGGGATGGACACGGCAACGCCGACATCGGCGTGCTTGTGCTTGACCATGTTGCTGTCGGTCCAGGACACGTTTGCATCCGGAACATCGCGCAATGCCAGCGCCAGCGCCTTGATCACCATGTCGTTGACCGAGAGCTTGTAAACCGGCTTGCCGTCTTTTTCCGGCGACGCAGCGTTAAGTTGGGCCCTGAGCGCCAGAAGCGCATCGAGTTCGCAATCGACCGAGACGTAGAAGTGCGGGATCGTCTGCTTGGATTCGACGAGACGCTTGGCGATCGTCTTGCGCATGCCATCATGCGGCACGAGCTCGTAGGAGCCGGGCTCGAACAGCTTGAGAACGGCGTCTTCCGACATGCCCTTGGCAAGCGGCGCTGCAGCGGGAGCTGCGGCACCTGCTGCTGGCGCAGCGGCCGGCTTGGCCCCGCCACCGGCAACAGCGGACTCGACGTCTTTCTTGATCACGCGGCCATGCGGGCCAGAGCCGGCGATTGCCGAAAGATCGATGCCGGCATCCTTGGCGAGGCGACGTGCGAGCGGCGACGAGAAGACGCGGGTGCCAGTGTCCGCCTTGGCCGCCTGCGGCGCTGCCGCCACCGGTTGAGCTGCGGCAGGTGCCGGAGCGGTCGCGGCTGCGGGCGCTGCCGCCGTCTCTTCCTTCTTTTCGGCCGGGGCTGGTGCCGCTACGCCGTTGCCGCCCTTGGCGGCCGCGGCAACATCTTCGCCGTCGGCTGCAAGAACTGCGATCAGCGCATTGACCTTGACGCCTTCGGTGCCGGCAGGAACGACGATCTTGGCAACGGTGCCTTCATCGACGGCCTCGACTTCCATCGTCGCCTTGTCGGTCTCGATCTCGGCGATCACGTCGCCGGACTTGACCTTATCGCCTTCCTTGACCAGCCACTTGGCCAGATTGCCTTCTTCCATCGTCGGAGAGAGGGCAGGCATTGTGATGTTGATAGGCATCGAAGGGCCCTCCCCTTATTTGTAGCAAACGGCTTTCACCGCATCGACGACCTCTGCGACGTTCGGAAGCGCGAGCTTCTCGAGGTTCGCGGCGTAAGGCATCGGCACATCCTTGCCGGCGATCGTCAGGATCGGGGCATCGAGATAGTCGAAGGCCTGCTGCATGACGCGGGTGGCGATCTCGGTGCCGACGGAAGACTGCGGATAGCCCTCTTCGACGGTGACCAGACGACCGGTCTTCTTGACGGATTCGATCACCGTCGGCAGGTCCATCGGACGGATGGTGCGAAGGTCGATCAGCTCGACGTCGATGCCCTGCGCTTCGAGCTCAGCAACCGCCTTGACCGCGTAGGTCATGCCGATACCGAAGGAAACGATGGTCGCGTCCTTGCCGACCTTGTGGATGCGGGCCTTGCCGATCGGCAGCACGAAATCGTCGAGCTTCGGCACTTCAAAGGAGTGACCGTAGAGGATTTCGTTTTCGAGGAAGATGACCGGGTTCGGGTCGCGGATGGCCGCCTTCAGCAGACCCTTGGCGTCGGCTGCCGTGTAGGGCATGACGACCTTGAGACCCGGAATATGGCTGTACCAGGCGGCATAGCACTGCGAGTGCTGGGCGGCGACGCGGGCCGCAGCACCGCTCGGGCCACGGAACACGATCGGCGCGCCCATCTGGCCGCCGGACATGTAGAGCGTCTTGGCGGCGGAGTTAATGATCTGGTCGATCGCCTGCATGGCGAAATTGAAGGTCATGAACTCGACGATCGGGCGCAGGCCGGTCATGGCAGCGCCGACGCCGACGCCGGCAAAGCCGTGTTCGGTGATCGGCGTGTCGATGACGCGACGGGCGCCGAATTCCTGCAACAGGCCCTGCGTGATCTTGTAGGCGCCCTGGTATTCGGCGACTTCTTCACCCATGACGAAAACGTCGTCGCTCAAGCGCATTTCTTCGGCCATGGCGTCGCGCAGAGCTTCGCGCACGGTCATCGTCACCATTTCGGTGCCTGCCGGGATCGCCGGATCGGCCGCGACTTCGACGTTCGGCTGGGCGGCAACCGGTGCCGGCGCCGAAGCTGCGGCGGCCGGTGCTTCGCTTGCGGCGGCAGCCTTGGGCGCTTCGGCCTTCGGTGCGGCGATATCGCCAGCACCTTCGCCGTCCTGCAGCAGGACCGCGATCGGCGTATTGACCTTGACGCCCTCGGTGCCAGCCGCAATCAGCAGCTTGCCGATCGTGCCTTCGTCGACGGCTTCCACTTCCATGGTGGCCTTGTCAGTCTCGATCTCGGCAATGACGTCGCCGGAGGAGACCTTGTCACCTTCGTTCTTCAGCCATTTCGAGAGCGTACCTTCCTCCATCGTCGGGGAAAGGGCGGGCATGAGAATTTCTACTGGCATGTTTGAGCCTCCCCGGATCAAAGCAGGATATCGGTGTAGAGCTCGGATGCATCCGGCTCCGGATCGGCCTGGGCAAAATCGGCGCTGTCGGCGACGATGTCGCGGACGTCCTTGTCGATCTGCTTCAGCTCGTCCTCGCTCGCCCAACCCTTCTCAGTCAGACGCGCCTTCACCTGCTCGATCGGATCGTGTTCCGACCGCATCTTCTGCACTTCGTCCTTCGAGCGGTACTTCGCCGGGTCGGACATGGAGTGACCGCGGTAGCGGTAGGTCTGCATTTCCAAGATGATCGGGCCCTTGCCCGAGCGGCAATACTCGACAGCCTCGTCGCCCGCTGCCTTGACGGCACGAACGTCCATAGCATCAACCTGGAAGCCGGGGATGCCGAACGAAACACCGCGCTTCGAAAAATCGGTCTGCGCCGATGCGCGGGTGACCGAGGTGCCCATGGCGTAGCGGTTGTTCTCGATCACGTAGATCACCGGAAGCTTCCACAGCTGCGCCATGTTGAAGCTTTCGTAGACCTGGCCCTGGTTGGCCGCGCCGTCACCAAAATAGGCGACGCTGACATTGTCATTGCCGCGATAGCGATTGGCAAAGGCAAGGCCAGTGCCGAGCGACACCTGGGCACCGACGATACCGTGACCGCCGTAAAAATGCTTTTCCTTGGAGAACATGTGCATCGAGCCGCCCTTCCCCTTGGAAAGACCGCTGCGACGACCCGTGAGTTCGGCCATGACGCCACGAGCGCTCATGCCGCAGGCCAGCATGTGGCCGTGATCACGGTAAGCGGTAATGACCTGGTCGCCTTCTTTCAGAGCCATCTGCATGCCGACGACGACAGCTTCCTGGCCGATGTAGAGGTGACAGAAGCCGCCGATG
This sequence comes from Ensifer sp. 4252, assembly GCF_050434565.1. Taxonomy (NCBI): domain Bacteria; kingdom Pseudomonadati; phylum Pseudomonadota; class Alphaproteobacteria; order Hyphomicrobiales; family Rhizobiaceae; genus Ensifer; species Ensifer sp. 4252. Next base: position 135,066 of record NZ_JBNDIU010000001.1, read on the forward strand.
AAACCCATGCCATAGAGCTGGCCGGCCTTTTCCTCGAAACGCCGGATCAGCAGCATTTCGCGGTAGGCTTTCAGTTCGTCTTCTTTGGTGAATTCGGCGATATTGCCGCCGCTCAGGTCCTTCTTGGCCGGCTTTGCTGCGGTCTTACGGCTGGAGACGGACGCGGTTTTTCGCGGAGCCATTCATTCCTCCCAATGGTTAGCCTTTGAGGGTTACCATAGGGAAAGAAAAGCGCCACAGCAATGCCATATTTGCATGGCTCACATTCCGCGCAAGTTATTGAATTTAAACGTGAAACATCAATTAACCGAATTTCGGTTAATTCGTCATGCGGTGGAAAATAACGATTTCGTCGCTCCGCGACATATTGAGCGCGAGGCGAGCTTTCTCATCCAGCATGTCACGCTCCAGCGAACCGTCGCTCATCAGCTGAACCTCCTTTTCGAGGGTCGTGCGCCGTTTGGTAAGCTCGTCCAGCCGTGCCTGCCGCTCGACAATCTGGCGATCGAATTGCTCCGTCGCCTTCAAGCCGTAGCCGCCGTGAATGGAATGATAGCCGAAATAGGAGAGAAAGGCGACCGCGATCAGCGGCAGCACCAGCCGACCCAGTTTCCGTTTCTTATGATGCCGTGTCCACATCCCGTCCACACCCTGATACGCAATAGGGAGAGACTAGCGGGCATTGATTAACCGACCGTTGACCATGAGTGACCGGATAAAGCAAAACCCGCCCACGGCAGCCGTGAGCGGGTCGAATTTTCAGCGATGGAGCGAGGCTATCAGCCGCGCAGGATCGAACGGCCGGCGTACTTGGCCTGCAGGCCGAGCTGCTCTTCGATACGGATCAGCTGGTTGTACTTTGCGAGCCGGTCGGAACGGGCCAGCGAGCCGGTCTTGATCTGGCCGCAGTTGGTGGCAACCGCGAGGTCGGCGATCGTCGCGTCCTCGGTCTCGCCCGAACGGTGGGACATGACCGCAGTGTAGCGTGCCTTGTGTGCCGTCTCGACAGCGTCGAGCGTTTCCGACAGCGATCCGATCTGGTTGACCTTGACGAGGATCGAGTTGGCGACACCCATCTTGATGCCGTCGCGCAGGCGCGCGGAATTGGTGACGAACAGATCGTCGCCGACGAGCTGGCACTTGTTGCCGATGAGGTCGGTCACAGCCTTCCAGCCATCCCAGTCGTCTTCCGCCATACCGTCTTCGATCGAAAAGATCGGGTACTTGCCAGCGAGTTCCGCCAGGTATTCGGCCATTGCGCCCGGCTCGAGCGTGCGGCCTTCACCTTCGAGCACGTACTTGCCGTCCTTGAAGAATTCGGTCGCGGCGCAATCGAGCGCGATGAACATGTCTTCGCCCGGCTTGTAGCCAGCCTTTTCGATCGACTTCATGATGAAGTCGAGTGCTGCCGGCGCGGACGCCAGACCCGGTGCAAAGCCGCCTTCGTCGCCGACATTGGTGTTGTGACCGTCGGCTGAAAGCTGCTTCTTCAGCGTGTGGAACACTTCCGAACCCATGCGGACCGCATCACGCATCGTATCGGCACCAACAGGAACGATCATGAATTCCTGGAAGTCGATCGGGTTGTCGGCATGGGCGCCGCCGTTGATGATGTTCATCATCGGAACCGGAAGCACGTGCGCGTTCGGGCCGCCGACGTAACGGTAGAGCGGCAGGCCGGAAGCTTCCGCCGCAGCCTTGGCGACGGCAAGCGACACGCCGAGGATGGCGTTGGCGCCGAGGCGCGACTTGTTGGCAGTGCCGTCAAGCTCGATCATCGTCTTGTCGATCTGGATCTGGTTTTCCGCATCGAGGCCGCCGATCGCCTCGAAGATCTCGCCGTTGACGGCGTCGACGGCGCGCTCGACGCCCTTGCCGAGGTAACGAGTTCCACCATCGCGCAGTTCGACCGCTTCATGCGCACCGGTCGAGGCACCCGACGGCACGGCTGCGCGGCCGAAGCTTCCGTCTTCCAGATAGACGTCGACCTCGACGGTGGGGTTGCCGCGGCTGTCCAGAATTTCCCGGCCGATAATGTCGATGATTGCAGTCATGATCTCTTCCCTGCTTGAGGACGGTGGTGGGTCGGGCCTGTCATAAGCGAAGGCCCGGGAATTTCAAAGGCGCGCAAGATGTAAAAACAGCCGCGCCACCGGGGTTCATGAAAATTTCACGAGCCTGTCTCAGCCCTTGGCGACGGCATCGAAGGCGAGCAGCTTTTCGAGCAGCCGCGGCATGTCTTTCAGATGCACCATGTTGGGGCCATCCGAAGGCGCATTATCCGGATCCTCGTGGGTTTCGACGAACAGGCCGGCAATGCCGACGGCAACGGCCGCCCGCGACAGCGTTTCGACGAACTCGCGCTGACCGCCGGTCGAACCGCCCTGCCCGCCCGGTTGCTGCACCGAGTGAGTGGCGTCAAAGACGACGGGGGCGCCGAGCGAGGCCATGATCGGCAGCGAGCGCATGTCTGAAACCAGTGTGTTGTAGCCGAAGGACGCGCCACGCTCGCACAGAAGAATGTTCGGATTGCCGCTTTCGGTGAACTTGGCAAGCACGTTCTTCATGTCCCAAGGCGCCAGGAACTGGCCCTTCTTGACGTTGATGGCGCGGCCGGTCTTGGCAGCAGCCACCAGAAGGTCGGTCTGGCGCGACAGGAAGGCCGGGATCTGCAGGATATCAACGGTCTTAGCGACGACCGCACACTGTTCTTCGGTGTGGATATCGGTCAGGACCGGGAAGCCGAACTCCTTCTTGAGATCGGCAAAGATCTCCATCGCCGTGTCGAGGCCGATGCCGCGCTTGCCCGACAGCGACGTGCGGTTGGCCTTGTCGAAGGAGGACTTGTAAACGAGGCCGATATTAAGCGACTTGCACAGTTCGGCAAGCTTTCCCGCCATCATGAAGGCGTGCTCGCGGCTTTCCATCTGGCAAGGGCCGGCGATCAGCGACAACCGCTCCTTCTGCGAGAAGGCGACCTGCTTGGCACCTTCACCGACGACTACTCTGGCATTCGTTTCCATCATCAAGCTCCAAACGCGAAGATCACCCCTTGCCCCGCGATTTCGGGAACAATGAGGCGTCCGCCCATTTCTGAAAATTCGATATCGTTTCGCGCAAAATGCGCGCGCGTCACTTCGAGGTCCGCGACACGGAAAATCACGGCGCGACCGCGCAAGCCGCGCTCGGCGCTGCTAACAGAGCGACCGAAGAAGGCCTCCATACCTGCCGCGCTCAGCACCGAGATCCTGGCGTTGGTCGTCTCGATATCCATACCGAAGGAATGCGCTTCGACTTGGCGCTCATCGACCGCCTCTTGCAGCAGGTACTGAAAGTCGGTCGGGTTCGTCTCCGAAAGCACGACCTCGGAAATGCCGAGCACGCCGTTTTCATGCCGCTCGAGCGCGCTGCGATCCGTTGGAAGCGCGCGCACCCGCTGACAGCTGAACAGGAAGAAATCCGGCGAGCGCAGGTCGGCGGCAAAGGCGAGCCGGAACGAGCCGAGCCCTTCCCGGCCGTCCGGCAGCCGCATCGGCCGCGAGAACTCCAGCATGTCGCCGCCCGAGATGCCACGGGCACGGAACCGCATGTGGTCCATCGCGGCATCTTCAGTGCCGAGCACGATCGCCGACAGACCCTGCGGCCCCTGACGGAACCGGAACGCCTGGTCGCGCGCAACGAAGGCATTGCCATCGAGTGCTGCAGCCTCGCACTCTTCGCGGGACGCGACCGCAAGCGGTTCGAGATAGGTGCCATCGGCAAAGAAGACGCAGGCGTTCTCGGTGCCAAAGGGATGGCGCGCATCTTCCGCTACGGTGAAGCCGAGATCAACAAGCCGACGGCGCGCCTGCGAAAGCGTATCCACCGGCAGCACGAGGTGATCGAGCGGGCGGGTGGTGCGCTTGGAGAGGCTCATGGCGTGTTCCCTGATGGTTCGCCGCTGTTTGCAACTTTTGGCCGACGAATGCAAGCCGGCTGGCGGTCAAGACGCCGATTGGCCACCTGGACCAAACATCGGCAAACAGGAGCCGTCCGCGCCGGGCGCCGCCCGCCGCGGATTTATGCTTGCCAGCAGATGGCAAGCCGCCCGAGCGTCAATAGTAGCCTGGAGCCGCCGTGGCGTTGCCCGTATTCGAGGCCCCGAGACCGGGGGCAAATGTTTGCGGCTGCGCGTAGGTCGTATTGCTCGAGGACGTCGTGGCACAGCCCGAAAGCCCCAGCAGAGCGATCGTCAAGGGCACAAACAACAAAGCTATGAAGCGCATATTTCCAGATCCTTTTCAGTTTGCCAGATGAACAGAAAAGAATGAAAACCGCAGCCTTGGGGAGTACGTAACAGTAACGCCGCGTAACAAGTCACGCAGATCGACGCTCGCGTATTGCGAAAAGCAACCGCAGCACCGCGACGGGCATTGCGGCTGTTCGGCTTCGTCCGGTGCGTTCAGAAAGCTGCGCACCGACATCACATCATTGACCGAGATCGCTTTTGATGGCGCAGGTCGCGATAAAGATCGGCAGGAACTCGTCGATCAGGAAACGCGGCACAGGCTGCCGGTCCTCGTGGAAGCCCGCCAGCACGAAGCCTGCCCGTAGTTGGCCATCGATCTGTTCGGCCAGACTATGTCCGAACACCAAAGCTTCGCCTCGGTCGATCTTGGCACGCACCAGATCGGGTGCGAGATGCTCGGCCTCGACAAAGGGAAGCGCATAGGCCGGCCGAATGAGGCCCTGTTCGGCGTAGCTCGGGTCGCGATCGCCGATGAAAACCACCGGATTGTAGAAGCTTGCCAGCAGACGACCACCCATCTTCAGCACCCGGTGGCATTCGCGCCAGACCGGCTGGATGTCGGGCACATGGAGGTTCGATATCGGATGGAAGATGATGTCGAAGGTGCCATCGGCAAAAACCGAGAGGTCGCGCATGTCGCCCTGGGCGACTGTCAGCGGCAGGCCCTCCCGCTCCGCCACCAGCCGGTCCTGATCGAGCTGCCGTTCCGAGATATCGAAGACGATGACCTCGGCGCCCGTCGCCGCCAGAATAGGCGCTTGCTGGCCGCCGGCCGAGGCCAGGCACAGGATCTTCTTGCCGCAAATGTCGGACAGCCAGCCCTTCGGCAAATCACCGGGCGTCAGTCGCGCCTGCCACTGTCCGCTGCGGGCGGCGGCGATCAGTTCCGGCGTCACCGGTCGCGACCCTTGGAGGATATGTTTTGCATAATCGGTCCTTGGAAACCTGTCCAAATACGACCGCTCACGGTGGAGAGAATAGAGATCGAAGGCAAAAGATGCCTCGGCGTCTGTCCGTCGGTTGCGGATCGAGCAATGCCATCGTCCATCCCCTTCGCGAGCGAAGTTGAGGCGAGATCGGTTTTCACCGGGCATTACTGGCGCATTGGACGACGCTCCTCTTGTTGCGCTTGAAAATTAGCGGCTGAGTTGCAAGCGGTCAACGCTCGATGGAGTCCGCCTTGGGCCAAAGGCTGCGGTGTGGCGTCGCATGATTTCCGGCGCGCCAGCTAAAAACATGCCGGGATCGAAGAATCTACGCAGCCCGCACGTCATCATCCCAGGAGCGATTTCGGCCGCTTGTGAAGCGGACGCAATCGCGTAAAGTCGACCGATGCAGCCTGGGGTTACGACGGGTCGCAAGTTTGAGGGGCAACATTTGATCATTTTATTGCAGGGCGTGAAACGCATGCGAACACGATGGGCAAGGCGCCCCTCGACACCGGCATATCTTCCAGTTGGGATCAGGGCCGCATGATTCGCCATCTGCTTGCCAAAGTCGCTTCTGTCGCCATCATGATGTTTGCCCGCGCACTGACGGCGGCCCGGGCGCTCTGGCACGAAACCGGCCTGCCGCCGAAGCAAAGTATCTATTTCGCCAACCACTCCAGCCATGGCGATTTCATCCTGATCTGGGCGGTGCTGCCGCCCTGGCTGCGCGAACGCGCGCGCCCCGTCGCCAGCGCCGAGTACTGGCTGAAGTCGAAGCTGACATCCTTCATCGGCCGCGACGTCTTCGATGCCGTGCTGATCGAGCGCGACCCCGCCGCACGCACCAGCGATCCGGTCGAGCAGATGGCGACGGCACTGGACGAAGGTGCCTCGCTGATCGTCTTTCCCGAGGGCACCCGCAACCAGACCGAGGCCAAGCTGCTGCCGTTCAAGAGCGGGCTCTATCACCTCGCGCGCAAGCGGCCGGACGTGGCTCTTGTCCCGGTCTGGATCAACAATCTCAATCGCGTGATGCCGAAGGGCGAGTTCGTGCCGATACCGCTGATCTGCACGATCAACTTCGGCGAACCGCTGAAGGTTGAACCAGACGAGAGCAAGGAAGACTTCATCGCCAGGGCGCAAGGCGCACTCATTTCCCTCGCCCCGGCACAGACGGACAACGACGCATGAGTACGACGACTTCCGACATGGTCACTTTGCTGCTCGGCGTCGGGGGCATCCTGCTGTTCGCCTCGTCAGTCGGTTACGTGCTGCAGCGAAAGCTCTCGCCCGACGGCTCCAATGGCGCGATCGAGAACCTCAACGCCCGCATCAAGGCCTGGTGGGCAATGGTCTTCCTCATCGCCATTGCCTTCATCGCCGGACGTGCCGGGGTGCTGCTACTTTTCGCCTTCTGCTCGTTTGCAGCGCTGCGCGAATTCATCACGCTGATCAACACGCGGCGCGCCGACCATTGGGCGATCGCCGCCGCCTTCTTCCTGGCCCTGCCGATCAACTACTATCTGCTCTGGGCGGAAGAATATGGCATCTACGCGATCTTCATTCCTGTCTATGCCTTCCTGCTGATGCCGATCATCGCGGTCCTGCGGGGCGACACGCAAAACTTCCTGCTGCGGATCTCAGAAGTGCAATGGGCGCTGATGATCTGCGTGTTTTGCGCCTCGCATGTGCCGGCACTGCTGACACTACAGATACCCGGCTACGAGGGGCGAAATGTACTGTTGATCGCCTTCCTGGTGATCGTCGTGCAATCCAGCGACGTGCTGCAATATGTCTGGGGCAAATTGTTCGGGCGGACCAAGATCGCGCCGAAACTTTCGCCATCAAAAACAGTAGAGGGTTTCGTCGGCGGAGTAGCCAGCGCCACGCTGCTCGGCGCCTCGCTCTGGTGGATCACGCCGTTTACGCCGCTTCAGGCCGGGGTGATGTCGTTCATCATCACGATGATGGGCTTCTTCGGCGGGCTGGTGATGTCGGCGATCAAGCGCGATCGCGGGGTGAAGGACTGGGGCCACCTGATCGAAGGCCATGGCGGCTTGATCGACCGGTTGGATTCGGTCGTGTTCTCGGCGCCGATCTTCTTTCACCTGACGCGATACTGGTGGTCGCTGACATGAGCGGCAACTTGCGCGCCCTTTCCCGCAGCAGCATCGTCCATGTGCTTTTTGCTTTCCTGGCCATGGGCGGCTGGGCACTGTTTGCCAACAGGCACCACCCAATGCCGCGGCCACTCGTCGCCGGCCTGGTGCAGGGCGCGCTTTCGGCAGGTCTGACGCTTTGCCTGAAATCGACGATCGACGCGCTGTCTCTTCGTTTCCGCGGTACCTCGCAGCTTTGGATGCCGCCGCTCCTCGCCTGCCTTGCCTCTACGAGCATCCTCGTCGCCGTGCACGCGGCAGCCGGAACACCAGAAATTCTCAAAACCATTGCCGTGCCGCTGTTGGTATCGAGCAGTTACGCAGTGCTCTACAACTATTCGATAAGCCGCGGGGAGCTTGACCAATGACAGAAACCGGCGATCGAAGGCCGTTGGCCAGCCGCAACACCCGCTGGGCGCAGGCAATCGCCCGGCGCCTCGCCGCGATGGCGATCACGCCCAACCACATTTCGCAGGCAAGCATAGCCGCCGCCGCACTGGCAGGCATTGCCTTCTGGCTGACAAGCGAAGCCCAAGACGGACTTCGGTCCCTGCTTTTCATCGCGGCTGCCCTGTTCTGCCAGATGCGGCTTCTCTGCAATCTCTTTGACGGAATGGTCGCCGTCGAGGGCGGCAAGGGTGCACCTGATGGGCCCTTCTGGAACGAGTTTCCCGACCGGGTCGCCGACCTCTTCATTCTCGTCGGCGCCGGTTATGGCATCGGCCTGCCCGCGCTCGGCTTTGCCGCAGGCGCGTTCGCCGTGCTCACCGCCTATGTTCGCGAACTCGGACGCGCCAATGGTGCACCGAGCGATTTTTCCGGCCCGATGGCAAAACAGCACCGCATGGCAGCGATCACGTTCGCCGCCGTCGTCTCCGCTTTTGAAGGGCTGTGGCTCGGCGATGGCGAAGTGCTGCTCGTCACCCTTATCGTCATCTCTGTCGGCGCCGCCTTTACGGCACTGCGCCGCGCGCGGCGCCAGACCACCTGGCTGAGGGCCAACGCCACAGGCAAATAGCGACCTCCAGCGGACCGCATCCTCCAGACCTCATCCATTTTCCACTGTTGCCCGTCGGCTCGGCGAGAGCCTTGACGTTATTGGCGTCCATTATGCCTGGGTATTCAAGGGGGCCCACTTCTTCGTGTTGACTCTAATTAGATATTTGTCTAACTAATAGATAACAACGGATCATGGCCCATGCGGATCAACACCGTCTTCGAAGCGCTTTCGCACCCGGTGCGGCGACAAATTCTGACACTGCTGAAAAGCGGCCCGATGAGTGCCGGCGAGCTCGCCGGCCATTTCGACCTGACCAAACCGACCCTTTCGGTGCATTTCAACAAGCTGCGCGATGCCGAACTGGTCGCGGTCGAACGCCGTGGCACGAGCCTGATCTATCATCTCAACATGTCCATCCTGGAAGAAGCCTTGAGCGGACTTCTCGGCAAGAAGGATCAAACGCCATGACATCGGTGCTGCGTTCTCCCCTCGTGCTGCCTTTGGCCGCCGCGCTCGTCGCCGCGACGCTCGCCGGCTATCTCATGGTACCACCCAGCACCGAGCTTCCGATCCATTGGGGCGTCGACGGCAAAGCTGATAGATTCTGGCCACGTGACCGAGCGCTGCTGATGGCGCCAATCGGTGCAACGGTCGTTCTGGCGTTGATGGTTTTCGCCGACCGTTTCGCACCCGGACGACAGGCCGGCCGCCATGTTGCCGCCGCCGCATCCACCGGCATTCTTGCACTCTTTACGGCGATACAGACCGTCATCGTGCTCGTCGGCCTCGGTGTAGACGTGTCGATGGTCCGGGTCATCGCGTTCGCCATGGGTCTGCTTTCCGTCGTCATCGGCAATGTGATGCCGAAATCGCAGCCCAACGGCTTCGCCGGTCTCCGCCTGCCGTGGACACTCGCCGACCCAGCCAACTGGGCGGCGACGCATCGGCTCACCGGTCGCCTGATGCTGATATCCGGCAGCATTCTGATGCTGGCCACATTGGCACTAAACGCCGGGCCGCTGCTCGCGGTGGTGACGATCACAGCTTTCACGCTGCCGTTCGTCGTCGGCAGCCTCTACAGCTACATCTTCTCGTGCCGTCAAGGGCAGTCGCCAAGTCGGTGACGGCGCCCCGTCAGCATTCCGTTCCGCCGTGCGGATGTCGAGCATGGCAAGGACAGTCGCGATCGCGGTCGCAACCTCCCTTGGCGTCTCGATCGGCGAGAAATGCCCTACACCTTCCAGAACCACGAAACTCGCCCTTGTCATGCGACAAGATGGGCGATTGACGTTCTCCTTATCCTGCGTGCAGTTTTCGTCTGAAATGACATTCTTCCAATGATTTAAGACACACATGCATATTGGTTTCTTCGTATTTTCACGATTCGAATTGCTCGATCTGAGCGGCCCGCTGGCCGCCTTCGGCATTGCCAACCGGTTGGGTCAGGGAACATACCGACTGAGTGTGGTCTCCGCCGAAGGCGGCACGGTCTTCGACCTGAACGGCGTCGGCGTAAGCAGCGAGCGCCTCGCCGACCAGCGCTTCGACAGCCTGATCGTCGTCGGCGGCCCGGCCGAACCGGCCTGCGGAGCCCGGGCCGAAACCGTCGACCTGTTGCGGGCAGCAACGGATGGTATCCGGCGCGTTGCCAGCGTCTGCACTGGCGCCTTTCTTTTAGCGGCGATCGGATCGCTCGACAGCCGGTATGCCACGACCCATTGGCGCCATGCACCGCAGTTGCAGGCGCTCTACCCCAAGGTCCGGGTCGAGGCCGACCGCATCTTCGTCAAGCACGACCATGTCTGGACCTCGGCCGGTATCACTGCGGGCATCGACCTGGCGCTGGCGCTGATCGAAGAGGACCTGGGCATCGAGGCGGCCCGCGCGGTGGCGCGCGATCTCGTCGTCTACCACCGGCGGCTCGGCGGACAATCACAGTATTCGACCTTGCTCGACCTCGATCCGCCGTCAGACCGTATTCGAAAGACGCTCACCTTTGCCCGCTCGCATCTGCATCAGCGCCTTTCGGTCGAACGGCTTGCCGAAGCCGCCCACCTTAGCCCGCGGCAGTTCAGCCGAGCATTCTTCCGGGAAACGGGGCAGACACCCGCCAAGGCGGTGGAGCGCCTGCGTGCTGAAACGGCGCGGCCGCGGGTCGAGGAAGGCATTGAAAACCTGGCTGTCATTTCCCATGCGGTCGGCTTTGCCGATCCTGAGCGCATGCGGCAAGCCTTTATCCGCTGCTTCGGCCAGCCACCACAGGCATTGCGACGCGCGGCGCGCAACGCACCTGATGGTATCGACACACCGAATTCGTCCTGAAACGAGGGAAATACGTCATTTCAGCCATGCACCCTTTCGGCCAATGTTGGCACGCAAACAACAGCATTGGAACGGAACGATGACAGACGAACAACGATATGGCCTCAGCACCGACTCAATGAGGGCACTCGCCGCCAACTTCACCCCTCCGGGCGGTCGGCGCCTGAAGATCGGTATCTTCGTGTGCCCCGGCTTTATTCCGATGGATATTATCGGCGCGCAATCGGTCTTTGGCATCGTTGGCGCCGAGATCCACCTGATCTGGAAGCGCATTGAGCTGGTCGAGGGATTCCCAGCCTATCCGACAATGCCGACTACGACGTTTGCGGATTGCCCCGACGACCTGGACGCTGTCGTCGTCGGCATGATCCCGCCGGAGATGGTGGCCGATCCGGATGTCATCGACTTCTTCCTCCATCAAGGCAAGAAGGCCAAGAACATCATAGCGACCTGCTCCGGCGTGCTGGTTGTCGGTGCGGCGGGTCTGCTGAAGGGGCGACGGGCAACCAGCAACGCCAATGTCGTCGGCTATCTCGCCGACCTCGGCGCAACGCCGATACCGGGAAGCGACGTTGTGATCGATGGGAACCTCTATACGTCGGGACCGGCGACCGGCTCGTTCGACGCGAGCTTGCTTCTGCTTGCTGCTCTTTGCAGCGAGGACGTCGCACGCTACGTCGAACTGGCGCTAGAATATGATCCGCGCCCGCCGTTCAAGACGGGCACGCCGGAGCTCGCTGGATCGGAACTGGCTGAACGGGGCAGACAGGACATGCTGCCGTTCAACTCGGCATTTCACCGCGCTTCGGTCGCGGCCTATGGCCGCGTGACGAACGGCTGAAACGGCGATCCGCGCGACGGCATAGCTCTCTAAGTCAAAACGGTTATAGGGAGAAAATTATCCTGTGCGTTTAAAGTGAACGCCGCGCATCCCGCTGTCACACAACACTGAAACGAAAACGGCCGGTCACGAGGGACCGGCCGTAATTTTCAGAACCGCATCAACGGATCAAACGAAGCGCGACTGTTCCAGCGCCGCTTCGACGAAGCTCGCAAACAGCGGGTGCGGATCAAGCGGGCGCGATTTCAGCTCCGGATGATATTGCACGCCGATGAACCACGGATGATCAGGGTACTCGACAGTCTCAGGCAGGATGCCGTCCGGCGACATGCCCGAGAAGACGAGGCCGCAGGATTCGAGCTGTGGTTTGTAGTCGACGTTCACTTCGTAGCGGTGGCGATGACGCTCCGAAATATCGGTCGTGCCGTAGATGTCGGCAATCTTCGTATCGGCCTTCAGCGACGCGCGATAGGCGCCTAGGCGCATGGTGCCGCCGAGATCACCGGAAGCGGAGCGCTTCTGGAGTTCGTTGCCCTTGACCCATTCGGTCATGAGGCCGACGACCGGCTCCTTGGTCGGGCCGAACTCGGTCGAGGAGGCCTTGTCGATGCCGGCGAGATTGCGCGCCGCTTCGACGACCGCCATCTGCATGCCGAAGCAGATGCCGAAATACGGTACCTTGCGTTCGCGAGCAAAACGCGCTGCGTTGATCTTGCCCTCGGAGCCACGCTCGCCGAAGCCGCCGGGAACCAGGATGCCGTGCACCTTTTCAAGGTACGGCGCCGGGTCTTCCTTTTCGAAGACTTCCGACTCGATCCACTCGAGCTTGACCTTGACCCGGTTGGCAATGCCGCCGTGGTAAAGCGCTTCAGTCAGCGACTTGTAGGCATCCTTGAGGCCGGTGTACTTGCCAACGATCGCAATGGTCACTTCGCCTTCCGGCGTGCGGATGCGATCGGCAACTTCTTCCCACGCTTCCATGCGTGGCTTCGGTGCCGGCTCGATGCCGAAGGCGGCCAACACCTCGTTGTCGAGGCCTTCCTTGTGGTAGGCGATCGGCACGTCGTAGATCGAGGCAACGTCGAGCGCCTGGATGACCGCCGACTGGCGGACGTTGCAGAACAGCGACAGCTTGCGACGTTCGGCCTCGGGGATTTCGCGGTCGGCGCGGACGAGCAGGATGTCGGGATGAATGCCCAGCGCCTGCAGTTCCTTGACCGAATGCTGTGTCGGCTTGGTCTTCAGTTCGCCTGCCGCCGGAATATAGGGCATCAGCGTCAAGTGGACATAGACTGCGGTGCCACGCGGCAGGTCGTTGCCGAGCTGGCGGATCGCTTCCATGAACGGCATTGCTTCGATGTCGCCGACGGTGCCGCCGATCTCGCACAGCACGAAATCATAGTCGTCGTTGCCTTCGGTAACGAAGTTCTTGATCTCGTTTGTAACGTGCGGGATCACCTGGACGGTTGCGCCGAGATAGTCGCCGCGGCGTTCCTTGTCGATGATGTTCTTGTAGATCCGGCCAGTGGTGATGTTGTCGGTCTTCGTCGCCGAACGCCCCGTGAAGCGTTCATAGTGGCCGAGATCCAGATCGGTCTCGGCGCCATCGTCGGTGACGAACACCTCGCCATGCTGGGTCGGGCTCATGGTGCCCGGATCGACGTTGAGGTAGGGGTCGAGCTTGCGCAGTCTCACCCGGTAGCCACGCGCCTGCAGCAACGCTCCAAGAGCGGCCGCAGCGATGCCTTTTCCGAGGGAGGAAACCACGCCGCCAGTGATGAATACATATCGCGCCATGGGAGTCACCGGATACCTTTTAACAAACGATTCCGCCACCGAAAAATTCGTCTATCCGAACTTTTCCGCCTTCGAAGGGAATCAGATTTCACACAAAACAAAACCGGCGGATGGTGCCATCCGCCGGCAGATTCTTCTGAATTGCGACCTTATTGGCCGCTGGGAACTTGCGATCCCGTATTGCTGTTGGCGCCGCCGGCAGGCGTTTGCGTATTGCTGTTGGCGCCGCCGGCAGGCGTTTGCGTTGTCGTGGCGCCGCCGGCCGGAGCCTCGCCTGTCGTGGCGGGCGCCGGTGCTGTGGCGCCATTGCCGGTCGCCGGCTGCTGGGTTGCGCCACCGGCCGGAGCCGTGGTGTTGCCGCCGCCGAGCGAATCGAGGACGCCACCGCCCGAGCTGGTGCCCGGAATACGGTCAAGGATATCCGTCGCCTGCGGCTGGTAACGGGCGAGGATACCCATCGCCAAGGCCAGTACGAAGAAGAGTGCCGCGAGGATCGCCGTCGTGCGGGTCAGCGCATTGGCCGTGCCGCGTGCGGACATGAAGCCCGAGCCGCCGCCGATGCCAAGGCCACCGCCTTCGGAGCGCTGAATGAGAACGACGCCGATCAGGGCAACGACGACCATGAGATAGATGACGAGTAGTACGGTCTGCATCAGCTTCCAGTCCTGCCCTTTGGGCAAACGAATCAAATCTTGCGCAGACTCGGGTTTTCCCGGGCGCAATTTTCGCGCCTCTTTATACCAACCTGTCCGCTATTCCAACCCCCTGCCCGGCTCGTGCCGGACAATCAGGCCGTCAAATCTTCATAAGCCCGGTAGATGGCGAGGAAGTCTTCGGCTTTCAAGCTCGCGCCACCGATCAACGCGCCATCGACATTGGCAACGCCCATGAGTTCGCGGGCATTGGACGGCTTGACCGAACCGCCATAGAGAATGCGCATCTTGGCCCCGGCATCGGCAAAGCGCGACATCAGTTCCTTGCGCATGAAAGCGTGCGCCTCTTCAACGTCGGCAGCCGTCGGCGTCAGACCCGTGCCGATCGCCCAGACCGGCTCATAGGCAATGACCGTGTTTTCCGCCGTGGCGCTGTCGGGCAGGCTTTCGGCGAGCTGGCGCTTGAGCACGTCGAGCGTCTTGCCCGCCTGGCGCTCGTCACCGGTCTCGCCGATGCAGACAATGGCGATCAGATCGGCGGCATGGGCGGCGTCCGTCTTGGCGCGGACCAGTCCGTCCTGTTCTGCGTGATCCGTGCGGCGCTCGGAATGGCCGACGATCACGTGCGTGCCGAAGCAATCGGCAATCATCTCGGCCGAGACTTCACCGGTGTGTGCGCCGGACTGTTTCTGGTGGCAATCCTGGGCACCGATCATCAGGGGGCTGTCGTCGCAAAGCGCCGTCGCCACATAGAGCAACGTCGCAGGCGGGCAGATCAGCGTCTCGACCTTGCCGGAAAGATCGCCCTTGACCCCTTCGGCCATCGCCTTGATTTGATCGAGCGAGGCGCGCGTTCCGTTCATCTTCCAGTTTCCGGCGACGAGCGGGCGGATGTCAGGCGTCATGAAATTTCCTCCGGTCAGGTACTTTTTTCTCCGGAAAGCGGCCTAGCAAATGCCACCGGCAAAGGAAAGCATCCGTCGCGGAATATTCCGGCAGGGCCAAAAGGAGTGGCCCTGTCGGTCGTCGGTAGCATCAAGAGGAGCGGGCCATGTGGATCACCGCGAACGGCAATCCTTCGTCGTCCGTCTCCTGGCGCCCCGTTTCGACAAAGCCGCGACGGCGATAGAACTCGACGGCGGTGGCATTGTCGGCGTAGACGCCGACCTCAAGCCGTCCAAGCCTCCTCGCTGCGTGCTCGATCAGCCCGCGGCCGATGCCGGCGCCATGGATCTCTGGATCGACGAACAGCCCGCCGATGAAACTTCCGATCAGGCCGATGAAGCCTGCCGGACGCCCACCGATCTCGGCGACCCAATTGTCGGCCATCGGCAGATAGGTGTCGCGGACCATCTCGAGCTGGGCGAGCAGACGCTCTTCGCCCAGGAAGGGGTGTCCAATGCGCGAGGCGGACAGCCAGATGGCGGACAGCCTGTCACGATCCTCAGCGCGATAGGGTCGGATCACCGTTTCTGGCCGCGCCGCCACTGACGCAACCGTCTTCGGCTTCGTCGCTGCAAGCGCATACATCAGCGGAATGCTCGGCATGGTTTCGGGTGGCAGCATCCGTCCGCCGCCGGAATCTCGCATGCCCTCAAAACCGGCCCAGCCGTTGGCATAGGGGTATTCCTTCAGGCGCTCGATCTGGAGGCCGGCGGCGATCAAGGCCTGCACGACGTCCGCGATACCCCAGTTGAATTCGAAGGAGGGGTGCGGATTGTCGAAATCCACAACGCCCTGCCCGTAGCCATCCGGCGCCAACCCTGTCCCGGACGCAGCGACATAGTCACCAACACCCGCTTCCGAGATCGGCTCTTTCGGTGCGTAGTCGTAGCGCGGCGTCCATTTTTCATCGAAAACCATCGCAAACGGGTGAAACTCGATGAAGGCAAACCGCCCGCCGGGCTTCAGCACCGAAGCGATGCCTCGAGCCCAAGGGCCGAGGTCGGACAGCCAGCATATCGTGCCATAGGACGCAAAGACGCGATCGAACGCCAGGCCGTGCGTTTTAGCCTCCTCGAACCAGTGGAATAGGTCGGCACGCTCAAATGTCGCCTCAACGCCGCTTTCACTCGAAAGCCGCGTGGCGAAGGCGATCGCCTCGTCGGAAATATCGACGCCGGTCACCTTCGCACCGAGACGGGCGAGGCTCAAACTGTCCTGGCCGGAGTTGCATTGCAGATGTAGCAGATCAAGGCCGGTCAGGTCACCGAGCAGCTCGATCTCTTCAGGATAAAGCGTCGAGCCGCCATTGCGGAAGAACGCCGCTTGGTCACCCTTGTGGCTATTGTGCGCGACGGTCGCCGCGTTCCATGAGAGCCGATTGGCCTCGTGTAGGTCGTTTTGCATGTCTCTCTCGTAAAATATTCTGAGCGGCGACGCGTCGAGCGCCGCCAATGATATATCGTTCAGGCCGCAAACTTGAGTACGGCCTCCGGCTCTTCGCCGTAGCTGTCGCCTGTTGGAACAAAACCCAACCCCTTGTAGAAACTTTCGGGGCTCGCCTCACCCAGACCGTAGCTCGTATAGAGTTCGCGGATGCCACGCGCCTTGAGGTCGCGCACGACAAGTTCGATCGCCTTTTTGCCGATGCCCTTGCCCTGAAACGGGCGGGCGATCATGAAGCGCCAGAGATAGACGCCAGGGCAATCGATGCCATCGTCCCAATCCGATCCCTGGTGCAGCATGATGAAGCCGACCAGCGTCTCCTCGGCGTAGATCGCTCGGAACCAGGCATTCTCCGAGAAGTGCGCTTCCGCGATCGAGGTGCCGTTGTCGGCAACCATATTGCGCTGTTCTTCGCTCAGGGTTTCGCTGAGCTCGCAAACCTCGCAGACGGTAAGGGCAGAGATGCGGCGGAAGGTGATCTCGGCATCGGACGGCAATACATGTTCGCTCATGGGCGGCTCCTGAAAATCAAATGGATGAAAACGAGGACCGAGCCAAAAAGGCCGGCCGCGGTTTTAGATCGTCCGCCAACGATTTGAGCCAGCGCTCAAATTGGACATATGATCAAATCTGCGCTATGTCAATCGCATACAACCGGAGACTGAATATGGTGTACCTGACCCGCCTCGCCCGGCGCGAGGCGATCATTGCGGCGGCCATCGCCGTCATGCTGAAGGACGGCTTTGACGGGATGACGACACGTCGGGTCGCAGCCGAAATGGGAGCGGCCAACGGCATCATCCACCATCACTTCAAGACGGCAAGCGAACTCAAATGCGCGACTTTCCTGCATTACGAAGCTACGGCCCGTAGCGAGTTCGTCAAAATGCGTCCTGCGCTCTGTCCGACGGCAGCACTCAAGCTCTTCGTCAGCGACCATACGGACGATGCGCGCGAGATCGGCATGCGTTTCTGGGCGGAGGCGTGGCGGGCGGCGCAGGCCGACACAGAATTGGCTGGCGCTTACGCCCAGGCCATCTCCAGCTGGCATGGTCTGCTCTGTGGCATTATTGCGGACGGCATCTCGTCGGGTGAATTCCGCGCGGGCGCGTTGGCGGAAACGATCGCCTGGCGGATCCTCGGTCTCGGAATTGGCCTTTCCAGCATGGCAGTGCTGCCTGTGCCGCTGCTATCGCCGACGACCGTGCGCAGCCTGATGATGCAGGCCGTTGCCGACGATCTCGGCATTTCTCTCCAGGAGATGACTGGGGCGTCCTGACTTAGGCCTTTGCCGCAAGCGCCCTGCGGATATCAGCCGCGTATCGAACAGGCCGAATACCTCGTCCCCGGTCAACCGATGAACGTCCTGAATATGAGGATAGGCATTCCCGGCCTCGCCGAGCGCCAGATAGGCGCGGGCCATGGTCATCGATGCGAGCGGCTGGCGCAGCGAAAGCGTCCACGCGCGAACGAGTTTCGAAACGGCAATGCTCTCGCGGTAACGACCGACATCACAGAGCGCTGCGCCGTGGCCGCCCTTGACCCAATAATAGAGGTCTTCACCCTCGAAATTCGCGTCCGCCAGTTGCGCCGCGAGCCGCCATTGCTCGAGGGATTCTGCGAACCGGTGCTCCGCCCCCAGCGCAATGCCGGCGTTCGCATGCTTCAGCACCACGTTTTCTAGGGGGATCATCTCGGTCGTCGAGCTATTCTCGGTCATCTCACGTTCCGCAATAAGTTGGATTTGCAACCAGTCAGACCAGCTCGCCGTCTGCCCTGTGTAGAGCAGATGAGAGATCTTTCGACTGCATCAACATGATCAGCCCGCAAATTTACGGTATCGTCGGAGAATAAAAGCCGAGGCCAATGGGTCCTATCCGGGCAACGAAGGCGAAATCGAAGATTTCGTCCGAACGCCGCAGGAGCTTGCCATGCTGCAAAACAGCAAGTCTGCATTCGGCTGGGTAACGATCATCCTCCATTGGCTGATCGCCGTGTCGATTCTTGGCCTCCTGGCGCTCGGCTTCGTCATGCGCAGACTATCCCTGGATCCGAGCCTGCAATTCTCGCTCTACCAATGGCACAAATCCTTCGGCTTCACCGTGCTTGCGCTCGCCGCGCTGCGCGCCGCCTGGCATGTGCTCGATAGGCAACCGGAGGCGCCTGCCGGCCTTTCGCTGCTTGAACGACGCGCAGCCCGGACCACGCACGCAATCCTGATCGGTCTGACCATAGCAGTGCCCCTCGCCGGTTGGGCCGTCGCGTCGACCTCGACGCTGAACATTCCGAGTTTCTATTTCGACTGGTTCGTCATCCCGCATCTGCCGATGGCGAAATCCGAGGCAGCCGAGAGCTTGTGGATGTCGACACACGCAATCCTCGCCTACGCGACGCTGGGTCTCGTCGCGCTCCACGCGATGGCTGCGCTCTACCACCATCTGGTGCGTCATGACGAGGTTCTGGTCCGCATGCTGTCCACACGACAGCAGCGACGCGGGGAGTTCGAAAAGACCAAGGGCAGTCAGGTCACTGCCAAGAGGAAATGAACCATGATCAAGCAGCAATCGAAGCCATCACGGGCGGTATTGGCACTCTGCACCGTGTTTGCCACGACATTCGGGCCAAGTGCCGCAAGTGCCAGTGCGCCGCAACTCTCGGACGCTGCCGGCAGCTACGGCATCACCGGCGCGTCACGCGTGCGTTTCTCCGTTGCGCAAGTCGGGGGCGGTGGCATTGTTGGCGACTTCGGCAAATTCTCCGGCAATTTCCGCATCGATGGCAGCAACATCGCCCGCTCGTCGGTCGAGTTCACCCTCTACCCGGAAAGCGTCGAGACGGGAGAAAGCCGCGTCGAAGAGTTCCTGAAGTCGAGCGCCGTCTTCGACAGCGCGACCTACCGCACCGTCACCTTCCGCTCGACCAGCGTCAAGCAGACCGGCCCGGACACCGCGGCCGTCGAAGGTACGCTGACAGCGCGCGGCAAAACGCGGAAGGAACGGTTCTCGGTCAAGCTGACGGACTGGAACAGTCGGTCGATCTCCTTCATGATCCGCGGCAGCATCTTCCGCTCGCCCTACGGCATGGACGTCGGCACGCCGATCTATTCCAATGTCGTCGAGTTCGACATGAATATAAAGGGGCAGAAGCGCTAGACGCTCCTGCCCTTCAAGTCAGTCGTCGGATCCCGTCAGCCGCCGATCTGGGTGCCGACGAAATCCTTGACGATGCGCACGATGCCGCGGCCAAGAAGCTCGTCGAGCGCCGCGATGAACTGGTCGACATGAGCGCGCTCGCAAATCAGCGGCGGTTCAAGCCGAATGACGTTGCGATTGTATTCTGTAAAGGCCACGAGCACGTCGTAATCGCGCAGAAGCAAGGCACCGATGAAGCCGGAGAGCGAGCCCTTCAGCTTGTCGTCAAGCACGGAAACGACCGGACGCAGCACCATCGGCAACGTCTGGCTGAAGTCCTGGAATTCCAGGCCAACCATCAGCCCCTTGCCGCGCACGTCCTTGATGATCTTCGGATACTTCTCCTTCAGCGCCTGCAGGCGTTCAAGCAGATAGTCGCCGCTGTCGGCCGCGCGATCGATCAGATGATCGTCGTAGAGCACATTGATGCCCTCGATCGCGGTGACGCATGCTTCCCCCATGCCACCGAAGGTCGCCATGGCGTGGATCATCGCCGTCTTCGACGTGCCGTACGCCTTCATGTAGACTTCGCGGCGCGCGATCATCGCGCCAACTGCCGCTTTGCCGGCACCGAGCGACTTGGCGAGTGCGGTGACGTCAGGGACGACGCCATAATGCTCGAAGGCGTAGAAGCGACCCGAGCGGCCATAGCCGCACTGCACTTCGTCAGCGACCCACAGGACGCCATAACGATCGCAGAGCGCGCGCAGTTGCTGCCAGTATTCGGCCGGCGCCTGGATGATGCCGCCGCCGCCCTGGATGGTCTCCAGCACGATGACGCCGATCTCCGGGTCGGACTTGAAGGCATTCTCCACGGCCTCGATATCAGCGAAGGGAACGCGCACCGTGTTGTCGGTAAGCTTGAAGTCGGCGCGGTAGAGCTGACCATCGGTGATGGCAAGCACCCCCTTGGTCTTGCCGTGGAAGGAGTTTTCCGCATAGACGACCTTCGGGCGCTTCGGGCCGGCGGCGCGCTCGGCGAGCTTGACGGCCGCCTCCATCGCCTCGGAACCGGATGAACCGAGAAAGACCATGTCGAGATCGCCCGGCGAGCAGGCGGCGATGTTCTTGGCAAGCGCCGTGGCATATTGCGACATGAAGGCAATCGCAATTTCGTGGCGTTTCTCGTCCTGGAACTTCTGGCGCGCCTGGAGAATACGCGGGTGATTGTGGCCGAAGGCCAGCGAACCGAAGCCACCGAAGAAGTCGAGAATCTTCCGACCGTTCTGGTCGGTGTAGTACATCCCCTCGGCGCTTTCGATCTTCACCTTGTGAAAGCCGAGCAGCTTCATGAAATGGAGCTGGCCAGGGTTGAGATGGTCCTTGAAGGCGGTCGTGATGTCACCGATCGACATGGCTTTCGCCTGCTCGACCGTGAGCAGATCTGGCCTTGCGACCCCACCTTCGAGCGACGGCGCCGAGACGGCTGCGCGGTTCGGTCTATCCAGCATTGTCATTCCCCTCACTCGGCCGGCACGGCGGCGGCGTTTTGCATTGCAGCGCCGGACTTCTTGGCCCGATACTCGTCATAGGCGGCAATCAGCATGTCGCCATCGTTGAACTGCGGCCGCCAGCCGAGCTGATGCTTCAGCTTGCCCGTCTCGCGTACGCATAGCTCGTCGGCAATCAGGTATTGCTCCGGATCCATGATCGGCTTGTTGATGAGGTCAAACAGCGCCAGCGTCTGCTTCACCGCGAAGGCCGGCGTCGGCAGCAGGAAGGACTTTGAGCCAGCGTGCTTGATCAGGTTGCTGAGCAACGCTCGCACCGACGGCGGATTGTCGGAGCCGAGATTGTAGGCCTCGTTGTGTACGCCACCCTTCCAGGCAAGCCGTGCGGCTTCAGCGCAATCGAAGACCGAGATGAACTGATACGGTACCTTGCCCGAGCCAATCATCGGAACCGGTAGGTTCATATCGATCAGCTTGAACAGCTTTTCGAGAATACCGAGGCGTCCGGGACCGATGATCAGGCGCGGCCTGAAAATCGAGATGTTCATGCCCTGCTTGCGCCATTGCATGGCCAGCTGTTCGGTCGCCCACTTCGACTTGCCGTATTCGCCGAGCGGCTTTGCCGGATGGTCCTCGGTCTGCGGCGACTGCACTGTGTGACCGTAGATCATGTCCGTGGTGAACTGAACGAGGCGCGACGCATTGGCTGCGCCCATCCCCTTCATGATGTTCTCGGCACCGTAGTAGTTGACGGGCCAGAAGAAATCCCAACGCTTCGAACGGATCTGCAACGGCGACAGCATCTTGGCCGCCATGTTGTAGACCATGTCGTCCGGGCCGATACCGACCTTCAGCACATCGCTCATCTGCGTCACGTCGCAATGGACGAAGCGGGCGCGATTGTAGTGCGGCAGATCGGACTTGACGATATCGGCGACCACGACCTCCTCGCCATCCTGAACGAGGCGCTGCGCCAGATGTCGGCCGACGAAACCGTCGCCACCAAAAATAATATGCTTCATGACTCGCTCCCGAAATCTGCTGTTCTTGCGCCAGCCGTATCGGCCGGCTTTTCGTCGTTATGGGATGACATGCCCGACTGGGCGATCAGGACCGTTCCGACGCAAATCAGCGCGATGCCGGCGATGCGCCAGGCATTGAGGTCCTCGCGGAAGACAAAGTAGGCGAAGATCGCAACCGCCACGTAAGCCAGGCTCAGGAACGGATAGGCGAAGGAAAGCTCTACCTTCGACAGCACATAGAGATGCGAAGCCATGGAGATGGCGAAGGTCGCGAGACCCGCGAAAACCCAAGGATTGAAAATGATCTGGAACAGGCGGACGATGGCCGTCTCCGCCGTCATCGAGATCGGCCCGAGCGACATCATGCCCTGCTTCAACATCAGTTGTGCCGCCGCATTGGTCAGCACAGTGAAGAGAATGAATGGAATATATTTCATAGTTTTACTCCCAGCCCCGGGAATGTACCTACACGCGAGAGACGCATATTCAGTGAAGTTCGCGTATTTAATTTAATCAAATTGTCTGCATTCTCATTTTGGCAAAGCCAGCGCCGTGCGGCGCCAGAAGTTCGACACCAACGCCGGATCGCGCAACGCCTCAAGCGATCTCCAGGAACTGAACGACTTTTCAAAGACTTGCGGGCTCATGCGGGCATCCTTGTAGGGATTTATCGCGCCTCCGGCCTCGACAACGATCGCGTCGAGGCGGTCCAGCAGCTTTACTGTCCGTTCACCCTGATTGGCGAAGTCGAGCGTCAAAGTAAAACCAGGTCGCGGAAACGACAGGAGACCGCGCGAGGCGACATCCCCGAAGCGCTTCAGGACGGTGAGGAAAGATGCGTGTCCGGCACGCCGTGCGGCGTCCATCAGCATCGCGGTGATCTCCCGCGCATTCTCAGAGGGATAGACGCTTTGGTGCTGATAGAGCCCTCTCGGGCCATAAAGCCTGTTCCACGCGCCGACGGCGTCGAGCGGATAGAAATAAGACGTCCACGGCACCGTCGAAATGGTCTCGCCGGGCTTTTCCTTGCGGAAATAGTATTCGTTGAAGGCCTTGAGCGTCGCCGAATTGAGAAGGTTGAAGGGCGGTGAGAACGGCACCGAGAGCTTCATTCCCTTCGGCATATCGGGAAACTCGCAGGACCCATCAGCATGATCGCCGGCCAGCAGAATGCCACGGCCCATACGCCGGCCGGTGGCAAGCTGGTCGATCCAGGCGACGGAATACTCGTGTTCTTCATCCACGCGATCGACCAGCCCAAAATACTCGTCGAGATTGTCGAAGCGGATCGCATGCTGTTGCACATGCGGCGACGGTACCTTGCTGAGCCGAAGACTGACGGTCAGGACCAGACCCGTCAGCCCCATTCCGCCGATCGTGGCTGAAAACAGGTCCGGGTTCTCCGCCGGAGTGCAGACCAGGTGCTCACCATTGGAACGCAGCAGCGTAAAGCCAGTCACATGATTGCCGAAGGTACCGCGGGCATGGTGGTTCTTGCCGTGAACATCGTTGGCAAGCGCGCCACCAACGGTGACGAAGGCCGTGCCTGGCGTCACGGGAAGAAAGAAGCGGTGCGGAATGGCGCGGGCCAGAACGTCGCCAAGCGTAACACCCGCTTCGCAGGTCATCATCCCTGTGCCCGGATCGAACGCGATTATGCGCGCGTGTCGACGGTTGTCGATCAGCATGCCGCGATCGTTATGGCAGCTGTCGCCGTAGCTGCGGCCGTTGCCGAACGGCAGGAAGGCATCCGGCTCGATAGAGCCGATGCGATCTTCGTAGTCGTCAGGTGAAATGCCCTGCCGTGGCCGACGGTCGAGCCGGCCCCAGCTTTCGTAGTCTTGCGTGTTCATTGCGGCCCGACGGCTCCGAAAAGAATAAGTAACGCCCCAATCAGCATGGTCAGCTGGCTGCGCCAATCGCGCATGATGAAGACCACGGGATCCTCGTGCAGCATGCCACGGCGCGCCAGCATCCAGATCCGCAACAGCATATAGAGCACCAACGGGCAGAGCGGCCATAATGCCCACGGCGTCGTGTACATTTCCTGCAGTTCCTTGCTGTGCACGTAAAGCGCAAGCACCAGAGCGGAAGTGAATGCGGAGGCCACACCTGCCTGCCCGACCATCTCGAAATCAACAGCGAGATAGCCGCGCCCGGGAACGGCACCGCCGTCCTTGTCCTCGAATTCATGCAGCTCGACGTAACGCTTCACCAGAGCCAGGCTGAGGAAGAAGAAGATCGCGAACGACACCAGCCAGAAGGAAAGTTCCGTTCCGGTCGCCGCCGCACCGGCAACGATACGGGTCGTGTAGAGGCCGGCAAGCGTGAAGACGTCGACGAGAAGCTTGCGCTTGAGCACAAAGGTGTAGGCCGTCGTGGCACAGGCATAAAACGCCAGCACGCCTGCAAACTTCCAAGGAAGGAGAAAGGTCAGCGACACCGAGGCCAGGATCAGGCAGACGACCAGCACCAATGCCGTCGGCACCGACATCTGGCCGCTGGCAAGCGGCCGGTGGCGCTTCTTCGCGTGGCGCCGGTCATTCGCCAGATCGGAGAGGTCGTTGATGACATAGACGGCGGAGGCCAGGAAGCTGAACGCGAAGAATGCGATGATAACACTCAACAGCGCATCCAGATGCAGAACCTCGTGATTGAGGATCATCGGCACGCCGATCAACACGTTCTTCGCCCACTGATGGACGCGGATCGATTTCAGCGGGGCAAGCATGCTCACCTTGCCGGTATCGAGCTTTTCGGCATCGTGGTTGCGGCGCCATTTCTCCGTTGCCGCATCGGGAGCCACGACGATCGCCCGGCGCGAGACCTCAAACACGGCGATATCGTCACGACTGTTGCCCATATAGTCGAAACCGCCTTCGCCGAACCGTTGCACCATCGCATCACGCTTTCGGCTGCTCGTCAGATTGAGCGTGTCCGACGAATGCATGATCGAAGAGAAGAGCCCGACATGCGCTGCGACCTCTTGGGCGACGGAAGGTGCCGCACCGGTGACCAACACGATGTCGCGCCCGTCAACCTTTTCCGCAGCCAGTCGAGCCAGGACAGCCTGGCGGTACGGCCAGTCCGCCGCCATGCGTCCGGAGCGCAAGGCGACCTCATGTTTCAGGCGCGCCTTGCCCTGCCACAGCCACATGAGCATCGGGAAGAGCATCAGCGGATTGCGCAACAGAATGATCGCAGCGCCTTCCCACAGCGTATCGGCGGCCAGCAATGTGCCGTCCAGGTCGACACACAGCGGAACCTGCCGTGTTTCGGTACGCACATCCATGAAATATACCCCAGCAATATCTGCCGAGGATCATCGCGCCGATCACTTTCAAAGGTGGAAACAAGCGGACGGTCTGCACCCGCAAATTGCCGGTCTGGTTAACAAATGCCGAGCATCGAACGGTACGCGTCAGCGCTTGCCAATCCAGTTCAAGGCGTCCCGCCAGTCGGTCATGCGGACCGGCGTTCCATGTGATCCGGTATCAAAGAGCACGAAGCGGGCCGGATACCCCTGCCCTTTCAACGCGCTGTAGAGCGCCTTCTGGCTCTCGGCCGGATAGACACTATCCCGGCTGCCATGACTGAAGAATATCGGCAGCTTCGCCTTGTAGGCAGCGCTCCTGATAAAATCTGGATCGGCAACGCCGCCCATGATCATTATGCCGCCAAGCGCCGTCACTGCCTCCGCGTCACGGGACACACCCCAGCAGATGAAACTCCCCATGGAAGCGCAAGCCAGCACGACCGGCCGCCCGCCGGAGCGCTCGGCAGCAAGTTTGACCAGGCCCGTAACGTCGGCTGCCCCGGCGGCATCGAAGGACCGCACGCTCGGTGCGTAATAAGCGCCACCATTGGCAACCGCGAGGTTCTTCAGCCGGTTGAAGTTACCGCCGAAGGAAAAATCGTTGGCGCCGAGGCGCCGGTCCCCACCGCGCCCATGGATGAAAATCACAGTGAATGCAGCGCCGCGCTCCCGGCCGACGCGTGTCACATCGAGCGAGCGTCCGCCGACATCGAGCGTCTCGTTGACCTGTTCACTGTTGACGCCCCGCGAGACGAAGGCACGCTTGACCCGCCGCTCCGGAATTTCGTCGCGCTCATTGATGTCGCGCAGTTCCTGATAGTCGACGACGCGGTAGTCACCGCCGTCGCTTTCTTCCAGGACCTTGCCGTAGGAAAACAGATCGTCCTTGTAGGGCTTCAGCACCTGCGCCTCGACGCAAACGATCGAGCCTGCAAAAAGGCCGACGGACAGAAAAATGGCGGCAAGCCGGCGAAAGCAAAAATGAGCTGTGGACACGGACAACGAAGGGCTCCCTGGTTCGCGGCAAAGCCTTGCCATCAGCCTGGAGCCAAAGCAACAGTCGGTGACAGACGCAGACACGGGGCTTTATTTTGCAGGCATCCGGCACCGCTATTCTCCTTTTGTTCGCACAAACGGCAAGACTCTGGCAGAATTCGGGTGATTCGAATGACTGGGGATGGCGACAAGACCTCGGTCTTGCTATGGCCTTCCGCACCTCCGCACGACAGGAATGATCTAAACGCCCAATGGACGACAATAACGACCTCTTCTCCGCAATGCCCGAACAACCGAAGCCCGTTGTGGCAGACGCCGCGCCTGTTGCGCGAACGGCGCCGGCTCCGCGGGAAGAACCGCGCCCTGCTCCCAAAGGCAGCGATAGCGGCGACTATGATGCTTCGGCGATCGAGGTGCTGGAGGGGCTGGAACCTGTCCGCCGGCGTCCGGGCATGTATATCGGCGGCACCGATGAAAAGGCGCTGCACCATCTCTTCGCGGAAGTCATCGACAACTCGATGGACGAAGCGGTAGCGGGGCACGCCAACTTCATCGAAGTCCACCTCGACGCCGACGGCTATCTGTCGGTAACCGACAACGGCCGCGGCATTCCGGTCGAAAACCATCCCAAATTCCCGGGCAAGTCGACGCTCGAAGTCGTCATGACGGTTCTGCATGCCGGCGGCAAGTTCGACGGCAAGGCGTACGAGACCTCCGGCGGTCTGCACGGCGTCGGCGTCTCCGTCGTCAACGCGCTGTCGGACGACCTCGAAGTCGAGGTTGCCAGAAACCGAAAGCTTTATCGCCAGCGCTTTTCGCGCGGCGTGCCGCAAGGCGGCCTGGAAGAACTGGGCGACGTCCACAATCGGCGCGGAACGCGGGTTCGTTTTCATCCCGATCCGCAGATCTTCGGACCGCATGCTCGCTTCGAGCCGGCGCGGCTGTTCCGCATGGCGCGCTCGAAGGCTTATCTCTTCGGCGGCGTCGAAATCCGCTGGTCATGCGATCCGTCGTTGCTGTTGGAAGGCTCCGAGATTCCGGACCGAGCCGTCTTCCACTTCCCCGGCGGTCTGAAGGACTATCTGGCCGCAACGCTCGGCAAGGAGTTCACGGTCACCCGCGAGATCTTTGCGGGCAAGTCCGAGAAGTCGAACGGCCACGGCTCACTCGAATGGGCCGTCACCTGGTACGGTGGCGACCAGCAAGTCCATTCCTATTGCAATACCATTCCGACGCCCGAAGGCGGAACGCACGAGGCGGGCTTCCGGATCGCGCTCACCAAGGGTCTGAAGAACTACGCCGAACTGACGCAGAACAAGCGCGCCGCGATCATCACCACCGATGACGTGATGATTTCGGCCGCCGGCATGCTCTCAGTCTTCATCCGCGAGCCGGAATTCGTCGGCCAGACGAAGGACAAGCTCGCGACCGTCGAAGCACAGCGCATCGTCGAAAACGCCTTGCGCGATCCTTTCGACCATTATCTCGCCGACAACCCGGCCGAGGCGGCAAAGCTGCTCGAATGGGTGATCGAGCGCGCCGACGAACGCGTCCGTCGCCGCAAGGAAAAGGAAGTCAACCGCAAGACCGCAGTGCGCAAGCTGCGCCTGCCCGGCAAGCTTGCCGACTGCTCGCAGAACACTGCCGAAGGTGCCGAACTCTTTATCGTCGAAGGCGACTCAGCTGGCGGCTCGGCCAAGCAGGCGCGCAACCGCGCGAACCAGGCCATCCTGCCGCTTCGCGGCAAGATCCTCAACGTCGCCAGTGCCGGCCGGGAAAAGCAGGGTGCCAACCAGCAGATCGGCGACCTGATCCAGGCGCTCGGCTGCGGCACGCGCAGCAAATACCGCGAGGAAGACCTGCGCTACGAACGCATCGTCGTCATGACCGACGCCGATGTCGACGGCGCGCACATCGCCTCGTTGCTAATCACCTTCTTCTATCAGGAAATGCCGGAACTTATCCGCGGCGGCCACCTCTATCTCGCCGTCCCGCCGCTCTACCGCCTGAGCCAGGGCTCAAAGACGCTCTATGCGCGCGACGACGCCCATCGCGAAGAACTGATGCGCACCGAGTTCAACGGTCGCGGCAAGGTCGAAGTCGGCCGCTTCAAGGGTCTGGGCGAAATGCTGCCGGCGCAGCTCAAGGAAACGACGATGGATCCGAAGTTCCGCACCCTGCTAAAGGTCCAGATCGACGACGTCGATTTCGAAGGCACGCGCGAAGCCGTCGACAGCTTGATGGGTACCAAGGCCGACGCACGTTTCCGCTTCATCCAGGAGCGGGCCGTATTCGCCGATAATCTCGACATCTGATCGGCTGCTACGTCGCGGCACCCGCTTGTTCCAAGCAAACGGGCACGGAATGTGGCGTCAGTAACTACAGGTTCCGGCTTATCGGCAAGGCATCTTCAATGAAGTCCTGCCGATTATCGGTTGAGATCGGCAGGCGCGCGCAACGCCTTCTCCATGAACAGGCTCAGCGGATCCGGCTGATAACAGCCGAAGGGCGGGCGCTCGACATATCCAGCCGCCCGGTATAGCCCGATTGCTTCGGGCTGGTGAATACCGGTTTCAAGCCGGATCACATCAAGCCCGAGGCTCTCGCCGTGCCCCTCGATTGTCTGCAACAGACGTTTCCCGACCTTCAGTCCCCGCGCTTCCGGATCGACGAACATGCGCTTGATCTCCGCCGTGCCATCGCCGGCTTCGACCAGCGCGCAGCAACCGGCGGCAGCTCCATCAAAACGCGCGACGAAGAATGATACGCCCGGCTGCTCCAGCGTCGACACATCGACAAGGTGATTGCTTTCCGCAGGATAGAGCGACGCGGCATAGGCGTCCGACATTTCCAGCAAGCGCAGGATTTCCGGCTGGCGCGGCAGTTCTTCGGCGATCGTGACGTCAGGCAATTTTCATCCTCGGCAATGGCTCGGGTCGCTTGCGGTTCTGAAGTGAGACTATCGCCTCGGGCACGGGCAACCAATACGTCAAATTGCGCAAGGAGCAGACCTGCCCCATCAATCCGAATGACGCGGCGAAACAAATTGTTTCCGCGCGTTCAAGCCATTGCCCCATTTCCGGAAGAATCACACAGGCATAAGTTGATCGCAGAACGCGTACAATCGAAGCCCAAATGGATACAGCCAGACCATGAAAGCCGCCCTGATCGTCATGACCATTCTTGGCTGTGACCACGACGTCAACCAGTGCCAATATATCTCGACGGTCGACGGGACATGGCCCTCGATTGCCCAATGCGATACGGATTCGCAGAAACAGTTGCCGCGGTTCTCCAACGCCAACTATCCCGTGGTCGTTGCCGTCTGCGAGAGTTCCGGCCCCGGGCTCGCCACCAATGACGCCCAGCCGGAGGTAGCCGTTCCGCTGTCCGAGACGCCGGCGCCGCAGGCAGCAGAAGAGCAGCCGGACCTGCCGAAGCGCGCGCTAGCGTTTCTCTCCGGCGCCGTCCCCGACCGCGAGAAGCTGAAGACCCTGGTCAGCAAGCCGGTTCACTATATCGAGGACGGCTATTCCTGGGTGGCACGGCGGTTCACCGACTGACGCAATCAGACGAGACCTGCTGCAATCAGGCTTTCGGCGCTCGCCTTGATCGCCTCCTCCTCGGTTCTTGGCGTCCAGCCGAGAATGCGACGGGCCTTGTCATTGGAGATACGCGAATCGCGGCCAAGCTCTCGAACGACAAGGCGGAGCCCGGGATCGAAGCGTGCGGCGATCAAAGCCATCCAGTTTGGCAAGGTGATCTTCGGCAACTTGCCGGCATAAACAGGGAAACTCCGGCGCAGTACCGCAGAAATATCGGCCAGCGACAGCGCCGCGCCGCCGATGAGAAACCGCTCGCCGGCCGCTTCGGCGACGGTCATTGCACGTAGGTGGGCATCGGCGACATCGCGCACGTCGACGATGGGAACGCTGAATTTCGGCATGGCCGGATATTTGCCCCGCAACAGGTTGCGAACGACACCGACGGAGGTCCCGACTTCCCCGCCGAGCAGCGGACCGAGGATCATCGACGGATTGATCACCGCGAGTTCGAGCCCGCTCTCCCGTGCATAGGCCCAGGCGGCGCGTTCGGCAAAGGTCTTAGATCGGTAATAGGGCGTAGCGAAGGGCGATTCCGGATCGCTCCAGTTTTCCTCGGTGAAGGGTGCGCTGCCATCGCCATAGATCGCCGCTGCGATCGACGACGTCAGCACGACCCGACGGACGGCGGCGGCGCGGGCAGCCTTCAATACGCGCAGCGTACCGCTCCGCGCCGGCTCGATCAGATCGGCTTCCTCACCGGGCACGCTCGCAGGGAAAGGCGAGGCCGTGTGCATAGCATAGACGGCACCGGAAAACGCCTCTGCCCAGCCCTCGTCGCCGAGCAGATCGGCAGCGGCAAATGTCAGCCGCCCGGCCTCTGTTCCGCCGGCCCCACGTATCGCTCGCTCGATCTCCTGCGTTCGCCCCAACGTGCGCACCGTCCCGCGCACGTCGTAGCCCTGACGCAGCAGCGTTGCGGCGACATGCCGGCCGACAAAGCCGCCGATACCGGTAACGACAACAAGCTCAGGTGTTTTGGCGTTCATGTTTTCGCGTCCTCTTTCACTCTGCCCGCCAAGCTGACGAACTGACATTTTCTATCCATAATGTCAGTTTGACAATATTGATCCATAATGTCAACGATCCGAAATGGACACGAAGAGACACCATATCCTCAATGCCGCCGTCGAGGTCTTCGGCCGATTTGGCTACCGCAAGACCTCCATGCAGGATGTAGCCGAAGCAGCCGGCATGTCGCGCGCCGCACTTTATTTGCATTTCAGGAACAAGGATGACCTGTTTCGCGCGCTGATGGAAAGACATCACGCGACTTCGATTGGCGAAGCCGAATCCGGCTTTGCGCAGATGGCGCCATTTGAGCGCCGCCTCTCCACGGGGTTGAAGGCATTCGTGCTTTCGGCGATGGCGCCGGTGAAATCCAGTCCCTATGGCCAGGAACTGTTCGAGGCAAACAACGCGCTTGCCGACGATCTCAACGTCGCGACGGCAGCAAGATTGCGTCAACTGACGGAAACCACGATTGCAGAGGCAATTGCATCTGGCGAGATTGCACTTGGTAAGGTAGCGCTTTCATCGAGCGCTCTTGCCGAACTTGTTCTCTGCGCCGTCGACGGCATCAAGAAGGGGTCCGAGGGGCTCGATCAGATCGAGCAGCGGATCGATGCACTGGTCCGCGTCGTGGGCTCAGCAACCGGCACAACCGGCTAAGTCGCCTCTCCGAGGAAACGTCCTCAGGCGGCCTGCCGCACCGCCAGGTGGGCATAGTCGCGGGCCGACTGTCGCTGCTCGGCAAAGGCCAGTCGCTCGAGAATTTCCGCCATTGCATTGCATGCCGGCGAAGGCGCCCTTTGACCGCGCAAGCTTGCGAGGAGCGCGGCACAGACGGAGGCGCGGCAATCGTCAGCGCCCGTCGTGCCGTTCTTGCGCCAGAGTAGGACCGCCTCGGCGAACGCTTCGCTGACGTCGCGTCCGAGACCGGCGCTCTCGAACAAGGCACGAATGGAATGGATGCGGCCACTCGAGAGGATCGAGCGAACGCGCTTTTCGGTGACGCCGGAGAGGTCGACGATCGCCGCCGAGAAAAACTCCGCCCGGCCGGTGACAAGCGCGTGCAACAGAAAGGCTGGCGTCAGGCGACCGGTCTCGCGCAGATGGGCGACGAGCCCCGGCAATTCATCCACGGCCAAAGCGCCAGCCATGCCGACCGCTGCGACATCGCAGGCCTCACGCGTGATCCGCTCTACCCGTGCCGTCCCGATCGCCATCTGCACCAGACCGAAGGCGGCTAGAGCTGCCCCCACCTCTTCGACAAGAGTGTGCCGGGCGTCGCTTGGCAAATCGGCGCGGTCCAGCAGCAGATCGCGGATGGCAGCGGAATAGCCGAGACGCTCAGCGATCCGCTTCAACGACCGGCGCGGCAGCTGGGCGCCGCCATTTTCCAAGAGAATCAGCATTTCTTCTTCGCCGCCGATTTCAGCGATGGCGGCTGAGACCGAACGCGACACGAACGCGCGGGCCGCAATCAGCGCCCGCGTTTCGACCGAGCCCCGGGCCGCAAGGTCGACAAGATCCTCGTCGGTCAGAACGGGAGAGCGGGAAATGACGATGTAGGCGACTTCGGGCTGGTCTTCGGCAAGGCCGAGAATGATGGCGCGGGGAATATCGCAGGATGGGGCGAGCACTTCGGCCAGAGCCGAACGCACCTTTGGCGAGGGATCGTCAAGCAGGAAGGTCATGGCCATTTCAGCGGCCTGACGATCGATACCGTTCATCTGTGCGTCGACATAGGCGCGACCGAGGGCCCGGGCAGCGCGGGCACGGTCGCCCGTTCTCGCCGTTTCCACCCAGCGAAGAAATGCTTGTATGATCACCGACGCCCCACTAGACACCCAAAGCCACCTGATGTTGGAAGCCTAGCTGGCAAAGGTTTAAGATTGGTTCACCATGTCCGTTAACCGCTTCAAAACCATGAAACCGCTGCTGTTTCAGAGCGTCGGCGCGCCGCTACCGACGTCCGTCGACCTCAAGGCGTTCGGCGGCATCATTGTCGATCTCGGTTTTGGTAACGATGCACTTGCTCAACTGGTGGCAGTTGCGAAAAGTGCCTGTCACGTCTTCGCACGGATCGCTCCGGTCAACCGCCTGACGGAAAACGAACTGATCTCGCTTCTTCGACAGGACATTGATGGCGTCGTTCTTTCCGGATGCAGGAGCCGCATGGATGTGCAGAGGCTCGACGTCATGCTGCGCGTTGCGGAGGCAAGCGCCAGCAGCCGCGCACAACACGTGGCTATCCTTGCCGAATATGGCACGGTTCCCGAAAGCGTACTTTCGCCCTACTCCCTTGGCGAAGGCTCGCAGCGGCTCGAGGGACTTATTTTTGATGGCTCCGAGCTAGCAGGGGCAATCGGCGGCAGACCATCGACGGAAGCGCAGAATGAGGTCCCGGTCGCACCGATCACCGCCGGGCGCGCCGTTGCTGTTCTTCGCGCCCATGAAGCGGGTCTTGCCTGTTACGAAATGCTGCCGCAAACCGCTGTGACTGAAAAGGCCGTCCGGCGCGCCTTCGCTGCCAGTCGCGCCAATGGCTTTTCATCCGTGGTCTGCCGCTCGTCGGAGCAAGCGGCATGGCAGGACACTGACGACTGACGTGGTCCGTTCGGCCGCCCCACCTCAGCGCGTGGGACGCACCATCTGGAAGACGTCGCCGCCGTCGCAGTAATCCATGTAGCCGAGGCGGGCGAGCGGCCGCACCGTCGCCATGTCAAAACGACCGTCTCGGATCGCCTCGTCGCGAATGTGAATACCGACCACCTGGCCGATGACGACGTAATTGTCCGAGGGCTCGCCATCGAGCCCCTTTGGCTGGAACATCTCGGTCATCCGGCACTCGAGCGCGGCATAGGCTTCCCCCACGAACGGCGCCTTGACCAAGGTCCCTTCAACAGGCGTCAATCCGGCGATCGTAAACTCGCTGTCGCCATGGGGAGCTGCAATCGAGGTTTTGTTGACGGCCTCGCTCAGATGCCGGCTGGCGAAGCTGGCGGTGAATTCGCCCGTTGCTTCAATGTTGCGCACCGAATCCTTGTAGCCGCTCGAGGAAAACATCACGAGTTTCGGCCGGTCGCCGATCGCATTGAAAAAGGAATAGGGCGCGACATTCAGCGAGCCGTCCGTGGCGCGTGTGCCGATCCAGCCGATCGGCCGCGGCGAGACGATGGCCTTGAACGGATCATGCGGCAGGCCATGCTTGTTCGCGGCCGTCTCGTAGAACATCAGGCGTCTTCTCCGACCCAGGTAACGATCTCGGCCAGTTCCGGGCGCGGACGCTCCGTTGGCGGGACAGTGGCGGTGCCGATGTGGATGAAACCGGCGATCTTTTCACCGGGCTCGACGCCGAGCAACGGATAGGCAGCTTCGTCGAAGGCGTACCATTCGGTCAGCCAGTTGGAGGCATAGCCGAGCGCGTTGGCCGCCATCAGCAGATTGAGGCAGACGGCGCCGGCCGACATCTGCTGCTCCCATTCCGGGATCTTGAAGTGCGGAGCAGCCTTGCTGACGACGGCGACGACCACAGGCGCCCGCGACAATCGCGTCTCCTCAACCTTGATCATCTCTTCAGACAGATCGGGCTTCTTGGCGAGCGCCATCGTCTTCAATTCGCCGCTGATGCGCGCGCGCTCTTCGCCGCGGTAAACGATGAACCGCCAGGGCGCCAGCTTGCCGTGGTCCGGCACACGCGAGGCGAGCGTCAGCATTTCCTCGACTTCGGCCCTGCCCGGCCCTGGACCACCCATCTGAAAGGCCGGAATGGATCGGCGGGATGCGAGATAGTCAACGAGCTTTATTTCGGTTTTCATATTGGGTGAATTCCACTATTTTGCCGCCGACCGGCAGCCACGAAAATGCCATACCGGCGTCTCAAGTGGAGTCCCCCAGTCAGGAAGTCAACTGCTCTCATGCGCACCTGCCCTCGTATTTTCATCAGAACCGGTTTGGCGGTCGCACTCGCAAGCATCACCGCCGGCAGCGTCCTGGCGCAGGACGCGACGGAGGCCTTCGAGAGCTTTCCATCGATCTCTGGAACCCGCAAGATGCCGAAGCTGACCGGCTTCAGCCCGCTGACCACCGACCCGACACAGGACGGTACGCTGAAGGATGTGAAGCTCGAAGCACTTCTGACCGGCAAGGGGCAACCGGTCGAAGCGGGCCTGACCTGGCGCGTGTTCAGCCCTATCCCCGGAAGCGACGGCAAGCTGCCGCTGCTGGCGACGTCCGAAGGCGGATCGACCGCCTTCAGCCTGGTGCCGGGCGAATATTTCGTCAACGTCGCATTCGGCCGTGCGGCCGCGACGCGCAAGATCCGCATTCCTGAAGACGGCGTGCTCGACAAGCAGGTGCTGGTGCTCGATGCCGGCGGCATGACGCTGAATGCGGTTTCCGGCAGCGATGTACGCATCCCGCCGGGCGAACTCAGCTTCTCCATCTATTCGTCCGAAACGCAGAGCGATGGCGAACGGGCGTTGATTGCCGCCGACGTGAAACCCAGCACCGTCCTTCGCCTGGGCGCCGGCACCTATCATGTCAGCTCCAACTACGGCACGACAAATGCGGTGATCACCGCCGACATTCAGGTGGAAGCCGGCAAGCTGACCGAAGCGACGATCCAGCACAAGGCGGCAAAGCTGACGCTGAAGCTGGTCTCCGAGCCGGGCGGCGAAGCCATCGCCGACACCGGCTGGTCGATCCTCACTTCGGCTGGCGACATCGTCGACCAGGAGGAAGGAGCGTTCCCGACGCTTGTTCTTCTCGAGGGCAACTATACGGCCGTGGCGAGAAACAAGAACAAGATCTACCAGCGCGATTTCACGGTGAAGGCCGGTGTCAACACCGATATCGAAGTGCTTCTGACCAATGGCGGTGCAGCCGCAAGTCCGGAAGCAGCCGCGGAAGCACAGGATTGATCTGACGCCGTAACACTGTCGATACGGCAGGCGCCTGACGCTACGTCAGCCAGCACGCCTGAGGAAACGGCGACGCGGCGGTGCCATCGAAAACACCGCCTCGTAGATGCGACCGAGCAGGTCCTTGCGATCAGCATGCAAGCAAAGCTCTTCCCAGGTGAGGATGTGCCCGATGCGGGCCGCGATCGTCGTGCCCGACAGCCTGCGGAATTCGCGGATCAACAGCGAGATCCGAAGCGTCAGCGAGACCTTGCTGGCGAGATGGAAGATACGGCCGTTCTGCCCCTCGAAGTAGATCGGTATGACGCTTGCGCGCGCGGCCTGGATCAGCTTGGCCGGAAAAATCTTCCACGGCAGATCCTCGGCCCTGCCCCAGCCCGAGCGCGCGGTCGCCACACCACCGGCCGGAAAGATCACGATCGTCACGCCTTCCTTCAGCAGCCGCACCGCCTCGTGGCGCGTCGCCATGTTCAGCGCCAAGGCTTCCTTCGTTTCCTCGAAAGACACCGGCAGCGAATAGGGCGCCATCTCCGGCACCTTCAACAGTTCGTTGTTGATCAGCACCCGAAACGGCCGGCCGAGTTGTTCGGCAAGCGCCAGAACGGCAATGCCATCGCCGATGCCGAAGGGATGATTGGCAACGATAACCAGAGGGGTGTCCGGCAGATGCCGCGGTGGCCATTCGCCCTGTAGCCGCAGGCGCACATCGATCAGCTGCAGCATCTCGGCGAAGATCCGGTCGCTCTTGCCGACGATGTCGCACCGCCACCGCGCATAAAGCTTGGCGTATCGGTTGCGACCCGCCAAGCCCTCCATGGAGCGGATGAGCCAGCGCTTTAGGCGCCGGTCATTTTCGTTTGCGTAAGACAGCTCTTTGAACTGCACGGAAGTCTCCGATGGATGGCCTACTGCATGTTTCCTTAAATCGTACCCGCTTTGAGGATAAAAACATGCAGCAACTCAAGGTACTACAGCGGCCTTTGCGCGTCTGATAAGACGCGCGGCGCTGTAGTACCCGGATATTCCGCTAATATGACAGTTTGCAGACAGAGCGAAGGTCCCGGGGTCTTAACCCCGGGCTTTCTTTTCAGCCTTGCGCTTGAGATCAGGCGCCGTGGCCTCAGCCGAGAGCGAAGCGATCGCCTCGTCGAGCGACATCGCCGTCTGGGCCTGCGAGCCGAGACGCCGGATGTTGACCGAGCGCTCTTCCGCCTCGCGCTTGCCGCAAACGACGATGACCGGGACCTTGGTCACCGAATGCTCACGAACCTTGTAGTTGATCTTCTCGTTGCGGAAGTCGGTCTCGACGGTAAGTCCGGCATCACGCAGGAGCTCCGCGACCTCGCGGCCATAGTCGTCTGCCTCGGAGGTAATCGTCGCGACGACGACCTGCAGCGGCGAAATCCACAGCGGCATATGGCCGGCGAAGTTTTCGATCAAAATACCGAGGAAGCGTTCCATCGAACCGCAGATCGCCCGGTGGATCATCACCGGCTGACGCTTCTCGGAATCCTTGTCGATATAGAAGGCGCCAAAGCGCTCCGGCAAGTTGAAGTCGACCTGCGTCGTGCCGCACTGCCATTCGCGGCCGATCGCGTCCTTCAGCGTATACTCGAACTTCGGACCGTAGAAGGCGCCCTCGCCCGGCAGAATGCCGGTCTTGATGCGGCCTTCGGACTGCGCCTCGATCGTCTTCAGCACGTCGGTCATGACGCTTTCGGCGCGATCCCAGAGCTCGTCGGAACCGACGCGCTTGTCCGGACGGGTCGACAGCTTGACGACGACTTCCTTGAAACCGAAGTCTTCATAGACCGAGAGGATCAGATCGTTGATGCGCAGGCATTCGGCCGCCATCTGCTCGTCGGTGCAGAAGACGTGGGCATCATCCTGAGTGAACCCGCGCACGCGCATCAGCCCGTGCAGCGCGCCGGACGGCTCATAACGATGGACGTTGCCGAACTCGGCCAGACGTACCGGCAATTCACGGTATGACTTCAGGCCATGCTTGAAGATCTGGATATGGCCCGGGCAGTTCATCGGCTTCAGCGCGAAGACACGCTCGTCATCGGTGTCGTCGCCGGCAACCGTCACCTTGAACATGTTGTCGCGGTACCAACCCCAGTGACCGGAAGTTTCCCACAGCGACTTGTCGAGCACCTGCGGCGCGTTGACTTCCTGGTAGGTGTTGGCGAGCCGGCGGCGCATATAGGCCGTCAGCGTCTGGAACAGACGCCAACCCTTCCCGTGCCAGAAGACGACGCCCGGACCCTCTTCCTGGAAATGGAAGAGATCCATCTCGCGGCCGAGGCGGCGATGGTCGCGCTTTTCCGCTTCGGCCAGGATGTGCAGGTACTGGTCAAGCTCTTCCTGCGTATGCCAGGCCGTGCCGTAAATGCGGGTCAGCATCGGGTTGTTGCTGTCGCCGCGCCAATAGGCTC
Organism: Ensifer sp. 4252; assembly: GCF_050434565.1. Taxonomy (NCBI): domain Bacteria; kingdom Pseudomonadati; phylum Pseudomonadota; class Alphaproteobacteria; order Hyphomicrobiales; family Rhizobiaceae; genus Ensifer; species Ensifer sp. 4252. The sequence continues at coordinate 173,386 of NZ_JBNDIU010000001.1, forward strand.
CGGCAACCTTCATCAGCTTGAATGCCGTGCCGATCTGACCGGTGGAGGCCATGTGCGGTCCACGGCAGAGGTCGAACCAGTCGCCCTGATAGTAGATCTTGAGATCCTGACCTTCCGGGATAGCGTCGACCAGCTCGACCTTGTAGGCCTCGCCCTTGTCGGCGAAGATCTGGCGTGCCTTTTCGCGCGGCCACACTTCCCTGGTGAACGGTTTGTTGCGAGCGATGATCTCCTTCATGCGCTTCTCGATGACCGGCAGGTCGTCGGGCGTGAAGGGTTCGTTCTTGGCAAAGTCGTAGTAGAAGCCGTTGTCGATCACCGGACCGATGGTCACCTGCGTGCCCGGCCACAGCTCCTGAACGGCTTCCGCCATCACGTGCGCAGCATCGTGGCGGATCAGCTCAAGCGAACGCTTGTCGTCGCGGGTGACGATCTCGATGCGGCCATCAGCAATGGTATCGGACAGGTCGCGCAGCTCGCCATCGAGCGCAATGGCGACAGCCTTCTTGGCCAGCGACTTCGAAATCGACTCGGCGACATCGCGCCCGGTCGTGCCCGGGGCGTATTCGCGGACAGAGCCATCAGGAAATGTAAGGGAAACGGGATTCGACATCATGATCTCCTATCCAGTCCCGCCAACGAATGCGGGTGGTATGGTGTGGTATGACTGACCGGCTTCCGCCGGTTATTTGACGCAGGCCTGATAGAGGTTTTTCGAAGCGGAGTAAAGGCAAGGACAGCCTAGGTGCTGAGCATCGCGGCAAGGCCCTTCACCGTGTTCCAGTTGCGAAACGTGCCGATGCCGAGACGTTTTTTGGTCAAGACCCCGAGCAGTTTCGATTCGTTTGCCTGGCCGGTGAAATGAACCCAAAGGTCGCCATCGACGACCGCCAGACGCTCGCCCGCGCTGCAATAGCGTTCGAAATCAGAGGTAATCTTGCCGGAAAGTGGCTCGCGCATCACGCGAACATGAACGCGGCTGCCATCCTCCTCGCCTTCAACGTGAAACGGATTGGATGCGGCGAGCCTCAGCCAATCGGAGCCGGGACGAACGATGATGTCGACATGCCGGCCGAACGTCGCGGCGAATGCCGCCTCGAGCGTCGCCTCCAGCTCTCCGACGGCGACCCTTTCCGCTTCGAACAGCAGGTTGCCCGTGGCGACGAGTGTGCGCGGTGACCGGTGACCAAGCCGCTCGGCCATGGCTTTCAGATCAGCCATGACAACGCGCCGCCCTTCGCCGAGCACGATACTATGGAGCAGCGCGACGTAGCTGTTCACTCAGGGGAACTCCTTGGCTCATGCACGCCAGAAGTCGGCGGCACCGGCCGGCAAGTGGGCCAATACGCGATCGAGCTTCGCTCCGTCGATGTTCTTCCGCAAGGCGGCCGCCACATCGGCAATCGCCGTATCCGGCGAAATATTGTGGTCTCCACGCAGCGCCTGCACTTCGAGCGTCATAGCCGTCCTTCCCGAAAATGGGCTTGTGGGCTCTTCGAGATCCCACTCGGCGATGAAAACCGCTCTTAGAACCGGCGGCAGCACGTCGGCAAACAGGATCGCATCCTCGACATCCAGCCGGCGGCGAAAGGTCTGCAGCACCGCCTGAACCATCGTATAAGCCTGGTTCGTCGTCTGGAGTCCTGCGATATCGCGGGCATCGACGATGAAGCGGTCGAAATCGACCGAAGCCTGCCGATATTCCATCGGGATCGTCATCGTGTTCATCCGCCCTTGGGCCGCGGCTGCCAGTAGCGCCACGGTGCATACCAAAGATGCCTGTCCTTCAGGCGCTCGGGAACCGGGTCGAACCCATGGGTGCCGCCCGGGCCACAACGTGCGACGCGGAAAAGCGTCATCCAACCGCCGGCCCACAGGCCGTGGCGTGCGATTGCCTCATAGCCATATTCCGAACAGGTCGGCAGGTGCCGGCAGGCATTGCCGATGAAACTGGACAGGGTCAACTGATAGGCGCGGATAAAGGCCATGCCAAGCAGGCGCCCCGGTGTCTTGCGGAAAGGACCGGACCAATTGCGCCCGCCGCCCACAGACGCAGAACCGGCCGCTGGCGGATGTTCGCAATGCGGATCCCGGCACATGGCTCAGACGGCCGTCGCCAGACGCCTGGCCTCGATCTGGCCAATCGCATCGACGACAGCATCGAAAGTGAGCATGGTCGAGGCATGCCGGGCCTTGTAGTCCTTCACCGGCTTCAGGAAGCGCATATCCTCGAAACGGCCAGAGGGACCCTCGCCGTCGGCCTTCAGCATCGCCAGCATCTCATCGCGGGCCCTTCGGATTTCGCCCACCTGCGCGCCGACGACATGACGCGCCATGATCGACGACGATGCCTGCCCGAGCGCGCAAGCCTTGACGTCATGGGAAAAATCCGTGACCACGTCGCCATCCATCTTCAGCCAGATCCGGACCTTCGAGCCGCAAAGCTTCGAATGCGCAACCGCTTCGGCATCGGCATTTTCCAGAACCCCGATACGCGGGATATTACCGGCGAAGTCGAGAATACGATTGTTGTAGATGTCATCCATCATTTGACGCGATCCGGCTGATTTTTCGCGGTTTTGGGTGATCGGCGCATGATTTTCTCCTGTAGGCAGGAAAAAAGCACGACGCAGTCCCCTCGGCCTCTTTCATCTCTATGGCACCATACTATATGCTATGTCGTGTTGGGGCGACAGTTCCGCAAGAGGATCAAATGTCGCCTGTTGTTTGGGAAACCGTGCCGGACGGTCCATTGCACTGCTAAGCAAGGACCAGAAAGCCCCGGAGCCCGCCGACGGAACCCAAGCCTGCAGGGTTAGGCGAATGGCCAGTGGCGAGTTGTCCGAAAGATAAAACGTCAAGCAATCCCCGTATTGCGCAAAGAGGCCATTATGGATGCCATAGTGAAGAATTTCCCCGTGCTCGACAATGCGAGCGACCGGCCGACGCAAAAAGAGGCCGAGGACGCCGTGCGCGTTCTGCTGCGCTGGGCAGGTGAGGATCCGAGCCGCGAAGGTCTGCTGGATACGCCGGCCCGCGTAGCCAAATCCTATCGTGAGCTTTTCAGCGGTTACGATCTCGCAGCCGAAGACGTGCTTGGCCGTACCTTCGAAGAGGTTGCCGGCTACGACGACATGGTGCTGGTGAAGGACATTCCGTTCTATTCCCATTGCGAACACCATATGGTGCCGATCATCGGCAAGGCGCACGTCGCCTATCTGCCGAATGGAAGAGTGCTTGGGCTTTCGAAGATCGCCCGCGTGGTCGATATCTATGGTCGCCGGCTGCAGACGCAGGAATCGATGACCGCCCAGATCGCCAAGGCTATCGACGAATCGCTGGCGCCCCGCGGGGTTGCGGTGATGATCGAGGCTGAACATATGTGCATGGCGATGCGCGGCGTTCAGAAGCAAGGCTCGACAACGCTGACCACCACATTTACGGGTACGTTCCAGACCGAACCGGCCGAACAGGCCCGTTTCATGACGATGCTGCGGGGCTTCAAGTAAGGCTCCTGCCAACGGAGCCTTTCATGACGCTCACATTCGAGACCCCCTCCTCCAACAAGGCCGAACTGGAAAACGGTCCGGCCTTCACGCCCCGGTTCGATGAAAAGGGGCTGATCACCGCCGTCGTCACCGACGCGCGCGACGGCGAGTTGCTGATGGTCGCGCACATGAACGCGGAAGCGCTGGCGCTGACGATCGAGACCGGCGTCGCCCATTACTACAGCCGCTCACGCAAGAGCCTCTGGAAGAAGGGCGAAAGCTCCGGCAACCTGCAGACGGTGAAGGAAATACGCACCGATTGCGACCAGGACGCCATCTGGCTCAAGGTTTCGGTCGCCGGACACGACGCCACCTGCCACACCGGACGCCGCTCCTGCTTTTATCGCACCGTCGGCGTCGATGGTGGGCGGGCCACGGTTACCATCACCGACGACCACCAGCATTTCGACCCGGCCGAGGTCTATGACAAAAATTAAGCATTGCGCACCTTTTTGAGGCGGGTGCATACTGCGTTTATATTTTGGTAACCCAGCGGGCGCCTAATCCTTAGCAAGGATGCAGTTTTCCTGGGGACGGCGGCAAGCCGGGCAGTATTGCAGACTGTAGCGAATGTTTATCGACCCCGCCGCGCTCGGCGACAGGATCGATGATAATCTGAGTAACGGTGCCAGTCTTTCAGCGATGAATGAGGACAAGGCCGGCACCAGCGCTGGCTTGGCAGGTTTTCCTCCAGACAAGAGCGCTCATAACTATTGCGTGGTTCCAGGATCGAATCAGGTCTTCGGAAGTTTGAGTTAATGCATGGAGTGCCACGACGCCCTTCGCGCATTCTGAAGGACGTGTTGCGCTGCCAAGTGTTCGGCGGTGTTGGAGGTGCCGGATGTTGAACTGGACTTTTACGCGTAGCAGCCAAATTGCCGACCTGACCGACCCGGACGGGTCATCACTCTCGACAACACCATCAGAACCCGCCGTACCGCCCAGGCCGCCCAAGATCGCAATCGCGCTTGGCGGCGGCGCCGCTCGCGGCTGGGCACATATCGGCGTGCTCAGAGCGCTTGACGAGGAGGGCATCGAAGTCGGCATGATCGCCGGCACGTCCATCGGCGCCCTTGTCGGCGGCTGCTATCTCGCCGGCAGGCTCGACGAGCTTGAGACCTTCGCCCGCTCGCTGACCGTACGTCGGATTGCCGGCCTACTCGATTTCGCCATCGGCGGCGCCGGCCTTTTCGGCGGGCTGCGCCTGACCAAGCGCATGCAGGAACACCTGCAGGGCCTGAGCATCGAAAACCTCGACCGACCCTTTATAGCCGTTGCAACCGAAGTGCACAGCGGCCACGAGGTCTGGCTGGAAAAGGGCTCTCTGATCACCGCCATCCGCGCATCCTATGCTCTTCCCGGTATCTTCGAACCGATCAAGGCCAACGGCCGGACATTGATGGATGGCGCGCTCGTCAATCCGGTGCCTGTCTCAGTCTGCCGCGCGCACGAGCAGCAACTCGTCGTCGCCGTGAACCTCAACTACGACCTCTATGGCCGCTCTGCCGTCGTCAAGCACAGCGCCGGCAACGAGACCCAGGATATGCCGATCAACAAGGAGCCGACGCACCACTCCGCGCGCATGGGCATGACCAGCGTGATGGTTCAGGCCTTCAATATTATCCAGGACCGCATCTCGCGGGCACGCCTTGCCGGCGACCCTCCGGATCTAGCCTTGCATCCGAAGCTCAACGACATCGGGCTCTCGGAATTCCACCGTGCCGGAGAAGCGATCGATCGCGGCTATCAGGAAGCGAAAGCCAAGCTTGCCGAAATCCGCCGGATGCAGGAAGTCCTGGTCCGCTGACAACGGCGCAACGCCAGGATTTCGCGCGGCCCCAAGGGCCACCGTAACGGTCGCATATTTCGCGATGGCAAAAAGTGTTGTCGCGCGCTCGGCACGGCTGTTCGAGATTGTGCCGAAGACGGGTGACAAAAGGGCGGCAGAAACCGCCCCTTTCAATTATCCAGCTATATAGGCCTTGATGTGCTCGGCCTCCTGCTCCATCGCGCGAATGTGATGCTTGATCACGTCACCGATCGAAATAATGCCGGCCAGATGCCCATTCATTTCTACTGGCAGATGACGGGCTCGCAACTTGCTCATCATTTCCATCAGCGTATCGACGGACATTTCCTCGGTGCAGCAATAGACGTTCTGCCACATGACGGCCGAAACCGGCTTCTCCAGACAGGCTGCGCCGTGTTTGGCGATGGCGGCGACGATATCGCGCTCCGTCAGGATGCCGGCGATCTGATCATCCGCATCGATGATGATCACCGCGCCGATATGATTGTCACGTAGAAGGACTGCGGCCTGTTGAACCGTCATGCGAGGACCAACGGTCACGACGTTCCGGCCCTTTTCATTGAGTATCGCTTTTACTGACATGCGCACTTCTCCCCGTTGCGACGACGCCGGGTCGGCGGGGAAGGTTCCAGCCTGTCGTGTGCGGCACAGTCGGGCAACGGAACCTATACCCATCCGGTGACTGCAAGGCTGACGCGCCGCTCCTCAGAGACGCACTATACCTATGAGCACCCGGCCTTCACGGGCCGCACCGTCGATGGACGATATCGGCCGTTTCAAATGGTGCGCCAGCGTTCCGGGGAAATCAAGCGTTCTGACAATGATCGCAACAGGATCGCGCGTTATCAATCGCGTGGGTCGAACAACGCGAACAGGAGGAATCCAAAGAGGAAACCGCCGATATGCGCTTCCCACGCCACGCTGTCGGCGCCGCCAGGCGTGAACATGCCGAACCCGACGAGGAAATTCGTCAGGAACCAGATGCCACTGAAAACGACGACTGAGCGATTGGAGAGCGCCTCGCTGACGGAAAGCCTGCGGTTGAGGTGGGCAAACTGGCGGCTGATGCGGCCGCTTGGCGAAAACACGAATCGCGCCGCACCACCCATGAAGCCCGAAACGACCCCCGAGGCGCCGACCACGACGATCATCTCGCCCCAGTGAAAAACCGTGTGAAGCGCGACGGCAGCGGCGGCCGAAAGAGCCCAGAAGACAGCCAGTCGCGCCATGCCGATGCGCCGGACCACCGGTGCACCAAAGGCAACCATCCAGAAGATATTGAAGATCAGGTGCTCCCAGCTGCCGTGCAGGAACGAATACGTCACCGGGCTCCAGAGCCACGCGAGACTCTGCTCAGCAAGCGGATGATCATAGCGCGCCGGAAGGAAGGCGAAGTTCAGGATAATTTCCTGGTCGAGACCGTTCGAGAAGACATAGGTGCGAAGCGCATGAATGGCGACGAGGAACAATAGGATGCACGTCAGCCCCGCCGGTAGGTTGAACGCGGGCTCGCGCGTGCGCTGGACGGCGCCTTCCCGCTCCGCCTCCGGTGGCGTCGCTGCCTGATCTCGTTCCATGGTTGCTGCTCTCTTCCGTCCGCATGTCCGTTTCAATCCGACCCAGTCGGCCGGGCAATTGTGCATCGCCGGACAGCGCGCCCAGCCATAAGCAAACAAAAAAAGACCGTCCAGTAAAAACTGAACGGTCGGTGAGCTCCCAATACCCCGAGCTCGAAATCTGTGCCTAAGGCAATCCTTCGTGAAGTGATGTTCATTCAAGTGCCAGCCCGCTGCGGCCGAAGCAATCGAAACCGTTTGTTAACCTTAATTTCCAGGTGGCACGGAATTCGCTCTGTCATCGGCACAACCGGAATGAGCGGTCGATTTTGTGCCGGATCGACACACAGATCGCGCGAAATGGAATGAACGACATCATGCGCAGCAAGACATCAACGCAGTTGTTCCAGTATTGGAACCTCATTCGTGGCGACCGTGAACTACCGCGTCGCGACGAAATCGAACCGTCGGCCATCCGCACACTCCTGCCTGACCTCTTCATCCTTGAGCGGGACCGTTTCGGCAGTATAAAATTCCGCCTTGCTGGAACGCATGTCTGCGCCCTCTTCGGCCAGGAACTGCGCGGCCAGCAGTTCGGCACACTCTGGTTCGGGACCCAGGCTGGTAGAACGCTTCAGGTCAGCCGGCAAGTGATGGCACGACACGTGCCCGTCATGCTGTCGGCGATGGCACTGACCGAAGACAGGAGAGAACTGGAGATCGAGGCGCTGCTCCTTCCCCTCGCCTCCAACGAAGGTCACAGTGACCGCATTCTCGGTTCTCTCTCGCCATTGTCGCGCCCGTACTGGTTGCACGCCGCACCCGTCAGCGGTCTCGATGTTAGGGGCCTCAGGGTGCTCGATCCCGATCGAACGGCGGCGCTCCTAAGGGAACCGGCCATGGACGATGCATTTCCTCCTGGAATCCGGCGGGTGCAGCACCTGCGCGTCTTTGAAGGCGGCCGCGACGCCTGAGACCACACACCTGTGTCAAGACCGGCGCAGACACCAACCGCAGGGCGAACATTCTATTAACCGGATCGCACTATGCTTCGCGTGCCAAGATACGCCATGCAGAGTGATCATGTTCTCGTTCCAGCAAGCTCAAAATACCGGTCCGAAGCCGCACCAGGAAGGCGCATTTCAGCGCGTTTCGGTGAATCTCACCGGGCGACTGATGCTTGCCAACCACGACGAATTCGACTGCACCGCCGTCGACATGTCACCCGGTGACGTGCTTTTGTCGTCGCCAGCCCGCCCGCGTGCCGGCGAACGCATCATTGCCTACATTGATCACGTCGGTCGGCTCGAAGGCACCGTGTCTCGGCTTGCCGAAAACGCCTTCGTCATCCAGCTCAACGCCACGGAACGCAAGCGCGAGAAGCTTGCGGCGCAATTGACGTGGATTGCCAACAAGCACGAACTCGGCCTTCCGGAAGATCGCCGCCACGATCGCCTTGCTCCGCGCAAGACGCTGACCGAGCTGACGCTCGATACCGGCGCCAAATATCCCTGCCGCATCATCGACCTTTCGATGTCCGGCGCTGCGGTGGATATTGAAAACCGCCCCCCGATCGGCACGCAGATCAAGCTCGGCAACATGAAGGGCAAGATTGTCCGTCATTTCCAGGAAGGCGTCGCCATCGAATTCTCGGGCGTCCAGTCCCGCGAAGCCCTGACGGAATTCCTCTAAACCGCATCGCGGCCCCTTCGCGGACTGCGCTTCAAACTCTAGTGATGCGCATGACAGTATCGCAAAGTCCCTGCGTCCTTTTGCACGTAGGCTTTGGGCGGACTCCGGTCGCCTCCTCAACGGCATTGCCGCCCCTCAATCGTGACAATTCGTCCTCGGCGGCATCCGTATGCGGCCGACCATAATCGGTAACGTCGGAGCGGTAAACCGCCCCGGGCCAGGGCCATTCCGGCCCCACACTCTCAACGATCGAAGTGATGTTTCCGCGCGTCCGCTCCGACCGCGGCGCCTTGTTGCTCCATTTCAGCACAGCCCGTATTCGCTTTACCGATTTTCGGGCACAACTTTTTTCAAATATTTTTTCTCAATATTTTCGCTCCTCGCGTTGATTTCACGTTGAAACCAAGCATCGGGGCCGAACGTAAAGTGGGGAAATTGCCCTTCCCCGGCACATCCCGCTGCCGCCATGCACCCACGCATCGGCACGCTATCCGTCGATATGGGCCCGCAAAACGCCATCCTTGCAACCATTTGGATACTTAACAGATTTCAGTTCTGTGATCGACGGCCGATCAAGATCGATAAAATTTGAATCAAATTCGACTAAAATATATCTCAAAATCTATTCTTATTTTATTCTGATACGATTTTCATTTGTACTTTGTTTTACCTCGCATGTTCGCCGGCGGTAAAAATGTCCGTGCCATTGTCGAACCATAACGGGGAGACAATCATGCTCAAGACAATCACCAAGATGATCGCTGTCGCCGCACTTTTCACCGGCGGCCTGATCGAAGGCGCAATGGCCCTTCCGGCGAACATGACCGTGACCGGTGCGACCAACCCGCCGATCGGCCACTATGAGTTCTGCAAGATCAATCCGGGCGAGTGCCGCTCGAACGGCGGCGATCGCGGCCCGATGGTTCTGACGCGGGAAGGCTGGCAGAAGATTCTCGAGGTCAACTACGACGTCAACCAGGCGATCACGCCAATGACCGACATGGAAATCCACGGCGTCGAAGAAAAGTGGTCCTATCCGGACAGCGTCGGCGACTGCGAAGACTACGTTTTGCTGAAGCGTCGCAAACTCATCGAAAGCGGCTTCTCCGCCTCTGACCTTCTGATCACCGTCGTCCTTCAGCCGAACGGCGATGGCCATGCGGTGCTGACCGTCCGCACCGATCGCGGTGACTTCATCCTCGACAACATGCGCAACAAGGTGCTGCTGTGGTCGGACACCGAATACACCTACCTCAAGCGGCAGTCGACAGAACATGCCGGCCGTTGGGTCAAGCTGCAGGATGGCCGTACGGTCGCGGTCGGCAGCGTCCGCACCCAGTAAGCCCTCATGGAACAAGCCGTGGCGCGGTTGGGTGATTTCCCGCGCCACTCTCAGCTATCCGGGCTTCGGTCAGTCCCATCCCCGTTTCAGATCAGGCCCTGGCCGGTTCCGCTGCCCCTCGGAACCGGCCTTTTCTATTCTCGGCTGCCCCACTGAGCCAAGATCAAATTCAAGTCGGCGGAAGACGTGTGCTGATTTCATCGAAAATTAACCGTCTTCGACCAGCGTCAGGCAAGTAAACCCTGCCAGAGTCCAACTGACGCTACCGACCGACCACCGGCAGCTGAACCGCCACATATCGCGCGGCTACCACAACGGGACGCCCCCTCGATGAGCACCTCTTCCAACGGGAACTCGGAGCCGGAATTCAGCCCGCTTCTATCAGGACGCTTCGTCTACAAAATCACCGCGGCAGTTGTCGCGCTCGCCGCAATCACCGCGGCACTTTCGCTCTCGGGGCGTTGGTTCGGTGAAAACCTCGCGCTGGCCGGCCACACGTCGAGCCTCACGCCCTACGATATCTTCATCGGCCAGGATCACCTGCGCCTGCCCGCAAACGTCATCCGTTTTGAAACCCAGCGGGCGACCTCGATCGCCGAACGCGTCGACATCTATCTGACCTGGCCAGCGCTCGAAGGCTACAGCGACGACAACCGCCAGCTCTTCAATGACCTCAATCGTCCGGAGACCCTGATCTTCCTGCAGATCTCGCAGAGCACGATGTCGCGCGACATGTCTGGCCGGCTCGAGCCTATCTACACCCAGGTCTTCGGCGGCGCAGCAAGTCCCGGCCCCAACGGGCTGACCCGGCACGACGTCAAGGCGACGTCGAGCTATGCCGGCGAGGCTTTCTTCACTGCCGCGCGCGAAAAGGAGCCGCCCTATGTCGTACGCTGCCTGGAGCCCGGCGCAAACGAGATCCCCACGAGCGCGGACTGCCAGCGCGATATCCATGCCGGCAAGGACCTGGTCGTTCTTTACCGCTTCTCCCGCAATCTGCTGCCGCAATGGCGCGAAATCGACAAGGCTGTGGGTGGCTTCGTGAAAAGCCATCTCGTGCCCTGATTTCGTCCAAGTGGTGTGGTGCTGGCTTCAGCGCCGCACCATTGCGCTACACCGGTATCACCTCTGTACAAATGCGTCGGATCCCGGAAACCAATCATTCATCATAAACCGATTGGTAACGCTATGCCGATACTGTCTCAGGAACGGTCGTTCCCGGAGGCGGCGTCCGGACAACACCCATGACATGAGAATGAAGAGTAGCGTAGTGTCCCAATCAGGTTTTCTTGATCTCGCGAAACGCCCGTTCGGCGCTTTTTCAAAGATGGTAGGACGGATCGTCCTTGCGGGCGCCGTCGCATCGGTTGCCTTCGCAGCACCCGCTTTGGCCAACCCGAAATATTCGGGCATCGTCGTTGACGCGAAGACCGGCAAGGTTCTCTACGGCGAAGATGCCGACGAGTTGCGCTACCCCGCTTCGCTGACCAAAATGATGACGCTCTATCTGGCGTTCGAGGCGCTCGAAGCCGGTCGGATCAGCAAGTCGACGCCGGTTCCCTTCTCGAAAAATGCCTCCGCCGAACCGCCATCGAAACTCGGCGTGCGCGCGGGGCAGTCGATCACGGTCGAGCAGGCGATCCTGTCGCTCGTCACCCGTTCCGCCAACGACGCCTCGACGGCGCTCGGCGAACTGCTGGGTGGCTCGGAGCAGCGTTTTGCCCGCATGATGACCAACAAGGCGCGTGCGCTCGGCATGACCCGCACCACCTATCGCAACGCCAACGGCCTGCCGAACACCGAACAGCGCACGACGGCGCGCGACCAGGCACGCCTCGGTCTCGCGCTTCGCCAGCATTTTCCGCAGTATTACGATTACTTCTCCACGCGCAGCTTCCGCTTCGGCAAGCAGACGATCGGCAACCACAATCGCCTGCTCGGCAATGTGCGTGGCGTCGACGGTATCAAGACCGGTTATACCCGCGCCTCGGGCTTCAATCTGGTGACCTCGGCCCAGCTCGAGGGTCGCAGCATCGTCGCTGTCGTCATGGGCGGTAGCTCCGGCGCCAGCCGTGACGCCCAGATGCGGCGCCTGGTGGCAAAATACATGCCGGCCGCATCGCGCCGCGGCGGTGGCAACCTGATCGCCGAAACCGCACCGACGCCGGCCGCCCCCGTGGCCGAACAGCCGATCGCTGTCGCACAGGTCGCGGAAACACCGGTCGCCAGCCCGGTCGCAGCCGCCGCCGGCCTCGACCTGCCGAACACCGGACCGGTTCCGGCCGTGCGCTACGATGGCGAAAATACCAATAGTGTGCAGATGGCCTATGCCGGGACCAAGCGCGCATCGGACAACCCGGTCCTCTCGCCGAAGATCGTCCCCAATACGCTCGACGCCCAGAGCATCAAGCTGTCGCGCCAACCGGTCGCTGCAGGCATGGTCGACGCCCAGATCACCAATTCCGTTCCCAAGCGCGAGCCGGTTGCTGCCGAAGCCGAACCTCAAACTGTTCCGCAGCCTCAGGGTTGGGTCATCCAGATCGGTGCGACGCCGGATAAGGACCAGGCCATGACGCTGCTCGGCAACGCCAAGGACAAGGGTGGCAAGGCGCTTAGCAAGGCCACGCCCTTTACCGTCGCCTTCAGCAATGGCGGCGCTCAGGTCTACCGTGCGCGCTTTGGCGGGTTCGACGACCAGAATGCGGCGGTCAACGCATGCAGGGCATTGAAGAAGAAAGGTATTTCCTGCTGGGCCGCCCAGCAGTAGACGGCATCTAGTTTCGGTGGCCGATCTGTTAGTCCGGCCACCCTCCTCGGTTTTGTAAAGCGTACGAGGTTAGTTATGGCAATGAACGAGAATGTTCCGGGTGTCACTCCCTTGCCGGGGCGACGGGCGAAACCGTCGCGCATCAATCTGCATCCGCTGCATGAAGCAGCGATGCGCATTGCCGATCTCGGTCTGAACCGCCCGAAAGCGAAGACCAAGGATCTGGTGGGCATGCTGCTGACACATGGCGCAAGGGCCTGGCGCTCGACACAGCCACGCGCCGGCATCCATCTTCACGTGACGGCGCCCGGTCGTCGCCAGCCGCTGAAGATGCGCATCCTCTGAATATTCTGAGATTGAAAGGCGGCTTCGGCCGCCTTTTTCGTCTGGCTAGAGCACTTCCGTCTTAAACGGAGTCATTGAAGCGTTCAATTTCTTTGGTTTTTCGCATTTCCTTGCGGAAAACCGCTTCGCACTTTTCCTGGAAAGGCTCTTAGAGCAGGCCGAGTTCCGCGAGCTCGCGCCGGAGTTCGAGAGGCATTTCGGCTCCATCGCCCGAAAGCGACGCCAGATCTCGAGGCGCTTCGTTAGCCTTGAGATAGCGCCAGCCCTGGAATGCCCGCCGCGGCTGCAACTCCGTTTCAACGACTTCGGGCCCGAGCAGCAGATTGCAGCGACCGATCCCCTCACCGTCCGTAAAGGTCTCGATGCCGATCAGCGGCTGGCGCGCCTGAACCTGGCCTTTGATGACCCAATAGAGCGAGCCGCCTTCCAGCAGCTCGTCCGTTCGCTTCGGGACCATGCGCGTCGTATGGTACGAATGCGGTTCAAGGCCGGCGGCAATCGCGGTCAAGGCCTTGCGCGAAACCCATTCGCGCAGATCCTCGATCGATTCCGCTCCGACGCAGAGCTTTATGAGATGCAGAGACATGGCTGTTTTTGAACACCCGTCCGGCCGTCACGGTCAAGCGAATTGCGCAGCGTCATCCACAATCACTCGTGCGCCACTCAACATTCGACGACATTGACCGCCAGGCCGCCGGTCGAGGTTTCCTTGTATTTCTCGTTCATGTCGACGCCGGTCTGGCGCATGGTTTCGATGCAGGCGTCAAGCGGCACAAAGTGCTGACCATCGCCCTTGAGCGCCAGCGACGCTGCGGTTACGGCCTTGACGGCGCCGAGCGCGTTGCGTTCGATACAAGGCACTTGCACCAGACCGGCGACCGGATCGCAGGTCATGCCGAGGTGGTGCTCAAGCGCGATCTCAGCCGCGTTTTCGATCTGCTCGGGCGAACCGCCCATGACGGCGGCAAGTCCCGCTGCCGCCATGGCCGAGGCGGAACCGACCTCGCCCTGACAGCCGACTTCGGCGCCCGAAATCGACGCGTTGTGTTTGATGATGCCGCCGATGGCAGCTGCCGTCAGCAGATAGTCGCGAACGCCGTGCTGATCGGCATCGTCGTGGAAATGCATGTAGTAGCGGATGGTCGCTGGAACAACGCCGGCGGCACCGTTCGTCGGCGACGTCACCACGCGCCCGCCAGCCGCGTTTTCTTCATTGACCGCCATGGCGTAGACGCTCAGCCAATCGTTGGCGAGCAGCGGGTTGATCTTGTTGGAGCGCCATTCTTCTTGCAGCTTGTCGTGAATGGAACGGGCGCGGCGGCGCACCTTCAGACCACCCGGCATGATACCATCCTGGCTGAGGCCACGATCGATGCAGCTGCTCATGGCGCCCCATATACGGTCGAGCCCCTCATTCAGTTCCTGGGGCGACATGGTGCATTCTTCGTTTGCCCGCTTCATCTGCGCGATCGTCATGCCCGACCGAGCCGCCATATCCAGCATTTCCTGGGCGGTGCTAAACGGGAACGGCACCTTGACGCCGGCAGGCTTGTTCTTGGAAGCACGCATGGCGTCGAGTTCCGTGTCGGTCACAACGAAACCGCCACCGATCGAATAATAGATGCGCTTGAGCAGAAGGCGGCCGTCCTTGTCGAAGGCCGAGAACGACATGCCGTTGGCGTGGCCCGGCAACGGCACCTTCTTGTCGAAGATCAGATCGGTCTTCGGCTGAAATTCATAAGACGGATGGCCCGGCGGCGTTATGCGCCCGGTGCGCTCGACTTCATCGATCAGCACATCCATGCGGTCGGGATCGACGCGATCGGGACGCTCACCGACCAGCCCGAGCACAACTGCCCTGCCCGAGCCATGGCCGATGCCCGTGTGGGCAAGCGAGCCGTGCAGGCTGACCTTGATGGCGGCGACGGAGGCATGCGACGGACGCGGCCATTCGTCGGACAGGATGAGTTCGAGAAAACGATTGGCGGCCGACATCGGGCCCATCGTATGCGAACTCGAAGGACCAATGCCGATCTTGAAGACGTCGAAGACGGAAAGAAACATGAATTGCCTGCCCGGAGCCTGAACATATGCCGCCCAGCCCATCGCCGGATGCCGTCATATGCATGATTGCACAGTCGATACAAACCTCGATCTCTCAGGACCGAAGCAGTACCCTCACCCTTAGATATAGGATCAAACCCTAAGCCATCCTATCCCTGTCGATCAGGCGATCAACCGACATCTGATCCCGTTGGTGCGACATTGCCCTGGCGAACTGGGCAGCAGCCACCGGGCCTGACGATACGATCGCCGGAATCAAAACAGCGCGGCTTCTGCGAAGCCGCGCTGTCAATCAGAGGACTTTTGGGTATCAAAGGCCGCCGAAAAGATAAGCAAGAACAAGAACGCCAGCGAAACCGGCTACGGCGCGAGCAGTCACGCCCCAGCAAGACTTCTGTATTGTATTGTCCATGATGTCTCCGAAAAACTCTCAACGGCTGCGGGCCACACATCAAGGGCCCGTGCATGGCGCCACCCATACTGAAGAAAGTGTAAAGACGCAACGGTGAAATATGGCGGAAAGGTGACAGGGAGGCATCCGCTCTCCAGCCAACACAGCAAACGTTGGAGTTCGCGCATTTTTGCCGGAAGAAATTCCGCCGCAATTTCATCACACTAGTTGATGCGGCGCCGATTCTACACAGGCTCGCCGACCTTGCAATTTCCAAAAGCCATGCCAAAAACACGTGTATGACCTTCGAAGATTACATAGCACTTACCGTGTTCATCCTGCTGTGGGCCGGCTTCAGCTGGGCGACAGACGGTACCCGTGGCTTCAAACGCATCAGTCTCACGCGACTGATGAACGAGCACCGTGGCCGGTGGATTCGCAATTCTCTCAACCGCGACCTGAAGATGATCGATACGCAGATCATTGCAGGGCTGCAGGCTGGAACCGCGTTCTTCGCCTCGACAACGATCTTCGCGCTCGGCGGTTGCTTCGCTCTCCTGGGCGCGACCGAGCAGGCACAGATGATCTTCGCCGACATGCCCTATGTCTTTCACGGGGGCCGGACGGCCTTCGAGCTGAAGGTCGCAGGGCTCACCTGCCTCTTCGGCTATTCCTTCTTCAAGTTCGGCTGGTCCTATCGCCTGTTCAACTACTGTTCCATCCTCATGGGCGGCATACCGATGACGGCAGACATGATACGCGACCGGCACGCCGCCGAAATTGCGGCCGAACGCGCGGTGCGCATGAACGTACTGGCGGCCAAGCACTTCAATGCCGGCCTCAGGGCAATCTTCCTGTCGATCGGCTATCTCGGCTGGTTCATAAGCCCCTACGCGTTCGTCGGCCTGACAGTCTTCGTCATCTTCGTTCTGACGCGCCGGCAGTTCTTCTCCGAGGCGCGCGCGGCCCTGTTGGAAGATGCCGCCCGCTAAGCTACCGCTGCGATACGCCCCGGACATCCCAGGACGGGGATCCAGGCGCAATCTCATTTTCCAAGCAATCAAAGCCGGTCTGGCGCAAGCCTGACCTGCCAGTCTCATTTGCGCCAACAGGATGGCGAACACCATGTCCGATACCAACATGAGCTCAACCGTTGAACCGCAGCCGACGACCAGCGCCCGTCGCCGACTCGTCTTTATCGATGTGGCGCGCGGCCTGGCGCTGGTGGCCATGGCGCTCTACCATTTCGTCTGGGATCTGGAATTCTTCGGCTATGTCGCGGCCGGGACCGCCGGCACCGGTGGATGGAAGATGTTTGCGCGCCTGATCGCCAGCAGCTTCCTGTTTCTGGCTGGTTACAGCCTGGTGCTCGGGCAACGGCCGAGGATCCGTTTCGATGCCTTCATGCTTCGTTTTGCCAAGATTGCCGGCGCTGCCGCACTGATCAGCATTGCGACCTGGTTCGCCTTCCCTAACACCTTCATATTTTTCGGCATCCTCCATTCTATTGCCGCGGCGAGCCTTGTCGGCCTCCTCTTCCTCCCCCTTCCGGCGATCGTTTCGTTCGCGGCCGCAGCGGCCGCCTTTGCCGCTCCGCTCTATCTCCGCTCCGCGATCTTCGACGCGCCCTATCTCTGGTGGGTCGGCCTTTCCGAAACGATCCCGCGCTCGAACGACTATGTGCCGCTGCTGCCGTGGCTCGCACCTTTTCTCCTCGGCCTCGGCACCGCAAAACTGGTGCATGCGCGCCTGGCAACAGCCCTTGCAAAGCGCCCGACCGACGACGGAAAGACACGGCTGTGGACGAAAGCACTGGTCTTCGGAGGACGTCACAGTCTGGCCATATACCTCCTCCACCAGCCGCTGCTTATCGGATTGGTCTATCTCTTCTCGCTGATCTCACCGCCGACACTGCCGGATCCCAAGCAAGCCTACCGCACGAACTGCGTCGAGGCATGCAGCCGTGGCAATCCGGCCGTGCCCTGTGACGCCTTCTGCGGATGCACCCTCGACCAGCTGGTGGAACAGAACCTGTTCGACGACCTGAACAGGGGAAAGATCAACGTGAACACGGATGAACGCATTGCGCGAATCGCCGGCCAATGCACAATGGACGTGCAATCAGGGGACTAGGACATGAATGCCTATCGTGCCAAGCCGCTGAGTTTCCCATGGCCGGCCCTGCTCTACGGGACCGCCACCATCGCAGCCTTGCTGCTTGCACGATACTCACCCATCCCGGTGGCTCATGGCCACGGCTGGGTACCCTGGATTTCAGGCGGCATCCTTATCGCGACAGCAATCTGGCTTGATCTGTGGGCTGTCAAGACGCTGCTGGACCGCCACACGGCCGTGCTTCCGCACCGATGCGCCACGTGCCTCGTCACTTACGGACCGTTCCGCTTCACCCGCAATCCGATCTATCTCGGCTACACGCTGATGATGATCGGCTTCGGCCTGATCACGCTCAATCCGTGGTTCTTCATCATGGCAGTTGCAGCGGTGATGCTCACAACGATCTTCGCCATCCGCCACGAAGAGCGGCATCTGCTTTCGCGTTTCGGCTTCGAGTTCGAGCGCTACTGCCGGCATACGAGCCGCTGGATCTGATCGGCCAAGCCAAGGCAACAAAAAAGGCGGCCAAGAGCCGCCCTTCTCAATCCCTAAACCTGCTGACGAGGCACTCGATCAGGTGCCGACGCCAATCTCGGCGAGACGCGTCAGACATGCCTCCTCGACATTGTCGAGTTCGGTGAGCGTGTCCTCGATATCCTTGCGCTTCTGCCGTAGCTCTTCGCGCTTGGCCTCGACGCGGCTCATCAGCAACTGCAACTGACCGAGTTCGCCCGGTGGGTCCTTGTAGACCTGAATGATCTCGCGAATTTCGGCGATCGTGAAACCGATGCGGCGGCCCCGGAGAATCTCCTGTATCAGCCGGCGATCCGCCGGTCGAAACATGCGGGTCCGTCCGCGACGCTCCGGGTGAATGAGGCCCTCGTCCTCATAGAACCGCAGCGTTCGGGTCGAAATGCCGAATTCCCGCGTCAATTCGGTAATGCTATAGTACTTATTCACGCTGCCATTCCATGATTTCTTGACATTCACTATCGTTGACCTTGACGTAAAAGTCAAACAACCGCGATGTCACGTGACGTGAAACCACCATGTGGCGATGCCGAGAAAACTGGAGAAGCCGGTAATATCGGTAATCGCCGTCACGAACACGGCGGAAGACACCGCGGGGTCGGCCCCGAAACGTTCCAGAAGCAGCGGAACCATGATGCCGGCAAGCGCTGCGGCCATCATGTTGATGAGCATGGCGGTCGCGATGATGCCGCCGATATTCGGATCCTGAAACCAGAGGCCGGCCAGAAGGCCGATCAACGTGCCGAAAATCATGCCGTTGAGCAGGCCTACCCCCGCTTCACGCCGGATGATTCTCGGTGCGTTGTGAATGTCGAGGCCGCGGGTCGCAAGCGCGCGGACCGTCACGGTCATGGTCTGCGAGCCGGCATTGCCGCCCATGCCGGCGACGATCGGCATCAAAATGGCAAGCGCCACGATCTGCTGGATCGTCGCATCGAAAATGCCGATAACCGAGGCGGAGATACACGCCGTCATCGAATTGATGAACAGCCACGGCACGCGTGAGCGCGAAGCCTCGGCGACCGAGTCCGACAACTCCTCATCGCCGACGCCGCTCAGACGCAGCAAGTCTTCCTCCGCCTCTTCCTGGATGACGTCGACGACATCGTCGATGGTCAGAACCCCGACGAGCCGGCCGTTGTCGTCGACTACGGCTGCCGAGAGAAGATCGTATTGCTCGAAAAGCTGCGCTGCCTCTTCCTGGTCCATCTCGGCCGGAATGGCATGGCTGGTGTCGCGCATGATGGCGTCGACCTTGATCGAGCGCTTGGAGCGCAGAACCTTGTCGAGATCAACGGCGCCCAGGAGCTTGAAGGTCGGATCGATGACGAAAATCTGCGTGAAACTCTCCGGAAGGTCCGCGTCCTCACGCATGTAGTCGATCGTCTGGCCGATGGTCCAGAACGGCGGCACCGCGACGAACTCCGTCTGCATGCGCCGGCCGGCTGTGCTCTCGGGATAGTCCAGCGAACGGCGCAAGCGAACGCGTTCGGTAAAAGGCAGCTTCGCCAGGATCTCGTCCTGGTCCTCCTGATCGAGATCCTCGAGAATGTAGACGGCATCGTCCGAATCCATCTCGCCGAGCGCCTCGGCGATCTGCTCGTTGGGCAAATGCTCGACGATGTCGAGGCGGATGGCCTCATCGACTTCGGTCAGCGACGAAAGGTCGAAGTCCTTGCCAAGCAGCGAGACGAGCGCCAGGCGCTGGTCCGGCTGGATCGCCTCAAGCAGGTCGCCCATTTCCGACGAATGCAGGCCGGCGACATGTTGGCGTAGATAGATGGTATCGCGATCGGCAATCGCCGCACCGACATGCATCAGGAAGTCGGAACGCACCGAACCATCGTCGGCATAGATGTCCGCCCCGTCATAGGCGGGGATTTCTTCGGAACCGCGGTCGTCGTCGCCGGTATTGCTCATGAGCGCGCCCTCGAAACGATTGCCAACTTTCCAGCCCGCGATGCGCGGGCTCGGAAAGGGTACATCACTGTCGGTTTTGCTGCCCAGATCCTCCTCTAGGAATTGGGCCTTACAGCCCTGCTAGCGCAAAGCCTTGCCAAGGTCCACATCGCAGACGCAGACGTCGCCGCTGTGGCAACAGATTTATTCAAGCTGTTGCAAATACATGGGAAACGCTCATACGCGTCAACAGTCGACATCAACGGGGCGATCGGATAGCACTATGCGGCCGCAGCCGAGGAGCTTCAGATGGCGATCCGCCCCATTCTTCGTTTTCCAGATCCGTTGCTGAGCCGGGAAGCAAAGACCGTCGAGCAGTTCGACTCCGCCTTGCGCGCGCTCGCGGACGACCTTCTCGACACGATGCGCGCAGCGCCGGGGATCGGTATCACTGCGCCGCACATCGGCATCCTGCAACGCTTGACGGTGATCGAGCTCGACCGCGAAAGCGGTGTGCGTATCTTCGTCAATCCCGAGATCGTCTCGCGCTCGAACGACATGGTGAAACACGCCGAGGGTAGCGTTTCTATGCCGGGAATTTCCGAAGATATCGAGCGCCCTGGAGCCGTCCGCATTCGATATCAGACGCTCGATGGCGCCACGGTCGAAGAAGACGCGGATGGCCTGATGGCGATCTGCCTCCAGCATGAAATCGACCAACTCGACGGTATCTTCTGGACACAGCGCCTGTCGCGGCTAAAGCGGGAGCGCGCCATTAAGAAGTTCGAGAAGGCCACGAAGGAGTTGGCGCGAAACTAAGATGCCAAGCGCCCGCGTTCAGCAGGTCGAGCGGCGGGCAGGTTGTCGACCGAAGCCCGGATCTTCTGCTCGAAGAGAGCACGGCTAACTTCAAACACAGTTCAATTAAAGGATCAGCCTATGAGACCGACGCATGTCGCTATCGTCACCCTTCTCGCGCTCGCGGGATGCAACAGCGCATCCCCTAATCTGGAGCCGCTACCGGGCAGCCTCACCTACGGTGAGACCGGTCCAATGCGTAAGACGATAGCGGCGCCGGGCACTATGATCCAGAACCGCTTTATGCATCAGGGCACGATGGTCTTCGAGACATACGAAGTTCAGCCTGACCACACATATAAACTCCTGCGCCGGACAGTGGCCGATACCTGGTCGAACTGAAAACGCGGCTTTCTCGTAGAATGACAGAGGACGCCGGATCGCCAATTCGTTGGCATTTCGGCTTCTCTCATGCTTCGCAAACGCGGCTGCGATTTTGCCTCAAGATGGAACATTGTCGTTCGAATCCCGTTGTTTACGATGGCAACAACGGAGGTCATCCAATGAGCAAGAATCTGGATGAACGAGGCGATCCCAGCTCAGCAACACATGGCGCCGATCGGGAGAGTTTCACGGCGCGCGAAAGCCGTCAGGGTCCGCTGGGCGTGCGTGTTCTGGCAATCCTCGGTGCCGGCCTGTTCCTGGCGCTGCTTGTCTGGGGTGGCGCCGAAATCTGGGGCGAGAACAACGACAACGACCGGACCACGGCAGTCGATCAGGTCCAGCCACTACCATCGCCGGAACAGACCGGCAGTATCGAACAAGCAGGGCCGGGTCGTGGCACCGACTGACACCGCGCCGACCGCTGGTTCAAGCACTGGCGGTGAAACACAACAGGTTTCGCCCGACGGCACGGTTAAATGACAGAAGGTGCCCGTTCGGCTTTTCGCTGAGTAATGAAGATACCCCAACGCGCGCCCATCCTCGAAACGGAAGCCCGAAGACCGGTTGAAGCGCGATAAGCGAAAGCTTGGGGAAACTGGACAATGAACAATCCAGCTTTCGATAGGCGGAGAGCGCCGCGTCTCCGCCGGTCAGCCACCCCTTGCGCAGATCGCCAATGGGCAAACGCATCCGCCGCCTCCCTCTCCCCCTCGCACTCTTCGGTTCGCCAACGAAAACGGCTGTTTAGCGGGCAGCGGCAGACTGACTTTGCGGCGCCAGACATGCAGCAGAATGGGCAGCGTCTTTATTGCCGCCTGATTCAAACCCATGAGTTGCCAAAAGCAACTGAATATTAGAAGTTTATTGGCGCGCGACCATAAGGTTTCCGCGGCCTGACGAGATTGCAGGGCATGACGACTGCCTCTTTCCCCGAGCCTGCCCATCACAGCAACGCCAACATCTGCCGGGGCTGCTGGGATCAGATGCGTGTGCCTATTCCAATCCGCGGTCCGCTTGCCCTTCCCTTCCGCGCATTCGGCATCACCCGAAGCAAGATGAACCCGAACATCTGCACGATCTGCGAACGCTCCTTCCGCTACGTCAAGAAGCAACGCCACATAACCACCCGCGCCACCATCCTGTTTGCGGATATGCGGGGGTTCACGCACCTGTCGGAACGGATCGAAGCGCTTGAACTGAGCGAAATTGTCAGCCTTTTCCAGGATCGCTGCGCGCAGGCGGTTTGGGCCCATGACGGCATCGTCAACAAGCAGATGGGCGACGGCCTGATGGCGATCTTCAATTTCCCGATCGAGATAAAGGACCATGCTCGTGCTGCGATAAAGGCGGCGATGGACATTCAGCGATATCACGCTGCTAGGCTGGACGGCTCGAACCTGGCCCTCGAGGGCACACTTGGTCATACGCTCGGCGTTGGTGTCGGCATACATACCGGCGATGTCGAGATTGGCGAATTCTCAAGCTTCCGCAGCGATTTCACCGCAATCGGCGGCACCGTCAATCAAGCTGCAAGGCTCGAATCCCAGGCCGGGGCCGGCGAGATCCTTGTATCAGCGGAGACGGCGGCCCAAGCGCCGGACTTCCTCGACGGATCCGAGACCCGCTTGCTTTCGCTGAAGGGTATAGAACACCCGGTGCAGGCGAACGTACTTAAAACGAGTTGATCGTCGGCCGTGCGGTTTTCCGCATTTCCTGGCGCAAAACCGCCTCGCACTTTTTCCGGAAAGGCTCTACTTCGGCTGCTGACCGGCACTCAACCAGCCAATTAAAACCGCTTCCGCAAGCTCCTGCGGCGACTTGCCGTCCGTGGGCACAACGACTAGGCCCTCGGCGTCTTCACCCGCAATGCGCCTTGCCTGTCGAAGGGAGCGCTCCATCTGACCTTCCGCGCCGGCACCGATCTCTCGCTGTGCCAGCCGCGCCAGCAAGGCAGGTTCGCTCGCAATCAGGCGGACGACGGTGATCTGTGCGTCCGGTATGGCTGCAAGTATCCACCGCCGGTCAAAGCGCAAATGCGTCATCACGCCGGACATGATCAACCGCGAATGCCCTAGTTTTTGGTATGTCGACCAGATGGTGGCGAGGTTGATGCTGCTGACATCAGTGGTGCCGGGCTGGATTTGATCCAGTTCACCGGAACTGGGCTTAGGGAACACCCGATCGAGTTCGTCGCTTTCGATTACCGCATGAGCGATTTTTGCCTCAGCAAGTTGTGCACTCAATTCCCATGACAGCGTGGATTTGCCAACGCCTGCCGCCCCCGTGATCAGCAAAAGCTCCATGTCACCTCGATCATCCCATTCGACGCGCGGAACTTGCCGCGAAGCGCATGCGTTGACAAGCTCAGTGCTCCGATCGATTTCATCTGGGCGCGATCACTCTGCTCCAACCAAATTGCCATCAATCGACGCTTGTGAATCCAGCTCGAAGGAGTGCTTCAAATTAATCCGTCGTTAAGGATTGTAATGCAACGTTTGATTGCATTCAGCCATCCACAAAAGCTCTCGTTAACGTCGGATTTTACCGAGTGCTGACTTGTTCAGCGGCTGACAGACCGTCCAGATGCGCTTGCGGCTGGCATATGTGGATTTGTTCGAAATGACGATGATATCCCTTGCCGTACGGCTCAGGAGCCGCGCGCATTTTTCACTGAAGGGCAACATCAGTTCAAAGCCTGGGGCCATTATTGGCACCAGCGTCGGACGTCGAAATCAGGAAAGGCAACGGATCAGCATACTGATCGCCGCTTTCGCTGTGGTCTTTCTCGTGGTCGGTGCGCGGCTCACCCAATACGGGCTAGCGGAACCTATCGCGGCGGCATCGATCGGCAAGAGCACAGACGCCTTCGCATCGCGTCCCGACATCCTCGACCGCCACGGCGAATTGCTCGCGACCGACCTCAACATGGTCTCACTTTATGCGGAGCCGCGAAAGATCGTTGATGCTGATGAAGTCGTCGAGAAGCTCGCAACTGTTATTCCCGATCTCGACTGGCGCGATACGCACAGGAAGCTGCAATCCGGTTCCGCGTTCCAGTGGCTCAGACGACAGCTCAGTCCGCGCCAGCAGGCGGATATTCTGGCACTAGGCATTCCCGGCATTGGATTTCGGCCGGAGAAGCGACGTTTCTATCCCGGTGGCCCAACGGCGGCGCATATTGTCGGCCACGTGAATGTCGACAACCAGGGCCTGGCAGGCATGGAGCGCTACATTGACCAAGAGGGCCTTGCCGACCTTCGCGCGGCAGGAATGACGAGTGAGACGCCGCTTGAACCGATAAAGCTGTCGATCGACCTTCGTGTTCAGAATATTGTTCGCGAAGCCGTCGCGCGGGCGATGAGTGCCTATCAGGCTGAAGCGGCTGGTGCCGTGGTTCTGGATGTGGAGACCGGCGAGGTTCTCGCCATGGCCTCGGTGCCTGACTACGATCCGAACGAACCCTCCCGAACACTGCCCGATGGCAAGGTCGACAAGGCATACGAGAACGGCTGGTTCAACCGGATGAGCAATGCGACGTTCGAGATGGGCTCGACGTTCAAGAGCTTTACCCTTGCCATGGGCCTGGACGCCGGCAAGATCAACCTCAACTCGGTCGTGGACGCATCACGTCCCATCCGCATGGGCGGATTCACCATCAAGGACTTTCGCGGGAAATATCGGCCGCTGACTATCCCGGAGGTCTTTCAATACTCCTCCAATATCGGAACCGCAGCGGTTGCCGACATGGTGGGTATCGCGGGCCATCAGGCATTTCTGACCAGGCTTGGACTTCTGTCCAAAATGGAAACGGAGCTACCGGGAGTGGCCACCCCCACACAGCCGCGCACCTGGAAGAAAATCAATTCGGTCACCATTTCGTTCGGTCATGGTGTGGCAACGACACCGCTGCAAACCGCGGTTGCCGCAGCCGCCCTCTTGAACGGCGGCGAGCTTATATCGCCGACCTTCCTCCCGCGGTCCCGCGACGAGGCAAAGGCGAATGCCCAACAAGTCATACAGGCGACGACCAGTGCCGACATGCGTTATCTCTACAATCGAAATGGCGTGATGGGCTCTGGTCGAAGTGCCCAGGTTCCGGGCTTCCATGTCGGCGGCAAGACCGGCACTGCCGACAAGGTGATAAACGGGAGGTATGCCACGGACCTGAATTTCAATGCCTTTCTGGCGGGCTTCCCGATGGACAAGCCGCGATACATCGTCCTTTCAATCATCGACGCGCCGCTGACGGGCGAGAAAGGCGGACGCCAGGCGGCGTACACCGCAGCGCCGATCGTGAGAGAGATCATCGGCCGCGCCGGTTCATTCCTTGGCGTTCAACCGCGCTTCGGCCCGGAAACGGCCCCTCAATTGCTTGCCGACTTCTGAGGGGAGCATGTATCTCGGCAGCTATGAGGGACCGCTTAGTGGATAACAATCTACGCCGCGTCGTGCTTGTCGTCGCCTTATTGAATCTAGGCTACTTCGGGGTTGAATTCCTCGTTGCGCTTGCCATCGGCTCTGTATCCCTCTTCGCCGATAGTGTCGATTTCCTCGAAGACGTGTCCGTGAATATCCTGATTTTCTTTGCGCTGGCCTGGACGGCGCGGAGCCGCGCACGGGTCGGTATGGCGATGGCATTCATTCTTCTTGTTCCCGCGCTGGCCTTCTTATGGACGGCTTGGGCGAAATTCATGGAGCCAATCCCGCCTGAGGCCTTTGCACTATCCCTGACTGGCTTTGGCGCGCTCCTGGTCAACCTATTCTGTGCATACCTTCTCGCCGCGTACCGCCATGGAAGCGGCAGCCTCACGCGGGCGGCATTCCTGTCTGCTCGCAATGATGCCTTTGCCAATGTCGCCATCATCGGCGCGGGTCTGGCGACGGCTTACCTGTGGCAGTCAGCTTGGCCGGATTTAATTGTTGGGCTGGGAATCGCACTGATGAACCTGGATGCAGCGCGGGAAGTCTGGGAAGCTGCGCGCGAGGAACACGACGCCGTGGCGTAATCATCCGATTTGAAGCCGCACACTCGCGCTCGGCGCGATGGAACGAATAGATGTGTCCCACGCATGGTCCGGATGCGGGACACCTTTTTGCGCTAAGCATAGGATATAAAACAAAAAAACCTGCCGAAGCAGGTTTTCTTTGGTGCGGTCGAGAAGACTCGAACTTCCACGGGTTGCCCCACAGCGACCTCAACGCTGCGCGTCTACCAATTCCGCCACGACCGCATCGTGGTAGGCGCCGAATTGCTCCGGCGGGGCTGCATGTAGCAAAAGCCCCTGGGGTGCACAAGGGCATGACGACAGAAATTTGACGGGAAAAGAAACTATTTCAACACCCTCCTCGCGAAACCCTGCAAACGCTGGACTCTTGCCGCGCGCCGTCCCATGTACAGGGGACAAAAACAGGAATGCAGACGGAAATGCAGCGCGAAAATCTGAGCCAGGACATGTTCGCCCCCCCGGAATCACCCCCGGTTCGCTGGCGGATCGCCCATCACCTTGTCGATTATCCACAGGCAGTTGAAACGATGGAGCGCGAAGCCGCCGCCATTGCCGCCGGCACCGCCGACGAACTCGTCTGGCTGGTGGAACACCCGCCGCTTTATACCGCGGGCACCAGCGCCGACGCGGCCGACCTGGTGATGCCCGACCGCTTCCCGGTGTTTGCGACCGGCCGCGGCGGCGAATACACCTATCACGGCCCCGGCCAGCGGGTCGTCTATGTCATGCTGGATCTCAAGCGCCGGCGACAGGACGTACGCGCCTTTGTCGCCGCGCTGGAAAGCGTTGTTATCTCGACGCTCTGTTCGATGAACGTCAAAGGCGAACGGCGCGAGGATCGCGTCGGTGTCTGGGTTCGCCGACCGGAAAAACCATCACTCCCCGATGGGTCGATGGCCGAAGACAAGATCGCGGCGATCGGCATTCGCCTGCGCCGCTGGGTGAGCTTTCACGGCTTCTCGCTCAACGTCGATCCGGAACTCGACCACTTCGGCGGTATTGTTCCCTGCGGCATCCGCGGCTACGGCGTGACCAGCCTCGTCGATCTCGGCCTGCCGGTCATGGTTCCGGATGTGGACATGCGCCTGCGCGAAGCTTTCGAGACGGTCTTCGGCCCGACCCGCAACGACGAAGCGTGAGGCTGGGCATATGAGAACCCGGATCACGCGATCTGCGTTAGCCCCTTGAGACGCGCCTTCTGAAACCGCGGCGCGCCTTTGATCTACATCTGTCAGGGCGCCTCGATGGGTCGCTCGCCGGCCTGTCGCTCGCGCCAGATCATGAACAGCCCCGACACGACAATGATCGCGATGCCGAGCCATTTCGAGATCGATGGAAAATCGCCGAAGATGAGATAGCCAAGCGCCGTCGCGGTGACGATCTCGAAATAGGCAAACGGCGCCAACAGGGAAACGGGTGCGGCCTGGAAGGCCTTGACCACCAGCAGGTGGCCATAGCCGGAAAGCGAGCCGAGGATAACGACGAGCAGCCAGCCGAGCGCCGTCTTTGGCAAGGACGGCTCGAAATCCGCGACGCCCATGCCGTCGCCGATCGCAATCACGCCCACCATGAACAGCGTTCCGCCGATACCGGCGATCGTTTGCATCGTCAGCGGGCTGTCGGCCGTTCCGACCGCGCGATTCAAAAGGAGATAGAACGCAAAGACAGTGGCGCAGGCGACCGGCAGCAATGATGTTGCACCGAAGGCTGCGAAGCTCGGCTGGATGACGATCATCGCGCCGGCAAAGCCGATGGCGATCGCCAGCCAGCGGCGCCAGTCGACCCTCTCGCGCAGGATCAGCGCGGACAGGCAGGTCAGGATGAACGGCTCGACGAAATAGATCGCAAACACGTCTGCGAGCGGCATGTACTTCACCGAAATGAAAAAGAACAAGGCGGCTGCCGCCAGGAGAACGCCGCGCAGCAGATTGAGCCACAGCCGTTTCGGACGCAGCGCCCGGACACCCCCGACCGTGATGAGCAACGGCAGCGTCGCAACAAGCTGGAAGAAGAACCGATAGAACGTCACCTGGGCCGGCGCCATGCCCTCGACGACGGCCATATACTTGGCGATTACATCCATGCCCGGCAGGATCACCATGGCAAAGAGCATGATGGCAACTCCCTGCATCACCGTGTTCTGAGAAGTGGCTGCTGTCGATACCGGCGCGGTCATGGGGCTGTTCCGATTTGGATGCGCCACCTTAGAACGTTGGCGGGACTTTTCAACGCATGCGGGCCCACACGAAAAAGCGCATTTCATGGCCCGAGCCGCTTTTAACCGTGTTTTTGCCGCTCCGGGGTGGTCCACGACAGGCCGAATGCCTATAAGCTCACTCATCTTCCGCCCCGGAGGAGAAGCTCTCTCACTTCTCCGATCAGAAACCGGGACCTTTGAACGTGACCGTGGCAAAGGAGATATCCATGCGCTTGTCCACCGAAACGATGATTGCCCGCCTGCGCGATACCGGCGACGGAGATACGCTGGGCGGACGCATCTGGCGCGCGCGCGACGCGGCCAATCTTTCGACCAAGGACCTTGCCGATCAGCTCGGCGTCCGGGTGGAAACGGTCGCCGCCTGGGAACGCGACCGGGCGGAGCCGCGCACCAACCGCCTGTTCATGCTCGCAGGTGTGCTCGGCGTCACCCCCGCCTGGCTGATCGCCGGTATGGGCCGCGCGCCTGATGATGAGACAAAGACCGCTTCGGGCGAAAGCCTTCGCGAGCAGCTCGCACTCGTCAAGAAATTGCACGAACAGACCGGCAAGGCCATTGCCGCTCTTGAGATGGACCTCAATCGCGTTCAACAGACTATTCGTTAGTTCATTGCCGATTCCAACGGACGACATTGGCCGATGCACCGATGCCGCCCGAAATCATTGTTAGTTCAAGGGAGAAAATAGATGGATGTACGCGCCGCCGTCGCCGTTCAGGCAGGCAAGCCGCTGGAAGTGATGACCGTTCAGCTCGAAGGCCCGCGGGCCGGCGAGGTGCTGATCGAAGTCAAGGCTACGGGCATCTGCCACACCGACGATTTCACGCTGTCCGGCGCCGACCCCGAAGGCCTGTTCCCGGCGATCCTCGGCCATGAGGGTGCCGGTATCGTCGTCGATGTCGGCCCGGGCGTAACCTCGGTCAAGAAGG
This sequence comes from Ensifer sp. 4252, assembly GCF_050434565.1. NCBI lineage: Bacteria > Pseudomonadati > Pseudomonadota > Alphaproteobacteria > Hyphomicrobiales > Rhizobiaceae > Ensifer > Ensifer sp. 4252. Next base: position 202,839 of record NZ_JBNDIU010000001.1, read on the forward strand.
GCGACCACGTCATCCCGCTCTACACCCCTGAATGCCGCTCCTGCCCGTCATGCCTGTCGCGCAAGACCAATCTGTGCACGGCAATCCGCTCGACCCAGGGCCAGGGCCTGATGCCCGACGGCACCTCGCGCTTTTCGATCGGCAAGGACAAGATCCATCACTATATGGGCTGCTCCACCTTCGCCAATTATACCGTGCTGCCGGAGATCGCCGTCGCCAAGGTCAATCCCGACGCGCCGTTCGACAAGATCTGCTACATCGGCTGCGGTGTCACCACCGGCATCGGCGCTGTGATCAACACGGCCAAAGTCGAGATGGGGGCGACCGCGATCGTCTTCGGCCTCGGCGGCATCGGCCTCAATGTCATCCAGGGCCTGCGTCTTGCCGGTGCCGACATGATCATCGGCGTCGATCTCAACAACGACAAGAAGGCCTGGGGCGAACGCTTCGGCATGACCCACTTCGTCAATCCCAAGGAGGTCGGCGACGACATCGTGCCTTACCTCGTCAACATGACGAAGCGTGGCGCCGACCAGATCGGCGGCGCCGACTATACGTTCGATTGCACCGGCAACACCAAGGTGATGCGCCAGGCGCTCGAGGCCTCGCATCGCGGCTGGGGCAAATCGGTTGTCATCGGCGTTGCCGGTGCTGGCCAGGAAATCTCCACCCGTCCGTTCCAGCTCGTCACCGGCCGCAGCTGGATGGGCACCGCCTTTGGCGGCGCCCGCGGCCGCACCGACGTGCCGAAGATCGTCGACTGGTACATGGAGGGCAAGATCGAGATCGATCCGATGATCACCCACACAATGCCGCTCGAAGACATCAACAAGGGCTTCGAGCTGATGCACTCCGGCGAGAGCATCCGCAGCGTGGTTCTCTACTAAGCTTAAAATCCGATTCAGGAAGGCGCCGGAATCGATTGTATTCCGGCGCTTTTTCGACCCTTTTGAGAAGCTGATTCAAGATGATTTATGTCGATGCCGATGCCTGCCCGGTGAAGGCGGAAGTGCTGAAGGTGGCCGAGCGCCACGGCTTCGAGGTGACTTTCGTCGCCAATTCGGGCCTGCGGCCTTCGCGCGACCCGATGGTCCACCATGTCATCGTCTCGGCGAGCTTCGACGCCGCCGACGACTGGATCGCCGAACGCGCGCATGAGGGCGATATCGTCGTGACCGCCGACGTGCCGCTCGCGGCTCGTTGCGTGGCCGCCGGCGCCTTCGTCACCGGCCCGTCCGGACGCGTCTTCGACAAGAGCAATATCGGCATGGCGTCTGCCATGCGCGACCTTGGCCAGCACCTGCGCGAGACCGGCGAAAGCAAGGGTTATAATGCCGCCTTCACCCAGCGCGACCGCTCGACTTTCCTCGAGACACTTGACCGACTCGCACGCCAGACGAAAAAGTGAGGCGCGGCGCCAATCCGCGAGGGATTGCAAGGGCATTCCGATGACAGCGACGACAAGGCTCAGGCACTGGCCGTTCTACACCGCGTCGCTGTGCGCCTTCGCCAGCCTGCCGGTGACGTGGTTTCTCGCGCCAAGCTATGGTCTCGAGGTGGCGGCGATCACCTTCTTCTGCGTCTATCTCGTCATGAGCGGCCGAAGGCTCAGGATGATGACCGGCAAGCACCTGAAGACGCACGCGCGAAACACCGACGAACCCGAAGCGGTGATTTTCCTGGTCACCTTCGGAGCGGCCGCGACTTCGCTCATCTCCCTGTTCTTCGCGCTCAACGGACAGGGTTCAGGGCCGACGCTCGAGTTGGGGCTGGCCTTTGCCTCGGTCGTTCTTGGCTGGGCGACGATCCACGTGATGGCGGCCATGCACTATGCCCATGTCTATTGGGTGCCTGACGACAGCGGGCAAACCCCTGCCCCGCAGCGCGGCCTCGATTTTCCCGAGACGCCGGAACCCGGCGGCTACGATTTCCTCTATTTTTCCTTCGTGATCGGCATGACCGCCCAGACGTCTGATGTCGCCATCACCACTACGGCGATGCGGCGCATCAACATGATGCACGCCATCGTTTCGTTCTTCTTCAACACCGTGCTTGTCGCCGCTGCGGTCAACGCGGCCGTGCAACTCGCCGGCTGACCCCTCGATACCCAAGGAGCATTTGATGAAAGTCCTTTCTCAGAACACCGCATTCGGCGGCATGCAGGGCGTGTTTTCGCACGAGTCCACGGCCTGTAAGGGGGAGATGACTTTCGCCGTCTTCGTGCCGCCGCAGGCGATCAAGGAGCCGCGGCCGGTGCTATGGTATCTCTCGGGCCTCACCTGCACCCATGCCAACGTGATGGAAAAGGGCGAATACCGCCGCATGGCGGCCGAGCTCGGGCTGATCGTCGTCTGCCCCGACACCAGCCCGCGTGGCACGGATGTGCCTGACGAACTCACCAACTGGCAGATGGGCAAGGGCGCCGGCTTTTACCTCGACGCCACGCAGACGCCGTGGGCCGAGCACTATCAGATGTACAGCTACATCACCGAGGAGCTGCCGGCCTTTGTCAGCCAGCACTTCCGCACGGATATGAGCCGTCAGGGCATTTTCGGCCATTCGATGGGCGGTCACGGCGCATTGACCATCGCGCTCAAGAACCCGGACCGCTTCCGCAGCTGCTCGGCTTTTGCACCGATCGTCGAGCCGTCGACGGCCGACTGGTCCATCGGCGCCTTCGAGAAGTATCTCGGCGAGGATCGGGCCGCCTGGCGGCAATACGATGCCTGCGCACTGGTTAAGGACGGCGCCCGTTTCCCCGACTTCCTCATCGACCAGGGCAAGGCGGACAGCTTCCTCGACAACGGCTTGAGGCCGTGGCTCTTCGAGGAAGCGATCAAGGGAACCGACATCGATCTGACGCTGCGCATGCATGAACGCTACGATCACTCCTATTACTTCATCTCGACCTTCATGGACGATCATCTGAAATGGCACGCCGAGCGGCTGGCCTAATCCACGGGAAACGGCTGGAGTCTGCGATGTCGCATCTTCTCCTCGTCGGCGCCGGCGGCGCCATCGGATCGATAGCCCGATATCTCCTGGGCCTCTGGACGCTTCAGCGCTGGGGGCCGAGCTTTCCCTGGGGAACGCTTGGCGTCAACGTCACCGGCTCGTTCCTGATCGGCTTGCTTGCCGAGCTGATCATGCGCAAGTTCGGTGCTTCGGCGGAGATGCGGCTGTTCCTGATCACCGGCGTGCTCGGCGGCTACACCACCTTCTCGGCCTTTTCGCTGGACGCGATCATGCTGCTCGAGCGTGGCAATGCTGCACTTGCCATCACCTATATCGCGGCGAGCGTCGTGCTTTCGATCCTGGCGGTCTTTGCCGGGCTGGCCCTGATGCGCGCAATGGTCTAAAGGCTGCCTCTAAAGAACAGGAAGCAGGTTCGCTGAGATGGCAGGCATAGAACACAAGCAGGTGGACGGCGACGAGGCAGGCATGCGCCTCGATCGCTGGTTCAAGGTACATTTTCCCGGACTGGGTTTCGGTCCGCTGCAGAAACTACTGCGCTCTGGCCAGATCCGTGTCGACGGCGGTCGCGTCAAATCCGACACGCGCCTGCAGCCGGGCCAGACGGTCCGCATCCCTCCCCTCGGCGTCGACGCCAAGGAGATAAAGACCGGCCCGATCGCCGGACGTGACCTTCGCCACTCGCCCGACGGGGAATTGCTGTCGCGCATGGTGCTGCATGAGGACGCGAAGGTGATCGTGCTGAACAAGCCGGCTGGGCTTGCCGTACAGGGTGGCTCCGGCGTCAACCGGCACATCGACAAGATGCTCGAGGCATGGACCAACCAGCGTGGCGAAAAGCCTCGTCTGGTCCATCGTCTCGACCGCGACACCTCGGGCGTCCTGGTGATTGCCCGCACGCGTGGCGCCGCGCAGAAGCTGACGGCCGCCTTCCGCGAGCGCGACACGAAGAAGACCTATTGGGCGCTGGTGAAGGGCGTCCCGCGCAAGCGCGAAGACCGCATCTCGACCTGGCTGGTCAAGGAACAGACGCCAGATGGCGACCGTATGCGCATCGCCAAACACGGCGAAGACGGCGCTGACCACGCCATATCCTACTACCGCATTCGTGAGCAGGCGGCACAGAACCTCGCCTGGCTGGAGATGGAGCCCTATACCGGCCGGACCCATCAGCTGCGCGTGCATGCGCTGCACATCGGCCATCCTATCCTCGGCGACCCCAAATATTTCGACGCCGATATCAACTGGAGCCTGCCCGGCGGCATGCAGAACCGGTTGCATCTTCACGCCCGCCATATCGATATCCCGCATCCGGACGGCGGTCGCCTGCGGGTGACCGCGCCGCTGCCGCCGCACATGGTCCAGAGCTGGAACCTGCTTGGCTTCGAAGAAAACGAGCCTGGCGAGGACGACTGATGAAACTGGCGCTTTTCGATTGCGACGGCACGCTGGTCGACAGCGGCGGCCTGATCCACGAAGTGATGGCACGAACGTTCGAAGCCTTCGACCTCGATCGGCCCGAACTTTCCGCGACCAAGGGCATCATCGGCCTGACCCTCGACATCGCCATTGCCCGCCTGCTCGGACACGAGCATGTCGACGATCAGGCGCTGGCGATGACGGCGCACTACAAGGCGAGTTTTGCCGGCGTGCGTGGCGAAGCCGGCTTTCAGGAGCTGCTGTTTCCCGGCATCGCAGAGATGATGCAGACGCTTTCCGGCCGGGACGAGCTGCTGATTGGCGCGGTCACGGGCAAATCGCGCCGTGGCCTGACGCACATCGCCGCGACCCACGGCTTCGACCGGACGTTTTTCGTGTCGCGCACCGCCGACGATTGCCCTTCCAAACCGCATCCGGCGATGGTGATGGAATGCTGCTCGGAAGCCGGCATCGGTCCGCGCGATACTGTCGTTATCGGCGATGCGATTTATGATATGCAGATGGCGAAGGCCGCCGGCGCTGCCGCCATCGGTGTTGCGTGGGGCTATGCCGGCGTACCCGATCTCGTTAAGGCGGGAGCCGATTACATTGCACGGACGCCGGCCGACATCATTGAGTGGATGGAACAGTATCATGCCTGATATTCGCGATGAACTCATCGGCGCGTTGAGCCACGAGGACCCGGTCCGGCGCGCGCAGATCCAGATGCTGAAGCCGCTGCCCAAGCGCTTCTACAAAGACGTCGGCATCGGCACTTCGGAAGATGGCGGCCACAGTGTCCTGCTCGACGGCCGAGCGGTACGCACGCCGGCGAAAAATCCACTTTCGGTCCCGACCCTGAAGCTTGCTGAAATGCTGGCGGCTGAATGGGATGCACAGATCGAGGTCATCGATCCCGCCAGAATGCCGGTGACCCGTATCGCCAACACGGCGCTTGACGGCGTGGCGAAGGACCAGCGTTCGGTTTTCGAGGACATTCTGCGCTTTGCCGGAACCGATCTGCTCTGCTACCGCGCCGACAGCCCGGAAGGGCTGGTCGGACGGCAGAACGCGGTCTGGAATCCGGTGCTCGAATGGGCCGCACAGTCGCTGGGTGCCCGCTTCATTCTGGCCGAAGGCGTCATTCACCAGGAGCAGCCTGCCGAGGCAATCACGGCTTATGCCGAAGGTCTGCGCGCCTTTGCGACGCCGCTTGGTCTGACCTGCCTGCACACGATCACCACCTTGACGGGCTCGGCCCTGCTTGCGGTTGCGTTCGCCTCCGGCCGGCTGACTGCCGAACAGGCCTGGACGGCTGCGCATGTCGACGAGGACTGGCAGATCGAGCATTGGGGCACGGACGAGGAAGCGTTCAAGCGCCGCGAGCTGCGCTGGCAGGAAATGCAGGCCGCAACGGCAGTTCTCGACGCGCTGCGATAGCGGCGCGCGGGAACACGTTGCGAAAGTCAGTTGCTCCCGCGAGAGACTTCCGACGCCACGTTAGGCGGAAAGCTTCAGTCCGGCGATTCCGGCGACGATCAGCGTGATGCAGCCGAGGCGGACGAATGTTGCCGGCTCGGCAAAGAGGACGATGCCGAGGATGACGGTGCCGACGGTGCCGATGCCGGTCCACACGGCATAGGCCGTGCCGAGCGGCAGGGTTCTGACCGCCAGACCAAGCAAGGCGATGCTGACAATCATCGAACCGACGGTCAGGATCGTCGGCGTCAGCCGCGTGAAGCCATCAGTGTATTTGAGGCCGATTGCCCAGCCGATTTCGAGGATGCCTGCAAGCAGAAGGATTAACCAGGCCATTTCAAACTCCTAGAGGATGGAGCGAGGCCGTCCCCGCGGATGTTCGGTGTCGAAAGTCTCAAAACCGTGCAGCCGTCTGCAACGCGGCTTCTATCTCACGGTTCGCTGACGGCAGCAAGATATGCCCGGGCAAATCAGCCCTGCACGACCGGCAAGGCTCAAGCATTTCCAGGAAAAGTACGAAGCGGTTTCCCCTCAGGAGATGCGTCGCGACCGAGAGATAAAGTCAGCTCCGCTCCCGGCGCAGCTTCGCCCACCATTCCAGCCGCTTGCGGATCTCGCGCTCGAAGCCGCGTTCCGGCGGATCATAAAAGGTCTTACGTCCCATCTTTTCGGGGAAATAGTCCTGACCGGAGAACGCATCAGGCTCGTCGTGGTCATAGCGATAACCGTCGCCGTAACCTTCGCCCTTCATCAATTTGGTCGGCGCATTGAGAATATGTTTCGGCGGCAGAAGCGAACCGTTTTCTTTGGCTGCCCGCATCGCCGCCTTGTAGGCCATGTAAACGCCATTCGATTTCGGTGCGGTCGCGAGGTAGACGCAGGCCTGGGCAAGCGCCAGTTCCCCTTCCGGCGAACCGAGATAATCGTAGGCGTCCTTGGCGGCATTGCAGATCGCCAGCGCCTGCGGATCGGCAAGGCCGATATCCTCCACCGCCATGCGAACGAGCCGCCGCCCGAGATAGAGCGGATCCTCGCCGGCATCGAACATCCGGCAGAGATAATAAAGTGCCGCGTCCGGGTCGGAGCCGCGCACCGATTTGTGCAGCGCCGAGATCAGGTTGTAGTGACCGTCCTGCCCCTTGTCGTAGACGGGCGCCCGCCGCTGCACGATCTTCTGCAGCGCCTCGACGTCAAAGATCTCGTCGCGCCGCGCGGCGCGCCAGACCTCCTCGGCGAGCGTGAGCGAGGCGCGGCCGTCGCCATCGGCCATGCGGATCAGGCTGGCCCGGGCATCCGCGTCGAGCGGCAGGGGTTTGCCTTCCGTTTCCTCCGCGCGCTTCAGCAACTCCTGTAGGCTCTCTTCTCCATGCGGCTTGAACGTCAGCACACGGGCGCGGGACAAGAGAGCGGCGTTGAGCTCGAAGGACGGATTTTCCGTCGTCGCCCCCACCAGGATGACCGTGCCATCCTCCATGACAGGCAGGAAGCTGTCCTGCTGGGCACGGTTGAAGCGATGGATCTCGTCGACGAAGAGCAAGGTCTGGCGGCCGGACATCCGTCGCGCCCGTGCCGATTCGAAAACCTTCTTGAGGTCGGCGACACCGGAAAAGATCGCAGAGATCTGCTCGAAGGCCAGCCCCGCCTCGCCTGACAACAGCCGGGCAACCGTCGTCTTCCCGGTACCAGGCGGCCCCCAGAAGATCATCGAGCCTAGCGAGCCCGATGCGATCATGCGCGTCAACACGCCATCCTCACCCGTCAGGTGCTCCTGACCAGTGACTTCGGACAGCGTGCGCGGGCGCAGCCGATCGGCGAGCGGTCTTGCCGAAGTCATTTCCGGCGGCTCGGAGGATGAGAAGAGATCACTCATCGGAAGAACTGACGGATGATCTGGCCGTCTCGCTCGATCTCGACGCGCCAGAAGGAGGCGCCCTCAGCCATGACGGTCTCCAGGGTCTTCGAACTATCGATCGCTGCGCCGTTGACGGAGCGGATGATATCCTTCGGCGCCAGGCCAATGCGTGCAGCGGGCGAGCCGCGGTTGATTTCGGTCACGACGACGCCCTGCAGCGAGGTCGATATGCGCAGTTCCTCTGCCAGCCGCGGAGAGAGATTTGCCACCACCGCACCGGCAAACGGATTGCGGCCCTCGATGAGGCGCTCATCGCGGGGTGACGTCTCCGGTGCGCGGTCGAGCTTCAGGCTGACATCGTACGGCTTGCCGTTTTCCGAAACCGTGACGCGTGCCTCGTGGCCGATGCCGACCGTGGTCAATCGATAGCCGAGGGCATCGGGATGTTCGACGGCGATGCCGTTGACGGCCGTAATCACCTGCCCCGGCTTGATGCCGGCCGAGGCTGCCGGTCCGCCATTGACAACGGCGGTCACCAGCGCACCACGCGCACGCTCGAGCCCGAGCGCTTCTGCGACTTCCGACGTCACAGGCTCGAAGGACGCACCGATGAACGGACGCACGAAGGAGCCATTGCCGCCCTCGGCGGATGCGACGAAAACCTTCACCAGATTGGCAGGGATGGCAAAGCCGACGCCGTTCGAGCCGCCGCCCTTGGAGAAGATCGCAGTGTTGATGCCGATCAGTGCACCGTTCATGTCGATCAGGCCGCCGCCGGAATTGCCCGGGTTGATGGCAGCATCGGTCTGGATGAAGAAGCCGAAATCGCCTGATGATATCTGATTGCGGGCGAGGGCCGAGACGATACCGCTGGTCACCGTCTGGCCGACACCGAAGGGGTTGCCGATCGCCAGAACGATGTCGCCGACTTCGACCGCATCGGAATCGCCGATCGGGATGATGTTGAACGGGCCTTCGGACTGGATCTTCAGGACCGCGAGATCGAGGCGATCGTCCTTGAGCATGACCTTGCAGGGATATTCGCGGCCATCGGCAAGCGCCACCTTGATGTCGTCAGCGCCTTCGATGACGTGGTTGTTGGTGACGACGATGCCGTTCTTGCCGACGATCACGCCGGATCCGAGCGACGACTGCTTCTCGCTGCGGTTCGGCATGCGCTGCCCGAAGAACTCCTCGAAGAAGGGATCGCCTGAGAAGATCGATCGGCGCTCGACTACACGCTCGGCATAGACGTTAACGACGGCATTGGCCGTCTGCTTGACCAGCGGCGAGAAGGAAAGCTGCATCTCGGTGCGTGACTGGGGCACGACCTTGGCATCCTGCGCCATCGCCGGACAGGACAGGGAAACAGCAAGAATGAGCGTCGCAAGCGCTCTTTGACCAAAGATCATATGAAGCATTCTCCTATTCGTCGCGGCTACGTTCAGATAGGATTTCGCAGGAAAAAAGGCAAATGTCGCCGCGACATACACAAAGTCGGCACCATCACGTCCAACGCACGAAAACGTGGTTGTCCGCCTCTTTCTCAGTGATCGAAACTCTGGTCAGTTTGAGCAGACAAGACCCACACCTTCAAAGCGGAAAAGATCATGCCGGCTTATCGTCCACCGAGAATCGCATCGTCCGAAATCACACCGGAGGGCTGCTTTCTCTCACGCCGCGCTTTTCTGGCGACGACGGCTGGTGGTTTCCTGATTGCAGGCGCCGGCGCCGGCACTGCCCAAGCGGCCGCCCTTGCGGCACCCAAGGGCAAATACACCGTGGACGAGGATCTGACGCCGGAAGCCGACGTCACGGGCTACAACAATTTTTATGAGTTCGGGACCGGCAAGGCCGACCCTGCAGCGAACTCAGATACCTTCAAGCCGACGCCATGGACCGTGAAAGTCGACGGACTTGTCGCCAAGCCAAAGGACTTCGGGCTGGAGGAGCTTCTGGCACTTCCACTCGAAGAGCGCGTCTACCGGATGCGTTGCGTCGAGGCCTGGTCGATGGTCATCCCCTGGACCGGGTTTCCGCTCGCAGCCCTGCTCGACAAGGTCGAACCACTCGGCAATGCCAAATATGTCTCATTCGAAACCGTGGTGCGCCCCGAGCAAATGCCCGGCCAATCCGGCTTCTTCCAACCTTTGCCCTGGCCCTACCGAGAGGGCCTGCGCCTCGACGAGGCGCGTCATCCGCTGACCATTCTCTCAGTCGGCGTCTACGGCAAGACCCTGCCTAATCAAAACGGCGCACCGATCCGGCTGGTCACGCCTTGGAAATACGGCTTCAAGGGCATCAAGTCGATCGTGCGCATCTCGCTCACGGAAACACCGCCGCCTTCGACATGGAACCTGTCAGCACCTAATGAATACGGCTTCTATGCCAATGTTAACCCGGCGGTCGACCATCCGCGCTGGAGCCAGGCAACCGAAAACAGGATTGGCGGCGGCGGCTTCTTTGGTGCTAACCGGCGCGATACCCTGCCCTTCAACGGCTACGCGGACGACGTCGCCGGCCTCTATGCCGGCATGGACCTGAGAGCGAATTTCTGAGCATGCCCAAGCTGCCCGCCTTGCCGAAACGCTTTCACTCCGCGTCCGTCTGGGCACTGTACGGGCTGGGCCTCTGTCCGGCGCTTGCCGCTTTCTATCTCGGCGCCACCGGACGCCTGCCGGGAAATCCCGTCAAGGAATTCGAGCATCTGCTTGGCATCTGGGCGCTGCGCTTTCTGGTCGCCGCGTTGGCGATCACACCGATCCGCGATCTCCTCGGCATCAACTGGCTGCGCTATCGGCGCGCGCTCGGGCTGCTCGCGTTCTACTATGTGGTGATGCACTTCCTCGCCTATTTCCTGCTAGACCAGGTCCTGAACATCCCCGCCATCCTCGCTGACATCGCCCGGCGCCCCTTCATCACCATCGGGATGGCCGGTCTGGTTTTGCTGATCCCCCTGGCGCTGACATCGAACAATTGGTCGATCCGCCGGCTCGGCAGCAGGTGGAACCAGTTGCACAAGCTCACCTACATCATTGCCGCGGCAGGAGCGCTGCATTTCGCTATGTCGGTCAAGGTGGTTGGCCTCGAGCAGATGACCTATCTGGCTTTGGTCACCCTGCTTCTGTGCTGGCGTCTGGTGCGCAAACCCTATCTGAAGCACAAGCGGCAAGTCGGTGGCAGACCGATACGAGCGGCTGAAACAGAAAAAGCGGCCGGGTGACGAACACCCGGCCGCTTTCAAATTAGCTTACCTGAAAAGATCAGGCTGCTTCGGCAGCGTCAGCTTCAGCTGCGACGCGAGCGCGATCCTTCGCACCCTTTGCATCGGTGTCGCGGTCAACGAATTCGATGACAGCGAGAGCAGCATTATCGCCCTGGCGGAAGCCGGCCTTCATGATACGCAGGTAGCCGCCGTTGCGGGTGGCATAACGCGATGCAATCGTGTCGAACAGCTTCGAAACGACAGCGGCGTCGCGGATCTGCGAGATCGCCTGACGGCGAGCATGCAGGTCGCCGCGCTTGCCGAGGGTGACGAGCTTTTCAACGATCGGGCGGATTTCCTTAGCCTTCGGCAGGGTCGTAACGATCTGCTCGTGCTCGATCAGCGAAGCTGCCATGTTGGCAAACATCGCCTTGCGGTGGCTGGCGGTTCTATTCAGCTTGCGGCCGGCTTTACCGTGGCGCATTGCTATTCTCCTTCACTTGCAGGCATCTGCCCGCAGTCTAATGGTTAGTATTGGTCTTCGTAACGCTTGGCGAGATCTTCGATGTTCTCAGGCGGCCAGGACGGCACTTCCATGCCGAGGTGCAGGCCCATGGAAGCGAGAACTTCCTTGATTTCGTTCAGCGACTTGCGACCAAAATTCGGCGTGCGGAGCATTTCTGCTTCGGTCTTCTGAATGAGGTCGCCGATGTAGACGATGTTGTCGTTCTTCAGGCAGTTGGCCGAACGGACGGAGAGTTCCAGTTCGTCGACCTTCTTGAGAAGCGCCGGGTTGAAGGCGAGTTCGGTGACTGCCTCTTCCTCTGCTTCCTTCTGCGGCTCGTCGAAGTTGACGAAAACCGACAGCTGGTCCTGAAGGATGCGGGCCGCAAATGCGATCGCATCTTCACCGGTGACGGAGCCGTCCGTCTCGATGGACATCGTCAGCTTGTCATAATCAAGAACCTGGCCTTCGCGGGTGTTTTCCACCTTGTACGAGACCTTCTTGACCGGCGAGTACAGGCTGTCGACCGGGATGAGGCCGATCGGAGCATCTTCCGAACGGTTACGGTCAGCCGGAACGTAGCCCTTGCCGTTGTTGACGGTGAACTCCATGCGGATCTCTGCGCCCTCGTCGAGGGTGCAGATCACATGATTCGGGTTGAGGATTTCGATATCGCCAACCGTCTGGATGTCACCGGCGGTTACAACGCCTGGACCCTGCTTGCGCACAACCATGCGCTTTGCGTCGTCGCCATCCATCTTGATGGCGATTTCCTTGATGTTGAGCACGATGTCCGTCACGTCTTCCCGAACGCCCGGGATAGAGGAGAACTCGTGCAGGACGCCGTCGATCTGCACCGCGGTGACAGCAGCACCGCGAAGCGACGACAGCAGCACGCGGCGAAGCGCGTTGCCGAGCGTCAGACCAAAGCCGCGTTCAAGCGGTTCCGCGACCAACGTTGCCTTGGTGCGGCCCGAGGAGATGAACTCCACCTTGTTCGGCTTGATCAGTTCCTGCCAATTTTTCTGGATCATATTTTCTGCCTTCCGTTCGTTGTCACCATCCAATCGTGACAACCGAGCCCCGAAGTCCGGGAGCGCGCCGAAGCGCCCTCACCGGCATTTTGAACGCAAATGATCAGACGCGGCGCTTCTTGCGCGGGCGGCAACCGTTGTGCGGGATCGGGGTCACATCGCGGATCGAGGTGATCATGAAGCCCGCAGCCTGCAGCGCGCGAAGAGCGGATTCGCGGCCGGAACCCGGGCCGCAAACTTCAACTTCAAGCGACTTCATGCCGTGTTCCTGGGCCTTCTTGGCGCAGTCTTCAGCGGCGATCTGAGCGGCAAACGGGGTCGACTTACGCGAGCCCTTGAAACCCTTGGCACCGGCAGACGACCAGGCAATTGCGTTGCCCTGTGCGTCGGTGATGGTGATCATGGTGTTGTTGAACGACGAATTGACGTGCGCAACGCCAGACGTGATGTTCTTGCGTTCGCGACGGCGAACGCGGGTGGCTTCCTTGGCCATAGGATCCCTTTCTTAGATCTCTGCACCGCCGTAATTCCAGCGGCTCCACCGGGAAAGGAATTTTCGTCCCCTGCCCTGCTTCTTCGGTTTCATCCAGTACCGGCGGAACCGGTACTGCAGGCATTTCACGAAACCGATCAGGCTCCGCAACGGTCGGGCAACGCCCTTCCCAAACTGCAAAAGGAGGCCGGCGCGTGCGCCAGCCTCCCAATCTCCCTATTCGGGAAATTACTTCTTCTTACCGGCGATCGCCTTTGCCGGACCCTTGCGGGTGCGGGCATTGGTGTGGGTACGCTGACCGCGCACCGGCAGGCTGCGGCGATGACGCAGGCCACGGTAGCAGCCAAGGTCCATCAGACGCTTGATGTTCATCGACGTGTCGCGACGCAGGTCACCTTCAACCTGGTAGTCGCGGTCAATCGCTTCACGGATCTGAAGGACTTCAGCGTCCGTCAGCTGATGCACGCGGCGATCAGCCGGGATACCGACCTTCTCGACGATTTCCTGTGCGAATTTCGGTCCGATCCCGTGAATGTAGGTCAGCGCGATAACAACGCGCTTTGCCGTCGGGATGTTGACGCCAGCGATACGTGCCACGTCTATTCTCCTTGCGTTCCAGTTGCCATCCGGCAATAGGTGCTTCGTTACGCGACCTCAAGAGCCGCACGTTGATTGAGGTTCGAGACACGTCGAAAACGACCGTACCCGGACTTCGTTTCGTTGAAGACCGCGCCGATCGCTCCCATGTCGCGAGTTGGCGCTGTCTTTGGCGGAATCAGCCGGAAAAGTCAACTCCCCGGCGGTTCCTTTTCGGCAAAGACCCAAGGTCTAAGCCAGAATCTTCTCGATCTGTGCAGTCACGGCGTCAACATCGGCCATGCCGTCGACCGTCTTCAGTTCACCGGTGCCCGCATAGTGCTCCGACAAGGGTGCGGTCTTTTCCCGATATTCCGTCAGCCGACGCTTGAAGGCTTCCGGATTGTCGTCCGATCTAACCGAGCCGCCCGCAGCGATGGTTTCCGCTACGCGATTCTCCATGCGCTTTACAAGCGCAGTCTCATCGACCTTGAGCTCGATCACCGCATCGAGCCTCAAGCCCTTGCCCTCGAGCATCTTGCCGAGAGCGACCGCCTGCGGAACCGTGCGCGGATATCCATCGAGGATAAAGCCGTTGGCACAATCCGGGGCGTCGATCCGGTCCGACACGATCTCGTTGACGATTGCGTCAGAGACGAGCTGGCCGGCGTCCATGACAGCCTTGGCACGCTTGCCGACGTCGGTCGCCTGGGCGACGGCCGCCCGCAGCATGTCACCTGTGGAAAGCTGCGGAATACCGTACCTCTCCGTCAGAAGCTTGGCTTGCGTCCCCTTGCCAGCTCCGGGCGGTCCCAAAAAAATCAGTCTCATCGTCCCCTCTTTCCTCCGCGCAGCTTCGACTTCTTGATCAGCCCCTCATACTGCTGAGCAATGAGGTGACCCTGGATCTGTGCTACCGTATCAAGGGTAACGCTGACAACAATCAAAAGCGACGTACCACCAAGGTAGAACGGCACGCCGGTCTGCGCGATGAGGATTTCAGGCAGGATACAGACGAAGATCAGGTAGATCGCGCCGAGCACGGTGATGCGCGTCAGAACGTAATCGATGTATTCAGCCGTGCGCTCACCCGGGCGGATGCCCGGAATGAAGCCGCCATGCTTCTTCAGATTGTCGGCCGTGTCCTTCGGATTGAAGACGATGGCCGTGTAGAAGAAGGCGAAGAACGCGATCATGCCGCCGTAGAGCACCATGTAGAGCGGCTGGCCGTGACCGAGCGCGCTGACGATCGATGTCGCCCAATCCGGCAGCGCTGCGGTGTTGGCAAAGCCAGCGAGCGTCGCCGGCAGCAGCAGCAGCGACGATGCAAAGATCGCCGGGATGACGCCCGCGGTGTTGAGCTTCAGCGGCAGGTGCGACGTGTCGCCCTGGAACATGCGATTCCCGACCTGGCGCTTCGGATACTGGATCAGAAGACGACGCTGGGCCCGTTCGACGAAGACGATGAGCGCGATTACGCCAACAATCATGACGATGATCGCCAGGATCAGCGGGGTCGAAAGCGCGCCGGTGCGGCCAAGCTCGAGCGTTCCGGCAAGAGCCGTCGGCAGATGGGCAACGATGCCGGCGAAGATGATCAGCGAGATGCCGTTGCCGATACCGCGCGAGGTGATCTGCTCGCCAAGCCACATCAGGAACATCGTGCCACCGAGCAGCGAGATAACCGTGGAAATGCGGAAGAACCAACCCGGATCGTTCACGAGGCCGTTGCCGCTCTCAAGGCCGACTGCAATGCCATAGGCCTGCATGACGCCGAGAAGCACCGTGCCGTAGCGGGTGTACTGGTTGATGATCTTGCGACCCTGCTCGCCTTCCTTCTTCAGCTGTTCCAGCGCCGGAACGACGGAGGTCATCAGCTGAACGATGATCGAAGCAGAGATATAGGGCATGATGCCGAGCGCGAAGATCGCCATGCGCTCCACTGCACCGCCCGAAAACATGTTGAAGAGGCCGAGGATGCCGCCGCTCTGGCCCTGGAAGGCCTGCGCAAACGCGTCCGGGTTGAGGCCGGGCAGCGGGATATAGGTGCCAAGACGGTAGACCAAAAGCGCACCAAGCGTGAACCACAGTCGTTTCTTCAGATCTTCCGCCTTGGCGAAAGTCGAGAAATTCAGGTTCGAGGCGAGCTGTTCCGCTGCAGAAGCCATGCAATTCTCCGCGTACCAAATCTCGGAATCAGCGGGAGTACCCTGTCCGTTCCGGAAGGACTAACTTTTCGTCTTGAAAACCGGACGCGAGGCGATTGTGTCTGCAATCGGATGCCTCACCGTGGTTTCCGCTATGTCCGCCGAGGCGAGCGATTCGCCATCGCGGACGTGAGGCTCACATATGGGAGCAAAACCGCCCGGAGTGAAGCACCCCGGGCGGTCGATCAGTAATATTATTCGGCAGCAGCCGAAAGCAGCTTGATGGAGCCGCCAGCCTTCTCGATCTTTTCGATCGCCGGCTTGGAAGCACCTGCAACTTCGAGCGAGATCTTCGCCTTCAGTTCGCCATCGGCCAGAACGCGAACGCCGTCCTTTTCGCGACGAATCACGCCGGCAGCCTTGAGAGCTGCTGCATCGACGGTCTTCGAAGCGTCAAGCTTCTTGGCGTCGATCGCTGTCTGGATGCGGCCGAGCGACACGACAACAAACTCCGAAGCGAAGATGTTGTTGAAGCCGCGCTTCGGCAGACGACGGTAGATTGGCATCTGGCCGCCTTCGAAGCCGTTGATGGCAACGCCCGAACGAGCCTTCTGACCCTTCACACCGCGACCGGCAGTCTTGCCGGAGCCGGAACCGATGCCACGACCAAGACGCTTACGGTTCTTGGTCGAGCCTTCGTTGTCCTTGATTTCATTCAGTTTCATGAGCTTATCCCCCTCACTTCTCGTCGACGACGCGAACGAGGTGCTGGACCGACCGGATCATGCCGCGAACAGCTGGGGTATCTTCCAGCGTGCGAACCCGGTGCATCTTGTTGAGGCCCAGGCCGATGAGCGTCTGACGCTGTACGGCCGGACGGCGAATGGGGCTACCGATCTGCTCGACGGTAACCGTCTTCGCAGCGTTTTCTTTCTTAGCCATCTGTCAGCTCCCTTATTCTTCGGAAGCAGCGCCGGAGGAAACACGACGAGCCTGGAGCGTGGCGTACTTCATGCCGCGCTGAGCTGCGATGTCCTTCGGGTGCATCTGGTTCTTGAGGGCGTCGAACGTTGCACGAACCATGTTGTACGGGTTCGACGAGCCGGTCGACTTAGCGACGACGTCATGAACGCCGAGCGTTTCGAAGACGGCGCGCATCGGGCCGCCAGCGATGATACCGGTACCGGCCTTGGCCGAACGCAGGAGCACCTTGCCGGCGCCATGACGGCCGTGAACGTCGTGATGCAGGGTACGACCACCACGCAGCGGGACGAAGATCAGGTCGCGCTTGGCGGCTTCCGTTGCCTTGCGGATGGCTTCCGGCACTTCGCGCGCCTTGCCATGACCGAAGCCAACACGGCCCTTCTGGTCGCCAACGACGACGAGAGCTGCGAAACCGAACCGACGACCGCCCTTCACCACCTTGGCGACGCGGTTAATTGCTACGAGCTTGTCGACAAATTCGCTGTCGCGCTCTTCGCGGTTCTGGCGATCTTCGCGAGAACCCCTTCTTTCCTGTGCCATTGTCCTTTTCCTTTTTCTTTTCCGGGTGCAATCGGCAGATTGACAAAAGTCGCCCCCGTCACATGGATCGGAAGCGACCGGAAACTCATGAAGGTGCCAGGCGGACACAAGGCCCGCCTGGCAACCGATCAGAAGTTCAGACCACCTTCACGTGCAGCTTCGGCCAAAGCCTTGATGCGACCGTGATAGATGAAGGCGCCACGATCAAAGACAACGTCCTTGATGCCAGCCTTTACGGCGCGCTCAGCGATGAGCTTGCCGACGGCAGCAGCAGCTGCCGCGTCAGCGCCCGTCTTCAAAGACGAGCGCAGATCGGTGTCGAGCGTGGAGGCAGACGCAAGCGTCTTGCCGGCCACGTCGTCGATAACCTGTACGTAGATGTTCTTCGACGAGCGATGAACCGACAGGCGCGGACGGCCATTCGCGACCGCCTTGATTTGACGGCGCACGCGGTTGGCGCGACGCACAAGAGTATCTTTCCTGCTAGCCATTTCGCGTGATCCTTACTTCTTCTTGCCTTCTTTGCGGACAATCCGCTCTTCGGCATACTTGACGCCCTTGCCCTTGTAGGGCTCGGGGCCACGGTATTCGCGGATTTCCGCTGCAACCTGGCCGACCTGCTGCTTGTTGATGCCGGAGACGATGATTTCCGTCGGCTTCGGGACAGCGATCGTGATGCCTTCAGGCGTCTGGTAGACCACGTCGTGGCTGAAACCGAGCGCCAGCTGCAGGTTCTTGCCCTGCAGCGAAGCACGGTAACCAACGCCGTTGATTTCGAGCTTGCGCTCGTAACCGTCTTTAACACCCTTCAGAATGTTCTCGATCATCGTGCGGGACATGCCCCACTTCGAACGAGCATCCTTGCTCTGGTTGAGCGGTTGAATAACAACCGCATTGTCTTCGAGCGCTACCGATACTTCGTCGTTTGCAACAAAGAACAGTTCGCCCTTAGGGCCCTTCGCCGTTACCTTCTGGCCATCCACGCTTGCCGTGACGCCTGCAGGAACTTGAACGGGCTTCTTACCGATACGAGACATTTTTATACCTGTCTGTTCGCTATGGAGATCATGTTACGTCTTAGAAGACGGAGCAAAGAATCTCGCCACCAACATTCTGTTCGCGTGCCTGATGATCGGCCATCACACCCTTCGGGGTCGAAAGGATGGTGATGCCGAGGCCGTTCGCGACCTGCGGAATGGACTTAACCGAGACATAAACTCGGCGGCCCGGCTTGGAAACGCGTCCGATCTCACGGATTACGGAAGCGCCTTCGTAGTACTTCAGTTCGATATTCAGCTCGGCCTTGCCGTTGCCAAATACGACTTCAGAGTATCCACGGATGTAGCCTTCAGCCTGAAGGACATCCAGAACACGTGCGCGAAGCTTCGAAGCCGGCGTGGAAACGCTCGACTTGCGGCGTGCCGCGCCGTTACGGATACGGGTGAGCATATCGCCCAGCGGATCAGTCATTGCCATGTGCCCGTCTCCTTACCAGCTCGACTTGACAATACCCGGCACGCGGCCGGAATTGCCCAGTTCGCGAAGCGCAATACGCGACATGCGAAGTTTACGATAGTAGGCGCGCGGACGGCCCGTAACTTCACAACGGTTGCGGATGCGGGTCTTGGATCCATCACGCGGCAGTTCAGCCAGCTTGATGGTTGCCTTGAACCGCTCTTCGATCGGCAGAGACTGGTTCATGATGATTGCCTTAAGAGCGGCGCGCTTAGAGGCTTGCCCGGCAACCAGTTTGCGGCGGCGCTTGTTCTTTTCAACTGCGCTCGTTTTCGCCATAACAGTTATCCTTCTTTACGCTTGTCGTTACGGATTACTGACGGAACGGGAAGTTGAACTCTGTGAGCAGAGCGCGTGCTTCGTCGTCGTTAGTAGCCGTCGTGCAAACGATGATGTCCATGCCCCACATCTGATCAACCTTGTCGTAGTTGATCTCAGGGAACACAATGTGCTCCTTGACGCCCATGGCGAAGTTGCCACGGCCATCGAAGGACTTCGGGTTGAGGCCACGGAAGTCGCGAACGCGCGGAAGAGCGATGTTCACGAGACGATCCAGGAACTCATACATCCGAACGCCGCGCAGGGTAACCTTGGCACCAATCGGCATGTCTTCGCGAAGCTTGAAGCCAGCGATGGAGTTGCGAGCGCGGGTGATTACCGGCTTCTGACCAGCAATCGCAGCAAGGTCGGCAGCTGCGACAGTCGGCTTCTTGGAGTCGCCGGTCGCTTCGCCAACACCCATGTTGATGACGATCTTGTCGAGACGCGGGATCTGCATTTCGTTGGCGTAGGAGAACTTCTCCTGCATAGCCGCACGAATACGCTCGACATATTCCTTCTTGAGCCGGGGCTCGTAAGCGGACTTAGCCATCGATCACTACTCCCGAACGCTTGGCCACGCGGACCTTCTTGTCGCCATCGATCTTGAAGCCGACACGGGTCGGCTTGCCGTCCTTCGGATCGGCAATCGCGATGTTCGAAAGATGGATCGAGGCTTCCTTGTTGATAATGCCGGCTTCCTGGCTCTGGGTCTGGCGCTGGTGACGCTTCACCATGTTCACGCCACGCACTACAGCCCGATCTTCCTTCGGCATTACCTGTACGACTTCGCCGGTACGGCCCTTGTCCTTACCGGTGAGAACGACGACCTTGTCGCCTTTACGAATCTTTTGCATCTCTCAACGCTCCCTTAGAGTACTTCCGGAGCCAGCGAGATGATCTTCATGTGGTTCTTGGCGCGAAGTTCGCGCGGAACCGGTCCGAAGATACGGGTGCCGATCGGCTCTTTCTTGTTATCGATAAGAACGGCTGCGTTTGTGTCAAAACGAATGACGCTGCCATCCGCACGGCGGATGTCTTTCGCGGTGCGAACGACAACAGCCTTCATGACATCACCCTTCTTCACGCGGCCGCGCGGAATGGCTTCCTTGATCGAAACGACGATGATGTCGCCGATCGACGCGTACTTACGCTTGGAGCCGCCCAGCACCTTGATGCACATGACACGACGTGCGCCGGAATTATCCGCCACGTCGAGGTTTGTTTGCATCTGAATCATGTCAGGTCGCCTTCTTGTTGTTACCAGGCCGGTTGGGTCGGAACCCCCTCGCCCGGCTTATTGTGCCTATCTCAAAGCAAAAGAACGCCCGGACTCGAGCGTTCCTTTACTTCAATTGCGTGCTTCATACAGATATTTGCCCAAGACGCAAGGGTCTCGCGGTCAAATCCCGCAGAAATCAAGCCTGGGCGGCAACCACCGTCCAGCGCTTATCCTTGGAGATCGGCGCGCATTCCTCGATGGAAACAACGTCACCAACCTTGTACTGGTTGCTTTCGTCGTGCGCCTTGTACTTCTTCGAACGGCGAACGGTCTTCTGGAGAATCGGGTGCGCAAAGCGGCGCTCGACTCTGACGACGACGGTCTTGTCGTTCTTGTCGCTGACGACTGTGCCCTGCAGAATGCGTTTCGGCATATTTTGTGGTCCTTAGGCCTTGGCTTCTGCCGCCTTCTGGCGGGCAATTGTTTTGACGCGTGCGATGTCCTTACGGACTTCGTCAATACGCGACGACTTTTCGAGCTGGCCGGTTGCCTTCTGGAAACGCAGATTGAACTGCTCTTTCTTCAGCTTGGCAAGCTCTTCGTTGAGTTGATCGGCGCTCAGAGCGCGAACATCTGCGGCTTTCATGAGATTCACTCCTTACTCTGCGATACGCTGCACGAAGCGCGTCTTGACAGAGAGCTTGGCAGCACCAAGACGAAGTGCCTCACGGGCGAGTTCTTCGCTGACACCATCGATCTCGAACATCATACGACCAGGCTTGACCTTGCATGCCCAGTATTCAACCGAGCCCTTACCTTTACCCATGCGGACTTCGGTAGGCTTGGCGGTGACCGGAACGTCAGGGAACACACGGATCCAGACGCGGCCGGCACGCTTCATATGGCGGGTGATCGCGCGGCGGGCCGCTTCGATCTCGCGCGCATTGACGCGGTTTGGTTCTTGAGCCTTCAGGCCGAATTCACCAAAGGCGAGATCAGATCCGCCCTTGGCTACGCCCTTGATGCGGCCCTTGAATTGCTTGCGATACTTCGTACGCTTTGGCTGCAACATTTTTTTAATTCTCCGATATTGGCTGCCACGCGCGCATGTTACGCGTTTTCGCGACGACGATCTCTGCTGCTGCCGCCCTGGTTGTCACTCTCGATCGCGCGACGCTCGGAAGCCATCGGATCGTGCTCAAGGATCTCGCCCTTGAAGATCCAGACCTTGATGCCGCAGATACCGAAAGCGGTTTCGGCTTCAGACGTACCGTAGTCGATGTCCGCACGCAGAGTGTGCAGCGGAACGCGACCTTCGCGGTACCATTCCGTACGAGCGATTTCGGCACCACCGAGACGACCGGCGCAGGTGATCTTGATGCCTTCGGCGCCAAGACGCATGGCCGACTGAACAGCGCGCTTCATCGCACGGCGGAAAGCCACGCGGCGCTCGAGCTGCTGGGCGATCGACTGGGCAACGAGCGTTGCGTCAACTTCCGGCTTGCGCACTTCAACGATGTTGAGGTGGGTTTCGGAGTTGGTCATCTCGGAAAGCTTCTTGCGGAGCTTCTCGATGTCCGCACCCTTCTTGCCGATGATCAGACCCGGACGAGCCGAGTGGATCGTTACGCGGCACTTCTTGTGCGGACGCTCGATCACGACCTTGGCAATGCCGGCGGCCTTGAGCTCTTCCATCAGGTAAGCGCGGATCTTCAGGTCTTCATGAAGAAGCTGACCGTATTCCGCGTTATCAGCGAACCAACGGCTATCCCAGGTCCGGTTGATGCCGAGACGGAAACCGATCGGATTAATCTTCTGGCCCATTATGCGGCCTCCCCTTTGGCTTCCACTTCACGAACGACGATCGTCAAGTGAGAGAACGGCTTTTCAACACGCGATGCACGGCCGCGACCACGAGCGTGGAAGCGCTTCATCACAATCGACTTGCCAACATACGCCTCAGCGACGATGAGCGAATCAACGTCGAGGTCGTGGTTGTTCTCAGCGTTTGCGATCGCGGATTCAAGCGTCTTCTTGACCGTCTCGGAGATCCGCTTGCGCGAGAACTCGAGTTCGGCCAGAGCGCGCTCGACCTTCTTGCCGCGGATCATCGCGGCAACCAGGTTGAGCTTCTGGGGGCTGACGCGGATCGTGCGCGCAATTGCCTGCGCTTCATTATCCTTCAGCCGGCGTTCGGCTTTTGCCTTGCCCATTGTTACTTCCTCTTTGCCTTCTTGTCCGCACCATGACCGTAATAGGTCCGGGTCGGAGAGAATTCACCGAACTTGTGTCCGACCATTTCTTCTGACACCGAAACGGGAACATGCTTGTTGCCGTTGTAGACGCCGAAGGTGAGACCCACGAACTGCGGAAGGATCGTGGAGCGACGGCTCCACATTTTGATCACTTCGTTACGACCGCCGTCACGAACCTTCTCAGCCTTCTTGAGAAGATAGCCGTCAACAAACGGACCTTTCCATACTGAACGAGCCACTTGAGACTTCCTCTCTTACTTCTTGCGCTGGTGACGCGACCGCATGATGAACTTGTCGGTCGACTTGTTGGAGCGCGTCCGCTTGCCCTTCGTCGGCTTGCCCCAAGGGGTAACCGGGTGGCGACCACCGGACGTACGGCCTTCACCACCGCCGTGCGGGTGGTCAACCGGGTTCATGACGACGCCGCGAACGTGCGGCTTCTTACCGCGCCAGCGCGAACGACCAGCCTTACCGTCATTGATGTTGCCGTGATCGGGGTTCGATACAGCACCGATGGATGCAAGGCAAGAGCCGTGCACGAGGCGCTGTTCGCCCGAGTTCAGGCGAAGGATCGCCATGCCCTGGTCACGACCAACGAGCTGCGCGTAGGTACCGGCGGAGCGAGCCAGCTGGCCGCCCTTGCCCGGCTTCATTTCCACGTTGTGGATGATGGAGCCGACCGGGATGAACTGCAGCGGCATGGTGTTGCCGGGCTTGACGTCGACCGCTGCCTTTTCCGAAGCGATGACCTTGTCGCCGGCAGCGAGGCGCTGCGGAGCGAGGATGTAGGCCTGTTCGCCATCGGCGTAGGTTACCAGCGCGATGAACGCCGTGCGGTTCGGGTCATATTCCAGACGCTCGACGGTGCCTTCTACGTCGAACTTGCGACGCTTGAAGTCGACCAGACGGTAGGTCCGCTTGTGACCGCCGCCCTGGAAGCGAACGGTGATACGGCCGAGGTTGTTGCGACCGCCCTTGGAGTGCAGACCTTCAGTCAGCGCCTTTACCGGCTTGCCCTTGTAGAGGCCGGACCGGTCCACGATGACCAGCTGGCGCTGGCTCGGGGTCGTCGGATTGAAACTTTTCAATGCCATTTTATTGTTCCCTTTTGGGTTTTTACCCTAATGGGCCTATCCGTTAGAGACCGGTGGAGACGTCGATGGACTGACCGTCGGCGAGCGTGATGATCGCCTTCTTCACGTCCTTCTGCTTCCCGGTAAAGCCGCGGAAGCGCTTGGTCTTGCCCTTGCGGACGAGCGTGTTCACGGCAGTAACCTTGACGCCGAACAGAGCTTCGACAGCAGCCTTGATTTCAGGCTTCGAAGCGCCCTTGGCGACGTTGAAGACGATCTGGTTCTGTTCGGAAACCAGCGTCGACTTTTCAGTGATCGAGGGGGACACGATCACGTCGTAGTGGCGAAGATCCGTCATTTGAACCGCTCCTCCAGAGCTTCCACGGCAGCCTTGGAAAGCACGAGCTTGCCACGGCGCAGAATGTCGTAAACGTTGATGCCCTGAACCGGCAGAACGTCCACATTCGGGATGTTCTGGGCGGCGAGCTTGAAGTTGTTCTCGATTTCGGCGCCGCCGATGATCAGAGCATTGGTCAGACCGAGCGAGGCGAATACGCCAGCGAGGGTCTTGGTCTTTGCTTCTGCGGCAACGAGATCATCGAGAACGATGATGTTTTCAGCCTTCAGCTTGGCAGACAGAGCGTGGCGAAGGCCGAGTGCACGAACCTTCTTCGGCAGGTCATGGGCGTGGCTGCGAACAACCGGGCCATGAGCCTTACCACCGCCACGGAACTGCGGAGCGCGAGCGGAGTGGTGGCGGGCGCGGCCCGTACCCTTCTGCTTGTACATCTTGGCGCCGGTGCGCGAAACTTCTGCGCGGCCCTTGGCCTTGTGTGTGCCCTGCTGCTTCTTGGCGAGCTGCCAGCGAACGACGCGGGCGATGATGTCTTCACGGGGTTCGAGACCGAAAATGGCGTCCGAAAGGGAAACCTTTCCCGCGTCCTTGCCCTCGAGGGTTTTGACGGTGAGATCCATTATTCGGCTCCCTTACTTCGATGCTTCGGCGCGCACGGCCGCGGGGCGCGGTGCGCCTTCCGGGGTGCCCGACTTGATGGCGTCACGAACGACGATCCAGGCACCCTTGGAGCCGGGGACAGCGCCCTTGACCAGGATCAGACCGCGGTCTTCGTCGGTCGATACGACTTCGAGGTTCTGCGTGGTGACGCGCGTCTGGCCCATGTGACCAGCCATGCGCTTGCCCTTCCAGACGCGACCCGGATCCTGGTTGGAGCCGGTCGAACCATGCGAACGGTGCGATACGGAAACGCCGTGCGTTGCACGCAGACCGCCGAAGTTGTGGCGCTTGATGGCGCCGGCAAAGCCCTTACCGATCGTGGTACCGGTGACGTCGACGAGCTGGCCCGCAACGAAATGGTTGGCGGTCAGTTCGGAGCCGATGTCGATCAGATTGTCCGCGGAAACGCGGAATTCGACGAGCTTCGCCTTCGGTTCGACGTTGGCGGCAGCAAAGTGGCCGCGCATCGCCTTCGGCGTGTTCTTGACCTTGGCAGTGCCGGCGCCCAACTGGACAGCGGTATAGCCGTTCTTGTCGTCCGTGCGCTGGGCTACCACCTGGCAGTTTTCCAGCCGCAATACTGTTACCGGGATATGCTCGCCGGCGTCGTTGTAGACGCGCGTCATTCCCACTTTCTGTGCAATCACACCTGAACGCATCGGTTCATTCCTCTTGAGAGTTAACGTCGGGGCGAGCCCCTCCGCATCTCTTGTTTAAGGTCTCCCTCTGCTCCTTGCGGAACGTCGGGTCGCCCGTTTCTGGAAGCCGTTGGACCGAAGCCCACGTACCTTCCTTGTTATTAAAGCTTAATTTCCACGTCGACGCCGGCAGCGAGGTCGAGCTTCATCAGCGCGTCAACGGTCTGCGGAGTCGGATCTACGATATCGAGAAGGCGCTTGTGGGTACGCATTTCGAACTGCTCGCGGCTCTTCTTGTCGACGTGCGGCGAGCGGTTGACCGTAAACTTTTCAATGCGCGTCGGCAGCGGTACTGGACCGCGCACGCTTGCACCGGTGCGCTTGGCCGTCGACACGATTTCGCGCGTCGAGGCATCGAGGATCCGGTGATCAAACGCCTTGAGGCGGATGCGGATGTTCTGGCCGTTCATACGACTTATCCTTGTTCATGTTAGTTGCGATTTCCGTGGAGAAACACGCATTGAACTTCGTTTGATGTTCGGCCAGTCCGCTAATTTTTCAAAGATCGGAGGGACAAGGTTTCCCCTGCCCCTTCCTATTTGAGCGGCCGTGGCCGGCCTGTACTTTCGTGATCGCACTATGCCAACGCACCGTGCAAATCACGCTTGCGCGCCATTTGCACTATTTCGGCGTCGTCGGCAAGCCGTGCGACCAACTAAATCATGCTGGGCGGCTATGTCCGAGGCGCATAACGATGCGCCTCGTCTCATTCCGCCCGTCGCCGATTACTCGACGATCGAAGCGACGATGCCGGCGCCGACGGTACGGCCGCCTTCGCGGATAGCGAAGCGCAGCTTTTCTTCCATCGCGATCGGAACGATCAGCTCAACGGCAACCGTGACGTTGTCGCCAGGCATAACCATTTCCGTGCCTTCCGGAAGCGTGACGATACCCGTCACGTCCGTCGTGCGGAAGTAGAACTGCGGACGGTAGTTCGTGAAGAACGGCGTATGACGGCCGCCTTCTTCCTTCGTCAGGATGTAGGCTTCGGCCATGAACTTCTTGTGCGGCTTGACCGAACCCGGCTTGCACAGGATCTGGCCACGCTCAACGCCATCACGGTTAACACCACGGATCAGCGCGCCGATGTTGTCGCCGGCCTGGCCCTGGTCGAGCAGCTTGCGGAACATTTCAACGCCCGTAACCGTCGTCTTCGACGTGTCGCGGATGCCGACGATTTCAACTTCTTCGCCAACCTTGACGATGCCGCGCTCAACGCGACCGGTCACAACCGTACCACGGCCCGAGATCGAGAACACGTCTTCGATCGGCATCAGGAACGGCAGGTCGATCGGACGCTCAGGCGTCGGGATGTAGGCGTCAACAGCAGCCATCAGCTCGCGGATCGCGTCTTCGCCGATCTTCTTGTCCGAATCTTCAAGAGCAGCAAGTGCCGAACCCTTGATGATCGGAATGTCGTCGCCCGGGAATTCGTAGGACGACAGAAGTTCGCGAACTTCAAGCTCGACGAGCTCGAGAAGCTCGGCGTCGTCAACTTGGTCGACCTTGTTGAGGAACACGACAATTGCCGGAACGCCAACCTGGCGAGCAAGCAGGATGTGCTCGCGGGTCTGCGGCATCGGGCCGTCAGCAGCCGAGCAAACCAGGATCGCGCCGTCCATCTGCGCTGCACCGGTG
Source organism: Ensifer sp. 4252 (assembly GCF_050434565.1). NCBI lineage: Bacteria > Pseudomonadati > Pseudomonadota > Alphaproteobacteria > Hyphomicrobiales > Rhizobiaceae > Ensifer > Ensifer sp. 4252. The sequence goes on from NZ_JBNDIU010000001.1 coordinate 229,780, forward strand.
ATCATGTTCTTGACGTAGTCGGCGTGGCCGGGGCAGTCGACGTGCGCGTAGTGGCGGTTCGGCGTCTCATACTCAACGTGAGCCGTCGAAATCGTGATACCACGGGCCTTTTCTTCCGGAGCAGCGTCGATCTGGTCGTACGCCTTGTACTCGCCGAAGTACTTCGTGATCGCTGCCGTCAGCGACGTCTTGCCATGGTCAACGTGGCCAATCGTGCCAATGTTAACGTGCGGCTTGTTGCGCTCAAATTTGCTCTTTGCCATTTTCGGCTCTCCGTTTCCTGTCCCCTATCGGGGAAATCTTATCTAACTGTTTTCAGCGAAAGGGTATTCCGGTCACTTCTGACCGGAATACTTTGCCTGAATTTCCTGTGCGACGTTCGACGGGACCGGCGAGTAGTGATCGAAGGTCATCGTGTACTGGGCGCGGCCCTGAGACATCGAGCGCAGGTTGTCCACGTACTTGAACATGTTCGCCAGCGGGACGTTCGCGTTGATGACGACAGCAACACCGCGTGCTTCCTGGCCCTGGATCTGGCCACGACGCGAGTTCAGGTCGCCGATAACGTCACCGACGTAATCTTCCGGCGTTACGACTTCGACCTTCATCATCGGCTCGAGGAGCTGAGCGCCGGCCTTCTTGGCTGCTTCGCGGAAGCAAGCACGCGAAGCGATTTCGAACGCCAGAACCGACGAGTCAACGTCGTGGAAGGCACCGTCGATGAGCGTCGCCTTGACACCCAGCATCGGGAAGCCAGCCAGCGGACCCGAAGACAGAACGCTTTCGATGCCCTTCTGAACGCCCGGGATGTATTCCTTCGGAACAGCACCACCAACGATCTTGGACTCGAACTTGAACTCTTCGCCATCCGGGTTCGGTTCGAAGACGATCTTGACGCGCGCGAACTGGCCGGTACCACCGGACTGCTTCTTGTGCGTGTAGTCTTCTTCGTGCTGACGCGTGATGGTTTCGCGGTAGGCAACCTGCGGCGCGCCGACGGTTGCTTCGACCTTGAATTCGCGACGCATGCGGTCAACCAGGATGTCGAGGTGAAGTTCACCCATGCCTGCGATGATCGTCTGGCCGGACTCTTCGTCGGTCTTGACGCGGAACGACGGGTCTTCAGCAGCCAGGCGGTTGAGCGCGAGGCCCATCTTTTCCTGGTCGCCCTTGGTCTTCGGCTCGATCGCGATCTGGATGACCGGCTCCGGGAATTCCATGCGCTCGAGGATAACCGGCTTCAGCGGGTCGCAGAGCGTATCGCCAGTGGTGGTTTCCTTGAGGCCAGCCAGAGCCACGATGTCGCCAGCAAAGGCTTCTTCGATGTCTTCACGGCTGTTGGAATGCATCTGAAGCATACGACCGACGCGCTCGCGCTTTTCCTTGACCGTATTCATGACCGACGTGCCCTTTTCGAGCTTGCCGGAGTAGATGCGGGCGAAGGTGAGCGAACCGACGAAGGGGTCGTTCATGATCTTGAAGGCGAGCATCGAAAGCGGCTCGCTGTCGTCAGCATGACGCTCGGTCTCGGATTCCGTCTTGACGTCGATACCCTTGATCGCCGGGATGTCCAGCGGCGACGGCAGGTAGTCGACAACGGCGTCGAGAAGCGGCTGAACGCCCTTGTTCTTGAACGCGGTACCGCAGAACATCGGATGGAACTTCACGTCGATGGTGCCACGGCGAACGAGCGCGCGGATCTGCTCGTTGTCGGGCAGGTTGCCTTCCAGGTACGCTTCAGTGGCGGCTTCGTCGATCTCGACAACGGTCTCGATCAGAAGTTCGCGGTACTTCTGCGCTTCTGCCTTCATATCTTCCGGGATCTCGACGACGTCCCACTGAGCGCCGAGCGATTCGTCGCGCCAGATGAGTGCGTTCATCTCGATCAGGTCGATGACGCCCTTGAACTCGGTCTCAGCGCCGATCGGCAGCTGCATGACGACCGGGATCGCACCGAGGCGCGACTTGATCATCGAGACAGAGCGGTAGAAGTCAGCGCCGGTCTTGTCCATCTTGTTGCAGAAGATCATCCGCGGGACATTGTACTTCTCAGCCTGACGCCAGACGGTTTCCGTCTGCGGCTCAACACCGGCGTTGGCGTCGAGCAGCGCGATGGCGCCGTCGAGAACGCGCAGCGAACGCTCGACTTCGATGGTGAAGTCGACGTGGCCGGGGGTGTCGATGATGTTGAAGCGGCGGGTCTTGCCGTCACGGCCCTTCCAGAAGGTCGTGGTCGCAGCAGACGTGATGGTGATGCCGCGTTCCTGCTCCTGCTCCATCCAGTCCATGGTAGCGGCGCCGTCATGGACTTCGCCGATCTTATGGGACTTACCGGTGTAGTAGAGAATGCGTTCGGTCGTCGTCGTCTTGCCGGCGTCGATGTGCGCCATAATACCGAAATTGCGGTAGTCTTCGATTTTGTATTCGCGAGCCATAGGGACTCCCTTTCGAAATTGGTCGTCGATTACCAGCGGTAGTGCGAGAATGCACGGTTGGCGTCGGCCATCTTGTGCGTGTCTTCGCGCTTCTTGACGGCGCTGCCACGGTTGTTCGCAGCGTCCATGAGTTCGCCGCAGAGGCGATCAACCATGGTCGTTTCGTTGCGCTTGCGGGCAGCAGCAATCAGCCAGCGGATGGCGAGCGCCTGACGGCGTTCCGGACGAACGTCGACGGGAACCTGGTAGGTTGCACCACCAACGCGACGCGAACGGACTTCTACGTGCGGAGCAATGTTGTCGAGGGCCGAATGGAACACGGCAATCGGCTCCTGCTTCAGCTTGCCCTGAACGGCATCGAAGGCACCGTAAACGATGCTTTCAGCAACCGACTTCTTGCCATGAAGCATGATGGCGTTCATGAACTTGGTGACAACCAGATCGCCGAACTTCGGGTCCGGGTTGATCTCGCGCTTTTCTGCACTGTGACGACGTGACATACGTTTTGTCTCTCAACTGTTGACTGGCGCCTTAACACGCGGAGAACCTCGCGCAGCGCCGAATTCGTGAAACCCGAAATTACTTCGGACGCTTCGCACCATACTTGGAGCGGCGCTGCTTGCGGTTCTTGACACCCTGCGTATCGAGAACGCCACGGATGATGTGGTAACGGACACCCGGAAGGTCCTTTACGCGGCCGCCGCGGATCATAACAACCGAGTGTTCCTGAAGGTTGTGGCCTTCACCCGGGATATAGCCGATGACTTCAAAGCCGTTGGTCAGGCGAATCTTGGCGACCTTACGCAGAGCCGAGTTCGGCTTCTTCGGGGTCGTCGTGTAGACGCGGGTGCAAACACCACGCTTCTGCGGGTTTTCCTGCAGAGCAGGAACCTTGTTGCGCTTTACCTGTGCCTGACGCGGCTTGCGGATCAGCTGGTTTACGGTAGGCATGTAACCATCCCTTGCAAAATCTTGTCTCGTTACCCTTGCGGGCGGATCGTTGCCGTCGCCGGCGGTACGAACGCCTGTAAAATGCGCAAACGAGGACCGATCCGCTTTATCGCGGATGGCCCTACAAAAAGCAGAGGACACACCATTTCGCGCGTCATGCGTGCAGCATTTTTTGTAGTCAGCGTGCGTTTCGAACCTTGTTTGAGGCGAACTCCAGAACGCGACGTTCCGAACCAGCCAGCCTCACATGGGCTCCGATGCGGCGGGGTGTACTGATTTCAAGGCCGACAGTCAAGGGCAATTAACAAATATTCTCCGGCCAACAGGCCCGCCATGCCCGGAAAACAAGGGTTTGGCGCCTCTCGCGGTGGGTCAGGTTGACCCCACTGCACTTGAACACAGGCAGCTTCCGACAGGCTTAAGGAATCGGCAACCAGTTTGTGACGGTTTTCCACCGCCATGATTCTGCTCTACGGCGCCGCGCATCCAGCATGACGCGCAAAGGACGCTGTGGCGCCTTAAACTCGTTGCATAATTCCGTCCTTCAATCGATTTCGATCTATGGGATTCTGCAGTCGCCAAAGCCTGTGATCTTATAGCTATTTCTTTCGCACTGCACTGAAAAGGGCGCTAAAGTCAGCCACGCACTCGAAAGGATATTCAATGAGCGTCACGCCTGACAACGACAATGCACCGGACGAGCCGATGGTCTTTATCATCATCGGCAAGGCCTATGAGACCGACGGAGACGACGAAGGCGTCGACATTCACGTGATGTTGCGCGCACCCGACGACGATACGGCCGTGCGTGAGGCGCTGAACGCGCTCGCCGAGGAAGGCTTCCTGGAGGCCGACCTCGATCAGATCGGCACACTGACCGACGTGCCGAACGAGGAGCCGCATGCCTCGGCCTACCAGGGCGCCCTCGAAGGCGAAGTTGCGATCATCCGTTTCAGCTGAGGCCGTCGACGCCTGAGCGTCGCCTCCCCTTCCAGCCTTCCCCAATGAAAAAGCCGCCCGGATCGCTCCGGGCGGCTTTTTTTTGATTTGAGGAAACGAGGGCGAGAACGCCCTCCTCCCATTATTCGGCCGCTGCGTTTTCCTTCGCGAGATCGGCGAGCATCGGGGTTGCAACATCTGCGCCCGTGCCCTTGCGACGCTCTTCGAGAATCATCTCGTCGCGCGCCGTCGCGATGCGGCGGATCTGGGTCATCGTTCCGCCTGTACCAGCCGGGATCAGACGGCCGACGATGACGTTTTCCTTCAGACCCTGCAGACCGTCGACCTTGCCGGCGATCGCCGCCTCGGTCAGGACCTTGGTGGTTTCCTGGAACGACGCCGCCGAGATGAACGACGGTGTCTGCAGCGAGGCCTTGGTGATGCCGAGCAGGACCGGATCGCCGTATGCCGGCTTCTTGCCCTGTTCGATCAGGCCATCGTTGACGTCTTCGAGCTCGATGCGGTCGACATTGTCACCGACGATGTAGGTCGAGTCGCCGGCATCGGTGATTTCCACCTTCTGCAGCATCTGACGAACGATGACTTCGATGTGCTTGTCGTTGATCACAACGCCCTGCAGTCGGTAGACTTCCTGGATTTCGTTGACCAGGTAGGAAGCGAGTGCTTCCACGCCCTTGATCGCCAGGATGTCGTGCGGCGCCGGGTTGCCGTCGAGGATGTAGTCGCCCTTTTCGATGTAGTCGCCATCCTGAAGATGGAAAGGCTTGCCCTTCGGGATCAGGTATTCGACCGGCTCGACACCGTCTTCAGCAGGCTCGATCAGAACGCGACGCTTGTTCTTGTAGTCGCGGCCGAAGCGGATCGTACCATCAATCTCAGCGATGACGGCATGATCCTTCGGACGACGAGCTTCGAACAGTTCGGCAACGCGCGGCAGACCACCGGTGATGTCCTTGGTCTTGGCGCTTTCCAGCGGCGAACGTGCAAGCACGTCACCCTGGGAAACCTTCGTACCAGGCTCGACCGACAGAATGGCGTCGACCGAGAGCATGAAGCGGGCGTCGCCACCACGCGACAGCTTCATGACCGCACCGTTCTTGTCCTTGATGACGATCGCCGGCTTCAGGTCGGTACCGCGCGGCGTCGAACGCCAATCGATAACCTGACGCTTGGTGATGCCGGTGGACTCGTCGGTCGCTTCGAGCACGGAGATGCCGTCGACCACGTCTTCGAAGTGAACGGTACCTTCCACTTCCGTCATCATCGGACGGGTGTAGGGGTCCCACTCGGCAAGACGCTGACCGCGCTTCACCTTGTCACCATCGTCGACGAAGATCTTCGAACCGTAGGCGACACGCTGCGAGGAGCGCTCGACACCACGTTCGTCGAGGATCTGGACGGCCATGTTACGACCCATGGCGACGAGAATGCCGTCAGAGTTGCGCAGCATGTTGCGGTTCTTGATCTGAACCGTGCCTTCGTAGGACGCTTCCAGGAACGACTGGTCAACCACGGTCGCCGTACCGCCCAAGTGGAAGGTACGCATGGTGAGCTGGGTGCCCGGTTCACCGATCGACTGTGCCGCGATAACGCCAACCGCTTCGCCCATGTTGACCGGCGTACCACGTGCCAGGTCGCGGCCGTAGCAGACGCCGCAAACGCCCGTCTGGATTTCGCAGGTCAGCGCCGAACGGATGCGGATCGACTGGATGCCAGCCTTTTCGATCTCGATGACGTCGGGTTCCAGGATCATCCGGCCGGCGTCGACGAGACGAACGCCCGTGACCGGGTGATCGATGTCGTCCAGAGCCGTACGGCCAAGAATACGAGCGCCAAGCGAAGCCACAACCTGACCGGCATCGACGATCGCCGTCATGGTGAGGCCGTTTTCGGTGCCGCAATCGACGGAGTTGACGATGCAGTCCTGCGCCACGTCGACGAGACGACGGGTCAGGTAACCCGAGTTCGCGGTCTTCAAGGCGGTGTCGGCCAGACCCTTACGGGCACCGTGGGTCGAGTTGAAGTACTCGTTAACGGTCAGACCTTCCTTGAAGTTCGAGATGATCGGCGTCTCGATGATTTCACCCGACGGCTTGGCCATCAGGCCGCGCATGCCGCCCAGCTGACGCATCTGGTTCGGAGAACCACGGGCGCCGGAGTGCGACATCATGTAGATCGAGTTCATCGGCTTCTGACGGCCGTTGTCGTCGAACTCCACCGCCTTAATGCGGGCCATCATTTCGTCGGCGACCTTTTCAGTCGCCTTACCCCAGGCGTCGACAACCTTGTTGTACTTTTCGCCCTGGGTGATGAGGCCGTCATTGTACTGCTGCTCGTATTCCTTCACGAGCGCTTCAGTATCGCCGACGATCTTCACCTTGGTGTCCGGAATGACCATGTCGTCCTTGCCGAACGAAATGCCAGCGCGGCAAGCATGGGCAAAGCCGAGCTGCATGATGCGGTCACAGAAGATGACCGTGTCTTTCTGACCGCAGTGACGGTAGACCGTGTCGATCATCTTGGAGATGTTCTTCTTGGTCATTTCCTGGTTGCAGGTCTCAAACGGCACGTTGACGTTGCGCGGCAACAGTTCGCCGATGATCATACGGCCAGGCGTGGTTTCGTAGATCTTCGAAACCGGGTTGCCCTCGGCGTCGACGGTCTTGAAGCGGCCACGGATCTTGGCGTGCAGTGTCACGGACTTGGTTTCGAGCGCGTGATGCAGCTCGCCCATGTCCGAAAACGCCATACCTTCGCCCGGTTCGTTCTGGTTCAGGATCGACAGATAGTAGAGACCCAGAACCATGTCCTGCGACGGAACGATGATCGGCGCGCCGTTAGCCGGGTGCAGAATGTTGTTCGTCGACATCATCAGCACGCGTGCTTCGAGCTGCGCTTCAAGCGACAGCGGCACGTGAACAGCCATCTGGTCGCCGTCGAAGTCGGCGTTGAAGGCCGTGCAGACAAGCGGGTGCAACTGGATAGCCTTGCCTTCGACCAGGGTCGGTTCGAAGGCCTGGATGCCCAGGCGGTGCAGCGTCGGTGCGCGGTTCAACAGAACCGGATGCTCGCGGATGACCTCGTCGAGGATATCCCAGACTTCCGGCTTTTCCTTTTCGACGAGCTTCTTGGCCTGCTTGACGGTCGAGGAATAACCCTTGGCGTCGAGGCGGGCGTAGATGAACGGCTTGAACAGTTCGAGCGCCATCTTCTTCGGAAGACCGCACTGGTGCAGCTTCAGTTCCGGACCGGTCACGATGACCGAGCGGCCGGAATAGTCGACGCGCTTGCCGAGCAGGTTCTGACGGAAGCGGCCCTGCTTGCCCTTGAGCATGTCGGACAGCGACTTCAGCGGACGCTTGTTGGCGCCGGTGATGACGCGGCCACGACGGCCGTTGTCGAACAGCGCGTCCACAGATTCCTGCAGCATGCGCTTTTCGTTGCGGATGATGATGCCCGGTGCGCGCAGTTCGATCAGACGCTTCAGACGGTTGTTACGGTTGATCACGCGGCGATAAAGATCGTTCAAATCCGACGTCGCGAAACGGCCGCCATCCAGCGGCACGAGCGGACGCAGATCCGGCGGGATCACCGGAACGACCTTCATGATCATCCATTCCGGACGGTTGCCGGAATCCATGAAGTTCTCGACGATCTTCAGCCGCTTCATCAGCTTCTTCTGCTTCAGATCCGAGGTGGTCTCGGCCAGATCCGAACGCAGATCGCCAGCGATCTTTTCGAGGTTCATCGAAGCGAGCATTTCATAGATCGCTTCAGCACCGATCATCGCGGTGAACTGATCTTCGCCGAACTCATCGACGGCGAGCATGTAGTCTTCTTCGCTGAGGAGCTGGTTTTCCTTCAGCGACGTCAGACCAGGCTCGGTGACGATGTAGTTCTCGAAGTAGAGAACGCGCTCAACATCCTTCAGCGTCATGTCGAGCAGCGTCGAAATGCGTGATGGCAGCGACTTCAGGAACCAGATGTGGGCAACGGGAGCAGCGAGCTCGATATGACCCATGCGCTCACGGCGAACGCGCGACAGCGTGACTTCGACGCCGCACTTTTCGCAGATGATGCCCTTGTACTTCATGCGCTTGTACTTGCCGCACAGGCATTCGTAATCCTTGATCGGACCGAAGATACGTGCGCAGAAAAGACCATCGCGTTCCGGCTTGAACGTGCGGTAGTTGATCGTCTCCGGCTTCTTGATCTCACCGTAAGACCAGGAAAGAATCTTCTCCGGCGAGGCGATCGAAATCCGGATGGAATCGAAAGTCTGTGCAGGCACCTGCGGATTGAAAAGATTCATGACCTCTTGGTTCATGCCTGTCTCCTTTACGGGCTTAACGCCCTGAGCTTGGCGAGGGTGCCGACAAATCCCGGGCGCCGGCCCCTGCCCCATAAACAGCTAAAACCGCATTTGATGCGGCCCCGTTCCTCTCGCTTGCCAATGAAGCCTTGCGGAGGAAGCGGTGCGCGCCGCGACGCGGCACGCACCTTGATGTTTCTTATTCGGCTGCGTCGGGCAGCTGTGCTGCACCGAGTTCGTCGACCTTGGTGTTCTCGAGTTCGACCGAGAGGCCCAGCGAGCGCATTTCCTTGACGAGAACGTTGAAGCTCTCCGGAATACCCGCTTCGAAGGTGTCGTCGCCACGGACGATCGCTTCGTAGACCTTTGTACGACCGGCCACGTCGTCCGACTTCACCGTCAGCATTTCCTGCAGGGTGTAGGCGGCGCCGTAGGCTTCGAGAGCCCAGACTTCCATTTCCCCGAAGCGCTGACCGCCGAACTGCGCCTTGCCGCCCAGCGGCTGCTGGGTAACGAGCGAGTAAGGACCGATCGAACGGGCGTGGATCTTGTCGTCGACAAGGTGGTTCAGCTTCAGCATGTAGATGTAGCCGACGGTCACCTGGCGGTCGAACTGATCGCCGGTACGGCCATCATAAAGCGTCGACTGACCGGTTACCTTCAGGCCCGCCTGCTCCAGCATCTCGTTGACGTCGGCTTCGACAGCACCGTCGAAGACCGGCGTTGCGATCGAAACGCCGCGACGGGTCTGCTCGGCAAGCCGTACGATCGACTCATCGTCGTACTGCTTGATCGGCTCACCCTTCGGGCCCGACCCGATGACGCTGTCGATGGTGTCGCGCAGCGGCTGGATATCGGCACCTGCCTTGTAGGCATCGAGCATCGCGCCGATCTTCTTGCCCATGCCGGCGCAAGCCCAGCCAAGATGGGTTTCGAGGATCTGGCCGACGTTCATGCGCGAAGGCACGCCGAGCGGGTTCAGAACGACGTCGACGTGCGTACCATCTTCCAGGAACGGCATGTCTTCGATCGGCACGATACGCGACACGACACCCTTGTTGCCGTGACGGCCGGCCATCTTGTCGCCCGGCTGGATCTTGCGCTTAACAGCGACGAAGACCTTGACCATCTTCATAACGCCCGGAGGCATTTCGTCGCCGCGCTGGACCTTTTCGACCTTGTCCATGAAGCGCTGTTCAAGGCGCGACTTGGATTCGTCGTACTGGGCGCGAAGCGCTTCGATCTCGCCCTGAGCCTTTTCGTCTTCGATGGCAAACATCCACCACTGCGAGCGGGGATATTCGCTGACGACGAGGTTGGACAGCTCAGTGCCCTTCTTGAAGCCCTTCGGACCTGCAACCGCGGTGTGACCGCGCAGCATGTCGACGAGACGTGCGTAGACGTTACGATCCAGGATCGCCTGTTCGTCGTCGCGGTCCTTGGCGAGGCGTTCGATTTCCTCGCGCTCGATCGCCATCGCGCGCTCGTCTTTCTCAACGCCGTGGCGATTGAAGACGCGAACTTCGACGACGGTGCCGAACGTGCCCGGAGGCATGCGCATGGACGTGTCGCGGACGTCGGACGCCTTTTCACCGAAGATGGCGCGCAGAAGCTTTTCTTCCGGTGTCATCGGGCTTTCGCCCTTCGGCGTGATCTTGCCGACCAGGATATCGCCCGGCTGAACTTCAGCACCGATGTAGACGATGCCGGCTTCGTCGAGATTACGCAGCGCTTCTTCCGAAACGTTCGGAATGTCGCGGGTAATTTCTTCCGGGCCGAGCTTGGTGTCACGCGCCATCACTTCGAATTCTTCGATGTGGATAGAGGTGAACACGTCGTCGCGCACGATGCGTTCCGAGAGCAGGATCGAGTCTTCGTAGTTGTAGCCGTTCCACGGCATGAACGCGACGAGCGCGTTGCGGCCGAGTGCCAGATCGCCGAGATCGGTCGACGGACCGTCAGCGATAATGTCGCCCTTGTTCAGGACGTCACCGACGGTGACCAGCGGACGCTGGTTGACGCAGGTGTTCTGGTTGGAACGCTGGAACTTCTGCAGACGGTAGATATCGACGCCCGACTTCGACGGATCGAGGTCTTCGGTGGCGCGGATAACGATACGCGTCGCATCGACCTGGTCGACGACACCGCCGCGGCGGGCTGCGATAGCAGCGCCGGAGTCGCGGGCAACGACCGGCTCCATGCCGGTACCGACGAACGGAGCTTCGGCGCGCAGCAGAGGCACGGCCTGACGCTGCATGTTCGAGCCCATCAGTGCGCGGTTGGCGTCGTCGTTCTCGAGGAACGGAATGAGCGCCGCGGCGACCGAAACGAGCTGCTTCGGCGAAACGTCCATCAGGTTGATGTTGTCGCGCGGTGCCAGCATAACTTCGCCGGAATGGCGGCAAACGACGAATTCTTCCGAGAACGAACCATCGTTCTCGAGAACCGAGTTTGCCTGGGCGACGTGGTACTTCGCTTCTTCCATCGCCGACAGATAGACGACGTCGTTCGTCACCTTGCCGTCAACGATCTTGCGGTACGGGCTCTCGATGAAGCCGTACTTGTTGACGCGGGCAAAGGTTGCAAGCGAGTTGATCAGACCGATGTTCGGGCCTTCCGGCGTTTCAATCGGGCAGATACGGCCATAGTGCGTCGGGTGAACGTCGCGGACTTCGAAGCCTGCGCGCTCGCGGGTCAGACCACCCGGGCCAAGTGCCGAAAGACGGCGCTTGTGGGTGATTTCCGAAAGCGGGTTCACCTGGTCCATGAACTGCGACAGCTGCGACGAGCCGAAGAATTCGCGGACGGCTGCTGCAGCCGGCTTGGCGTTGATCAGGTCCTGCGGCATGACGGTGTCGATTTCGATCGACGACATGCGTTCCTTGATCGCGCGCTCCATGCGCAAGAGACCGAGGCGGTACTGGTTTTCCATCAGTTCGCCGACAGAACGAACACGGCGGTTGCCGAGGTTGTCGATGTCGTCGATTTCGCCCTTGCCGTCACGCAGTTCGACCAGCATCTTGACAACAGCCAGGATGTCTTCCTTGCGCAGGATACGGACGGTATCGGCCACTTCAAGGTCGAGACGCATGTTCATCTTCACGCGGCCGACGGCCGAGAGATCGTAGCGCTCGGCATCGAAGAACAGCGTGTTGAACATGGCTTCCGCAGAATCCATGGTCGGCGGTTCGCCCGGACGCATCACGCGGTAGATATCGAACAGAGCGTCCTGACGGTTCTCGTTCTTGTCTACGGTCAACGTGTTGCGGATGTAGGCGCCGACGTTGATATGGTCGATGTCGAGAACCGGGATTTCGTCGAAGCCGGCCGACAGAATGACGGGAAGCGTCTTCTCGTCGATCTCGTCGCCTGCCTCGAGGTAGATTTCGCCGTTCGCGAAGTTGACGATATCTTCGGCAAGGTAGTTGCCATAGAGGTCGTCATCGGTCGCCTTGAGGGCCTTCAGGCCCTTATCCTGCAACTGGCGAAGCAGGCGCGGCGTCAGCTTCTTGCCAGCTTCGACAACCACTTCACCGGTGTCGGCGTCGACCATCTCGGTGATCGCCTTCTGGCCCTTCAGCGCATCCGGCTGGAACGGCACGCGCCAGCCTTCGCCGTCGCGCTGGTAAAGCGACTTCGTGTAGAAGGTGTCGAGGATTTCCTCGCCGTCCATGCCAAGCGCCATCAAAAGCGAAGACACGGGGATCTTGCGGCGGCGGTCAATACGGGCGTGGACGATGTCCTTGGCGTCGAACTCGATGTCGAGCCAGGAACCACGATACGGGATCACACGGGCCGCAAACAGCAGCTTGCCGGAAGAATGGCTCTTGCCCTTGTCGTGGTCGAAGAACACGCCCGGAGAGCGGTGCATCTGCGAAACGATAACGCGCTCGGTGCCGTTGACGATGAAGGTACCGTTGTCGGTCATGAGCGGCATGTCGCCCATGTAGACGTTCTGTTCCTTGATGTCCTTGATCGACTTCGCGCCGGTATCCTCGTCAATATCGAACACGATCAGGCGCAGGGTCACCTTGAGGGGTGCCGCGTAGGTCAGATCGCGCTGACGGCATTCTTCGACGTCGAACTTCGGCTGTTCGAATTCGTAGGAAACGAACTCGAGCATCGAAGCGCCGGAGAAATCCTTGATCGGGAAAACCGACTTGAAAACGGCTTGAAGGCCCTCATCAGGGCGTCCGCCCTTGGGCTCTTCAACCATCAGAAACTGGTCGTAGGATGCCTTCTGAACCTCGATGAGGTTCGGCATTTCTGCGACTTCTGGAATTTTACCAAAAAACTTGCGTACGCGCCTGCGACCGTTAAACGAAAGGGTCTGAGCCATCGTCGCTCCTTGTCAATCTTGCATCCGGGCCTGCAACGGACGGGAACCGATGGCCAGTCGATCCCGTCAATCAATGAGTCGTTCAATCTCGTCTAACTAGCGGAAAACGCCCAGCGCGGATTGCTGTGCTGAATCCCGTTCGAGACCATCCTCTTGAAGAACCCATTACCCAAAAGCCGTTTTGCGACAGGCCTTTGGGTAATATGTTCTAAAAACGGTCAAAGAGAGGCGGCCAGAATGGCCACCTCCCCTTGCAAAATGCCGAATTACTTGACGTCAACCTTGGCGCCAGCGTCTTCGAGCTTCTTCTTGAGGTCAGCAGCTTCAGCCTTGGAAACTGCTTCCTTGACCGGCTTCGGAGCGCCTTCGACCAGGTCCTTGGCTTCCTTGAGGCCGAGACCGGTGATCGCGCGGACTTCCTTGATGACGTTGATCTTGTTGGCGCCAGCGTCAACGAGGATAACGTCAAACTCGGTCTTTTCTTCTTCGACCGGAGCAGCAGCGCCAGCGCCGCCAGCAGCAGCAACAGCTACGGGAGCAGCTGCAGAAACGCCCCACTTCTCTTCGAGCAGCTTGGAAAGCTCAGCAGCTTCCAGGACGGTCAGCGAGGAGAGGTCTTCAACGATCTTTGCGAGATCAGCCATTTTACTTTTCCTTTTGTTCGGTTCGAACTGGTTTTAAATACAACAGCGAAAATCCGCCTTAGGCGGCTTCGTCCTTCTTGGCATAGGCGGCGAACACGCGGGCAAGCTGGCTTGCCGGTGCTGCAACAACCGTAGCAATGCGGGTTGCCGGGGCATTGAGAAGGCCCAGCAGCTTTGCACGCAGCTCGTCCAGCGAAGGCAGGGTCGCAAGCGACTTGACTGCTTCGGCGGTGAGCGTGGTTGTTCCCATGGAGCCACCGAGCACAACGAGCTTGTCGTTGGTCTTGGCGAAATCCATGACGACCTTAGGAGCCGTGATCGGGTCTTGGCTGAATGCGATCAGCGTCTGACCCTTGAAGAGATCTGTCATCCCTTCCGACTCGGTGCCCTGAAGAGCGATCTTGGCCAGGCGGTTTTTCGCGACTTTGACGGTGCCGCCAGCAGCGCGCATCTTCGAACGGAAGTCGTTCATCTGCGCAACTGTGACACCAGCATAGTGGGCCACGACAACCGAACCGGAAGCCTTGAAGACTTCGTTCAGCTCCGTGACGAATTCGCGTTTTTCCGCTCTTTCCACTGTCTGTCTCCAGTTGACAGGGTTGCATGAACTGCAGCCCCTGCCGGGTTTGCCTTTGTCACCAGGGATCTCAAAAAAGATCCCAAGTAACGCTTGAGGATCCTGTCCCTTGGCGTTCCCGGAAAGCCGGGTCTGACACAAGGCAAGCGAGGCTCGAACCGAATTTCGACGCCTCCGGCGTCATTGTGAAATTCAGATCTTACCCGTCTCATGCAGGCCGAAGTGATTAAGGTAAAACCACCCGCAATCTCGGACAGGAGTTCCGGATCGAAATCCGGATTTCCGGCCCCGAAGGGCCGGAAATTCTGTCTCGGGCCGAAGCCCGAAATTCGTTAGGCGACGCTGAGCGTTGCCGGGTCGATCTTCAGGCCCGGGCCCATGGTCGACGAAATCGCTACGCGCTTGACGTAGTTGCCCTTGGCGCCGGCCGGCTTGGCCTTGACGACCGCGTCAGCGAAGGCGCGGATGTTTTCTTCCAGAGCCTTGACGTCGAACGAGGCCTTGCCGATACCGGCGTGGATGATACCAGCCTTCTCGACGCGGAACTCGACAGCGCCGCCCTTGGATGCCTTGACGGCACCGGCAACGTCCATGGTGACCGTTCCAACCTTCGGGTTCGGCATCATGCCGCGCGGGCCGAGAACCTTACCGAGGCGGCCGACGAGCGGCATCATGTCCGGAGTCGCGATGCAACGATCGAAGTCGATCTTGCCGCCCTGAACGATTTCGACGAGCTCTTCAGCGCCGACGATGTCTGCACCGGCAGCCTTGGCTTCGTCAGCCTTGACGCCACGTGCGAACACGGCAACGCGAACCGTGCGGCCCGTGCCATTCGGCAGGTTGACGACGCCGCGAACCATCTGGTCGGCGTGGCGCGGGTCAACGCCGAGGTTCATCGCGACTTCAACAGTCTCGTCGAACTTGGCAGTTGCACGTTCCTTGACCAGCGAAACGGCTTCGGTGAGGCCGTAGATCTTGGTCGGGTCAATGCCCTCGCGGGACTTCTGTACACGCTTTGCAATCTTCGCCATGGTCTTAGCCCGCCACTTCCAGGCCCATGGAGCGGGCAGAGCCCTCGACCATCGCCATTGCGCCTTCGATATCGGCCGCGTTGAGGTCCTTCATCTTGGCCTCTGCGATCGTGCGGATCTGAGCCTTGGTGATCGAGCCAGCTTTGGCCTTACCTGGGGTCTTCGAACCGGAGGTGATCTTCGATTCCTTCTTCAGGAAGTAGCTGACCGGCGGCTGCTTCATGATGAAGGTGAACGACTTGTCCTGGTAATAGGTGATGACGACCGGGATCGGCATACCCTTTTCCATTTCCTGCGTGGCGGCATTGAACGCCTTGCAGAATTCCATGATGTTAATGCCACGCTGACCGAGTGCAGGACCGATCGGCGGGGACGGATTGGCCGACCCTGCCTTCACCTGCAGCTTGAGCTGGCCTGCAACTTTCTTAGCCATTTCTCTCTGCCTCTCATTGCCCCATCTCGACGGATCGAAACGAGGAACTGTTGCGCCGGTTTCCCGACATTCTGCCGATCAAGGATCGGCGGCTGCGGTTGCGTGGTACGGACCCTTCGTCCCGGCTAAGGCCGACGTCCTTCCACGCGCATGCGGATCTCTCCGCCAGGGCAGGCCGAAACGACTTGCCCAACCTCTTTTGATCTTCTCAGACCTTCTCGACCTGGCTGTATTCCAGTTCGACCGGGGTCGCACGGCCGAAGATCGATACCTCGACCTTCAGGCGCGACCGCTCCTCGTCGACATCCTGAACGATGCCGTTGAACGAGGCGAACGGACCATCCGAGACGCGAACCTGCTCGCCGATCTCGAAGGAGACGGACGGCTTCGGACGCTCGACACCATCCTGGACCTGGCCGAGGATACGATCGGCTTCATGGTCCGGGATCGGAACCGGTTTGCTGTCGGTGCCGAGAAAGCCAGTGACCTTCGGCGTATTCTTGATGAGGTGATACGCCTCATCCGTCAGGTTGGCGCGCACCAGGACATAGCCCGGAAAAAACTTGCGCTCGGCATCAACCTTGCGGCCGCGACGAACCTCAACAACCTTCTCGGTCGGAACGAGGATCTTCTCGAACAGGTGCTGAAGGCCCTTCTGCTTGGCCTTTTCCTCGATCGATTCAGCAACCTTCTTTTCGAAATTCGAATAGGCGTGAACAATATACCAGCGTGCAGCCATACTACCCTCCACCCAATCAAGCGCCAGCGTTGAGGACTAGGCCAATCAGCCAACCCATCAACTGGTCCGCAGCAAAGAAGAAGGCAGCGGCAAAAAAGACCATGACAAAAACCATCAGCGTCGAGATCATCGTCTCGCGCCTGGACGGCCAAGTTACTTTCGACGCCTCTGAGCGAACCTGCTGCAGAAACGTAAACGGATTCGTTTTGGATGCCATGTAATGCTCACGCCATTACGGCGCGTAAAGCCGATGATTCAGCCCCACGCACCGCGTGTCTGTTTGGACCCTACATAAAGACCGATTCCATAAATCACAAGAGGCATTCGGTCTTTTCTGTGAATTTCGATGGTCGGCTTATCCGACCTCCTTCCACCCTACCCGGCTTCAAGCCGCTTGCAAAGGTCGAAGGCAATGGCAGGGGCAGCCGGGCTTGAACCGACGACCTGCGGTTTTGGAGACCGCCGCTCTACCAACTGAGCTATACCCCTAGATCGCTCCAGCCGGCCATTTTCGAACCGGTCAGTGCATCAAGTCAGCGGCTTATTATTCAGTTTATCGGGCGATGACAAGCGTCTTTGACGGAAAAGATTCAAATTCTTGTGGCAAAAACGGCAACAACGCGCGATGCGCCTTTTCATTCTGCGCCGTACTATCCGTAGCGCGCAATGCGCGCGTCGTTCCTTACGGCCGCGGCGACTTTACGACCGCGCTACGATGCATTGACAGGGCCGCGCGTCGTGCCGGCGGCTAAGCCTCGCGCCGCACGAACTTGCGGCAGGCGCGCCCCACCCGATGCCGCGATACCCTTCCTCATGCCTTCCCTCCCGCAGAGTTCACGCAGACTTAAGGGGGGGGCTCGCCCCTGCCCCACACGTTTGGCAGTAGGCCCTTTCAAACGCAAGAAGCCCCGCCGTTTCCAGCGGGGCCTTTTTGAAGCGAGATAATCCAGGGATTACTCGACGATCGAAGCGACGATGCCGGCGCCGACGGTACGGCCGCCTTCGCGGATAGCGAAGCGCAGCTTTTCTTCCATCGCGATCGGAACGATCAGCTCAACGGCAACCGTGACGTTGTCGCCAGGCATAACCATTTCCGTGCCTTCCGGAAGCGTGACGATACCCGTCACGTCCGTCGTGCGGAAGTAGAACTGCGGACGGTAGTTCGTGAAGAACGGCGTATGACGGCCGCCTTCTTCCTTCGTCAGGATGTAGGCTTCGGCCATGAACTTCTTGTGCGGCTTGACCGAACCCGGCTTGCACAGAATCTGGCCACGCTCAACGCCATCACGGTTAACACCACGGATCAGCGCGCCGATGTTGTCGCCGGCCTGGCCCTGGTCGAGCAGCTTGCGGAACATTTCAACGCCCGTAACCGTCGTCTTCGACGTGTCGCGGATGCCGACGATTTCAACTTCTTCGCCAACCTTGACGATGCCGCGCTCAACGCGACCGGTCACAACCGTACCGCGACCCGAGATCGAGAACACGTCTTCGATCGGCATCAGGAACGGCAGGTCGATCGGACGCTCAGGCGTCGGGATGTAGGCGTCAACAGCAGCCATCAGCTCGCGGATCGCGTCTTCGCCGATCTTCTTGTCCGAATCTTCAAGAGCAGCAA
Organism: Ensifer sp. 4252; assembly: GCF_050434565.1. NCBI lineage: Bacteria > Pseudomonadati > Pseudomonadota > Alphaproteobacteria > Hyphomicrobiales > Rhizobiaceae > Ensifer > Ensifer sp. 4252. The sequence continues at coordinate 247,819 of NZ_JBNDIU010000001.1, forward strand.
GTGCCGAACCCTTGATGATCGGAATGTCGTCGCCCGGGAATTCGTAGGACGACAGAAGTTCGCGAACTTCAAGCTCGACGAGCTCGAGAAGCTCGGCGTCGTCAACCTGGTCGACCTTGTTGAGGAACACGACAATTGCCGGAACGCCAACCTGGCGAGCAAGCAGGATGTGCTCGCGGGTCTGCGGCATCGGGCCGTCAGCAGCCGAGCAAACCAGGATCGCGCCGTCCATCTGCGCTGCACCGGTGATCATGTTCTTGACGTAGTCGGCGTGGCCGGGGCAGTCGACGTGCGCGTAGTGGCGGTTCGGCGTCTCATACTCAACGTGAGCCGTCGAAATCGTGATACCACGGGCCTTTTCTTCCGGAGCAGCGTCGATCTGGTCGTACGCCTTGTACTCGCCGAAGTACTTCGTGATCGCTGCCGTCAGCGACGTCTTGCCATGGTCAACGTGGCCAATCGTGCCAATGTTAACGTGCGGCTTGTTGCGCTCAAATTTGCTCTTTGCCATGGGTACGTTTCCTGTGGTCAAGTATGATTGATCAGCCGGCGGGGCCGGTTTGTGGAGCCGTTTAAGGGTTTCAAGGGATTTGCGCAAGACTTAATTGCGTGCGCCCGGACCGGCCACGGCGGCCTTTTCCTACCGTCATGTAAGAACGGCGCATCGAAGATGCAATTTGGGCAGTTTTCCGAATCATTTCGCGACGCGGCGAAAGAACAAACAACGACTTACGAAGAGCGGTTGAAGTGCAGCATTAAGAATGTGGAGAGGGGATCAGCGCTGCTGGAGCGGGTAGCGGGAATCGAACCCGCGTATTCAGCTTGGAAGGCTGCTGCTCTACCATTGAGCTATACCCGCGGGCCTTCGATCCAGAAGCAGAATGGTGGAGGGAGTTGGATTTGAACCAACGTAGGCTGAGCCAACGGATTTACAGTCCGTCCCCTTTAACCACTCGGGCATCCCTCCATTATTCTGTCGGGATCAAGTCGACCAAGCATTTGAGATCGTGAGACATCCAGCGATTTGTCGTTGCCGCCTCTCGATCTGCGCCGGGTATATGACGGCCCGCCTTGCTCCTGTCAACACGCCTAAACGGAAATTTTGCGAAATTCTCCACAGGTCCGCTTTATCCACTACCATCGAATTCCGTTCCCAGGCCAGGCGAAGCGCTCTATAAGGCAGGCATGAGCAAAGATGACACGGGCGACAAGAGCGCCAAGAACACCCATTACGCCACTCTCAGACGCGCCCACCGCGATGCCAAGCGCGAGCGCGGGGAGATTCCGACGCCCAAGCAGGATCGCTGGCGCAAGCAACCAGGCGACTGGAAGCCGCCGGCACTCGCGCCCGAGCAAGTGCTGCTCTATGGCCTGCATACGGTTCGCGCAGCGCTCGACAACCCGGCGCGCAAGATCGTTCGCCTGTGCGTGACCCAGAACGCCGCGGCTCGGCTGGAACTCGACGAACTCTCGGAGCTCCCCTTCCCGGTCGAGACGGTGGCGCCACAGGATCTCGATAAGATTCTCGGTCCCGACGCCATCCATCAGGGTGTGATGCTCGAAACCAAGCCGCTGCCGCTGCGCAAGCTCGAAGCACTCAGCGAATGCCAGCTCATTCTCGTGCTCGACCAGGTCACTGATCCCCACAATGTCGGCGCGATCATGCGGTCGGCCGTCGCATTCGATGCCGGCGCCTTGATCACCACCATCCGCCACAGCCCGACCGAATCAGGCGTTCTTGCGAAATCCGCTTCCGGCGCCCTGGAAATGATCCCCTATATCCAGATCACCAATCTTTCTGACACGATCGAGGAACTGCACCGCCTCGGCTTCCACACGATCGGGCTCGATTCGGAGGGGCCGGCGCAGCTCGAAGGCACCTTTACCGGCGGCAAGGTCGCGCTGGTGCTTGGATCCGAGGGCAAGGGTCTCAGGCAGAAGACACGATCGACCGTCAAGGCGCTCGCCCGCCTCGACATGCCCGGCGCAATCAAGTCGCTCAACGTTTCGAATGCGGCTGCGATCGCCATGTATGCAGCGCGTCAGTTCCTGAGCAAATAAATCGGCCACCGACGAACACCTGTGAAGCTTTCCAGCTGCTCGCAACCGGAAAGCTTCACAGGTGCCGTAGGTGATGACTGGATTCGCCTAAGAATCTTGGCGCCGTTGCTGTGCGACGCAATCGCCGCCTACTGCATGTTTCCTTAAATCCTATTCGATTTAAGGACAAAAACATGCAGCAGTTCAAAGTGATACAGCGACCTTTGCGCGTCTGATAAGACGCGCGACGCTGTAGCAGCCGATTGCCGCGCAGGCCGTCGCGGTCGTCAGAAACGCGTGGCTATATCCTTGTTCACTCGAAGCCATAGGGTTTGATTGCTCGCCGTCGGGCATCCGTCGCGAAGCTTCTTCCAGGTGGTGACGTTGAGGTTCATTTCGCAGCGTGCGAGATAGGACATTCCGTCGACACGCAGGCAGGCTGTCTGGCCGAGCTCGTATTTCGAGCCGTCCCGGTTGCGGCAAGTGCAGCGCGTATCCGGCGGCGACGCATATCCGACATCGGCGGCCACCATGGCGACCACCGCAGCGATGACAGCCAAGGGCCTTCTCCGCCGGTCTCTCATGAGCACATCATAATACAGATTCGCTCACTCGAAAACGGACAATGCCGGCTGCATGGGCAACCGGCACCGTCCGCAATGGGGGCCAACGCCCCTTCATCGGACCACCGAGGCGATCCGGTGAACTCTTGTTTTAGCTGGCCAGACGAAGGACAGTGCCTTCGGCAATGGTCTTTTCGGCCTCGGCGATCGCGAACTGCTTGGAGTCGGCGCTGAGGTTCAGGCCCTCGGCGCGCACAAATTCAACGTCTGTGATCCCGAAGAAGCCGAAGACCGTCTTCAGGTAAGACTCCTGGTGATCCATCGCCGAAGCCGGGCCGGCGGAATAGTGGCCGCCGCGGGTCGAAGCGATGATGACCTTCTTGCCCTTGGCGAGGCCTTCCGGGCCAGATTCGGTGTAACGGAAGGTCTTGCCGTTGACGGCGAGACGGTCGATCCAGGCCTTGAGCTGGCTCGGAATGGAGAAGTTGTACATCGGCGCGCCGACGACGACAGTGTCGGCAGCCAGGAATTCTTCGAGCATTTCACGGCCGATCTTGACTTCGGCAGCCAGGTCGGCATCAACACCTGCGAGATCGGCAGGCGCCATGATCTGGGCGCCGGTCAGATGCGGGATCTGGCTGGTGGCGAGATCGCGGTAGGTAACTTTGGCATCCGGACGGTCTGCCTTGATCTGGGCGGTGATCGCCGCGGTCAGGCGACGGGAAACGGAGTGATCACCCAGGATACCGGAGTCGATGTGAAGGACGTTCATGTGAAGCACCTTTGTGTTGGCGTTGCGGTGCATCACATATGATTGGAAAACAATCGCGCGATAAGTCAGCGGTTATTTGACATACTGTTTCCAGATGGAAACAGTGAGACCGCGATCGGGCGATGGGAGACGGAAACAGATGCAGGACCTGAACGACCTCGCCCTCTTCGCGGCCGTCGTGCGCAACAACGGCTTCAGTGCTGCCGCGCGCGATCTGAATATCCCCAAATCCAAGCTGAGCAAACACGTGGCACGCCTCGAAGAGCAGCTCGGCGTCCGGCTGCTGGAGCGCTCGACCCGCAAGCTGCGTGTCACAGAGATCGGGCAGGTGTTCTACGAACATTGCCAGGGCTTGCTCGATGGCGTCGCCCTGGCGGAAGCCGAGATCGCCGCCGTCAAGGCCGAGCCGACCGGTACGGTCCGCCTTGCCTGCCCGCTCGGCTTCACGCCGATGCTGGCCGACATCCTGCCCGCCTTCCATCGCCGCTATCCCGGCGTTCGTCTGCTGATTACCACCACCAACCGGCGGATCGATCTGATCGAGGAGCGGATCGACGTGGCGTTGCGCGCCCGCGATCAACTGGACACTGACAATCAGCTGATCATTCGCAGGTTCGGAGAAGTGCGTCAGAGGTTGGCGGCCAGTCCCACCCTGCTCGCCCGCTTCGACGACGTCGCGATCGACAATCTCAGCGAGATGCCGACACTGTCGATGAACGAGCAGCACGCCACCGACGTCTGGCGTCTGGTCGATGGCGAAGGTAACACCGCCGAAATTTCACACCGGCCGATCATCGGCTGCAGCGATTTCCTCATCCTCGAGCGCGCAGCCATCGAGGGCATGGGCGTGGCACTCTTGCCCGACCACATCTGCGAGCGTGCCTTCCGGGCCGGCGTACTTATCCCTGTGCTGCCGGAATGGACCTCGGGCGACGTTGTCGTCCATCTCGTCTTCCCCTCGCGCCACGGCATGCTGCCGGCGACCCGCGCCCTCATAGACTATCTCGCCGACAATCTCCTGAACGCCATGCAAAAATGCCGAGAGATTATCCCGAAGGGAGCCGGATCGTTCGAGATCTGAACAGGGCAGTCACGCGAGACCCCGCAGGATCGGGCGTGTCGGGATGCCTGACGCTGGCAGACCATCAGCACGTTGCCATCGGGATCACGCAGCGTGAGCCAGTGGTCGGCCTGTATGGGCACGATCTCGACGCCAGGATCGAGCGCGTGCCGATAGGACGTGTCGATGCCCGACGTATCAAAAAGGATGAGCGGCGGATCGCGACAGTTATCCGGTACCAGACCGTCGCATCGAGAACCAGGCGACTGTCCCGGCCGCAAGAAAGACGGCCAGATACCCGTGCTGGCTTTCCGGCTGTCGCCCGTGCTGGCTTTCCGGCACTGTCGAAAGACCGAACGGTCGCGCATACCAGGCTTTGGCGCGCTCAGTGTCCGCTACTGGAACGAAGACTGCCCCACTTTGGATCGTAACGCCGACATTCTTAATCTTCACGAAGGATTTCCACGCGACCCCAGCCATACAAGGCGCGGTAGGCGATTGCCGCGAAGCAAGCCCCTCGCGAGATCAGATCAGTCAAGGCATGGCCAAGATACGGCGAACTCGCCCTGCCGGCGTCCGCCAAACATCACGCATGCGCCGGACCGAAGTGGCGCGAAAACAAATGCTTTCCTGGAAAAAAGTGGTGCCCCCAGAGAGACTCGAACTCCCGACCCTCTGATTACAAATCAGATGCTCTACCAACTGAGCTATAAGGGCACTTTCAGCGGTGGGAGTTATCATAATCTCACAGCGTGTAAAGCAAAATTGCGAATTCTCCCAATTTTTCAGATGCGTTTAGGGTCAGGCCGTGCCAGAAACGAAGCCTAGGCTCGGCCATCGCGGCGATGCTCAACATGTTGAACGGACTGAAAATTCATGGCCCGAACGTTCACTTCTCTCGCATTCCTTGCCTCTCCAGCAGAAGAGGCGCAAAAGGCGGCGGCTGATCTGAAGGCGATCTACGGCGATCATGATGCCGACAAGGCCGACGTGATCGTCGCGCTCGGCGGCGATGGCTTCATGTTGCAGACGCTGCACCAGACGATGAATTCGGGCAAGCTCGTCTATGGCATGAACCGGGGATCGGTCGGGTTCCTGATGAACCGCTACAGCACCGAAAATCTGACGGCGCGTATCTGCAATGCCGTCGAAAATGCCTTTCACCCACTGGAGATGCAGACCACCGACGGTGAAGGCGCGACATTCAAGGCGCTCGCCATCAACGAGGTCTATCTGTTCCGGCAATCCTACCAGGCGGCCAAGCTGCGTGTGGTCATCGACGGCAAGACCCGGCTCGAAGAGTTGACCTGCGACGGGTTGCTGCTGGCCACGCCCGCCGGCTCCACCGCCTACAACCTCTCGGCGCACGGACCGATCCTGCCGCTGGAGGCGCCGCTTCTGGCGCTGACGCCCGTCAGCCCATTCCGTCCACGGCGGTGGCGTGGTGCCCTGCTGCCAAACCACGTCACCGTCGAGATCGAGATCATCGAGGCCGAGAAGCGCCCGGTCAACGCCGTTGCCGACCACCAGGAAGTCAAGTCGGTGACGAAGGTGCGCATCGCCGAATCGGAAAACATGACCGCCCGCATTCTCTCGGATCCCGATCATTCCTGGTCGGACCGCATCCTGGCCGAGCAATTTTCCAATTGAGCCGACGTTCTCGACGCGCGATATGGTATAATTTCGGTAATGGCCGGCCGATCGGCCACGGACCAATTTTGCAGCAAGCGCCGCGTCGCGGTTCGAACGGGAAATCAAAAGCGATGCACAAGCCTCTCCTCCTTGCGCTTCTTCTCGCCATGGCCGGCGTGAACGCCCATGCCGAGGACGCGAACGTGGTTTCGCCCGAAGTGACCTTCGTCACCAGCACCGGCTACTGGGAGGAAAGCGGCGATCCGCTTTCGGCACTGGACCCGAACGGCACGCAAGCGGATGCACCTACCGAACCGAAGAGTGCCGACGGCGCACGGCGCGGCTACTATAAGCTGATCGCCCTTCGGCAACCGGATGGCACCGCGCAGATCCACCTGCAGCAGATCGAGGCGACACCCACTGGACCGGAAGTCGTCTCCTCCGCCGAACTCGAGGAATTCTCGTCGCTGAAGGCCTATGTCACGGACATCAGACCGGAAACGTCGACGGGCGTGACCGCGCAGCCCGGCATGTTCGCGACCGTCTATCTGAAAACCGATCCCGCCGCCCGCGAGCCGGAGAGCTGGACCGTGTTGATCGACGATCTCGGCGATATCAAAGTCGAGCGGGCCTCGAACTAAGCCCAAAAAGAAAGGCCGGACGAAACCATCCGGCCTTTTTTGATTTTCGCATGCTCAATTCATGCCGGCAGGCAAAGCCCCGCCTCAATCACTGCTAGTTCAAGTCATCGACCACGGCATCTGCACCGCCGCTGACGCGGTGGGCAAGTGCGGCTTCCATGAACTCGTTCAGTTCGCCGTCCAGAACGTCGCCCGGCGCCGTGCTTTCGACACCGGTGCGCATGTCCTTCACCAGCTGGTAGGGCTGCAGCACGTAGGAGCGGATCTGGTGGCCCCAGCCGATATCGGTCTTCGATGCCGCTTCGGCGTTGGCCGCGTCCTCGCGCTTCTTAAGCTCGGACTCGTAAAGACGGGCGCGCAGCATGTCCCAGGCCTTGGCCCGGTTCTTGTGCTGAGAGCGCTCCTGCTGGCACTGCACGACGATGCCGGACGGCATGTGCGTGATGCGCACGGCCGAGTCGGTGGTGTTGACGTGCTGGCCGCCGGCGCCCGACGAGCGATAGGTGTCGATGCGGCAATCGCTCTCGTTGATGTCGATTTGGATCGAATCATCGACAACAGGGTAGACCCAGATCGACGAGAACGACGTATGGCGACGCGCGTTGCTGTCGTAGGGCGAGATACGCACCAGACGGTGCACGCCCGATTCCGTCTTCAGCCAGCCATAGGCATTGTGGCCCTTGACCAGCAGCGTCGCCGACTTGATACCAGCCTCTTCGCCGTCCTGAATTTCCATCAGTTCGACCTTATATCCCTGGCGCTCGGACCAACGGGTGTACATGCGCAACAGCATGTTCGCCCAGTCCTGGCTCTCGGTGCCGCCGGCACCGGAATGCACTTCGAGATAGGTGTCGTTCTGATCGGCCTCGCCGGACAGCATCGCCTCGACCTGCTTCTTGGCCGCTTCGTTGCGCAGCTCGCGCAGCGCCTGCTCGGCATCGGCAACGATGGCGGCGTCGCCCTCTTCTTCGCCAAGTTCGATCAGTTCGATGTTGTCGCTGAGCTGCTGTTCGAAATGGCGCAGGCCGTTGATGCCATCGTCGAGCTGCTGGCGCTCGCGCATCAGTTTCTGCGCTTCGGCCGCATCATTCCAGAGCGACGGATCTTCCGCCTTGTTGTTCAACCAGTCCAGTCGTCTTACCGCCTGATCCCAGTCAAAGATGCCTCCTCAGCAGGCTTATGGCCTGCTTGATTTCGTCGACAATGTTCTCGATTTCGCTGCGCATGATCCTGCTTCTTGTGAACCCGATTTAACGTGAGCGTCAAATAGCGATGCCCGCCGCTGATGTAAAGCCGGCGGGCATTGGGAGGCTGGGAAAGGGTCTAGAACAGGCCGTTAGAGCCGGAAGTGACGGCCTGGTTTGCCTGCGGGGAATTCTTCAAAATTTCCTCCGGCGGCACGTATTGGTCGAGGCCGCCGATGACCGAGAAGGTATCGGCCGGGCCGGTGCCGGGCTTGAAGGCCTCGATGATCGTGTCCGGCTCGCCTTCGTAGGCGGCCATGCCGGTCTTGCGGTTGACGGCGATCATGTTCATGCCTTCCGGCACCACAAACTTGCCGGGACGCGAGCCCTTGATGGCTTCCTGCATGAAGTTGTTGAAGATCGGCACGGCAAGGCTGCCACCGGTCGCGCCGCGACCGAGCGGGGCCGGGTTATCAAAGCCGAGGTAGAGGCCGGCGACGAGATCAGGCGTGTAGCCGACGAACCAGGCGTCCTTCTCATCGTTGGTGGTACCGGTCTTGCCGGCAACCGGGCGATCGAGCTTGATCTTACCGGCAGCCGTGCCCCGCAGAACCACACCCTCCATCATCGAGGTGATCTGATAGGAGGTCATCGGGTCGAGAACCTGTTCGCGATTGTCGGTAAGCACAGGCTCTTCCTGGTTGCCCCAATCAGCCGCGTTGCAGTTGTCGCAGGTCCGGTCCTCGTGACGGAAGATCGTCTTACCGTAGCGGTCCTGGATCCGGTCGATCAGCGAAGGCTTGATCTGCTTGCCGCCATTGGCAAGAACCGAATAAGCCGAAACCATGCGCAGGACCGTCGTTTCGCCCGAGCCCAACGACATCGCCAGTAGTGGTGGCATCTTGTCGTAGATGCCGAAACGTTCAGCATATTCGGCAACGATGTTCATGCCCATGTCGTTGGCGAGGCGAACCGTCATCAGGTTACGCGATTTCTCGATGCCGAGGCGCAGCGTCGACGGGCCTGCCGAGCCGCCGCCGTAGTTCTCCGGGCGCCAGACCTGGCCGCCGGCGACGATTTCGATCGGCGCATCGAGAATAACGGATGCGGGCGTATAGCCGTTGTCGAGCGCGGCAGCATAAACGAACGGCTTGAACGAGGAGCCCGGCTGGCGCATCGCCTGGGTTGCGCGGTTGAATTCCGACTGACCGTAGGAAAAGCCGCCGACCATTGCCAGCACGCGGCCGGTCTGCGGATCCATCGCGACCAGGCCACCTTGGACTTTCGGCGGCTGACGCAGGCGGTATTCGCCCTTTTCTGCCAGCGGCTCTACATAGACGACGTCGCCCGGGCCGAGGACACCTTCCGGCGACTTGGCGGATTTGCGTTCGCCACCGGCCGAGCGATAGGCCCACTGCATATTCTTTGCGGAGATATGACCGGTCACGCGTTCTGCGATGATCTTGCCGGACGCTTCCTTGTTCGGCTGGATGCCGATCTCGACACCCTGGCCATCGGCCGAAAGCACGACAGCCAGCTTCCATTCCGGCACGTCGGCCAAGGAAACGACCTTGCCGAGCGGCTCGCCCCAGTCGCCGCCGATCTCGATCGCCTTGACCGGACCATGGAAACCGCGACGCTCGTCATAGCTGAGCAGCCCTTCCTGCAGCGCCTTGCGCGCAGCGATCTGCATGCGCGGATCGAGCGAGGTGCGAACCGAAAGACCACCCTCATAAAGGGCGTTATCGCCGTACTTCTGGATAATCTGCCGACGCACTTCCTCGGCAAAGAAATCGGAGGCAAAGAGATGCGCGCCACCGCGGCGCGGATTGACGCCAAGCGGCTGCCGCTTGGCGTCTTCGCCGTCGGCCTTGGTGACGTAGCCGTTCTCGACCATGCGATCGATGACCCAATTGCGCCGCTCGATCGCGGCATCCGCCTTGCGGAAGGGATGGTAGTTGGCCGGGCCCTTCGGCAGAGCCGCAAGGTATGCGGTTTCGGCGATGGTCAGTTCCGTAACCGATTTGTCGAAATAGGTGAGCGCTGCGCCGGCGATCCCGTAGGCGTTGAGGCCGAAGAAGATCTCGTTCAGGTAGAGTTCGAGAATACGATCCTTGCTATAGGCCTGCTCGATGCGGAAGGAGAGGATCGCTTCCTTGACCTTACGATCGATCGTCTGGTCCGACGAGAGCAGGAAGTTCTTGGCGACCTGCTGCGTGATCGTCGACGCGCCGACGGGGCGGCGACCCGATCCGAAATTCTGAAGGTTGACGGTGATGGCACGCGCGAGACCGGTGATGTCGACGCCCGGGTGCTGATAGAAGTTCTTGTCTTCGGCCGAGATGAACGCCGCCTTGACACGGTCCGGGATCGCCTGGATCGGCAGATAGAGACGCCGCTCGCGGGCGTACTCCGCCATCAGCGCGCCGTTACCGGCGTGGAAGCGCGTGGTGACCGGCGGTGAATACTTCGCCAACACCTCGTAATCCGGCAAATCTTTGGTAACGCTGCCGAGATAGATGGCAACTGCTGCGGCGACACCGAGCAGCAAGAACGCACCAATGCCGAAGAAATATCCAATCAGTCTGATCATCAGTCAGATACCGGTACCTTATTATCGTCCAATCGCCAGGCCACACAAACCGATCGAGACGCTTTCCGTCCCAACGGTCCGCATTTCGTCGGCCTGGCCAAACGCTTCTATCAGAAATCGTCTGGCGCTGCGGCTACACGCGCCACCCGGTTCCTCATATGGCGAGGGGCACCGGGCATCAACACTGTTTCCCAACAAATCCGGGCGCAATTCGGGTTAGGTCCCGGATTGTGCGTAAAATAGGGCTTGTTTCCGATTATCGAGTGCGCATCCTGTTGAAAAGCATATCGCTGTTACCGAGGGGACACAAATCACTTCGTATGCTGCGCCGTCAAACAGATCATGGCGACCGGATCTCAACCGCCGTTTGCGACGGCCTGTTCGCGGTAGCGCTTCACGGCAACGGCAAGCAGACCGGACACTTTCTTGCGCCATTCGGGATCGAGCAGCAGCTTCTCATCGTCCTTGTTAGACATGAACCCGAGCTCGAGCAGGATCGACGGTACATCCGGCGCCTGCAAGACACGGAAGCCCGCGTGACGGTGCGGATTGTTGATGAGGTTGATCTGCCCCTCGAAGGACGACACCACCGTGCGTGCCATGTTGACCGAGAAAGCCTGGGTCTCACGGCGTGTCAGATCGATCAGGATATCGGCGACTTCTGCCGGCTCGCTCTGGAGCGGTACGCCAGCGATCTCGTCGGAAAGGTTTTCGCGCTGCGCCAGGTCGGCCGCCAGATGGTCGGACGCCTTGTCGGAAATCGTATAGACGGTCGCGCCGCGAATGTCCTTCTGTCGCACTGTGTCCGCATGGATCGAAATGAACAGGTTGGCGCCGTTGTTACGGGCGATCTGCACGCGTTGCGGCAACGACAGGAACACGTCCTTGTCGCGGGTCAGAAAGGCCTCGATGCCGTTTTCCCGGTTGAGCGTGGCGACAAGCTCCTGCGCGAAGGCAAGCGTGACATGCTTTTCCTCGGTCCTCGTGCCGCTGCCGATCGCGCCGGTATCGATACCGCCATGGCCGGCATCGATCGCAATCACGAATGCGCCGGTCTTTTCCGCCGGCGCGATTGTCGGCCGATCCGTTTTTGCCGAGACCACCGAGCCCGTCCATTGCTGGTCACCCAGAAGTGTGTCGAACCGGGTCTGGTCGACCTTCTCGGCATCGATGACCAGGCGAAAACTCTTACCGCCCTCCTCCTCGATGACTTCGGCATGGGTGACCGCAACCGGCCCCTTTGCCGATAGGACGACACGAGAACTGCCGGCGCCCATGCCGCCGTAGCGGATGGCCTCGAACAATCCCCGCGGCTCGAGGCTCTCGGCCTTCAGGCCAAAGGCGGTCTCCGGCAGATCGACCACGACCCGCACGGGGTTTGCCACGTAATGAATGGAAAAGTCGGGTTTGCGGTCGAACTCGACGACGACGCGCGTGCGTGCATCGTCACCGGCGACGCGTGCACCGAATGCCAGCAACGGCGCGGGCTCGGCGGCGTATGCCATCGGTCCGGTCACCATCAAAACGCCTGCAACGAACACTGAAGCCGCGACGCGCGCGCCGCCGCGCAGCAGTGTCGACAACAGTGAAGCGTGCATATGATTAGCCGAAGGCTTCACCCCGGTCTCTCCGTCAATCCACGAAATCCTAACGGTCAACGCGCCGGGCGCCTGCCCGCGCGCACCGCGACATCCCTTGATCAATGAACCCTTATGGTTAACCAAAGCTTGACAGCGCTCCTTAAGCAACGCGGCCAAGGCATACGATTCGCCGTTCCCCGACCTACTCTACCGGGGCAAGCGAATCGATCATTATTGTGGCGGCACAGGCTTTTCCCTTGCCAATGTGACATAGAAAACATAAAAGCATCACAAGGAGAAAGTGTTGACGGGATAGAATCGTCGGCCGGGCAGCCGGAGCTTTCCAGAGCTTGGCGCCAGGGAGTGATCGAGCCGGAATTGCCGGTTGCAACCGTATCATCTTTCCGCGGCCGCAAGGTGTTCATCCGCCGTCGCTGCATTTCCTCCCCGTACACTGGATCGTAAATTTCCGGCGGTGGCCGGAGTTCTTAGCGGTGATTTTTCACCGGCAAGCCCGCAAGCGGGCGCATTCATCGGGTCTTTTTGGGACCTTTGACATTGGCATTCTTGTTTGGTCATTGATGTTGACTCAGCGGTATCGGTCAGAAGTAGAGAGGCCCCGGAACGTAACCGTTCCGGCTGCCATCTGGCTGCTGCACCATCACCTGCACCAGACAGGACCTTTCACATCCGGCGCAACCTCTGACGCGAGTGGCAGTCTTCCCAAGGAAGAACGTCTGCCGCCCGTTCCGTTGTCGCGCCGAGGAGCACAACTTAGATGGCAGAGAAAATGCTTATCGATGCGTCTCACTCAGAAGAGACGCGCGTCGTTGTCGTTCGCGGGAACCGCATAGAAGAATTCGACTTCGAATCGGAACACAAGAAACAGATCCGCGGCAACATCTACCTGGCAAAGGTAACGCGAGTGGAGCCTTCGCTCCAGGCGGCCTTCGTCGACTATGGCGGCAATCGCCACGGGTTCCTGGCCTTCGCCGAAATCCACCCCGACTACTATCAGATCCCCCTCGCCGACCGTCAGGCGCTGTTGAAGGCGGAAGCCGAAGAAGCGCGCCGCGACGACGATGTCGAGCACGTCGAAACGGCAACGCCGACCCACAGCGCGCTCAGCGTTCCGGTCGATCTGGAAATCGCCGCCGAAACGGAAGTCGTCGCGGAAGTTACCGAGACGGCCGCTGACGCTATCGTCGAAGCCGACGTGCCCGCCGAAAAGCCCAAGGCAAAGCCAAAGCGCCCGCGCCGCACGAAGGCGAAAATCGCCGAAGAGGCCGCCGCAGCTGCAGCAACCGAAGATGCGGATGCCGGCGAAGAAGGCAATGGCGGCGAGATGGCCGCCATGGTCGACACCGATTCGATCTCCGAAGACGTCGATAGCCGTCGTCGCCGCGATGACGACGACGATGATGACGACAGCCACGACGGCGAGAAGGAAATCATCGAGTCGGTCGGCGCCGAAGACGCGATGGAAGAGGTTCCGGATCGTCACGTTCGCAAGCCGCGCAAGCAGTACCGCATCCAGGAAGTCATCAAGCGCCGCCAGATCCTGCTCGTTCAGGTCGCCAAGGAAGAACGCGGCAACAAGGGCGCAGCGCTGACAACCTACCTGTCGCTCGCCGGTCGCTACTCGGTGTTGATGCCGAACACGGCACGTGGTGGCGGCATTTCCCGCAAGATCACCAACCTGCAGGACCGCAAGCGCCTGAAGGAAATTGCGCGTGGGCTCGAAGTACCGCAGGGCATGGGCGTCATTCTGCGCACCGCCGGCGCCAACCGCACCAAGGTCGAAATCAAGCGCGACTTCGAATATCTGATGCGCCTTTGGGAGAACGTCCGCACCCTGACGCTCAACTCCACGGCCCCCTGCCTCGTTTACGAGGAAGGCAGCCTGATCAAGCGCTCGATCCGCGACCTTTACAACAAGGACATCAGCGAGATCATCGTTTCCGGCGAGGAAGGCTACAAGGAAGCCAAGGGCTTCATGAAGATGCTGATGCCGAGCCACGCGAAAGTGGTTCAGCCTTACCGCGACGTGCATCCGATCTTCTCGCGCTCCGGGATCGAGGCGCAGCTGGACCGCATGCTGCAGCCGCAGGTGACGCTGAAGTCGGGCGGCTACATCATCATCAACCAGACGGAGGCCCTGGTTTCGATCGACGTGAACTCCGGTCGCTCGACCCGCGAGCATTCGATCGAGGACACGGCGCTTCAGACCAATCTGGAGGCCGCCGAAGAAGTCGCCCGCCAGTTGCGCCTTCGCGACCTTGCTGGCCTCGTCGTCATCGACTTCATCGACATGGAAGAAAAGCGGAACAACCGCTCCGTCGAGAAGAGGCTGAAGGATTGCCTGAAGAACGATCGCGCCCGCATCCAGGTCGGCCGCATCTCGCACTTCGGTCTGCTCGAAATGTCGCGCCAGCGCATTCGCGCTTCGGTTCTCGAATCGACGATGCAGACCTGCCCGCATTGCAACGGCACGGGTCACGTCCGCTCGCAGTCTTCGGTCGCGCTGCATGTCCTGCGCGGTATCGAAGAGCACCTGCTCAAGAACACCACCCACAACATCACCGTTCGCACGATCCCCGATATTGCGCTCTATCTGCTCAACCAGAAGCGCGGCACGATCATGGATTACGAACAGCGCTTCGGCGTCTCGATCATCATCGAGGCTGACGCCCATGTCGGCGCGCAGCACTTCGCGATCGATCGCGGCGAGCCGGTCGAAAACCCCGTCAAGATCGAACAGATCCTGCACTTCGAGCCAGAGCCCGAAGAAGACGACGATATCGTGATCGAAGAGGATCTCGACGAGGAAGAAGCAGAAGAAGTTGTCGTCGAACAGCGCCAGGAGCAGCCGAAGCCCGCCGCTCAGGCCGACGACCAGAACGGCCGCAAGCGCAAGCGTCGCCGCCGTCGGCGTGGCAAGGGCAGCCAGCAGGCAGAGGGTGCTACCGCACTGGACGCCGATGCTGCAGACGAGACCGATGACGCCGCCGAGAGCGATGGCGATGAGGACGAAAACGATACGGATGCGCTGACCGCCGACGGCGAACAGAAGCGCAAGCGTCGCCGTCGCGGCAAGCGCGGTGGCCGTCGCAACCGTCCGGAACTGGGCGAAGGTGAAGTCGAAGGCGAGGAGCAGGCTGCTGCATCCGGCGATGGCGAAACCGGCGAGCAGCGCGGCGTGGAAGCACCGGCGGAAGCCGAGGTTGAAGCGGTAGCCGTGATCGCCGAGGCCGAGATCGTCGCGGAAGAGGTGGAGCCCGTCGTCGAGAAGGCAGCCAAGCCGAAGCGCACACGCAAGAAGGCCGTCAAGGCCGAGGAGCCGGTCGTCAGTGCCGACGAGGCAGCGCAGACCGCGGTCGAAGCACAGCCGGAAGCGGCTGAGCCGGTGCCGGCACCGATCGAAGAGGCCGCCGCTGACCTCGAAGAAGGCAAGCCCGCACGTGCGAACCGCGACCTTTCGACGATCGCAACGGAGCCGGTGCTGACCTCGACAGTCACGAACAAGAACGAAGGCACCGAAGAAGACCAGTCCAAGCCCAAGAAGGGCGGATGGTGGCAGCGCCGCGGCTTCTTCTAAGCCGCGCCTGAACTTCGGACGAACAGAAAAGCCCGGACCTTGGTCCGGGCCTTTTCATTTCAGCTTCGAGACGTTCGCAAGCGAATATCCAGCTGCGAGTTTGAATCAAGCGCTTGTCAAAAAGAGTCCGGCAAAGGCCGCAACCTGCTGAAACCACAGAGGATCAGGCGATCCAGCGGGCGATCCGATCCATCGCTTCGCTCATGTCGGCTGTCGATCCGGCATAGGAGAACCGCATCGTACGATGCCCTTCGAGCGGATCGAAATCGAAGCCGGGCGTTGCCGCCACGTTGATTTCCGCCAGCATCCGGCGGGCAAACGCCATGCTGTCGTTGGTGAAGCGACTGACATCCGCATAGGCATAGAAAGCACCGTCCATCGGTGACGCGATCGAAAATCCGATCTCCGACAGTCGCTTCAGCAGCATTTCGCGATTGGCCGCGTAGGCCGCCTTGTAGCCATCGAGCTCAATCTGCGCACCGAGTGCCGCCTCCGCCGCGATCTGTGACAGCTCCGGCGGCGAGATGTAGAGGCTCTGGGCGATGCGCTCGAAGCCGCGAACCTGTGCTTCCGGCAGCACCATCCAGCCGATCCGCCACCCGGTCATGCAATAATATTTGGAGAAGGAGTTGATGACGAAGACATCGTCTGTCACCTCCAGCGCGCTTGTCTCTTCACCGGCGAAGGTCAGCCCGTGATAGATCTCGTCGGAGATGAAGGCGATGTTTTCGGCGCGGCAATAGTCGGCGAGCGCCTTGAGACCTGCCCTGCCCGTGACCGTACCCGTCGG
Organism: Ensifer sp. 4252; assembly: GCF_050434565.1. Classification (NCBI taxonomy): domain Bacteria; kingdom Pseudomonadati; phylum Pseudomonadota; class Alphaproteobacteria; order Hyphomicrobiales; family Rhizobiaceae; genus Ensifer; species Ensifer sp. 4252. The sequence continues at coordinate 264,272 of NZ_JBNDIU010000001.1, forward strand.
GTTGGCCGGGCTTGCCAGAAGCACACCCTTCAACGGGCGGCCTATCTTCGCGGCAGCACGCGCCAGGTTCTCTGGCGTCAAAGTGAAACCGCTCTCGGCATTGGCTTCCACCTCCACGACCGTCAGGCCAAGCGCTGCGAGAATGTTGCGATAGGCGGGATATCCGGGCCGCGCGATCGCCACGCAATCGCCGGGATCGAAGAGCGCGAGGAAGGCAAGATTGAATCCGGCCGAGGACCCGGTGGTCACCGCAATGCGTTGCGGGTCGAGCGCGATACCGTGGCGCTTCTGATAGTGCCGGGCGATAGCGGTTCTGAGAGACAACGTGCCAAGCGCGTCGGTGTAGCCGAGCCGACCATGCTCGAGCGCCTTGCGCGCCGCATCCAGGGCCGCCTTCGGCGCAGGGTGCGCCGGTTGGCCGACGGCCATCGAAATCACCGGGTGTCCGGCATCGCGTCGGCGCGTTGCTTCTGCCAGAACGTCCATGGCATGAAAGGGTTCGACGGCGCTGCGGTTCGACAATTCTACCAAGGCAATATCCTCAAGAAGCGGCTAACTTCGGCCCCTTTGCCCGATCGCTGAAAGCTTCACAAGTGCGCGAGCGCCGTATTTCCGCCGATTTTGCCGTTTCGTTTCACCGGGGCCCACCCTATGCTGCCCGCGTGTTGCGGTGCTGGAGATTCCTGTTGTCTTTTGCAAGCGCGCATTGACGCCGTATCGCGACATGGACGACAGACAGGGCAGGCAGAGACAACGAGGTAGAAATGAATTTCAGCACGAAAATGATTGCCGCCGGAACGCTGGCCGCGTTCATGGCAGGGGTCAGCTTGCCGCAAAGCGCACTGGCGCTCGACCAGACACAGAAGGAAGAGTTTGGCGCCTTCATCAAGGAATATCTGCTCGCCAATCCTGAGATCATGCTTGAGGTCCAGGAAGCGCTGGCCACCAAGCAGCGCGCCAAGCAGCAGGAAGCGGCTGAAGGTGCGATCACCGAAAACAAGAAGGCGATCTTCAACTCCGACTATGACATGGTGCTTGGCAATCCTGATGGAGACGTCACGGTCGTCGAGTTCTACGACTACAACTGTGGCTACTGCAAACGTGCGCTGACGGACATGGACGAGATCCTGTCGAAGGACAAGAACATCCGCTTCGTGCTGAAGGAACTGCCGATCCTCGGCCCGGATTCGCTGGCTGCCCACAAGGTCAGTGCCGCATTCCGTCTGGTCGCGCCCGAGAAGTACGGCGAGTTCCACCGAGCCCTGCTCGGCGGCGAGGACCGCGCAACCGAGGAAACGGCGATTGCCGTTGCCGGCAAGCTCGGCGTCACCGAAAAGCAGCTGCGTGCCAAGATGGAGAAAGAGCCGCATGACGCGGCCGTGCGTGAGGCCTACACCCTCGCCAACGATCTCGGCATCACCGGCACGCCCTCCTACGTGATCGGCAACGAGGCGGTGTTCGGAGCCGTCGGCGCCGAGGAAATCAGCACCAAGGTGTCCAATATGCGCAGCTGCGGCAAGACCGCCTGCTGACCCCCTGCATTGGACAGCCTGTCCCAACTGTGGACAAATCCCGCGAGGACCCAAAGGGCTTTTCCTCGCGGGACCATCAGTCTATAGGTAACCCTCTATCACTGGACCGGAATCCCGCATGCCCACCAAAATTTTCGTGCTGAACGGCCCCAACCTCAATGCGCTCGGCAAGCGCGAACCGGGGATCTATGGCGGCCAGACACTCGCCGACATCGAGGCGATGTGCACCACGGAAGGCAAGGCACTAGGGCTGGAGGTCGACTTTCGGCAATCCAACCATGAAGGCACGCTCGTCGACTGGCTGCATGAGGCCGGCGAAAAGGCGGCAGGCGTCGCGATCAATCCGGCGGCCTACGGCCACACGTCGATCGCGCTGCACGATGCCATCCGCGCAATCGGCATCCCGGTGGTCGAACTGCATCTTTCCAACATCCACGCGCGCGAAGAATTCCGCCACAAGTCGATGATCGCCCCGGCGGTCAAAGGCGTCATCTGCGGTTTCGGTGCGCAGAGTTACATTCTGGCGCTGCATGCGCTAAAGAACCTGACAGAAACGTCGAAATAAAAAGAACACGAGGCTCATATCCCATGGCTGACAAGAAACCCGGTATCGACCAGGCGCTGATCCGCGATCTCGCCAATATCCTGAACGACACGGATCTCACCGAGATTGAAGTGGAGCAGGAAGACCTTCGCATTCGCGTATCGCGCGCCGGCACGCCCGTCGCCGTCTCGATGCCGACCTACCAGGCCCAGCCGGCAGTCCACGCTGCGCAGCCCGTCGCGGCTGCCGCTCCGGCAGAGACCAGCCGCAACTCCAAGAACGCGGTCACGGCTCCGATGGTTGGCACGGCCTACCTCGCGCCGGCTCCGGGCGCCCGCCCGTTCATCGAGGTCGGTACCGTGGTCAAGGAAGGCCAGACGGTTCTGATCATCGAAGCGATGAAGACCATGAACCAGATCCCTGCCCCGCGTTCGGGCAAGGTGACCGAAATCTTCGTACAGGACGCAGCCCCCGTCGAGTATGGCGAGCCGCTGATCGTAATCGAATAAGGCGGCGCTGCGATGATCTCGAAAATTCTCATTGCCAATCGCGGCGAAATCGCCCTTCGCGTGCTGCGCGCCTGTAAGGAGCTCGGCATCGCGACTGTGGCCGTCCACTCCACGGCCGACAGCGATGCCATGCACGTGCGCCTCGCCGACGAAAGCGTCTGCATCGGTCCTCCGCCGTCGCGCGATAGCTATCTGAACATTCACCAGATCGTCGCCGCCTGCGAAATCACCGGCGCTGACGCCGTGCACCCGGGCTACGGCTTCCTGTCGGAAAACGCCAAGTTCGCCGAAATCCTCGAAGCGCACGACATCACCTTCATCGGACCGACGGCGGAACATATCCGCATCATGGGCGACAAGATCACCGCCAAGAAGACGGCGCAGGAACTTGGCATCCCCGTGGTTCCAGGCTCGGACGGCGAAGTGAGGCCGGAAAATGCGCTCGAAGTCGCGCGCCAGATCGGTTTCCCGGTTCTGATCAAGGCGACTGCTGGCGGCGGCGGTCGCGGCATGAAGGTCGCAAGGACCGAGGCTGACCTCGACGAGGCTGTGTCAACCGCTCGTTCCGAGGCGCTCGCGGCCTTCGGTAATGACGCGGTCTATATGGAGAAGTTTCTCGGCAGGCCGCGCCACATCGAAATCCAGATCGTCGGCGACGGCGAAGGCAATGCGATCCATCTCGGCGAGCGCGACTGCTCCTTGCAGCGTCGCCACCAGAAGGTCTGGGAAGAGGCGAACTCGCCCGCCCTTAACGTCGAACAGCGCATGAAGATCGGCCAGGTTTGTGCCGATGCCATGAAGAAGCTGAAGTACCGCGGCGCAGGCACGGTCGAGTTTCTCTACGAGAACGGCGAGTTCTATTTTATCGAAATGAACACCCGTCTTCAGGTGGAGCATCCGATCACCGAGGCGATCACCGGCATCGATCTGGTGCATGAACAGATCCGTGTCGCATCGGGCGGCGGGCTTTCGGTCAAGCAGGAAGACGTCGTATTTTCCGGCCACGCGATCGAGTGCCGTATCAATGCCGAGGATCCGCGTACCTTCGTCCCCTCGCCGGGCACGATCACGCATTTCCACGCTCCGGGCGGTCTCGGCGTTCGCGTCGATTCGGGTGCCTATCAGGGCTACCGTATCCCGCCCTACTACGACAGCTTGATCGGCAAGCTCATCGTCCATGGCCGCACACGTGTTGAATGCATGATGCGCCTTCGTCGTGTGCTCGACGAATTCGTCATCGACGGCATCAAGACGACGCTGCCGCTGTTCCAGGACCTGATCAACAATCAGGATATCGCGAACGGCGAATACGACATCCATTGGCTGGAGCACCATCTGGCCACGACGTCCGAATAGGACCGTGCATTGAAAGGGACGCGCAGCAAGCAACCCGACGTAACACCGGATATGCTGCTGCGCGCCTATTCCATAGGCCTGTTTCCGATGGCCGATTCGGCTGACGATCCGGAGCTTTTCTGGGTCGAGCCGGAAATCCGCGGCGTCATTCCGCTTGATGGCTTTCACGTCTCGCGCAGTCTCTCAAAGACAATCCGCAAGAGCCACTTCGACATCCGCTTCAACACCGCCTTCGAGGCCGTGATGGAAGGCTGCGCAGCGCCGGCGCCGGATCGTCCGACCACCTGGATCAACAACAAGATCCGCTCGCTCTACGCCACACTTCACTCGATGGGCTACGCACACAGCGTCGAAGCCTGGGAGGACGATGCGCTGGTCGGCGGTCTCTATGGCGTCTCACTCGGCTCGGCATTCTTCGGCGAAAGCATGTTTTCCAGGCGCACCAACGCGTCCAAGATCTGCCTCGTGCATCTGGTGGAGCGCTTGCGCGCCAAGGGCTTTGAACTGCTCGACACCCAGTTCACCACCGAGCATCTGAAATCCTTCGGCGCGATCGACGTGCCGAAGGCCGAGTATGAGATCATGCTCGCCAATGCGATGAACTCGCCCGATCTTTCGTTTTGAGCGAATAGCGGATATTGGGCATACCCATTGGGCCTGTATTTCGCAAACCCTTTCATCCAAGCTCAGATTTTTCGAGCGGTGTTGCAGCGTCGCCTGCCAAATAGAGCGCTTCCGCTCTTAAACAGAGTCACGCACGCCCTCTATCTCTTTGTTTTTATGCATTTATTGATGGAGAGCCGCTTTGCGCTTCCTTCGCACGGTGCGGCTGGGCTGTGCCGTTCGAGGAAGGCCTCTGAGACACCAGCAAGGCGATACGCCGCATCCCGTTAAGGACCGCTCGCCTCCCCGCACGCACGGATGTGACAGCTGCCGATGCTTCAAAGGCTGAGCAAACACAGGAGTATTCAATGGAGGATATCGCTGCCGCCTTCGAGTGCGGCAACCACGACGCTATTTCTTGGAAGCCGTATCCGGTGGCGGCAGGTCTGACGTCGCCTTGCAGGATTGCAGCCAGACGTCGTAGACCGGGTGCTCGACGGCATTGAGGCCGGGGCTGTCGGCAAACATCCAGCCGGTAAAAATCCGCCTGATCTTGCGGTCGAGCGTGATCTCGTCGACCTCCACGAAGGTGGTGATCTTCTGGGCTTCGGTGTCGTCCCTGTTATAGCAGACGCGTGGCGTTACCTGCAGGGCGCCGAACTGGACGGTCTCGCCGATATAGACGTCAAAGGTGGTGATGCGGCCAGTGATCTTGTCTATGCCGGAAAACACGGCGACGGCGTTGTTGATCCGCGCGGCCTCGGCCGTACCGGTCGAGGCAGTCATCGGCAACGCGGCTAGCGCGGCGACACCGAGCCGGCTCGATACCTGGCCGATTGTTTTCCGCAGATAAGAACCCGCCATTCCCGCCTGTCTCCCGCGCGCCTTGCATTCACCGTTGATGGATATCAGGCGCTAAACATGAAATGTGGCCGCCCCGTGGTCACTGGACCATTTCGCGAGGCGGCGCGCCTTGTCCGACGACAAGCGTCTCAGGAACCCGGCGTCCAGGCGTCATAGTCGCCCGTCACACGCGGACGAGCGCCAGCGCCGGCGATCGAACCCTGCGGCCGGTAGGCGTTGGCCGTGCCGGTCGGGTTCGGGCGATGCGGCTTCTGCCACTCGCGAGCGACGTATTTTTCGTCCGCCGGCGAAACGTCGGTGCGGTGATGCATCCAGCCGTGCCAGCCGGCCGGAATGGCAGAGGCTTCGGCGTAACCGTTGTAAATCACCCAGCGGCGCGTCCGGCCTTCGGAGTCCTTGCCACCCTGATAGTAGACGTTGCCGAGTTCGTCTTCGCCGACACGTTGACCGTTACGCCAGGTATGAAACCGCGTTCCGATCGTCTGTTGGTTCCACCAGGTGAAAATCTGCAGCAGGAGCTTCATGGATGCCGTCCTCAACCGACCGTTGGGAAGGCGGCCGGATACCAAAACTATGTTCCCGCTTATGCCCCGCCACTCCAGTCTTGTCCAGTGATTCCGAGGCAAGCACGGTCATTTCAACGGCATGTGAAAGCCGACATGGCTGCGAACAAAACCGAGACGCTCGTGCGTCCGTGCGCGTCGCATTCGAAGAGAGTTGGACCTTTGCAGCCCCCTCCTCACGCGCACACTCGATAGCGTGGCGCATCATGCGCGCGCCAATGCCGCGGCCGCGCAGGTCATTACGGGTTTGCACGGCCTCGATCACCAGTCTTGGCTGACCGGGCCCAGGAAGCGACGTCAACAATGTCGTCTGGAAAGTGCCGACCACTTCTTCTCCGAGGCGGGCGACGTAAAGGGCTTGAAGTGGTGACGCTTCGATCCGCGCAAAAGCGGCGAGATAATCCGCGAAAGCCTCAGGCTCGGTCGTGTCTCCATGTCCGCCTACCTCGTCGGCGGCAAAGAGCGCGATGATCGCCGGAAGATCCGCCAGTTCGGCCTTGCGGATATCGAAGTCAACCGTCGCGTCCATGTGTCCTCCCCCGGCTCGGCAATCAGCGCTAAGCGTCAATCATCACAAGGCTACAGTTTCGTGACAGCCAACACCGGTCGCGGCTTTTTCCACAGCGCATGATAATTACGGCCAATCGCAAGCACCTGAATCCGTGGAAACAACGTGTCAGACGAGCGGTTTTTCAAGGATGAGTGCCGGAAGCCCCGACTGGTCGCCGCCGCAATCGCTGGTCTGGCCGACTTCTGAAAATCCATGAGCCCGATAGAATGCGAGCGCGTGAAGGTTCTGCGGTTCGACTTCGACCCGCATGCGTTCCGCATCCGGGAAGCATGTTTCGAGTTCGGCGAAAATATCGCGTCCGATCCCCTGCCTCTGGAATTTCGGCAAGACGTAAAGCTGGTGGAGCACCGCGGTCTTCTTCAGCGTATCGGACATGGACGCATAGCCCATGCCGCCGATGTTGCGGCCATCGTCGGCGACGAGAAACTCCGCGTTCTTGCGCTCCAGCCGGCTCTTAAGCGCCGGCAGCGAATGCCAGCGCCCCGTCAGTTCGTTGACCTTCTCGACACCATAGAAGGTGTCATAGGTCGCGTGCCACGTCTCGACGAGCAGCGCGCGAACCTTTTCCAGATCGCGCTCGCTCGCCGTGCGGACGAAGAACATCGCTTATTCCTCGATGCCGAGCTTGGCCTTGACCAGCGCCTGAACGGCCTGCGGATTGGCCTTGCCACCGGTCGACTTCATCACCTGGCCAACGAACCAGCCGGCCAGCGACGGCTTTGCCTGGACCTTGGCAACCTGATCCGGGTTGGCAGCGATGATCTCATCGACCGCCTTCTCGATGGCGCCGGTGTCCGTCACCTGCTTCATGCCGCGCGCTTCGACGATTTCGGCGGGATTTCCGCCTTCGTTCCAGACGATTTCGAAGAGGTCCTTGGCGATCTTGCCGGAGATCGTCTCCGCCTTGATGAGATCGATGATGCCGCCGAGCTGGGCGGGGGAAACCGGAGTCTCTTCAATGGTTTTGCCGGCTTTGTTCAAGGCGCCGAGCAGGTCGTTGATCACCCAGTTTGCGGCAATCTTGCCGTCACGGCCTTCGGCCACGGCCTCGAAATAGTCGGCAATCGACTTTTCGGATACGAGCACAGAGGCATCATAGACCGACAGGCCCATGTCGCCGACAAAGCGTTCTTTCTTGTAGTCAGGGAGTTCCGGCAGGTCGGCCTTCAGCGCATCGACGAAAGCCTGGTCGAATTCGAGCGGCAGCAGATCCGGATCCGGGAAATAGCGGTAGTCGTGCGCATCTTCCTTGGAGCGCATGGAGCGCGTCTCGCCCTTGTTCGGGTCGAACAGGCGCGTTTCTTGGTCGATGGAACCGCCGTCCTCCAGAATGCCGATCTGACGGCGTGCTTCGTACTCGATCGCCTGACCGATGAAGCGGATGGAGTTGACGTTCTTGATTTCGCAGCGCGTGCCAAAGCCCTCGCCGGGGCGACGGACCGAGACGTTGACGTCGGCGCGCATCGAGCCTTCGTCCATGTTGCCGTCACAGGTGCCGAGATAGCGCACGATCGAGCGCAGCTTGGTCATATAGGCCTTGGCCTCGTCGGACGAGCGCATGTCGGGCTTGGAGACAATCTCCATCAGCGCGACGCCGGAGCGGTTGAGGTCGACATAGGACATCGACGGGTGCTGGTCGTGCATCGACTTGCCGGCATCCTGCTCAAGATGCAGGCGCTCGATGCCGATCTCGACGTCTTCGAACTGCCCCTGGCGATCAGGCCCGACGGAAATGATGATCTGGCCTTCGCCGACGATCGGATCCTTGAACTGCGAGATCTGATAGCCCTGCGGCAGGTCGGGGTAGAAGTAGTTCTTGCGGTCGAAGATCGAGCGGTTGTTGATCACGGCCTTGAGGCCGAGGCCGGTGCGAACCGCCTGCTTGACGCATTCCTCATTGATGACGGGCAGCATGCCAGGCATGGCCGCATCGACCAACGACACGTTGGCGTTCGCCGGCTTGCCGAATTCGGTCGATGCACCCGAGAACAGCTTCGAATTGGAAAGCACCTGGGCATGGACCTCCATGCCGATGATGACTTCCCAGTCGCCGGTGGCGCCAGGGATGAAGCGTTTGGAATCGGGAGTGCGGACGTCGACAATGCTCATATCATGCTCTTCTTTGAAGCCTGAATTCTTGGTTTCTCGGTAGAGCAATTGCCGCAATGGTGCAAGTTGTTAGGCGCGATCAGCTGCCCCGTCATGACGTGGCGCACGGTTTAACCGCGGCTTAGCCGCCGCTATGGCAAAAGGTCGATATGCCCATCACCGTTCCCGGTCTCCTGTGTTTCCTTGTCGCGATCAACGTCATGAGCTTCTGCCTGTTCTGGTACGACAAGCATGCGGCGCGATCAGGCTGGCGCCGCATCCGCGAGCGGACATTGCTGCAATCGGCGTTCTTCGGCGGCAGCATCGGCGCGATGGCCGGCAGCCAGGTCTTCAGACACAAGACGCGCAAGGAGCCGTTTCGGACGCGGCTCATTCTGATCGTCCTGCTTCAGACGATTGTAACGGCCGCTTGTGCAATCTTTGCGAGCGGATATCTTGACGCCTTCGCCAGTGTCTTCTAGGAAGCGTTCGTTCGAATGGAGTTTTGATGTTCTCATCGTCTGAGTCCCGGTAAGGGCCCTTGCCCGCTTTCTCCTAAAGATTGCGCGCACGGGCCGGAAACGTAACCCCGCTTTTCCCAAGATTTGCGGAACGTTTTTTTGCGTTCTCACGAACGCCATTCCGGAACATTCAGAAATGGATATCTCACGCGCTGAGCAGCGCATTCTTCATCATTTGGCCCAAGGTGGCCGTATCGAAATTACCCGCGACGACAAAACGATCATCGAAATTCGATGCTTCACACGCGACGGATGGGTCTACCCGGGCTTCAACCTCGAACTCTTCCGCAAACTGAAGCGCAAGAAAGCGATCTCGTCATCGGCCGGCAAACCCTATCGCATCACTGAGCGGGGCTTGCGTCTGGTCCGGTCGGAACTCAACAATCGCTGATCGACAAAACCCAAGAAGATGCCGGTACGACCCGGCATCTTCTTGGGCGCTTCCCGCGAATTTCGAAAAATGTTCGCCCTTCGTAAGCAACTGGTCTAGCGACCTGCCGCCGGGTCCGTTTCTGGGATGCCGTGCGCGTAGGTGCGGATACGGTCGCGCCCGTCCGCCTTGGCGGCATAGAGCGCCTTGTCCGCCTGCGAAAGCAGGCCGTCGAGGCCAGAACCTGCCGGCGGCAGGTCGGCAATGCCGATGCTCGCCGTCACCGAAAGCTTCTCGCCATTTTCAAGATCGATGCTGAGCGCGCGAACAGCGGTCAAAATCCGCTCGGCGACACGAGCGGCTTCCGCAGGCGTCTGCCGGACGAGAAGGATCGCGAACTCTTCGCCACCGAGCCTGCCGATGAGATCGTCGGAGCGGAGCGCCAAGCGGATCGTCAGCGCAACGGCCTGCAAGACATGATCGCCAGCTGCATGACCATGGGTATCGTTGATCACCTTGAAGCGATCGATATCCAGCATCATGGCGAAGACCGGCCCCTTGCGCTTCTCGGTCTCGATCGAGGCCGAGGCACGCGCCATGAATGCCGCGCGGGCGAGACACTGCGTCAGAAAGTCATAATCAACCGCGTGGGAAAGCCTGGCGATCAAGCTTCGGCGCGCAGCGTCGATGCTTGCCACGGTCAAAGGTCCAAGCGCCAGAAGCGTAATGCCGAGCCGCGTCGATGTCAGCGTCGCCTCTGCGAGCCGATCGACCCCGAGATGCAGGATGCCCGAGGCAACGGCGACCTGGGCCAGCATACAGACAGTTGCCATCAGCACGGCCACGACAAACAGACGGTAGGTCAGCGCGCACCAGAGCAACGACGGCACCGGAAAGGCAATTGCGCCCGGCCCGCCGATGAGCAGGGCCGCGACACAGGACAGCACCAAGGAGATGATCGGCCAGGGATTGACACCTGCAGCGGCGGTTGTTGCGGCCACCGGCACGAACCTCTCTCTATCGGCAAGCGCTGGCATCGCCAGGAAAACCGGCAGGATCACGACATAGTTAACCAGTTCCGTCGTCAACCATGCGACAAATGCGCGTGCGATCGGCTCGCCAAAATACTGCGTCACCGCGATCGAACCGACGATCGATGCACTGCCGCCTGCAATGGCCGAGATCGAGAACATGTAGAGCACGGCAAGTGGCCGGCGCAGATGGCGGTGCTCTGTGGAAAGGCGCATGAAGAGGGTGTAGCCGACGCCGACGCCGATCATGTTAGCGGCGTTCAGGATGGCCGCCGCGCCCAGGCTCGAGCCCGTCAAAAGGTCCGCCAGGAGATAGGCCAGTGCGGCGGAGAACCAGCCTGCCGGCGAAGCCAGCGATGGATGGCGGACCAACAGACCGAGCAGGATCGCGTTGGCGGGCCACACCGAAGCAAGCATGCCGAAGGGGCGACTGAAAATGCCGAGCAGGCAGGCGGCAAAGACGGTCAGGCCGAGACCGACAATCCACAGCGGTTGAAAGGATGATCTGGCAAACGCGGATTGCTCGATGGTATTTTCGAATGTCTGCAACGAACGTCCCCTGCGCCGCCACGCAATTTCATAACCCCTAATATTTCATGGGTCAAATGAATGCGCCGTGAATATGCGGCCGGAGCTATGCTGATACGGATGAGGAGCCGTTTTCAAATATCACACTTATTCGGCTAGCGGCCGTAAACCCCTGAATCGGCAACTGCGAGCGGCTTGCTCAGCCCGATGTACTCGACATCACGATCAAGCTTCGGCGCATAGGCGGTCGATAGCCAGCTGACCCCATAGCCGTGTTTCCGGAAGAAGCCGATGGCTGCCGCGTTCTGGGCGTGCGTCTTGGTTTTCGCCGCCTCGAAGCCATCGTTTGAAATGCGAAGCTCGATATCGGCGAGCAAACGACCGCCGAGCCCCTGCCCCTGCGCTTCCGGCTCGATCCACAGGTCGGAGATAATCTCGTCGAAATTCTCGCGGGCCACCCAGCCGCGCGGCCTGCCATCGACCTCGATCAATGAAACGGAGAGCCAGTGATTGGAAAGAAAGCCGGAAAAGGCACTCTCCGCCAGTTGCCTCATCCGGCCGACATCGGCGAGGCCGACAATTGCACCTTCCCAGGCGCGAAGGCCTATGGCGGTGAGAGCACCGACCTCATCCTGACGAGCATGACGGATCAAAGGCACGGCGCGGTTCCCCTCTCCGCGTCACTAAATCATGCGGCCGACTGGTTTGCCAGACGGCGATTGAGGGCGTCGCACGCTTGCGGTGCGACGCCCTCAACCCTTTACCACCACTTGGTGGGCGTGAAGCGGCCGGCCGCCTGTTCGATCACATGGGCGGTCTTGAAGAGGGTCTCTTCCTCGAACGGCTTGCCGATCAATTGCAGACCAAGCGGCAGGCCCTTGTGGTCAACGCCGCCGGGAACGGCGATGCCCGGCAGGCCAGCCATGTTGACGGTCACTGTGAAGATGTCGTTCAGGTACATCTTGACCGGATCGGATGCGAGATCTTCGTCGGCGATACCGAAGGCCGAAGACGGCGTGGCCGGCGTCAGGATCGCGTCGACACCGGCGTGGAAGGCCAGCTCGAAGTCACGCTTGATCAGGGTGCGAACCTTTTGGGCGCGCAGGTAGTAAGCGTCGTAATAGCCGGCGGAAAGCACGTAGGTACCGATCATGATGCGGCGCTTGACTTCCTGGCCGAAGCCGGCGGCACGGGTCTTCTCGTACATGTCGACGATATCCTTGCCGTCGACGCGCAGGCCGTAGCGGACGCCGTCGTAGCGGGCAAGGTTCGAGGATGCTTCGGCCGGGGCGACGATGTAGTAGGCCGGCAGCGCATATTTGGTGTGCGGCAAAGTGATGTCGACGATCTCGGCACCGGCGTCCTTGAGCCAGGCGATACCCTGCTGCCACAGGGCTTCGATCTCTTCCGGCATGCCGTCGACACGGTATTCGCGGGGAATGCCGATCTTCATGCCCTTGATCGACTGGCCGATCGAGGCTTCATAGTTCGGCACCGGCAGATCGACGGAGGTCGTGTCCTTGGCGTCGACGCTTGCCATCGACTTCAGAAGAATCGCAGCGTCACGCACATCACGGGCGATCGGGCCGGCCTGGTCGAGCGACGACGCGAAGGCGACGACGCCCCAGCGCGAGCAGCGGCCATAGGTCGGCTTGATGCCGACGGTGCCGGTAAACGCCGCCGGCTGGCGGATGGAGCCACCGGTGTCGGTTGCCGTAGCACCAGCGCACAGATGCGCGGCCACGGCAGCGGCCGAACCGCCGGACGAGCCGCCCGGGACCAGATCGAGGTTGGAGCCCTTGGCGCGCCAGGGGTTCTTCACGGCACCGTAGTAGGAAGTCTCGTTGGAGGAGCCCATGGCGAACTCGTCCATGTTGAGCTTGCCGAGCATGACCGCGCCATCGTTCCAGAGGTTCTGGGTGACGGTCGATTCGTAGCGCGGGGCGAAACCATCGAGAATATGGCTGCAGGCCTGCGTGTGCACGCCTTCGGTCCCGAAGAGATCCTTGATCCCGAGCGGAATACCTTCGAGCGCGCCGGCCTTGCCGGCGGCGATGCGCGCATCCGAAGCCTTGGCCATTTCGCGCGCCTTGTCGGGCGTGACGGCGATATAGGCATTGATCGCTTCGTTGGCGCTATCGATCGCCGCGATATAGGCGTCGGTCAGTTCAACGGCGGTGATTTCCTTGCCGGCAAGCTTGGTGCGGGCTTCGGCGATCGTCAGGCTGGTGAGTTCGGTCATGGTGAAATCGGGCTTTCGCAAATCGGGTACGTCGGGGCGGCAGGCGGTCGGATTATTCGACGACCTTCGGGACGAGGAAGAAGTTGCGATCGGTATTGGGAGCGTTGGCGACGATATCGTCGGCCTTGCTGCCATCGGACACGACGTCCAGGCGCTTCTTCATCTCCATCGGCGTCACAGACGTCATGGGCTCGACGCCATCGACATTCACTTCGGAGAGCTGCTCGACGAAACCAAGGATGCCGTTGATTTCGCCCACCATCCGCGTGGCTTCATCTTCACTGACGGCGATGCGGGCGAGGCGCGCGACGCGCTTCACGGTGGCAAGGTCTACGGACATGGTCGTCTCCGGTATCTGGAACTTTCCCCCGCTATAATGGTGCGCGGCGAGGCGCGCAACGGGGGAATCGCCCGATCGCTCGCCTGCCGCAGTGTTGACAGCCTTCGCCGTCAGACGGCCACAACGCCGCCGACATCAGGTGTCGCGACTTTGGTCGAGGCGCTGTCCATGCCCACGACGAAGTTTTCCGGTGTCTGATCGATGATCGGGAAGGATCCGTAGTGGCAGGGAATGGCGGTCGAGAACTTGAAATAGCGCTGGCAGGCAAGTGCCGCGACGGCGCCCCCCATGGTGAAGCGGTCGCCGATCGGAACGAGGCCGATCTGGGGCTGGTGCAATTCTTCGATCAGCGCCATGTCCGAGAAGATGTCCGTGTCGCCCATATGGTAGAGCGTCGGTTCGTCCTCGAAATGCAGGACGAGGCCGTTGGCACTGCCGAGCGAATGCGAAACGCCGTCTTCGGTAATCTGCGCCGAAGAATGCAGCGCGTTGACGAAAGTGGCGGAAAAGCCGGATAGATGGATGGTGCCGCCGGTATTGCCGGGCTCCATGGCCGAAACACCCTGGCGGCCGAGCCACATACAGAGATCGAAGTTGGCGACGACTACCGCTCCCGTCTCCTTGGCGATGGCAACAGTGTCGCCGACATGATCGCCATGACCGTGCGTCAACAGAATGTGGGTAAGCCCCGACGTCACCTCCTTGCGCTCGCTGTCGAGGAATGCCGGGTTGCCGGTAAAGAAGGGATCGATCAGGATCTTCGACGTTGCCGTTTCGATGTGAAAGGCGGAATGGCCGAGCCATTTGATCTTCATGACATTCTCCCAGATGATTTGCGCTTTGGAGCAGCTATATGGAACGGATCGAACACCTGCAAAGATCGAATCGGCAAATCAAATGACAATTCTGACTATCGAAGAGCTCGCGAGCCAACTTCAGCCCAACCAGGCCATCGCCGGCCTCGATCTTGGCACCAAGACGATCGGTATTTCCGTCTCTGACCTTGGACGCCGGATCGCGACGCCGCGCGAGGTGATCAAGAGGGTCAAGTTCGGCATCGATGCGGTGACGCTTCTCGCCGTCGCGGAAAAGGAAAGGGTCTCCGCCTTCGTCATCGGTCTACCTGTCAACATGGACGGCAGCGAAGGGCCCCGGTGTCAGGCGACCCGCGCTTTCGTGCGAAACATGGTCGAGAAGACGCCCCTGCCCTTCGTCTACTGGGATGAGCGGCTTTCGACCGTCGCGGCCGAGCGGGTACTGATCGAAATGGACGTATCACGCAAGAAGCGGGCCGAGCGCATCGACTCGGCTGCCGCATCCTTCATTCTTCAAGGTGCGCTCGACAGGCTGGCGTCCCTTGCCAGGGACGGTGCATCGGCCGACTGAGAGACCACGCCACCGAAGCAGCGGCGATACCAGGCTGCAAGCTCGCGACGCTTGCGGAAAGCAATGATGCCGAAAACGATGAAGCTGTCGACAATGATGGCGCGGGCGACGAGCGGCGGAATGCTTTCCGGCGGAATGCCGAGCACGTTGCCATAGATCTGGAAGACCAGGTCATGGGTCTGGCGCGTCAGCATGAAGAAGCCGAAGCTCATGTCGTAGTAGGAAAGGCCGTACCAGGCGGCCAAAAGCATGACGGGGCATGCCCACAGGATCAGAAACCACTTCATGCGGCCCCCCTTTCCGATATGCGTCGATAGAACAGTGGATAGATCGCACGGTCTGCCAGTACCAAGGCAAGCAGCACGATCGCGGGGACCACGATATCGAGCGCCAGTCCGGCGAAAAACATCATCATGATGATCAAAAGACCAGTTCTCACCGAACCGCTCCGTTCCGGATTTCTTTGCGTTACCCAGCCACTGTCCACGCTCACCGCCGATCGCGCAATGTAAACCATTTGTTAAGGTTAATTTTCACAGGCTCATGCCCGGTTGCAGTCAGCGCGGCCATCCGTAAGGCGCCCGCAAAGCCTGAACGTGCCGGACAATTTTCGTCTTAATTTGATTCCGGTTTGAGGGATTATGCAGTAACGGTGGGCCCTCCTCCCGCGCAGGCCCTGCCATGATCATCGTCTTTGAAAGTATCCTTCCCATCTTCCTTCTGGTGCTGCTCGGTGCGTGGCTGAAGCGCACGACGCTCGTCGATCAGGGCCTCTGGCTGGGCCTCGAACAGTTCGGCTATTACATTCTCTTCCCTGCCCTCTTGTTTTCGACGTTGGCCCAGGCCGATTTTTCCGGCATGAAGGCGGATGCTACGGCAATCGCCACGATCGGCAGTGTCAGCCTGATGTCGGTCTTCGTCCTCTTTCTCTGGCCGCTGTTTCGAAACAGAGAGGTTTCGGGCGCTTCCTTCACCTCCGTCTTCCAGACGGCGACACGCTGGAACGGGTTCATGGCACTGGCGATCGCCCAAAAGCTTTACGGGCCGATCGGGCTGACGCTGACGGCACTGGTGATGACGCTCGTGATCATCCCGATCAATCTCTACAACGTCGGCGTGCTGGTTTGGTTCGGCGGTGGCAACCGGGATTTCCGGCGTTTCTTTGCCAAGATCGTCACCAATCCGTTAATTGTCGCCTCGGTGCTGGGCATCGTGTTCAACCGGGCGGGCATAACGGTCTACGGGCCAGTGATGACGACCATCGACATGCTGGCAAGCGCCTCGCTCAGCCTCGGGCTGGTGATGGTCGGCGCCGGATTGCGGGTGTCCGACGCGTTGAAGCCGAGCGGATCGGCGATGCTGGCCGTCGTCCTGAAGCTGATCGTCATGCCGGTATTCATGGTAGGCGCCAGCTTCCTGCTCGGCATCCGCGGCGATGCGCTGTGCGTTATTGCCCTTGGCGCTGCAGTTCCGACCGCAATGAACGGCTATCTTCTGGCCAAGCAAATGGGGGGCGACGCCGAACTCTATGCCGCGGTGGCGACGGTCCAGACCGTCGTCTCCTTCTTCACGATACCGCTGGTGCTGTCCGTGACCGCCTACGTGGCGGCGGGATAGAGCAGATCGAGGATGTAGGCCGAATCAAAGCGCGAATCGAGCATGCCGTAGGTCGATCGCCAGCCGGCGGCAAGGCGAGATTCGAGGAAGGCATCAGCGATGCGGCCGGCACCGAGCCGATAGAGTTCGGCGGCAGCGGCGGCCAGAGCCAGTTGCTCGACCAGCATACGGGCAGCGCCTTCGTCGCGCTCGCAGAGCGACATCGCCGCGCGCAGCACGTCGATTGTCTTGCGCCCGGCGGGTCCGAGATCGCGGCTGAGGACGGCAAACAACTGCTCGAAGAGATCCTTGCGCTTGAGCAGCACGCGCAAGACATCCAGCGCCATGACGTTGCCGGAGCCCTCCCAGATGGCGTTGACCGGCGCTTCGCGATAGTGCCGGGCCAACGCCCGCTCTTCGACGTAGCCGTTGCCGCCGAGGCATTCCATCGCCTCGTAAATCAGCGCCGGGGCGATCTTGCAGCACCAGTATTTCGCAACCGGCGTCATGACGCGCGCATAGGCGGCCTCTTCGGCACTGCCATGAGCCTTGTCGAAGGCGTCCGCAAGGCGGAACGACAAGGCACTGGCGGCAGCGACGTCGAGCGCCATATCGGCGAGAACCCGGGTCATCATCGGCTGGCTGACAAGCGGCTTGCCGAAAACCTTGCGGCCACGCGTGTGGTGGACGGCCTCGGCGAGCGACGCCCGCATGATGCCGGCGGACGCCAGCGCGCAATCGAGGCGCGTTAGCGTTACCATGTCGAGAATGGTGCGGATGCCGGCGTCCGGAGCGCCGAGCACGAAACCGAACGTGTCGGAAAATTCGACTTCGGAGGAGGCGTTCGAGCGATTGCCGAGCTTGTCTTTCAGGCGCTGGAAGCGCAGGCCGTTGGTGCCGCCGTCTTCCAGCAGCCTCGGCACCAGGAAGCAGCCGAGCCCGTCGCGGGTCTGCGCCAGCATCACGAAGGCGTCGCTCATCGGCGCCGACATGAACCACTTGTGGCCGTTGAGACGATAGATGCCCTCACCCACGCGCTCGGCGGTCGAGGTATTGGCGCGCACGTCGGTGCCGCCCTGCTTTTCCGTCATGCCCATGCCGACGGTGACGGCAGACTTCTGCATCCATGGCTTGTTCGACGAATCGTATTTGCGCGACAGGATCTTCGGTGCCCATTCCTTCTGCACGGCGGGCGAGGCGGTGATCGCAGCAAGCGAAGCGCTGGTCATCGTCAGCGGGCAAAGATGGCCGCATTCCAGCTGAGCCGTCAGGTAGAAACGGATCGCTCGCGTCTTGTGCGACTGATTGCGCTCGTCGGCCAAGTTTTCCCAGGCCGATGCGTGCAGACCCGACGTCATGGAGCGTCGCATCAGGGCATGCCAGGCCGGATGAAACTCGACGACATCAAGGCGTTCGCCGCGCGGCCCATGCGTCTTCAGCTTCGGCACGCCCTCGTTCGCCATGCGCGCCAGTTCCTGCGCCTCCGGCGAAGTCACATAACGCCCGAGCGTATCGAACTCGTCGCGCAGGGCCTTCGTCATGCCCGACGTGATGTCCACGACCAGCGGATCGGAACGATAGGCATTGATGCCGGACCAGGGCTTGGGCTGGTTCAGCTCGGCGAGTTTCTGTTCGGTCCGGTTCATCTGATTCATGGGCCGGTTCTAGCGCAACTTTGCCGACCACGAAACGGGGCCAGGGAAAGATAGGATGCCGCACCCAAGTTTTCTGCGGAAGGGCTCGTGCACCGCTTGCCGTGCCGGGGGTCAGGTCTTATAGAGCGAGCCACATTCCAGAGCGCAAGGGCGGCCCATGATCACTTTTCCGCATCGCCACCTGCTCGGCATCAAAGGTCTTACAGAGCAGGACATCACCTACCTGCTCGATCGCGCCGATGAAGCCGTCAAGATCTCCCGTCAGAGAGAGAAGAAGACGTCCACCCTTCGTGGACTGACGCAGATCAACCTCTTCTTCGAGGCATCCACGAGAACGCAATCCTCCTTCGAACTCGCCGGCAAGCGGCTTGGCGCCGACGTGATGAACATGTCGGTCGGCAACTCGTCGGTGAAGAAGGGCGAAACGCTGATCGATACGGCAATGACGCTCAACGCCATGCACCCGGACGTGCTGGTCGTGCGTCATTCCTCGGCAGGTGCGGCAGCACTTCTAGCACACAAGATTTCCTGCTCGGTGGTCAATGCCGGCGACGGCCAGCACGAACACCCGACCCAGGCGCTGCTCGACGCGCTGACGATCCGCCGCATCAAGGGCAAGCTTTCGCGCATCATCGTTGCCATCTGCGGTGACGTGCTGCATTCGCGTGTCGCCCGCTCCAACATCCTTCTGCTCAACCAGATGGGCGCCCGGGTGCGCGTCGTCGCACCGGCGACCTTGCTGCCAACCGGGATCGCCGACATGGGCGTCGAGGTCTATCACTCGATGGCCGAGGGATTGAAGGATGCTGATGTGGTGATGATGCTGCGCCTACAGCGCGAGCGCATGGCCGGCTCCTTCGTGCCGTCGGTGCGCGAATACTTCCACTACTACGGCCTCGATGCCGAAAAACTGAAAGCCGCCAAGGACGACGCACTCGTCATGCATCCGGGGCCGATGAACCGCGGCGTCGAGATCGCGTCCGAAATCGCAGACGGGCCGCAGAGCGTGATCGAGCAGCAGGTCGAAATGGGTGTCGCCGTGCGCATGGCGGTGATGGAAACGCTTCTTCTTTCGCAGAACCAGGGGCCACGCATATGACCAGACCGCTCGTTCTTAGAAACCTTCGTATCGTCGATCCGTCCCGCAACCTCGACGAAACAGGCACGATCATAGTCGGCGACGACGGCCGTATCCTGGCGGCGGGCCAGGATGCCCTCAACCAGGGCACGCCGGATGGTGCCTTCGTCAAGGACTGCGACGGACTGACGGCCGTTCCGGGCCTCGTCGACGCGCGCGTGTTTGTCGGAGAGCCAGGTGCCGAGCACCGCGAAACGATCGAATCGGCATCGCGCGCGGCAGCCGTCGGCGGCGTCACTTCCTTCATCTCGATGCCGGACACGGATCCAGTGATCGACGACATCGCACTTGTCGAGTTCATGCAGAAGACGGCGCGCGACAAGGCGCTCGTCAATGTCTACCCGGCAGCGGCGATGACCAAGGGTCTTGCCGGCGAAGAGATGACCGAGTTCGGACTGCTTCGGGAAGCCGGTGCCGTCTGCTTCACCAACGGACGCAGGGCGATCCACGATACGCTGATGCTGCGCCGGGCCATGACCTATGCCCGCGAGTTCGGCGCCGTGATCGCGCTCGAAACGCGCGACAAGTATCTCGGTAACGGCGTGATGAACGAAGGGCTGCTTGCAAGCTGGCTCGGTCTTGCCGGCGTGCCGCGCGAAGCGGAAATCATCCCGCTCGAGCGCGACCTGCGTATCGCCGGCCTTACCAGGGCCGCCTACCACGCCGCCAAGATCTCGGTTCCCGAATCCGCCGAAGCCGTTCTGACCGCCCGCAACCGCGGCGCCAACGTCACCTGCGGTATCTCGATCAACCATCTGACACTCAACGAGAACGACATCGGCGAGTACCGGACCTTCTTCAAGCTTGCGCCGCCGCTGCGCCGCGAGGACGACCGAGTCGCGATGGCGGAAGCTCTCGCCAACGGCACCATCGACATCATCGTTTCCTCGCATGATCCGCAGGATGTGGACACCAAGCGCCTGCCCTTTTCTGATGCGGAGAATGGCGCGATCGGGCTTGAGACGATGCTTGCCGCAGCACTTCGCCTGCACAACAGCGGCCAGGTTCCGCTGATGCGCCTTATCGATGCGATGTCCACTCGTCCGGCGGCGATCTTCGGACTTGATGCCGGCACCTTGAAGCTGGGCGCCAAGGCCGACATCACCGTCGTCGATCTCGAAGAGCCCTGGGTCCTCTACAAGGAAGCGATCGTTTCGCGGTCGAAGAACACGCCATTCGAAAATGCGCGCTTTACCGGACGGGTTGTGCAAACCTATGTTGCCGGCAAGCTTGTGCATTCGGCATAGGCGACAGCGGTCGCGCGGGAGGAATCGGTGAATCTTTTTTCCTGGCAGCTCGGGCTGCCCTCGACGGTCTTGAGCCTTGCTTTCGGCTATCTGCTCGGCTCGATCCCCTTCGGGCTGATCCTGACGCGCATGGCCGGCCTTGGCGACGTTCGCAAGATCGGCTCGGGAAATATCGGCGCCACCAATGTGCTCAGAACCGGCAACAAGAAGCTTGCCGCGGCAACCCTCCTGCTTGACGCCTTGAAAGGCACCGCCGCTGCCGCGATCGCTTCTCTCTGGGGCGTCGAAGCCGGCATCGCTGCCGGCCTTGCCGCTTTCCTCGGCCATCTCTTCCCGGTCTGGCTCGGCTTCAAGGGCGGCAAGGGCGTCGCCACCTATATCGGCGTGCTGTTCGGCCTCGTGCCGTGGATGGTTCTTGTCTTTGCGGCAATCTGGTTGGCGATGGCAAAAATCAGCCGTTACTCCTCCCTGTCGGCGCTGGTTGCAACTGCGGTCATTCCGGTTGTACTCTATATCTCGGGACACGAGAAAGTCGCTCTGCTGTTTGCGGTCATGACCCTGATTGCGTGGGTGAAACACCGCGCCAATATCCAGCGGCTGCTTGCAGGCACCGAGAGCAGGATCGGAGACAAGGGATGATGTTGGACGTCAGTGCACGACGGACCGGAGTTGCGCTGACCGAACGACAGAAGATTTCCTGGCTGCGGCTGATCCGCAGCGACAATGTCGGCCCCGCCACGTTCCGCGACCTCATCAATCATTTCGGCACGGCCGAAGCGGCACTTGACGCGTTGCCCGAACTATCCCGGCGCGGCGCCGGAGCGCGGACGTTTCGCGTCGCCACCATCGCCGAAGCGGAACGGGAGCTTGAGATTGGACACCGATTCGGAGCGACCTTCGTCGGCATCGGCGAACCGAACTATCCTTTCGCCCTTCGCCAGATCGACGGCGCTCCTCCGCTTCTCGCCGTCAAAGGCAACCTCGACGCCACGACGCGATCTTCTCTCGGCATCGTCGGTTCGCGCAACGCCTCGGTCAGCGGCGCCAAGTTTGCAGCGATGATCGCGCGCGATGCCGGGCGGGCGGGCTACGTCATCACCTCAGGACTTGCGCGCGGCATCGACACCGCCGCCCACCGGGCAAGCCTGGACACCGGCACGATCGCGGTGCTTGCCGGCGGTCTCGACCGACCCTATCCACCGGAGAATGTCGGACTGCTCAATGACATCATGGCGGGTCAAGGCCTGGCAGTCAGCGAGATGCCGTTCGGCTGGGAGCCGCGCGCTCGCGATTTCCCGAGACGCAACCGTCTGATCGCCGGCATCAGTCTCGGCGTGGCGATCGTCGAGGCAGCCAACCGCTCGGGCTCCTTGATCACTGCCCGCTATGCCGCTGATTTCGGCCGCCTGGTCTTTGCCGTTCCCGGCTCGCCGCTCGACCCGCGCTGCCACGGAACCAACGATCTGCTCAAGCAGGGCGCGATCGTCACGACGACGTCCGACGATGTTCTCGGCGCGCTTGCGCCTCTCAGCCAATACAAGCTGCCCTTGCCGGCAGGGGCCGACGAGCCGAGCCATGAGGCCCCACCGAGACGGCCGGCGTCACTTGGCGACGGCGACCGGGCAGCGATCATCGACGCATTAGGCCCGACACCGGCCGAAATTGATGATGTCATCCGCCACACCGGGCTGCCCGCAGCCGAAGTCTACCTGGTGCTGCTCGAGCTTGACCTTGCAGGACGCCTCAACCGCCATGCTGGCGGGCTGGTGTCACTCAATGCGGAGCAATAAAACTTCTTGTTTGCGCCCTATCCAGCTGACAACCGGCGACACAAAAGCACATTCGCCAATACGAAGAAAACACGTGCGACTCAATCACAAGGAGAATTAATTATCTATTCTCTCGATAGCTGCATAACGCAGCGCTGTCGCTATTTTGAATGAAACCCCTTGACCCCGCTCGAATCCCTGTCCATTTCGGGGCATCGATATTCGGCGATGCTCAGTGCAAACAGCGCTGACGCAAGACCAAACCCGGTTGTCTCAGAAAAATGACGATGAATGTTGTAGTGGTGGAATCGCCTTCGAAGGCAAAGACGATCAACAAGTACCTCGGCCCCGGCTACAAGGTTCTTGCCTCGTTCGGCCATGTGCGGGATCTGCCTGCCAAGGACGGCTCGGTTCGTCCTGACGAAGATTTTGAGATGTCCTGGGAGGTCGACGCCGCGTCGGCCAAACGCATGAAGGATATTGCCGATGCCGTGAAGGCATCTGATGGCCTCATCCTCGCGACCGACCCGGATCGCGAAGGTGAAGCGATCTCCTGGCATGTGCTCGATCTTCTCCGGAAGAAGAAGGTGCTGGGCGACAAGCCGGTCAAACGCGTGGCCTTCAATGCCATCACCAAGAAGGCCGTGCTTGACGCGATCGCCCATCCGCGCGATCTCGACATTCCCCTGGTCGATGCCTATCTCGCCCGCCGCGCACTCGACTATCTCGTCGGCTTCAACCTGTCGCCGGTGCTTTGGCGCAAGCTGCCCGGCGCCCGCTCCGCCGGCCGCGTCCAGTCGGTCACGCTGCGGCTCGTCTGCGACCGCGAATCGGAAATCGAACGCTTCATCTCCGAAGAATACTGGAACCTGTCGGCACTCTTGAAAACGCCGCGCGGTGACGAATTCGAGGCGCGACTTGTTTCGGCCGACGGAAAGCGGCTGGCTCCGCGTGCGGTCGGCAACGGCGAGGAAGCCAACCGGCTGAAGTCCCTGCTCGATGGCGCGACCTATGTCGTCGACAGCATCGAGGCCAAGCCGGTCAAGCGAAACCCCTCGCCGCCGTTTACGACATCGACCCTGCAGCAGGCTGCGTCGTCGAAGCTCGGCTTCTCCGCGTCGCGCACCATGCAGGTCGCGCAGAAGCTCTATGAAGGTGTGGACATCGGCGGAGAAACCGTCGGTCTGATCACCTATATGCGTACCGACGGCGTGCAGATGGCGCCGGAATCGATCGAGGCCGCACGTGAGGCGATCGGAAGCCAGTTTGGCGACCGCTACCTGCCGGAAAAGCCGCGTTTCTATTCCACCAAGGCGAAAAACGCCCAGGAAGCGCACGAAGCCATTCGCCCGACAGACTTCAACAGAACACCGGACCAGGTCCGCCGCTTCCTCGACGGCGACATGCTGAAGCTCTACGATCTCGTCTGGAAGCGCGGCATCGCCAGCCAGATGGCCTCCGCCGAGATCGAACGCACGACCGCCGAGATCACCGCCGACAACGGTGGCAACAAGGCCGGCCTGCGCGCCACCGGCTCGGTCATCCGTTTCGACGGCTTCATTGCCGCCTATACCGACGCCAAGGAAGACGGCGAGCAGACTGACGACGGCGACGAAGATGGCCGCCTGCCGGAGATCAACGCGCGCGAAAGCCTGGCAAAGCAGAAGATCAATGCCTCGCAGCATTTCACCGAGCCGCCGCCGCGCTACTCGGAAGCAACGCTGATCAAGAAGATGGAAGAGCTCGGCATCGGCCGGCCCTCCACCTATGCCGCGACGGTAACGACCCTGCTCGATCGCGACTACATCACCAACGACAAGCGCAAGCTCGTGCCCCAGGCCAAGGGGCGGCTCGTCACGGCGTTCCTGGAAAGCTTCTTCACACGCTATGTCGGCTACGACTTCACGGCGTCACTCGAAGAAAAGCTCGACCAGGTTTCGGCGGGCGAGGTCAACTGGAAGGACGTTCTTCGCGACTTCTGGAAGGACTTCTTTGCGCAGATCGAAGAAACCAAGGAACTGCGCGTAACCAACGTGCTCGACGCGCTGAACGAGGAGCTGGCGCCGCTGGTCTTCCCCAAGCGCGAAGACGGTAGCGATCCGCGCATCTGCCAGGTCTGCGGCACCGGCAAGCTGTCGCTGAAGCTCGGCAAGTACGGCGCGTTCGTCGGCTGCTCGAACTACCCCGAATGCAACTTCACCCGCCAGCTTTCGTCTGACGGCAACAGCGACGCCGAGGCTTCGGTCTCGAACGAACCGCAGGCGCTCGGCAAGGATCCGCATACCGGCGAGGAAATCACGCTGCGCAGCGGCCGCTTCGGCCCCTATGTACAGCGCGGCGACGGCAAGGAAGCCAAGCGTTCGAGCTTGCCCAAGGGCTGGACGCCATCCTCCATCGACCATGAGAAGGCTGTCGCCCTGCTCTCGCTGCCGCGCGACATCGGCGCGCACCCCGAAACCGGCAAGATGATTTCATCGGGCCTTGGCCGCTACGGACCCTTCGTGCTGCATGACGGCACCTATGCGAACCTCGAATCGATCGAAGACGTCTTCTCGATCGGCCTGAACCGCGCCGTCTCGGTGATTGCCGACAAGCAATCCAAGGCCGGAGCCGGTCGTGGACGCGGCGCGGCGGTTGCGCTGAAGGAACTGGGTGACCACGCCGAAGGCGGCGCCATCACCGTCCGCGACGGACGCTACGGGCCCTATGTCAACTGGGGCAAGGTCAACGCAACCTTGCCGCAAGGCAAGGATCCGCAGTCGGTAACGGTCGAAGAGGCGCTCGCGCTCATTGCCGAACGTGCCGCCAAGAGCGGCACCGGCAAGGGCAAGGCAACGAAGGCAAAGGCGACGAAGTCGTCCAAGGCTGCGACAGACGGCGCGGCCAAGGCCAAGAAGACGACCAAGCCTAAGGCGCCTGCCAAGGCAAAACCAAAGACGGCCGCGAAGGCCAAGAAGGACTGACCTTGACCAGAATACCGCGCGACCCGACCGAAAGATCCGGAAAAGGTTCCGGCAGGAAAGAGGGCCGCGCGGCAAAGGCCGCGCCGGCGCCGGAGAAAACCTCGATCATCCACGGCGCCGTTCCCCCGCGCGACGTGCTGATGCGCTTCATCGCCGAAAATCCGGAACGCGCCTCCAAGCGTGAAATTGCCAAGGCCTTCGGTTTGAAGGGCGACACCCGCATCGAACTCAAGGCGTTGCTGCGTTCGCTGGAAGCAGACGGGCTAGTCGAGAAGAAACGCAAGTCGCTCGTGCGCCCGGGCGCCCTTCCCCCGGTTACCGTGCTCGATATCACCATGCGTGACGTCGACGGCGAACTGATCGGCCGCCCGGCCGAATGGCTGGACGATGACGGCGTCGCACCGGCAGTGCTGATCAAGCAGTCGACTGTCGGCAAGGACAAGGGCAAGACGCCGGTCGGCGGCCTCGGCGACCGCGTGCTTGCCAAGATCTTCCCGGCCAAGGACCGTGGCGGTCCGGCCTATACCGCGCGTATCATCAAGGTCCTCGACAAGCGTCGGGACGCCGTCCTCGGCGTCTTCCGCGCCACGCCTGGCGGCGGCGGACGCCTGATGCCGATCGAAAAGCGCGGCGAGGAAATCCTTGTTGATCCGGACTTCGTCGGTGACGCGAAGGACGGCGATCTGATCGAAGTTCAGCTCACACGTCTTGGCCGCTACGGCCTGCCGCGCGCCCAGGTTCAAAATGTCGTCGGTTCGGTCGCTTCGGAAAAGGCGATCTCGATGATCGCCATCTATGCCCATGGCATCCCGCATGTCTTTCCGGAACGCGTGCTGAAGGAAGCGGAAGACGCCGGCCCGGCCAGCATGGCGCATCGGGAAGACTGGCGTTCTCTGCCACTGATCACCATCGATCCGGCCGATGCGAAGGACCACGACGACGCTGTTCACGCAGAGCCGGACCCGTCGGAGGACAATCCGGGCGGCGTCATCGTCACCGTCGCGATTGCCGACGTCTCCTGGTATGTCCGGCCGAAATCGGCACTCGACCTCGAAGCGCTGAAGCGCGGCAACTCGGTCTATTTCCCCGATCGTGTCGTTCCCATGTTGCCCGAGCGGATATCCAACGATCTCTGCTCGCTCAAGGAAGGTGTCGACCGGCCGGCGCTCGCCGTGCGCATGCGCTTTTCCAAGGAAGGCCGCAAGGCGGGCCATACCTTCCATCGCATCATGATGAAGAGCGCGGCCAAGCTGTCCTACCAGCAGGCTCAGGCCGCCATCGACGGCAACCCCGACGACAAGACCGGTCCGATCCTCGACACGATCCTGAAGCCGCTCTGGGAGGCCTATCGCACGCTCACGCGTGGTCGTGACCGCCGCCAGCCGCTCGAGCTGAACATGCCCGAGCGCAAGATCATCCTGAAGCCCGACGGCACCGTCGATCGCGTCTTCGTGCCGGAGCGCCTCGACGCGCACAAGCTGATCGAAGAAATGATGATCCAGGCGAACGTCGCCGCCGCCGAGACGCTCGAGCAGAAGCGCCAGGTGCTGATCTATCGTGTGCACGACCAGCCGTCGCTGGCCAAGCAGGAGAGCCTGCGCGAGTTCCTCGCCACGCTCGACATCGCGCTGGTCAAGGGCGGCAACATGCGCTCGAACCACTTCAACGGCATCCTGGCCAAGGCCGAGGGCAAGCCGTTCGAAACGATGGTCAACGAGATGGTGCTGCGCTCCCAGAGCCAGGCGATCTACAGCCCTGAGAATATTGGCCATTTCGGCCTCAACCTCTTGAAATATGCGCACTTCACCTCGCCGATCCGGCGCTACGCCGATCTGATCGTGCACCGGGCGCTGGTCGCCTCGCTCGGGCTTGGCGAAGGCGGTCTCACACCGCCGGAAGAAGCTGTGCTCGACGATATCGCCGCTGAGATCTCCACCTTTGAGCGCCGGGCCATGGCCGCCGAGCGCGACACCGTCGACCGGCTGATCGCCCACCACCTGAACGGCCGCATCGGCGAGGAATTCGAAGGCCGTGTTGCCGGCGTCACCAAGGCGGGACTTTTTGTCACTCTGCCGGCCTATGGCGCCAACGGGTTCGTGCCTATATCTACGCTCGGACGAGACTACTTCATCTATGATGAGGCGCATCAGGCCCTTTCCGGCGAAAAGACCGGCCTCGGCTTTCGTCTCGGCGATCAGGTGCAGGTCAAATTGGTCGAAGCCGTGCCGCTTGCCGGCGCGCTTCGCTTCGAGATGATCAGCGAAGGCCGTAAGATGCCGACCGCCACGCGCTCCTTCCACAAATCGGGGCGCCGCGATCGCTCGGGCCCGCGCAAGACGCCCGGAACACGGCCGCCGCGCGGGAAGCGCTAGGCCACGAGAAGTGGCCAGCGGCTTCGACAAGGAGAGAATGCAGATGACGGCAACGGACAAGGAAACGCTTCATCTCGGAGGCCATGCCACTGAGGAACGTGCCGTCGGCCGGTCGATGCGCCGCGGCTTTCTCGGCACCTGCCCGGCCTGCGGCAGCGGCAAGCTCTTCCGCAGCTACGTCAAAGCCGTCGATGCCTGCGCGGCCTGTGGCGAGCGTATGGACCACCAGCGCGCCGACGACTTTCCGCCCTACATCGTCGTCACCATCGTCGGCCATCTGGTGCTCGGCGGCTACATGATGACCGACATGATCCTGCCGTTGACGACGTGGCAGCACCTGGCCATCTGGACGCCGATTACGCTCATCAGCTCGCTCGCACTGCTGCAGCCGATCAAGGGCGCTGTCATCGGCCTGCAATGGGCATTGAAGATGCACGGATTCGGTGGACAAGAGGACACCCCGGAGGACATCCTGCCTGCGCGAGATCCCTCCGCATGAGCTCAGGACGCGAAAGCGTCGCCCCGGTCTCTGGCGCTCCTGAGCGGCGTGCAAGGCCGCGTGACGCAGCGTCGATCATGCTGCTTGACCGCTCCGGTGGCGACGTGCGGGTGCTGATGGGCCGACGCAGCAGCGCGCATGTCTTCATGCCCGATCTCTACGTCTTTCCCGGCGGGCGCCGAGACCCGACCGACCATCGCCTCGCGTTTTCCAGCGACCTCAACCCTGCCGTTCTCCAGGCGCTGAAAAGCGTCGAGGGGCCACCGGTCAGCGACGCTCGCGCCAGAGCGCTGGCCCTGGCGGCATTGAGAGAACTCTACGAGGAAGCGGGCGTTCCCCTGGGCACGCCCCAGGCAGAGGCGGAAGCCCCATTGCCCTTTCTTCCAGATCTCGCAAACTTGCGCTATATGGCTCGTGCCATTACTCCTCCGGGACACTCGAGGCGGTTCGATACGCGCTTCTTCGCGATCTTCGCGGACGAAGCCGAAGTCGATACATCGCGGGTTCTGGAAAGCCGGGAGCTCCAGGATTTGCAGTGGATCGATGTCAACGACCTCCCCTCTCTCCGGATACCGGAGATCACCGCCATCATCCTTTCGGATTTGAGAAGCGGCCTTAACGCGGACCCATCGCTCCCCTATGAGCGCTCCGTGCCGTTCTATTTCACGCGCCGTGGGCGGCTCATCCGCACGCTTCTCTAAGGACCACCGTCGCATGTCACAGCCGACGCCCGGGTGCCCAGCACCGGTTGAGGAAATTCACTGGCCTTCGCTGATTGCGGCGGTCTCCGCCATCAGCGCCGTCGGCATAGCCATCGGCCTCGGCCTGCCGCTGCTTTCGAGCATCATGGAGAAGCGCGGCATCTCGTCGACGCTGATTGGTCTCAATTCCGCGATGGCCGGCGTGGCCTCCATGGTCGCAGCGTCCTTCACGACCAAGTTCGCACATCGTCACGGTGTTGCGCCGACGATGCTCTGGGCCGTCCTCCTCGCCGCAATCAGCGCTTTCGGTTTCTACTACATTACCAACTTCTGGCTCTGGTTTCCGCTGCGCGTCGTCTTCCATGGTGCCATTACCGTACTCTTCATCCTCTCCGAGTTCTGGATCAATGCCACCGCGCCGCCAGCGAAACGGGGCTTCGTGCTCGGCATCTACGGCACGGTTCTATCGCTCGGCTTCCTGAGCGGGCCGCTGCTCTTCTCGATCCTCGGCAGCGAGGGCGTCTTGCCCTTCGTGGTCGGTGCCAGCGTGATCCTGCTCGCCGCCGTGCCGATCTTCATCGCCCGGGACGAGAGCCCGGTGATCGACGAAAAGCCAGACCGCCACTTCATGCGCTATATCTTCCTGGTGCCGACGGCGACGGCCGCCGTCTTCATCTTCGGCGCAGTCGAATCGGGCGGATTATCGCTCTTTACGGTCTACGGGACACGATCGGGCTTCACCGAATCACAGGCGGCGCTGCTGTTGACCGTGATGGGTGTCGGCAATTTCATCTTCCAGATTCCGCTCGGCATGTTGTCAGACCAGATCAAGGACAAGCGCACATTGCTGTCGGCTATGACCGTCATCGGCCTCATCGGTGCCCTTTGTCTGCCGATGCTGGTGGAAAGCTGGTTCCTGATGGCGATCGTGCTGTTGTTCTGGGGCGGTTGCGTCTCTGGTCTCTACACGGTCGGTCTCAGCCATCTCGGTTCTCGGTTGCAAGGCTCCGATCTCGCAGCCGCCAATGCAGCGTTCGTCTTTTCCTATGCGGTCGGCACCGTTGCCGGGCCGCAGGTCATAGGTGCGTCGATGGATGTGGCCGGCAACAACGGCTTTGCCTGGGCAATTGCCGGGTTTTTCGGTCTTTACGTCGCGCTTTCGGTTGTAAGGATCGTTTTGAATCCAAAACGGTCTTGACTTTTCAGCCGCGATTTGTAGTTTCGCGCCAACCTTGCCCGTGGCCCGCACCCGGTTTTCCACGGCGTTCATTTTCATAAAGGCAGGACGACCATGGCAAAAGCCACCACCATCAAGATCAAGCTGCTGTCGACAGCCGACACGGGTTTCTTCTACGTCACGACCAAGAACAGCCGTACGATGACGGACAAGATGACCAAGACCAAGTACGATCCGGTCGCTAAGAAGCACGTCGAATTCAAGGAAACCAAGATCAAGTAAGATCTGACGTTTCGTGGAATCAAGGGGCGCCAGCCGCAAGGTTTGGCGCCCCTTTCCGTTGGCGCGCCACGAACCGGCCGCCGACAGTTTGACGCCCTGCCTCCCGTCACGCCCGCCCCGACTGCGCGTGCGCACAGGCAAGAATCAAAAAGCGCTGCCCCTTCCGGAACAGCGCTTTGAATGGGGGTCGGCTGGCTACTGACCGCGGCACGAGGATTCCGCAGGTGTCAAAAGCCAACCGACCGACCCCACGACCCAGGAGATGCGGCGGACCTGAGCATCATGGGGTAACCGAAGCTGATGGAAGCTATGCCCCGCATTTATCAGCATCACCTGAAAATAGAAAAAAATCAATGAATTCTTAATGCGCGAAGCGGTGTTGCTCGGCGCATGGTTAATTCTGTCTCACATCGGCACATGTAAATGTTTGCGCGCCGCGGCTACCAAACCCCTCGGTAGCATCGTTGCGACGGAGAATACAACTTTAAAGGCATATCGCAAGAGGGATCCGGAATTTCGCCAAGCCGCCAGCAGGCAACGGGAGGCTCGGTTCTTTCCGTCAGGCTGCAGCCGCCACCACTCTGTTGCGACCCTCTTTCTTCGCCTGGTAGAGCGCCATATCTGCGCGCTTCAGCAAAGCTTCCGTCGTGTCGCCTTCGAGTTTCAGACCGGCAATGCCCATGGACGCGGTAATGACCAGCGCGCCATCCGCATGGGGTATCGAGAATGGCTGGCTCTCAATGATATGGCGCAACCGCTCGGCAACGGCAGCCGCCATCTCGGGCAGTGTGTCGGGCATGACCACGACGAACTCTTCGCCGCCAAAGCGGCAGGCCAGATCGGCGCCGCGCACGGTGGAGCGGATACGGCTGGCAAACTCGCGCAACACTTCATCACCGACATCGTGACCATACGTGTCGTTGACCTGCTTGAACCGATCGATGTCGGTCATGCAAATCGACAACGGACGACCGCGTGCTGCCGCACGATCGAGCAGCAGCTTCAGATGATTATCGAGATAGCGGCGGTTGTGCAGCCCTGTCAGGCCATCGGTGACCGCCAGCTCTATTGTCTGCTGCACGCTCTTTCTCAGCATATCGTTGCAATGCTTGCGCCTGATTTGCGTCAACGAGCGGGCGACAAGCTCATTGGGATCGACCGGCCTGATGATGTAGTCGGTAACACCGAGATCGAGCGCCCGCACGATCATCTCGTCATTCCCCTGATCGGTGATCAGCAAGATCGGAATGAAACGTGTGCGCTCCAGCGACCGCAACTGGGAGCACAGCCGCAGGGGATCGTAGTCGTCGAAATTGGCGTTGACGATGACGAGATCGAAATTGTTCTCCGCCGCTTCGAACAGCGCCGCCTGCGGATCCGAGATGACAGAGACATCTGCAATCGGCTTGAGCGTGCGCTGAAGCCGCTCCTGAGAGGAGCCACGGCCGTCGACCAGAAGGATGCTTCCCGGCTCGTCCGGGCGGTCCTGGCGGGCCAGTTCCTGCAGGCCGATCGTCTGCGCGGTCTGGGCACGCAGCCGCAATTCGTCGCTGACGTTCTTCAGGCGGACGAGGCTCTTCACCCGCGACATCAGCTGCAAATCGTTGACCGGCTTCGTCAGGAAATCGTCGGCGCCGGCCTTCAACCCGCGAACCCGATCGGATGGCTGGTCGAGTGCCGTCACCATGACGACGGGAATATGAGCTGTGCGCGGATTGGCCTTCAGACGCTCGCAGACCTCGAAGCCGTCGATGCCGGGCATCATGATGTCGAGAAGCACCAGGTCGACCGGCGTCGTCTCGCAGAGTGTCAGCGCCGTATGGCCATCACCGGCCGTCAGCACATCGAAATACTCAGCGAGCAGACGCGCTTCGAGAAGCTTAACATTGGCAGGCACGTCATCGACAACAAGAATGCGCGCAGTCATATCAATTTTCCCGCCAGTCAGGCATCGCCAAGGTAGGTCTTGATCGTCTCAATGAACTTTGGCACAGAAATCGGTTTTGAAACATAGGCTTCGCATCCGCCCTGACGGATGCGTTCCTCGTCGCCCTTCATGGCGAAGGCAGTCACGGCGATCACCGGGATGACGTGCAACTCATCATCTTCCTTCAGCCACTTCGTGACTTCGAGCCCGGAGACCTCCGGCAGCTGAATGTCCATCAAAATCAGATCGGGGCGATACTTCCGCGCCAGCTCGAGCGCCTCCATACCGTTGCGCGTCTGGATCGTCGCGTAACCGGAAGCCTCAATCAGGTCGCGGAAGAGCTTCATGTTCAGCTCGTTATCCTCAACAATCATTACCTGTTTGGGCATGTCGATCCCTTGCTGTCCGTCGTCTTCTTGCAAGTCTTCTCAAGACATCTAAGTTGCAGAACCAACGACTCGACCCATTTCCTCAAGTTCACCGATAAACCTATTTGGTTGAAAAATAGGTAATTCCGGGCGTAAAAACAGTAGGAGGCCAAGACATTGAAGAGCGCCGACGAAATCGCCATCGACATCCTCGCCTGGCTTGCCGGCGAGCCGGACCTGCTGTCCCGATTTCTGGCGCTGACCGGCACGGACCCGTCCTCCCTGCGCAATGCGATCGGCGAGCCGGGCTTCATGGGTGGGCTCGTCGCCTTTCTCATGGACCATGAACCGACGCTGATCGCCTTCTGCGAGGCGACGGGGACAGCCCCGCAGGATGTCGCGCGTGCGCATGAGAAACTTTCCGGCGCCGCCGACCTGCAGGACAGCTGAGCGTGAGCAACACCGTCTTCGACGATGAAATCCGCCTCGGCGACCGCCCGCTTGTCGTCAGCGACATCGACGAAGTCGTGCTCGAATTCCTCAGCCCCTTCCGGGCTTTTCTCGAAAGCCGCGACCATGTCCTGCTGCCGCGTTCGTTTCGGCTGACCGGCAACATCATCCATCGCGCAACGGAACACACGGCCAGCGAGGCGGACGTCAAGGAATTGCTCGAAACATTCTACGCCACGCAGGATCGCTGGCAGACCCCGGCTGTCGGCGTTGTCGAAACCCTGCGCGACCTGTCGACCCAGGCTGACATCGTCTTTCTGACAGCCATGCCGCCGCGCCATGCGGCCGCGCGGCGTGCCCTGCTGAACCGGCTGGATCTTCCCTATCCGCTGCTCGCTTCGGAAGACCCCAAAGGGCCGATCGTAAAGCGACTGCATGCCGGCCGGGCCCTTCCCGTTGTTTTCATCGACGACCTCGCGCGCAACCTGCAATCGGTGCAGGCGCACGCGCCGACCTGCCTGCTGATCAATCTGATGGCCAACGCCGAGTTCCGGGCGCTCGCGCCCGCGCCGGACACTTGCGTTCACATTGCCGCGGACTGGGTCGACGCTGCGAATGCCATTCGCGCGCATTTCCAGCGATAGCGGCAGCCGGACCAGCAGATCGAGAGCCGCAAGACGACGCACGAAATCCGGCCAGCGGCTTGGCGTCGGCAACCTGACATGCAAGGCAATTTCCAACGCGGCCTCCCTTGAGACTCGCTAGCGTAGAGCGTAAAGTCGCAATGTTCAACATTTGTTCCAGATATGCTCGACAGCGGTTCTCAAACTCCAGGCTTCTGCCGTGACTGCCTCAGGGAACAGACCGCGACCGCGCGACGCTGCCTTGCCTACGGCAGTCCCCGTCTCTTGCGTCATGCAGAACTTTACGACCTGACCCTCGCCCATATCGATTGTGATGCGTTTTACGCCTCGGTCGAGAAGCGGGACAATCCGGAGCTTGCCGACAAGCCGGTGATTATCGGCGGCGGCAAGCGCGGCGTGGTTTCCACGGCCTGCTACATCGCCCGCATCCACGGCGTGCGCTCGGCCATGCCGATGTTCAAGGCGCTCGAAGCCTGTCCGCAGGCAGTCGTCATCAAGCCCAATATGGAAAAATACGTTCGCGTCGGCCGCGAGGTCCGCATGCTGATGCAGGAGCTGACACCCCTGGTGCAACCGCTCTCCATCGACGAGGCGTTCCTGGAACTGAGCGGCACGCAGAGACTGCACCACGATCCTCCCGCCCGCACGCTCGCCCGCTTTGCCCGCCGTGTCGAACAGGAGATCGGGATTACGGTCTCTGTGGGCCTCTCATACTGCAAGTTCCTCGCCAAGGTTGCCTCCGATCTGCAGAAGCCTCGTGGCTTCTCGGTGATCGGCCAGGCCGAGGCGCTCGAATTCCTGAGAGAAAGGCCAGTGACCTTGATCTGGGGCGTGGGGAAGGCGTTCGCCGCCACGCTGGAGCGCGATGGCATTCGCACGATCGGTCAGCTTCAGATGATGGAGGAAGCCGACCTCATGCGCCGTTACGGCACCATGGGCCAGAGGCTCTACCGCCTGTCGCGCGGCCTGGACGAAAGAACGGTCGAGATCGACGGCGAGGCAAAAAGCGTGTCGTCCGAAACGACATTCAACGACGATCTCGCCCGCTACGACGATCTCGTCATGCACTTGCGCCGACTGAGCGAACAGGTCGCACATCGCCTGCGCAAATCCGAACTCGCTGGCCAGACGGTTGTCTTGAAACTGAAGACTGCCGACTTCAAGACCAGGACCCGCAACCGCCGCCTCGACAGTCCGACGCGGCTCGCAGACCGCATCTTTCGCACCGGGCTGCAGCTTCTGGAGAACGAAGTCGACGGCACGAAGTACCGGCTGATCGGCATCGGCGTCAGCGATCTTTCCAGCCCGGATCTCGCAGATCCCCCCGATCTGGTCGATCCAGCTGCAACCCGTCGCGCCGCCGCCGAGCACGCCATCAACAAGCTGCGCGACAAGTTCGGCAAGGCAAGCGTCGAAACCGGCTACACATTCGGCAGCCGAAAGCGCGATCACTAGTGCGTTATCGGCGGCGGCTTGACGTTTCCTACTGCATGTTTCCTTAAATCGCATTCGATTTAAGGATAAAAACATGCAGTAATTCAAAGTGCTACAGCGACCTTTGCGCGTCTCACAAGACGCGCGGCGCTGTAGGTCCGACCCGGACGAATTCCTTAAATATTTCAGCCTAAGCTCATCGGCCAGTTTACGTGTTGGGATGAGTGTATGGTATCGCGTTTCGCTCTCACGGCCAGCGTCGTCGTCTTCTTGTTTTCGCCTGCAGCCGGCTTTGCCGGCAGCAACGCGCCGCTGCAGATCATCGTCTCGAAGAACCAGCAATCCCTCGTCGTCTACGACGGCGACGCGGTAATCGCGACGTCGGCGGTTTCTACGGGGAAGGCCGGCCATTCCACGCCGACGGGTATCTTCTCGATCCTTGAAAAACGGCGTCATCACAAATCCAACATCTATTCGAACGCGCCGATGCCCTTCATGCAGCGGCTGACCTGGTCAGGCATTGCGCTGCATGGCTCCAATCACGTACCGGCCTATCCCGCCTCGCACGGTTGCGTGCGCCTGCCGAGCAAGTTTGCCGCCAGTCTCTTCAAGATGACGTCGCGCGGCGTGCATGTTCTGATTACGGACCGGCAGGTCAGCCCGACGGAAGTGTCGAGCGCCATGCTCTTTCAGCGCGAACCGGCGCCGGGCGAGAACCCTGCGCCGCTGTCGGATGTGCCCCTCCGCCCGGCGATCAGCCAGACCGAGACCATGCCGGTCGAAGTGGCGATGACCACGGGATCGACCACCACGTCAGTCATCAAAGCAGAAGACCGCGAGCCGATCCGCATGCTGATCACCCGGCGCGGCGAGCGCGATATCAGGCGTGAAGTCCAGTTGGCGCTGAACCAACTCGGCTATGTCGCAGGTGTACCAGATGGCCACATCGGCCCGGACACAGTCGCCGCCATCAGCGCGTTCCAGACCGCCGAGGGACAGACCGTGGACGGCAAGCTGACGTCGGAACTTGCCGGAGCCATCTTCAATAAGGCCGGCCGCGACACTCCCCCCAATGGGGTGATTCTTGTCCGTCAGGGTTTTAAGCCGATTTTCGAAGCCGGCGTCACGATCGAAAAGCCGGAGCAGGCGCTCGGCACGCATTTCCTGCAATTTCAGGAGATCAACGAGGGAAAGAGTGAAGGCAAGTGGTACGGCGTATCGCTCGAAAACCATCTGCCGGCATCGACGAAAAGGCGCCTTGGGATCACCGCCGACGCCGACGCATCCGCCTTCAATGCCATCCAGCGCACGCTTGGCCGTCTGGCGGTCTCCGACGATGTCCGCAAGCGGATCGGCGGGTTGCTTGCCGATGGTTCGTCGCTGTCGATCTCCGATATGGAAAGCGGACTTGAGACCGGCGACGGTACCGATTTCATCACCATCACCCGCGCATCACCACGGGGCTGACGCCCCGTGCACCAGACATGACGCCAAGGAAATGCAGCGACCGCGTCGGACGTGGCGTACCGTCATCGGCGCCGCCGCAAGCATTCATGGCGCGCGGTCAGACGAGTTCGACGTCAACCACCCCCGGGGCCGAGCGGAGCGCCGCTGCGATCTCCGGCGAAATCCGGAACTTCTCGTTGAGCTCGACTTCGATCTCGCGCTGGCCGTTATCCTTGATGACGATGAAGGAAACGAGGCCTTCGCCCCGCGCATTCAAATGGGCGGCGATCGACTTCAGCGGTCCGGAATCGCGGACATAGACGCGCAGCGCCTTCTGCATCTGCAGCGATTCTTCCTCGAGCGAGCGCAGGGTCTGGATGCGAAGACCGATGCCTTCCGGGCGTTCTTCGGCTTGAACCGTCATCACCAGCGATTTGCCGGGCTCCAGCAGGTCGCGATACTGGTGCAGCATTTCCGAAAACAGCACGGCCTCAAACTGGCCGGATGAATCGGAGAAGGCGATGATGCCCATCTTGTTGCCAGTCCGGGTCTTGCGCTCCTGTTTGGAGGTAACGGTGCCAGCAAGACGTCCCGCCGTTGCCCCCTTCTTCACTGCTCCGGCGAAGTCGCCGAAAGTCTGGACGCGCATCTTGGCGAGCAGTGGATTGTAAGTATCGAGCGGATGGGCCGAGAGATAGAAGCCCAGCACCTGAAACTCGCGGTGCAGTTTTTCCGAGGCGAGCCACGGCGTGTAGGCGGGAAGTGCTATCCGTTCCGGTCCGGTTGCAGCCCCTGCGCCGAACATATCGCTCTGTCCGCTCGTCTTGTTTTCCTGCGCACGCTGGGAAAAGCCGAGGATGCGATCGAGACCGCCGACCAGTTCGGCACGGTCATAGCCGAAGCAATCGAAGGCGCCGGCCGCGATCAGGCTTTCGAACACACGCCGGTTGAGCAGCTTCGGGTCGATCCTCAGGCAGAAGTCCTCAAGGCTTGCAAACTCGCGGTCACCGCGAACGGCAACGATGTGCTCGACCGCTGATTCGCCGACGCCCTTGATCGCTGCCAAGGAATAATAGATGCGCTTGTCGCCGGTCTGAAAGTGCCGGAAGGAGGACTGTACCGATGGCGCAATAACCTGGATGCCAAGACGCCCGGCATCCTGACGGAAGTCGTTGACCTTCTCCGTATTGGCCATGTCGAGCGTCATCGATGCGGCCAGGAACTCGACCGGATAATGCGCCTTCATATAGGCCGTCTGGTAGGAGACGATGGCGTAGGCGGCAGCGTGCGACTTGTTGAAGCCGTAGTTGGCGAACTTGGCGAGAAGGTCGAAGATCAGGTCGGCCTGCGGCTTCGACACCTCGTTCTTGACTGCGCCGTCGACGAAACGGGCGCGCTGCTTGTCCATCTCCTCCTTGATCTTCTTGCCCATGGCGCGACGCAGAAGGTCGGCTTCGCCGAGCGAATAGCCCGACAGGACCTGGGCGATCTGCATCACCTGTTCCTGGTAGACGATAACGCCCTGCGTTTCCTTGAGCAGATGGTCGATCTTCGGATGGATCGATTCGATCTCTTCTTCGCCGTGCTTGCGGGCGTTGTAGACCGGGATGTTCTCCATCGGGCCTGGGCGATAGAGCGCCACCAGCGCGATGATGTCTTCGATGCAGTCGGGCCGCATGCCGATCAGCGCCTTGCGCATGCCGGCACTTTCAACCTGGAACACGCCGACTGTCTCGCCGCGCGACAGCATCTCGTAGGTCTTCTCGTCGTCGAGCGGAATGCTGGCGAGATCGACCTCGATGCCGCGCACCTTGACGAAGTCGACCGCGACCTTCAGCACCGTCAGCGTCTTCAGGCCGAGGAAGTCGAACTTCACGAGACCAGCTTGTTCGACCCACTTCATGTTGAACTGGGTCACCGGCATGTCGGAACGCGGATCGCGATACATCGGCACGAGCTTCGACAGCGGCCGATCGCCGATCACGATGCCGGCCGCGTGGGTCGAGGCATGGCGATAAAGGCCTTCGATCTTCTGCGCGATGTCGAGAAGACGGGCGACGACCGGTTCCTTTTCCGCCTCTTCCTGCAGGCGCGGCTCTTCCTCGATCGCCTTTGACAGCGGCGTCGGATTGGCCGGGTTGTTGGGCACGAGTTTGCAGATCTTGTCGACCTGGCCGTAGGGCATTTCGAGCACACGACCGACGTCGCGCAATGCCGCACGCGCCTGGAGCGAACCGAACGTGATGATCTGGGCGACCTGCTCGCGGCCGTATTTCGCCTGGACGTAGCGAATGACTTCTTCGCGCCGGTCCTGGCAGAAGTCGATGTCGAAGTCGGGCATCGATACGCGTTCGGGATTGAGGAAGCGTTCGAACAGCAGCGAGAACCGCATGGGATCGACGTCGGTGATCGTCAGCGCATAGGCGACCAGCGAGCCTGCGCCGGAACCACGGCCTGGGCCAACGGGAATGTCGTGCTGCTTGGCCCACTTGATGAAGTCGGCAACGATCAGGAAGTAGCCGGGGAACTTCATGCGCTCGATGACGCTGAGTTCGAACGCCAACCGTTCGCGGTACTCCTCCTCGGTATAGCCGGGCGCGATGCCGAGCTTGCGCAAACGATCGTCAAGCCCCTCTTCCGCCTGCCGGCGCAATTCGCTGGACTCGGCGCGCTCGGCCTCCTCCGGATCGTCCGAGGCGCCGGTGAAGCGCGGCAGGATCGGCCCGCGCGTCTTCAGCATGAACGAGCAGCGCCGCGCGATCTCGATGGTGTTTTCGAGCGCTTCGGGCAGGTCGGCAAAAAGCGCCGCCATCTCCTTCCGGCTCTTGAGGTAGTGATCCGGTGTCAGCCTGAAGCGGCTGTCATCGGAAACCATGGCGTTATGGGCGACCGCCATCAGCGCGTCGTGCGCATCATAGTCGGATGGCGAGGGAAAGAACGCCTCGTTGGTTGCAACCAGAGGCACATCGAACTTGTACGCTAGGTCGATCATCCGGCTTTCATGTCGGCGATCAAAATTGCCGTGCCGTTGCAGCTCGATGTAGAGCCGATCGCCGAAGAGATCCTTGAGGGCTTCCAGGCGCGCTTCGGCCAAGGCCGCAGAGCCGGATTTCACTGCCATGTCTATCGGGCCGCCGCCGGCGCCTGAAAGCGCGATCAACCCGTCGGTGCCGGCCTCCATGAGCCACGACCGCGTGATCCTCGTGACCTGGCTGCCTTCGCCGCCGAGATAGGCGCGACTGACCAGATCGACCAGTCGCGTGTAACCGTCGTCGGTCGCGGCGATCAGGACGATGGCCGGCAGCTTGGCAAGTTGCTGGGCGTGGCCGCGACGTTCGCCGTCAGCCTCGTCTTCCATGTCGATCGACAACTGACAGCCGGTCAGCGGCTGCAGGCCGTCTTCGGCCGCCTTCTGGGAAAATTCAAGCGCTGCGAAAAGATTGTTGGTGTCGGCGATACCGATCGCCGGCTGGGCGTCGGCTACAGCCTTGCCGATTACCTTCTTAATAGGCAATGCGCCTTCGAGCAGCGAAAAAGCCGAGTGAACGCGCAGATGCACGAACTGCGGGTCTGCAGTCGTCTGATCATTCCGTTCCACGCTGCCCTGATTCGCCATTTCTACACCCTGATTCCTGTCAGGGTGTCAGGATATCCCGTTTATCACCCGCCATGTCCAGTTTTGCATCGTGGGCCGGCGTTCTTTTCACCGGTGCGGTGCCGGGATGGTATCAAGCGACCCCGCATCGGGGTCGCGCCGCATCTTAAATATGCCCTGGGATCAGAGCCCGAGAGCGATGAAGGCAACGCTGGCGACGAACAGGCCCATCGATGTGAAGGCGGCGAGGTCACGAACAAAATCAGTCATAACATGGCTCCTTTTCCGTTATGTTTTTCTTTTGTTCCATTTTTGTTCTCAAGTCAACCGCCGCCAAGCACAGCGCCCGCTTTCCACTGCGCATGGTTAACTGCGTCGACAATGACCGCTCCAGACCATTAAGCGAAACCTTGAGCGGTCCGTCCATCGCGCCTATGACTAAAGCAACCACACGGAGCACCAGCGACATGAATGCACGCCTGACCCTGCCTCTCGTTTTCCTGCTTCCTTCCCTCGCGTTTGCCGCTGAGGCAATCGATCCCGGTCGCATCGTTTCGGCCGCTACCGGCGACTGGGACAAAGACGGTGCAAACGATCTGGCGCTGCTGGTGAAACCTGGCGACGGGACGGACGAGGACAATGCCGTCTACATCTACCTCGCCGGCGAAGACGGCCCGCTAGCGCTCAAGTCAGCCATCCCGAACAAGGTCTGGGGCCAATACGGCCTAGTCGGCCAGGCGCCATCCATCACGGCGCTCCCCAATGGCTCGCTGCTGATTACCACCCACAACGATTCGGTCGGCCGCGACCGCTGGGAACAGAAACTCACCATCGCCTATCGCAATTTCGACTTCGTCGTCGCCGGTTATACCTACTCGTCTTACGACACGCTCGATCCCGGCAACACCTCGCACTGCGATCTGAATGTGCTGACCGGCAAGGGCAAGTCGAATGACAAGCCCGTTAGCGCCAAAGGCGCGCTTGTCCTTCTCAAGGACTGGACCGACGACCGCGGCCAGCACGCCTGCGGCATCTACTAACTGAGCCATTTGTTCCCGTTTTGTTCTTTACATCGACGGGTTATCGCGGCATGCTGCCAGGGAACAAACAGGGTGTTCTCATGGCCAGCATCGAGCAGCTCAAAGACTTCATCGTGGAAGCCAAATCGAAGACGTATGTCGGTGGCGGTGTAGCAAGCCCGTCATCGCGCGCGGGGTCGCGCGATATCGGCTACCAACGCGACCGGTGGCGGTATCTCGACAGTTACTTCGGTGGAACCGACTTCGCCGGACAGGAAACCGTCTGGTTCGAGGACGACACCCGCTGGGCCATGAATTATTTCGGCCGCGTCATTCGGCCTGATCTGATCGATGCGGAACGCGCCGGCGTCGTCATCAAGGCCGCGCTCGAAACCATGTATCGCGAGAAGCAGCACTTTCTCGGAGGAATGGAGTATCGGCACGCCTACGGCACATACATCGATAGCAGTCGTGGCGACACCGGGCACTTTTCCGGACGTGAGGTCATCTTTGTCGACGGCGACGAGGCCTACGAACTCGACTATCGAGGTGGCCTCTTTGTCCC
The DNA here is from genome assembly GCF_050434565.1 of Ensifer sp. 4252. Classification (NCBI taxonomy): domain Bacteria; kingdom Pseudomonadati; phylum Pseudomonadota; class Alphaproteobacteria; order Hyphomicrobiales; family Rhizobiaceae; genus Ensifer; species Ensifer sp. 4252. The sequence continues at coordinate 306,167 of NZ_JBNDIU010000001.1, forward strand.
GTAGGCCGAGAGCTCATGCGTCATTTGGGTATCGCCCGCATCATCGAAGACGGGCGCCTTTCTGAGCGTTATTTCAGCTCGACGACCTTGCCGTCCTCGATCGTCACCCGGCGGTCCATCAACGATGCCAGCTCATGATTGTGCGTGGCAATCAGGGCTGCAAGGCCCGACTGGCGGGCCAATGCCTCGAGTGCCTCGAACACATAGCCTGCGGTTTCGGGATCGAGGTTGCCGGTCGGCTCATCGGCCAGCAATACCAAGGGGGCATTGGCAACGGCGCGGGCGATCGCCACGCGCTGCTGTTCGCCGCCTGAGAGCTCCGTCGGGCGATGATCGGCGCGGTGGCCGATACGCATGTAATCAAGAAGCGCCCTTGCCCGTTCTGCGGCCTCAGCCTTGCCGAGCCCGGCGATCAACTGCGGCATCATGATGTTTTCGAGAGCGGTGAACTCAGGAAGCAGATGGTGGAACTGGTAGACGAAGCCGATCTCGTTGCGACGGATAGCGGTGCGCCTGTCGTCGTTGAGACCGTCGCAGGTCACGCCGTTGACCACGACCTTCCCCCCATCCGGGCGCTCCAGCAGGCCTGCAACGTGCAGAAGCGTCGACTTGCCGGTACCGGACGGCGCCACAAGCGCAACGGTCTCGCCGCTTTTCAGCGTGAAGTCCGCCCCCTTGAGGATCGAGAGAAAGGTGTCCCCCTGCCCGTAATTACGCTCGATGCCCGAAAGCTGCAGTGCCACGCGCGCATTCATTCAGATGATGTCCTTGTCATTCGTACCGCAGGGCCTGCACGGGATCGAGACGCGAGGCGCGCCATGCCGGAAAGATCGTGGCAAGGAACGACAGGCTGAGGGCCATGACGACAACGAGGATCGTCTCGTCGGCGTTCATATCTGCCGGCAGCTGGCTCAGGAAATAGAGTTCCGGGCTGAACAGCGTCGTGCCTGATATCCAGGAGAAGAATTGGCGAATGGACTCGATGTTCAGGCAGACGACCACGCCGAGCAGCACGCCGGCGACGGTTCCCGCCACGCCGATCGCAGCTCCGGTCATGAAGAAGATGCGCATGACGGACCCGGAGGTCGCCCCCATCGTGCGAAGGATGGCGATGTCGCTTCCCTTGTCCTTCACCAGCATGATCAGTCCGGAGATGATGTTCAGCGCCGCGACCAGAACGATCAGCGTCAGGATCATGAACATCACGTTGCGCTCGACTTCCAGCGCCGAGAAGAACGTCTTGTTGCGGTCGCGCCAGTCGGTAATGAAGATCTGCCGCTCTGCGGCATCCTCGACCGGCTTGCGCAATTCGTCGACCATATCGGGGTGTTCGACGAAGATCTCGATCTGCTGGGCCAAGCCTTCAGCGTTGAAATATAGCTGCGATTCCTCGAGCGGCATGAAGATGATCGACGCGTCGTATTCCGACATGCCTATCTCGAAGATCGCCGAGACCGTGTAGGCCTTGACCCGCGGGTTCATGCCCATCGGCGTCACGTCGCCGTTCGGCGATGTCAACGTAATGGTACCGCCCACCTGGATACCGAGCTGTTCGGCCATACGCGAGCCGATCGCCACACCGCTGCCGGAAGCGAAGCCGACGAGATCGCCGGATTGAATGTGATCGGAGACCGACTTCATCTTGCCGAGGTCGTCGGCGCGGATGCCACGCACCAGCGCACCGGTCGAGCTGTCGCCGACGCCCTGCGCCAGAACCTGGCCTTCGACCAGCGGGATCGCCATCGTCACACCCTTCACACCGGAAAAGCGCGTGGCGAGATCGGCATAGTTGTTGAGCGGGCCGTCGATCGGTTGCACGATCATGTGACCGTTGATGCCGAGGATGCGCGAGATGAGCTCGGTGCGAAAACCGTTCATCACCGCCATGACGATGATCAGCGTCGCGACGCCGAGCATGATGCCGATGAAGGAGAAGCCCGCGATCACCGAAATGAAGGCTTCCTTGCGCCGCGAACGCAGATAGCGCCAGGCGACCATGCGCTCAAAGGCGGAAAAGGGGCGGCTGGCGGACTTTGCGGACTGGCCAGCAGCCTGCACCTGATCTTCCGTCACGGCGGTCATCCTGCCTCCCCTTGCCTCACTTACTTCGTCGCGATCAGCTTGTTGAGGGCCGCCTCGACAGTCATGGTCTCGCGCTCACCGGTCTTGCGATCCTTGAGCTCGACTTCGCCGTTGGCGATCGAACGCGGCCCGACGATGATCTGGACCGGTACGCCGATGAGATCGGCAGACGCGAACTTGGCGCCGGCGCGGTCGTCCGTATCGTCGAGCAGAGCGTCGAATCCTGCAGCGCCGAGCTTCGAGTAGAGCGTCTCGCAGGCTGCGTCGCAAGCTGCATCGCCCGCTTTCATGTTGATGATCACACCATCGAACGGCGAGATCGACTTCGGCCAGATGATGCCGTTATCGTCATGCGACGCCTCTATGATCGCGGGAACCAGCCGCGTCGGGCCAATGCCGTAGGAGCCCATATGGACCGCGTGTTCCTTGCCATCAGGGCCGAGAACCTTCGCGCCCATCGCCTCGGAATACTTGGTACCGAAGTAGAAGATGTGGCCGACTTCGATGCCGCGTGCCGACAGACGATCGCCTTCGGCGACTTCGTTGAAGGCAGATTCGTCGTGCATCTCGGAGGTGGCGGCGTAGCGCGACGTCCACTTGTCGAAGATCGTCTTCAGACCAGCGACATCATCGAAATTGGTGTCTTCGCCGGGAATGTCGAAGCCGAGGAAGTCCTTGTGGCAGAAGACTTCGGATTCGCCGGTTTCGGCAAGAATGATGAATTCATGGCTGAGATTGCCGCCGATCGGTCCGGTGTCGGCACGCATCGGAATGGCACGCAGCCCCATGCGCGAGAAGGTGCGCAGGTAAGCAGCGAACATCTTGTTATAGGCGTGCTCGGCACCTTCACGATCAAGATCGAAGGAATAGGCGTCCTTCATCAGGAACTCGCGTGAGCGCATGGTGCCGAAGCGCGGACGGATCTCGTCGCGGAACTTCAACTGGATATGGTAGAGATTGAGCGGCAGATTGCGATAGGACTTCACGTAGGAACGGAAGACGTCCGTGATCATTTCCTCATTGGTCGGACCATAGAGCATCGGCCGGTCCTGGCGGTCCTTGATGCGCAGCATTTCCTTACCGTAGGCATCATAACGACCGCTTTCCTGCCAAAGTTCGGCGGACTGCAGCGTCGGCATCAGCAGCTCATTCGCGCCGGCACGGTTCTGCTCTTCGCGAACGATCGCATTGACCTTGTCGAGAACCCGCTTTCCAAGTGGCAACCAGGTATAGATCCCCGAGGACTGCTGCCGGATCATGCCCGTCCGGAGCATAAGACGGTGGGAAACGATTTCCGCTTCCTTCGGATTTTCCTTCAAGATGGGCATGAAAAAGCGGGACAGGCGCATGACGGGTTCCAGAACTTGATGAACGTCGCACTATCGACGGATTCGGGCGAAATGACGTTGAGCTCAGGCACGCCGGTCTCACCGAAAACAGGCAAAGGCGACCATTGCTTCTTGGGGTCGGCTCTCAAATTTCCGTCACCGACAAATCGGCAGGAACCTTTCCGAGCCCTGCGTTCATAGCCGCTTCGCGCCCGGATGAAAACCCTGCTTGCGCCGGGAACAGCACAGAGCGGATCAAGAGATTCGAAGGAGAGGCCGCAAGCCGAAAGCTGCGTCAAAAGAGCACGCTAGTAACAGGATTGCGACGATGCTTGTCAACGGAGAAATTTTATCCAACTGTAGCAAAAATGCAAAAAAACAGAGTGACATCGCCCAATGTTTGGGCTAATTTCGGCTCACAAAACAGGCATGAAGTCTAAATTCTTGCCGATTTTCGCGGTCAAGTCTTGGGAGGATAAGATCTTAGGCGCGCTTCGTCGCTGCCGCCGGAAACGGATTAAAGATCACGCGATACTTGAAAAACAAGGCTTTCAGCCTTGTTTTTTTTTGCCTTTCGCCAAGCCAGCCCCCAGCGAAGCACTCGCACTTTCCTGAACTATGTCGATTTCGGGGCGGTCAATCGTAGGATTGCCCGGGTTTCGCGCGACGAGCCGTTCGAGAGGCCTCTACGGACCTGTGCGGCCCGAAAATTGGCAATACTTGACTGGGGATTGTTGGCAAGCAGACATCAGCGCTCGATACCCGCACGCGCTGGGCGCCCATACGCTGCCCCGCGACCGGCTCAATAGAACTTCGGGTAGAAGCGCGGAATGCTGTCGATGCCGTAACCGAGCCGCACCGATACAATGTACCAGGCAAGCTGGATGACCGCCGCGATCGCCGTCGTCAGCAGAATGACGCGCTTGGCACGGAACCGCGCCGGTGCGCTTTCGACGGTCCCGGGCACGACCTCGTTTTCCTCCGCCTGCGTGCGCACGCCAAGCGGCAGCACCGCAAACAGCGTCAGCCACCAGATAATGAAGTAGATGGCAAAGGTTGAAAAAAGCGGCATTTCCGGCTCCTGATGAAGACCTGTTCGCGAACCGGCTACCGGCCTTCAACGGAACGATCCTCGCGACATTCTGGCCTGCTTATAACGCCACGGGCGCGATCACACAAACCGGCATCACGCGATCAACTGTCACACCTGTTCAAGCTCGATCAACGTGCCTTGAAAATCCTTCGGGTGCAGAAAGAGCACCGGCTTGCCATGGGCGCCGATCTTCGGCTCGCCGTCACCGAGGACACGTGCGCCGGACGCCTTCAATGTGTCACGGACAGCAATGATGTCCTCGACCTCGTAGCAAATGTGATGCATGCCGCCGGACGGGTTCTTGGCAAGGAACGCTGCAATCGGCGAAGCATCGCCGAGTGGCTCCAGCAGTTCGACCTTGGTGTTGGGAAGCGTCACGAAAACGACAGTGACACCGTGCTCGGGCAAGGCTTGCGGCTCGGTGACGGCAGCACCGAGCGTCGCCCGGTAGCTCTCCGTCGCGGATGCCAGATCCGGCACGGCGATTGCCACATGGTTCACACGTCCGAGCATTGCGATCCTCCAACCCTACTGCATGTTTCCTTAAATCGTATTCGATTTAAGGAAACATGCAGTAATTCAAAGTGCTACAGCGACCTTTGCGCGTCTAACAAGACGCGCGGCGCTGTAGTGCCAATATCGAGCCCCCGGACGTCTACAAGGCCGGGGGCTCGAAGAAAATCAGACTTTGGTGACGAAGACGGTCACCACGGGCTTCTTGCCCCAGATCTGGTTGACGGTGCTGCGCACCGCGCGGCGCACCGCCTCCTGCAGCATGGCCAGATCCTTGCGCTTGGCGCGCGGGATGCTCTCCACAGCACCGAGGACGGCGTCATAGAGCGTGTCTTCCATGTCCTCGCCCTCGTCGTCGAACTCGGGCAAGCCGATGGCCACGAGGTCCGGGTCGCCGAGGAAATCGTAGCGATTGTCGAGCACGACGTTGACGGAGACATGTCCGGCAAAGGAGAGCTTGCGCCGTTCGCCGATGCCCATTTCCTCGAAGTCGCCGATCAGCGAGCCATCCTTGTAGATCCGGCCATGCGGCGCGGTATCGATGACTTCGGCCGGGCCTGGCGCCAGCCGCAGCATATCGCCGTTGCGAAGCCGCGGGACGCTGCCGATACCCGACTGCAGGCCAAGCTCGGCATGCGCCGTCAGGTGCGCGGCCTCGCCATGCACCGGAACGAGGATCTGCGGACGGACCCACTGGTACATCTGCTGCAGTTCGCTGCGGCGCGGGTGACCCGACACATGCACCAGCGCTTCACTGTCGGTGATGATGTGAATGCCCTGCTCGATCAGGCCGTTCTTGATGTCGTTGATCGCCTTCTCGTTGCCGGGAATGGTGCGCGACGAAAACACCACCGTGTCGCCGGCGGAGAATGCGACGTTGCGCATCTCGTCGCGGGCGATCTTGGCAAGTGCGGCGCGCGGTTCGCCCTGGCTGCCGGTCAGGATCACCACGACCTTGTCGCGCGGCACATAACCGAACTCGTCTTCGGCGAGGAAAGGCTTGATGCCTTCCATCAGGCCGAGATCGCGGGCCACGGACACGACGCGCTTCATCGAACTGCCGAGAAGCAGCACGTCCCGGCCCGCTTCTTCCGCAGCTTCCGCGATCGAGCGAATACGCCCGACATTGGAGGAGAAGGTGGTGATCGCCACGCGACCCTCCGCCTTGGAGATGATCTGCGTCAGGCTTGCCGAAACTTCCTGCTCCGATGGCGAGACGCCGTCGCGAAGCGCATTGGTCGAATCGCAGACCAGCGCCAGCACGCCCTCGTCACCGATCTTGCGGAAGCGCTGCTCGTCGGTGAGCGGCCCGAGCGACGGCTGAAGATCGATCTTCCAGTCGCCGGTATGAACGACCGCGCCAAGCGGCGTGCGGATGATCAGCGACATCGGCTCCGGGATCGAGTGGTTAACGCCGACCGCCTCAATTTCGAACGGGCCGACATTGATGCGGTCGCCCTGCTTGAAGATCGTTATCGGGATTTCGCCGCGGCTCTTTTCGAAGTCCCGCTTGGCCTCCAGCATGCCCGCCGTAAACGGCGAGGCGTAAACCGGCACATTCAGCCCCGGCCAGAGATCGTTGAGGCCGCCATAGTGATCCTCGTGGGCATGGGTGATGATGATACCCTTGAGATTGCGGCGCTCTTCCGCCAGGAAGCTGATATCGGCCAGAACCAGATCCACCCCCGGAAGTTCGGGCCCCGGGAAGGTGACGCCGCAATCGACCATTATCCACTGTCGATGACCGGGTTTGCCATAGCCGTAGAGGCCGAGGTTCATTCCGATTTCACCGACGCCGCCGAGCGGCAAGAACACCAGTTCTTCTTCTTGCGCCATGTTTTGATGCGCCCTTGTTTTGATTATCCGAAAAATACGTCGCCGGCGGCGATCGTCTGCATCGTGTTCGAGCCCGTATCGAGCATCAACCGGCCGTCCCGATCAATACCGGCAAAGCGGCCGGAAAGCGACCGATCCGGCAGGTTCACCGTAATGGTCTCGCCGATGCCGCGCGCTGCCGCCCGCCATTGGTCTATGATGTGTGCCACACCCCTGCCGCGGTCCCAAACGGATAGCGTTTCGGCCATGGTCAGGAACAGGTGGGCAAACAGTTCGTCCGGCGATACCGACGCCCCTTCGTTGCGAAGTGAAGTCACCGGGTAGAGCGCCTCGTCGGGCATGACGGCAATGTTGATGCCGCAGCCGATGACCAGTGCGCGACGGCCGTCTGCAAGGCTCTCGCCTTCAAGCAGGATGCCGCAGGTCTTTTTGCCGTCTATGAGGATATCGTTCGGCCATTTGATCTCGACCGGAGCGCCGGCAAGCGGCATCACCTGACGGATGGCCCTGTGAACCGCCACGGCGACGGCCAGCGGCAGCGAGTGCAGCAGTTCGACCGGAGCCGGCTCGATCAACAGGAGCGAAGCATAGAGATTGCCGGGCTCTGAAAACCAGGCCCGGCCGCGTCGGCCGCGTCCGCCTGTCTGGCGGGCGGCGGTGATCCAGAGATTTCCCCTGTCTCCCTCGCGCGCCCGCTCAAGGCATTCGCTGTTGGTGGAACCGACCTCATTGAGAGCGACGTGCCGGAAATCGTCGAGCGAAACCCGGCCGCCGCCTTGAAGGCCGATCAAAAGAAGGTCCGAGCCGCGACCTCAGCGGCTTCGCCGAGCGGACCACCGATCAGGACGTATCCAAGCACGAACAGGCCCGAGAGACCGAAGACCAGGCGAAGCTCGCCGGCCGTGCGGGCAAACTCGCCCTTGGCATCGTCGAACCACATCACCTTGATGACGCGCAGGTAGTAGTAGGCGCCGACGACCGATGCGAGCACGCCGATGATGGCAAGTGCATAAAGATGCGCTTCGATGGCCGCCATGAACACGAAGTACTTCCCGAAGAAGCCTGCCATCGGCGGAATGCCGGCGAGCGAGAACATCAGGATGGTGAGGACCGTGGCCATGAAGGGGTTGGTCTGCGACAGGCCTGCGAGATCGTCGACGCTTTCGACGTTCTCGCCGTCCTTGCGGCGCATGGCGAGGATGCAGGCAAAGGTGCCGAGCGTCATGACCATGTAGATGAGCATGTAGAGCAGAACGCCGCGAACGCCCGCCATCGAGCCGGCAGCAAGACCGACAAGAGCGTAGCCCATGTGGCCGATCGAGGAATAGGCCATCAGCCGCTTGATGTTCTTCTGGCCGATCGCAGCGAAGGCGCCGAGCAGCATCGAAGCGATAGAGATGAAGACGACGATCTGCTGCCACTGGACAACGACCGGCTCGAACGCGTTGATGACGATGCGAACGAAGATGGCCATGGCGGCAACCTTCGGAGCAGCGGCAAAGAATGCGGTGACCGGCGTCGGCGCACCTTCATAGACGTCAGGTGTCCACATATGGAACGGCACGGCAGAGATCTTGAAAGCGAGACCGGCAAGAATGAAGACCAGGCCGAAGATAAGGCCGAGCGACGGCGTGCCAGTTGTCGTCAGCGCAGCGGCAATCTCGTCAAAGCCGGTGTGGCCGGTGAAGCCGTAGACCAGCGACATGCCATACAGCAGCATGCCCGAGGAGAGCGCGCCGAGGACGAAGTACTTCAGGCCGGCTTCCGTCGAGCGGATGCTGTCGCGGTTGATGGCGGCTACGACGTAGAGCGCCAGCGACTGCAATTCCAGCGACAGGTACAGCGACATCAGGTCGTTGGCCGAGATCATCAGGAGCATGCCAAGCGTTGCGAGCACCAGCAGCACCGGGAACTCGAAACGATCGATCTGCGCGGAACGGGCATGGCCCACCGTCATCACCATGGCGGTGATCGAACCAATCAGAGCCAGCACCTTCATGAACTTGGCGAAGGGATCGGACAGGAAGGCGCCGCCATAAGCTTCGCCCTCGCCCGTCTTCAGGACGAGCCAGAGACCGGCGATGATGAGCAGGGCAACAGCTAGGCCGGTGACGGTCGAGGCCGACTTTTCACCGGCGAACACGCCGATCATCAGGAGCGCCATCGCGCCGACCGCGAGGATCAACTCGGGGATCGAGAGCTGCAGGCTAGCGAGGAGGGTTTCAGCAGTCATGTCCAATACGTCCTGTGGTCATTGCACCGAAAGCGCAACGTTTTGCGCTGCCTGCAGGGCTGCGGAGTAGTTGTTGACGAGCAGATCCACGGAGGCTGCGGTCGCATCGAAGATCGGCGCCGGATAGACACCGAAGAAGATCGTCAGGATCACCAGCGGATAGAGGATCGCCTTCTCACGAGCCGAAAGATCGAGCAGAGCCTTCAGGCTTTCCTTTTCCAGCGCGCCGAAGATCACTCGGCGATAGAGCCAAAGCGCGTAGGCAGCCGAGAGAATAACGCCGCTCGTTGCAAAGAACGCGACCCAGGTGTTGACGCGGAAGACGCCGACGAGGGTCAGCACTTCGCCGACGAAACCGGATGTACCGGGAAGACCGACGTTGGCCATGGTGAAAACCATGAAGGCGACGGCATATTTCGGCATGTTGTTGACGAGGCCGCCGTAGGCCGAGATCTCGCGGGTATGCAGACGGTCATAGACGACGCCGACGCAAAGGAAGAGCGCGCCGGAGACAATGCCGTGCGACAGCATCTGGAAAATCGCGCCCTGAACACCCTGCGTGTTGGCCGCGAATATACCCATGGTCACGTAGCCCATGTGTGCGACGGACGAATAGGCGATCAGTTTCTTGATGTCGGACTGCATCATCGCCACGAGCGAGGTGTAGATGATTGCGATCACCGACAGCGTGAAGACGAAGGGCGCAAAGTAGTCGGACGCCAGCGGGAACATCGGCAGCGAGAAGCGCACGAAACCGTAGCCGCCGAGCTTCAGGAGGATAGCAGCCAGGATGACCGAACCCGCCGTCGGCGCCTGAACGTGCGCGTCGGGAAGCCAGGTGTGCACCGGCCACATCGGCATCTTCACCGCGAACGACGCGAAGAAGGCAAGCCATAACCACGTCTGCATCTCACGCGGGAAGTTATAGGCCAGCAGTTCCGTGATGTCGGTCGTACCGGCCTGCCAGTACATCGCCATGATGGCGAGCAGCATCAGAACCGAGCCGAGCAGCGTGTAGAGGAAGAACTTGTAGCTCGCATAGACGCGGTCCTTGCCGCCCCAAACGCCGATGATGAGGAACATCGGGATAAGGCCGGCTTCGAAGAACACGTAGAACAGCACGATGTCGAGCGACACGAACACGCCGATCATGAACGTTTCCAGGATCAGGAACGCGATCATGTATTCCTTCAGCCGCTTTTCGACCGACTGCCAGCTTGCAAGCACGCAGAACGGCATCAGGAAAGCAGAGAGAACGACGAAGAGTACGGAAATGCCGTCGACGCCGAGATGGTAGGAGATCCCGGTGCCGAGCCATTCGTGCTTCTCGGTCATCTGGAAGCCCGGGTTCGAGCTATCGAACTGGTACCAGATGTAGACCGACACGGCGAAGGTGAAGATCGTCGTCAGCAGCGATACGTTCAGGATGTTGCGGCGGCCGTAGGCGCTGTCTTCTCTTGTCAGCAAGAGAAGCAGGACGCCGACGAGCGGCATGAAGGTGACCGCGGAAAGTACGGGCCAATCGGTCATCAGAAGGAACTCCCGAGCATCATCCATGTAACGAGCGCTGCGATGCCGATCAGCATGGCAAACGCGTAGTGATAGAGGTAACCGGTCTGCAGCCGGACAACACGATCGGTGACATCAAGCACGCGTGCCGCAATCCCGTTCGGACCGAGGCCGTCGATGACCCGGCCGTCGCCTTCCTTCCACAGGAAGACGCCGAGGCGCTTGGCCGAGCGTACGAACAGGAAGTCGTACAGTTCGTCGAAGTACCACTTGTTGAGCAGGAACTGGTAGAGGCCGCGATGCTGCTCTGCCAGGTACTTCGGCACCTCCGGCCTACGGATATACATGTACCAGGCCGTGAAGAGACCGAGCGCCATGGCGCAGAACGGGCTCCACTTAACCCACAGCGGAACATGGTGGTATTCCTCGAGGATTTCGTTCTCGGCGGACGTGAACAGCGCGCCCTGCCAGAATTCAGCATAGTGGTGGCCGAAGAAGTAGTCGTGGAACAGGAAGCCTGCCACCAGTGCGCCTGCACCCAGGATGTAGAGCGGCACCAGCATGACCTGGGGCGATTCATGGACGTGATGCATGACATCCGAGGACGCGCGCGGCTTGCCGTGGAAGGTCATGAAGGTCAGACGCCAGGAATAGAAGCTCGTGAACAGTGCGGCAATGACCAGCAGCGCGAAGGCGAAGCCCGAGATGACGCTGTGCGAAGCGAACGTCGATTCGATGATGGCATCCTTCGAGAAGAAGCCGGCGGTGCCGATGACGGTGCCGGGGATGCCGACGCCGGTCAGCGCGATCGTGCCGATGAACATCATCCAGTAGGTGATCGGAATGTGCTTACGCAGACCACCCATGTAACGCATGTCCTGTTCGCCATCGACGGCGTGGATGACCGAGCCTGCACCTAAGAACAACAGCGCCTTGAAGAAGGCGTGCGTGAACAGGTGGAAGATGGCAGCACCATATGCGCCGACGCCGAGTGCCACGAACATGTAGCCGAGCTGCGAACAGGTCGAATAGGCGATGACGCGCTTGATGTCGTTCTGGACCAGGCCGACGGTCGCGGCAAAGAACGCCGTGATCGCGCCGATCAGCGTGACGACGGTCAACGCGTTCGGCGACAGTTCAAACAGCGGCGACATGCGGGCGACGAGGAAGACGCCGGCGGTGACCATGGTTGCGGCGTGAATGAGGGCCGAAACCGGGGTCGGGCCTTCCATCGCGTCCGGAAGCCAGGTGTGCAGCAGGAACTGCGCCGACTTGCCCATCGCGCCCATGAAGAGCAACAGGCAGGCAGCGGTGATCGCATCAGCCTTGTCGAGGTGCATGCCGAACAGCGTGACGACCGCCTCCCCTGCTGCGGCACCTTCGGCCGGCAGGTAGGTCTGGGCTGCAGCAAAGATCGTTTCGAAACTGACCGAACCGAACAGCACGAAGACGAGGAAGATGCCAAGCGAGAAACCGAAGTCGCCAACGCGGTTGACGATGAACGCCTTCATCGCGGCGGCGTTCGCCGACGGCTTCTTATACCAGAAGCCGATCAGCAGGTAGGATGCGAGACCCACGCCTTCCCAGCCGAAGAACATCTGCAGCAGGTTGTCCGACGTGATCAGCATCAACATCGCAAAGGTGAACAGCGACAGATAGGCGAAGAAGCGCGGACGATGCGGATCGTGGTGCATGTAGCCGATCGAATAGACATGCACGAGCGTCGACACCGTGTTGACGACCACGAACATGACTGCTGTCAGCGTATCGACCCGGAACGCCCATTCGACATCGAAGCTGCCGGACTGGATCCAGCGCAGCACCGACACCTTGATCAGTTCCTGCTCGCCCATCGCGACGTCGAAGAAGACGTACCACGACAATGCGGCGGCGATGATCATCAGTCCGCAGGTGACGTATTCAGAAGCCTTGGCGCCGATCGAAGTGCCGAAAAGGCCGGCGACCAGAAAGCCGATCAAAGGCAGGAAAACGATAGCCTTGATGATGGTATCCATAGCCCAATCAGCCCTTCATCATGTTGACGTCTTCAACAGCGATCGAGCCGCGGTTGCGGTAGAAGACGACGAGAATTGCAAGCCCGATAGCGGCTTCCGCGGCCGCGACGGTCAGAATGAACAGAGCGAAGACCTGGCCGGTGATGTCGTTCAGGAACGACGAGAAGGCGACCATGTTGATGTTGACCGCAAGCAGGATCAGTTCGACCGACATCAGGATGACGATGACGTTCTTCCGGTTCAGGAAGATGCCGAAGACACCAAGCGTGAACAGGATGGCGCTGACGGTGAGATAGTGGGAAATTCCGATTTCCATTTTTTAGTTCCTCGACCTCGCGTCCGAATTAAATGCCCTGCCCGGGCTTGACCGTGACCACCTCGACGGCGGTCTCGGGCGTGCGGGCAACCTGCTGCGGAATGCTCTGGCGCTTGATGTTCGTGCGATGGCGCAGCGTGAGGACGATGGCGCCGATCATGGCAACCAGCAGCACGAGGCCCGCGATCTGGAAGAAGTAGACATAGTGGGTGTAGAGCACGTCGCCGAGCGCGGCCGTGTTCGTGCGATCGGCAACCGCCGGGATCGGCATCGAGATCCCCTTGGCGATCTCCGGCGAGAAGGTCGCGCCGCCGACAACGATAATGAGCTCGGCAGCCAGGATCAGACCGATCAGCGCACCGACCGGAGCGTATTCAAGCACACCTGCGCGCAGTTCCGCAAAGTCGATGTCGAGCATCATGACGACGAACAGGAAGAGCACCGCCACCGCGCCGACATAGACCACGAGCAGGATCATCGCCAGGAACTCGGCGCCAGCCAGCAGGAACAGGCCTGCCGAATTGAAGAAGGTCAGGATCAGGAACAGCACCGAATAAACGGGGTTCCTGGCCGCAATGACCATAAATGCCGATGCCACCGCGATGAAGGCAAAGAGATAGAAAAAAAGAACCTGCAGACCCATGATCGGTGCCTTTTTCGTCTTGCACGGCGTGAGGCTCTTGCAGCCCCACTCCACTGGCAAAGCCGGACGCTTGTCCGGCCTTTGCCCCAAACTGTTTCACATGTGCCGCCTTGAAGGGCGGCACCACGCTCTGGTCTCAGCGATAGGGCGAGTCCATTGCGATGTTGCGTGCGATTTCCCGTTCCCAACGGTCGCCATTGGCGAGGAGCTTGTCCTTGTCGTAGTACAGCTCTTCACGCGTCTCGGTGGCGAATTCGAAGTTCGGGCCCTCGACGATGGCATCGACCGGACAGGCTTCCTGGCAGAAACCGCAATAGATGCACTTCACCATGTCGATGTCGTAGCGCACCGTGCGGCGGGTGCCGTCGTTGCGGCGTGGGCCGGCCTCGATGGTGATGGCCTGGGCAGGACAGATGGCCTCGCAGAGCTTGCAGGCGATGCAGCGCTCTTCGCCGTTCGGATAACGGCGCAGGGCGTGCTCGCCGCGGAAGCGCGGGCTGACCGGACCCTTTTCGAAGGGATAGTTCAACGTCGCCTTCGGCTTAAAGAAGTAGCGCATCGACAGAAAGAACGCGCCGACGAATTCCTTGAGGAACAGCGAGCTGACGGCTTGCGAAAGACCGGCCATCATTTACCTCCAGACTTGCCGGCCTGGGAGCGGCCAGCGGTATGCAACCGAGCGAAAGCCAACATCATGCGGCTCCCGTCAGCTTGAGAACGAATGCAGTGATCACGACCATTGCGAGAGAGATCGGCAGGAAGACCTTCCAGCCGAGACGCATCAGCTGGTCGTAGCGATAACGCGGAACGAAAGCCTTCACCATCGCGAACATGAAGAACACGAAGGATGCCTTGAGGACGAACCAGATGATGCCCGGGACCCAGTTCAGGAACCAGACGTCGACCGGAGGCAGCCAGCCGCCAAGGAAGAGAATGGTCGTCAGCGCGCACATCAGGCAGATGGCGGCGTATTCGCCGAGCATGAACATCATGTAAGGCGTGGAGCCGTATTCGACCATGAAGCCGGCGACGAGTTCCGATTCCGCTTCCGGCAGATCGAAGGGCGGGCGGTTGGTCTCGGCCAGCGCCGAAATGAAGAACACGATGAACATCGGGAACAGCGCCAGCCAGTGCCAGTCGAGGAAGGACGCCGGCAGGCCCAAGTTCGTGCCGATGCCATTGCTCTGCGCATTGACGATGTCGGTCAGATTCAGCGAGCCGACGCACAGGAGGACGGTGACGATGACGAAGCCGATCGAGACTTCGTAGGACACCATCTGCGCAGCGGAACGAAGCGCGCCGAGGAAGGGGTATTTCGAGTTCGACGCCCAGCCGCCCATGATGATGCCATAAACTTCAAGAGAAGATATGGCGAACACGAAGAGGATGCCGACGTTGATGTTCGCGATCACCCAGCCGGCATTGAGCGGGATCACCGCCCAGGCGGCGAGCGCCAGCGTCACGGAGACGAGCGGTGCCAGCAGGAAGATTGCCTTGTTGGCGCCAGCCGGAATCACCGGCTCCTTGAAGACAAACTTCAAAAGGTCGGCGAAGGACTGGAAAAGACCCCATGGGCCTACCACATTCGGACCACGGCGAAGCTGGACAGCCGCCCAGATCTTGCGGTCGGCCAAAAGAACGTAGGCGATGAAAAGCAGCAGCGCGACCAGCAGCAGCAGCGACTGGGCGACCATAATGATCGCAGGCCAGACATAGGTCGAAACGAAAGCGTCCATGATACTCTATTCCCTCGCGCTCATTCCGCCGCAGCTTTGAAGTTGTTGCGTGCCAAAGCCGAGCATTCGGCCATGACGGCGGATGCGCGCGCTATCGGGTTCGTCAAATAGAAGTCTTTGACCGGAGACGCAAACACGGATTTGCCCATCTCACCGGCTTTTTGAGCAAGTGCGGCAATTTCGTCGCCACTGCCGACGGCAATCGCGTCGACATCGGCGAAATGCCGGTGCGCCGCATAGAGCTTCGAGCGCAATTCGCCAAGCGAATCAAAGGGCAGCTTCTTGCCGAGAACGTCGGAAAGCGCACGGATGATCGCCCAGTCTTCGCGCGCGTCGCCCGGAGCGAAGCCGGCACGGTTGCCGATCTGCACGCGGCCTTCGGTGTTGACCCACGTGCCGGACTTTTCGGTGTAGGTCGCAGCCGGCAGGATGACGTCGGCAGCATGTGCGCCGTTGTCGCCGTGCGAACCGATATAGACCGTGAAGCCGGACCTGCGGCCGGCAAGATCGATCTCGTCGGCGCCGAGCAGGAAGAGAACGTCCAAGGCCGAAACCATTTCGGCGGCCGTCTTGCCGTTCTTGCCCGGAACGAAGCCGAGGTCGAGACCGCCGACGCGGGACGCTGCGGTGTGCAGAACGGCAAAGCCGTTCCAGTCCGCGGTCACTGCACCGACTGTGCCTGCGAGCTTGGCGGCAGCAGCGAGAACAGCAGCACCGCCCTCCCCTGCAACGGCACCCTGGCCGATGATGATCATCGGACGCTGCGCCTTCTTCAGGGTCGCTGCGAACTTGCCCTTGCCGGACACGAGTTCGGCCAGGGTGTCGGTGCCCGCACCGAGATATTCGTATTCGTAGCGCAACTCGCCCGGCTCGCCGATGACGGCGATCGGGAAATTGCCCATCCGGTAACGCTTGCGGATGCGTGCGTTGAGAACCGAGGCTTCGAAGCGCGGGTTCGAGCCGATGATCAGCAGCGCGTCGGCGCTTTCGATACCCTGGATCGTCGGGTTGAAGATGTAGCTGGCGCGGCCGAGCGACGGATCGAGCGCGGCACCATCCTGGCGGCAGTCGATGTTTTCGGAACCGAGCGAAGCAAGCAGCTCCTTCAGGGCGTACATCTCTTCCACGGACGCGAGATCGCCGGCGATAGCGCCGATCTTGTCGCCGGACGTTGCAGCAACGGCAGCCTTCACTGCCTGAAATGCCTCACCCCAGCTTGCTGCCTGCAGACGGCCATCCTTCTTGACATAAGGACGGTCGAGACGCTGAGTCTTCAGTCCGTCCCAGATGAAGCGGCTCTTGTCGGAGATCCACTCTTCGTTAATGTCTTCGTTGACGCGCGGCATGATGCGCATCACTTCCCGGCCACGGGTATCGACGCGGATCGCCGAACCGAGCGCATCCATTACGTCGATGGATTCGGTCTTGTTCAGTTCCCACGGACGCGCCGTGAAGGCGAACGGCTTCGAAGTCAGCGCGCCGACCGGGCAGAGGTCGACGACGTTGCCCTGCAGCTCGGAGGTCATCGCCTGTTCGAGGTAGGTGGTGATCTCGGCGTCCTCGCCACGACCGATCAGGCCGAGCTCGGCAATGCCGGCGACTTCCGTGGTGAAACGGACGCAGCGCGTGCAGTGGATGCAGCGGTTCATCACCGTCTTGACCAACGGGCCGATATACTTGTCTTCGACGGCGCGCTTGTTTTCCTGGTAGCGCGACGAATCAATACCGAAGGCCATCGCCTGGTCCTGCAGGTCGCATTCGCCACCTTGGTCGCAGATCGGGCAATCGAGCGGATGGTTGATCAGCAGGAATTCCATGACGCCTTCGCGGGCCTTCTTGACCATCGGCGTGGTCGTGAAGACTTCCGGCGTCTCACCGTTCGGGCCGGGACGGAGGTCGCGCACGCCCATGGCGCAGGAAGCGGCGGGCTTGGGTGGCCCTCCCTTCACCTCGATCAGACACATGCGGCAGTTACCGGCGACCGACAGCCGCTCATGGAAACAGAAGCGCGGAACCTCGGCGCCGGCCTCTTCGCACGCCTGAAGCAGCGTGAAATGATCCGGGACCTCGATCTCTTTTCCGTCGACTTTCAGCTTTGCCATCTTCGTACTCAATCCTGTCTTCCATCCGTCCACCTTCGAGGCGACGGACAATTCCAACACAGCCATGCTGCTTGCCGGTGGTAACCTCTGCCGGTCACCGCCTCTTATTCTTTTGCGCCTTTCAGCGCCTTTGCCTGCTTTACCCAGTCGTCGCGCAGAATGCGTCCGCTAAAGCCGAGCTCGTCGTCGAAGCGGGCAACGTCGGCATCGCTCCAGGCGGCAATATCAGCGAACCGGCGAATGCCTTTGCTGTTCAGCACCTGCTCGAGCTTCGGGCCGATGCCGGAAATCCGCTTGAGGTCGTCGGCGGCACGGACCTTGGCCCGGGAAGCGACCGGCGCCTTTACAGGCTCTGCCAGTTTCTTCTCAGCCTTCGGCTTTGATACCACGCCTTTCTTGGCAACTGCCGGCTTCACCGTCTCTTGCGGTCTTGCTTCTGCCTGAACCGGAGCAGCTTGGGCGGCAACGACCTCAGCCGCGACGCCCGCCTGCATCTGGCCGGCCAAAGCCGAGCCCTTCTGCAACGCTTCTACGGCGCCCTGCATCGCGCCGAGCATGACGCCGGCGATGTGGCTCGACAGACCGAAACCAAGCGCTGTCGCCGCCGCAACGGCTCCTGCCGGATGCGCCATCAGCGGATGCAGCGGCACCTGCGGCATGTTCTTCACCCATTCGGCCATGCCGAACGGATCGGCCGGATCGCCGCCAAGCGGACGTGCGGGCGAAATGCCGCTCTCGGCCTCTCCCCTCACCTGTCCATCCTTGCGCGTGCCGGCCATGGTCCGTTACTCCGCCGCTTCCAGCACCGCGCCGTGCGACGTCGCGTTGCGGGTGTATTCGTCGATGCGCTTTTCGATCTCGGGGCGGAAGTTGCGGATCAGGCCCTGGATCGGCCAGGCAGCCGCATCGCCCAGAGCACAGATCGTGTGACCTTCGATCTGCTTGGTAACGTCGAACAGCATGTCGATCTCGCGCTTCTGAGCGCGGCCCTGCACCATGCGCTCCATCACGCGCCACATCCAGCCGGTGCCTTCGCGGCATGGCGTGCACTGGCCGCAGCTCTCGTGCTTGAAGAAGGCCGAGATGCGGGCGATTGCCTTGATAATGTCAGTGGAGCGATCCATGACGATGGCGGCAGCAGTGCCGAAGGACGACTTGACTTCGCGAAGCCCGTCGAAGTCCATCGGGCAGTCGATGATGTCTTCGGCCTTGACCACCGGGCAGGATGCGCCGCCGGGGATGACAGCCAGCAGGTTGTCCCAGCCGCCGCGAATGCCGCCGGCATGCTTGTCGACGAGTTCGCGGAAGGTGATGCCCATCGCTTCTTCGACCGTGCACGGCTTGTTGACGTGACCGGACAGCATGAACAGCTTTGTGCCGACATTGTTCGGACGGCCGATCGACGAGAACCAACTGGCGCCGCGGCGCAGGATCGTCGGGGCAACGGCGATCGACTCGACGTTGTTGACGGTCGTCGGGCAGCCATAGAGACCCATGTTCGCCGGGAACGGCGGCTTCAGGCGCGGCTGGCCCTTCTTGCCTTCAAGGCTTTCGAGCAGCGCGGTTTCTTCGCCACAGATGTAGGCGCCGGCGCCGTGATGGACGAAGATGTCCATATCCCAGCCGAGCTTGTTGTTCTTGCCGAGCAGGCCGGCGTCGTAGCATTCGTCGATTGCCGACTGCAGCGCCTCGCGCTCGCGGATATATTCGCCGCGCACATAGATATAAGCGGTGTGCGCACCCATGGCGAAGCTGGCGATGACGCAGCCTTCGATCAGGGTGTGTGGATCGTGACGCATGATGTCACGGTCCTTGCAGGTGCCCGGCTCCGATTCGTCGGCGTTGACGACCAGATAGTGCGGACGCCCGTCGCTTTCCTTCGGCATGAAGGACCACTTGAGACCAGTCGGGAAGCCTGCACCGCCACGACCACGAAGGCCGGAGGCCTTCATCTCGTTGACGATCCAGTCGCGACCCTTTTCAAGAATCTGCTTGGTGCCATCCCAATGGCCGCGGCTCATCGCGCCCTTGAGAGACTTGTCCTTGAGGCCGTAGATATTGGTAAAGATGCGATCTTCATCTCTGAGCATGGTTCACCTCTTTACCGCGGCTTCTTGCCGAAAACTCTGATGTATTCGGCTTCGCCACCCTTGGCGAGCGCCTTGGCCTGCTTGACCCAATCGTCACGTTCGATCCGGCCCTTGAAATTGAGATAGCCGTCGACCCATTCGCGCTCGGCCTTCTTCCACGACGCTACTTGCGCGAACGTGTAGATACCGAGTTCGTGCAGCGTGCCCTCGATCTTCGGACCAACGCCGGAGATCAGCTTGAGATCGTCGACAGCTGCCGGCCTGGCGATGCCTGCCGGACGGTTCTTGTCTTCGAGCGATGGCTTGCCGGAAACGTCGGCGGCCTTGGCAGGCTTCGACTTGTCGGCGGTGTCGCCTTCGATCTTGGCGTTTGCTGCCGCTTCCTTCTTCGCCGTCGCCGGTGTCTTCACGGCGGCGTTGGTTTCGCTGGCATCAGTCTTTGCCCGTGCAGCATTCGACGGCGGCACACTGACAGCAGGCGCGTCACTGACCTTCTTGGTTGTCGCTGGAGCCTTCCTGACCGGTGCATCCGGGGTCGTCAGCGTCGTCGGGCCACCTTCCGGCGCCGAGAAGACACGATCGATCTGCGGACCGGTGGCGACTTCGGCGCCCTTGCCTGCATCGAAGCGGTCGATGATCTGCTCGAGCTGCTCGGGCGTCAGATCTTCATAGGTGTCCTTGAAGATCATGACCATCGGCGCATTCACGCAGGCGCCCTGACATTCCACTTCTTCCCAGGAAAGCGTACCGCTCTCGTTGAGGGTGAAAGGGTCGTGGGCAATCTTGCTCTTGCAGACCCGGATCAGGTCTTCGGCGCCACGCAGCATGCACGGCGTCGTGCCGCAGACCTGAACGTGAGCGCGCGTACCGACCGGCTTCAGCTGGAACTGGGTATAGAAGGTCGCGACTTCGAGCACGCGGATATAGGCCATGCCGAGCATGTCGGCGATCGATTCGATCGCGGCCTTCGTTACCCAGCCGTCCTGCTCCTGCGCCCGCATCAACAGCGGAATGACCGCGGACTGCTCGCGGCCTTTCGGATACTTCTGGATTGTCTTTTGTGCCCAAGCGGCATTTTCGCGATTGAACGCGAATGCAGCCGGCTGGACATTGTCTTCGGCTAGTCGACGAACAGACATTCTTCACGACACCTTATCAGTTAATCGACCCACACCGCGACTTCGTCACCGAAACGAATTCGCAGGCATAGGCTGACTGGTCTTTTTGTAAAAATACGATGTAGCGCGTGCCATTGGCCACGGCTGCCTTGATCTCGTAGCCCTTGGTCACGAGATCGGCCATCGAGCCCCCACGCATCGCGGCGGACGCTTCGCTGTTGACGGAATCCTGTGCGGATGCCGCCGTCGCGAGCAGAAGAAATCCTGCCATAGCCAGGGGCGCGAAACGCATCAGCGGTCCACCTCACCGAACACGATATCGAGGGAGCCCAGCACGGCCGACACGTCGGCAAGCTGGTGTCCGCGACAGAGGAAGTCCATCGCCTGCAGATGCGCGTAGCCCGGGGCACGGATCTTGCAACGATAGGGCTTGTTGCTACCGTCGGAGACGAGGTAGACGCCGAATTCGCCCTTCGGCGCTTCAACGGCTGTATAAACCTCGCCAGCCGGCACGTGGTAGCCTTCGGTGTAGAGCTTGAAGTGGTGGATCAGCGCTTCCATCGAACGCTTCATCTCACCGCGTTTCGGCGGAACGATCTTACCGTCCATCGACGAGACCGGGCCGACCTTGGCATCGCCGAGCAGGCGGTTCACGCATTGACGCATGATCTTGGCCGACTGGCGCATTTCGATCATGCGGATGAGGTAACGATCGAAGCAGTCGCCGTTCTTGCCGATCGGAATGTCGAATTCCATGTCCGAATAGCATTCGTAAGGCTGCGAACGGCGCAGGTCCCACGCCGCGCCGGAACCGCGAACCATCACGCCCGAGAAACCCCAGGCCCATGCGTCTTCCAGCTTGACGACGCCGATGTCGACGTTGCGCTGCTTGAAGATGCGGTTGCCGGTCAGAAGCTCGTCGATATCGTCGACGGTCTTGAGGAACGGGTCGATCCACTTGCCGATATCTTCAACCAGCTCGTGCGGCAGATCCTGGTGCACGCCGCCGGGACGGAAATAGGCCGAGTGCATGCGCGCGCCGCAGGCACGCTCATAGAACACCATCAGCTTTTCGCGCTCTTCGAAGCCCCAGAGCGGCGGCGTCAGCGCGCCAACGTCCATGGCTTGCGTGGTCACGTTCAGAAGATGCGACAGAATACGGCCGATTTCCGAATAGAGAACGCGGATCAGCTGGCCGCGGATCGGCACTTCGGTTCCGGTCAGCTTTTCCACTGCGAGCGCAAAAGCGTGCTCCTGGTTCATCGGCGCGACATAGTCGAGCCGATCGAAATAGGGAATTGCCTGCAGGTAGGTCTTGGTTTCGATCAGCTTCTCGGTGCCGCGGTGCAGCAGGCCGATATGCGGATCGACGCGCTCGACGATTTCGCCATCAAGCTCGAGCACCAGACGAAGAACGCCGTGCGCCGCCGGATGCTGCGGACCAAAGTTGATGTTGAAATTGCGGACGTTATGTTCGGTCATACCGATTGCTCCAGGCCGGACGGCGCCCTCAAAGGGTCGCCGCGGGCCGACTTAGTCTCACCGTGCTTTCGCCTTCTCGTCGCCGGGCAGGACGTATTCCGTCCCTTCCCACGGGGAGAGGAAGTCGAAGTTACGGAATTCCTGCTTCAGTTCGACGGGCTCATAGACGACGCGCTTGGCTTCGTCATCATAGCGAACCTCGACAAACCCGGTAACCGGGAAGTCCTTGCGCAGCGGGTGTCCTTCGAAACCGTAGTCCGTCAGGATGCGGCGCAGGTCCGGATGGCCGGTGAACAGGATGCCGTACATGTCGTAGGCTTCACGCTCGAACCAGTCGGCGCCCGGATAGACCGGCGTTGCCGACGGAACCGGCTCGTTCTCGCCGGTCGAAACCTTGACGCGCATGCGCAGGTTCTGGCGCGGCGACAACAGGTGATAGACGACATCGAAACGGTCCGGCCGCTGAGGCCAGTCGACACCGCAAACATCGACGAAGTTGATGAAGGCGCACTGCACGTCGTCGCGCAGGAACGTCAGCAGCTCGATCAGGTTTGCAGCCGTCGTCGTCAGCGTCAGTTCGCCGTAGTTGATGGCGGCGTCCGAAATCAGCTGGCTGCGCGTCTCGCGCAGATAGGAGGCAAGCTCGTTCAGGGCTTCACTCATGTTAAGAACCCCCTACCCTTAGCGTTCGATCGTGCCGGTCCGGCGGATCTTCTTCTGCAGCAGAAGCACGCCGTAAAGCAGCGCTTCTGCCGTGGGAGGACAGCCTGGCACATAGATATCAACGGGCACGACACGGTCGCAGCCACGGACGACGGAATAGGAATAGTGATAGTAGCCGCCGCCATTGGCGCACGAGCCCATCGAGATCACGTAACGCGGCTCCGGCATCTGGTCGTAGACCTTGCGGAGAGCTGGCGCCATCTTGTTGGTCAGGGTGCCGGCGACGATCATCACGTCGGACTGGCGCGGCGAAGCACGCGGCGCAAAGCCGAAGCGCTCGGCGTCGTAGCGCGGCATCGACATCTGCATCATCTCGACGGCACAGCAGGCAAGACCGAAGGTCATCCACATCAGCGAGCCGGTGCGCGCCCAGGTGATGAGCTCGTCGGTCGAGGTGACCAGAAAACCCTTGTCGGCGAGCTCATTGTTGATCTCGCCGAAGAAAGCATCATTGCTGCCGATCGGCTTGCCGGTCGAGGGATCGATGATCCCCTTCGGCTTGGGCGCAACGAGCGTGGTGCCGGATGCTAGTTCCATTCCAGCGCTCCCTTCTTCCATTCATAGATAAAGCCGATCGTCAGCACACCGAGGAAGACCATCATCGACCAGAATCCGAACCAGCCCAGCTGGTGAAACGAAACGGCCCACGGGAAGAGGAAGGCGACTTCCAGGTCGAAGATGATGAAGAGGATCGACACAAGATAGAAACGAATGTCGAACTTCATGCGCGCGTCGTCGAACGCATTGAAACCGCATTCGTAGGCCGACAGCTTTTCCGAATCAGGCGCCTTGAACGCGACGGCGAAGGGAGCAATCAAAAGGGCCACGCCGATCACAAGTGCGATTCCAATGAAAATCGCGATCGGAACATAGGAACCGAGAAGTTCAGTCATTGTTATCCGTCCCTGCCTGCGGGAGGGCGCATGGGAGAGCGCCAAACAACAAATCTCGCAGGCCGAAAAATATGTTGCAACGCCAGAGTGGTTAGCGCAGCCCGCGCTTGCGCGCAAGCCTTCGAGGGGCATTTAAACCGGTTCGCGACACAGGATTGGACGACGTGCCGCGGCAAAGCGCTGATTTGCAGGGATGGGCAGACTTTACGGTAAAAGCGAAGCTTGAAGGACAGATTGCCGCACTGCAAAAGCAGGCTATTTGCAGTCTTGTTATATCGGAGGGATTAAGGGGTAAATGGCGCGAGTGACGGGGCTCGAACCCGCGACCTCCGGCGTGACAGGCCGGCACTCTAACCGACTGAGCTACACCCGCGCATATGACCCAAGGGGTCAGTATTACCACCATCGGCGCTTCGTGAGAATGCCTCAAGTCAAACCATGTCAAGAATGGCGCGAGTGACGGGGCTCGAACCCGCGACCTCCGGCGTGACAGGCCGGCACTCTAACCGACTGAGCTACACCCGCATCATCTTGAAGTGGCTGGGGCGTTTCCGCCCCGGCACCGAGCGGGCTTGCCCGTTCGATGAGCGGCTAACTAAGCGGTTCGCATTTGGGTGTCAAGCGTGTTTGGAGACAAATCCATGACGGAGCCAATTTTGATCCACAGGCAATGTCAAAGCCGGCTTCTGCCTCCCCATAACAGAGAGCCCCCTGCCCTTTGCGCAAGCGGCAGGTTCTGGCGTGAGGAAAGGCGACGCACAGATACGAGCCACCGACTGAGGGATTCGTGCGAAAGTCGTGGCGCGGCCAATCACCTTTTTCCACAGTCGCCGCTCTCCGCTTTTTTCCACAATGGGAAAACCCGGCAACTCCTGCACTTCTGTCGCCTCGCGCAAAAAAAATCGAAAAAACGACGGAAATGCTCTTGCGGTTTTTTTCGGTTACGCCTAGATCACGGCCACCGACGCGGCGGACACATCCGGTCCGAACGCTGAAGGGCGATTAGCTCAGTTGGTAGAGCGCCTCGTTTACACCGAGGATGTCGGGAGTTCGAGTCTCTCATCGCCCACCATTTTTTCCCCGGAACTGTCACCGCATAGCTTGAGATGCGCATGGGCGTTTAGGCGTTCATTGTCGACAGTACGTGCGGGAATTCTGTGCTACGCGTCTGCTGCCAAATGCTAAGCTACCCGCACCGTCGCCTACGACAAATACGCGCAGCGGGCTTCGCCGAGCGTCCATACGCCTTACGCGCCACTCAACCGAGTCTATTGAGTACCTTACACAGGAGCACACTACGAACGCGCCTCCCGCGGGCGATTCGTCGTCCAATCGAAAAACTGCGATCGACACGCAAAAGAATCAGCTAGGCGCCGCGATACTGTTCGTCGGTCACATGCTCCAGCCAGTCCACCGCCTTGCCGTCGAGCGCTTCCTGAATGGCGAGATGAACCATGGCGGTATCCGGCACGGCACCGTGCCAATGTTTTTCGCCGGGCGGAAACCAGACCACGTCTCCGGCACTGATCTCACGCACCGGACCACCCCAGACCTGGGCCAGGCCCCGGCCGGATGTCACCACCAGCGTTTGCCCGAGCGGATGCGTATGCCATGCGGTGCGCGCGCCGGGCTCGAACGTCACATTCACGGCGCGCACACGGGCCGGCTCTGCCGCTTCGATAACGGGGTCCTGCCTGACCGTACCGGTAAAGTATTCCGCTGAGGGTCGTGTCGACGCTCGCGATCCGCTGGGTATGATCTCCATCTTTCGTTCCTCCGGGTTTCCGCCGTGATAATTCGCCGACAACAATGGCGGTATCATAGCCTGTGGATAGTCACTTCCGGGCACGCGGTTCGGGCAATATCGCAAAGATGCTCGTGGTGCGTCAGGTAGATCACCTGCCCAACGCTGGCCATATCCGCCATCAGCTCGAAGGCGCGACCGGCGCGGCCGTCGTCAAACGTCTCCATGATGTCGTCGGCGATGAAGGGCAAGGTTTCGCGCGCGGCGGCAACCTCATGATAGCCCGCGATCCTGAGCGACAGATAGAGCTGGAAGCGCGTCCCCTTCGAAAGATCGCGCGCCAGCTTGGAGCCGCCTGTTGCGGCGTTGGCAATCAGGAACTCCTGGCCCTTGTCAGCCTGCGCCGCCAGGCTGGAATATTCTCCACCGCTGATGCGGCTGAAGGTTTGCGAGGCGCGCCGCATCATGGCGCTGCGATGGCGCTCACGAAAGAGCCGGAGCGCCTGTTCGGTAGCGATCAGGCCGGCCTTCAGCTTGAGATAGCCGAGCGCCTTGGCCTCGATCTCCAGAAGCAGCGTACGTCGGCGTTGGTCGAGGGCTGCGACGGTGTCGTCGCCGGCGATATTGGAGAGCGCCCCTTCCTTCGTCCGCATGTCAGCGTGCAGTTCGCTGACGTCGCGGTCGCTCTCTTCAAGGAGCGCCTCGACGCGAGCCAGCTCCAGCCGCACGGTTTCGTCATCAAGCGTGACAAGCAAGGCCTCCGCGTCTTCGCTGCTGATGACACCTAGGCGCAAGGCAAGGTCGGCCTCCGATTCGGCGATGCGCTGGCGCAGCCGTTCCTGCTCGCGGGAAGCGTCGAGCAGCAAGCCGGCTTCATCCAATGTCTCGCAGCCGAAGAAATCGAGCACGAGACATTTGCGGGCGACATGGAGATCCTGCTCGGCAGCGACGTTGCGTTTCTCCTCCTCAAGGCGGGCAAGCTCTGCCGACAGCGCCGCGCGCCGATCCTCCTGTTTTTCGGCGTCAGCGACACGCGCCTTCATGGCGGTGAAGGTCGCAAGCGTATCGTTTACGCCCGGCACATCGGCAAGCTCTGCGATCGCCGTCTCAAAGGCCGCCTGATCCTTGCGCATGCCGGCGACACGATGATCGAGATCGGCCCTGCGCAGCGCCAGCTTGTCGAGATCCTGCAAGACCACGAGCATGGGCGCGATCTGATCCGGCAGCGGGCGTTCCTGCCAGCCCGCAAGCCAGGTGGTGGACAGCAGATCATCCCATTGCGCCTGCCAGGAGGACAGGGCGCCCTCGGCACGTGCCAAGGTCGACTGGCGCTGCTCGAGCATCTCACTGGTGCGCCGGGCTGCCTCGCGCGCGGCCTTACCGGCAGAGAAAGCCGCCTGTGCCTGCGCGACAGCATTTTCGGCAAACGCCAGCAGATCATCGAGCCGCTGCGGCAAACGCTCGGTCACGCCAATCTCGGCAAGTGATTCCTTCAGAATATCGCGTGCGTCGTTCTCGTCGGCCCGGGCGCGGTTGAGTTCAAGCCGCGTAGAGCGCTGTTGCGCACGAATATCGAGCGCAACAAGCCGGGCTGCGAGCCAGGCCTCCAGTGGCGTCAACTGCGTGACGTTGGGTAATCCACATGCTGCGGCGGCCGTATTGATAGCCTCTGCCAGCGCCGACGATTCCTCGGCTAGAGAGAGCTGTTGTTTCCGAAGCACATCAAGGCGCGCCCGGCGCTCGGTAATCGACAAAGCCAGCGAGCGCATACCCGCGACCTTTGCCGCCTCGGCAAGCCGCAACGCCGTCGCATCATCGTCGCGACCCAACGCGTCTTCAAAGATCGTCGCAGTCGCCACATCCAACCGGACCTTGTGTTGCTCCCAGGCTTGCTGCCGGTGCTGTCGAAGCTCGGTGGACGCCCGGTCGTCCATGGCGCCGCCCGAAGCAACTAAGGCCGCGAGGCGAGCTTCCTCTCCGGCCAGTTGTTCAGTTTCGCTGGCGACACGGTCGGCAAGGCGCAGACGCCTTTCCTCCTGTGCCGCCAAGTCACGTCGCCAGCCCTCGATCGTGCCAGCAGCGGGCACCGCCAGGCCAAGCAGATCATCGCCGCTGCCGGAATAGGGCCTCAAGGCCTCCAGCTTGTCGGCAAGCTCCGTGTCCAGGCGCTCGAGCGATTGCCTGGCCGCCTGCAGGCGCAGCCCGCAATCATCCTGCCGCAGGCGCCGCAGCCGCTCGACAAGCGCACCCGGATCGACAGCTGGGCCGCCTTCGACCTGCAGCCGCGCCAACTCACTGGCGGCCTCCTGCTCCGCACGCTTTGCTCCATCCACCTCCTGTCGGGCCGATGCGACACGTTCTTGTAGTGCCGAATGTTGCCGAGAGAGTTCCTGCAATCGGACGTTTGTGACCGCCGGCAACAACAGCGCGGCCGGATCCCGATCACTGGGCTCGCCGAGCCTGATCAGGCAGGCGGCAATCTCCGTTTTCGTCCGTGACAATTCCTCGCTTCGTGTCGGCATATCGCGCGCCGCCGTCACATAGCGCGCATCAAGCTCCATCTCCCGCAGCGCGTTCAAACGCTCCATCAGGATGAAAGCCGCCTCGTCGCGCGGCAGGTCCTCCAGTCCCTCCTGCCGATGCCGGATTTCGTCATCGAACTGGCGAAGCTTGGTTACTATTTCGATGTCGCGCCGGCGCAGCGCCGGCAATTCCGTTACCCACTCAGCCGGAGCCAGCGGCAAGGGTGACGCCTTTTCCAGATCGACGCGCAAACCACAAAGGCGCCGGAAGAGCGGCAGGGCATCTATCTGCGCCCTCAGGGCGATCACGCTGCACCCGCAGTTCTACACGGCGCGCCATGGCCGCCTCATGGCGCTCGCGGGCGGCAAGAAGCGTCTTGCGCAGCGACGCATATTCACGCGCATTGACGTCCAGCCCGTTGCGCTCGACTTTCAGCGCGTCGAGTTCGGCCTTCAGCTCGGAAAGCTGATGCTTGCGTGCCTGGGGTCGGTAGAAAGCATCCGCCTCGGCGCGCAGGGCAGACAGGACCGCGGCGCTATCCGGCAGACCTGAACTGGCGGAGAAAAGCAGCGAGCCGAGTTCGCCCTCGCTCTTCAGGATCGCCTCCCCTCCCTGCTCGATGCTGTCGTCGTCGAGCGAGAACATCATGCGATAGGTCGCGCGATCGATCGAGCCAAGCGCGGCGGAAAACAGATTGTCCGGCAATGGTTGTTCGTCGACACCGACCAGCGTGTTGGTCTTGCGCTTTATCCGGAAGGCCTGATGGGAGCGGCCGGCCGCCTCGATCGTACCGCCAACCCGCATGGTCTGATAGGGGTGCAGAAAGCCGTAGGAACTGTAATGCTCGATGCCGAAGAGCAGGTCGAGGAAGCCGGAAAACAGCGTCGACTTGCCGGCCTCGTTCGGCCCGTAGACAATGTGCAGATCGGGTCTGTCCGGTACTGCCGGACCGAAGTCGAGGCGGCGCTCGGTGAATTTGCCGTACCGCACCAGATCGAGTTCGCGCAGCCGCATCAGCGTGACGCCTCGCCGGCGCTGCCATGAAGATGCGCGAGCACCTCCGCTGCGCCGGAGATGCCAGCGTCGAACGCCAGCCTTTCGACCGCCGCCTCATCCGGCGCCAGGGCCTGGCGCAAATCCGGCGGCAGTTGCTGCAGCAACTCCTCGACGGCAGCGCGCATCTCCTGACGGAAGCCATGGGCCGGTAAGACATCGCTCGAGACAAGCGCCGCCAATTCGTCGGCCGGATCGGCCATTGCCACGCCGGTCTCGGCATCGGGAGTGCGGCAATCCAGCTCGATCTTCTCGACCCAGCAGCCGCCGTTGCCGGCGGCCACATTGTCGATCTCGGCCTGGAGCAGGTCGCCATCGCGGCGCAGGCGCCAGGCAAGCGGCGTTGCGCCAGTCAGCGTCAGCCGGAGTATCACGTTGTCGGCAGCGGCCGTCTCCCGCGACTGCAGGAAGGCGTTTCTGACCGCATCGATCATATCGCCCCACTCGGAAACGCCGGTGAGGTCAAGGTTCATCCTCTCGAAGGTGGCAAGGCCGATCGGCCGCTCCTCGATCGACAAGCGCCCTTCGTCGGTCACCGTCACAAGCGTCACGCCCTTGCTGCCGGCTTCGTTGATGTCGCGCCCCTGCGGCATGCCCGGCATGACCACGAAGGGTTCGCTGGCATGGACCTGGCGCTGATGAACGTGGCCAAGCGCCCAATAGTCAAACCCGTGCGCCAGGAGGTCCGCCACGCTGCAGGGCGCATAGAGATCATGGCCGGCAGCGCCGGCGAGGCTTGTGTGCAACATGCCGATGTTGATCGCGTCGGCGGTCGGTGGCTGAAAGGAGGGCAGCAGGCTTTCCGGCGCATGAGCGTTAACAAAGCTCATACCGTGGATGTAAACATCGCGGCCGCTCTCCAGCGTCTTTGCCAGAACAGCCTTGCTGTGGCCCTTGAAGACATGCGCCGACGGCGGCAGCGTCAATTCTTTCGTCACCTGCGATTGTGCATCGTGATTGCCACGGATGATGAAGACCCGGATGCCGGCCCCGTCGAGCCGGCGCAATTCGCCAGCGAGAAACAGCGCGGTGTTCATCGAGGTCTGGCTACCATCATAAAGGTCGCCGGCGATCAGCAACGCATCGACCTCTTCGGCGATACAGAGATCGACGATCCTCACAAGCGCTTGCCTGGTTGCGCCGCGCACGATGTCGGCGAGCTCGGCATTTCGAAGCGCAAGGCTGCGCAGCGGGGAATCAAGATGAAGATCGGCGGTGTGAACGAAGCGGAAGGGCATGGCCGACCATGGCCCGCGGGAGCAGCACCCGTCAATGCGCCGGACACCGTCATCCACGCGGATGCGCCCGTCACTCGCCGTTATTTCAGGGCAGTTAAGTAAAGCCAGCGCTATTAGGTGATGACTGCAGTTTCGACATGAAACGCTCCACTGAAATAAAGCGCGTTCCTATGTGCAAATATCAGATTATACTCACTTTAATCGATTAGCGCTTTTGTAAGAACTTGTTGGCTAGGTTCCGCTCGGCTGCATTTTGCGTGCGGCCAAGCGCAGGAATGACTCCCTGCTTCGGCATCCGCTCCGTCATGACGATCAAGAGCCGGAACGACTTATTCATGCACAAGCTTTTACGGACGCCGTTCCTCCGGAGTTATTCATGTCGCGCCTAAAGATATCACACACCCTTATTGCCCTTTTTCTGATGGTTGGCCTCATCGTCACCGTGCTGGCGGTCGCCTCGCTTGGCGGCATCAAGATGATGAACGAGCGCAACAACGAGATCGCCACCACCTGGCTGCCGCGCGTCTCGCTCTCGCGCGCGCTTGAAACCCAGCTTTCGGACACGCGCATGTCGTTTGCCCGGCACCTGATCTCGCTGACTCCCTTCGAGAAGAAGGCGGCCGAGAAGATCATCGGCGAAACCGTGGATGGCTTCAACAAGCTTTCGGACGAATACGCAGCTCTGATGGTCACCGACGCCGACAAGGCAGCGCTCGAAAAGGTCAAGAGCGCCTACGATGCCTACCTCGCGGTTTCCGCCGGCATGGTCAAGCTCTCCAACAATCTCGAAAACATGAAGGCGCAGAGCGTGTTCAAGGTCGAGATGCGCGAGACGGAACACCAGGTCGATCAGGCAATCAAGGAAATGCGCGCGCTCAATCTGGCCGGCGCCGATGCTGCCGTTGCTGCCAGTTCCACCACGCACGACCAGATCCGTATGATCGAGATGGCTGTCATCGCCGTTGCGGCCCTCGTCGTGCTCGGCGCAATCCTCTACGCAATCCGCGGTATCGCCCGCCCGATCCAGATCATCACCCGCTCGATGGCAGGTCTCGCAAATGGCGATACCGTCACCGCCATTCCCTATGGCGTGCGCAAGGACGAGATCGGCGAGATGGCCCGCGCCGTCGAGGTCTTCCGCCAGGCCGCAATCTCCAATCTGCAGCTCGAGGAAGATGCCAAGGTACAGCGTTCGCAGGCAGAGGCCGAACGTCGGCGCGTCACCGAAGACGCCGAATCCGCCGCACAGATCCGCCTGCAGGAAGCGACAGCCGGCCTTGCAACCGGTCTTCGCCGACTGGCTGCCGGCGACCTTGCTTTCCAGCTCAACGAGCCTTTCGCACCGGACTTCGAACAGCTGCGTCACGACCTCAACCAGGCCGTTGCCCAGCTGGCCGATACGCTGGCAGCCGTCTCCTCCAGCTCGGGCAGCATCGACAGCGGCGCACGAGAAGTCAGCCAGAGCGCCGACGATCTGTCGCGCCGCACCGAACAGCAGGCGGCGTCGCTGGAAGAAACTGCTGCAGCCCTCGACCAGATCACGGTCAATGTCGGCAGCTCGTCCAAGCGCACCAACGAGGCGCGCGCCATTGCCGGCCAGGCAAACGAAAGTGCCCACAAGTCCGGCGCCATCGTCTCCGGCGCGATCGACGCCATGGGCCGCATCGAGCATTCGTCGAGCCAGATCTCCAACATCATCGGCGTTATCGACGAAATTGCCTTCCAGACCAACCTGCTGGCGTTGAACGCCGGCGTGGAAGCCGCTCGCGCCGGCGACGCCGGCAAGGGCTTTGCCGTCGTTGCTCAGGAAGTGCGCGAACTCGCACAGCGTTCGGCCAATGCCGCCAAGGAGATCAAGGACCTGATCCGCAACTCGGCGGTCGAGGTGCAGAGCGGCGTCAAGCTCGTGCGCGAAACCGGCGAGGCACTGCGCACGATCGAAGGCTTCATCGTGACGATCAACCAGCACATGGATGCGATCGCGGTTTCGGCGCAGGAGCAGTCCGCCGGACTTTCCGAGGTCAATACCGCCGTCAACCAGATGGACCAGGTGACCCAGCAGAACGCCGCCATGGTCGAAGAGGCGAATGCCGCAAGCGCGACACTCGCACAGGAGGCCGGTCGTCTGCGCGAGCTTATCGCCCGCTTCACACTGGCCGAGGCGTCGGGCTACGGCTACGCGCCTCCCGCTGGCTCGTCGCGCTGGGCAGCATAGTCCGAATGGGTGAAATTCTTTGAGCTAGAAGTGAAACGGCCTCCGGAAAAGGGGGCCGTTTCTTTCTTGCCGAGGTACTTCCCGTGGAATTGCAGAGGTTTTAGTCGACAAATGTAGCAATTGTAACTATCAATAATGTTGCTGCCATTTGACATGGCACCTCACAATTTTCCAATGATGATCATGAAGAAGACATTCGAAGTTTCCGACAGGCTGTTTGAGCTTTACCACCGCGTTCACCGGCTGGTGAACGAGTCGATGACGGAGGAAGGCGTTTCGCTGGCGCGGAGCAAGTTCCTGTTCTTCCTGAGCAAGCTCGGCCCCTGCCGCTCGACGGATATCGCCTGCGCGCTGAACTTCGCGCCGCGCACGGTCACCGAAGCCATCGATGGCCTCGAGCGCGACCGTCTCGTCATACGCAAGCCGGACCCCGAGGACCGCCGCGCCAAGATCGTCTCGATCACCGACACCGGCCGCGTCATTCTGGAAGCGGCAGAACACCCGCGCAAGCAGCTGATCGAGGAAATCTTCTCGGCGCTCGACGACAAGGAGCTCGATCAGCTCTTCGACATCGTCGGCAAGCTCGTGGACAAGACCGACGAAATCCGCAAGCGCAAGGATGAGGCGGAGGCCGCCCAGATAGCGGTCGCCCGCTAGACGCTTCTTTCCGCCATTAAAGATAGCCGAAACAGAAAGAGGCCGGGACGTCATGTCCCGGCCTCTTCCGTTTTTCTCCTGGCCTGACGCTTACATCGCGTCGATGGCTCCGATGGAGAAGAACAGCGATTCGCCGGAGGAATCGTCGACACCGTCATTGTCGGTGACGACATAGCCATTGCCAGCGGCATCGACGGTAAAGCCTTCGACCTTGTCGACGACGTAACCGTTCAGGGTCTTCAGATCGGGAATGAGGTCACGAACCTCTTCCTTCTTGACGACGGGAAGCTCGCCGCCGAGGGCTGCCGGCTTCAGATCGGCAAGCGCGACACGGTAGAGTTTCTTCAGCTTGGCTGCCTGGCCGATCAGATTGTCGCGTTCGATGATATAGGCATAGTCGCCGTGGACGGAGATTTCCGACAGGCCGACCCAGCCGCCGTCCGCCTTTTCGAGCGGATAGCGGACTGCACCCCATTCCTCGCTCGACGGCTTGTAGGAGACGAGCTTGACGAAGCCCTTCTCGTCATCCTTCCATTCGCGTTGAACGGCCATCCAGAGAACCTGATCTTCGCCTTCGCCGACGACCGTCACACCCTCGAAGCCGAACCGGCTCTCGCCCGCACGCAGTGCTTCAGGCAGGGCGATCTCCTTCTTGATCTCGCCCTTCTTGTTCACGTGCAGCAGCGCGTGGGCATAGAGCTTGTCGGAGTTGCCTTCCGAAGCGAGCCAGAAGCCCCCTTCCCCGTCATTGGCGATGCCTTCGATGTCGAGCTTCTGTGCCGGAGCGCCATCACGGGTAATGCGAAGCGTTTCGGTGATCAGCGCCGGCTTCTGTGTCGCGTCGATGGTGAAGATGGTCGGCTGCGATGCATAGACCGAATCGTTGACGGCGCGCAGGAAGCCCGGCTTGTCGGCAACGGCTGCGAGCCCCGAAAGCGCTCCGAAGCCCACCGGCAGACCATCCTTGTCGGCCGAGCGGATCTGCGGATAGGCAGCTTCGCCTTCGCCGCGCTCGTAGATCATCACATGCGAGCGCGCACCGCCGTCTTCGCCGAGATCAACCTCATTGGCAGTCGCAAGCAGATTGCGGGACGGGATCGCGACGGCACCTTCCGGCGAGATGCCTGATGGCAGCAGTTGCTTCAGTTCCGGCTCGGCGCCGGTGTCCTTGTAGACGCCGACGATCGAAGCGCGTTCGGACAGTACGAAGAACAGATTGTCTTCGCCGAACTTGGCAGCCTCAAGGCCTTCCGGCTCGACGCCCTTGGCCGACGAACGCTTTTCAGGATAGTGGCCGATCGAAGCGATTGCGTGCTCGAAGCTCGCGCCCGATTCGAACAGGACCTTGCCGGTCGTGTCGAAGATGGTGAACCCGCGCGAACCGCCCTCATAGTCGCCTTCGTTGGCAACGATGATACGGCTGTCGTCCAGCCACTTGACCGCGTCAGGCTCGCGCTTGCGACCCTGCTGTTCGTCCTTGAAGGCGATCGCACCGTCACGCTTGGCGTCGATGTTCTTGAGGTCGACTGCGCCAGCGGAGAAATGCGTCTTTACCGTCGCCGACTTGCCGTCGATGATGACGATGTGGTTGTTTTCCTGCAGCGTCAGCGCAATCTCGTCCTTGCCGTTGAAGGAAACGAATTCCGGCTCCGGATCGTCGCCTGCAACTTCGGCAAGACCCGTCAGGGTCACGTGCTTGATCGTCGCGCAATCGGCAACGCCGTCCTTCAGAGACAGGATCACCAGGTCGCCGGCAGGCATCTGCGGGATCTTGCCGTCATTTACCTCTTCATCGCGCTCGTTTTCGATGGCAATCGCAGCAAGGGTCCGGTCCTTGTTGACTGCAACGGAGTCCGGCTGGCCGCCGAGGTCACAGGTTGCCTCAACCTTCTTCGAGGCAACGTCGACGGTGGCGAGGAAGCCGGAAGGCTTGACGAAGCTTTCGCGCGTATTGACGGCTACCAGGGCCTTGGTACCGGAAACGGTCACCGACGTCGGCTCGCCGTCGAACGAAACGATGCCGGCCGCCTTCGGCGTCTTGGCGTCGGTGATATCGATGAGACCGATGCGCTTGCCCGGGCTATCGGAATAGATCAGCGTGTTGCCGTCTTCGGTCGCGGTGATGATTTCCGCGGAAGTCGCGTCCTTGCGGGCATCGCCCTCCGGCAGATTGTCGGCAACGGCGAAGGACGCAATGCGATTGAACACCGGTTCGGCGGCTGCCGGAAAAGCAACGGACGCAAGAAGTATGGCGGCAAGCGCCGTTCTGCATGATGAAATGGTCATGAAATCCCCCATGTCGAATATTCAAAACAAGGGGGTTCTGCGGGATGGCGATGACAGGCGCATGACAATGCCGCGCCTTTGTTGTGCAGCGTTGCCTTACGCGGTGGCGCGCTCGCGTTTCATCTCGTTGCGCATGATGAAAAGCGAGGCGCCGAGGATCAGGACCGCCCCCAGCCAGAGATAGCCGCTCGGCGCATAACCGAAGACGAGCCAGCCGGCGAGAACGTTGAGCGGCAGCTTGAGATCGTCGAAAGGCTGCACGTAAAGACGAGTGCAAATGCATATTGCCAGAAGGCGGTCGAGGTGGCGGAAAAGCCGAGCTGCATCGTCATCCATTGCGTGACGATATTCAGGAGAGCAAAGGCGACGCCGGCCAGTATCATCCAGGCGGCCCCGGCCATGGCACGGGAGGTGAAAAGTGGTTGGGTCGTCTCACTCATGTCCTTCATCCGCAAACGGGGACCAACACAAATCAGGACGCATGAGCGCGGGATGCGACGACGGACAGCCTGTCCTTCGCACCCCCGATCATTCTCTTTCATCCGGACTGTGACCGTCGGCCCCGGAGTTGCACCGGATCTGCTAACCTTCCGACGCAACAACGTCTGAAGTGCTCGCGGGCTTGGGCCTACTGCATGATTCCTTAAATCGAATCCGATTTAAGGAGAAGATCATGCAGCAGCTTTCAAGTGTCACGGCGTCCTTTGCGCGTCATATTTGACGCGCGGCGCCGTGAGCCCTTACCGCCGGTGGGGACTTTCACCCCGCCCTGAGAACAGGCTGAGCCGTAGACCAAAGGCAGGGCGGCTGCAAGGGCAGCCGAAAAGCAAAAGGGTCCGGCGTGAGCCGAACCCTTCAAGACTTGGACTGCCGGCCTCGTGTCCGGCCGTCAAGCAAACTTATCAGCCGTTAACGGCATCCTTCAGGCCCTTGCCGGCCGTGAACTTCGGAACGTTACGTGCCGGGATGTCAACTTCAGCGCCCGTGGACGGGTTGCGGCCCTTGGAGGCTTCGCGACGCGAAACGGAGAAGTTGCCGAAACCGACGAGGCGAATGTCGCCACCGTTCTTCAGTTCAGCCTGGATGGTCTCGAAAACTGCATCAACTGCGGAAGATGCGTCGGTCTTGGAAAGTCCGGCCTTCTCAGCAACGGCAGACACGAGCTCATTTTTGTTCATGTTTCCACCCCTTTCAAAATGGTTCGAAACGACTGTGTTTTTAAGCCGCGGCGGCTTGCGCATCGCCCGCGTCTTGCCATTCCCAATTGCGCCTAATCCCTTGGAATGCAAGGCTTGCGGCATGCTTTTACAACAAAAAAGACCGGCCAGAGGCCGGTCTTCCTTGTTTTTCTGCGAAATGGGCCTGACGGGAGCACAATTGCACCCGCCCTGTCCTGTCAATCAGTGGGCGATGGAAGCACCCGCTTCGTCTTGCGAATCAACCGCGGCGACGGTTGCCGGCTCGTTTGCCGGGTCCCATTCGATCGGCTCCGGCAAGCGGACCAACGCATGCTGCAGCACTTCGCCCATCCGCGAAACCGGGATGATCTCCAGCACGTTCTTCACGTTGTCCGGGATCTCGGCGAGATCCTTGGCGTTCTCCTCGGGGATCAACACCTTCTTGATGCCACCGCGCACAGCCGCCAGCAGTTTTTCCTTCAGACCGCCGATCGGCAGTACGCGGCCGCGAAGGGTGATCTCACCCGTCATCGCGACATCCTTCGAGATCGGAATACCGGTCATCACCGAGACGATCGCCGTTGCCATGGCAACACCGGCCGAGGGGCCGTCCTTGGGCGTCGCGCCTTCCGGCAAGTGGACGTGGATGTCGCGCTTGTCGAACAGCGGCGGCTCGATGCCGAAGTCGATCGCCCGCGAGCGGACATAGGATGCCGCTGCCGAAATCGATTCCTTCATCACGTCGCGCAGGTTGCCTGTGACGGTCATGCGGCCCTTGCCGGGCATCATGACGCCTTCGATCGTCAGCAGTTCGCCGCCGACCTCGGTCCAGGCAAGACCTGTGACCACACCGACCTGATCGTCGCGTTCGGCTTCGCCGTGACGATAGCGCGGTACGCCCAGGTAATCCGGGATGTTCTCCGCGGTAACTGCCACTGCCTTGGCCTTGCCCTTGATGATCTCAGTCACCGCCTTGCGGGCGAGCTTCATCAGTTCGCGCTCGAAGTTACGAACGCCGGCTTCACGCGTGTAGGTCTGGATGATCGCCATCAGCGCACCGTCGGTGACCGAAAACTCCTTCGGCTGCAGCGCGTGATCGCGGATTGCCTTCGGCAGCAGGTGCCGCTTGGCGATTTCCAGCTTTTCCTCTTCGGTGTAACCGGCAATGCGGATCACTTCCATGCGGTCCATCAGCGGCGCCGGAATGTTCAGCGTGTTCGCCGTGGTGATGAACATCACGTTGGACAGATCGTATTCGACTTCCAGGTAGTGATCCATGAAGGTCGAGTTCTGTTCCGGATCCAGCACCTCCAGCAGAGCCGAGGACGGGTCGCCGCGGAAGTCCTGGCCCATCTTGTCGATCTCGTCGAACAGGAAGAGCGGGTTGGACTTCTTCGCCTTCTTCATCGACTGGACGACCTTGCCGGGCATCGAGCCAATGTAGGTGCGGCGGTGACCGCGGATTTCGGCTTCGTCGCGAACGCCACCCAGCGCCATGCGCACGTATTCGCGGCCGGTCGCCTTGGCGATCGATTTGGCAAGCGAGGTCTTGCCGACGCCCGGAGGGCCGACGAGGCACAGGATCGGGCCCTTGATCTTGGTCGAGCGCGCCTGGACGGCGAGATACTCGACGATGCGCTCCTTGACCTTGTCGAGGCCGAAGTGATCGACGTTGAGCACTTCCTCGGCATGGTTCAGGTCGGTCTTGATCTTGGACTTCTTGCCCCACGGCATGCCGAGCAGCCAATCCAGATAGTTGCGCACGACGGTTGCTTCCGCCGACATCGGGCTCATCTGGCGCAGCTTCTTCAGCTCAGCGTCAGCCTTTTCGCGCGCTTCCTTGGAAAGCTTGGTCTTGGCGATACGCTCTTCGATTTCGGCCATCTCGTCGCGGCCGTCTTCGCCGTCGCCGAGTTCCTTCTGGATCGCCTTCATCTGTTCGTTGAGGTAGTACTCGCGCTGGGTCTTCTCCATCTGGCGCTTGACGCGCGAGCGGATGCGCTTTTCCACCTGCAGGACGGAGATCTCACCTTCCATGAAGCCGAGCGCCTTCTCCAGGCGCATCTTCACGCTGGTGGTTTCCAGCATTTCCTGCTTTTCAACGATCTTGATCGACAGATGCGAAGCGACGGTGTCGGCAAGCTTCGAATAATCTTCGATCTGGCTCGCGACGCCGACAACTTCCGGAGAAATCTTCTTGTTGAGCTTCACGTAGCTTTCGAATTCGGAGACGACCGAGCGGCTGAGCGCCTCGATCT
The DNA here is from genome assembly GCF_050434565.1 of Ensifer sp. 4252. Taxonomy (NCBI): domain Bacteria; kingdom Pseudomonadati; phylum Pseudomonadota; class Alphaproteobacteria; order Hyphomicrobiales; family Rhizobiaceae; genus Ensifer; species Ensifer sp. 4252. Next base: position 345,031 of record NZ_JBNDIU010000001.1, read on the forward strand.
CGACCGGATCTTCTTCCGGCTCGTCGAGCCCCTGTGCGGTCGCTTCGTAGAATTCTTCGCGTGGGGTGTAGCTGTCGATCTTGGCGCGCGTGCGCCCTTCGACCAGCACCTTGACGGTGCCATCGGGCAGCTTCAGCAGTTGCAGGACATTGGCAATCGTACCCACCTGATAGATCGCAGAGGCTTCCGGATCGTCGTCCGTCGCGTTGATCTGGGTGGCAAGCATGATCTGCTTGTCGGTCCCCATGACTTCCTCAAGCGCACGGATGGATTTTTCACGGCCGACAAAGAGCGGCACGATCATGTGCGGGAAGACTACAATGTCGCGAAGCGGCAAGACCGGATAGGTCGCGCTTTCAGTCGCCGGAGACGTTTTGCTCGTCATGTCATTTCCTTTCCGTCCCGATTTCGGGCCCGTTCCCGGGAGCCACAGCGGCACTCCCGGCTGTCATATTTTCCACATGAAAGTGGAGTGCTAGAGAGTCCTTTTCAAGGCTCGACGCGACATCCACCATCAATGGCCGGGTCCTTCTGACTACGCTTTATTGCTGTTGCGTACCTTGCGACGGAAAACGAGGCTTCAAGGGTATGCAACGGCCAAGGCCCTTTACTGAATCGTCACATCATTGCGTTGTTAAGACACTTTAGCAACAACCGAATTGTTAAATCGTCCCCCGCGCAAGCCATCTCAACAACTAAGTGTAAGGTCATGAAAAAGCCCGCGCGAGGCGGGCTTTTGCAGATCTGATCTGTGGGCCTGCGATCAGGCCGAAACGTTCGCCTTCTCTTCCGAACGCTCGGAATAGATGTAGAGCGGCCGCGCGGCACCCTTCACCACCTCGTCGGAGATCACGACTTCGCGAACACCTTCAAGCGTCGGCAGCTCGAACATCGTGTCGAGCAGGATCTTTTCCATGATCGAGCGGAGACCACGGGCGCCGGTCTTGCGCACGATGGCGCGACGGGCGATCTCGCGCAGCGCGTCCTCGTGGAAGGTCAACTCGACGTCTTCCATCTCGAACAGGCGCTGATACTGCTTGATCAGAGCGTTCTTCGGCTCGGACAGGATCTGGATCAGCGCGTCCTCATCGAGGTCTTCGAGCGTCGCCAGAACCGGCAGACGGCCGATGAATTCCGGGATGAGACCGAACTTGACCAGATCTTCCGGCTCGAGTTCGCGCAGAACCTCGCCGACGCGACGATCTTCCGGCGAGCGAACCGTTGCGCCGAAACCGATCGACGTCTTCTCGCCACGAGCGGAGATGATCTTGTCGAGGCCGGCGAAGGCGCCGCCGCAGATGAAGAGGATGTTGGTGGTATCCACCTGCAGGAACTCCTGCTGCGGATGCTTACGGCCACCCTGAGGCGGCACCGAAGCAACAGTGCCTTCCATGATCTTCAGGAGCGCCTGCTGCACGCCCTCACCCGAAACGTCACGGGTGATCGACGGGTTGTCGGACTTGCGCGAGATCTTGTCTACTTCGTCGATATAAACGATGCCGCGCTGGGCGCGCTCGACATTGTAGTCGGCGGCCTGGAGCAGCTTCAGGATGATGTTTTCGACGTCTTCACCGACGTAGCCAGCTTCCGTCAGGGTCGTCGCATCAGCCATCGTGAAGGGCACATCGATGATGCGCGCAAGCGTCTGCGCGAGATAGGTCTTGCCGCAACCGGTCGGGCCGACGAGCATGATGTTCGACTTCGCCAGTTCCACATCGCTGCCCTTGGCCGCGTGGGCCAGTCGCTTGTAGTGGTTGTGCACGGCGACCGAAAGAATGCGCTTCGCCTGCTGCTGGCCGATGACGTATTCGTCGAGGACCTTGATGATTTCCTGGGGGGTCGGAACGCCATCGCGGGACTTGACCATCGAGGTCTTGTTCTCTTCGCGAATGATGTCCATGCAGAGCTCGACGCATTCATCGCAGATGAAAACCGTCGGTCCGGCAATCAGCTTGCGGACTTCGTGCTGGCTCTTGCCGCAAAACGAACAATAAAGCGTATTCTTCGAGTCACCGCCGTTGCTACCGCTGACCTTGCTCATTTCCATTTCCTTCCAGCACGCCGGACATCTTCGGAAAGATATCACGGACCACTCAATTCGCCCCGCGCAAAGACCTGCGCCGCATTAAGAGGGCTTCCGGGAGTACCCACCGTATCAGGGCATTTTGCCCAAGATTCGGCCGCAACGACTCTCCCACCTAACTCTGAACCCTATGTCTTCACAGCTCAACATAACATTAAGGGGTCATCTTAGCGGCTTTACCCCCTCGATAAAGCCCTTTCACCATTACAATTGTGTCACAATTGCATCTATCGTGACACAAAAGCGCGTTATCACGCCTGCTCTGCAGCCTCGATCGCTTCGCGCGACGTGATGACCTTATCGATCAGGCCCCAGTCGAGCGCTTCGTCGGAACTCATGAAATGGTCGCGATCAAGCGTCTGTTCAACCTCTTCGTAGGTCCGGCCGCAATGCTTGACGTAAACCTCGTTCAGACGACGCTTCATCTTGAGGATGTCCTTGGCGTGACGCTCGATATCAGAGGCCTGGCCCTGGAAGCCGCCGGACGGCTGGTGCACCATGATGCGCGAATTCGGGGTGGCGAAACGCATGTCCTTGTGGCCGGCAGCCAGCAGGAGCGAACCCATCGAAGCGGCCTGACCGATGCACAGCGTCGAAACCGCCGGCTTGATGAATTGCATGGTGTCGTAGATCGCCATGCCGGCGGTAACGACGCCACCCGGCGAGTTGATGTAGAGAGCGATTTCCTTCTTCGGGTTTTCCGCCTCGAGGAAAAGAAGCTGGGCGCAGACAAGCGTTGCCATCTGATCTTCGACCGGACCGGTCAGGAAGATGATGCGCTCTTTCAGAAGGCGCGAAAAGATATCGTAGGAACGTTCGCCGCGGTTGGTCTGCTCCACAACCATCGGCACCAGCGCCATGGCGGTATCAACTGGATTTCTCATATCGAACCTTCATCAATCTGGCCCGCAATACCTTTGCGAACCGGGAATCACAGGATTAGCCTTCTGCCCCTACATAGAGTGTCAACACCCTTCACTTCAAGTCGCCAACCTCCGATAACCTTAATCGGCGGCGCCCTTCCAGCCTAAGAACAGCGGTCCTCCACACGTGATTGCTGATAGAACATTTTTTCGCCGCCGCCTGTGTTAACGCCCCGGCTTTTGCGCTTTCCGCACAGCATTCGCCACCGCTGAGTAAACGGACGGTAAACGGCGCGCGCCACCACTGACGTCAAAGCTGCGATTCGATCGGCAGGATACGGATGATCCCGGCGATGACGCGCCTCAGCAAGCTCGCATCGGGCTCGCGCCGCAGCCGCCGCTCCGCCCCGTTTGTTCGGTCGCGCCAGACGAGCCGCACACCTTCAAGGCTCAGCCGATAACTGACGGACGGCGCGGTTTCCTCCTCGAACATCGTGGCGAGCTCGCCGGCAAGTGCTGCATCCGCAAAGACGACGCCCATTTCGGTGTTCAACGATGCCGATCGTGGGTCGAAGTTCATCGACCCGACGAAGCCGTTCAGGCCATCGACGACAAAAGCCTTACTGTGCAGGCTCGCATTGCGCCGGCCAAACAGCGACATGCGATGGCTCTCGGCAGTATCGCCCTGCTCTTTCAGTTCGAAAAGTTCGACACCGGCGCGAACGAGGTTTCGACGGTACTTCACATAGCCACCGTGAACAGCCGCGACGTCGGTCGCAGCCAGTGAATTGGTCAGCACGGCCACCCTGGCACCCTTCTTCACCAGGGCTGTCAGTTCGCGCGTCCCGGCCGTGCCGGGAATGAAGTAGGGCGAAATAATGCGGAGATCGTTCTTTGCCGCCTGGATCAGGGGAAAGAGTTCGCGCAGCAGCCAGTTCTGACGTTTCTGCATCAGCGCCTTTTCGGGCGGATCGGCTTCAAGGCGGACGTCGTCGATCCAATGCAGCGTTCGCGAGCCGCTGTAGAACGTCTCTTCCCGCACCGCCTCGGTCACCCGCTCCAGATAGAAACGGGCGGCAGGCGTGCGCGCATGGGCATCAAGTGCATCCCTCAGCGCCGGCAGGTATTGTTTGCGAGGCGTGCGCAGCTTGGCGATCGGCAGCACGGACGTGCTGTTCCAATAACGATCGAACATTGCCGTCGCCTGATCGACCACCGGCCCGATCATCCAGACATCGAGGTCACGAAAGTTTGAAAGCTCCGCCGCGTCGAAATAGGCATCACCGATATTGCGTCCACCGGCGATGGCCAGGCGCGCATCGGAAACCCACAGCTTGTTGTGCATGCGGCGCGTGGCGCTGAAAGCGCGTATGGCCATCTCGAAACCGCGGCGGATACGATCGGTGCGGGCGCGGCTTGGATTAAAGAGCCTGACCTCAATGTTCGCATGAGCATCGAGGGCGATGCACATCCGGTCGTGGATGCCGGCATTGATATCATCGAGCAGCAAGCGCACGTGGACGCCGCGATCCGCTGCCGCCAGAATTTCGCGTGTGAGCAAGAGACCGGTCAGGTCATCCTTCCAGTAGTAGTATTGCAGGTCGAGGCTGCGGCCGGCCCTGCGGGCCGCATGCGCCCTGACGACGAAGGCTTCGATGTTGTCGGAGACCAACGATATGCCGTTCTTTCCGGAGCGGGTGCGAAGCAGAGGGCCGACGGCCCGATCGAGTTCGGTATCGGCGTCGGCGACAGGGAGTGCGGCAGACGGGTCGCCGTGGGGACGCCGACCGAAACGGCCATAGACATAGAAAATCGCTGCGCCGAACGCGCCGCCGATGGCGACAACGGCAACAATGACAAAGGACAACATCGCCTGCCCGCCAGAAAGTGTCTCAGGCCAATCCGGCCCGGCTCACTTCGATCCGTTCGTTGTTATGGTCTTCCCGCTTGCCGACCTTCAGATCGATCGATGCCTTGACCGGCAAATGATCGGAAGCGATGCGGGCCAGGGGAGAATCGTGCACGGCGACCGACGTCACCAGACTGTGTGGATTTCCGAGAACGCGATCGAGCGGCAACAGCGGAAAGCGTGAGGGAAAGCTCGCGACGGTCGCATGCGACGGGTCGAAGACAGGGCTGAGGAAGGACAGAGAAGACCGTTTGCCCATGCGCCACTCGTTGAGATCGCCGATCAAAAGCGTCGGTCGCCCGCCCGCGTCGGACGCAGCCTCGATGATCGCCTCTGCCTGCTGGGCGCGCGAGTGGCGAAGCAATCCGAGATGGGCGGCGATCACCCGCAACGGCCCCATCTTGAGGTCCAGATCGACAACCAGCGCGCCGCGCGGCTCGACCCCCGGCAGCTTCAACTGCTTCACATCGGAAACCGCGCCTTCGCGCAGCAGCAGCACATTGCCGTGCCAGCCATGTCCTTTGGTGGAAAAGCCTGAGATCGGGACGGATACGAGATGCGCCTCGCGCCGCAGATGTTCGAGGTCGAGGAGCCCTGCCCGCTCGCCGAACCGCTGGTCGGCTTCCTGAAGCGCAACGATATCGGCGCCGAGTTCGCCGATCACCTGAGCCGTGCGGCCCGGATCGAAGCGGCCGTCGGTGCCGACGCATTTGTGGATGTTGTAGGAAGCGATGACGATATCACCGCGGCTGACCGCCGCCTCCCGGCTGACGACTGTGGGCCGTCGCTTGCGGATTGCCGCCACGATGCCCGCCGATAGACTGGTCTGGTTTTTTGCCATGCCGCTCCCTGCTTGCTGCCGCATCATGCGCAAATAGGTCGCCGGACGCCACTGGAAAAGGTTCCAGACGAAAACTTGTTCCGTTCGAAATGGCGGCACCGGCGTTTTTCGAACTGCCCCGCAGAGCATCGGCACCACTCTATCCACAAGCCAACGGTAGATTTTTTCGCGCTTTTTTTGGCTGGAGAACGACGGCGAGCGGTGGCGCCGTTCGCCGTCGGACAAATCCGACCGTCAATCCGCCGGTCCAGCAAACAGGATCAGATTGCCGTCGGGATCAAGGACAATGAAGTTCCGCGCACCCCAAGGCTCAGTCCGCAAGGTTTGGTGGAAACGGACGCCGGTTGCCTGATAATCGAGGAACAGGCGCTTGAGCTCATCCGATGTGCCGACGGTCAGCGAGGCGGAAAGCAGATGCTCCCGCTCCCTGATGTCGCCGACGAATACGGGTTCGCAGACCTGGCGCAGTGAAAGCAGCGCATTCTCGCGTTTCACCTGGCCGTAGAAGGGCGGGTCGCCGTAGACGAAGTCGATGGCAAACCCGAGTTTGTCAGTGAAGAAGTCGCAAGACGCCTTGATATCGGCGACGAACAATTGTGCCGAAGTCGATTGCAGAACAAGGCGCGGTGCTGATTGTTTTGCTTGCATGGTCATTGTCAGGGCTCCTGATTTGAGCGCCTGCCAGCCGTCAAACCCCATCTGGCGTGCAACCAGTTCCTGGGCGTCGGCGAGCTTGAAGTCTGCCTTCAATATCTCCCGGTCATCCAGGTCGCGAAAGCGCGGCAAGGCAGACCTGATCTCGGCAGCGACCGGAAAATATCCTTCGCGATGCCATCTCAGATACTGTTTGGCCTGCTTCTTGAGGTTTTCGAGGTTCGGCATGGGCGCAACTAAGGTCTATCTACTGTAGGTGGGCGTTGCCCTTTCGACCTTGCACCGATGCGCCCTACGCAGCTTCGGAACATTGACTCGCAGTGAGCCATCTTGTCAACGCGCCGACACGGCAAGCCAAGGAGCCGTCGCAACAACTGCTTGGTCGCACTGTTGATCGGCCAGGGCTCTGCAACGTGTGCTCTTGCGGGCCGAACCCGGTCGCCCTTAGAAATAGCGGTCGTACCCGCTTTGCAAAGAGCCAGACCATGCCGCCCAAGCCCGCCATCACCATCGACAGCGCCAAACGGCGCGTTTCGATCGACGTGCACAACCCGGATTTTTACCGTTCGCCAATGTCGGCCTACGCGGAAATTCACGCCCACTGCCCGGCATTTTACTGGAGCGAGCGCGAGCAATGGTATTTCGCAGGCTACGACCAGGTGAACGCGCTGCTGCGCGACCGGCGTTTTGGCCGACAGATCCTGCACGTGGCGACACGCGAAGAACTCGGCATGCCGGCCTCAAAACCGCATCTGACGGATTTTGACGCGCTGGAGGAGCATTCGCTGCTCGAGCTCGAACCACCGGCCCACACCAGGCTTCGAACCCTTGTCAACCGCGCCTTCGTCTCCAGGCAGATCGAGCAGTTGCGGCCGGACATCGAGCGGCTGTCGCACGCGATAATCGACGGTTTCGAACAGGACGGCGAAGTCGAGCTGCTGAAGACCTATGCCGAAACGATCCCGGTGACGATCATCGCCCGCATGCTCGGCATTCCCGCCGAAGCCGCGCCAAACCTTCTCGATTGGTCGCATCGCATGGTGCGAATGTACGTCTTCAATCCAAGCCACGAGACTGAACTCGATGCCAACCAGGCATCCGCCGACTTCGCCGACTACCTCAAGACCATCATCGCCGAGAAGCGTTGCAAGCCGGCCGACGATCTGCTGACACATATGATCACGTCCGAAAAGGACGGGGAGCGATTGTCCGAGGCCGAGCTGGTCTCCACGGCCGCCCTGCTTCTCAACGCCGGCCACGAGGCGACCGTCCATCAGATCGGCAACGCGGTCAGAACGATCCTGCAGTCAGGCCACGCGCCTGCAGATCTGTTCGCAACCGAGGCGACGACCGAACTTGCGATCGAGGAGTGCCTCCGATTTGCGGCACCGCTGCACATCTTTCAGCGTTACGCGTTGTCGGATATCGAACTCGGCGAAGGGATCGCGCTTCGCAAGGGCGACAAGATCGGTTTGCTGCTTGGCGCCGCCAATGTCGATCCGCGCAAGTTCAGCGACCCTTACCGCTTCAAGCCTACGCGCGACGAGGGCGTCAACGTCTCGTTCGGCGCGGGCCTGCACTTCTGCATCGGAGCGCCGCTCGCCCGGCTCGAACTCAAGCTGTCGCTGCCGATCCTGTTTCAGCGCCTGCCCGGTATACGACTGAAACACCAGCCGCAGGTGAAGGACAGTTTCCATTTCCATGGCCTGGAGCGGTTGGAACTCGTTTGGTGACAGCACGCCCCGCCCGGTTTGCGCAACGCAAAACGGCTTCGACGCGACCGCCGAAGCCGTTTGAAACCAGTCACAGAAGCGAAATTGCTTGAACGTCAGACGGCGGCCGCCGCCCGTTCGACACCGTAGCGGGCCGCCGGCCTGTCATGCGAAAGGTTGGGCGCCAGCACCAGACGCGCCTTGGTGAAGGCGTGCCAGTCGGCAGCATCGGGTAGCGATGGAATGGTGACCAGTTCGCCCTGGTCGAAACCGGCAAGCGCTGCGTCGACAAGATCGGCGACGTCCATCACCATCGAAGGGTCGAGCCGGTCGATCGAGCCGCCGGCCCGATCGAAGATTTCGGTGCGGGTCAGGCCGGGCAGCACCGCCTGGACCTTCACGCCCTTGCCGGAAGCTTCCGCTTCGATCGAGTGCGTCAGGTTGAGCACGAACGCCTTGGTGGCGTTGTAGGTGCCGTTGAACTGCGCGGGCACCAGCGCCACGACGGAGGCGATGTTGATGATCGCTCCCTTGCCGCGCGCCGCAAATGTCTGTGCCGCCGCGATCGCCAGCCGGTTCACGGCGACAACGTTCAGCTCGATCATGGCTTCGGCATAGTCCAGGTCATCGGTGAGCAGCGGTCCCTTCGGGCCGATCCCAGCATTGTTGACAAGGAGTTCAATCGCCGCGTCTTCGCGCAGCTGTTTCTCGACGACCCTTACGTCATCCCGTAACGTCAAGTCCGCCTTGAGCACATCGACCGCAACGCCATATTGCGCCGACAGCTTGGCGGCGAGGTCGGAAAGACGCTTTTCGTCGCGCGCCACCAGAACGAGGTCATGGCCGCGTTGGGCCAAGCGGTCCGCATAGGTCGCGCCGATGCCCGAAGAAGCGCCCGTCACCAGCGCCTTACCCTTTTTCTCCACTGCACTCATTGTCGGTTTCCTTGTTCTGATTCAATTTAGTGGTATATGCCACTAAATATACGGCAAACTGGACGCTACGCAAGAGTGGCGCTACCAAAGCCGAAAACGGGTGCCGCAGCCCGCGCGGAGGAAGCTATGGACGACGACGCACCCAAGGGTATCTGGGATTTTTGCACCAACAGCGCACTGAAGCGCGCCTCGCGGCAATTGGGTCAGCTCTATGAGGATGTGCTCGCACCGAGCGGATTGCGCGGCACGCAATATTCGCTGCTCAGCCAGATCGCCCACAGCAAGAATGCGTCGCTGCGCACGCTTGCGGATCTGTTGGTGATGGATCTATCGGCGCTTGGCCACACGCTGAAGCCGCTTATCCGCGACGGTTACGTCGAACTCGTGCCCGACGCGTCGGACCGGCGGGTGAAGCGCGTTCAATTGACGCCGCTCGGCGTGAAGAAACAGCGGGAAACGACGGATCTTTGGCGCAAGGCGCAGGCGCGCTTCGAAAATGCCCTCGGCAAACAGGAAGCCGAAGCACTGCAGTTGGCGCTGAACGGCATCTCGGAAACGTCGTTTGCCGAAGCGTTTGCACGGGCGTCGGACAGCACTGAGCCGGTCACAGACTGACAGCGGCAGATCAGAGGCGGATGACGTAATCCTTGCGGGTCGTCTCCACGACCTCCCACGTTCCTTTGAATCCGGGCCTGATGATCATGCTGTCGCCGGCGCGCAGATGTACCGCTACGCCGCCGTCCTCGGTCACGACCGAGTAGCCGGACAGGATATGGAAGTATTCCCATTCGTCATAGGCGATGCGCCACTTGCCGGGCGTGGATTCCCAGACGCCGGCATAAAGCCCACCATCGGCCTCCTCGACGTTCCAGGTGCGGAACCGGGGCGTGCCGGAAATCAGCCGATCAGCCGCAGGCTCGCCGACTTCGGGCCCGACCGCCGCCAGGTCGAATTTCTGCATCTTCACCATCAGGCACCACTCCATAAGGGGACGGGAGATCCGTCCCCTCTTTTTCATCTCAGTATCAGATCTTTGCCAGCGACTGCTCGAGATCGCCGATGATGTCGGAAACGTCTTCGATACCGACAGACAGGCGCACGACATCGGGGCCTGCCCCGGCCGCAACCTGCTGCTCCGGCGTCAACTGACGATGGGTAGTCGAGGCCGGGTGAATGACGAGCGAACGGGTATCACCGATATTGGCGAGGTGAGAGAACATCTCGAGCCCCTCGACGAAACGCTTTCCTGCCTCGTAACCGTCCTTGAGACCGAAGGTGAAGACGGCACCGGCACCCTTCGGTGCATAGCGCTTTTGCAGTCCATTGTTCGGATCTTCCTCAAGCCCGGCATAGTTGACCCAGGACACCTTGTCGTGGCCCTTCAGCCACTTGGCAACAGCGAGCGCATTGTCGCAATGGCGCTGCATGCGCAGCGGCAGCGTCTCGACGCCGGTCAGGATCATGAAGGCGTTGAACGGCGAAATCGCCGGCCCGAAGTCGCGAAGCCCGAGAACGCGAGCAGCAATCGCAAAGGCGAAATTGCCGAAGACCTGATGCAGCACGACGCCTGCATATTCCGGGCGCGGCTCCGACAGCATCGGATACTTGCCGGACTTCGACCAGTCGAAGGTGCCGCCATCGACGATGACGCCGCCCATCGAATTGCCGTGGCCGCCGATGAACTTGGTGAGCGAATGCACGACGATATCGGCACCGTGCTCCAGCGGACGCAGCAGGTACGGTGTCGCCATCGTGTTGTCGACGATCAGCGGCAGGCCATGCTTGTGTGCGACCTCGGCAATCGCGGCGATATCGACGAAGGTGCCGCCCGGGTTGGCGAGACTTTCGATGAAGATCGCCTTGGTGCGCGCATCGATCTTCGCCTCAAAGCTCGAAGGATCGCTTGGATCCGCCCAACGAACCTGCCAATCGAAGGACTTGAAGGCATGGCCGAACTGGTTGACCGAGCCACCGTAAAGCCGGTTGGCGGCGACGAAATTGTCACCCGGGCTCATGATCGTGTGGAATACGAGAAGCTGGGCCGCATGGCCGGAAGCAACCGCCAGCGCTGCAGTACCGCCTTCCAATGCGGCGAGGCGCTCTTCCAGCACCGCCTGCGTCGGGTTCATGATGCGGGTGTAGATATTGCCGAACTGCTGGAGGCCGAAGAGCGCCGCGGCATGGTCGGTGTCGTTGAAGACGAAACTGGTCGTCTGGTAGATCGGCGTCGCCCGGGCGCCCGTCGTCGGATCTGGTTGCGCTCCGGCGTGGATTGCGAGCGTGCTGAAACCAGGATTGTCTTTCGTCATTCATCCCTCCCATGACCAGGGCGCCGCACCTCCCGTGGAGGCGCCAAGGGCACCCTATCGCTTTGATTCCAGACATCTTGCGCGTCGAAGGTCAGCTTCGATTTCGGCCTCATGCGCTGGAGCGGCGGCACTATCCCAGAGCCACCACGCGTGGTCAAAGAAAGATTTTTTCAAAACTGACGGTTGCGCGAAACATCGATGCGGCCCAATGCCGTATCAGCCGATCAGACGGGGATATTCCATCGCCGGACAGCGATCCATGACGACCTTGATGCCGGCGGCCTCCGCCTTGGCGGCGGCTGCGTCATGCCTCACCGACAGCTGGCCCCAGGTCACTTTCGGCAAGGTCGCGAGCGCCAGGATCTCGTCGACGAGTGCCGGCAGTGCATCGGCTGCGCGAAAGACGTCGACCATATCGATCGGCTCCTTGACATCTGCAAGCCTGCCCACGATGGGCTGATCGAGGATCGTTTTGCCGACATGACCCGGATTGATGGGAATGACGCGGTAGCCCTTGCGCAAAAGGAAGGCCATGACCCGATGGCTCGGCCGTTCGGCGTTCGGCGATGCGCCGACGAGGGCGATCGTCTTTGTCGAACGCAGGATGTCGGCGAGGTAATAATCCGGGTAGGCGTCGTGGTTCATGTTCTGGTCCGAACTCATCTGTTAAACGCGTGTATAGTTGGCACGCTGGCGGTGCGTGTCAATCGAGCGCCCGATCACGGCGGCGGACCGGCGGTGCCCATTCATGGGGCATCCTCCCGCCAGTTTCGGGTTGCTTTTCACGTACAGTGGCGCGACAACGCTGGCAACGGCCTGTCCCATTCTCCACCGAGGTTTCATCTTGCCCCTTGATGTCATTGCGCTCGTTCTCTTCGGGGCGCTGTTGCACGCGACCTGGAATGCCCTGGTCAAGGCGGGCTCGGAGAAATCGCTCGATGCGGCAATGATCGCACTCGGCGCGGCGGTCGTTGCCATCCCTTTCCTGCCGTTCCTGCCATTGCCGCAGCCGGAAGCCTGGCCGTTCATTCTGGTTTCGGCGCTTTTCCAGTTCGCCTATTTCCAACTGGTCGCAGCCTCCTATCGCGCTGGCGATATCGGGCTCGTCTATCCCCTGATGCGCGGCGTCGCTCCACTGATCGTCGCTTCGACCAGCAGCGTCATCATCGGTGAACAATTGACCACCGGGGCCATGGCGGGCGTGCTGACGATCAGCGTCGGCGTTTTGACGCTCGCGTTCGAATCACGAAAGGGCGGCAAACACGCGATCATCCTGGCGCTACTCAATGCCTGCGTGATCGCAGGCTATACCTTTGTCGACGGCATCGGCGCCCGGGTTTCGGGCAACGCAATCTCCTACACTTTGTGGATGGCGCTGCTTCCACCGGTGTTGCTGTTTACCTGGGCCTTTGCGCGGCGCGGCATCAAACCGGTCGCCCGCCACGTCTACAAGAACTGGTGGCGCGGCCTCATCGGTGGTGCCGGCTCCATTGGCGCCTATGGTCTGGCGCTCTGGGCGATGACGAAGGCGCCGGTCGCAAGTGTCGCGGCGCTGCGCGAGACCTCGATCCTGTTCGCCGTCGTCATCTCGGTGGTGTTTCTGAAGGAGCGCGTCAGCGTCTGGCGCATTGCCGCGGCTTGCGTGATCGCGCTTGGCGCGCTTCTCCTGAAACTGGCCTGACCGCTACTCTCTGTCCCACTCCGGCATGCGCTTGCCGAGGAAGGCGCCTATGCCGTTTTCGGCGTCACCTGCCAGCATATTTTCGACCATGACGCCGACCGCATAATCGTAAGCCTCGGGAAGGCTCATTTCCGCCTGGCGATAGAAGGCTTCCTTGCCGATCTTCAGCGCCTGCGGCGACTTCGAAGCGATGACGGCCGCATATTTGTCGACGACCTGGCGAAGATATTGCTGCGGCACGATGCGATTGACCAGGCCGAAATCCTTGGCGGTCGATGCATCGATGGTCTCGCCCGTCAGGAGCATTTCCATCGCCTGCTTGCGGTGGGATGCGCGCGACAGCGCCACCATCGGCGTCGAGCAGAACAGGCCGATATTGACGCCCGGTGTGCAGAAGGTGGAGCTGTCGGTGCAGATCGCCAGATCGCAGCTGGCAACAAGCTGGCAGCCGGCCGCCGTCGCAAGACCGTCGATCTCGGCGATGACCGCCTGGGGCAGCCGCGTGATCTTCATCATCAGGTCCGCAGCAAGGCGGATCGTCGTTTCGAAGAACGCCCTGCCCCCATCGGCATCGGCCCGATGCGCCGTCATTTCCTTGAGGTCATGGCCCGCAGAAAACAGCTTGCCGGATGCCGAGAGCACGACAACCCTGATTTCTTTGGAATGGGCAACTGCATGGAGCGCCGAGTGCAGGGCCTCCATCAACTCGATCGATAGCACGTTGGCCGGCGGATTGTTGAGCGTCAGCCGGAGGACCGGCCCCGAAAGCTCGCGCACAAGCAATCCACTCGGTTCTTCTTTCCGAAATGAAACCACGTCCGCCATGCTTTTCTCCTGCTGTCCTGTCTATCCCGGTAAATGGGCATCCGTGGTACGCCGCCGCTTCCAACCTTTCAAGTCAGTGGTAGCTGTCACGGCTTAGACCTTTTTCCGCCTTGCGGAAAAGCACATGTCGGCTTCACTAGGGCGCCAAAGCTTGCGCAAAGGAAAACCCCGATGAAAATCCAGCCCATCATGACGGTCGAGGAACTCAACCAGTTTCTCGACACGGACTTCCCCCAGGTCCACACGGACGGCAAGGTCTTCCACGTCACCGATGCCGGCCCCGGATTTGCGACGATGCGGCTCGACCCGAACGAGCGCCATATCCGGCCGGGCGGCACCGTATCGGGGCCGACGCTTTTCGCGCTGGCGGACGTTTCGGCCTATGTCGCGCTGATCGCCCATATCGGCCCGGTGGCGCTTGCCGTCACCACCAATCTCAACATCAATTTTCTGCGCAAGCCGGAGCCGCAGCCGCTCGAATGCACCTGCCGCATCCTCAAGCTCGGCAAGCGATTAGCCGTTCTCGACGCCTCGATCGCCATGGTTGGCAGCGACGATCTGGTGGCGCATGCGACAGCGACCTATTCGATTCCGCCTCGCTAAATTGAGGTATCAAAATACCACACTATTAAGGCGTTGTTTTCATTAAGCTTTATTTCCTGACCGCAAATTTCTCGTTGTTGACGCCGGTTTAGGGCTTGCGTATAAGCACCCTCAGATCGCGGTCCCTCTCGGGCCGCTTTCTTCTTTTGGCTGAATTTCGGTCAAAACCAAGCAACAAGAAACGCCCAATGGTTCGCCGTTCGGGTCCAAAGAAAGAGTTTTGTTATGGCAACCTTCGTTCAGAAGCCTGCAGAGGTGGAGAAGAAGTGGATCATCATCGATGCCGAAGGCCTCGTTGTTGGTCGCCTCGCTTCCATCATCGCGAACCGCCTGCGCGGCAAGCACAAAGCCACCTTCACGCCGCATGTTGACGATGGCGACAACGTCATCGTGATCAACGCCGAGAAGGCTGTGCTCACGGGCAAGAAGTACACCGACAAGAAGTACTACTGGCACACCGGCTACCCCGGCGGCATCAAGGAGCGCACCGCGCGCCAGATCATCGAAGGCCGCTTCCCGGAGCGCGTCATCGAGAAGGCCGTCGAGCGCATGGTTCCCCGCGGCCCGCTCGGCCGTCGCCAGATGAAGAACCTGCGCGTCTACGCAGGCACGAACCATCCGCATGAAGCACAGCAGCCGGCCGTCCTCGACGTCGCCAAGCTGAACAGCAAGAACACAAGGAGCGCCTAATGGCCGACCTTTCCGCTCTCAAGGAAATCGCCACGACTGCGGAACCGGCAGCTCCGGTTCACGTCAAGAAGGTCGACGCGCAGGGCCGCTCCTACGCGACCGGCAAGCGTAAGAACGCTGTCGCCCGCGTATGGGTCAAGCCCGGCTCGGGCAAGATCACCGTCAACGGCAAGCCGTACCTCGACTACTTCGCTCGTCCGGTTCTGCAGATGATCCTGCAGCAGCCGATCGTCGCAGCTGCCCGTGATGGCCAGTTCGACATCGACGCGACGGTCGCCGGCGGCGGTCTCTCCGGCCAGGCCGGTGCCGTTCGTCACGGCATCTCCAAGGCGCTCACCTACTTCGAACCGGGCCTGCGTCCGGTCCTGAAGAAGGGCGGCTTCCTGACCCGCGACAGCCGTGTCGTTGAACGTAAGAAGTACGGCAAGGCCAAGGCCCGCCGTTCGTTCCAGTTCTCCAAGCGTTAATCGCTGGAAGACACTGCATTTTGGAAGGCCGGGTTCGCCCGGCCTTTTTTTGTGTCAGATCGGCAGCTCGGTCGTCGACTTCAACTCGCGCAGCACGAAGCTTGAAACCACCGTGCGCACATGCGGATTGCGCATGAGATAGCGCGTCATGAACGCGTCATAGCTGTCGACGTCGTTTGCCCGGATCTTCAGCATGTAGTCGAAGGTTCCCGACAGCGCATAACACTCCATGATCTCCGGCCGATCGCGCACGACCGCCGAGAAGGCCGCGATCGCCTCGTCGTGATGATCCTCCAGCGTCACATGGGCGATGATGCACAGCTTCAGATCCAGCTTGCCCGGATCCAGCAGCGCCACCCGCTTGCGGATCACGCCGTCTGCCTCCAGCTCCTGCAGCCGGCGCCAGGCCGAGCTTTGCGACATCCCCGCCCTTTCCGCGAGCTCCGACAAGGACTGGCCGCTATCGGCCTGAATCAGCCGCAGCAGCCTGCGCAATGGTTGGGAAGTTTCCTTCAAATCTGACGACATTCTGAAATTTCCTCCCGCAACAGAGCCCTCCATCGGCAACTGTGAAACAAATACTCGCGCCATTCGCGATACAATTGCAACAACTGGATGTTTTGACGAACGAGGAGACGTCATGCCCAAGGAAAGCAACTACACCGCGAAACTGCCCGAACCGGATGGCAGCTATCACTACACGCCCGAGGAGGATGCGATCTGGGGCGAGCTTTACCAGCGGCAGATGAAGTTGCTCGCGGACAAGGCCTGCGACGAATACCTGGAGGGCGCGCGCAAACTCGGCCTTGGCCCCGACCGCGTGCCGCAACTGCAGGACGTCAACCGCCGCCTGCAGGAAACCACCGGCTTCGGTGTCGAAGGGGTGCCGGCATTGATCCCGCCGTCGCGCTTCTACGAGCTTTTGTCAGAGGGCAAATTTCCGCTCGCGACCTTCATTCGCCGACGCGAGCATATCGACTACATCGAAGAGCCTGATATCTTCCACGAGGTCTTCGGCCATTGCCCGCTCCTGACCAACCAGAGCTATGCCAACTTCGTCCGTCGCTTCGGCGAAAAGGCCGTCGCACTCGGCAAGGGCTATTCCTGGCATATGTTCCGGATCTTCTGGTTCACCGTCGAGTTTGGGCTGATCAACACGCCGCAGGGGCGGCGCTGCTTCGGCGCGGGCATCGTATCGTCGCCGAACGAGACCCGCACGGCGATGGAGCCATCGGCGAGTGAATTTCGCCCCTTCGATCTGATGACCGTGCTGCGCACCCCCTATCGCATCGATATCGTCCAGCCGATCTACTACGTTATCGACAGCTTCGCGCAGCTCGAGGCGATCATCGAAGAGGACATCGGCGCGCGCATTACCGAGGCCAAGGCACTCGGCGACTTCGCGCCGACCTTCGAAGCCAAGGCATCCTGACTGCATTACAGCGCCGCGCGTCAAACATGACGAGCAAATGACGCTGTAACGCTTTGAAACTGCTGAATAATTTTATCCTTAAATCGGAATCGGCTTAAGGAATTATGCATCGGAATTCGCCGGCAGGGACTTGCCTTGCCGGCGACGATTGTCCAACGTCTCGCCATACACGGGAGACGGGATATGGCGAACAGGACGATCGATCACGCGCTGACGGCGCGCTCACTGACATCGGCGGCATCGGACCCGACGCATGCTGGCATTCTCTCCTTCATGCGGCGCAAATATTCGAAGCAGCTGAAGGACGTCGATGCGGTCGTCTGGGGCATCCCCTTCGACGCCGCGACCTCCAACCGTCCCGGCGCCCGCTTCGGACCGCAGGCGATCCGCCGTGCGTCGGCGATCTTCGACAACGATCCGCAATACCCGTTCGAACGCGATCTCTTTGCCGAAATGGCAACGATCGACTACGGCGACTGCCTGCTCGACTACGGCAACCACTCGAAAACGCCGGCAACGATCGAGCGCGAAGCGGCAAAGATCCTGAAGAGCGGCGCCTATCTGCAGACGCTCGGCGGCGATCACTTCGTTACCTATCCGATCCTCAAGGCGCATGCGGCCATCCATGGCCCCCTCGCCCTCGTCCAGTTCGACGCGCACCAGGACACCTGGCCGGATGAACGCGGCCGTATCGACCACGGCTCCTTTGTCGGCCGTGCGGCGCGGGCGGGCCTGATCGATACCGATGCATCGATCCAGATCGGCATCCGCACCCATGCACCCGAGGACTGCGGCATCCGCATTCTCTATGGCTATGATGTCGAGGAAATGAGCGTCACGGACGTCGCCGATGCCATCATCCAGCAGGTCGGGGAACGCAAGGCCTATCTGACCTTCGACATCGATTGCCTCGACCCAGCCTATGCGCCCGGCACCGGAACTCCTGTCGCCGGCGGACCTTCGAGTGCCAAGATCCTTTCGGTTCTACGCAAGCTCGGAGCCCTCACGGTCGTCGGCAGCGATGTCGTCGAAGTCGCGCCCGCCTATGACCATGCCGACATCACCGCCATCGCCGGCGCCACGGTCGCCATGTATATGCTGGGGCTGCACGCCGAAAAGCTGGCGGAGCGTTCGCCCCTCCGCTAACGCTTGGCCGGCATCAATCGAGATCGAGCAGGCCCGCGTCCTGACGCTGGCGGAGATGCTGATCGACGAGCGCGCGATCTGGACACGTGTGGTAGCGCCCCCCGCAGGCATCACGCAGTCGTGCCAGCGCCTCGAAAGTCGGCGATGTCGGCAAGCCCGCAGCCTCGATCAGGCTTGCGGCAAGAAAGCCGACGTCCAACGGTATGGCGAAGGGCCGCATATCGAGGTCGCGCCCATAGGCATGCACGGTGTAATAGGTCTTGTAGGCAATCGATCTCAGGTCGGCAAAGACATTGCTTCCCGGGGTACCGGCGGCAAGGTAGTCCTTGGTGGCAACCGCCTGGTGATCGCCGAAATCGAGCACGATCGTGCCATTGGGGCCTGGCGTCCGTTCGCGCTCGCGCCGAAAATCCTGCAGGTCCTGTTTGGCCAATGCAACACGCCGCAGGTATTCGTCAGCTTGAGCATCCGGAGCGAAAGCCTTTTCCGGCAAGGCGTCCTTCGGCACCAGCGACATGTCGTAAGGACCGTGCGGAAAAAGGGTCTGCATGGCAATGAAGAGCGGTCGCGGATCCTTCTCGCGGTGCTCGCGGACAATGCGCTCGACGACACCGAAATAGAAACGATCGCGCACGAAGTGCGACGCCGGTTTCATTGCGTCGAAATCGACGATCTCCTGGAATCCGATCGAGGTCAGGAACGGCCCTTCATTGACGAAGCTCGCCTGCATCGGCAGCACGGCGACGGTGCGATAGCCGCAGCGTGCCATGAGGCTGGGTAGGCTCGCCTTGACCCGACCTTCCAGGATCTGCGTCACATAGGGGCTCTGCCAGCCGAAATCTGCTCCGGACAGCCCCGTCATCACGGAGAAATTCGTGACCCATGTGCCGCCACCGAACGTCTCGACCTGCATCGGATGCACCCGGCCGTCCTGCGACTGGAACGACGAACTCATCCATTCGGGGACCGTTACCTCAGGGAAATAGCTCGGGCTGGTCTGGCTCTCGCTGAGGACGACAAACAGGTCGGGCTGGCTGGCAGCCGCGCCGCAGCTGACGTCATCGCCGAGCTTCCCCTTTGCCTCGACATTTTCCAGTCGACCGGCAAGGACGATGCGCCCGAGCGGAAACTCAAGATCACCGATCGACACGAAGAAGGACGAGGCGTCATAACCGGAGATGTAATGGACGTAGTCTGGCTCGTCCTTTTTCTGCGGATACAGAGCGACAACGCCGACTGCCGCTACGACAAACAGGCAAGCGCGAACGACAAAAGACCGGGCCGACCGGCGGTCGCTCCGGAATGCCACGGCCAGGAACACGAATGCTGCGACCAGCACAGCCAGTCCGGCAATCAACAAATGGAAGTAGGAGCCGACCAGAAAGAAAAGCGCAGATCTATCGAGGCCGGTAAAGGCGAAATCGAATACGTGAAGAGAAAAGCCCTTGAGGCGGAACTTGACCTCCGACATCGCCGCAATGAGCAATACCGTCATTCCCGCTGCCCAAAGCGAAAAGACCGCGCGGCGCGACAACAGGAACAACAGTGCGGCAATCGCAAGCGTCACGGCGACGAGGAAGGGCACGAACCGCCAGCGCGTATCGAAATAGTGCAGGGCCTGGAGCAGCGCCAGGAACGCCAGCGAGATAGGCAGCGGATGCCTGAGAACGCGCCCAGCCTTCTCAATCACGTTCTTCACCCAACGCTCCCATATGACAGTTCTGTGACAGCACCTCAGATGCAGAATTGCCGGCGATAAGGCAACCTCTGGGTTGTAAATCGCAAGTCATGGTTAAGCTTGCAAAGCTTGCCGCCGCCTCGCCGACCCATTGCTCGTGCGGGCTGCCCGGTTGCGGGCTCCGGCCGCTGCTTATATATGAACACCATCGCGCCACCGGGCGGGCGCTTCACGCGCGAACGGGGCTTTGAGAAACTGAATCAAATCTATGCCAGATTGATTCCGGAATGACTCGTAACCTTCTGGAAGAACGGGAAAAACATGAAACCGAAGATCTTCATTGATGGCGAACACGGCACCACCGGGCTACAGATCCGCACCCGCATGGCCGGCCGCAGCGATCTCGAACTCCTGTCGATACCGGAAGCCGAGCGACGCAATGCCGCGATGCGCGAAGACCTTCTGAACAATGCCGACATTGCCATCCTCTGCCTGCCGGACGACGCGTCGCGCGAGGCCGTATCCATGGTTGCCGGCAACAACCGGGTGCGAATCATCGACACCTCGACCGCGCATCGCATCGCTCCGGACTGGGCCTACGGGTTTGCCGAGATGGACAAGACCCAGCCTGGCAAGATCCGTGACGCCCGCCATGTCGCCAATCCCGGCTGCTACCCGACAGGTGCAATCGGCGTGATCCGGCCGCTGCGCCAGGCCGGCATCCTGCCCGATGGATACCCAGTCACGGTCAACGCCGTTTCCGGCTATACGGGTGGCGGCAAGCAGATGATCGCGCAGATGGAAGACGAGGCGAACCCGGATCACATCAACGCACCGCATTTCCTCTACGGGCTGACGCTCAAGCACAAGCATGTGCCAGAGATGAAGATGCACGGCCTGCTCGACCGCGCGCCGGTATTTGCGCCCTCCGTCGGCAAATTCCCACAGGGCATGATCGTGCAGGTTCCGCTCTATCTCGACGATCTCGCCTCCGGCGCAACGATCGAGAGCATTCATGCGGCGCTCGTCGAACATTATGCCGGCCAATCGATCGTCGAAGTCGTTCCCCTTGCCGCCAGCGAAAAGCTCGGCCGCATCGATGCCACGGAACTTGCCGGTGCAGACACGATGAAGCTGTTCGTGTTCGGCACGCCTGGCGGGACCCATGTGAACCTCGTCGCCCTGCTCGACAATCTCGGCAAGGGCGCTTCAGGCGCCGCCGTCCAGAACATGGATTTGATGCTGTCTGCCTGATCGATTACAGCCATCGCAAATGAAAAGACCCCCGCGAGGTGTTCGCGGGGGTCTTTTTTTGTCCGATTGCCGGATCTCAGCTGCGCAGTTCGATGGCGGTTGGCTTGGGATACTCGCCGATGAAGCCGCGCCAATGGGCGATGGCGAAGCCGAGCACCACCAGCGCGCCGCCCTGATGCAGGACGCCCCAGCCGACCGGTACCTGCAGCAGGAGCGTGGTGATACCGATGATCGCCTGGATGCAGACGAGCACGAACAGCAATACCGAGCGGCGCGCATGGGTCGATTCCGGCGCCGCCCGCATCGAGGCGATCACGTGCATCAACGCCAGCGCAAACAGCGCGTAGGCGCCAATCCGGTGAATGAACTGCACGGTCTTCGGGTTCTCGAAGACATTGATCCACCAGGGGTGCTGCAGGAAAAGATCGGACGGGATCCATGCGCCATCCATCAGCGGCCAGGTATTGAAGCTGAAGCCCGCATCCAGCCCGGCAACCAGCGCGCCGAGATAGATCTGGAACAGGCTCATGATCGCGATGATGGCCGCCATCCGGCGTGAGCGATCCGTCGGCGCCGCATCGCCGGAATGCGGACAAAGGCCGCGCTGGATCCACATGCACGCGGCAAAGATCAGGCAAGCGATGACGAGGTGGGTCGCCAGTCTGTATTGACTGACGTCGGTCCGCTCCACCAGGCCGGACGAAACCATCCACCAGCCGATAAAGCCCTGGAAACCACCAAGCGCCAGAATGCCGAGCAGCGGCCAGCGCAGCCGGCGTTCGACCCGACCGGTCAGCCAGAAGAAAGCGAGCGGCACGGCGAAGATGATGCCGATGGTGCGCGCCAGCAGCCGGTGCGCCCATTCCCACCAGAAGATCGTCTTGAACTCGCCGACGGTCATGCCCTTGTTGATGTGCTGGTATTGCGGAATGCGCTGGTAGAGCTGGAACTCCTCCTCCCACTCCTCTGCCGTGAGCGGTGGGATGACACCATGGATCGGCTTCCACTCCGTGATCGAAAGGCCGGATTCCGTCAGGCGCGTCGCTCCGCCGACAAGCACCAGCGCGAAAAGCGTGAAGAGAACGACGACAAGCCAGCCGCGGATTTGCCGGCGGTTGCGATCGGTCCTGCCGATCTCGCTTCGGAGCATCTGTTCTGTCGCCAATTCGACGCCTGCCATGGCTTTCCCTCTGATATCGCGGGGTTGGCGGCAGGGGAGATCGAGCGGTTCATCGCCGCGCCTGCCGGAAAGCCGTTGATTTGCACCAGAGCAGCATGCAAAACAAGGCCGAACCCTTTGCGGCATGCCGTCGCGGCCGAATGCAGGGTCAGGACCTAGCGCCCTTTGAAAGAAATGAAATGCCAGTACGTCTCAGAAAGCTGATCGGCACGATCCTGATCATCATCCTCGTCATCGTTTATGCGCTCGCCGCCGTCACCTTCGCGTCACTGCTGCTCGGCGCTGCCCCATGGTGGGTGCATCTGATGTACTTCTTCTTTACCGGCCTGCTCTGGGTGCTGCCGGCCATGCTGATCATCAAGTGGATGGAAAAACCTGCAAAGGACCGCTGAGCCAAGGGGGACGTCGATGAAGGTTGCGATCATTTCGGATATCCATGGCAACGACCTCGCGCTCGAGGCGGTGCTTGCCGATATCGACGCGCTGGGGATCGCCGATATTGTCAATCTCGGCGATCATGTCAGCGGTCCGCTCAATGCGGCGCGCGCCGCCGATATCCTGATGGCGCGCAACATCCCCTCGATATCAGGCAATCATGACCGATACCTGCTGACGCTCGATCCTGCCGACATGGGGTTGTCCGACCGCGCGGCCCATGCGGAATTGCAGCCTCGGCATCTTGAATGGCTAGCAACCCTGCCGGCCACCCTCGTCTATCGCGATGCGCTCTTTCTTTGCCATGGCACGCCTGCGAGCGACGAAGCCTACTGGCTCGAAGCATTGACGGCCGAGGGCGTGGTCCATCTGGCAGCACGCGGCGCCATCGAAGCCTTCGCGAAAAGCATCGAACAACCGGTCATTCTCTGCGGGCACACGCACATTCCCCGAGCGATCCGCCTTACGGACGGCCGGCTCGTAGTCAACCCGGGCAGCGTTGGCTGCCCGGGCTATGACGACGACCGTCCGGTCGCCCACAAGGTTGAAGTCGGCTCGCCGGATGCGCGCTACGCCATCGTCGAAAGCGCCGGCGGCGACTGGAACGTCACGTTTCGCATGGTCGCCTACAATCACAAGGCGATGGCACGGCTTGCGGCGGAGCGAAACCGAATGCAATGGGCGGAGGCTCTTGCAACCGGCTTTCTCGGCACGTAGCTGCCCAGCTTCACGCTTTGCTAACTGCATTTGCCGGTTGTCACCCGGAGGCCGCAGTCGTATTTCATGAATTAAGCGGATTGTAGCGGAGTTGCCTTTCAATGGCAGCCGCAACCAGCATCCGGGCGGCCTTGCCGATGACGAACACAGATCTGACTATCGGCCGACCAAGCCATCGAGACGCACACGCTGCGTCCCGATCCGATGCCGCCATGAGCCGGTTCGAGATCTCCATCCACGACACGATGGCGCCGTTGGAGAAGGAATGGCGATCATTGGAAGCGCTGCCTTTCAACTCCCTGCATCAAGGCTACGACTGGTGCGCGGCATGGGCGCAGGCACATGACAGCGCGTTGCTGGTCGTTCGCGGCGCCGTTGCCGGCGAATTACAGTTCATCCTGCCCCTCGAATTCGTGCCCGGTCGCCTGTTCAACACGGCCCGGTTTCTCGGTGCGCCCCACAGCAATCTCAATACCGGACTTTTTGCGGCGGATGCGCTGCCCCTTCCGCGGACCGATTTGGCTGACCTGTTGGCGCACGAACTCAATCATCGACTGCGCCATAAGGTCGATCTCGTAGCGCTCGAAAAGACGCCGCTTAACTGGCGCGGAGCCGCGGGCCCGTTTGCGAGCCTACCAGGCATCAAGAACCAGAATTCCTCGTTTCAGCTGCCGCTGTTTTCGAGCTTCGAACGCACGCTGGCGCAGGTCAATGCCAAGCGGCGGCGCAAGAAGATGCGGATATCCGAGCGACGGCTCGATGCCTTCGGGGGTTACGACTACGTCATTGCACAGAGCCCCTCCGAAGCGCAGTCGTTGCTCGACGTCTTTTTTCGTCAGAAGGCAACCCGTTTTGCAGCACTCGGTCTTCCCGATGTTTTTCATGACGCGCGGACGAGATTGTTCTTTCATACGCTCGCTGGCCGCTGCGGCGAGGCTGACGACAGGCTGCTGGAACTCAATGCCATCCGCCTCAAGGGCGAACGTGGCGGACGGATCGTGGCCGTCGCCGGCCTTTCGCGAAAGGCCGATCATGTCATCTGTCAGTTCGGCTCCATCGACGAGGAGTTGGCAGGCGATGCCAGCCCCGGCGAACTTTTGTTCTACAGAATGATCCAGAGGCTCTGCAGCGAGGGTGCGGCACTCTTCGATTTCGGCGTCGGAGACCAGCCCTACAAGCGCTCGTGGTGCACGATCGAGACGCCACTCAGGGACATCGTCCTGCCGCTGACGGTGCGCGGCCGGTTTGCAGCCGGCTACCATCGGGCATTGGTACAAGCGAAAGTGGCGATCAAGGCCAACAGGGCCGCCTATTCGTTCTTCCAGCGTGCGCGGAGCCGCAAGCAGAAGCCCGCTCGACAGACCGGCGAGATCGATAGCGAATAAGCAGCGGCGTCAGTGCGCCTCGGCTCAGGCCGCGTGGCGGTCGGGATAATCCGGGCCGGGTTCGCCGCGCCCGGTCATCAGCACGACGTCCCTATAGCCGGCCTCGCCGAAGCCGGTCAGGACTTCAACGATTCTCTCTTCGCTGACCGCCGGCGCCGACAGGATGATTTCCGCGCCGTCGCGACGGGCTATCTTGTCGACGGCCCCCTCGTCGGCCGGTCCGCATTCGACCAGCACCAGATCATAGGCGTTGGTCAGCGCATCGATGATCATCTGCAGCCGCTCGATCCCGCGCATCGCGAGCCGCGGATCGGCATCGCCTTGCGGGATGATGTGCGCGTCGGAGAACCGATCGGCATGGATGGTTTCGGTGAACGCCACCTCGCCCGCCAGCAAGTTGGTGATGCCAGGCAGCTGCGCCGAGCGCGCCATCAGGCGGGTCGGGCAGGCAGAGCCCGTCAGATCGATCAACACGACCTTGCGATCTTCTTCGGCGATCAGGCGCGCCAGCATGACGGTCGCCGTCGAACCCTCGTCGCCGCCGGGCGAAACAGAGATTGCGATCCGCACTCCGTTTTCACGCAGGTGATCGGCAACCGCTTCGATCGAGAAATCCGGTTCGGCTGCCTCGCCGCTCGGATCGTCGGCAACATCGTCGTCGTCGGCCGCGGCCAGTGGCGCCAACGGCGGCAGGTCGACGGGGTCGTTCAATGCGGGCGAGATATCGAGCTTCCGCTCATCGAAACCATCCGCAGCAGCGACGGCGGCAATTGCCGGCCGCGAACGGACCGGCGGCCGCTCGGCACCGGCTGACACCGGCCTCAAGGCCCGACCGCTGAACAACTCCCCGAGCATGATGATAATGCAGCTCAGAAGGAAGGTCGCAAGCGCTGCAACGATGGTGATCGGCATAACCTTCGGGAAGCTCGCACCCGTCGGAACGACCGCACTCGAAATGACACGAGCATCGGCAGGTGTCGCATTCTCGACCGTGCGCGACGTCGCCTCGCGGTAGCGCGCCAGATAGGTCTCGAGCAGTTGCCGTTGGGCGGTCGCTTCGCGCTCGAGCGCCCGCAGGCCCACCTCCTCCTCGCCGGCCTGAGCCGATTTGGCCTTGAGTGCGTTGAGCTGCTGCGTCAGCTGTTGCTCGCGCAACTCGCCGACCTTCGCCTCGTTTTCCAGACTGCTGAGGATCTTGCGGGTTTCTGAGCGAATCTGCGCCCTGATACCTTCGACCTGCGATTTCAGGGCCTTCAGCCGCGGATGGCCGTCCAGAAGCGTGGTAGAAAGGTCGGCCACCTGCCCTTGCAGATTTGCTTCCGTCTCCTTGAGACGCTGGATCATCTGCGAACCAACGACGTCGGCGATGGTATCAGCCTCGCGGCCGCTCGCCAGTGCCGCCCGCACACCTTCGGCGCGCGCCGCGGCATTGGCCCGCTCTCCGCGCACGCGGGTCAGCTCGGTCGATATATCCGTGAGTTGCCGGGTTGCAAAATTCGTGGTCTCGCCGGTTGGCAACAGATCGGACGACGAACGATAGGCCGCCACCTTGGCTTCGGCATCCCGCACCTTCTCGCGCAGATTGGCGATCTCCGGCTCAAGCCAACGGCTGGCTTCCGAATTGGTGTCGAGCTTCGCGCCGCTTTGCAGCGAAAGGAAAACCTTTGCCATCTCGTTGGGTATCGCGGCCGCCAGCTGTCGATCCTTCGAGGTAAAGGCGATCGCAATCACGCGCGACTTCTCGACCTGATAGACCTGCAGCTTCGAAGTGAACTCTTTCAGCACTCGCTCTTCTGGCGGCATTTCCAGCGGGTTCTTCTTCAGGCCCAACATGACCATCAGATCGGAAACCGCCGAAGGATCGACCGAAGGATCAAACTCCTTCTGCTCGTATAGCTTCATGTTCCGCGCGACCTGCTTGATCAGGTCGGCCGAACGCAGCACCTGAACCTGGCTCAGAATGCCGGATTCGTCGAAGACGCGGTCGGACCCGGTCTGCGCGTTCTGGTTGGAACCGCTGAATTCAGGCTCTCTCGATTCGATGAGGACGCGCGTCTCGCTCTGATAGTCCGGTGCCATCATCTTCGCGGCGCCAAAAGCAAGCGCTGCAACACACGCCGTGGCGAGCAATACCTTGACGCGTCGATCCCACACGGCGCGGAACAGCCCGCCGAGATCGATATCCACATCCTGTTGTCCGCTGCCGTTTCCCGACATGCTTCTGGCTCCGAACCTTAAAATCTCGCTGGAGGGTAAATGAACATGGTAACGCAAGGGTTAATGGCCGCTCAACCTCTGGGCGATTTCGCCCCTCCTCTGCCGCAGGCGCCCGTTGAAAATTCTACTGCGAGTTTACCAGCTATTAACCCTAACGGATCGATAACGACGAAAGAGGTGGTCGTTTCCGGAGCCCAAGAGCAGCATGTCAACCGCAGGTATGAAGACGGGTCTCGCTATTACGGTGGCAGCACTGTCGATGTTGCTCGGCGGCTGCACAAGCTATCAGCCGGCACCCAAAGCGTTCAGCGAAGCAACGATCCAGCCCTATCGGCTGGATAGCGGCGACCGGCTGCGCATCAACGTATTCGAGCAGGCGGGCCTCAGCGGAACCTATACGGTCGACCAGGCAGGCTACGTTGCCTTCCCGCTCATCGGCACCGTTGCCTCGCGCGGCCACACACTGCCCGAACTCGAAGGCATGATCGCCGCAAAGTTGAAACAGGGCTATCTGCGCGATCCGGACGTTACCATCGAAGTCGATCGTTATCGCTCGGTCTTCATCATGGGCGAAGTCGGCCAGGCAGGGCAATATGCCTATGTGCCGGGAATGACGATACAGAACGCGATTGCGGTTGCCGGCGGCTTCTCGCCGCGCGCCAACCAGGCCAGCGCCGACGTCACGCGCAAGATCAACGGCCGGATCATCACCGGCCGCGTGCCGATTACCGATGCCGTACTGGCAGGAGATACGATTTACATTCGCGAACGGCTGTTCTGATCTCGATGCAGCCGCAGCGTCCCTTGCGCATCATTCACTGCTTCAGATCGCCCGTCGGTGGTATTTTCCGCCATGTGCGCGACCTGGCGGAGGCGCACGCGGCAGCAGGTCATCAGGTCGGTATCCTCTGCGACAGTACCACTGGCGGATCCTATGAGGATTCGCTCTTCGACGGAATCCGGCCCTATCTGGCACTAGGCCTCGTACGCATGCCGATCCATCGCTCGATCGGTCCGAGGGATTTTGCCGCGCTCTGGCGCGGTTATAAGGAAATCAGAAGTTTGCGACCGGATGTGCTGCATGGGCACGGCGCCAAAGGTGGCGCCATAGCCCGCCTCATCGGTTCAGCCTTGCGGGTCAACAGGTATCGCGTAGCCCGCCTCTATTCCCCCCACGGTGGCAGTCTCCACTACAGCCCGAAGTCGTTTGTCGGGCGGATCGTCTTCCCGCTGGAGCGGCTCCAGGAACGCCTCACCGACGCGCTCGTCTTCGTCTGCGATTTCGAACGCCAGACCTATTTTTCCAAGGTCGGCGAGCCGCGCGAGCACTACGAGCTGATCTACAACGGCATCGACGATCGCGAGTTCGAGGCCGTGGAGGCGCGGCCAGATGCGGCCGACTTCCTCTATATCGGCATGATGCGGGACCTGAAGGGTCCCGATCTGTTTGTGGATGCCTTTGCCCGCACAGAGCGGCTTGTCGGACGGCCGCTCTCAGCGTTGATGGTCGGCGACGGCCCACAGCAGCAGGAATACCGCGACCTCACGTTCGAGCAGGGCCTCGGGCGACGGATCACCATGCGCCCTGCCATGAACGCCCGCGAGGCCTTTGCGCTGGCACGAAACATCGTCATTCCATCCCGGGCAGAATCCATGCCCTACATCGTGCTCGAGGCGCTGGCGGCGCAGAA
The DNA here is from genome assembly GCF_050434565.1 of Ensifer sp. 4252. Classification (NCBI taxonomy): domain Bacteria; kingdom Pseudomonadati; phylum Pseudomonadota; class Alphaproteobacteria; order Hyphomicrobiales; family Rhizobiaceae; genus Ensifer; species Ensifer sp. 4252. The sequence goes on from NZ_JBNDIU010000001.1 coordinate 373,738, forward strand.
GCCGGTGATTGCCAGCCGCGTCGGCGGTATACCGGAAATCCTCGGCACGCACAGCGCGGCTCTTGCCGAGGCGGCAGATGCGCAGTCACTTGCCACGATCATGGCTTCGGCAATCGTCGAGAAGGACTGGTCCGCGCGCGTGATGCCCGACCCGAAGACATTCAAGTCCCGCTTCGCGGCCTCGGTCATGACGGCGGAGGTGCTGCGGCTCTATCGGGATTTGTGCCGGGACCAATCGGCTCCGATCACGCCTCAGGCTGCAACGTAAGCGTTTCTTAGTGGCTTTCTGCTATCCCGGCTGAGGACTTCAGTGCCGGAAGGAAGCCATGAACGAGTTTAAGCGGTCGGAAGCCTTCGACCCCGAAGCGCTTCGCAAGAAGATTTCGGAGATCCGTACCCGTGCGCCGGACGAAAAGGCCAGCGGCGAGCCGTCGACGGAGCTCAACCCCCTCGCCCGACAGATTGCCGAACAGTTCCGCGCAGACACCTATTCGCCCGCCATGATCATGGGCCTGATGCGCCTTTTCGAATTCTGCGCGCTGTTCGCCATCGGCTATGCCATCAATGCGCTCTATGTGCAGCCCGGCTTCGATCAGCTGCCGCTTTACCTCGCAATCCTCATTGGTGGCTCCGCGCTCGCCGTTGCCGCGATGCAGATCGCCGACACCTACCAAGTCCCTGCTCTTCGCGCCTGGTTGCGCTTCACTCCGCGTATCCTCGCCTCCTGGGCGATTGCATTCGGCGGCATTGCCATCGCGCTTTTCTTTCTCAAGTCCGGTCACCAATATTCGCGTGTGTGGTTCGGCGGCTGGTTCGTCGCCGGCGCGCTCTTCCTCGTGGCAGAACGCGCATTCATTGCCTATTCCATCCGGCATTGGGCCCGCAACGGAACGATGGAGCGTCGTGCCGTCGTCGTCGGCGGCGGACAGCCGGCCAAGGACCTGATCCGCACACTCGAACATCAGACCGACAACGACATCAGGATCTGTGGCATCTTCGACGATCGCGACGAACGTCGGTCTCCGAATGTCATTGCCGGCTACCCCAAGCTCGGGACGGTCGACGAACTGGTGGAATTCGCACGCCTGGCGCGCATCGACATGTTGATCATCTCGCTGCCGTTGACGGCGGAGAAACGCATCCTGCAGCTCTTGAAGAAGCTCTGGATACTGCCGGTCGACATCCGTCTTGCAGCGCACGCCAACAACCTTCGCTTCCGGCCCCGCAGCTATTCCCACGTCGGTGAAGTGCCGATGCTGGATATCTTCGACAAACCGATCGCAGATTGGGATTCCGTCGCCAAGCGCGGCTTCGACATCTTCTTCAGCATCGTCGCCCTGGTGTTGTTGTGGCCGGTGATGCTGGGGGCTGCGATCGCGGTCAAAGCCACCTCGCCTGGCCCCATCATCTTCAAGCAGAAGCGCCACGGCTTCAACAACGAGACCATCGAGGTCTACAAGTTCCGCTCGATGTACACACATTTGAGCGACCCGAGCGCCCGCAACGCGGTGACGAAGGGGGACCCCCGCGTCACCGCGGTCGGGCGCTTCATCCGCAAGTCCTCGATCGACGAGCTTCCGCAGATCTTCAACGTGCTCAAGGGCGAGCTCTCGCTCGTCGGCCCGCGCCCCCACGCCGTGCTGGCGCAGACGCAGAACCGCACCTATTCCGACGTCGTCGAAGGCTATTTCGCCCGTCACCGCGTCAAGCCCGGCGTGACCGGGTGGGCGCAGATCAACGGCTGGCGCGGCGAGATCGACAATGACGACAAGATCCGCCTGCGCACGGCTTTCGACCTCCACTACATCGAGAACTGGTCGCTGCTCTTCGACCTGAAGATCCTGTTCCTGACGCCGTTCCGGCTGCTCAACACGGAAAATGCCTATTGAGCACCGTCGACACACCACCGCCGATCGTCTTTAGACCCCAGCTCGCCGCGCTTTCCCTCTTCGGCTCATGGCTGGTTGCGCTTGTGGTGTTTCTGTCGGGTTTCGTGATTGCCGAACCGGCGCCCTACGAACTGTTCCTGGTGGTCCTCATTGGGCTCTGGGCGCTCTTCGGCCTGAAAATCTCGCGCTATATCGCGCCGCTTCTCACTCTGCTCACCCTGTTCATGATCGGCGGGATCCTGTCGCTGATGACGATGGTCGACCTGAGCAAGGGGCCGATGTATATGGCGGTCTCCGGCTTTCTGGCACTGTCCGCCGTCTTTTACGCCGCCATCATCGAGGATCGCTACCAGCGGCTCCGGCTGATCTTCAACGCCTGGGTCACGGCTGCCGTCCTGACCGCCCTGCTTGGTATTCTCGGCTATTTCGGCGCAATCCCGGGCGCTGAAAACTTCACGCTCTACGACCGCGCCAAAGGCGCCTTCCAGGACCCGAACGTGTTCGGCCCATTCCTGTCGGTTCCCGGACTCTATCTGATCCACGGTTTGCTGACGCAGCCGATCCACAAGGCCCCGCCCAAGATCGCCGCGCTTCTGGTGTTGGCGCTCGGCGTGTTCCTGTCGTTCTCACGTGCTGCATGGGCGCTCAACCTCTTCTGCGTGGTTGCCTTCGTCTTCGTGATGCTGCTCAAGGAGCGCAACGGCCTCTTCCGCTTGCGCATCCTCGTGATCGCGTTGGTCGGCGGTGTCTTCGTCGTCAGCGCCCTGCTGGCCGCGCTACAATCGGAGCAGGTCGCAACGCTCTTTTCCAGCCGCTCGCAACTCGTGCAAGACTATGACGGCGGCCATCTCGGCCGCTTCGACCGCCACCGTATCGGTTTCCTGATGTCGATGGAGAAGCCGCTCGGCATCGGTCCGATGGTCTTCAGCACGATCTTTCCGGAAGACGAACATAACGTCTGGCTGAAGTCGCTGACATCCTATGGCTGGCTCGGTTTCGTCAGCTACGTCACGCTTATCATCTGGACGCTGTCGCTCGGTTTCCGCTTCCTGCTGCTCGAGCGCCCCTGGCAGGCTTATCTGATGATCGCCTGGGTCGCGCTGATCGGTCATGTCGGCGTCGGGAATGTCATCGATACCGATCACTGGCGTCATTTCTACATGCTTCTCGGCATCATCTGGGGATGTGCCGCCCTCGAATACCGCCATCGTCGAACAATGCGGGCCGGATGGCAGCAATGAACATGGAATATCCTTTGCCACATCGCCCCGCCGCGCCACTGCGCCTGCTTGAAGTCCTCGAGCCGAGTGGCGGCGGATCGGGCCGACATTTCATCGATCTCTGCCGCGGCATGCATCTGCGCGGGCATCATGTCGAGGCGGTCTACTCTCCGGTGCGAGCCGAGGAAAGCTTCGTGCGCGAGCTCAAGGCCATTGGCCTTCCCGCCGTCCACGCCGTCGATATGAAGCGTGCCCCGGGGCCTACCGACATCCCAGCCTTCCTGGCGCTGCGTCGGATCATGAGCGATCATGGCCCATTCGATATTGTTCACGGCCACAGCTCCAAGGCCGGAGCGCTGACGCGTTTGCGCTTGCCCGGTCGCCATATGCCACGCATCTACACGCCGCACGCATTCCGTACGCTGGACCCAACGCTCGGCCTCGGCGGCAGGGTGATCTATGGTGCGATCGAATGGGGTCTCGCCTGGTTCTATACCGACCATCTCATCTGCGTTTCCGACGACGAGCGTTCCCACGCCCTGTCCCTGTACATGCCGGAAGAGCGGATGTCGGTGATCGTCAATGGCGTCGCCCCGCCTTCACCCGACATGGCAGCGACCATCCGTGCAAGCTTCGGCATTGGACCGGACGCATTCGTCTTCGGTTTCATCGGTCGGTTGACGACCCAGAAGGCGCCAGAACGGCTCGTTGCCGCCTTTAAGAATATCGCCGCGACGGTGAAAAACAGTCATCTCGTCATGGTTGGTGCCGGCGAGCTCGAAGGCACGGTTCGCAACGCCATTTCCGAGAGTGGCCTACAGAACCGGATGCACCTGACCTCCGCCTTCACAGGTCCGCAAGCGGCCCCTGCCTTCGATGTGCTGGTCATGCCGAGCCGCTACGAGGCGATGTCCTACGTCATGCTCGAGGGGGCGGCGGCCGGAAAGCCGATCATTGCCAGCGATATCGGTGGCGCACGAACCGTGATCGAGGATGGTCACAACGGCTTCATCGTGCAGAACACCGACGATATCTCGGAGCTTGCCAAGACCATGGCCGCGTCCGCTGCGCCAGCCACCTTCAGGAAGCTCGCAGCGGCAGCCGACAGCCTCAAAGAGCGCTTCACGCTCGACGCAATGCTCGACCGGACCGAGATGCTCTATTGGAAGCTGGCGGAACGGCGACGCGCGCGGCTAACTGCCTAATGCACGCCGCCGGAAAGTGCGCAACGGTTCGGGACGACGACATGCATCAAGGCAAGCTCGTAAAGCCGATCGCATGAACCCATTCGCACCGGCCGCATAGCGCTTCGCCGCGAGCCGCTATCGCCTATAGAAATGGAAGGTCTTGCGGTCGCTTTCTCCTTGCTGGAAGCCTTTCTGTTTCAAAAGGTCTTTCAGTTCCTGCACTTTTCCCTCCCCGATGATATGGGGGTGCAGTTCGACCAGAATGTGCCGCACGGAGCCGAAGTCTTCAATGCGCAGCAACTCGTCTTCCGCACCTTCGACGTCCATGATCAGAACATCGGGCGAGTATTGCTTCATCACCATCGGAAACGCATCGCTCTGGGCTTCCACCTTGGTCCCCGGCAGTTCCCTGTCAAAGGTGCTGGAGGAAATGATGTTGTCGCTCTGATAGAAAGTCAGCGTCCTGCCGTCCGATGTCATGGCCTTCATGCGAAGCGTCGGGGTGAGGCCATTTATGCGAAAATTCTCCCTGATCAGAGATTCCAGGGTCGAATTGGCCTCATAGGTCAGAACGTTGTTCGCGCCACAGATACGCGCTGCGAGAAGCGCGATAAATCCAAGGCCCGTTCCCACTTCCAGGACTTTCGATCCCGGCTTCAGCAGCTTTAGCAATATGTTCCGCTCGGTATCCTCATAGACCTCACGGTACATAAGGTCCCTGACCGTCGAGGGAACGCGGGATTGATCAGAAACCAGTTGGATCCCATCAATTGTCACGACGCGTGCATTGGTTGCGTAGCGGAATTTCTTTCGGACGGACCGAAGAAAACGTCTCATGCCTCTCCCCTGTATTGTACTCTTGCTTGTTAATACGATTTTCTCCGCTGCGTAAGAGGCAGTCGACTTCAGAGTGACCAGGGGACAGCCATTCGACCGAGTGGACGGAGGCAGAGGCGCATAACATTCCCTCAACATTGCGAAACCGGAGCTTTTGATCTAAGTCCAAACAGTATCTGGCAGCTGCACTGGGGCGGGAATGGCCGAAATCAACTATCCCTTCAGGGCTCATACCGACGCGACATCCATCGCTGATAGGGGGATGCTTGAACGTCTCTCCACATGGTACGAGACGCTGAAGGTCGAGCGACGCGAACGTCGAAAGGCAACCTCCATCAGCCTGCGCTGCGTCAGCCATCACGGCCAGACGTCACTATATCCCGACGAACTGCCGCTGGTTTTCTTGACGCACAACGACGCAAAGCTGGTTCCCGCATTCGTTTCGCACTATCGGCAGCTAGGTGTAACGCGCTTCATTTGCGTGGACGACGCCTCCACGGACGGAACAAGGGAATTCCTGCTCAAACAGAAGGACGTCGACCTATGGGTTTCTCCCGTTCGGTACAAGGATGCACGCCGCGGCCGAGCGTGGCGCGAGACACTTTTGGGCCTTTACGGAGGCCCGAGATGGTACGTCAACGTCGATTCCGACGAATTCCTTGTCTATGACGGGTTCGAAGCCAGAACACTCTGGCCCGTTATACACTGCCTTGAGAAGGCAGGCGCGCTGAGACTGCCGGCGCCGATGCTCGACATGTATCCCGCTGACCTATCGAAGGCGGACGCCAATCTGCTGAGCTCCCGCGCACCTTGGGAAATCGCCGACCACCTCGATAGCTCCGGGTACACGCTGTCTACCACCAAACGGGCGATTTCAATCAAGGGCGGAGCGCGCAAGCGGGAGTTCGACGCCGACCTCGAGTTGATCAAGTATCCCTTGATATACTGGGACGACGACTGTCGCTTTGGCCCGAGCATACATCAACCGCTGCCCTACCGCAGAAACTTCGCGACCATGATGGGCGCCCTGCTCCATTTCAAATTCTTCTCAGACTATGAGAAGGAAATAAAAGAGGCTGCACGCGACGGGCAATATTTCGACAATGCGGCTGCGTATTCGAAGATGACGGACGTCATCGCGAAAAAAGGGACGCTGCAACTACGGTCCGACGATTCCATGAAGTTTACCGGCTCGCAGCAGTTGCTCGACCTCGGCTTCATTACGCCAATTGCCCCGACTGAGCCTGGACGGTGAACACTTCTAGCCATGCCTGAAAAATCCAAGATCGTCGTCGTCTTTCCGGTCCATAATGGCGCAAAAACGCTCGAGCGGAGTCTGCGGAGCATTGCGGACCAATCCCTGCACGAGTTCAAGGCGCTCATCCTCGAAAATGGCTCGACCGACGACACCTTAGAGATCGCCAGAGCATTTTGCGCAGGAGATCCGCGATTTTCCGTTATTCAGAACGAGAATTTTCTGAGCGCGCTCGAGCAATTTGCCAAAGCGATCAGACTGGGCGCCTGCGAAGGCGAGTACTTCTGCCTTCGCGCGTGCGACGACACGTCAACACCGGATTTCCTGCAGAAACTTGTCGCCTCGCTGGATGAGGATCCGAATAAAATGCTGGCGGTGGGCAACGTCGACCGCATCAACGGCGCAAAAATAACACACGTCAAGCCGAACCAGGACATTTTCCGCTTCAAGGAGCGTTATCTGCGCGGCAGAGTGCCACGGAATCTCATGTATCCATCAGAGTGGATCTATGGCGTCTTCCGCTCTTCTGCAGCCAACGAGATCATTCTCAAGCGATGGTACGAGGGCGCGGTCTGGGCGCTTAGCTCCTATGTCGTCACGGAGTTCGTCGTTCGCGATCTGGTCGCGTACACGGACGGCCCTGCCTATGAATTCACCGAAGGGTCCGGTTCCGATAAAAAATACATGGTGACATCCGTCACGGCAAAAATTCGAGCTCGATGGCAATACACGATCGGCTGCTACAAGCTCAAAGACAAGCTTCCTCCCGCATCCCTCTACAGCCGATTGATGCTGTTCCGTATGTGCTGGAACGATGCCAGGCGTAAGACCAGGTATCGGATACTCGGCCTATGACGCTTAGACGGCGAGTTGGCGGCACCGTATAGCCGCCTAGTTGGCGACAACGGAAAATCAACAAACGAAGGAATTTTATCAATCACCCCTTGGGGGCTTGGTGATTGAAATGGTCGGAGCGGCGGGATTCGAACCCACGACCCCTTGACCCCCAGTCAAGTGCGCTACCGGGCTGCGCTACGCTCCGGACCGAGGAAATCCCTATATTCTCAACGCTTAGAGCGCAAGCGCGAATTTCGGGCTTGGCCGGAAAAAGGAATAAACGGCGTGGATAAGCGGAAAGCGGAGCGAAAAGCCCCACGAAAGTTTCAAGGATGTTTCGAGATCTCCGGTCGGTAGCGCTCGCTGTACCTCAACACAGACTTCGATGCGGACAGGGCTCGGTGCAGAGCGCCCCTGAGGTTCCCTTCGCAAAGCCGACCGCCTTATCCGAAAAGCCATCGGGTCACTCCGCAAGAGACTAATCAGCCTGCCGCAGAACTAAGACGTTGACTTCTCGTCGTCATAGGAACATTTGTAGAACAAATCGGAGTTCACATATGTCAGAGAAATTCATCGTAATGCCCTTCAAGCGCGTTCGCGGTGGCTTGGCGCCAGGCGAGATGCGCGCTGCCACAACGGCGGCCGGCGCAGAGAAGGTCGCGGCGGCCATGGCGCCGAGGCATGTCGGCGTTGCCGCCTATGCCGTCCAGGTGGATGAAGAAAGCGGCGATATGAGCAGCCCTCGCCTATTGGTTCAGTTCGGCGAGATTGCGGATCTGAACGCTGCCTGACATGCGGGGCGGCCTCCCGAGACCGCCAATCTCCTGCGGAATCGAGATCCGGCACCCCAAAGTGTGTCGCGACCGTTCAGTAACGTTGGCTGCGCTTTAAGCGTCTGTGTTTGCGCATGTCGGATTACAAGGCCGCTGCGCACTTTTGTACAAGATGCCTTAGGTCAGGCGGCCTACTCTCTCAATCAGTCAGCCGGCGCTTTCAGGCGGCGCGTCAGGATGACCGTCGAGCAAGGCGACGGTTGAACGCCTCCTGCATAGCCCTTCAAATCGGAGTCGATCAAGCGGTTACACGGTCTATTTAAGGCCAACGTAGAGCACCTGCTTCGGCGAAGTGGCATCGACTATGGGCCGCGATCGAAAACATGTTCGATCGCTTCGGGCCAACTGGCCGCTGCGACCTGCCGGCGGACCGGCAGCGCGATCAAATCAAATCACTCTTGCCGTGTTCTGCGACTCTGGGCCGCAGAGGCCCACCCTTCGCTCTCGAATCAGCAGGCGCCAGTTACCGGGCCTGATCGAGCAAACGCTTGCATTCTAGCAGATCGTAAAGCGCCTCTTGAAGCAGCGCCCGATCTTCCTTGCCGACCGACGATGACTTGCCGAGAGAGATTTCCGGAACGTCGTCGTTGCCGCCGCCGAAGGAGAAAAAGCGGCGGCTGGCTGGCGCCTTGGCGCGACCGACGATCTGATCCTCCTCAGACAGGCCCGCCTTCGGCGGTGGCGGCTCCTCGTTGCTCGAGGCGGCCAATGCCTCGACGGTCGCAAGGTCGCCGCTGGCGATGGCCGCCACGAACTTGTTACCGTTGGTTTTCAGCAGCTTCTGCACACCCTTGATCGTGTAGCCATGATCATAGAGCAGGTGGCGGATGCCCTTTAGCAGGTCGACATCCTCTGGGCGATAGTAACGCCGCCCGCCGCCACGCTTCATCGGCTTGATCTGCTGGAAGCGCGTCTCCCAGAAGCGCAGGACGTGCTGCGGCAGATCGAGATCGTCGGCGACCTCGCTGATGGTGCGAAAAGCGTCGGGGCTTTTTTCCATTTCGTTCCCATTCCATGTCACGCGACTCGGGGCAAGCCTAAGCGCAATGAACCGATGCGCGCGATGATCGCACGAATCGGCTCCATTTCAACGGCTTATGGATGGGTTTTCAACCACATTGTGGTTGCCGCCCCCCGCTTACGATACGGGAGAGGCCGGCTTCAGCTTGGCCTTACGGCTCAGATGCGATTTCAGCACCCGTTGCTTCAGGACGTTGGACGCCTTGAAGGTCATCACCCGCCGCGGCGAAATCGGTACTTCCTCGCCGGTCTTCGGGTTGCGGCCGATGCGCTCGTTCTTATCGCGAACCTGAAAAGTCGCGAAGGAGGACAGTTTCACACTCTCGCCACGCACGATTGCGTTGCATATTTCGTCAATGACGGTTTCCACCAACTCGGCGGACTCTGTGCGAGACAGACCCACCTTGCGAAAAACCGACTCAGCCAAGTCTGCTCGTGTTACTGTTTTTCCGCTCATCTTCCCCCACCGATGTCTGGCACGCCGATCAGCGACCGAAGACTATTGCCCTTGCCTTTTGCGGTCAAGCGCCTGCGTTGCCTCAGCATTTTTTACCAGCGTATCAGAACGGAGCCCCATGTGAAGCCACCCCCCATGGCTTCAAGCAGAACGAGATCGCCCTTCTTGATCCGGCCGTCCGCCGCCGCGGTGTTCAGAGCCAGCGGAATGGACGCGGCAGAGGTGTTGCCATGGAGATCGACCGTCACCACAACCTTATCGAGCGGGATGCCGAGCTTCTTGGCCGAACCATCGATGATACGGCGATTGGCCTGGTGCGGCACGAGCCAATCAATGTCTTCGGCCGTTGTTCCCGTCGCCTCGAAGGCGGCCTCGATCACGTCGGTGATCATGCCGACGGCATGCTTGAAGACCTCGCGGCCTTCCATCTTCAGATGGCCGACGGTGCCTGTTGTCGATGGTCCGCCATCGACATAAAGCTTTTCGCGATGCGCACCATCGGAGCGCAGCTTGGCAGTGAGCACACCGCGATCGGCAATCGTACCCTCGCCTTCCTGGACCTCCAGGATGATCGCGCCGGCGCCATCGCCGAAGAGCACGCAGGTCGTGCGATCGGACCAATCGAGAATACGCGAGAACGTCTCGGCACCGATCACCAGCACGCGCTTTGCCAGGCCACCGCGGATATAGGCGTCCGCCGTCGTCACCGCGTAGATGAAGCCCGAACAGACGGCCTGCAGATCGAACGCTGCGCCGTGGTGCATGCCGAGCCGATTCTGAATGTTGACCGCGGTTGCCGGAAAGGTGTTGTCGGGCGTCGACGTCGCCAGAATGATTAGGTCGAGATCCGCCGCAGTCAGGCCGGCATTGTCCAGCGCGGCGCGCGCAGCGGCTTCGCCGAGCGACGCCGTGGTTTCGCCTTCGCCGGCGATGTAACGCTGGCGGATGCCGGTGCGCTGCACGATCCACTCGTCTGACGTATCGACCTTGGATTCCAGCTCCTGATTGGTGACAACGCGCTTCGGCAACGCTGCGCCGAAGCCGCGAACGACGGAACGGATCATTTATTCAAACCTCATCATTCATGCCGGCGGGAAGCGCGCTCGGCGGCTCGGCGCCATGGTACTTCGCCAGATCGATCTCGATCTTCGCCTTCAGACCATTTTTTACCATGTCATAGCCGACGTCGATCGCGGCGGCAAAGCCTTCGCCGTCGGCGCTACCATGGCTCTTGATCACGACTCCATTGAGGCCGAGAAAGACGCCGCCGTTGACCTTGCGCGGATCCATTTTTTCGCGCAGGCGATCGAAAGCGCCCTTGGCCAGGATGTAGCCGATCTTGGCCATCAGCGTACGCGACATGGCCGCACGTAGATATTCGGCGATCTGTCGCGCCGTTCCTTCGGCGGCCTTGAGCGCGATATTGCCGGAGAAGCCCTCGGTGACGACCACGTCGACGGTGCCGCGTCCGATATCGTCGCCCTCGACGAAGCCGTAATAGTCGAAGCCTTCGATATTGGCATCACGGATGAGGCGCCCGGCTTCCTTGACTTCTTCCTGGCCCTTGATTTCTTCGACGCCGACATTGAGCAGGCCGACAGTCGGGCGTTCGATCTCGAACAGCGCCCGCGCCATCGCGCCGCCCATCAGCGCAAAATCCATGAGCTGCTGCGCATCGGCACCGATGGTGGCGCCGACATCAAGCACGATGCTTTCGCCCTTAAGCGTCGGCCAGATCGCGGCGATCGCCGGGCGCTGGATGCCCTGCATCGTGCGCAGGCAGAAGACCGACATGGCCATCAGCGCGCCGGTATTGCCGGCCGACACGACGACATCGGCCTCGCCGGCGTTGATGGCATCAATCGCCCGCCACATGCTCGACTTGCCGCGGCCGCGCCTCAGCGCCTGGCTCGGCTTCTCGTCCATGCCGACTGCGATCTCGCAATCGTGGAAGGTGCTGTTGGCCTTGAGCTTGGGGTGTTTGGCCAAGATATCGGCGCACTGCGCTTCTATGCCGAACAGGACAAACCGTATGTCCGGATGACGTTCAAGCGCCCTTGCGGCGCCCGGGATGACGACTTCAGGACCATAGTCGCCGCCCATCACGTCAAGAGAAATTCTGACCACGCGTGTCTTATCCTTTTTTCCTGCCACACAACACGTGCTGCCGTGGCGCGCGCATTCGAACGCAACGACGATACATATTGCTTCTGACGCTTGAGCCAGGCACGCGGCAGATCGCTGCGGCGGCTCATTTGGCCGGAGTCGGGCCAAAATACTGCTTTTCGCCCGCGTGACAACCGAATTATAGGGGCGGCTTTGGCGGCCTCAGTCCTTTTTCCAGTCCTTCAGCGCTGCAAACGGGTTCGGCTTCTCGTCGTCGGCCGCCGTGCTTTCGATGCGCGCACCGAAAGTGACCCCCGGCTTGCGCGGATAAGGCTCGATCGCCAGTGCCACATGCTCGCTGACAACGACGCCGGCATCGATCGTATCACCGATAAAGGTATCGGGGATATCGGGGCCGTCGGGGCTGAGGATCATCTCGCCGCCATCGTTGCTGGCCTGGCGGGCGAGCCTCGATCCCTCCGGCACGAAGATAGCCTCGATGGGCTCCCGGATATCCGCCTCGACGGGCTCGAGGGTCACGACGCAGGACTGCACGATCCGAGCGGTAACATCACCCTTGATCTTGACGCCGTCCTTCTTCCAGCGCGCTATCTGCAGATCCGCTGAAAGCGACAGGACTTCGCGCACATCCCAAAGCTCGGCAAGCGCCTGCCGTTCGCTCTCGTTTGCCGAGAGCCGCACGGTCACGGCATTGGCCGAGATATGCCCGACCTTCACCGGGTAGGAGAATGCCGGTCGGCTATCGTCTTTCATGATCAGATCCTTCCTCGCGCGGGCGCCGTTGCCGGCACGCTCTTCGCGGATAGTGCCGCGCGCAGGTTGGCGGCGCACGGGCATCGATGGCGTCTCTTACTCTCCGGCGGCGGGGATGCGCAACTGGCCGGTTTCGACGAGTTCTTCCGGTTCAGCCGCGAGCCGTTCCTCAACAGAGAGGAGATAGACCGCCAGATCATCCATCCCCGGCTCGCCTTCAGCACCGCCAGGATAGAAGTTACGCTTCAGCGCCGCAGCAAGCGCGGACGCGTCTCGACCTTCGAGTGCCGCCGCATAGGATTCGAGCCGGCCATAGAACATTCCGGCCAGTTTCTTCATCTTCTTCGGCACGCCGGCATCACCGACGCCAAGCTCGCGGATCGAGTGGTCGACATCCTCGAAGAAGGCGTCGACAATCTCCTGAGCGATCTCCTGGCCGGGGCGCGCCGACCCGCGCGTGCGCCGGAAATAAAGGATCAGCACCGCCGACAGCATCTCGAAACGCCCCATCACCGTGTCGGGCACGTCGAGGTCCGTATAGAGGTGCGGCTGACGCGCCGCCGAGGTCAACAATGCATATTGCCGTTCGACAATCGCAATATTGCCGCTTTTTCTTTTGAACAGTCCAAAAATCATCACAAAGCCCAGCTTTGGCTTTCTCGAAATGCGCGCAAGCGCCCATGACGTTGTTGCATGATAGCCGAAGCTGGTTTACCGAAGCATGCACGAATTGCAATGGCGGATATGCCATCGTTACTCCAAAGGGAGCTGTCGTTGACGAAGCGGTTTTTCAGAACAAATTTGAAGGTCCTTGGCCGAGCTGCGGCCGTAGCGACTGTTAGCACCATTGCTCTCTCCGCCTGCCAGTCCGCTAATGTCGGTGAAGTTCTCCACCAGGGTTATGTGGTTGATCAGGAAACGCTAAATCTCGTTCCGGTCGGTTCCAGCCGTGAACAGGTCATGCTTTCGCTCGGCACACCGTCGACGACCGCGACCTTCGACAACGAGGTATTCTACTACATCTCGCAGACCCGCAAACGGCCCGTGGCGTTCATGAAGCCGCAGCTCGTCGACCAGTCTATCCTTGCCGTTTATTTCGACAAGGAAGGCACGGTCAGCCAGCTCGCGCACTATACGCTGAAGGACGGCAAGGTCTTCGACATGCTGACCCGCACGACGCCGACTGGCGGCAAGGAAACGAGCTTCCTTGGCCAGCTGCTGACCGGCCCCGGCGCTGGGCAGGCTGCAGCGAGAAGCCTGTTCAAGGACTTCGGCAACTAAATTCACCCCATCGCAAAGAAGAGGCCCGCGGAACGATGTTCCGCGGGCCTCTTGCGTTTCGGGGATAAGGATCAGGCGAGGACTGCCAGAAGCAGCAGCGCCACGATGTTGGTGATCTTGATCGCCGGGTTCACCGCAGGGCCGGCCGTATCCTTGTAGGGATCGCCGACAGTATCGCCGGTCACCGACGCCTTGTGCGCCTCGGAACCCTTGAGATGCCGGGTACCGTTCTTGTCGACGAAACCATCCTCAAAGCTTTTCTTGGCATTGTCCCAGGCACCGCCGCCCGAGGTCATCGAGATCGCGACGAAAAGCCCGTTGACGATGACGCCGAGCAAAGATGCGCCAAGGGCCGCGAAGGCGGATGCCTTCGAGCCGGACAGCAGTAGCACGCCGAAATAGACGACGAGCGGCGCCAGCACCGGTAGCAGCGACGGAACGATCATTTCGCGGATCGCCGCCTTGGTCAGCAGGTCGACGGCGCGGCCATAATCGGGCTTCTCCGTCCCCGCCATGATGCCTGGCTTTTCGCGGAACTGCCGGCGCACTTCCTCGACGATCGAGCCTGCCGCACGGCCGACGGCCGTCATCGCGATGCCGCCGAAGAGATACGGAATGAGGCCACCGAAGATCAGACCGGCAACGACATAAGGGTTCGACAGATCGAAGGAGATCTGACCGACATCGGCGAAGTACGGATACTTGTCGCCATTTGCGGCGAAGTATCTGAGGTCGTTGGCGTAGGCTGCAAACAGAACCAGCGCGCCGAGGCCGGCCGAGCCGATGGCATAGCCCTTGGTGACGGCCTTCGTCGTATTGCCGACGGCATCGAGCGCGTCAGTCGACTTGCGCACCTCCGGCGGCAGATGCGACATCTCCGCGATGCCGCCCGCATTGTCCGTCACCGGACCGAAGGCGTCGAGTGCGACGATCATGCCGGCCAGACCGAGCATCGCGGTCACGGCAATGCCGGTGCCGAACAGACCAGCCAGCTGGTAGGTCGAAATGATGCCGCCGACGATGACAATCGCCGGCAAGGCCGTCGATTCCAGCGAGACGGCAAGTCCCTGGATAACGTTCGTGCCGTGACCGGTGACCGACGCCTGCGCGATGGAGTTCACCGGGCGCTTGTTGGTGCCGGTGTAGTATTCGGTGATGACCACGATCAGTGCGGTGACCACGAGGCCGAGAATACCGCACAGGAACAGGTTCCAGCCGGTGATATCCTGGCCCGCGACCGTGCCGATCGAACCCCAGCCGATCGTCAGCGACGTGGCGGCACCCAGCCCGACGATCGACAGTGCACCCGTCACGATCAGGCCGCGGTAGAGCGCGCCCATGATCGAGTTGTTGCTGCCGAGCTTGACGAAGAAGGTGCCGATGATCGAGGTGATGATGCAGGTCGCGCAAATCGCCAGGGGGTAAGCCATGACGGTCGAGAGCACCGGCGTGCCGGCAAAGAAGATCGCGGCCAGCACCATGGTTGCGACCACCGAGACCGCATAGGTTTCGAACAGGTCGGCCGCCATACCGGCGCAGTCGCCGACATTGTCTCCGACGTTGTCGGCAATGGTAGCAGGGTTGCGCGGATCATCTTCCGGGATACCGGCTTCCACCTTGCCGACGAGGTCGCCGCCGACGTCCGCTCCCTTGGTGAAGATGCCGCCGCCGAGGCGGGCAAAGATCGAGATCAGCGATGCACCGAAGCCGAGTGCCACCAGCGCGTCGATCACTTCACGCGAACCGGGTTCGTGCCCCAGACCCGCGGTCAGGATGAGGTAGTAGACCGACACACCGAGCAGGGCGAGGCCTGCGACGAGAAGGCCGGTGATCGCGCCGGATTTGAAGGCGATATCGAGGCCGGATGCGAGGCTGACCGAGGCGGCCTGCGCGGTGCGCACGTTCGCGCGAACGGAAACGTGCATTCCAATGAAACCGGCGGCGCCCGAAAGCACTGCCCCAACGAGAAAGCCGAACGCGGCCGCGGAAGAAAGAAGAACCCAGGCGCCGATGAAAACGACGACGCCGACGATGGCAATGGCCTTGTACTGACGCGTGAGATAGGCCTGCGCCCCCTCACGAATGTAGCCTGCGATTTCTTGCATGCGGGCGTTCCCCTGGTCGGCGGCAAGCACCGACCGTGTTGCCCAGATGGCATAAGCCACCGCGAGCAACCCGCATGCGATAACGCCCAACAAAATGGTCATTTCGCATTACCCTCCGTTTCAACCCGCGGACTCACTCCCGGCCGCGGGCCCCTCAAATCCGCGAATCACGCACCACCTCCTCAAGCAGCACCCCTCACGGCGCGGCCAGAGTGCGTTTGGAGCGAAAGATCGTCAAGCCCCGGAAAACTAACTACCGGCGGGCCTTTGCAAACGGAAGATTTTGGAAAATGCGGTGGCTCAGGCCGCAACGCTGGCGCGAGAACGCATCAGCAAGAAGAGCAGGAGAAGGCAGACAATCGTCACGGGCCAGACGACTGCGTTCAGCATATCCCAGCCATAGACCGAGAGGACCTTGCCGGAGGCAAAGGACGACAGCGCGACGGTGGTAAACAGGATGATGTCGTGGAAGGCCTGAACCTTGTCGGCTTCTTGTGGGCGATAGCTGCCGGCAACGATGGCAGTCGAGCCGATGAAACCGAAATTCCAACCCAGGCCGAGCAGCACCAGGGCGCCCCAGAAGTTCCAGAGTTCCAGGCCCATATGCGCGACAGCTGCGCAGGCCATAAGCAGCAGCAGCCCGCAGGCGACGATGCGCTCAGCGCCGAAGCGCGTGATCAGCCACCCCGTGAAGAAGCTGGGTGCAAACATTGCGAGCACGTGCCACTGGATGCCAAGCGTCGCAAGTTCGGTGGAAAAGCCGCAGCCGACGACCATGGCGACCGGCGCACCGGTCATCATGAATGTCATCAGCGCGTAGCTGGATATGCCGCAGACCATGCCGGTGATGAAGCGTTGGTTGCGAACGATCTCACTGAGCGAACGGGCGGCCTGGCCGTGATGCTCGCTGGCCACGGTCCCCTGCTCCGGCAGACGCAACGGCGCGAAGAAAAATGCGGCCAGCAGGCAGACCGGCAGCAAGGCGATGAAGGCACCGACAAAGGCGACGGGCGCGAAGAGATCACCGGCGAAAATGACGATCTGTGGGCCGAGAACCGCGGAAACGATGCCCCCGCCCAGGATCCACGATATCGCCTTCGGTTTGTAGAAGGACGGCGCCGCATCGGCGGCCGCGAAGCGCAGCTTTTGGGTAAACCCGTTGGAGGAGCCGAGAATGGCAAGACCGAAGGCAAAGAGCCAGAAGCTCTCGCGGAAGAGCGCAACCGCGGCGATCGCGGCGCCCACCGACGCAATCCCGGTGCCGACCATGAAGGCGAAGCGTCGGCCGATGAGGCGAGAGAGCGTTGCCACGAGAATGACACCGAGCGCCATGCCGACGTTATAGGCGGTCAGGGGCGCGGTCGCCAGCGACTTGTCGTCTGCCAGCAACTGATAGCCGGCAACACCGCCGACGGCAAAGCAGATCGGGCCGACGACGCCAAGGATCGCCTGCGCCGCGGTTAGCAGGAAAACGTTGCGGCGCGCTTCGCGAAGGGCAGAGCCCATGTCATCGACGGCAACCGCAACCATGGCCGCGCTACTTCTTGGGCTCGCCGCGAACCTGCCGGGCAATCCGGTCAAGAACGGCGTTCACCAGCTTCGGTTCGTCGTCTCCGAAGAAAGCCTTGGCAATTTCGACATATTCGGTGACGATCACCGCAACCGGCACGTCCTTGCGCTCCAGCATCTCGAATGTCCCGGCGCGCAAGATGGCACGAACGGTGGAATCGAGCCGCGACAGCGCCCAGTCGTCCTGCAACGCCGAGCCGATCAGCGGGTCGAGCTTGCGCTGATCGCGCACGACGCCTGCAACGATCGACCGGAACCAGGAGGCATCAGCCTTCAGATAGGTATCGCCGTCCAGTTCCTGGCCGAGGCGGTGCATTTCGTATTCCGCGACGACTTCCAGCACGCCGGTGCCGCCGATGTCCATCTGGTAGAGCGCCTGCACGGCCGCCAGGCGCGCCGCGCCGCGTTGGTTGGCCTGCTTCAACGGCTGATCCGAGGGGGTGTTCGTCACTGTTCCGTGCCCAATTTGTTCTTCAGTTCAATCATGGTCAAGGCGGCGCGCGCTGCAAAGCCGCCCTTGTCGCCTTCTGACCGGCGTGCGCGCGCCCAGGCCTGATCGTCGTTTTCGACCGTCAGGATGCCGTTGCCGATGGCAAGGCTTTCGCTGACGGCGAGATCCATGATCGCGCGCGAGGATTCGTTCGCGACGATATCGAAATGATAGGTCTCGCCGCGAATGACCATACCGAGCGCGACGAAGCCGTCATAGGCGGTGCCGCCATCGTCCGCGCCGTCGAGCGCCATGGCAATTGCCGGCGGGATTTCGAGTGCGCCGGGAACCGTCACGATATCATAGGTCGCGGCGGCTGCATCCAGCGCATGTTTGGCGCCATCGAGCAATGCGTCGGCCATATCGTCATAGAAGCGTGCTTCCACAATCAGGATGTGGGCAGCCTTGGTCTTCGCCATGGGTCACCTGTCTTGAGATTTCCGCGCCGGTGCGACCGGCTGAGGCGGCGGTCAAACCATGACCGGCGTCGAATGGCAAGCAAATTCCGCTCTTGGTGCCCTTTTGCCGCGTCGCGCGCCCGTGACGCCCTGTCCGCTCCAGACGGGGCGGCACGCTTGTGTCACGCTTGAGGGGGTAGCCAGGCGTTGCCGACAATGCCAATAATCAGGCCGTATACAACGCCTGGTCGGAAAGAATGCCGGCCCGGACCATGGAAGTCGAGCGAAGGTTGTTCCTAATGCATGATGTCGATCCGTCGATATCTATTCGTCTGCCCCGCATGCCTCAGGCCGTCGTCTTCGACATGGACGGCCTGCTCTTCGATACCGAGGCGCTTTACCGCGACGCGATGCTTATGACCGCGCAGGCGCTCGAGCGGCACTTTCCGCTGTCGCTTTATCTCGCGACCATAGGCCTTTCCGGTGAGGCGACGCGACAATCACTCAGCAGACATTTCGGCGCAGATTTCGATCTCGACCGGTTCTGGCAGCAGGCGGCGGCCACCTTCCATGGTCTGGCGACAACCCAACTGCGGTTGAAGCCAGGCGTGGCCGAACTCATCGGCTCACTGGAAGATCTCGGCATTCCCTTTGCGATCGCCACATCGTCTGGGCATAACGATGTCGAGCGAAACCTCGGCCTTCATGGATTGCTCGATCGCTTCCCTGTCGTCGTCGCCCATGGCGACTATCAAGTGGGCAAACCGCATCCCGAGCCTTTCCTGACGGCTGCCCGACGGCTCAGTGTCGTACCCGAGCTTTGCCTTGCGCTTGAGGATAGCCATAATGGCGTGCGCTCGGCATCATCGGCCGGCATGATGACGATCATGGTGCCGGATCTGCTGGTGGCAACGGAAGAGATCCGCAGCCTTTGCGTCAGCGTCGCCAGCGACCTCGACGAGGTCCACCACGCGCTCCTCTACCACACACGAGGCGCCCATGGCCCTGCCTGATGGCAGCATTGCCACACGCCTTTATCCACCGTTCGAACGCAAATGTTCCCGCAGGAACGGATGGCCGCCGCCGGATACCTGATCGATGGTCGGTTGGCCAAAAAAATAAAGCGCGACACAGAGGACCCGATGCGGTCGCTCCGCGCGACGACGATAGCGCCTGGGAGGAATACATGGCGGACACCAACAAACCCATCGTCAACCCAAGGGACCTTGCCCTCGACCACTGGTCCGAAGGCACCTTCTTCGAGTCCCGTGACACGTCCTTTGGCGGGCGGCTTGGGCTGAAAGACCTCGGCATCGGCTATGGCGAAGTACCGCCGGGGAAATCCGGTTGCCCATTCCACAATCATCATGTCGAAGAGGAACTGTTCATCATCCTCGAAGGGGAAGGCACCTATCGGTTCGGAACCGAGCGCCACGCAGTTGGGCCGGGCGATATCCTGGGCGCGCCAGCAGGCGGGCCCGAGACGGCGCATCACCTGATCAACACCGGATCCGTGCCGCTCAAGTATCTCTCGATCTCGACGATGGCCGCAACGGAGATCTGCGAATATCCGGATTCCGGCAAATTCCTCGCAAAGACGCGCACGGCGGCGGGCGAGCGGCGCTTCCGGTTCGTTGGACGGACCGAGAGTGCCGTCGACTACTGGGACGGCGAGCCTGGTATCTGATCATCCCATCTTCCAAACCAATAGTAGCGGATAAAACATGCACAGTGTTCCTATCATCGAGACCGAACGCCTAGTCCTGCGTCCCTATCGACGGGACGACTTCACTGCCTATGCCGCCCTGTTTGCCGACAGCGAGGTAACGCGTTTCGTTGGCGGCGTTCCCTACACACGAGAGCAATCCTGGACGCGCTTCTTGCGCCAGGTCGGCATGTGGCACTATTTCGGTTTCGGCTTCTTCTCCATTCAGGATCGAGCAACCGGCACCTTTCTCGGGGAAGCCGGTTTTCACGACGTGCATCGGCTGATCACGCCGTCGCTCGAAGGAACCATGGAAACCGGTTGGGCGCTTTCGCCGAGGGCACACGGCCAGGGGCTTGCAACCGAGGCTGTCACCGCCGCGCTCGAATGGGCCGACCGACAGTTTCCGAAGTTGCGGAAGACCTGCATCATCGATGTCGGCAATAACGCTTCGATCCGCGTCGCAGAAAAGCAGGGCTTCAAGGAATTCTGGCGCACGAGCTATCACGGCACCCATGTGATCATGTTCGAGCGACACCAGAAAAATGCCGCCCGGGCGGGAAGCGCCAAGGTCCACGAGCGCTCTGAAACATGAACAATTTTTAATTGTTTTTCAGGGCATTGCGCCATTGAAACGGCCAGATTGCCGCCCAATTTCCTAAGCGTTGGCACGACGCGAGCCCCTGATCCACAAGGGAGACGCCGCCCAACCAGTCGAAACAGTCCAGCATATTTCGCTGCGGGTGACCCCACCCGCAAACGGTATCGGCTGGCCACTGCGACCACGTCCGAGAAAGCCCCCGGAAGCCCGCCAAGGGTCCCGCGTTCGGGTATCAGGCTAACGGATCGCGCGCCGCACCAACTTGAAGGAGCATGACCATGAACCGCATTGCCAAGCTTTCCGTCATCGCTGCCCTGTCCGCCCTGACATTCGGCGGCGTCTCCCACGCTGCCGGCACTGAAATGAATTGGCCGACCCAGATCGACCGAACGGTGCGCGACTTAAGGGTGACAACTTCACCGTCGTCAACGTCGATACGCTGAACCGGATGAGCCAGACCCGGACCTGGATCGACGAAGCGACTCCACAACAGCTTTCAGCCCTGCACGCCGCAGTCGGCGCCAACAAGCCGCTCGCCGCCAAGCTAAGGTCTGAGAACGTGGAGATGAACAACATCGCTGGCGCGGAACAGGCCGCGGACGGCAGTTTGACGTTCTATCTGCGCTGAGCGCAGCAGGAACGCACGGCAAAAATGCAACCGCCCCCGAATGGGGGCGGTTCGCTTTCCGGATCGTATTGGCGGATGATTTACTCTGCCTTCGGCGCGGGAAACTCCGCAAGGCGAGCAGCGTAGCGCGCCATCGTATCGACTTCGAAGTTGACGAAATCACCAGCCTGGCGGTCGCCCCAGGTCGTCACCTCAAGCGAATGCCGGATCAGGAGCACGTCAAACTCGGCGCCATCGACCTTGTTGACCGTCAGCGACGTGCCGTCGAGCGCGACGGACCCCTTGGGCGCAACGAACTTCGCCAGATGCGCTGGTGCACGCAGACGGAACCGGACGGCGTCACCTTCAGATTCGACCGAGAGAATCTCGGCCTTTTCGTCGATATGACCGGAAACGAGATGGCCGCCAAGCTCATCGCCGATCTTCAGCGACCGCTCGAGATTGATGCGCGTGCCCTTCTTCCAGCCGGCGATGGTCGTCAGCCGTAAGGCTTCTTCCCATGCCTCGACCTCGAACCAGCGCTCGTTGCTGCCGCCATCCGGCAAAGCGGTGACCGTCAGGCAAACGCCGGAATGCGCGATGGAAGCCCCCATGTCGATGGTCTTCGGATCGTAATTGGTGGCGACGCGCAGCTTCACGCCTTCCTTCAGCGGCGTGACGGCATCAACGGTACCAATATCAGTGACAATGCCTGTGAACATCAGTTCTCTCTTTCGTATTCTTCGAAAAGGTCGTCGCCGTATCGCGCGGAATTGACGAGTGTGAAGCCGGCGGGCACGGACTTCCGATCAAATGGGGACGCGATGCCGTTTTCGCCAATGCTTTCGGGACCGGTATAAATCTGCATGCGATCGACGCGGCCAGCATCCAGGAATGCGCGAGCGGCAACCGCACCACCCTCGACGAGCAGCGAGGAAATTCCGCGCGAACCGAGTGCCGTCAGCAGATCGGCGACCGATCCGGTTTCCAGCACCTCGACGCCGGCAGCCTCCAGCGCCGCGCGGCGGCCGGCCAGCGGCTCCGGCCCCGACGGCTCACCGGAGACGACAATCACGGGGACCTCGCGTGCTGAGCGCACGAGTTTCGATCCGGGCGAAAGGTCCAAGCGTCGATCGAGAACAATGCGGATGGGCGAGCGGTCTTCCAGTCCCGGTAGACGCACGGTCAATTCCGGATCGTCGGCGGTCGCCGTACCGATGCCCACCAGGATCGCATCGGTTTGCGCCCGGAGGATCTGAACCTGCGCCCTTGAGATCGGGCCGGTAATGCGGACCTGTCCAGCCCCCTTGCGGCCGATCATGCCGTCGGCGGAAACGGCAAGCTTGAGAGTCACATGCGGACGTTTGCTGACCTGCCGCATGAGATAGGCTTCGAGTGCGCGATGCCCCTCCTCCGGCAGAACGCCGATATCGACGGTGATGCCGGCATCGCGCAAGCGCACGACGCCGCGGCCGGCGACGCGTTCATCGGGGTCGAGGATCGAGATGACGACGCGGGCAATGCCGGAGGCGACCAGCGCATCGGCGCAGGGCGGCGTCTTGCCGTGATGCGAGCAAGGTTCGAGGGTGACATAGGCGGTCGCGCCCCGCGCCCGCCCGCCGGCTTCGACAAGCGCCTGAGCTTCGGCATGCGGGCGGCCACTCTTGGCGGTGACCGCGCGTCCGACGACAATGCCATCCTGGACGATCAGGCAGGCGACGGAGGGGTTTGTGGATGTCTGTCCGAGATGATGGCGTGCCAGTCGCAGCGCCGCCGCCATGAACCTCTCGTCCTCACGGGTGGGATTGGCCATGGCGATCCGGGCGCTTTCCTATTCGCCGGGGTCGCGCGCAATCTTGGCGCTGATCTCGGCGATGACCTTCTCGAAATCTTCGGCGTGGGAGAAATCCCGATAGACCGATGCGTAGCGGACGAAAGCGACGTCGTCGAGGCTCTTCAGCGCTTCCAGCACCTGCAGGCCGATCTCCTCCGAAGGGATCTCGGTCTCGCCGGAGCTTTCGAGCCGTCGCACGATGCCGGAAACCGCCCGCTCGATGCGGTCGCGGTCGACCGGGCGCTTTCTCAGCGCGATCTCGAAAGACCGCAGCAGCTTGTCCCGGTCGAAAGGTACCTTCCGACCGGTCTTCTTGATGATCATCAACTCACGCAACTGCACCCGTTCGAAGGTCGTGAAGCGACCGCCGCAATCCGGGCAGATACGGCGACGACGAATGGCATTGCCGTCCTCTGCCGGACGGCTGTCCTTCACCTGGCTGTCTTCGGAACCGCAATAGGGGCAGCGCATGATGAGCCGATCACATGTAGCCGTACATCGGGAAGCGGCCGGTGAGCTTCATCACCTTCTCGCGCACGCCCGCTTCGACGGCAGCATTGCCTTCGTCGGAGTTGGCAACCTTGAGGCCGTCGAGCACTTCGACGATCAGCTCGCCGATTTCCTTGAATTCGGCTTCCTTGAAGCCGCGCGTCGTGCCGGCCGGAGTGCCGAGACGGACACCCGAGGTGACGAACGGCTTTTCGGGATCGAACGGAATGCCGTTCTTGTTGCAGGTGACATAGGCGCGGCCAAGGGCTGCCTCGGCGCGCTTGCCGGTGGCGTTCTTCTTGCGCAGGTCAACCAGCATCAAGTGGTTGTCAGTACCGCCGGAAACGATATCGAGACCGTTCGCCTTGAGTGTTTCGGCAAGCGTGCGAGCGTTCTTGACCACCTGGGCCGCATAGTCCTTGAAGGACGGCTCCAGCGCTTCGCCGAAGGCAACAGCCTTGGCGGCGATAACGTGCATCAACGGGCCACCCTGGAGACCCGGGAAGACCGCCGAGTTGATCTTCTTGGCGATATCCTCGTCATTGGTCAGGATCATGCCACCGCGCGGGCCGCGCAGCGACTTGTGCGTCGTGGTCGTGGCAACGTGGCAATGCGGGACCGGCGACGGATGCTGGTCACCGGCAACGAGGCCGGCAATGTGAGCCATGTCGACCATCAGGTAGGCGCCGATTTCGTCGGCGATCTCGCGGAAGCGCTTCCAGTCCCAGATGCGGGAATAGGCGGTGCCGCCGGCGATAATCAGCTTCGGCTTATGCTGGCGAGCCTTCTCGGCGACAGCGTCCATATCAAGCAGGTGATCGCTCTCGCGAACGCCGTAGGAAACCACGTTGAACCACTTGCCGGACATGTTGACCGGCGAGCCGTGCGTCAGGTGACCGCCCGAATTGAGGTCGAGACCCATAAAGGTGTCGCCCGGCTGCAGGAGCGCGAGGAACACGGCCTGGTTCATCTGCGAGCCGGAATTCGGCTGCACGTTGACGAACTTGGCGCCGAAGAGCTTCTTGGCACGCTCGATCGCCAATTCCTCGGCGATATCAACGAACTGGCAGCCGCCATAATAGCGCTTGCCCGGATAGCCCTCGGCATATTTGTTGGTCATGATCGAGCCCTGGGCCTCGAGCACGGCGCGCGACACGATGTTCTCGGAGGCGATCAGTTCGATCTCGTGGCGCTGACGACCCAGCTCCTTTTCGATCGCACCGAAGATTTCCGGATCGCTGTCGGCGAGAGAGCGGGTGAAGAAGGCGTCATTGTTCTGTGCAAGCATCGGCGCGAGGCTCCTCTCAAAGGTGGCAGTTCTTTAGCTTCCTCGCACGGCGAGAGCAATATCCGCTGTGCGGTTTGCGTCATTTCCCCCATCTGCCGCGCCTAAACACCGCAGCCACTGGATCAACGAAAAAGCCGCGCTGCCAGGGGAAGCGCGGCTTTTGCAAATAATTGTCTCGACTTTGCTTATTGCGGCAAGGCGTCCGACTCGACCGAGCCGGCCGATTGCTCGACGCCATAGGGCGTCTGCAGTGCCAGTTCGGTAGCGCCATCACGCTGGTAGATGTCGTCGCGGAACTGAACGACGCCGTCCGTCGCCGACCAGGCGGTGATGTAGGTGAAGAAGACCGGGACCTCTTCGGCCAGCGTGATCGGCGTGTTGACGCCGGTCTTGATCGTGGCTTCCATCTGCTGACGCGACCAGCCGGGTGTTTCCTTCAAAAGCCAGCTCGAAAGGTCGCGAACGTTCTGAACGCGAACGCAGCCGGACGATTCGAAACGCATCAGCTTGTTGAACAGGCCCTGCTGGGGCGTGTCGTGCATGTAGACCTGATGCTCGTTGTGGAAGTTGATCTTTGTCGACGACATCGCGTTGATCTTGCCCGGATCCTGCCGGAACATCAGGTTCGGCGCTTTCTCGGCATTCCAGTCGACCGTTTCCGGCGACACTTCGCCACCGCTGCCGTCGAACAGGCGAATCGCGTTGCGCTTCAGATAGGTCGAATCCTTGCGCATCAGCGGCATGATATCCTTCTGGATGATCGAGCGCGGTGCGGTCCAATAGGGGTTGAGGATGACCTCGTAGATCTTGGAGTTGAGGATCGGCGACTGGCGATCGATCTTGCCGACGATGGCAGTGTGACGCAGTGCGACGCGGCCGTTCTCCACAGCTTCGATGTAGGCGGCGGGAATGTTGACCATCACGTAGCGCCGGCCGAGATCGCCGGACATCGACTGCAGACGCACAAGGTTGGTCTGCAACTGACCGAGACGGGTGGTCGCCGGAACGTTGATGGCCTTCAGCGTGTATTCGCCGATGACGCCATCTGCCGGCAGGCCGTGACGGGCCTGGAAACGCTTGACCGCACCATCGACATAGGAATCGAACTGCGACGAGATGCCGGCCGATTGCGGCAGGTCGCCGGAAACCATCAGGCGCTGGCGCAACTGCTGCACCGAAGGATCGGTGACGCCGAGCTCAAGCTTGACGCTGGTTGCCACCATCGGCCAGCCGCCGGACGATACGATGTTCTGATAGTCGAAGATGGCTTGCTGGACATGGTTGATCGTTTCCGGGCCGAAGACCGGCGTATTGGACACGACCGTGGTTGCCGTGCGCGATGCCTTGGCATCATACTGGTCGTCCCAGGAGCCGCGGCGTGGCGAATTGATGATCTCGTTCAGGGCGTCCTGTGCGCTTGCGGCTCCCGCCCAAGCGACGGCACCGAAGGTTGCGGCCGAGCGCAGAAATGCCCGGCGCGAGAATGCATCAATACCATTCTTTTTCGACATATTCCTACCATCCCAATGCGTTGGCACGCGCCCTATGCGCAGACACGCATGTTGCCGAAGCCCTAACACGATCGTGGTTAACAAAGGTCAACCAACGAGCCACCCTGCCCTCACATGATTTCACGATACCGCGAGTGAGGACCCTCATTCGGCAGGCGAAACGCGAAACGAATCCACGCTCAAGAAACACGTGGCCGCACCTACCGCATGTCGTCGTCGCTGTCACAGCAATATGGCCAATTCGTGTCTCGGCCAGGTTGAAGGACGACATGGCATGCCTTTTGCTTTTCACGATCAAGGGCAGGTCTGCAGGCAGGCCGCGAGTAGGAACATTTTGATTTCCTAATGTTTTCCCTTCGGAAAACCGGCCCGACCTGGGGAACGGCGCATCGAGCTGATGCGGTTTTTCGGCAACAGCTGACAGCGCCGACAAACGGCAAAGGTCGGACACGCAGGGATTGCGCCCGACCCTTGAACTGGAGGTTTTTGCCTGAATTACAGACGGTACATGATCGAGTCGTTCCAGAAGCGATCGAGACGCTGCAGCAGCTTGTTCATCTGGGTGAACTCGTCCGAACCGATGCCGCCGACCTTCTGGATCGAGCCGATGTGACGCTCGTAGAGCTTGGCGACGGTTTCAGCGATTTCCTGACCGTCTTCCGTCAGGCTGATGCGGACCGAGCGACGGTCGACACGCGAGCGCTGGTGGTTGATGAGGCCGAGATCGACCAGCTTCTTGACGTTATAGGAGACGTTCGAGCCGAGGTAGTAGCCGCGGGAGCGAAGCTCGCCGGCGGTCAGTTCGGAGTTGCCGATGTTGAACAGCAACAGAGCCTGGACGGCGTTGACATCGTCGCGACCCTGACGGTCGAACTCGTCCTTGATGACGTCGAGCAGACGGCGGTGCAGACGCTCGACGAGGTGGAGGGATTCCATGTAGAGACCGCGGATGGTTTCTTCCTGAGGGTCTCGGGGCGCAGCGACCTGCGGCTTCATCTTCGTGTTCATTTGACTGCCTCACTGTTTTGTTTGGCGGTGTCTGTTTGTCTTCCCGCCTTGAGTGAGACCCTATCGAATACGTCTAAAATTCTACTTAAACCGCAGCCTTAACATGAGCTTACCAATCGGCGGATCTGTCTCAGGGTGAATCAACTCTTACCTGTCTCGCCTGCCGGTAGCGTTGATAGAGCAGCGCGGCCCTGAAAAGAACGAAGGTGACGGCGACGGCAACGTGCAGCGCAACCAGCAGCGGACGGGTGCCGAAACTGACGGGATAGAACTCGTACATCGCGATCTCGATCGCTGCCGCCACCACCCAGACCACCGGCCCCCAGGAGACCAGCAGCCACAGCCCCAGGGCAGCGACCGGGTAAACCACGGCAAGCGCCGTAGCCGCCGCCCGCCACTCCGGCGTCAGCAGATCGAAGCGGCCGGCACCGCCATGGGAGAAGCCGATCAGCATCGCCCAATAGTTCAGCGCGAACCAGAAGCACGAGGCCGACACCAGCCGCAGGAACAGACCGAAAAGGATCTCGGTCAGCGATGGTTTCGGCACATGGGCAGAATCATGAAGCATGGGCGGCAAGATAGGGCGGCTCGACGCCATCCGCCAGCACGAAGGAAGCCCCTCCCCTTTGTGTATTGGCGAAAGGGAAGAAATGCCGCAGGCCGGTTGTGCGCGGCGCGGTTTCCAAGCGCGGCCCCCACATGATAAAGCGCATGCCACCTCACAGTTTCCAGAGAAAGGCGCGGCGCGATGAACGACAGGACGAATCTTGTGGACAGGATTACCGGGCACCGCCGCATGCGCCGCAACCGCAAGGCCGATTGGACGCGCCGGCTGGTGCAGGAGAACCGCCTGACGGTCGACGATCTGATCTGGCCGATCTTCATCGTGCCGGGCAGCAACATCGTGCAGCCGATCGATGCCATGCCGGGTGTCAACCGCATGAGCATCGACAAGGCGGTGGAAGCGGTCAGGGAAGCCGCCGATCTCGGCATCCCGGCAATCGCCACCTTCCCCAATATTGATCTGTCGCTGCGCGACGAGATCGGCTCCAACAGCCTCGCCGCCGACAATCTCATCAACCAGGCAACGCGCGCCTTCAAGAAGGCCGTGCCTGAGATCGGCATCATAACCGACGTGGCGCTCGACCCGTTCACCAGCCATGGCCACGACGGCATCCTGCGCGACGGCGAAATTATCAATGACGAAACGGTGGAGACGATCGCCAGGGCTGCTGTCGGCCAGGCCGATGCCGGCGCCGATATCATCGCGCCTTCGGACATGATGGACGGCCGTATCGGCGCGATCCGCGAGGCACTCGACGCGGCGGGCCACCAGAATGTCGGCATCATGGCCTACGCGACGAAATTCGCTTCCGGCTTCTACGGTCCCTATCGCGAAGCGATCGGCACCGGCGGTCTGCTGAAGGGCGACAAGAAGACCTATTACATCGACCCTGCCAACGGCACCGAGGCGATCCGCGACGCCGCCCTCGACGTCGAGGAAGGCGCCGACATGCTGATGGTCAAGCCCGGCCTGCCCTACCTCGACATTTGCTGGCGCATGAAGGAGGCCTTTGGCCTTCCGGTTTTCGCCTATCAGGTGTCGGGTGAATACTCTCAGGTCAAGGCTGCAGCGGCCAACGGCTGGATCGACGGCGAGAAGGTGATGCTGGAAACGCTGCTCGCCTTCAAGCGCGCCGGCTGCGACGGCATCCTCAGCTACTTCGCCATCGAGGTCGCAAGGATTCTGGCCAAGGGACGGTAACGCCCCACCGCTACAAACTGCAGGCAGCGCATGGCGGGCAATCCTTGTTTTGCACGCAATGCCAACCCATATCGAGCTTGCAACCATGCGAGGCCTTTAGAGATGACAATGCACAACGAAGAACTGCGGCTGCCGAGCAATGATTGGCGCGCCTATCAGGGTGTGCTGTCGCGGCGGGTGTTCGCCTTCATTCTCGACTATGTCATCATCGCCCTGTTGTGGATTCCGGCCGCCGTGGTCGTGTTCTTCCTCGGCATCCTGACCCTCGGCCTCGGCTTCCTGCTCTATCCCGTGCTTTTCGCGCTGGTGGCGATGCTGTATTTCGGCGCGACCGTCGGTGGTCGCGAGCAGGCATCGCCCGGCATGCGGATGATGGGACTGGCGATTGCGCGCACGGACGGACGTCCGATGGATTTCCTGACGGCGATCGTGCATCTCGTCATCTTCTGGATCGCCAACGCGCTGTTGACGCCACTGATTCTGCTGATCGGACTGTTCACGGATCGCAGCCGCCTGCTGCATGATCTGCTGATCGGCACCGTAACGGTCCGTCGCGACACCTACTGATCCCCGCCGAAGCAATCGATGACGAACAATCCATGCGCAAGGGGCGACCGCCCCAAACGTGTGAGTTGACGTTTTCCATTCTTCCGCCATGCTACTGTCATGAACAACCGCGCGAAGAGTGACCGCCGCACTCGATGAACACACAGACCACACCGTCTCCGCAATTCTATCTCACTGCGCCGGCAGCCTGCCCTTATCTGCCGAATGAGATGGAGCGAAAGGTGTTTACCCACATGGTGGGCGAGCGCGCACCCGAACTCAACGACCTCTTGACCCAGGGCGGCTTCCGCCGCTCGCAGAACATCGCCTATCGGCCCGCCTGCGAAACCTGTCGCGCCTGCATTTCCGTTCGAATTCTCGCCAACGAATTTTCGCCGAGCCGGTCGATGCGCCGCGTGCTCGCGACCAACAGCGACGTCATCTCGTCGGAATATCCGGCCGAGCCGTCGAGCGAACAGTACAATCTCTTCCGGCGCTACCTCGACCGACGACACCAGAAGGGCGGCATGTCCGACATGTCGGTTCTCGACTATGCGATGATGGTCGAAGACACCCATGTGCACACCAAGATCATCGAATACCGCTTAAGGGTCGAAGGTGACGGCATCAGCGAGAGAGCGCGCGGGCCGCTGATCGCAACCGCGCTGACGGACCGCATGGGCGATGGGCTATCGATGGTCTATTCCTTCTTCGACCCTGCCCATGAAGATCGCTCGCTCGGCACCTTCATGATTCTCGACCACATCCGGCGCGCCAAGGAGCGCGGCCTCCCGCATGTCTATCTCGGCTATTGGGTCAAAGGGTCGCGCAAGATGGGATACAAGACGAAATTTTTGCCGCAGGAACACCTTATGCCGCGCGGCTGGGAGCGTTACGATGGACCTGACGCACCTTCAGAAACGCCTTCCACGGAAACGGATTGAAAATTGAGCCCTTCCACTGATGCCGCGCTGCACCGGCGCGGACTTGCCATCACCGGCCTCGGCGGCCTTGCTCTCTCCTTCGACATTCCGCTCATCCGATCCGCCGGTGGTGAGGTCTGGTCGCTGCTCGCGGTGCGCAGCCTTTCGACCTTCTTCATCGGGCTCCTGACATGGTTCGTGATCAATCGGTTGCTGCGCCGCAAGATCTCGCTCATTCCCGGCAAGGCCGGTCTCGTCGTCGGCCTGTTCTACGGCATCAACTCGTGCACGTTCCTGCTCGCCGTCTTCAACACGTCAACGGCAAACGTCGTCTTCATTCTTGCCTTCACGTCGATGTTCGCGGCACTGCTCTCTTGGATCTTCCTGAAGGAACGCCCTTCCAATGCAACGCTCGTGACCATGGCGACAATGGTTATCGGTGTCGGGCTGATCGTGCAGGAGGGGCTTGAGAGCGGCCATCTGTTCGGCGACGCGATGGCGGCAAGTTCTGCCTTCCTGCTTGCCAGTGCCATCACCATCAGCCGGGCAAGCGGCCGCGACATGGCTTTGGTGCCGTTGGTCACCGCCATCTTTCCGGCGGCCGTTGCACTTCTGCTCCTGCCTACCGGCGGCTTCTCGATCGCGGCTCCGCAGTACATCCTGTTCAACGGGCTGGTGATGATCCCGCTTGCGTTCTTCTGCCTGGCGACCGGGCCGCGGTTCCTGTCGGCGCCGGAAGTGGGCATGTTCTATCTGCTTGAAACCATCCTGGCACCGATCTGGGTCTGGCTGGTCTTTGCCGAAAGCCCGACGACGCAGACACTTGCCGGCGGCGCAATCCTCATTTTTGCGCTTATCGGCCATTCTCTATGGCAGATGCACAGTCGCGCCGTCCGTGCGGCACTGCGCCCTGCCCTGAATAGGTAGCGGCCGCCCGGAAGGCGGCGGAATGGCGATCATCAGGGAAGGCTTGTCAGGCTGACGTTCTGCCGGCCTCCGAAGAGTACGCCACCTGGCTGTGCATCGACCAGAGCGCACGGTTCATGTCGATCCAGGCGGCAGCAACATCAAGAGGTGCGGGATTGCCGCACACGGCCTCGCCATCGCGGGCGGGTAGACGCGAAACCAGGCTGGCTTCCTCGAGGATGCGCAGATGCTGCTCGAGCGCATCCGGCGTCACAGCAACGGCGGCGGCCACCTCGACAATCCGGGTTTCTCCGCCGAGCAATATCTCGAATATCCGCCGGCGAACCGGATTTGCGAGCGCAAGCAGAATGTCGTCAAGGGTGGCAGAATTCGGCATGGTCTTCATCCTGTTGGGACGATTATTGATCCACGACCGCACGTTGCTTTCAAGCGCCGAAAACGGGGTATTCCGCTAAATTTCAGATTGCTTGGGAAGAATATGAGCATCTGCCTGCGCAGCCTACTGCATGTATCCTTAAATCGCATTCGATTTAAGGATAAAAACATGCAGCAATTCAAAGTGCTACAGCGACCTTTGCGCGTCTAATAAGACGCGCGGCGCTGTAGCCGCGCAGGCAGCGATGGATCAGCCTCTGAACTTGCCGCTGCGCGGGAACCCCTTGGGCACGACGCGACCGGCAGAGGCACGATCGGCCAGCCACTCGATCAGCTCGTCCTTGCTCTTGGTAAAGACGCGGCCTGCGCTGTCTTCCCAGACGAGGCCGTCTGCAATTGCAAAGCAGCGGACATCGGAGATGCCGCCATCCTTGTAGCGCTGCAGGCGGACGCCCTTGCCCCGCGCCATTTCCGGGATCTGCACCAGCGGGAAGACGAGCATCTTGCGGTTTTCCCCGACCACCGCGACATGATCGCCCTTAACCGGCAGCACCAGCTTGGCTTCGTCGGGCATGGCGACATTCATCACCTGCTTGCCCTTGCGGGTATTGGCGACGATATCGCCCTCGGCAACGACAAAGCCGTTGCCGGCCGCCGATGAAACGATGAGCTTTCTTGCCGGATCGTGCACGAAGGCCGTCAATACGTCCTGGTCGTTTTCCATATCGACGATGATGCGCAAGGGTTCGCCATGTCCGCGACCGCCGGGCAGCTTGTCACCGCCGAGCGTGTAGACCTTGCCGCCGGTCGTGAAGACGAGAATCTTGTCGGTCGTCTGGGCCGGGAACGCCACCTTGAGCGCATCCCCCTCCTTGAACTGCAACGTCGAGGTATCGGAGATGTGGCCCTTCAGCGCCCGGATCCAGCCCTTTTCCGAGATGACGACAGTGATCGGCTCCTTCTCGATCATTGCCTGTTGGATGGCTTCGATGTCGGCGTCCGGCGCATCGGCAAAGGTGCTGCGACGCTTGCCGATCTCGGTCGCCTTGGCGAACTTTTTCTTCACCTCGCCGATTTCCCAGGCGACGGTCTGCCACTGCTTCTCCTCGGAAGCAAGCAGCGCCTCGATCTCGGCCTTTTCCGTCGACAACGCATCGAACTCGGTACGGATCTCGAACTCTTCCAGCTTGCGCAAGGAGCGCAGCCGCATGTTGAGGATCGACTCGGCCTGGAGGTCGGTGAGCGAAAACCGCTCCATCATCACGGCCTTCGGCTCATCCTCCTCGCGGATGATGCGAATGACCTCGTCGATATTGAGATAGGCGACGAGGTAGCCGCCAAGGATTTCCAGGCGCCGCTCGATTGCAGCCAAGCGGTGGCGCGAACGGCGCTGCAGGACGTCGCGACGGTGGGCGAGCCACTCCGTCAGCACCTCGTTGAGCGCCATGACGCGCGGCACGCGCCCCATCGACAGGACGTTCAAGTTGAGCGGGATGCGGCTTTCGAGCTCCGTCAGCTTGAACAGCGATTCCATCAGGATGCCGGCATCGACCGAACGGCTCTTCGGCACCAGCACGATGCGGATATCTTCGGCC
The DNA here is from genome assembly GCF_050434565.1 of Ensifer sp. 4252. Lineage (NCBI taxonomy): Bacteria > Pseudomonadati > Pseudomonadota > Alphaproteobacteria > Hyphomicrobiales > Rhizobiaceae > Ensifer > Ensifer sp. 4252. The sequence continues at coordinate 407,170 of NZ_JBNDIU010000001.1, forward strand.
GACTCGTCCCGGATGTCCTCCAGCAGCGGCAGTTTGCGCGCAACGAGCAGTTCGGCAATCTTCTCGATCAGCCGCGATTTCTGGACCTGATAGGGGATCTCGGTGATGACGATCTGATAGCCGCCGCGGCCGAGCTCCTCGGGCACCCAGCGCGCCCGCACGCGAAAGCCGCCGCGACCGGTGCGATAGGACTCCGCCATGCTCGCACGGCTTTCGACGATGATGCCACCGGTCGGGAAATCCGGTCCCTCGATGCCGCCCCTCTGCGGGTTGGCGGGATCGTAGAGCAGGTCCTCGACGGTCGCCTCGGGGTGACGGATCAGATGCAGCGCCGCGTCGCACAGCTCATGGGCGTTGTGCGGCGGGATTGATGTCGCCATGCCGACGGCAATGCCGGTCGCGCCGTTGGCAAGCAGGTTCGGGAAGGCGCCGGGGAGCACGGTCGGCTCCTGGTCTTCCTCGTTGTAGGTGGGACGAAAATCCACGGCGTCCTGATCGATGCCTTCCAGCAGAAGCGAGGCGACGTCGGTCATCTTCGCTTCGGTGTAACGCATGGCAGCCGCGTTATCGCCGTCGATATTGCCGAAGTTGCCCTGTCCGTCCACGAGCGGGTAACGGATGGCGAATTCCTGCGACAGGCGCACCAGCGCGTCGTAAATCGAGGCGTCGCCATGCGGGTGGAACTTACCCATGACGTCGCCGACGATGCGGGCGCATTTCTTGAACGAGGTGTTGGGCCTGAGTCCCATCTCGCTCATGGCATGAACGATGCGGCGATGCACCGGCTTCAGGCCGTCGCGGACGTCCGGAAGCGCACGATGCATGATGGTCGACAAGGCGTAGGCAAGGTAGCGCTCTTCCAGCGCTGCCTTCAGGTCAACCGGCTGAATATGATCATCCCCGCCAGACGGGGGAGTAAGGCTTTGTCCCATATGTTCTTGCTAGCGCAACAAACCCGGAACATCAAGGATTTCAGGGGATCGCGCTGTGGAGAACCACAAGGCGCCGCCGCCGCGCTATCGGACGACGCAGACCGGGCGCCGCAATGTTCATGCAACGCTTAAACGGTTATGGCATGAGTGAGTGATCGCCGTCGGTAACATCCCGGAAAGCATCCGGGCGGGGAAGCTGTGTGATTTCATCGACCGAATATAATTTCGCCCTGTTTCGTATTAGGTTCGGCTGCTGTTGATTTGGATGATTTGCGAGGGGGACATTGCGGGACGCGAGCTGGGGGGAGGATGGAGCCGCGGGCTTGGCATATTTCGTCAGCCGACACGGCTGTCCACCTCAGTTGACGCAGCTTGCCGACATGAACCAGATTAGCGACGCCGCATCTTCGACACAGCTAAACAATCAAATATTTTCACGAAGGAACTCGACAATGATGCATACGCGCAAGATCCGCCTGATGATGGCCAGCGCCGCACTCCTGACCCTGACCGGCCCGGCCCTCGCGCTGGACGGCGCGGACATGATGAAGAAGCTCGATGCGGCGACGAATTCGAACGGCACCACGCTCACCTTCGACAAGGCTGAAGTCAGCGGCGACACGGTGACGGCGTCGGGCGTCCAGATCAAGCTCGCGGGCCAGCCTGGCGACGCGCTGAAGATCGGCGACATCACCTTCGAAGGCGTCGAGGAAACCGAAGGCGGCGGCTACTACGCCGAAACAGTCTCCTTCCCGGACGTCAACGTCACGCAGGACGCGGGCAGCTTCGCCGTCAAGGACATTCTCATTTCGGGCCTGTCTATCCCCGCGAATCCAGCCGGCGGCACGATCAACGATATCCTGCTTTACGAAAGCGCCAGCACGGGCCCGATCACGGTCAGCGCCAAGGGCAAGGAAGTCTTCTCGCTCGAAAGCAGCGAAGCAAACCTCGCCCGCCAGGAAAACGATGCCGGGTTTGACTTCGACGCGACAGCCGCCGGCCTCAAGGCCGACCTTTCCGAAGTCGAAGACCCCAAGACCAAGGACGCTATCGAGAAGCTCGGCCTGACCAAGCTTGATGGCGCCGTGACCATGAAGGGCAGCTGGGAGCTCGAAAGCGGCAATGTCGCGCTCGAAGAATATGCCTTCGACTTCAAGAATGTCGGCCGGCTGAACCTTGCCGTCGACATCTCGGGCTACACGCTCGCCTTCATGAAGTCGCTCCAGGAAGCCATGAAGACGGCCGAAGCCAACCCGAACAAGGAAGAAGCCAATCAGGCGATGGGACTTGCGATGATGGGCCTGATGCAGCAGTTGACCTTCAACAGTGCAGAGGTCCGCTTCGACGACGCCTCCATCACCAAGAAGGCACTCGACTACGCGGGTTCGCAGCAGGGTGTTACCGGCGACCAGCTGGCGCAATCGCTGAAGGGCCTCGTCCCGTTGATGATGGCACAGCTCAACGTGCCGGAACTCCAGAACCAGGTGTCATCAGCGGTCAACACCTATCTCGACGGCCCCAAGAGCCTGACGATCAGCGCTGCACCGGAAAAGCCGGTTCCGTTCCCGATGATCATGGGTGCGGCAATGGGCGCGCCGAACACCATTCCTTCGGTCCTCGGCGTCAAGGTGACGGCAAACGATTGATTGCTAAAGTCATAACCTGACAATCGCCGCCGGCGACTTCGCAAGACCCGACGGTCATCGAAGTCGCCGGCGTTTTAGTATCGGCACTCGGTGCCGGCCTCGCCGGTTGAACGGACTGTTAAACCGACAGTCCCATCCTGGAATACTTGACCGTGCAAGTGTCAATCACTTGTCGCCCCGTGCTTTTCCGTTGAAAACCTGCCTTTCCACCCGCAGATTTATTTCGCGTGCCTTGCTTCCCAAGGTCCGCGCAGCCACTATTACTCGTGCGCCTCTCGCGAACGACTACATATTTTTCAGCATGACTTACCAACATATGACTTGAATGGCGCTTTGCCAGACCATCCCGTACTGCGCGATGTTTTCCACCATATGCCGCTATCGACGGGAGAACAAATCCCACCCCGATCCTATCGAAAACTGCGCCTGAGAAGAACAGCGAAGAATAGAAGCGGCGGGCTTCGTACTTCGGAATACGCCGCCTTGCGGCGAATCCTACTGAACTGAACGTCGAACGCAAAAGTATTTATTCTCCTTTTTCGACAGATCGGACGGCAATGGCTGGGTGGTTCCATCAACCGGTAAAGTTCAGGGAAGAGCTGTCGAAAGAGAAGTTCGAGCCCGCGCGCGCCGATTATTATTCAGGCCCACCGGGCAAGCCCCTCAGACTTCTGCTTCAGGCGAGAACGGATTTCCTGTCGATCTGGCGGAACAACGACTTTACGGAGAAGGTATCCCAGATCCGGCTGATCGGCCGGCAGGTCATTCTGGTCAACTCGCCCGACCTCATCCGCCAGGTGGTCGTCAAGCGTCACGAGAACTTCGAGCGCAAGAGCCCGCAGATGCGCCGGGCGCTCGAGTTCCTGCTCGGGGACGGCCTTTTCATCTCGGACGGCGACACCTGGAAGCAACGACGCCCCCTGGTCGCCGACATCGTGCATGCCAAAAGAGTGCCGGCCTTCGGCCCGGTGATGGAGCGCACGACCAGCGAACTGGTGGTGCGCTGGAACGGCATGGCTGATGGTGCGCAGGTCAACGTCCTGCACGAAATGGCTGGACTGACCGCCGAGATCATTGCGCGAAGCGTCTTTGGAAATCAGCTCGGCGACGATAGCGCGGCGGCGGTCACCGACAGTTTCACGAGCTACCAATCGCTGGTCGATTCGATCAATCTCGGCTACTTCCTCGGTTTCGACGACGGGCTGCCGATCTTGCGGACACCGACGCTTCGCCGCTCGGTCAAGCGTATCCATCAGATCATCGACAAGGTGGTGGAGGACCATCTGGAGGGCCGCGGCGATCACAATTCGATGGTTGAGCTGCTGATCCGTCGGCAGCAACGCAATCCGGAACTGAAGCTCGACCAGGTTGCCCTGCGCAACGAAGCGGCGACAATCTTCATGGCAGGCCATGAGACAACAGCCGCTACACTGACCTGGACCTGGTATCTCCTGTCTCGCGCCAACTGGGTAGAAAAGGCGCTCCATGACGAGATTGGCCGTGTCTGCGGCGATCGCGTTCCGACGATCGACGACGTGCCGCAACTCGAATTGTGCAAGGCGATCATCGAGGAGACACTCCGCCTCTACCCGCCCGTCCCCATTCTTGCGCGCCAAACGCGCCAGGCCGAAATGATCGGTGATATCGCCGCGGAAAGCGGATCGCTCGTTCTGATCGTTCCGTGGCTTCTGCACCGAACGGAGAGCCTGTTTGAGGATCCGCACCATTTCCGTCCGGACCGTTTCATGGGCGGACGCCGCCCGACGCCCTATAGCTACATTCCGTTTGCAAGCGGCCCGCGCGTGTGCCCGGGCCTGCATTTCGGTCTCACCGAAGCAATCCTGTGCCTGGCGATTATCGCGCAGCAGTTCCGGGTGGCCCTCGTCGACGGCCACAAGGTGGAGCCCATCTGCCGCCTGACGCTTCGGCCAAAGGGCGGGCTTCCCGTTACCCTTCATCGACGGCGGAGAGCATCCCATGACCACTGAAGAGCCGCGCGAAGCCGAGAGAATTGCCAAGCGAAAGGCGTGGACCTTCGCAAGCGAGGGACCGCCCTCCTTCGCAGACGCCCTTTCCGGCCGCGAGGGATTCAATGCCTTCTGGCGCTATTGGGTGACGGACAATCTCTGGAACCTCGCGCACCTCACCGGGCATTTCGGCATGAAGCTCCTGCCGATGGACGCCTGCTCCGACCTTGGCGCAGCACTCGGTCTGTTTGCCATGCCGCGCTTCCACAAGGTGGCATCACGACGGGCGCGAGAAACGATCAGCGCACTGCGACCCGATCTCAACGAGGCTGAACTGGAGGCGCTCTTTCGCGAAAACTGCCGGGCACAGGGTCGGCTGATGACCGAATTCTCCGTCGTGAACCGGTTGCAAAACAACCGTGACCGGCTGACATTGCACGGCCTTGAGATCATCGGCGAAGCGGCCAAGGCCGGCCCAGTCATCATCGTCGGCATGCATCTTGGCAACTGGGAAGTCGGCCCGACTGTCCTGCAAAGCATCAATGTCCACCCCCATGCCTTCTACCTCCCGCCCAAGGGCCGCGCCAAAGCCTGGATCGCCGAGCGCGTCCGCAGCAAGGCGGGCTTGCGGTTCCTTCCGCCGGGCGCCGAGGGCATTCGGCCGGCGATCAAGATCCTGAAGAGTGGTGGCGTCGTCAGCACGTTCTGCGACGAAGGTTTCGGCGGCTTCATTCGCGGACCGTTCTTCGACCGCAAGCCGCATCTCGAAGGCAATCTAGCGATTGCCATTCGTCTGGCGCGCATGACCGGCGCAACCATCTGCCCGTGGTACAACCTGCGCACCAAGGGCTTCCGCTTCGAATGCCGCGCGCTGCCCCCGATAAAGCTGCCGCCCGAAGAGCGTCCCGGCGCGCGACAGCTCGACGATATCCTGATGCTGAACAACGCCCTCGAGCCGGTTATCCGGGCAAATCTCGACCAGTGGTACTTTCTCGACAACTCCCTTCGACCGGGGTGACCCGATCGGGCCATGGCAACTACAGCGACTTCCGACGGCCTTTTTCGCGCGCGTGTGTTCCATGTTATGATTGCCGCTGCTTGATGCTCGCGCGCCGTCGCCTATCTACATTTGTCTGAAGACAAGACTCCAGCCCGCATTCCTGACCGATCACACGGAAGGAGAACGCCATGGGACTGAAACATGCTGATATCACCGCCATTCTTGGCCCGGTCGACGAAACGCTGATGGCAGAGCTGCTGGCTACCGGAGCCAGTGCGGCCGAACTCGCCGAAGCAATCGCCTGGGTCAACAATGACGAAGCGCTGATCGGCGAAGGACGACATCTGCCAGCCGGGCGCGTCGCGGCTTTAATCGACATTCTGACGCCGGATGACGGCGAGGAATGATCTATGGGGTGCTGAGGAGACGTCCGAAAAAGCAGATGTGATGACCATCGAGACGTCAGGAGCCATTTCGCGATGGTGGGCCACGTGACTGCGAGTTTCGTGTTGAGGGAGGCCGACAATGACAGCCAAGGAAGTCAAGTTCAGTAGCGATGCCCGCGACCGCATGTTGCGCGGCGTCGATATCCTTGCCAATGCCGTGAAAGTAACGCTCGGGCCAAAGGGACGAAATGTCGTCATCGAAAAGTCCTTTGGCGCCCCGCGCATCACCAAGGACGGCGTGTCCGTCGCCAAGGAGATCGAGCTCGAAGACAAGTTCGAGAACATGGGCGCGCAGATGCTGCGCATGGTGGCGTCACGCACCAGCGATGTTGCCGGCGATGGGACGACGACGGCAACCGTGCTCGCGCAGGCGATCGTCAAGGAGGGCGTCAAGGCGATCGCCTCGGGCATGAACCCTATGGACCTCAAGCGCGGCATAGACCTGGCCGTCGATGCGATCGTCGCTGAACTCAAGGTCCGCGCCCGCAAGATCGCCAACAACGAGGAGATCGCCCAGGTCGGCACCATCTCTGCCAACGGCGACACGGAAATCGGCCGGTATCTCGCCGAGGCAATGGAAAAGGTCGGCAACGAGGGCGTCATCACAGTCGAAGAGGCCAAAACCGCCGAAATCGAGCTTGAGATCGTCGAGGGCATGCAATTCGACCGAGGCTATCTCTCGCCCTATTTCATCACCGACCAGCAGAAGATGCGGGTCGAATTTGAAGATCCGTACATCCTCATCTACGAAAAGAAGCTCTCCAACCTGCAGGCGATGATTCCGATCCTCGAATCGGTCATCCAGGCGAGCCGCCCGCTGCTCATCATTGCCGAAGACGTCGAAGGTGAAGCTTTGGCAACGCTGGTCGTCAACAAGCTGCGTGGTGGCCTCAAGATCGCCGCCGTCAAGGCGCCGGGTTTCGGCGACCGCCGCAAGGCGATCCTCGAGGATATCGCGGTGCTGACCGGTGGCACGGTGGTTTCCGACGACGTCGGCATCAAGCTTGAGAATGTAACGCTGGAAACGCTCGGCCGCGCCAAGCGGGTGATGATCGAAAAGGAAAACACCACCATCGTCGACGGAGCCGGCACCAAAGCCGACATCGGCGGCCGCATCAGCCAGCTCAAGGCGCAGATCGAGGAAACAACCTCCGACTACGATCGGGAGAAACTGCAGGAACGGCTTGCCAAGCTCTCGGGCGGCGTCGCCGTCATCCGGGTCGGCGGCTCGAGCGAGCTGGAGGTGAAGGAAAAGAAAGATCGGGTGGACGACGCGTTGCACGCCACCCGCGCGGCAGTCGAAGAGGGCATTCTACCCGGCGGAGGCGTCGCCCTGCTGCGGGTCATCAGCGCACTCGACGGCATCAAGGTTGCTAACCAAGACCAGCGCGTCGGCGTCGAGATCGTCCGGCGTGCCGTGGAAATGCCGGTGCGCCAGATCGCCGAGAATGCCGGTGCCGAGGGGTCGATCATCGTCGGCAAGCTGCGTGAGAAAACCGACTTCGCCTACGGCTGGAATGCACAGACGGGCGAATATGGCGATCTATTCAAGATGGGCGTCATCGATCCGGCCAAGGTGGTGCGCGCCGCGCTGCAGGATGCAGCCTCCGTCGCTGGCCTCCTGGTGACGACGGAGGCGATGATCGCCGAAAAGCCGAAGGATGGCGCCGCGCAACCGCCCAGCGGTCAGGGCATGGACTTCTAAGGAACGGCCGCAAGTGCCCCAGGCTGCGAGCCGGGGCGGGTCAGGCCGAGAAGCCCGACAGCACCGAGCTCAGGCCGCAGCCCGCCGGTGGCGCGCGACCTCGGCGATGGCAAATTCGGCAATCGCCAACAGGTCCGCCTCCCCGGCCCCGTCCTGCGCCTGCACGGTCATTCCCTGCAGGATCGCGCCGATAAAGCGACCAAGTCCGCTCGCATCCGTGTGCTCGCGCAACTCCCCTTCTTCGATGCCACGGCGAAGCCGCGCCTCCAGGGCCGAGAGCGTCTGGCTGCGAAGAGCGGTCACGTGGCGCGCGATCGCGTCGTTTTCGACAGCGCAGGTCAAGACCGCAGTCGAGATCATGCAGCCTTTTGGTCGGCCCGGCAGCGAAAACTCATGCGCGGAAACCCGAAGCAGCTTGGCAATGGCGTCGACCACATGCCCCTCACCGTTCAGGTTCCGGCCGGCTGCGGCACCCTCCTCCTGCCGGTAGCGCTCAAGCGCCTCGCGATAGAGGTCCGCCTTCGAGACGAAGGCCGCATAGAGGCTCTGTGGCGTGATGCCCATGGCTGCGGTGAGGTCAGCGATCGATGCCCCTTCATAGCCGAGCCGCCAGAAGGTTTCGCCGGCGGCGGCAAGCGCGACATCCCGGTCGAAGGCACGCGGCCGACCGCGTCGACGACTAGGAGATTCCAAGGAATTGCTATTTTCCACAATGATCACTCTAGAATTACGTCCGCACCTGACGTATTCAGGAACGGTCATTGTGATTATAGGAGGTTTTCCACGATGAGTCTCCACCTCAAAAGCGCGGCCCTGCTCTCCGCGCTGCTCGCCTTTCCCGTCCTTGCGGATGATCACGGTCAATCGGCGCTGAAAACCCAGCTCGACCCGGTGATCGATCGCGCGATCGCCGAAAGGCGCATTGTCGGCACCGTCGTTCTCGTCGCTCGCGACGGCGAGCTTGTTTACGCCAGAGCCGCAGGCCTTGCCGACCGCGAGGCGAATCGACCCACGCGCCAGGACGACATCTTCCGCTTTGCCTCCGTGACGAAACCGTTGGTGACAGTGGCTGCGATGCGGCTCGTCGAGCAGGGGCGCATCGAGCTCGACGATCCCATCAGCAAATGGCTGCCGGATTTCCGTCCGAGCTTCGAAGGCAAGGAGGCGGCGATCCTGGTGCGCCACCTCCTCAACCATACTGCCGGGTTGGAATACGGCTTCTTCCAAGCACCGGGCGGTGCCTACGCCAAGGCCGGTGTTTCCGATGGGCTCGATCTCTCCCATATCACCCTCGACGAGAACCTGAAGCGTATCGCCAGCGTCCCGCTCACATCGGGACCGGGCGAGACCTGGCGCTACTCCGTGGCGATCGACGTGCTTGGTAGCGTCATCGAAAAAGCGACTGGCAAGACGCTGGACAAGGCTGTCGACGAACTGGTCGTAACGCCCTTGGCACTGGCCGACACCAGCTTCTCCGTGAAGCCGACGGACAGGCTGACCGCCGCCTATTTCGACGGCTCGCCTGCCCCTGCCCGCATGGAGGGTGATGCCGCAGTGCCGATCGGCGAAGGAAAGATGACCTTCTCGCCCGACCGCATCCTCGACGAAAACGCCTTCCCATCGGGTGGCGCCGGCATGGCCGGTACGGCGAACGATCTGCTGACGTTCCTGGAAACGATCCGCAAGGGCGGCGGCCCGTTGCTCTCGCCGGAGACAGTGAAAACGATGATGCAGGATCAGACCGGCCCCAAGGCGGAGACGCAGGGTCCGGGCTGGGGCTTCGGCTACGGCTGGGCCGTGCTCGTCGATCCCACGGCGGCGGGCACCCCGCAGTCGAAGGGCACGATCCAGTGGGGCGGCGCCTATGGCCACAACTGGTTCATCGATCCGGTCGAGAACATCACTGTCGTGGCGCTGACCAACACGGCGTTCGAAGGCATGTGGGGCCAGTTTACCCGGGACGTCCGCGACGCCGTCTATGCCAAGCCCTGACCCGATCGGTTGGTCAAAAATGAAAAGACCCGGCGGTGGGCACCGCCGGGTCTTTTGTTTCTTCGGTCTTTTCGGACCTTAATCCTTCTTCTGCGGGATCGGGCGAAGCGCCAGTTCACGCAGCTGGGCAGATGTCGCCTCGGATGGCGCGCCCATCAGCAGGTCGACCGCCTGCTGGTTCATCGGGAAAATCGAGATCTCGCGCAGGTTCTTCGCGCCGACCAGCAGCATGACGATGCGGTCGATGCCGAAGGCCATGCCGCCATGCGGAGGCGCGCCGTACTGGAACGCGCGGTAGAGACCACCGAACTGCTCTTCCACTTCCTGCTGCGACTTGCCGGTCAGCTCGAACGCCTTGACCATGACTTCCGGCAGCTGGTTACGGATCGAGCCGGACGCGATCTCGAAGCCGTTGCAGACCATGTCGTACTGGTAGGCCTTGATCGACAGCGGATCTTCGCCGTTCAGCGCCTCAAGACCGCCCTGCGGCATCGAGAAGGGGTTGTGGGCAAAGTCGATCTTCTTTTCGTCTTCCAGCCATTCGTAGAACGGGAAGTCGACGATCCAGCAGAATTCGTAGCGGTCACGGTCGACGAGGTTCAGTTCCTCGCCTGCACGCGTACGGGCTTCGCCTGCAAACTTGTAGAACTTCGACGGGTCGCCGGCGACGAAGAAGCAGGCATCGCCATCATCGAGGCCGAGCTGGCTGCGGATCGCATCGGTGCGCTCCTCGCCGATGTTCTTGGCGAGTGGGCCGGCGCCTTCGAGCTTCTCGCCTTCCTTGCGCCAGAAGATGTAGCCGAGACCCGGCTGGCCCTGGCTCTGGGCCCAGGCGTTCATGCGATCGCAGAACGCGCGCGAACCACCGGTCTTTGCCGGGATTGCCCAGACTTCGACCTTCGGGTTCGAAGCGATCATGTTGGCGAAGACCTTGAAGCCGGAACCGGCAAAGTGCTCGGTAACCGCCTGCATCTCGATCGGGTTGCGCAGGTCCGGCTTGTCGGAGCCGTATTTCCGGATCGCCGTGTCGTAAGGGATGCGCGGAAACTTTTCCGTCACCGGCTTGCCGTCGGCAAACTCGACGAAGATCTCGCGGATGACCGGCTCCATCGTCGACCAGACGTCTTCCTGCTCGACGAAGCTCATTTCGAGGTCGAGCTGGTAGAATTCGCCCGGCAGGCGGTCGGCGCGCGGATCTTCATCGCGGAAACAGGGCGCGATCTGGAAGTAGCGGTCGAAGCCGGCAACCATCAGCAGCTGCTTGTACTGCTGCGGCGCCTGCGGCAGGGCGTAGAAGCTGCCGGGATGGATGCGCGACGGTACGAGGAAGTCGCGTGCACCTTCCGGCGACGACGCCGTCAGGATCGGGGTCGTGTATTCGGTGAAGCCGACGTCGCCCATATGGCGGCGCATCGACGAGATGATCTGCGTGCGCTTGACGATGTTCTTGTGCAGCGTGTCGCGGCGCAGGTCGAGGAAGCGGTACTTCAGGCGCACGTCTTCCGGATAGTCCGGCTCGCCGAATACCGGCAGCGGCAGTTCCTTGGCGGCCGAGAGAACTTCGATCTCCTGGGCATAGAGTTCGATTTCACCGGTCGGCATGCCCTTGTTGACGGTGTCGTCCATACGGGCCTTGACGAGGCCGTCGATACGGACGACCCATTCGCCGCGGACAGTCTCGGCGGCCTTGAAGGCCGGGCTATCGGGATCGGCGACGACCTGGGTGATGCCGTAATGATCACGCAGGTCGATGAAGAGCAGGCCGCCATGGTCGCGGACGCGGTGGACCCAGCCGGAAAGGCGAACGGTGGAGCCGACATCCGACTTGCGGAGGGCGGCACAGGTGTGGCTGCGGTAGCGGTGCATCGTGTTATCCCGGAATTGCAAAGCGCCGCGCAGGCTCGCCGGAACGGCGCGCGGCAACATGATCAAAATCGGGCGGAAAAGCGCATGATGCGCCGGCTTTGTCAAGCCGAGACCTCCGCGCTCTCCGAGGGAAGCGCCGCTCACACCGGACAAATTCGACCCTATTCGCCGGCCTGAGAGGGAGCATTCGCGCAAACGGCGCCAAAAGAACTGATATCGTCACAATTCGCGACTGTGCGCCACCGGAATGCGCCGCTACACATAATGGGTCCGCCTTATCCGACTCGCGAGCACCATTCGGAAGTCGCCTGCCCATGTCGCAAATTCGTCCGCTCATTCCGCTCCTCGTCACCGCAGGCATCCTCATCGGCGGCAATGGACTGCAAGGCACTTTCATCTCGCTGCGGGCGCTCGAAGAGGGCTTCTCGACATCGCTGATCGGCGTCATCGGCACCGGCTATAATATCGGTTTTGCGTTCGGCTGCGTCTACGTGACCCGCATCCTGCGCGCCATCGGCCATATCCGCACGTTCTCGGCCATGGCGGCGATCGCGTCGGCGGCGGCGATCGCCATGGTGCTGATCATCAATCCGTTCATGTGGTTCTTGATGCGGCTTGTGGCTGGCATCTGTTTCGCCTGTCTTTTCGCCACCGTCGAGAGCTGGCTGAACGCCAGCGTCACCAATACGAATCGGGCGCGTACGCTCTCCGTCTACCGTCTCGTCGATCTCGGCTCGGTCACCGCCGCGCAATATGTCATCCCCGGCGTCGGCATCGGCGGGTTCGAGCTTTTCGCCATCATCTCGATGGCATTGACCTTGTCGCTCGTGCCAATTTCTTTTGCCGATCGGTCGAGCCCGGTGGCGCCGGAAGCGATCCGCTTCGACGTCAAGGCGCTCTGGAACATCTCGCCGCTCGCGACCGTCGGCTGCATCGTGGTCGGCTTGACCAACGCCGCCTTTCGATCCCTGGGTCCCATCTATGCGCAGGGAATCGGTCTCTCGGTGACGGCGATTGCCACCTTCATGAGCGCCGGCATCATCGGTGGCGTCGTGCTGCAATATCCGCTCGGTCATTACTCCGACCAGATCGACCGGCGACTGATCATCCTGATTGCCACCTTCGGCTCGCTGCTCGCCGGGCTTTTCCTTGCGTTCGGCGCCGGCAACGACGAGTGGCTCAATTTCGCCGGCATCTTCCTCTTCGGCGCCTTCGCCATGCCGCTATATTCGCTCTGCTCGGCGCACGCCAACGACCACGCGGCGGAAGGCCAGCACGCGCTGGTATCGGCGGGCATGCTGTTCTTCTGGTCGCTCGGCGCCATCATCGGCCCGCTGTTTGCCTCGTTCCTGCTTGAAATTTTCGGTCCGCAGGCGCTGTTCATCTATACTGCCGCGATCCTCTTCCTCTTCATGCTCTACACGGTCAGGCGCATGACAGCGCGTAGCGGCGTTCCCGCGGAAGCGCGCGCCATGCCCTTCCGCAACCTGCTGCGGACCTCGTCCTTCTTCAACAAGCTCGCCGGTGGCAACCACACCCGCAAGGACGACTGAAACGCCTGCGGCAAGATGTGGCTGCGCCGGAGAATTGCTGATTGCGACGATCAGGTTTAGAACCGAGCTGTCGCCCTATTCAGTTGCCGAGATTGCAAAAATGCCCCTGATCAGCCGCCGCACTTTCCTCCAGGGCTCCGCCGCTTTGGGCGGCGCCTTCGCATTCGGAGCCGGCATGGCGGCACGCGCCGGTGCGGCACCGGATCCGCAGATCCTGAGGGCACAATTGACGCGGGCACAGATCGCCTCAGACGGCGCGACGCCCAAGGTCATGACCTACGGGCTGGGCGATGCCGCGAACAACGGCATGCCGCCTGTTTTGCGGATGCGCATGGGCGAACCCTATGCCGCAAGACTGATCAACAGGCTCGATGAACCGACGACCGTGCATTGGCACGGACTTCGCATACCCAACGCCATGGATGGCGTGCCGGAGATGACCCAGCCCTATGTCTATCCGGGCGACCCCTTCGACTATGTCTTCACGCCGCCGGATGCCGGCACCTTCTGGTATCACCCGCACTGCAACACGCTGACCCAGATGGGAAGCGGGCTGACCGGCGTCATCGTTGTCGAAAATCCGGATGACCCGGCATTCGACGCAGAGATCGTGCTGAACCTGCGCGACTGGCGGCTCGGCAAAGGCGGCGCCTTCATTGACCCGTTCAAGCCCAGGGACGCCGCGCGCGGCGGCACCTACGGCACTGTTCGCACCGCGAACTGGCAGCAGGGGCCGAGCTACGACGCGCCCGCCGGCGGCCTCGTGCGCGTCCGCATCGCGGCAACGGATGTCACGCGGATCTATACGGTCGGGCTGGAGGGGGCAGACGCAATGGTCGTCGCGCTTGATGCAAACCCGGTCGACAAGCCCTTCCCGCTCGACCGCTACGACGTCGGCCCGGGCCAGCGCATTGACCTCGTCGTCAGGATTCCCGACAACGAAGGCGCCACGGTGAAACTCGGCAATCTGCGCGGCTCGCACCCCTGGACGATCGCCAGCTTCCGCGCAACCGGCCACTCCTTGAAACGCGACATCCGCGAAGTTTCTCCCCTTCCCGCCAACCCGATCGCCGAGGCGGACCTGTCGGTGGCCACCCGGATCCCGATCGACCTGACGGCCACCGCCGAACACAAGGCAACGCCATCGATCTGCGGTTCGCTCGGCTACACCTTCTGGGCGATCAACAAGGTGCCGTGGCCGGGCGACACGCCCGATCCGATCGCACCGATCGAGGAGATGAAGCTCGGCAAGAGCTATGTCCTGCAGATCGCCAATCGGACGCCGCACGCCCATCCGATCCACCTGCACGGCATGAGCTTCCGCATTCTCAACTCGAACAAGCGGACCTTCCTGCCGCCACCGACGGACACCATCCTGCTTTTGCCCGACGAACAGGCGGAAATCGCGCTCGTTGCCGACAATATCGGCGATTGGGTGTTCCATTGCCACATCATCGAGCACCAGAAGACCGGCATGACCGGTTATTTCAGGGTGGTTTGAGATTTTCGATTGTGACGGATGGCATGAAGGGCTACACGAAAAACATAGCCGCATTTTTGCCACAGTGATTTAAATCCGATGATTGAAACAACCGCAGATCTCGAGGCCGCCTGCCAGCAGCTGGCCCGCTCAAGTTATATTACGATCGACACGGAATTCCTGCGTGAGACCACCTTCTGGCCTGAGCTTTGCCTGATCCAGATGGCGAACCCGGATATGGCCGTCATCGTCGACCCGATGGCCAAGGGCATCGATCTCACGCCGTTCTTTGCGTTGATGGCCAACCCCGACGTGATCAAGGTCTTCCACGCCGCGCGCCAGGATATCGAGATCATTTTCCATCTCGGCAATCTGATCCCGCACCCGATCTTCGACACCCAGGTTGCGGCCATGGTCTGCGGCTTCGGCGATAGCGTCTCCTATGACCAGCTCGTCAACCGCATCAAGGGCGAGCAGATCGATAAGTCATCGCGCTTCACCGATTGGAGCCGCCGGCCGCTGACCGAGAAACAGCTCGACTACGCACTGGCCGATGTCACGCATCTGCGCGACATCTATCAGTACCTGAATGCGCAGCTCGAGCGGGAAGGCCGCTCGCTGTGGCTTTCCGAGGAAATGGCGATCCTCGAAGCCCGCGATACCTACGATCTGCATCCTGATGATGCCTGGCAGCGCCTGAAGATGCGGGTCAAGAAGCCGATCGAACTTGCCGTGCTGCAGAAGGTCGCGGCCTGGCGTGAACGCGAGGCGCGCAACCGCAACGTTCCGCGCGGGCGCATCCTCAAGGACGATGCGATCTACGAAGTCGCGCAGCAGCAGCCGAAGGATTCCGAGGCGATGGCACGGCTGCGAACCATCCCGAAAGGCTGGGAACGTTCGAGCGCCGGAGCCGCGTTGATCGAGGCGGTCAACGAAGCACTTGCCATCCCCAAGACCGAGCTGCCGCGACTGCCGAGGCAGAACCACACACCCGAAGGTGCAGCCGCTGCCACCGAAATGCTGAAGGTGCTCTTGAAGCTCATTGCCGAGAAGCAGGGCGTGGCCGCCAAGATCATCGCCAACAGCGACGATCTCGACAAGATCGCCGCCGAGGGCGAGAACGCCGACGTCGGCGCGCTCAAAGGCTGGCGGCGCGAGTTGTTCGGCGATACGGCACTGAAATTGATCAATGGTGAAGTGGCTCTGCGCTTTGTCGACAAGAAGATCGAAGCGATGGAAATCGGCGACTGAAAAACGGACGGGCGGACAACAACTTTCCGCCCGAATCCGGCTCTAGCCAAGGCCCTGCAGCGGGACTGATTCGCAATCGCGTCGAGCAGACATCAGCGTGCTGACGCGTGACGCCACAACCAGGGTGTCCGACGCGTTCTTTCTTCGCTGTCCGGTTTCGAGGCTTTTCCGCATGCGCTGGCGTTTCTCCATGTTCGAGGGAATTTTGCTGCTGCTGATCGTCAGTAGCGCCGGTGCCGCCTATGCGACGATTGCCTTCGACGGCGGCGGCGGATTGATCGGCGCCACTTACGCATTGTGCGTCTGCGTCCCGATCCTCGCCTTCGAACGGCGCATCATTCTGCGGCGTCTCAATCGCAAGATCCATTCGTTCTCGACACCCGTTTTCTTCCTCGCCTCGATCGCCGTCTATCTGGTGTTTATCGAGCTGGGATTCGGCCTCGCCGGCCTCTTGATGCAGATGACCGGGCACATAGACGAGGATTGGACCGATGCGCTCGTGCCGTCGGGCACGGCCCTTCTGTTCGCACTGGCGGTCTCCGGCTCGATTGTCTTTGCGCTTCGCGTCCGAGAACTTCTCGGTCGTGACGTTTTCATGAGTCTTCTGACCGGCCGCTATCGCAAGCCGATGCAGGAGGAACGCGTCTTCCTGTTCATCGATCTTGCCGGCTCGACCGCCTATGCCGAGCGATACGGCGATCTCAGGATGCAGGAATACCTCAGCAAGCTGTTTGTGACACTTGCCGACCCGGTGCTGCGCTATCGCGGCGCAATCGACGACTATGTCGGCGATGCGGCTGTTATCACCTGGCCCTACGACCGCGCTGTCAACAATGCCGCCTGCGTGCACTGCGTCTTCGACATTCTCGAAGAGATCGAAGCCGGCGCCCACCGTTGGCGCAAGGAGTTCGGCGAGGTTCCGCGGCTAAGGGCAGCGCTTCACGGCGGCACCATCGTCGCAGCCGAAATCGGCGTCGACAAACACAAGATCACCTATTTCGGCGACACGGTGAACACCACCGCCCGCCTTGAAGGCCTGTGCAAGACACTGAACCATCAGGTGCTGATTTCCACCGACCTCGCCCGCAAGATGCGGCTGCCGCACTATGTCCGGGTGCAAGATCTTGGCGAGCATGCCGTCAAGGGACGCGGACAGAAGCTCGGCGTGCTGGCGCTTCGGGCCGGAGGCACGCCGGCCGCCGCACCTGCCGCCGAGCCAAGCCTCACCGATGCAGTTTCGCCCCCTTGATGATCTTGTCGACCAGATTCTTGTCAGCATGAATGGCGATGCCGGCGACCTTCGCATCGTCGGGCCGCGTTTCGGCGAAGACCGCACGGTTGGCGCTGTCATGGCCGGTCGAGAACATGGCATCGACATAAACAGAGGTTTGGATCTCCCTTTCGATCGCGCGGCGTTGAATATTGCCGAGCGTCGCACCATCTGCCGATAACACGATGATCGGCTGAACGCTCAAAGCATTGTAGACGTTGCCGGCGCCATCGCGGTAGGCTTCACCGATAATCGCCGGTTTCTGCCCGGCGATGCCGGTTGCCAGAAATGCGGTGACGTTCAGCTTCTGCCAAGTGGCCAGATCCTCGCGCAACACGATCGCGAACTTGGTGTCGAACATGACGGGTATCTCCATTTCAGGACATCAGGGCGTGCCCGAGGAGGCCTTAGCCGAGGACGCTACCATCGATCTTGAACGATTGTGCGGATCGCCGGGCGACGGGATTCGCGTCGCCGCGCCAGTGGACGGCATAGAGCGCATCGAGGCGCGGCTGCACGGCAAGGTCTTCGAGCCGCATCGCCACGACACCTACGCGCTCGGCGTAACGCTCGGTGGCATCCAGACCTTCCGGTATCGCGGAGAGAGCCGCTACAGCACGCCCGGAAGCATCATCATCATTCACCCCGACGAGCTGCACGACGGCGGCGCGGGAACGGAAGCCACGCTTCGCTACCGGATGATGTATCTGCAGCCGGAGCGATTGATCGCGGCCCTTGGCGACAACGGCGGAGCCTTGCCTTTCATCGCCGCTCCGGTGGTTGGCGACGTGGCCCTGCGCCAGGCAATCGGCGAGGCCGTCATGGATCTCGACGGCGGCATTGACGAACTGGCGCTCGACGACATTCTCACGCGCATAGCGGAAGGCTTGTGCCGCCATGCCGGCACGACGGGCAAGGCTGCCGGCAGGTCGGCAAAGCGGGCGGTCTTCGAGGCGACGGACTATCTCAAAGCCAACCTCGATCGTCCGGTCGGCTCGCAAGAACTCGAAACCGTCAGCGGCCTTGATCGCTTCACGCTCGCCCGCCAGTTCCGCAAGGTTCTCGGCACCAGCCCGCACCGCTACCTCCTGATGCGGCGGCTGGAGCAGGCACGCCGGATGATTGCCACCGGTCACAGCCTGGCCGGTGCTGCGCTCGAAACCGGCTTTGCCGACCAGGCCCATTTCACCCGCCATTTCAAGCGTGCCTACGGCGTGACGCCCGGACGATGGGCGAGCCTGGCGCTCGTCGGCTGAAGTCCGACGCCGCTGGGTTGTTGCGGCACGGAGCCAGTGTCCGGTCGCCCGCGACAATTCGAACTCAGCCAGTTTCCCCGCTCGAGCGCAGCGCCTTTCGCCTGTCATCAAAGCTTCACTAACCTGTAAGCCAAGCATCACCCAACCGTCACCAAAGCCGCCTATCGGGTTCCCGTACTTTGGCATCCAACCCATGGTGACTTTCATGACCAAAACGCTTCTCGCCACTGCGGCGCTCACACTTTTGATGACGACGACCGTCCTGGCTGAGGAAAAGGCCTTTCCTGCAACCCTGAAGGCACACGCGATCCTGCCGGCAAACACGATCCTGGCTGCGCCGTCCGACGCACCGGAATACCTGAAGACATCAGGCAAGTTCACCACCGCGGACCGCAAGCGCGCCGAGGCAATCGGCACCGTGCCCGGCAAGGATGGCGTGCGCCCGACCGGCCTTTCGTTGCCCTTCAACGGCCAGCCGATGCAGGGCTTCTCCGGCATCAAGGCCATGGAAGACGGCACCTTCTGGAGCCTTTCCGACAACGGCTTCGGCAGCAAGTTGAACTCGACCGATGCCATGCTGATGCTCCACCACGTGCAGATGGACTGGGACGCCGGCAAGGTCGAAGCGCTGAAAAGCCTGTTCCTCACCGATCCGGATCGCAAGGCCCCCTTCCCGATCGTCATGGAAGGTTCCGACAAGCGCTATCTGACCGGCGCTGACTTCGACGTGGAGTCGATCCAGCCGGTCACCGACGGCTTCTGGGTCGGAGAGGAATTCGGTCCCTACATCCTGAAGTTCGACCTCGACGGCAAGCTGACCGACGTCATCGCCACTGCGGTTGACGGCAAGCCGGTGATGTCGCCCGACAATCCGACGCTGACACTCCAGGGAGACCCGTCGAAGAAGTCGCCCGCCTTCAACCTGAAGCGTTCCGGCGGCTACGAAGGCATGGCGCTATCGAAGGACGGCGCCAAGCTCTACGGTCTGCTCGAAGGCCCGATCTGGACCGATGGCGAAACCGTCGAGCAGGCCGAGGGCCGTCCGGCGTTGCGCGTCATCGAACTCGATGTCGCCAGCAAGGCCTGGACGGGCCGCAGCTGGCTCTATCCGCTGGCTGAAGGCGGCGAAGCGATCGGTGACTTCAACATGCTCGACGACAAGACCGCTCTGGTGATCGAACGCGACAACGGCGCCGGCACCCTCGACAAGGCCTGCGCCGATCCGAAGGATCCGAAGCCGGATTGCTTTGCCGTCGGCTCGAAGGTGAAGCGTGTCTACAAGATTGCCTTCGATGACAGCAATGTCGGCAAGGCCGTGCGTAAGATCGGTTACATCGATCTCCTGAAGATTGCCGACCCTGATAACAAGAAGCGCCAGGGCGGCGGCGACGGCTATTACGACATGCCGTTCTTGACGATCGAAAACGTCGATCGCATCGATGACACGCACATCATCGTCGGCAACGACAACAACCTGCCGTTCTCGGCCGGCCGTGCGCTTGATAGGGCCGATGACAACGAGTTCGTTCTGCTCGAAGTCGGCGAATTCCTGAAAGCGGAATAATCAAAAAAGGGCGCTCGGATTCTTGTCCGTGCGCCCTTCGTCAAAGATCTGGGTGCGTTCAGTTCTCGAACTGGAATGCCAACCTTCTGCCGGTCAGCTTGCCGAGCTGCTGCAGCCGGCCGTCGAGGCGTTCGCCGGCAAACTCCGAATAGGCTGCAGGCACGACAATCTCCAGATCGACATCCGGCAGAGACGATTTGCGGAAAGTCAGATTCTTCGCCACGCCCGGCATCGAGGCCGAGAATAGGTAGGCGACCCGCAGCAAGCCGCCGAGCAGCTTCGCCAGTTCCAGTAACCGCGGTGTGGTAATGCCGGTCAGCGCACCAGTCGCGCCATCGTCGTTCAGGCCTTCGAAGCGATAGTAGTTGGCAAGCGCGATATAGGCCCGTCCGGCATGGGTGATGCCGGAGAAGGTCGAGTGGGCGATGATGTTCAGCGCCTGCAGTCCACGATAGTCCGGATGGGCGCGCCAGCTGATATCGGCGAGCAGGCAGGCAGCCTGGCGATAGCGGCTTTCCTCTTCGGTTTCCTCAACGCCGAAGAACGGCACCATGCGGCCGGTCCAATCGGCAAGCTCACGCGCGTGCTCGGGCGACCGCGCCCGCAGGATGGCGATCTCGCCGGCAGCGGTCAGCAACGGATCCTGTTCACGCTCGTCTTCTTTCAGCAGCGAGAAGAGATAGCCTTCGCGCACGCCGAGCGCCGAGAACGAAATTCGCTCCGGCTTCATGATCGACAGTGCTTCCTGCATCGCGATGGCACCGAAGGGAAGCAGGCTTCGGCGGCTTTTGGAGATCGTCGCATAGGCCGATGGCTTGATATTCCTCGGCTCGATCACCTCCGGCAGCAGCGCCATCGCCTCGTCGTAGGAGATCTCGTAGCCCTGCATCATGTGCAGGGGATAGTTTCGAATTTCCATGTGCAGCTTGGCGATCGAGCGCCAGGTACCGCCGACGGCATAGAAGGTGCGGCCGGCGCCGGTCTTCAGCACCGGCGAGCTTTTCATGAATTTGCGCACCCAGGTGCGAGCCTTCGGCAGCGAGCCGCCGCTATGCTCGAAGAGGCGGATACCTCCGAGCGGCAGGGTGATGCCCTTGCCGATCTTCTTGCCGCTGAGCTCGACAAGCTCCAGCGAGCCACCGCCAAGGTCACCGACCACCCCGTCGGGATCGTGATAGCCACTGACGATGCCCATGGCGGAGAAATAGGCCTCCTCTTCGCCGGTGAGTATGCGCACCTTGTGGCCGAGGATCGCCTCGGCCTTCTCGATGAAGGCCGGCCCGTTGCTCGCCTCGCGGGCGGCTGCGGTCGCCAGAACATACATGGAGATCGCACGCGCCTGCTGCGACAGCGCATGAAAGCGATGCAGCGCCCGGAGAGCGCGCTCGACGCTCTCCTCGTCCATGCGTCCGGTGGCATCGATGCCCTTGCCCAGACCGCACATGACCTTCTCGTTGAACAGCATGGCCGGAGCGCGGCTCAGGCCTTCGTAGACGACAAGGCGAATGGAGTTGGAGCCGATATCCACAACGGAAACCGGGCGGATGCCGGGCAGGCGCCCCTGCGCTTCAGATTCGACCATGCAATTCCAGTTTACTTGTGCCAGCTGCTCTTCCAGCCGGCAATCAGCTTCGGTGCACTGGACTTCAGGGCTTCACCCCGGCCGGAGAGGCTGGGATTGGTCATGAAATAGTGCTGCGCGTTGAAAGGCTCGGCGTCCTTGCCGACTTCCATCCGGCGAGACGTGCCGTCGGGAAGAATTTCGTAGCTCTGCTGGTTGTCGATGAGATTGCCCAGCATGATCTGCGAAAGTACCTGTTCGTGCACAGTCCGGTTGATAAGAGGCACAAGCGTCTCAACCCGCCGGTCCAGATTGCGCGGCATCATATCCGCCGAGCCGATATAGACAAGCGCATTCTCCGATGGAAGGCCATGACCATTACCGAAGCAGAATATGCGGGAATGTTCGAGGAATCTGCCGACGATGGACTTGACACGAATATTGTCGGAAAGGCCCGGAACTTGCGGCCTCAGGCAGCAGATGCCGCGGACCACGAGGTCGACTTCGACGCCTGCACGGCTTGCCTTGTAGAGCGCGTCGATAATCTCGGGATCGACGAGCGAGTTCATCTTCATCCAGATCGCCGCGGGCCGACCGGCCTTGGCGTGCTCGATCTCCTCCTCGACGTGCTTGAGGATGCGGGGGCGCAGCGTGTGCGGCGAGACCGCCAGCTTCATGCCCGCTTCCGGCTCGCCGTAACCGGTGATGAAATTGAAGATGTTCGCCATGTCGTGGGCGATGACCGGGTTGCAGGTAAAGAATGACAGGTCTGTGTAGATCTTCGCCGTGACCGGATGATAGTTGCCGGTGCCAAGGTGACAATAGGTGCGCAGCCGCCCCTCCTCGCGACGCACCACCATCGACATCTTGGCATGGGTCTTGAGTTCGATGAAGCCGAAGACCACCTGCACGCCGGCGCGCTCCAGGTCGCGCGCCCAGCGGATGTTGGCTTCTTCGTCGAAACGGGCCTTCAGCTCGACCAGCGCCGTCACGGACTTTCCGGCTTCAGCCGCGTCGACGAGCGCACGCACGATCGGGCTGTCGTTCGAGGTTCGGTAGAGCGTCTGCTTGATCGCGACCACTTCAGGATCGCGCGCCGCCTGCAGCAGGAACTGCACCACGACGTCGAAGGATTCGTAGGGGTGGTGGACCACCATGTCCTTTTCGCGGATCGCGGCAAAACAATCGCCGGCATGTTCGCGCACGCGCTCGGGGAAGCGCGGATTGTAGGGTTCGAAGCGCAGATCGTCGCGCGGCGCCTTGGTGATTTCCGACAGTGTATTCAGCGCCAGAAGCCCGGGCAGAACGGCGACGCGGTTTTCCGGAACGCTGAGTTCCTGAACCACGAACTGGCGCAGTGAAGCGGGCATTTCCGAATCGAGCTCGATACGGATCACCGATCCACGGCGACGCCGCTTCAGCGCCGTTTCGAAGAAGCGCACCAGATCTTCGGCCTCTTCCTCGACTTCGATATCGCTGTCTCTGATGATGCGGAACGTGCCCGAGCCGTTGACCTCGTAGCCCGGGAAAAGCCGGTCGATGAACTGGCTGACCATGTCTTCGAGCGTGATGTAGCGGATGACGTTCTTGAAATCGGGTAGGCGGATGAAGCGGTCGAGCGCCACCGGCAGGCGCAACAGCGCCGTCATCGGCTCGCGGCCGTTCTTGCTGATGAGCTGCAGGCCCATCGAGAAGCCGAGGTTCGGGATGAACGGGAACGGATGCGCCGGATCGATCGACAGCGGCGTCAGCACCGGAAAGATCGACTGGTCGAATTCGTTGGCAAGCCAGCTCCGGTCCTGCGCCGACAAGGATGCCGGGCGGACGATGAGGATATCTTCCTTGGCGAGATATTGTTGCAGGACGGCGAGCGAAGCCTGCTGCTCCATCTGCAGGTTGTCGATTTCCTTGAGGATGTCTTCGAGCTGCTCGGCCGGCGTCTTGCCGTCCGGCGACCGCATGGCCAGCCCCTGCCGCACCTGGCCCTCAAGGCCGGCGACGCGCACCATGAAGAACTCATCCAGGTTGGCGGCCGAGATCGACAGAAAGCGGACACGCTCTAACAGCGGATGCGCCGTGTTCAGGGTCTCCTCAAGCACTCGACGATTGAACTGCAGCCACGAGAATTCGCGATTGATGAACCGTTCCGGGCTGGAGAGCAGGTCTAGCTCCTCCGCGGCCTGTTTGTTCTCATTCACCGCAGACGTCGCATTATCCATTACTGGTCAGACCCCATTTCTTCGCCTGCAGGAACTATAACAGTTTGACGACGGAACTGTGACAGTTAATCGGAATGGCGTTGATTTCCAAGCTCTTCCAGGACTTCGGCGGCAAGCGACCGGGTGAGCTTGACACCTCGGGCAAGCGCCAGCCGGTCGATGCGCTCGACGATCGTCTGGGCAGCCTCGAGCGAGCGCTCCATGCGCTGGACGATGTAGCCGACGAGCTTTTCGTCGATGAAAAGCTGGCGATCGGCAAAGAGCTTGATCAGCACCTGCGTCAACAACTCGTCGTCGGGCTCGCCGATCTCGACGACGGTTGCTGCCTTGAGGCGCGAGCGCAGATCGGGGAGCGCGACCGGCCAGGACATGGGCCAGAGCCGCGAGGTCATCAAGAGGCCCGTGCCATGCTGGCGAACGCTGTTGATGACATGAAACAGCGTGGTGTCGTCGAACCCCTGGCGATCGGCATCCTCGAACAGGACGGGACCTTCCGCGGCGATCAACGCCGCATCACTGTCCGCGACCGGGTGGATCGCCCGTGCGCCCGCCCTCTCCTTCCAGATGCTGGCGAGATGCGATTTTCCAGAACCGACCGGGCCGGCGATGATGACAACCGGCGACGGCCAGTCGGGCCAGTGATCGACGATCGCGATCGCCGCGCTCAGCCGATCGGAAACGAGCAGATCCTCACGGCCCGTTGCCGGGTCGTGGTCGAATGCCAGGGGCAGTTGTTCGAAGGGACGTTTTGTCATGCTGTACTCGGGACAAGGATGGGACAATCAGCTGGGCTGATTGCCCTTTGTCTTCTTCGCTGCGACCTTTCCATGTCCATGGTAGAGATCGCTATCAAGGTATCGCTGGATGCCGAAGCGAACAAGCACGCCGATGGCGGCGGCCGCGGGAACGGCCACCAGAAGCCCGACGAAACCGAAGAGGGCGCCGAAGGCAAGCAGCGCGAACATCAACCAGACCGGATGCAGGCCGACGCTCTTGCCCACCAGCTTGGGCTGCAGGATGTTGCCTTCCAGGAACTGGCCGCTGAAGAAGATGGCGGCGACAAGCCCGATCCAGAGATAATCGGGCCAGAACTGGACCAGCGCGACACCCACGGCCAGCACCAGCCCGACCATCGAGCCGACATAGGGGATAAAGCTGATCATACCGGCAAAGAGGCCGATCAGCAGGCCGAAATTGAGACCGACGAGCGACAGGCCGAAACCGTAGTAAAGGCCGAGGATGAGGCAGAGCGACCCTTGGCCGCGAACGAAACCGGCGATCGTCGTGTTCATGTCACGGGCGATCTGGCGTACGACACCGACATAATCGCGCGGAACCCAGCTATCGACCCGATCGACCATGCGGTCCCAGTCGAGCAGCAGGTAGAAGGCGACGACCGGCGTAATGATGAACAGCGACAGAATGTCGAGCAACGCCATGCCGGAGTTCCAGAGCTGCTGAAAGAGCGTGCCGAGGAAGCTTGCGCCCTGCTCCAGCAATTTCGCCGAGTTCTGCTTGATCGCCGTCATCTGTTCGGCGAGCCAATCCGGCAGCAAGGTCGACTGGCTGTCGGTCAACAGCGCCTGTAGCTTGGCGATATAGCCGGGCATCTTCTGGATGAAGTCGGCGGCCTGGGTGAAAATCACCGGAATGATGATCATCAGCGACAAGGCAAAGATCACCACGAATCCGATGAGGATCACCACTGTCGCCATCAACCGGCTGAGGCCGAGGCGTTCTAGGCGGTCGGCGACCGGGTCGAGGAAATAGGCAAGCGCCATGCCCGCCAGGAACGGCAGCAGGATCGAGCTGAAAACCATCAGGAAGGCGATAAAGGCGGCAAGCACCAGCAGCCAGAAAATAACCTGGCGCTGTAGTCCCGAACCGCTGACTTTTATGTCCATGGTGTTCCCCGTAACACGCCAAGCATGCCTTTGCCGCATCATATTCTGTTTGAGGAGATAGGTGGCGTGGCGCGCACCGGTCAAGCCCGCGCGCTTCCGAGCCAGGTAAATTGAGCCCTCCATTCCTTTCTTGCCGGTGGGATATGGGCAAAATGGTGAAAAAAGGCCGAGAAGGCAGGCTCTCGGCTTGCACTCCCTTGCCCGCCGTGCAATTCGCATCCGCAAAATACCTGTCGCGCGACCAGCCTTGGAGAACCAGCATGAGCCAGTCGGGAAAGAACGGCCTCACCTATAGTGACGCAGGCGTGGATATCGATGCCGGCAATCTGATGGTGGAGAAAATCAAGCCGCATGTGCGCTCCACCCGGCGCCCGGGCGCCGACGGCGAGATCGGCGGCTTCGGCGGCCTGTTCGACCTGAAGGCCGCCGGTTTCACCGACCCGGTGCTCGTTGCCGCAAATGACGGTGTCGGCACCAAGCTCAAGATCGCCATCGACGCCAACAAGCATGACACCGTCGGCATCGACCTCGTTGCCATGTGTGTCAACGACCTGGTGGTCCAGGGTGCCGAACCGCTGTTCTTCCTCGACTATTTCGCCACCGGCAAGCTCGACCCCGATCAGGGTGCCGCGATCGTTGCCGGCATCGCCGCGGGCTGCCGCCAATCCGGTTGCGCGCTGATCGGCGGAGAAACCGCGGAAATGCCGGGGATGTATTCCGGCGGCGACTATGACCTTGCCGGCTTCGCTGTCGGGGCCGCCGAACGCGGCCAGTTGCTTCCGGCCGGCGACATCGGCGAAGGCGACGTCATTCTTGGCCTCGCCTCGTCGGGCGTTCATTCCAACGGTTATTCTCTCGTGCGCAAGATCGTCGCGCTGTCGGGTCTTGCCTGGGATGCCCCTGCCCCCTTCGGCGAAGGCACGCTTGCTGACCTCCTGATGACGCCGACGCGCATCTATGTGAAGCCGCTCCTGAAGACGATCCGCGAAACCGGCTCGATCAAGGCGCTGGCGCACATCACCGGCGGCGGTTTCCCCGAGAACATTCCGCGCGTGCTGCCGAAGCATCTGGCAGCCGAAATCGATCTCGACGCCATCAAGGCACCGAAGGTCTTCTCCTGGCTTGCCCAGACCGGTGGTGTCGCGGCCAACGAAATGCTGCGCACCTTCAATTGCGGCGTCGGCATGATCGCTGTCGTTCCGGCTGAAAAGGCGCAGGAAGTGGCAGCCGTGCTCGAGGCCGAGGGCGAAACCGTCTTCACGCTCGGCCGTATGGTCGCCCGCGCCGAAGGCGCGCACGGCACGATCTACAAGGGCAGCCTCGCCCTATGACGAACGACGTGACGGCAGGCAGGAAAAAAGTCGTCGTCTTCATCTCGGGCGGCGGTTCCAACATGCTCTCGCTGGCCAAGGCCGCCGCCGAGCCTGGTTTTCCGGCCGAGATCGTCGCGGTGATTGCCGACAAGGCCGATGCCGGAGGCCTTGCCAAGGCTGCGGCACTCGGTATCCCGACCTATGCGTTCCTGCGCAAGGATTTCGACAGCAAGGATGCGCACGAGGCGGCGATCCTTGCCGAACTCGAGCGGCTGTCTCCCGATATCATCTGCCTTGCCGGCTATATGCGGCTGTTGTCGGCAACCTTTATCCAGCGCCACGAAGGCCGGATCATCAACATTCATCCGTCGCTTCTGCCGCTCTTTCCCGGCCTCCACACCCATCAGCGCGCCATCGACGCCGGGATGAAAGTGGCGGGATGCACCGTGCATTTCGTCACCGAAGGCATGGATGAAGGCCCGATCGTCGCACAGGCAGTCGTTCCGGTTGTCGACGGCGACACCGCCGAGACACTTGCTGCCCGCGTGTTGACGGTTGAGCACCGGACCTATCCGATGGCGCTCCGGCTGCTGGCGGAAGGCAAGGTCTGGATGGAGGGCGGACGAGCAGTCACGCGCGGCGAGACATGGACACAAGCGCAGCCGATGCTGATCTCGCCGGCCGAATAGGCCGAACACACCTACTTTGACGAAGCAAGCCGACGATCGAGTGCGTCGAGCACGCGCCGTGTCAGCGCCGGATAATCTTCGTCGAAATGGTGCCCGCCTTCGATTGCAACGATGTCGACACCCGTGCCCTTCAGGTCGGGGCAGGCATCGTCTTCCTCCTCCGTGCCGTGGATGCATTGCACCAGAGATGGGTCGATGCGCTTGATGTCGTCGAGCGGATCACCGCCATCGCCCTGCCCGGCCGCGCCGAGCCAACCAAGAACCGAGATCTTGTAGTCGACCTGATGCGATAGCGCCATCAGAGTGACCTGCCGCACATGGGCGCGCGCTGCGGGCGGGAGCAGATTGAAGGTGCGAGGCAGGATATCGGCCCCGAAGGAATAACCGATCAAGAGAACGTTGCGGACGTTCCAGCGCTTGCGATAGTAGTCCATCACCTTGGCGAGATCGTCGGCCGTCGCCTGCGGGTCGCGCTCGGACCAGAAATAGCGCAGCGAATCGATGCCGACGACAGGGACGCCCTGCTGCTGCAGGACGTCGCCGACCTGCTTGTCGATGTCGCGCCAGCCGCCATCACCGGAATAGATCACCGCCATGGTGTCGCGTGTCGGCTTGGCGTCGAGCACGGTCAGGGGCAACCCGAATGGATTGTCGGCAGCGGCCTCACTATCGATCAGGTCCGTCAGATGGCCGGAAAGCACCGCATAGGCTACGTCGTCGCTATCTTCCTGCGTGATATCGGGGTGTTTTTCGATGAGTGCTGCCACATGACTTCGGCCGCCGTCGGATGCCGTCGGCGTAAAGACGACGGAGATCGGATCCGGCAGGGCACCGTCCGTCAGGCCGTAGACGATACGATCGCCCTTCAAAGCCTTCTCCGCCGGCGTGCAGAGCTGCTTCGTCAGCGCAACGCCTTCCTCCGGATCGACCGCAAGCGTCTGGCCGATGGTCGCAGCGGGGGTCTGCGCCGCAATCGCCAGTGCCATGACCCCGCCCGCCCCAACGCCGGCGACAATCGGCGGGAGATAGGCATCGCTCTTCAGCGAGCGCTGGACCTGCTGGCTCAACGCCTCGATATCCGACACCGTGTAGATGCAGTCTCCGTCATCCTTGGCGAGCGAAGCAAGATAGGCCTTGAGATCGATGCCGATGACGACCGCCTTGTCGTCGACAAGGGCGCGGGCGACTGCGGCCTCCTTGTCGCTCCAGCCTTCTGCGTTGGACAGCAGAACAACAAGGGCGGATGGCGTGTCCTTCGGGACGAGGATGTGGGGTGCCGGGATCATGCCGGTGTCGTAGGTCGCGGCCTTCTCCTGCGCCGAGGCCGGCACAACCGCAGCGGTCGCGAGAAGGACGGCTCCTACCAGGGGCTTCCAGATATTCGAGATCGACATCATTTCTTCATCACTCCCTTGAGGCCGCCGCCAATCAGAAATGTCGCATCCATCAAGGCAAGGATCGGATTGATGCCGCCGCTCGCCACGAGGTAGCGTGGCTGCCAATGCGGGTGGAACTTCGACTTGAAGGCGCGAAGTCCCTTGAAATTGTAAAAGCGCTCGCCGTGTTCAAAGAAGGTTCGCCCTGCCCGGTCCCAGACCGGTGCGATCTGGCGCGAGGACATGCCCGACAGCGGCGCCATGCCGAGATTGAAGGTACGGTACCCCTCGGCCTTCAGATATTCCATCACCTGCGCGAAGAGGAAGTCCATCGATCCCTTGGGGGCGTCCGGCGAGAAGCGCATGAGATCAACAGTGCCTTCCTGCTTGGTTGCCGTCACCAGGATGTTGGCGAAGGCGACGATCCGCCCCTCGCAGGTGAGGATCGCAACCGGCTGTTCAGCCAGATACTCAGGGTCGAAGGCGCCGAGGGAAAAGCCCTTTTCCTTGGCATTGTGGTGGGCAAGCCATGCATCGGAAATCGCCGTCAGTTCGCCCATGATCGCCGGGACGTCGGCTGGAGCCACCATTTTGAACTCCAGCCCGTCGCGCTGGGCGCGGCTGACCTGCTGGCGCAGATTGGCCCATTTGCCGCCCTTCATCTCGAAACGCGCGAGATCGACATGGGCGAGTTCGCCGAGCCTGAAGGCCCGCAACCCCGCATCGGCGTAGTAGGCGAGCCCAAGCGGCGAAACCTGGTAGAACACGGCACGGCAGCCGCTGCCGCGTGCCTTCTCGATGAACTGCCAGATCAGTTCCGGCCAGGCATCGACCGGCCCGACTGGATCGAACAGCGCGATCCACGAGCGGGCGCGCTGGCCATACATGATGAAGGCGCGACCATCGGCGGAGAACATCAGGCTCTTGTCGCCCATGCGCACCAGATTGGCATCGGACATGTCCTGCGCCTCGACGATCGCCAATGCCCGTTCCATGGCATCGTCGGTTGCCGGTTCTGCGCCTGAAGCCGCCGGACGCATCAGGCTCCAGATGGCAAGAGCGCTGGCGCCGATCGTCACGCCCAGAAGCGCGCGCAGGCCGCGGGGCGCCTCGGCGGAGAATTCGAACTGCCACCAGAGTTCGTGGCTGTATTCGACGTCGCGATAGACGAAAAGCAGGACGACGAGCCCGCCCAGGCAGATGACGCCGAGCGCCGTCAGCCACGGCAGCGTCAGCGCTTGGCCGAAGAGCGAGGCCGGCCGCACGAACAGGCGGCGGCTGGCGACGAGACCGACGAGGAAGAAGGCAAGCATGCCGGCCTCGACCAACGCGATCGCCTTGATCAGCGAAAGCAGCAGTGCCGCCACGGCGATGACGAGAGACGCCCACCAGGCGCCATCGAGCCGTTGCGCTAGGCCGCGCGAGACGATGACGAGAGCGAGGCCGAGCAGGCTTGCCAGGAAATGCGCGCCCTCGACGATCGGCAGCGGCAGCAGGCCCTCGAGAAAAGCAAGGTTTTCATCGGGCGTCGGCGTGACGCTCGACAACACCAGCATGATCGCCAGCACGATGCCGAGTGTTGCCAAGAGAAGCGGCGTGATACGGCCGCCGATCCGGCGCACGCTGGAGGCGACGGGATGGCCGGACAACTGGCGAAGCTCGATGCCGACGACGACCGCGACGGCGATCAAGAGCGGCAGCACGTGATAAATGACGCGGTAGAGAACCAGTGCGCCGAGGATGGTATCGACATCGGCGCTGTGACCGAGCGTGGCGATGATGATCGTCTCGAAGACGCCGAGCCCGGCCGGCACATGGCTGAGCACGCCGATGCCGACGGCGAGCGAATAGATCGCCAGGAAGGCGGGCCAACCGATCGTGCCCGCTGGAAGCAGCACGTAGAGTACCGTCGCCGATGCCGCCAGATCCAGCGCCGTCACAAGGAACTGGCGCGAGGATGTGCGCGAATCCGGCAGACGCAAGGTGATGCGCCCGACGCTGACCTCATGGCCGTCGCGCGCCTTGATGAAGACAGCAAGCACGACGCCGAGAATGGCAACCGCGACCATACGCAGCCAGAAAGGATCAAGCCCGGTCAGGGGCGCCACATATTCGCCGACGGCGAGCAGGCTCAGGCACGTGACCGTCAAAAGCCCGAGACCGAAGGCAAGCGTGACGAAGGCGATGATCCGGGCAATGTTTTCCGGCTCGACGCCCAGGCGCGAATAGGACCGGTAGCGGATGGCACCGCCACTCAAGGCGCCGAAGCCGGCCGTATTGCCAACCGCATAGGCGCAGGCAGCCGTCAACGCAACATCGGCATAGGGGAGCTTGCGCCTGACATAATCGAGCGCGCCGACATCATAGAAAGTGAGCGCGAAGAAACTCAGCGCGGTGAAGAGAACGGCGGCGGCGATGGAGGTCCAACTGGTATCGGCAAGCGCCTGGACCACGTCGTCATATTGCACTTCGGAGGTCAGGTGAAAAATCGCCAACCCGAACAGGGCGATCACCAGCAATGTTGCAAGCGCCTGCAGATAGCGCCGGTTACGGCGCAGAAAGAGCCTCCACCCTGCCTCGATCTGCTGATCGTCGTTGGCTGCACGTTCCGTGAGGGAGGACGTCATGGGTAGCCCATGTCATTGATGAAGACATCAGCGCTGTAGCCTACCGGAGAACGATCAAAAAGTGAAATATCCGTAATGTATTGTTTGCTTACAAAACAAGGCCTTATGGCGTGAGCGAACTGCGGTTCAGCTGGGCCCACTGCAGCAGCATGATCGTCTTGGCATCGCATATCTCGCCGGTCGCGATCATGCCGAAGGCCTCATCGAAGGGAATTTCGAGAACCTCGATATCCTCGCCCTCGTGCGCCAGGCCGCCGCCATTACCAGCTTTTTCGCTGACGTCGATCTGCCCAACGAAGAAGCTCGTGCGCTCGGTGAGCGCGCCGGGGCTCATATAGGCATCGAAGAGGTGCGTGGCCTTGTCGACGTGATATCCGGTCTCCTCCATCGCCTCGCGGCAGATCGCAACCTCCGGCGTATCGTCATCGAGCAGGCCGGCCGGCGCTTCGATCATGTAGGCGGGATCGCCCTGCAGCAGCACGGGCACGCGCAGCTGGCGGACGAGCACGACGCTCGCACGCCTCGGATCGAACAGCAGGATGGTCGCGGCGCTGCCGTGGTCGTGCACTTCACGCTTCAGCGTTGCTGTGCCGCCGTCTGACATGTCCTGCTCAAGCGTGATTTCCTCGAGATGAATGAAACCGTCCGAGAGCGTGCGCCGTTCGATGATCCTGACACGCGGATCGTGGTGTTTCGTCATGGCGGGGTCCTTGGTCGGGAGCGGAAAGGATGCGGTCGCAGTCGACCGTCAATGAATGTGTTCCGAAGGGGCGCAGCTTTCGCGCTCCATCTGCAGGGTCGTGTGGTGAAGATCGAACTCGTCCTGCAGCCGTTGTTCGATCGCACGCCGCACGGTCTCGCCGTCGGCATCCTCGGCCAGAACGACATGCGCCGTCAGCGACGGCTGGCTCTGGGTAATCGCCCAGAGGTGCAGGTCATGCACCGAGGCAACGTCGGGCACGGTGGTGATCGCCGCATGGACATCCGCCAGGCGCATGCCCGGCGGCACGCCTTCCAAGAGAATGTTGACGCAGTCCTTCAACAGTACCCAGGTGCGCGGAAAAACCATGAATCCGATGCCGACAGCGAGCAACGAATCGACCCACTGCCAACCGGTGAACCAGATGATCGCCGCGCCAACGATCACCGCCAGCGATCCGAGCATGTCCGACCAGACCTCGAGATAGGCGCCCTTGACGTTGAGGCTCTCGTCCTTGTGGCTGGTCAGAAGCCGCATCGAGATCAGGTTGACCACAAGGCCGATGACCGCAATCAGCAGCATACCGCCGGACTGGATCTCCTGCGGCAGCGACAGACGCTGCCAAGCCTCGTAGAGGATATAGAAAGCGACGGCGAGCAGCAGCAGAGCGTTGAAGGCGGCCGCGAGAATCTCGAAGCGGGCATAGCCATAGGTGCGCAGCAGATCGGACGGCCGGCGGCCGACATGGATGGCAACCAGCGCAATCGCCAACGCCGCCGCGTCGGTCAGCATATGCATCGCGTCCGAGATCAGCGCCAGGCTGCCTGTCAAAATGCCGCCGACAACCTCGGCCAGCATGAAGCCGCCCGTCAGGCCGAGCGCACCCCAGAGACGCGAGACCGGCGTGTTGCTGACATCCGCATGTTGATGGTCGCCGCTCATGAAGGCATCCGCGTTGCTAGGGGGCCGGCCTCACCCAGACCCTGTTGTCGTGAAAGGCCGCGCCGCCATAGGGCGCGACGGCATCGGCGCCAGTAAGCACATTGATACCCTCCCCGTCGAGATGGGCGCCGTTCGGCCACAGCCCTTCTGCGATCACGACGCCGCGCCGCGCGCCGCCGCCGACCGTGACATGCAGGCGCACCTCGCCGCGTCGATTGCCGAGTTTGACGATGTCGCCGTCGCCGACGCCGAGTGAGGCGGCGTCGTCCGCATGCAGCATCACCATCGGGCGGACTTCCTTCTGGATCGACGACGGGGTCTCGGCGAAGGTCGAGTTGAGGAAGGAGCGCGCCGGCGACGTGGCGAGACGGAAGGGATGGTCCGCGTCAGTGACCTCGATCAGGTCGACATGGTCAGGGAACTCCGGCAACGCCGCATGCGGCCCCTGCAGACCCATCGATTTCGGCGGGCGGTTCGGCGCCGGCGTGCCGGTCCAGTCCGCCTTGAACCGGAATTTGCCGTCGGGATGGCCGAAACCCTTGAGATAATGCGCGTCCTCGAACGCCGGCTGACAGTCGAGCCACTTCTCGCGCTTCATCTCGTCATAGCCGATGCCGTAATTGGCAAGCAGCCGGTCGATATGCTGGCGCTCAGTCAACCCGAACCCGGCATGCTCGGCAACGCCGAGGCGCTTCGCCAGCTCCTCGATGACGAAAAGATTGGTGCGCACGGTCGATGGCGGCTCCACCACCTTCGGCCCGATCAGGATGTGTTGATGGCCGCCGCCGCGATAAAGGTCGTCATGCTCGAGGAACATGGTCGCCGGCAGCACGATATCGGCGAGCTGCGCCGTGTCGGTCATGAACTGTTCGTGCACCGCGACAAACAGATCGTCGCGCAGGAATCCGCGTTTCACCAGGCGTTGTTCCGGCGCGACGTTCACCGGATTGGTGTTCTGGATCAGCATCGCCGTCACCGGGCCGCCATCGCGCAGCGCCTCGGCGTCGCCGGTTAGCACCCGGCCGATCTGCGACTGGTCGAGCATGCGCACATCGGGGTCGTGAAAGGCGGTGCCGACGAGTTCGCGCTTGTCGAGCTTGAAGATGTCGTTGTTCGAATGAAACGCACCGCCGCCTTCATGCTTCCACGAGCCGAGCACCGTGGCGATGGAAGCGGCCGCATGGATCGCGACCGAGCCGTTGCGCTGGCGGGTAAAGCCGTAACCGAGGCGAAAGTAACTTTTCGGCGTCGTGCCGACGAGTTTCGCGAACGCCTCGATTTCCTCGACGGAGAGCCCGGTAATCGCCGACGCCCATTCGGGGTTTCGCGACTTCAGATGTGTCTCGAGCCCTGCCGGATCGTCAGCGAATTCGGCCATGTAGGCACGGTCGGCATAACCGTCACGGAAGGCGACATGCATGACCGCGCAGGCGAGTGCCGCATCCGTGCCGGGTCTCAGCACCAGGCCCATGTCGGCCTGCTTGACCGTGGGGTTGTCGTAAATGTCGATGACGACGATCTTGGCGCCGCGATCCTTGCGGGCCTTGACCGCGTGCGTCATGACGTTGACCTGGGTGGCAACCGCATTTGTCCCCCAGATCACCACGCAATCGGACTTCGCCATCTCACGCGGGTCGGGGCCGCGCAGCGAGCCGGTCGCCATGGAGAAACCGGTCCAGGCCATGTTGGTGCAGATCGAGCCGAAGAAACCGGAATAGCGCTTGGCGTGGCGCAACCTGTCGATGGAATCACGCTGCACCTGGCCCATGGTGCCGGCGTAGAAATAGGGCCAGACGGCTTCGGCCCCATGCTTCTGTTCGGCTTTGACGAACTGGTCGGCGATCTCGTCGAGCGCCGCCTCCCAGGAAATCTCCTGCCAGTTGCCGCTGCCCTTCGCTCCGGCGCGGCGCTGTGGCACCATCAGCCGATCGGGATGATAGATGCGCTCGGAATAGCGCGCGACCTTGGCGCAGATGACGCCGGCGGTATATGTGTTGGCGGCGGCACCGCGCACGCGGCCGATCCGGCCTTCGGCCGTGAGGTCGACTTCGAGTGCGCAGGCGGAGGGACAGTCGTGCGGACAGACGGAGTGGCCGATCGACTTTTCTGCTTTGATGGGGGTCGCAACGTTCATGGCTTTTCTATATGGCATCGACAATCGGGCTCAAAGAGCCAAACTTGCACCCATCGAAACAATTGATCACAGCCATCGGCGGCCCTCATGAACTATCGGCATATCTATCACGCGGGCAATTTCGCCGATGTTCTCAAGCATGCGGTGCTGGCGAGGCTCGTCACCTATCTCCAGCAGAAGGAGAAGGCGTTCCGGGTTCTCGACACCCACGCAGGCACCGGCCTTTACGATCTATCGAGCGAAGAAGCGCAGAAGACCGGCGAATGGCGCGATGGGATCGGCCGGCTGCTCGAGGGCGACCTGCCGGCGCCGGTTGCGGCCATCCTTGAACCCTATCTGGCGACCGTCCGCGAGCTCAATTCCGGTTCGGAGCTCACGCGTTATCCCGGCTCGCCGAAGCTGGTTCGCATGCTCTTTCGCCCGCAGGACCGCCTGTCGGCGATGGAATTGCACCCTGACGATTACGAGACGCTGCACCGGCTCTTCGACGGCGACTTCCAGAGCCGGATCACCGAGCTCGACGGTTGGCTGGCGCTCGGCGCCCACCTGCCGCCCAAGGAAAAGCGCGGCCTGATCCTGGTGGACCCGCCCTTTGAGATCGAGGGCGAATACGAGCGGCTCGCCGATGGCCTCGCCAAGGGCTATCGCCGCTTTGCCGGTGGCACCTTCTGCCTTTGGTATCCACTGAAGAAGAACGCTCCGATCAAGACCTTCCATGAGGCGCTGAAGGCGCTGGAAATCCCGAAGATGCTCTGCGCCGAACTTTCGGTGCGCAGCGACCGTGAAACCACGGGATTGTCGGGCTCGGGCCTGATCATCGTCAACCCGCCTTTCACGCTCAAGGGCGAACTCGACGTGCTGTTGCCCTTCCTGAAGACCCGGTTGGGGCAGGACCGTTTCGCTTCAGCACGGTGCTTCTGGCTGCGCGGCGAAGAAGCTGCAACCCGGGCCCTTGACTGAAAGGCTCAGAAAGCCGCAATCTTGCGAGACGATCCAGGGAGACGCCCATGACTCGCAAGCTCGCCGCAACGCTTCTGGCCTCGCTTTCCTTCGCCACTGTCACGGCGCCCGCCGCCTCGGCGGCCGACTATCTCGGGACCTACCGCGACCAGCCGACATCCTATAGCACGGGTGTGTGCGGCGACGCCTCGGTTCTCGGCTTCATCACCTCGCGGTTCGAGTACAAGGCCGCGAACTATCTGCACGCCAATCTCTCGATCGCCGAGATCCGCAACATGGGTCAGAACCGGCTGGAGTTGCGGGACTACACGCATCGGGTCGAACGCGAATATTGCCGTGCAACCGCCGTCATGACGGATGGTGAGCAGCGGCCGCTCTTTTATCTCATCGAGCGCAATTGGGGCTTTGCCGGCATCGGCCGGAACATCGAGTTCTGCGTCGGCGGCCTCGATCCCTGGTATGTCTACGGCGCGCATTGCGCTTCGCTTCGCTGACCATGCCGAGACATTGCCGACAGCGCCGGCTCCTGCCGGCGCTTTTCGTTGCGCTTGCCCTTGCGGGTTGCAGCGAAGACAGCGCCGAGAAAAAGCCGCTGCCGCAAACCACCGGCCACACGAAGGCGAATGTCGCCGTCCCGATCGGCCAGGGCTTTGATTTTTACGTTCTCTCGCTCTCGTGGTCGCCGACCTGGTGCGACGACAACGACCCATCAGGCAAAACCGGTCAGTGCAAGATCGGCAGCAATCGCGGCCTGATCGTACACGGGCTGTGGCCGCAGAACGACCGAGGGTACCCCGATTTCTGCCCGACGCGCCAATCCGATCGTGTGCCGGAAGCGCTCGGCCGCCAATATCTCGATCTCATTCCCTCGATGGGGTTGATCGGCCATCAATGGCGCAAGCATGGCACTTGCTCGGGCCTCAGCCAGCAGGATTATTTCGCCGTGACACGTGCAGCGCGAGAGCGCATCGCATTGCCGGCGGAACTCAGCGCCGCGCGTCGGGAAAATTCGCTGTCCGTCAGCGCCATCGAGGCCGGGTTCGTGGCCAAAAATCCGGGCATGACGACAAACGCCGTCGCTGTTACCTGCGAGGGTAAGCGGCTGGAGGAAATCAGGATCTGCTTCGACAAGGCGCTGAATTTCCGCCCCTGCCCTGAGGTGGACCGCCAGGCCTGCCGAAGAGACACCGTGACACTGCCGCCTGCATCCTAAGCTGACGCATGGCGGCTGCGATACGGTGCCGCTCCAAGGTTTTGAAACTGCGCCTGATCGTTCGATCATTCGATTTGGGAGATCATGCGCGAAACAGAAAGACGCTCGATGAAGATACTCTACTCGCCAACGTCCCCCTACTCCAACAAGGTCCGCATGGCCGCGCACTATGCAGGGTTTGCTGTTGAGAGCGTGCTAACCGATACCAGTGCCAACTCGCCAGAGCTTATCGGCAGCAATCCGCTCGGCAAGATTCCGACGCTGATTACCGGCGATGGCAAGTCGATCTTCGACAGCCGGACGATCATGCACTTCATGGACCGGGAAACGAAGGGCAAGCTCTACCCGAAGAATGCCGGTAAGCGCTTGGACATCGAAATCCTCGAGGCACTGTGCGACGGCATCTGCGACACGCTGCTGGCGATCGTCTACGAAAAGCGCTTCCATCCGCCGGAAAAGGTGCACCAGCCCTGGATCGATATGCAATGGGCAAAGGTCGAACGCGGCCTCGACCATCTGAACGAAAACATGCCCAAGACGGGAGGCAAGCTGCATGCGGGGCATTTCGCGCTCGCGGCGCTGCTTCGCTATATCGAGTTGCGCTTCAGCGGCGAATGGCAGCGGGGTCGCGCCAAGCTGAAGAACTGGCCGGCAAAGTTCGAAAAGCACTTTCCGGATTATTCCAAATTCAAAGCATAAAAAAAGGCCGGGTCTCCCCGGCCTTTTAGATCTGGCAGAGCCGATCAGAACTTCACGCCCATACCGACGCGAACGCTGTGCTCATCGTAACCGGTGGAGACGCTCGTGCCGCCCATCCGGAAGTCCTTCGAGCCGTAGTCTGTATAACGGTACTCGACGCGGGCGGTGATGTTGTCCGTCACGAAGGTTTCGGCACCGGCGCCAGCTGTCCAGCCGACAAGGGCCTTGTCGTCCGCACCAGCGGCAGTTCTAACCTTGGTATTGCCGACGGCAACGCCGGCCGTGCCGTAAACCAGAACCGGGTTCAGGTCGACACCAACGCGGCCGCGGACCGAGCCGTTGACGCCCTGTGTTACGCTGCGATTGCTGGAGTGGGAGTCGTTGCCTGAGTAACCGATGTCGGCTTCCGCACCGTAGACCATCTGGCCGCTCTGAACGTTGTAGCCGCCATAGAGGCCGCCGCCGAATCCGACCGAGGGGTTGCTGCCGGTCGCATCGGCTTCGCCGTGGCGCCAGTCAGCCGTACCACCGACATAGGCACCCGACCAGTTCTTCGCTGCCGGCTCGGTGTACTCGGCTGCGGGCGCCGCCGGAACTTCATCGATCGCGTCTGCAGCGTGGGCGGCCTGGAAGGCGATGAGGGAAAC
Source organism: Ensifer sp. 4252 (assembly GCF_050434565.1). Taxonomy (NCBI): domain Bacteria; kingdom Pseudomonadati; phylum Pseudomonadota; class Alphaproteobacteria; order Hyphomicrobiales; family Rhizobiaceae; genus Ensifer; species Ensifer sp. 4252. Next base: position 446,082 of record NZ_JBNDIU010000001.1, read on the forward strand.
GGCCGAAGCCATGAGGGTGGTGATGAGCGTACGCATTATATTCTCCTTTACGAACCGATGCCCCGAGGGTTGGGATCCCGCAATGAAACATCGGACAACTTTCAATTAACCCGCCCGGTTGAGCTGAAATTGGCCAGCAAATGAGGATTCACAAGAGCCAAAATGTGAAATTTTGGTGGCACAATCACGCCGAAAATTTGATGTTGCTTTCACGCCACAGGCGTTTTATTAACCATCATTCAAGATTAACGAAAGATATACTATATAACTTCAAAATAATACAAATTACGCGAATTCCATTAATTTTTGCGAAATGAATCGTCAGGGAGAGTTTCAGGGCGACGTTTCTTGCCTATATCTTCGTCCGCTGGCGCGAAGATTCGAAAAGCGGGATAAAACGTTGAAGAAAGCACTGAAGGCGGCACTGGTAACCGGTGGCGCCAAACGGATCGGCAAGGCTATAGTTGAAGACCTCGCGGCGCATGGCTTCGCGGTCGCCATCCACGCCAATGGCTCGCTCGACGAGGCGAAGGCGCTTGCAGCCTCGCTTGCCAAAAAGGGGGTCGTAGCCGTCGCCGTGAAGGCGGACCTTACCGACACGCAGGAAACCTTGGCACTGATGGCGCAAGCCAGCGAGGCGCTCGGACCGATCGACCTGATCGTCAACAATGCCTCGCTGTTCAAGAAGGATAGCCTCGACGCTTTCGACGAAGCCGTCTGGGACCGGCATTTCGCCCTGCATGTAAAAGCACCCTCCCTGCTCGCCCGCGATTTTGCCCGCCAGTTGCCGCGGGGGGTCTCCGGCCTCGTCGTCAATGTGATCGACCAGCGCGTCTGGTCTCCAAACCCGCGTTTTTATTCCTATATGTTGTCCAAGTCCGCGCTATGGACGGCAACACAAACGATGGCTCAGACACTTGCGCCGGATATTCGCGTCAACGGCATCGGCCCCGGGCCGACATTGCCGAACGAGCGGCAGGATCCTCGCGATTTCCAGGCTCAGGTCGATGCGCTGATTCTGAGGCGCGGTCCGGCGCTCGGCGAATTCGGGCGGACGATCCGATTCCTTTTCGACACGCCGTCGATTACCGGACAGATGATCGCGCTGGACGGCGGCCAGCACCTCGCCTGGGAAACGCCTGATATCAGGGAGATAGTGGAATGAACGGACGCGTGCCGACCGACGGCGGCATCCTTTATGACGGCAATGATGCCGAAGACGATGACGACCTGATCGAGGCGCCCGAAGGCGTGCCCGCAGGTCCGGCCATCGAATGGGCAGAGAATCGCAACGAGGTCGTGGGCCTCAAGGGCGCCGAACTGATCCAGGCCTTCGTGAAGCGACTTCCGAACGGTCCCGGCGTATACCGCATGTTCAACGAGGACGGCGACGTTCTTTATGTCGGCAAGGCGCGCAGCCTGAAGAAGCGAGTCGGCAACTACGCACAGGGGCGCGGCCACTCCAACCGTATTTCGCGGATGATTCGCGAAACTGCGAACATGGAGTTCGTCACCACCCGCACGGAGATCGAGGCGCTTCTGCTCGAAGCCAACCTGATCAAACGGCTCCGCCCGCGTTTCAACGTGCTTCTGCGCGATGACAAGTCCTTTCCCTATATTCTGGTGACCGGCGACAGCCGTGCGCCTGCACTTTACAAACATCGCGGCGCACGCAGCCGAAGAGGCGACTATTTTGGCCCCTTCGCCTCGGCAGGCGCCGTCGGGCGCACGATCAACTCGCTGCAGCGCGCCTTCCTCTTGCGAACCTGTACCGACAGCGTCTTCGAGACGCGCACGCGTCCCTGTCTTCTGCACCAGATCAAGCGCTGTTCGGCGCCCTGCACGGGCGAAATCAGCAATGAGGGCTATGCCGAACTGGTGCATGAGGCAAAGGACTTCCTTTCCGGCAAGAGCCAGGCGGTGAAGGCGACGATTGCTGCGGCGATGGGCGAGGCCTCGGAAAACCTCGACTTCGAACGCGCAGCACTTTATCGCGACCGGCTCGCAGCACTCAGCCACGTGCAAAGCCACCAGGGCATCAATCCGGCCGGAGTCGAAGAGGCCGACGTCTTTGCGATCCACCACGAGGGCGGCACTTCCTGCATCCAGGTGTTCTTCTTCCGCACCGGGCAGAACTGGGGCAACCGCGCCTATTTCCCGAAGGCGGATCCTTCTCTGCCCACCGCAGAAGTCCTCTCGGCGTTCCTCGCGCAGTTCTACGACGACAAGCCCTGCCCGCGGCAGATCCTGCTGTGCGAGGCGGTCGCGGAACAGGAACTGCTCGGCCAGGCGCTCAGCGAGAAGTCCGGCTACAAGGTGTCGATCCAGGTGCCGCAACGCGGCGAGAAGAAGGACCTTGTCGATCATGCGCTCGCCAACGCGCGCGAGGCCCATGGTCGCAAGCTGGCGGAAACCGCGTCACAGTCGCGACTGCTCGACGGTTTTGCCGAAACGTTCAAGCTCGAACGCGCGCCGCGCCGGATCGAGATCTACGACAACTCCCACATCATGGGCACCAATGCCGTCGGCGGCATGGTGGTCGCCGGCCCTGAAGGTTTCGTCAAAGGCCAGTATCGCAAGTTCAACATCAAATCGACCGACATCACGCCCGGCGACGACTTCGGCATGATGCGCGAGGTGATGACCCGTCGCTTCTCACGCCTGCTCAAGGAAGAGGGCAAGCCGGACCGGACTGCCGAGATTGCCGAGGATGCCGCATTTCCCGCCTGGCCGGACGTGATCCTGATCGACGGCGGCCAGGGACAGATGACGGCTGTCCGCGCAATCCTGAAAGAACTCGATGTTGAGGACTGCGTGATCGCGATCGGCGTCGCCAAGGGCGTCGACCGCGATGCCGGGCGCGAGCGCTTCTTCGCGCTCGGGCGTGACAGCTTCACGCTGCCGCCACGAGATCCTGTGCTCTATTTCATCCAGCGCCTGCGCGATGAGGCGCACCGCTTTGCCATCGGTTCACACCGCGCACGGCGCAAGAAGGAGATGGTCAAGAATCCGCTCGACGAGATCGCCGGCATCGGGCCGACGCGCAAGCGAGCATTGCTCACCCATTTCGGCACCGCCAAGGCTGTTTCACGCGCCGGTATGAACGACCTGATGGCGGTCAACGGCATTTCCGAAGCGGTCGCCCGGCTGGTCTACGAGCATTTCCATGAGGACGCGGCAAAATGACCTTTGCAGTGCCGCCCGTCTAAGAGGACGCGTGGAAGACGCTGTAAAGGTTCGGGCTTGCCGCATGTTTTCGCCCCTAGATTGATGACAGTTTAAGGAATTAAGCGTTGGCAATTCACCGGGCGTTCAGGTGAGATGCGGCAATTATGACAACCTTCGCACAATGATTTGTTGACCTGAGGTCCGCAAAGTCATTCTGTACCTCCGAGGAAGACAGAGAACCCGAATCCATGCCCACGCCCGTCGCCTACAGCATCCCCAACCTGCTCACCTATTTCCGAATCCTGATCGTGCCGCTGATCGTGCTCTGCTTCTTCATCGAAGGCCGGCTGCACAGTTCGGATTTCGCACGCTGGACGGCGGTCACTCTCTTTGCCATCGCCTCGATCACCGACTTCTTCGACGGCTACCTCGCCCGCATCTGGAAGCAGACCTCCAACATCGGCAAGATGCTCGACCCGATCGCCGACAAGCTGCTGGTCGCGTCGATCCTGCTGCTCGTTGCCGCTGACGGCACGATTGCCGGCTGGTCGATCTGGGCCGCCATTATCATTCTGTGCCGCGAGATCCTCGTTTCAGGCCTGCGCGAATATCTGGCAGCGCTGAAGGTCAGCGTCCCGGTAACCCGCATCGCCAAGTGGAAGACGACCATCCAGATGGTGGCGATCGTCTTCCTGCTGGCCGGCCCCGCTGGCGACAAGATCCTGCCCTATACGACAGAGGCCGGTATCGTTCTGCTATGGATCGCCGCGGCGATCACGCTCTACAGCGGTTACGACTATTTCCGCGCCGGCCTGAAACACGTGGTCAACGAATGAGCACCGTCAATCTCGTCTATTTCTCCTGGGTGCGCGAACGCATCGGCAGGGGTGAGGAAACGCTGGAGGTTCCGGCCGAGGTCATCACCATTGCCGACCTGCTTGCGCACCTGAAGACACTGGGGGAAGAATACGAGACGGCGCTCGAGCACCAGAACGTCATCCGCGCAGCGATCAACCAGGAACATGTCGAGCATGGCGAACCGATCGCCGGCGCGCGCGAGATCGCCCTCTTCCCGCCGATGACCGGTGGCTGACGCCATGGGCGCGCCCGTCAACGTACGCGTGCAGCACGAGGACTTCGATCTTTCGGCCGAGGTTTCCAAACTTTCTTCCGGCCGCCCCGACATTGGGGCGGTCGTGACGTTTTCAGGCCTCTGCCGCGACGAAGCGGGCACGCTGGCCGCTCTCGAACTAGAGCACTACCCCGGGATGGCCGAGGCCGAAATCGAGCGCATCTGCAAGTTGGCAGTCGAACGCTTCCGCCTGCAGGCAGCAACGGCAATCCATCGCTACGGCAAGATCAATCCCGGCGAAAACATCGTGCTCGTGATCACCGCCTCGCCGCACCGGCAGGCAGCCTTCGATGGCGCCAACTTCATCATGGACTTCCTCAAGACCGCTGCGCCCTTCTGGAAGAAGGAGCACCTGACCGACGGCACGGCCGGCGGCTGGGTCAGCGCCAAGGATGCCGACGACACGGCGCGCGATCGCTGGAAGCGCTGATACGCGGGATCGATGCTCCGCGCGCGGATCACGGGATGGCTTTTTCCTGTCGCGTCACCGCGAGCACGATGACGAGGAAGCCGAAGATCGCAAAATCCCGCCAGAGCATCGGACCATAGCCCCCCCAGAGTGTTTCGAGAAGGCCGATGGCGGCGGCGCCGAGCGCGGCGTAAAGCGGCGATGTCTGGCCGCCGATCGCGGCGATAAACAGCACCTTGACCCCGAACGTTAGTCCGGTGCCGAAATCCATGTTGCCATAATAGGACGCCGCCAGGATACCGCAGCAGGCGGCGATCAACGACGCGGCACCGTAGGCGACGATATAGACACGGACTGCATCAATGCCGCAAAGGGCGGCCGCGCCACGATCCTCCGACACCGCTCGCCACGACCGGCCGGCGCTGCTATGTCCCAGAAACCAATGACCAGCCGCAACCAACGCCACCATCAACAGCGTGTTGAGCAACTGGATCATCGTCAGTGTCACCGGGAACCTGGGATCGGACCAGAAGACGATGTTGCCGTTCAGAAACGGCGGCAGCCATAGGCTCTTGGTATCCGACGCCAGTCGCGCCGTTTCCATCAGCACGAGCAAGCTGCCGAGCGACGCGACGACGACAGTGTTTGCCGACGAGAAGGCGAGCGGGCGCATCACGTAACGCCCGGCGACGAGCCCTGCCCCGACACCGAGCGTCAGACCGGCGGCGGCGCCGAGACCGAGCGCTGCCGGCAGCACAAGCCACAGCTGGTTCCAGCCAAAATCGGCAAACAGCACGAACATCTGGCCGGAGAAGGCAAAGAGCGCGCCATAGGTGAGATCAGCCCTGCGGGTCACGGCGAAGGCGATGGCATAGCCAAACGCCAGCGCCGCATAGAGCGCGGCGATCGGAACGGCATTGGCGATCTGCTGCAGGAAATAGAGCATGGCACATCCGGAGCGTGACAACATCAATATAACTGGTAAAATCGTTTTTGCTAGTTAGGAATGACTCATGACCTTCACCTGGACCGCACACCGATTTGCAGGCGGCGCGCTGGCGCTGGATGTCGCCAACTCCGTCATCCTGCGCTTTGATGCCGCAAGGCGTATAGATCGCTTCGCCGACGTTGCAGCACTGGACGCCTTTGCTGACGCCGCTAACCGGTTCGGCGCCGAGAGCACACGGTTTGGCACGCTTTCACCCGTTGCCGAGCAGAACCGCGCAAGGCTTTTGAGGTTGCGCGAGGCGACGGACCGGCATTTTCGGGCGCAGGCCGCAGCCGAGCATCGGGCGGACCTGATGGCCGATCTGCTGGAGGCAATCGCCGCAGTGCTGCGCAGCACCGACCATGGTGGACGCGCCGCCATCGCGCTTGACACCGCAACGGCACATTCCGCGCTCAGCCTTACAGCCAACCCGGAGCCGGAGCGATTGAAGATCTGCCCGAATTGCGGATGGCTGTTTCTGGACAAGAGCCGCAACCGCAGTCGGACGTGGTGCGACATGGCGGTCTGCGGCAACCGCAGCAAGGCCAAGCGCCACTATCACCGCAGTCGGGAGGAGGCACAGGGATGACGAGGACAATCGCAACGCTTGTGGCGATGATGGCGGTGATGCTGATGGCGGGCTGCCAGCGCGAGACTGGCCCTGATCCGCTGAAGCTGACGGGCAAGATGTTCGTCTTCAATTATCGGCTTGCCTATGCTGTCTACACGATCACGCTTCAGAAAACAGAGCCCGTGCCCGAGGGCAGCGTCGTCATCGCCACCTTCGAGAACCCGGTGGGCGGCGAGCCGCTCACGCTGACGCGCAAGCTTTTTCCAAAGCTCGACAGGGTGGTGCTGGAAAGCCCTGATTTGACCTGCGTGAAAAAGGAAAAGCCCTATGCGGTAACGATCGAGGTCAAAGGACCTGCCGGCGAAACGCTGCAGAAACTGGAGACCACAGTCGTATCCGATGTCGATCAGGACATCCTGCCGGCCAAGCCGCTGGTCGAAGGTCCCGCTTATGACAAGAACCCCGAGGTCTTCAAGGACGGCAAGGCGCCTGAGCATTTTGAAACGGCGAAATGCCCGATATGAAAAAACCGGAGCGTTGCCGCTCCGGTTCATTCGAATCATTTCAAGCCGTTATGGCCGGAAATGCAGATACTGAATCAGCCGACGATTTCGGTGCCGGAGAACCAGTAGGTGATTTCTTCGGCGGCCGTTGCCGGAGCGTCCGAACCGTGAACCGAGTTTTCACCGATCGAAAGCGCGTGAACCTTGCGGATCGTGCCTTCGTCAGCGTTTGCCGGGTTGGTGGCGCCCATGATTTCGCGGTTCTTGGCGATGGCGTTTTCGCCTTCGAGAACCTGAACGATGGTCGGGCCGGAGGACATGGACTCGACGAGTTCGCCGAAGAACGGACGCTCCTTGTGGACAGCGTAGAAGCCTTCAGCTTCGCGGCGGCTCATCCAGACGCGCTTGGAAGCGACGACGCGCAGGCCGGCGTCTTCGAGCATCTTGGTGATGGCGCCGGTCAGGTTACGCTTCGTTGCGTCCGGCTTGATCATCGAAAAGGTACGTTCAATCGCCATTGGCTCAATTCCCTTGTTTTCTTGAGAAGTGGCGGTTCATTAGCCGCCAATTCCGCGCAAAACAAGGGGGTTCGCTCACGATTCGCCGCGACCGTTACGGGTTTCACGCCGCTGTCACAGAGCGACCGATGCCATCGTGCAGATCGAGGCAACGCTCGAACCAGCCTGTGACCGGATCGCCTGGGGAAAGCAGGCGTTGCGGCGAAACGATACGCGCCCATTGCAGCGCACCGAAGACGATGTAGTCGGCAAAGAGTGGCCGTTCGCCGCCGAGATAGGGCTGAAATTTGAGCATATGGCGCAGCGGCTCGAGCTTGTCGGTGAAGGTTGCAAGGGCGACAGTGCCGGTTTCAGCGACGGCTTCGAGCGACGTCCCGAAACGCGCCTCCCGGCTTTCGCGAAAATACAACCGATCGACCGGATCGAGGCTGTCGTGAATATCCTTGATGATGATGCGGGCAATTGCCGGATGCAGTGTCGTCTGCGACCAGCCCTCGATGAAGCGGGCCATGGCCATTCCGCCCGGTCCGCCAAACAGCGACGGCCGGTCCGGGTAGTTCTCGTCGAGATAGACGGCAATTTCGAAACTGTCCTGCACCAGCCGGTCGCCGTCACGCAGAAGTGGCACGAGCTTGGTGGCGCCCTCCTCCACCTTGGGGATCTCGGTAAAACCGACCGGCACGACGTCGAAGGCAAGCCCCTTGTGCGCAAGCGACAGCTTGGTCTTCCAGACATGCGGTGAGAAAGGTCGGGCCCTGTCGGCCCCGCACAGCGAATAGAGTTTCCTGCTCACGTGATCTCCTGGCGAGAGTTAGGTCGTCCCGCCCCATTCGACGCCAGACGGACTGGGCGATCAAATGATTAAATTTCATGGGTGGCATTCGCCACATGAATGCGGATCTGCGCTAACCTTGCGAGCTCACGGGGAAAACAGATGCTCGATCATTTTCGCATGTTCGCCGATTACAACAACTGGGCCAACCGCCGGCTCTACGCTGCGGCAGCAGAGCTCCCGGACAGCGAACTGCGGCAGAGCAAGGGTGCCTTCTTCGGCTCGGTGCTTGCGACGCTCAATCATATCCTCGCCGCAGATCGGATCTGGATGAAGCGCCTTACCGGCGAAGGCGACGCCCCGACGGCGCTGGATGCAACCCTTCATGAGGATCTCGCCAGCCTTGCCGGCGCCCGCGAGCGGGAAGATGCGCGGATGATTGCCTGGATCGACGGCCTTGACGAGGCGCGGCTTGCCGCCACCTTCACTTACACGCGGCTTAATACGTCCGCCAGCATCACGCAAAAACTCGGACCGACGCTCGCCCACGTCTTCAACCACCAGACCCACCATCGCGGACAGGCTCATGCGACGCTGACGGCCCTCGGCCGTCCGTCAATTGTGCTGGACCTCGCGTTCTTTTTGTGGACCGACGGCGAGAAGTGGGCGGGCTAGTACAGCCCATCCGGCACTCGTCCTCAGATGATTAAGCGACAGCCCGGCCTGCCTTCCGTTCGCAGCTACTTTAAGCAACTGGCGTTGCAAGAGCCAGACCGCGAGACCAAGCGCCATGCCGCCTGCAATGGACACTGTGGAGAAGAGCACCGGCGGAAGATGTGGCTGCAGCGGCGCCATCAACAGCTCCGGCACGAACCGATGCAGGATGTAGATATGGAAGCCGGCAGCCGATAGCGGCAGCACGATCTTTGCTGCCCAGCGCGGAACGCTGACGCGGGGGGCGTAGACCAGAGCGATGAGCAGGGCGATCAACAGCAGATACTTGATCTTCGTACCGATCCAAACGCCTTCGTAGAGGCCGAAAAACAGGAAAGCGCCAGCTCCCGCGGCCACCAGCAGCAATCGCTGTAGATGCGTTTCAGCGATCGCGGCGCACCACCCGATCACCGCGAGATAGAAGATCCACGGCAAGGTGAAGATCTGCCGGTTGCCCATCGGCCAGAGTATCGGCAGGGCCAGCCTGGCGATCAGCGCCACGCCGAGCAACAGCATGCCCATCGCAAAGGGCTGCCGAGCAGCTAACTGCCGGAAGCGCGGAATCGCAAACAACGACACGAAGACCAGCATCATCTGGCAATAGGCTTCGATGAACCAATAGAGGTAGGGCACCATGCCACGGGTCTCCGGATCGGCGAAACCGAAATTGCCGACAAGGAAGATCGATGCCCAGGGGACTTCGCCCCAAACTGCGGCATAGGCGCCGACAATGAGATAATAGGGCACGAGCATCTGCGTGAGCGGGCGCAGAATGGCAAGGCCACCACCGGCCAGAAGCTGCCCCATCTGGAACCGTGCGAGGCTGAAGCCGGCAAGGATGACCATGGCAGCCGACCCGCCCGGCAGCGGCCACAAGGTCTCGTGGTGAAGAACGACGAGCAATATCGCCAAGGCACGGATGATCAGATCCATTCCGATCCTTGCCGTCGCCGTTTCTCGCCTTTCCAGCGCCGCAAGCGTTGCGATCGGCATGGACTCCCACATTTCCGGCGCTTGCCCGAGCGCCTTTTCGAGACCGACCGAGAGCTGCACGAAACGCAGCGAATCGCCGCCGAGCGAGAGGAAGCTATCCTCCGGCTTCACCCGTGCAGGATAGAACACTTGCTGGAAGAGGCGTTCGATACTTTCGCGATCGCCGTCGGCGGCTGCGGCCTGCTTTGCTGCAAGGCCCAGCGCACCGTAATCTGCTTTACCCGATGGCAACCTCGGGATTTCCGGTACGCGCGTGGCCTTGATATGGGCAAGCGTCAGTCCGCTCGCTGCAACGAGCAGGCGGCGCACGTCCTCTGCTCGGTCCCCGCCCTGGAAAAAGGCATGCAGCCCTTCATCATCGCCGACGATTGCCGCCACCAGACCGCGCCGCTCGAGCACCTGCTCGAGGGCATCATGTCCGATGCGCAGGCCAGCGATCTTGGACATGCGCTTCATGCGCCCAACGATGCGGAAAAGACCATCGGCTTCGCGGATCGCCAGGTCGCCCGTATGCAGTTCCGTAAGGTCACTCCCCCGAGCTAGGTCCTGCCGCGACGAGGCGTAGCCCATCATCACATTGGGGCCGCGGTAGACGAGTTCACCGGCGATGCCGGCACCGGCGATCGCTCGCCCCTCATCATCCTCGATCGCCAGCGTGCCACCGGGAATGGCGATGCCGATCCGGTCTTCATTGCCCTGGAGCCGAGCCGGAGGCACATAGGCGATGCGGGCCGTCGCTTCGGTCTGACCGTACATCACGAAGAAAGCGGCGCCCTGGGCGCGAAGATGCTCGTCATAGGCACGAACGCGCTCCGGCGCCATACGTCCGCCGGCAACCGTCATGAAACGCAGCTGCGGGAACGCACGGTCGCGAAAGCCGACCTTTTCCAGAAGCTCATAGGAATAGGGCACGCCGGAAAGATTGGTGCAACCGCTCGCCGCAAGACCGTCAAGGAACCCCGGGTCAAGGATGGAGCCGTTGGGAATATAGAGGCTGGCGCCCATAGTCAGTGGGCATTCAGGACCGAAAGGCCGTAGGAGTAGTGCAGCGGCAGGATCAGGCACGTGCGATCGTCGGCCCCGAGGTCGAGATACTCGGCAATAGAACGGGCATTGGCCGACATGTTGGCGGCGGACAGCCGCACCGCCTTGCCGCAACCGGTGCTGCCAGAGGTCGACAGCAGGAGGCTGAGGTCCGGATGCAGCGGTTTGTCGCTACCCTCCAGGTGTTCGGTTCGCCAACGGCCGTCGATCCGGCGATAGGCACAGTCCGGTTCGAACATATCGGTCCAGGCTACCGCACCGGCGCCGCGCGGCGCCTGTATGGCAACCACATGTCCGGCCTTCAGCGCCGCGAGGTAGGCAATGATTGCATGTTCGGAGAACTCGGGCTCAAGCGTTACCAGCGCGCGGTTGCGGGGAAACTGAACGGCCTGACGGTCGACCCTTTCGTGCAAGTCGCGGTAGCTTACGAAACGCCGGCCAGGAAGAACCAGAGCGGGACGCTCGCCCCACGCCGCAAGATCCGCGATGAACGAAGGGGGCATTGTCAAACCGTCACTCTGCATTCGAGCCTCCCGCCCGATTTAGCAAGGCGGAATATAATTGCTGACAACCGCCGTCAACTATAAACATGAACTAAAACAGCAACTTTCGACTTTCCCGCCCCGATCGGTTGCGCCAACCTTTCCTTTGGTGGGATTTCGGCAACCATACCGGGCAGATCCGGTCTTGCGCCCGATATCTTCAGACTCCCTTAAACGCAGCGCCGCCATAGTGCTTTCGGATCCCATACAGGCATCGAGGACGATCACGGAATGACCGGGCAAGTTGCCGCGAACATCGGCCGATCGCAGACAAAAAGCGCCGCCATCATTCTGAAGGTGGCGCAATCCATGTCTCAGCTTGGCATCGCGGCACTGCCACGGAATTATGAGCTTGTCTATGAAGCCTTGTCCGGCCGGCTACCGCAGCTTTCGCGCGACCTGGTGGCGCTCGGCCCCACGCCGCAGCAGGACGCCCTCGACGAACTCGGCCTCAAACATCATCTGGTGGCTCACGGTGCACTTGCCGCCGACAGAGCAAGGGCGGCGGCACAGGAGGCACTGAGCGAGCTCGCTCTGCAGCTGAGGCACAGCCTGGCACAAAAGCACGCCTTCAGAAGCCAGCTCGACCGCTTCAAAGACCGGCTGGCCGCCGACCCGGTTGCCGGCCTGTCGGAGTTTGCCGACGACGCAGCAAGGTTGCGGGACGCGGCCGGCCTGCTGATGAATGAAGAACAGGCTTTTCAAACGGCATTGCAGGCAAGCGCCGAGCGCTTCGCAGCGCTGGAAGGCGCGTTCGCCGAAAGCCGCAAACCGTTGACCCGGGATCCCGCCACCGGCCTGCCCAATCGCCTGGCCCTGACGGCACGCTTGAAAACACTGCTTGAAGCCGAAGGCAAATCAGAGCCGGTTGCCCTACTCGTCGTGTCAGTCGAGGGGTTGCGCGGTATCGCCGAGCAGCATGGCGCCGTCACGGCAGAAAAGGCGCTCGGCAAGCTTTCGACGCTGTTTCGCAAGTCGATCAAGAAGAGCGACTTCGTCGCACGCGTCGGCGGCCAGGAATTTGCGTTCCTCTGCAGCGACGTCACGGAGGAGAACGCTGAAGCGATTGCGCAACGCATCCGGCAATCGGTAGAGGCGCTGCGCGTCGCCCTGCCCGGCCGCGCCTTCACGACCGAAACCTTTTCGCTCTCGGCCGGCATCGCGACGGCCCAGCCGATGGCGACGCCAGCCGACTTCATGCAGCAGGCCGAACTGGCGCTTGCGGCCGCCCGAACGGGGTCCCGCTCGGGAATTCTTGCCTATACGGCGGAGCTTGGTGGCAAACGGGTGAAGATCTATTCGCCGCACGCTGCTTAAAGCGCGTCGCGATCTCCAGGGCTCACGCGGCTTCTGACTGCCGCTCATGCACGGCCATCCGGCCCGTGCCGATTTCGCAAGCCTTGTCACCAAGCAGGCCGAGCAGGCGATGAAGATCCGTGCGCTCGTTGTCATCAAGCGCCGAGAAAAGCTCCTCGATCATCTGACGACGTGGCTGTAGAGCCGCTTCGAGACCGGCTCGGCCAAGATCGGTAATCGAGATGATCTTCGCTCGCCGGTCCTCGGGATCCGGCTCGCGGACGACCATCCCGTCGCGCTCAAGTCCGTCGATCGCCTCCGTGACGGTTCGCGGGGCAAAGCTGAGCGCCGAAGCGATGTCCGCGCATCGACACGGCCCGAGTTCGCTGAGATAGAACAGGAACTTGCTGCGCGCGAGCGAGACGCCTTCTTCACTCATGGACGCGTTCACCAGACGATGGACGCGGTGATAGAGTTCAAAGAGCCTTTCTGCGACTTGAATTTTTTCTGTCATGGCAAATCACCTCATTGGCAACGCCAAAACGAGATAACCCGGCCCCGCTTGGCGGGACCGGGTTATCTGGTCGTCCGTTTGGCGTGGGTTATTGACTGTCCTGGCCGGTCTTGCCGAAGGCCTTCGCATGGCCATTGGCAATCGCGCCTGTCGCGGCGGCATCAACCGCCTTGTTCTCGATACCGGCGTAGTAATCGCCGCTATCGACGGCGCTTGCGGACACGCCAGCGCCTGCCGAAGCGGCGGCACGACCGGTAAAGAGCGGCGTCGGGCTGACGCCTTCATAGTAGCTGCCGCCGGCAAATGCGGCAGAGGCGCCGGCCAATGTCGCCGCTGCAACGAGAATTGTTGCGATGGACTTTTTCATGGGAGTTTTCCTAGATGGAGATGGAATGTCATGGGGCCCGAAGCCCCATGACCGGCGACGGAATGCGCCTTAGCGGGAAATGCCCTGATAGTATTCGCCTTCGCCGCCCTGAGCGACCGGCGGTTTGGCGTCGTAATTGTAGACCGAGCCGGTGGAGGTGCGGTCGACATATCCGGCTTCCGAGCCGCGGATGTTTAGCTTGGAGCTACCGGCAGCCTTGGGAGCGCGTTCGGTAAACAGCGGTGTCGGGCTGATGCCTTCGTAATAGCTGCCGCCGGCAAAGGCAGCGGAGGCGCCGCCGAGAACGGCAGTTGCAACGAGGGCTGCGGCGAGTGCGGTGTGGATCGTGGTTTTCATCGTCTTCACTCCTGGGAGGCTCGTTCGCTTGAACGAGTGTTTCATCAAAACTACGTCTGGCCGGATCGGTCTTTCCTAGAACGCGGTGGCCTTGCCGATGGCGTTCAGTCGATCGAGGCGGTCGGAAGAGCCTTTCGCTGCCCTTCGATTAAACAAATGGTCCCTCACGATGAGGATGTGTAGTATCGATTGTCGGAACGCGTTGTTCATGAATTGATAACAATGCCCCCTTGAAAACCGCGAACCAGACCTCCACGCGCCGGGTCGAAACAGCTGTCGTCGCGCACCTCTTGCCTTCCGGCTCAAGTCCGGGCAAAAGGCCGCAATGATCCAGATTTCCGGCCTTTCCGCCCGCATCGCGGGCCGTCTCCTCATCGAAAACGCATCCGTGACGCTGCCGTCAGGCACGAAGGCTGGGCTTGTCGGACGAAACGGCGCCGGCAAATCGACGCTGTTTCGCATCATTACCGGTGAGTTCGCGTCGGAAGCCGGCACGATTTCGCTGCCCAAGAATGCGCGGATCGGCCAGGTCGCCCAAGAGGCGCCCGGCACCGAGGAACCGTTGATCGAGATCGTGCTCAAGGCGGACAAGGAACGCACGGCGCTGGTCGCCGAAGCCGAGACCGCGACCGACCCGCACCGTATTGCCGAAATCCAGACGCGGCTTGCCGATATCGGCGCCCACTCGGCGGAGGCGCGTGCCGCGAGCATTCTCGCCGGCCTCGGCTTCGATCACGAAGCGCAATTGCGCCCTGCCTCATCCTTCTCCGGCGGCTGGCGGATGCGGGTGGCGCTCGCAGGCGTTCTCTTCTCCGAGCCGGACCTGTTGCTGCTAGACGAGCCGACCAACTATCTCGACCTCGAGGGCACGCTCTGGCTCGAGGATTACATTCGGCGCTATCCGCACACCGTCATCATCATCAGCCATGACCGCGACCTGTTGAACACGGCCGTCAACGCCATCGTGCATCTCGATCAGAAAAAGCTCACCTACTATCGCGGGCCTTACGACCAGTTCGAGCGGCAAAAGGCGGAAGCGGACGAGCTGCAGACGAAGGCGAAAGCCAAGAACGACGCCGCACGAAAGCATCTCCAGAGCTTCATCGACCGCTTCAAAGCGAAAGCCACCAAGGCCCGCCAGGCGCAGAGCCGCGTCAAAGCGCTGGAGCGCATGGGTACAATTGCTGCGGTGATCGAGGATCACGTCCAGGGTTTCTCCTTCCCGGACCCGGAGAAGGAAGCAGCATCGCCAATCATCGCCGTCACCGGCGGTACCGTCGGATACGAACCCGGCAAACCGATCCTCAAGCGCTTGAACCTGCGGATCGACACCGACGACCGCATCGCCCTGCTTGGGTCGAACGGCAACGGCAAGTCGACTTTCGCCAAGTTCATTTCCGGGCGGCTTGCGCCCGAATCCGGCGAACTGAAGATTGCGCCGAACCTCAAGGTCGGCTTCTTCGCGCAGCACCAGCTGGATGATCTGATCCCGACCCAGAGCGCCGTCGAGCACGTGCGCCGCCGTATGCCGGAAGCGCCGGAAGCGAAAGTCCGTGCCCGCGTGGCGCAGATGGGTCTGGCGACCGAAAAGATGGAGACGCCGGCCAAGGACCTCTCGGGCGGCGAAAAGGCACGCCTGCTGATGGGGCTTGCCGCATTCGACGCACCCAACCTCCTGATCCTCGATGAGCCGACCAACCACCTGGATATCGACAGCCGCAATGCGTTGATCACCGCGCTCAACGACTATTCCGGCGCCGTCATCCTGATCTCGCACGACCGCCACCTGATCGAGGCGACTGCCGACCGGCTGTGGCTCGTGCGGGACGGAACGGTGACGAGCTACGACGGCGACCTGGAAGACTATCGGAGCCTAATCGTTGGCGGCCCGAAGGCCAAGGAAGACAAACCCAAGGCAGCCGGAGCGGACGATTCCCTGTCAAAGGCGGACCAGCGCAAGGCCAACGCGGACAAGCGCACGTCGCTCGCACCCTTGAGGAAAAAGATCAACGAAATCGAATCGCTGACGGGAAAGCTGGAGAAAGTGATTCAAGCGCTCGACGCTGAACTCGCCGACCCGACGCTTTACGAAAAGTCGCCGGCGAAAGCCGCACAGAAGGCCAAGGAACGCTCCGACGCAGTCGACAAACTTGCGCATGCCGAGGAACAGTGGCTCGAACTCTCGTCCGAATACGAAGAGGCGATGGCCAGTTGATCCGACGCATTTGAACTGGCTGTCCGGGCGTGTGATCGTCGGTCAGCCGAGTTCGAAGGTGCTGATGCCATAGATGCGGGCAAGCGGCAGATCGGGCGCGACGCCCCGATACATCCGCGCCGTTTCGAAAACCGGTTTCATATTGTAGCGCTCGCAGAGCGCCCGCGCCGAGGCATTCGGCTCGGGAATGTCGAGGTAGATCTCCTCGCCCTTCACCGTCGCGGCCAGCTTTCGAAACACCAGGTCGGCCGCCGTCTCGCTTTCGGAAAAGAGCGGACCGATCCTGTAGCCCTGTCGGCAAGCACGCAACGTGCCATAGCCAGAAATCGCACCGTCACGAAGCAGCACGACGCTTCGGCGCGTCCGGCCCGACCTTAGCCATTCGGTGAGAAAGGCGTCGCGCCGGGCCGGCATGAAGCGACGGTCGTACTCGATCAGCATCGGCATGTGGATCGGCGCAACCTCCACCAGATCCGTGCCCGGAGGCTCGACCACGTCGACGATGCCGCCGTAACGGATATTGGCGTGAGCGAGGACGAAGCCTGACCGGCGGTAGTTCTCCTGCTCGACAACGACCCCATCGAGACCGACGATGCGTTGTCCGGCTGTCGACAGGGCCTGCTGCCACATCTGGCTGCCAATGCCCTGCCGGCGAAAATCCGGTGTTGTTATGTAGAAACCGAGAAAGGCATAGTTCTCGTCATAGCGTACCAGCGATATGGCGGCCGCCAGCTTGTCCTCGCGCTCCGCCACCCAGTACCCTTCCGAATCCGCCGCCCAGAATGCCGCCGCATCGTCGAGCCCCGGGTTCCAGCCTTCGCGCGCCGCCCAATCGATAATGGCGTCGAGCTCGTCGCGGCTGGCATGGCGGATTTCGTGGTGCATAATCTCTCCTCGTTCTGCCGGGCACCACGCGTGTCGTGTTTGCTGAACATGTGGACTGGCATCATGGATTGTAGAAGCTAGCGCACAGGAAGCCAGAAAGAATGGGTCTGGTCCTGTTTTGTTTGCCGTTCGGAAAACCGGGCTCGCGTCTCTTCGGCAGTGCTTGCCCGCGCCGCGCAATCTGCTACAAGAACCGACAATAAATCATACTAATATGAGCGAAACACCATGCCTCCCATTCAAATCGCGCTTGTCGGCGTCGGCAAGATCGTTCGTGACCAGCACCTGCCGGCCATTGCCAAAAACGGCGACTACCGCCTGATTGCCGCGGCGAGCCGCCACGGCACCGTCGATGGCATCGATAATTTCAAGTCGATCGAAGCGATGCTGGAGGCCGTTCCCGCCATCGAGGCGGTATCGCTCTGCATGCCGCCGCAATACCGGTATGAGGCAGCGCGCACTGCCCTTGATGCCGGCAAACATGTCTTCCTCGAAAAACCGCCGGGCGCCACGTTGAGCGAGGTCGCAGATCTCGAAGCCCTGGCTGCGTCCAAGGGACTGTCGCTGTTTGCGAGCTGGCACTCGCGCTATGCGCCCGCCGTAGAAGCGGCGAAATCGTTTCTCGCCGCAACGGCAATCCGCGATATGAAAATCATCTGGAAGGAAGATGTGCGCCACTGGCACCCGAACCAGGAGTGGATCTGGGCGGCGGGCGGCCTCGGCATCTTCGATCCGGGCATCAACGCGCTGTCGATCGTGACGCATATCCTGCCGCGGCCGCTGTTCATCACCGCTGCCACGCTGGAATTCCCGGAGAACCGCGACGCCCCGATCGCCGCCACGATCGCCTTCACCGATGCCAACAAGCTGGCCGTTTCGGCGGAGTTCGACTGGCGCCAGACCGGAAAACAGAGCTGGGATATCGTCGCGCAGACCGATGCCGGCGAAATGGTGCTTTCGGAAGGTGGTGCAAAGCTCTCCATCGATGGCAAGATCGCACACGAGGAGCCGGAGCGGGAATATCCGATGCTCTACAAGCGCTTCGCCGAAATCATCAGGGCCAGGACCTCGGACGTCGATCTGGCGCCGCTGCGCCATGTCGCCGATGCGTTCATGCTTGGCCGACGCAAATTCGTCGAAGCCTTTCACGACTAAGCTTTCAGAAACATTGAAAGACAAAGCCCGCGGCTTGCCGCGGGCTTTGTCGTTTTGAAGCAATTCGGTTGCTCCGTTCAGGCTTTCTTTTCCCAGCGGCCGTCGCGGTTCTGTTGCCAATAGGTGAGGTTGTGGCCCTCACCCTTCAGCCGCTTCCAGTGGCCGCGAGCGGCTTCGAGCTGTTCCTGGTCGTAGCCGTCGAACATGAAGACGATCCGCTCATAGGTATCGATCGGTGGCGGATTGGCGCCGTCGATGATGAAGCGGACGGTCGCCGCGTTGTGGTTGCCATCATCCGCCACCAGCAGAACCGGCTGCTCGGCGGCGAGTTCCCCGGCGTCCGTCCCGTGCGGCAGGAAACTTTCGTCCCTGTAAACCCAGAGATGCGTGTCGAGCGCATCCCGCCTCTCGGCATCGACCGTCTGCACCACCACCCTCCAGCCGCGCTCGACGCTCTTGTCGAGCAGCGGTGGAAGCGCATCCTCGAGCTTCGATTCCGTCAGGTGATAGAAAAGGACCTCGGTCATACCGATCTCTCCACGACCTTCACCACGGCTCGCAATGCCGGTCAGGACTCGTAGCTCGCGCGAACCAGCTCGTCGAGAAGGCGAACGCCGAAGCCCGAGCCCCAGGATTGATTGACTTCGTCGGTCGGCGAGCCCATGGCGGTTCCGGCGACATCGAGATGCGCCCAGGGCGTATCCCCAACGAAGCGCTTCAGGAACTGCGCCGCCGTAATCGCGCCGCCATGACGTCCGCCGGTGTTCTTCATATCGGCAAACTTGCTGTCGATCATCTTGTCGTATTCCTTGCCGAGCGGCATGCGCCAGAGGCGCTCCTGCGTGGCAATGCCAGCGGCCAGCAATTGGCCGGCCAGACGGTCATCATTCGAAAACAAGCCGGCGTGATGGGTCGCAAGCGCGACCATGATGGCACCCGTCAGCGTCGCAAGGTCGATTATGGCCTGGGGCTTGAAGCGGTCGTTGCAGTACCAGAGCGCATCGCAGAGGACGAGACGTCCCTCGGCGTCGGTGTTGATGACCTCGATCGTCTGGCCGGACATCGAAGTCACGATGTCGCCTGGGCGCTGCGCGCTGCCATCCGGCATGTTTTCCACAAGTCCGATGATGCCGACGACGTTGACCTTGGCGTGACGCGCCGCAAGCACGTGCATCAAGCCGGTGACGGCCGCGGCGCCACCCATGTCGCCCTTCATCTCTTCCATGCCGGCCGCGGGCTTGATCGAGATGCCACCACTGTCGAACACGACGCCCTTGCCGACGAAGGCAACCGGTCGATCCTTGGACTTGCCGCCCTTCCACTGCATGACGACCAGCCGCGGTGGACGCGTCGAGCCCTGGGCAACGCCGAGAAGCGCGCCCATCCCAAGCTTCTTCATTTCCTTTTCGGTGAGGATTTCCACCTCGACGCCGAGCTTTTCCAGTTCCTTCGCCTTGGCGGCGAACTCCAGCGGACCGAGGACGTTTGCCGGCTCGTTGACCAAGTCACGGGCGAGGAATACGCCCTCGCCGACCGCCTGCGCCGTCGCAAAAGCCTTCTTCGCTGCAATCACCGCGCCGGTAACGATCGTCACTTTCACGGGCTTGCCTGCCGGCTTGGCCTCGTCATCCGCTTTTTTCGTCTTGTAACCATCGAAGCTGTAAGCGTTCATTTCCATGCCGAGCGCAAAGTCGGCCGCCGCCTTGCCGGTAACGTCGAGGTCGGGGACGTCGATGAAGATCGTGGCCTTGTCGGCCCCACGCAATTTTGCAGCCGCTGCGCCGCCTGCCTTCAGCCAATCGTGGTCGGTCAAGGCATCGGTGTCACCGAGGCCAAGAACGACGATCCGGTCCGCCGGCGAGCCGTGCGGGGCAATGATATCGAGGGTGGAGAATGCCTTGCCGCTGAACTTCTTGACCTTTACCGCCTTGGCCAGCACGCCTTCCGGGTCGGCGACATCGGCGCCCGCCGCCTGTCCTGCGGTAGCTTTCAGAAGAACTGCAACACCCCCCGCCGGGCGATGGGACTTGGCGAAGGTGAACTCAAATTTCATAGACATTACAAAACTCCGGGCATTTCTCGGTCTTACGCGCCCCACCCTGTTACCGGGGGGTTACAGTGACAAACATTCGCTGCGCCTACCGCCGTCAAAACTGTGGTCCGCACCCTTCTCGCTTTTCAACGGCTTGGCAAGATGCCCGCAGATGTTTACATGCGGTTAACCGAGGTTCTTCGTCTTAAATTATCCCAGTTGCTTTACGATTTGAGCAGCGCCGGACGTGAGACGGAAGCACGGTTCCCGCTGATGGCGGCGGCAGCAACAGGCGTTTCGATGCGGCGGTGCGGCACAGAAACATGAGCAGGGATTTGGACCGGAAACGGACATGAAGCTGATCGAACGCTACATTTTCCGGCGTGCCCTGACCATGTTCCTCGCGACACTTTTGCCGTTGCTCGGCATCGTGTGGACGACGCAGGCGCTGACCAACGTCAATCTGGTGACCGATAGCGGACAGTCCGTCTTTGCGTTCCTCAAGCTGGCAACGCTCATCCTGCCTTCGGTCGTGCCGATCATTCTGCCGTTCGCTCTGGTGATCGGGGTCACCCAGACGCTGACGACGATGAACACCGATTCGGAGCTGACGGTGTTGAACGCGGCCGGAAGCTCGCGCATGACGATCATCCGCCCGGTCATCCTTCTCGCCGCCGGCCTTAGCGTCCTGTCGTTCGTGGTCGACAATTTTGTCGAGCCCTATTCGCGCGTCGCCGTGCGCAAGATGCTGGCAACGGCCAACGCCGACCTGCTCTCCTCGGTCGTCCAGGAGAACGCCTTCCGCAAGATTACCGACGGCCTCTATGTGCAGGTTGGCGGCCGGCGCGGCGGTGGCGTGCTCGAGGGGATCTTCGTTGCCGATTCGCGCAACCCGGCTTTCGAGCTCGTCTATTATGCCCGCGAAGGTGCTGTGGACGAGAAGAGTTCGGCGCTGGTGATGAAGGACGGCGAAGTTCAACGCAAACTGCCGGACGGCGGCGTGTCGATCATCAAGTTCGATTCCTACGCCTTCGATTTGGCCGACATGACGAAGGCGACGCGCGAAGCGACGATCCGCGCCAAGGACCGCGACCTTCCCAATCTTTTCAATCCGGACCCCAATGATCCTGTTTATCAGGGCAACCCACTTGCCTTCACCGCCGAATTGCACCGCCGCCTGACGGAATGGACGTTCCCGCTGGTGTTCGGCTTGATCGCGCTTGTCTTCTGCAGCGATGCGCGCTCGCACCGCGAGGCGCGTGTCCATCCGATGGTCAGCGCACTCGGCTCTGCCCTCGTCATCCGGTGGATGACGTTCTATGCGGGCAACAGCGCCGAGGATTCCGTCTGGTTCGTTCCGTTGATGTATATCGTGCCCCTTGCGACCGGCGCGCTCGCCATACATCAACTCGTCAGCAACCGTCGCCTCGACATTCCGATGACCTGGCAGGAGAAACTGTCCGAGCTGATGGTCCGCCTTCGACTCGTGCGTCCCACATCCGACGGGAGCAACGCATCGTGATCTTCACCACGCTCGGCCGCTACTTCCTGACCCGCTACGTCGTCACGACCTTCTGGTTTCTGGTCGGCATTTTTTCGCTGGTTTTCATCATCGACTTCAGCGAACAGGCAAGCCGCCTGTCCAATCTTCCGCATTATTCGGTCACCGGCGCGTTGCTGATCAGCGCGTTCCGGATCCCGACCATCCTGCAACAGACCGTTCCCTTCGTGGCACTCTTCTCGGCGATGGCGGCTCTGATCTCGCTCAACCGCCGCTACGAGCTGGTGGTTACCCGCGCCGCGGGCATTTCGGTGTGGCAGTTCCTGCGCCCGTTCGTCCTTGGCGCCTTCCTGTTCGGCGTGCTCGCGGTGCTTGCACTCAACCCGCTCGCAGCCTGGGGCGCGAAGAAGGAAGAGGCCCTGCTCGCCTCCCTGGGCTCATCGCGCACCTCGGATGCCGGTTCGATTCCCTGGCTGCGACAGATCCATGAGGGCACCGATACGATCATCGGCGCACGCTCGGTTCAGGATGGCGGCACCACACTTCTGAACGTCACCGTCATCCACTTTGATCCACAGGGTTCGATCATTCTGAGACAGGATGCCGCCTCCGCTAAACTCGAAGATGGTTACTGGCTTCTTAATGGCGTCACGGAAACAAGCAGCGGACAGCTGCCTCGCCGTCTGCAAACGGCACAACTGCGCACGAATCTGAAGCCGGAGTTTGTTCAGGAAAGGCTTGCGAAGGCTGATTCCATTCAGTTTTTCGACCTTCCGCGGAAGATCGAAGTGGCGCGCTCATTCGGCTTTTCCACCAGCGGCATGGAAACCCAATTCCACTCCCTGTTGTCACTGCCGCTGCTTCTCGTCGCCATGACTCTGATCGCGGCATGTGTGTCACTGAAATTTAGCCGGTTCAACCAATCTCGCTCGGTAATTCTCGGTGGAATCCTATCGGGCTTCGTGCTTTATGTCGTCACCGTGCTTGTCAAAGCATTCGGGAGCAGCGGTATTGTGCCTCCTTTCGTTGCAGCCTGGTTGCCAGTTGTTGTAGCGATGGCGCTGGGCTCGACGATTCTTTTAAATCAGGAGGATGGCTAGTGGCGGTAGGCAACCGCAAACGTACAAAGCTGATCAACGCTGCCCTGCTCGCAGGCGTGGCGCTGCAGACACTTGCCATGGGAATGAGTGCGCCCGCGCTCGCGCAGCAGACTTCGGAGCGCCTTGATTCGCTGCGCCCGAACATGCCGGAAGATGCCAAGCTGCTTCTGTCCGCCAATGAGCTTGTCTATAACAAGGACGCCGAAAAGGTCATCGTGCGCGGCAACGTGCAGATCGACTACGGCGGCTACAAGATGGTGGCCCGACAGGTCGAATACGACCAGAAGTCGGGCCGCATTCATGCCACCGGTGAAATCCAGTTGATCGAGCCGGGCGGCAATATCGTCTATGCTGAAAAGATGGACGTCACCGATGACTTCGGCAACGGTTTCGTCGATGCCATGCGCATAGAGACGACCGATCTGACACGGCTTGCAGCGACCAGCGGCGAGCGGCGGAATGGCGAAGAATTCATCCTCAACGAGGCCGTCTACACCGCGTGCACGCCCTGCACGACGAAGCCCGATCACCGTTCGCTGTGGCACATCAAGGCCCAGCGCGTCATCCAGAATGGACGGACGCGGACGATACGGCTGGAAAATGCCCGCTTCGAGCTTTTTGGCAAGCCCATCGCCTATATTCCGGTGATGGAACTGCCTGATCATACGGTCAAGCGCAAGAGCGGCTTCCTGTTCCCGAAGTTTCAGTACACGCAGAAGCTCGGCGCAGGCGTAGGCGTCCCCTATTATTGGGCAATCTCGCCCTATATGGACGCGACCGCCACCCTGACGGGCCTGAGCCGCCAAGGCTTCCTGCTCGAAGGCGAGTTCCGCCAGAGCTTCCACAACGGCCTTCACACCTTGAGTTTTGCCGGCATCAGCCAGCTCGACAAGAGCCGCTTCACGCCCGGTACGGTCGACGCGCTCGAAACGAACCGCGGCATGGTCGCTTCCAAGGGTGTGTTCGAGATCAACCCGCGCTGGTCCTTCGGCTGGAACGTCCTCGTCCAATCCGACAACAACTTCGCCAAGACCTACGAACTGTCGACTTTCGACGGAACGACTTACGTCAACCAGGCGTATCTGACCGGGCTTGGCAAGCGGAACTACTTCGACCTGCGCGCCTTCTATTTCGATATCCAGGACGCGGACGCCAACAGCATCGCTGAAAACCAGCAGCCTGCCGCGCAGGTTCTGGATTATTCCTACAAGGCTCCAGAGCCGGTATTGGGCGGCGAGCTTTCGGGAACGGTGAACTTCACCAACATCAAGCGCAACCGGCTCGACCTTGATGCCGTTCCAGGCGCCAACAGATTCCGGGGCCTCGAGGGCACGTCGCACCGCCTGACGGCCGAGCTCGAATGGAAGAGGACCTACATCGCTCCGGGCGGGATCGTCCTGACGCCGTTGCTTGCCGCGCGCGGAGATGCGCTCGGCCTGAACATGTCGGATCCGGGTGCCGGCTATACCGGCGACTACCACAACAGTGACGCCGCGACGCGGCGCATGCTGACAGCTGGTCTCGAGGCACGATATCCGATCCTGTTCGTCGGTGACAACAGCAGCCATGTTCTCGAGCCGATCGCCCAGATCTATGCCCGTCCCGACGAACAATATGCTGGCGGCCTGCCCAACGAAGATGCGCAGAGCTTCGTCTTCGACGCGACGAACCTGTTCGATCGCGACAAGTTCTCCGGCTTCGACCGCATCGAAGGCGGCACGCGCGCCAATGTGGGTCTTCGCTATACCGGAACGTTCGACAGCGGCTACGGCCTGCGCGGCATCGTCGGCCAATCCTACCATCTTGGCGGTTTGAACTCGTTCGCAACCGACGATCTGGTCAAGGCGGGAGCGAATTCGGGCCTTGAGAGCACGCGGTCCGATTACGTCGCCATGTTCGGTATCGATGCGCCGTCTGGCCTGATGGCCAGCCTATCCGGCCGTCTCGATGAAAAGGACCTGGCGCTGCGTCGCGCCGATGCTACCGTGGGGTATCTCGGCCTGACCTGGCAGGCGGCAATGACCTATACGCGCATCGAGGCGCAGCCGCTTTATGGCTCGCTCGACGACCAGGACGAAATCCAGACCGCGGCGGCCTACAGGTTCCACGATTACTGGTCTGTCTTCGGCGCGATAACCTACGACATCAACAACGATGTCATCTCGCGTAATGGCTTCGGCATCACCTACGACGATCAGGACACGCTGTTCTCGCTCGTCTACCAGCAGGAACGCGATACCGACAGCACGATTGCGAACGATTGGTCGATCGGCGCCCGCATCAGCTTCCGTACCCTCGGCGACGTCAATGTCGGCGACACGAAGTTCGAAGAGCTGGACTACTATTGATACGCTTCGATCGGAGGGGCATTCGCCACATGTTTGCCCCTCTGCCCGTTATCGGGCCGGCCAAACGGTCTTGTCATCGTTTGGCCGCATGTATTATGCATTCCCTCCGACAAGATAAAACAACGGCGTGAGCCGGGATGCGGATCGAAGCACCAGGCTTCGCCCGCGCGAAGGACAGGAAAATATGATGGGCGGGAAAATGTCGATCTTGAGGACGCTTTCGGCACTGGCTTTGGCCGGCAGCCTGAGCATTGCCGTTTGCGCGAGCGCGCAAGCTGCGAGCCAGGTGAAGGTAACGGTCAACAGCACCGTGATCACCTCCGGCGACATTGCCAAGCGCGTTGCCTTCCTCCGCCTGCAACGCCAGAGTGGTGGTGCAGAAGAAGCCAAGAAGCAGCTCGTCGACGAGGTGCTGAAGCGTGCCGAGATCGCGCGGATCGGCCAGTCGGTCAGTACCCAGGACGTGGATGGGGCCTATGCGCGCTTCGCAGCCGGCAACAAGCTCTCGCCGGAGCAACTCGGCAAGATTCTCGATCAAGCCGGCGTTGGTTCCGACCATTTCAAGCAGTTCATCGCAGTGCAGATGAGCTGGCCGCGCGCCGTCAACTTCCGTTTCGGCAGTTCAAATCGCCTGCAAGGCGCCGATCTCGTCAAGCGCATGATGGAAGGTGGCGGCACCAAGCCGGTCACGACGGAATACTATCTCAAGCAGGTCATCTTCGTCATTCCGGAGAAAAAGCGCGGCGCCATCACCGGCAAGCGTCAAGCGGAAGCCAACGCAGCACGTGGCCAGTTCCCGGGATGCGATACCGCCAAGGTTTTCGCGGCAAACTACCGTGACGTTTCTATCCGCGATCTCGGCCGCATGCTCGTCCAGCAGTTGCCGGACGAGTGGAAGCCGCTCGTCGAGAAGGCCGGCGACGGCAACACGACGGGAACGCGCGTGACCGAAAAGGGCGTCGAATTCCTGGCGATCTGCAAGAAGCGCCAGGTCAATGACGACACTGCAGCCGAAATCGTCTTCCGCGCCGAGGACCTCGGCAAGAAGAAGGCCGGCGGCGAAGACCCGAATAGCGAAAAGTACCTCGAGGAGCTGCGCAAGAAGGCGCAGATCGTCAACAAGTAAGATCAGCGGGCAAAAATGCGTGACACGACCGGTGGGCCCCTCGCCCTGACCATGGGTGATCCTGCCGGTATCGGACTGGACCTTAGCCTGACCATCTGGCTTGGCCGCCGTGAGCGCGCTACCCCGCCATTCCTTTTCATCGGTGACCCCACAGTTCTCGCGGCGCGGGCAGCATTGCTCGGACATACCGTTGCGATCCGCGAGACAGATTGCGTGGATGCCGCCTCGGTTTTTGCCGACGCCTTGCCCGTTCTGCCGGTGCGCTGTCCTTCTCCCGTCGTTGCTGGCGAGGCCGATGCTGCCAACGCACCTGCGGTAACGGGTTCGATCGATACAGCTGTACAGCTGGTCATGGATGGCGAGGCTTCTGCCGTCGTCACGAACCCGATCGCCAAGGCCGTGCTCTACGAAGCCGGCTTCCGCTTCCCCGGCCATACCGAATATCTTGCTGATCTCGCGCAGAAGGCCACCGGCGAGCCTCTGTTGCCGGTGATGATGCTGGCCGGCCCCAAGCTTCGCGCCGTGCCGGTGACCATCCACATCCCGCTGAAAGACGTGCCCGCCCAACTCACGGCAGATCTGATCTATCGAACCTGCATCATTACCGCGGCGGACCTTCGCACACGCTTCGGCATCGACAGGCCAAAGCTGGCAATCGCCGGGCTTAATCCCCACGCAGGCGAAGGCGGTGCACTGGGTCTCGAAGACGATGATGTGATCCGTCCGGTCGTCGAACGGTTGCGCGCGGAAGGCATCGATGCCACCGGGCCTCTGCCCGCCGATACGATGTTTCACGACCGTGCGCGTGCGACCTATGACGTGGCGATCTGCATGTATCACGACCAAGCACTGATCCCCGCCAAGGCACTTGGTTTCGACGACAGCGTCAATGTCACGCTCGGCCTCCCCTTCATCCGCACGTCGCCCGACCATGGCACTGCCTTTAGCCTCGCCGGCAAAGGCATTGCCCGGGATGACAGCCTGCTCGCAGCTCTGAAGCTTGCGGCAGAGCTTTCCAGCAATACCGCAGGAGTTATCGTTTGATGGCCGCTCTTGACGGGCTCCCACCGCTGCGGGATGTAATCCAGCGCCATGGCCTCGACGCCAAGAAGGCGCTTGGGCAGAACTTCCTGCTCGACCTCAACCTCACACAGAAGATCGCCAGGACGGCCGGCCCGCTGGAAGACGTGACCGTCATCGAAGTCGGCCCGGGTCCCGGCGGCCTGACGCGAGCAATCCTGGCGCTTGGCGCAAAGAAGGTCGTAGCGATCGAGCGGGATGCCCGCTGCCTGCCAGCGCTCGCCGAAATCTCCGACCACTACCCTAACCGGCTCGACGTCATCGAAGGCGATGCACTCAAGATCGACTTTGAAGAGATCAGCGGTGGCGGCCCGGTCAAGATCATCGCCAACCTGCCCTATAATGTCGGCACCCAGCTTCTCGTCAATTGGCTCCTGCCAAAGACTTGGCCGCCCTTCTGGCAGTCGCTGACACTGATGTTTCAGCGCGAGGTGGGCTTGAGGATCGTGGCGGACGCCGACGACGACCACTACGGGCGCCTGGGGGTCCTCTGTGGTTGGCGAACGAATGCCCGCATGGCCTTCGACGTGCCGCCGCAGGCCTTCACGCCTCCGCCGAAGGTAACTTCCTCCGTGGTGCATCTGGAGCCGGTCACCAATCCGATCCCGTGCGCAGTGTCCTCATTGGAGAAGGTGACGCATGCGGCCTTCGGCCAACGCCGCAAGATGCTTCGCCAGAGCTTGAAGCCGCTCGGCGGCGAAACATTGCTGGCAAAAGCCGATATCGATCCGCAGCGGCGCGCGGAAACACTTTCGGTGGACGAATTCTGCCGGCTCGCAAACTGCCTTTGAGCATTTCCGGGAAAAGTGCGAAGCGTTTTCCGCTAGGAAATGCGCAATAACAAAGAGATGAGCATTTCTGCGACCCCGTCTAATCCGGAGACGCTCTGGCAGCCGTGCTAAACGGCGGATGGCCGGCATTGCCGGCCACTTTGTTGTCAGAACGGGTTTTCCGTCAGAAGTCCATTGACGAATTCGAACAGGCCCGGGCGGCGGTCCCGGCGTAGGCGCTCGGCCTCGACGATGGCGCGCACCGCCGAAAAGGCGCGATCGAGATCGTCGTTGAGAACGATATAGTCGTACTCGCGCCAATGCTCGATTTCTGAACGCGAGTTGGCCAGACGCGTGGCGATCACTTCCTCGCTGTCTTCGGCGCGGCGATGCAGTCGCGATTGCAGCTCGGCCATCGACGGCGGCAGGATGAAGATCGAGACCACGTCTCCGGCCATCTTCTCCTGAAGCTGTTGTGCGCCCTGCCAGTCGATATCGAAAAGCATGTCGCGGCCTGCGGCCATCGCAGCTTCGACGGCGTCTCGCGGCGTGCCGTAGAAATTGCCGTGAACCTCGGCCCATTCCAAGAGCGAGTCGGTCGCCCGCAATGCTTCGAACTCGCGGATCGACTTGAAATGATAGTGCCGTCCATCAATTTCACTGGGCCGGCGCTGACGCGTGGTCACGCTTACCGAGATGCTCATCTCAGGATCATCTTCAAGCAGATTGCGCGCGATCGTCGACTTTCCCGCACCCGAGGGTGAGGAAATGACCAGCATCAGCCCGCGGCGGGCGATCTTGATGGGCGAAGGGGTCGCCGATTTCATGCGTTACTCCAGATTTTGAACCTGTTCGCGGAACTGATCGATCACAACCTTCAACTCGATGCCGGCAGCGGATACTGCAGCCGCATTCGACTTGGAACAGATCGTATTCGATTCGCGGTTAAATTCCTGTGCCAGGAAATCAAGCTTGCGACCGACCGGCCCGCCTTTCGACAGCAGGTCGCGGGCAGCGACAATATGAGAGCCAAGCCTGTCCAGCTCCTCTCTCAAATCGGCCTTGGTCGCAAGCAGTGCCACTTCGGCATGCAGCCGGTCCCGATCGAGCGAAGAACCGTTGCCCATCACCAGCGCTACCTGCTGCGCCAGCTTTTCGGCAATTGTCGCCGGGCTGCGCGAGGGATCACTCTCGACCGTTGCCGTCAGCGCCTCGATGCTGCCGACCTGCGCCAGCAGGATCTGACAGAGCGCCCCACCCTCCTCAGCACGCATGTCACGCAGGTCGCCCAGGGCGAGCTTGAGGCCCGCCAGAATATCGTCGTCCAGCGCTGCGCGTTGCGCTTCGCTTTCTTCGGGTTCACGGAAGTCGACAATGCCGCGGATCGCCAGCAGCGTGTCGAACTTGAGCGGCGCAGGGTCGACGAGGTCACCAAGCTGCTCGCGCAGGTTCAAGACAGCCGTCAGCGCCGCCTGGTTCACGACCGCTTCAACCGCACTCTCCGCTCCACTGACGGACAGGCTGACCTGCAGATTGCCACGGGAGAAGAATTCCGCGGCGAGCCGGCGCACATCCGGCTCGAACCGCTCAAGTCCCTGCGGCAGGCGAAGCCTGACATCCAGGCCCTTGCCGTTGACGGAGCGCAGTTCCCAGGCCCAGCGATGGCGGCCGATGCTGCCTTCTCTCCGGGCAAAGCCGGTCATCGATTGGAGCGGCATACACACCTCCGTTGCATTTTCTGGAGAAGCAATACGGCGACGGCGCAGTATCCCGCAAGGGATATCCGCGCCGTGATAAGTCCGTCCACAATGCAGGCTGTTACTGAGGCTGAGCCGTCGTTGCCGCGTCCTCAGCGGCCTTTGCCGCCTCGGCTGCCTTTTCGGCTTCCACCTTGCGCCAACGGCGAACATTGGCGTTGTGTTCATCCAATGTCACGGCAAAGACATGGCCGCCCGTGCCATCGGCTACGAAATAGAGCTCTGGCGTGCGCGACGGGTTGGCCACGGCTTCCAGTGCGGCGCGCCCCGGGTTGGCGATCGGCGTCGGCGGCAGGCCCTTGATGATGTAGGTATTGTAGGGCGTATCCTTGTCGAGGTCCGACTTCAGGATCGGCCGGTCCGCCGGTTTCCCGTCACCGCCGAAAATGCCGTAGATGATCGTCGGATCCGACTGCAGGCGCATGCCTTTATCGAGCCGGTTGATGAAGACGGAGGCAACACGCGGGCGCTCGTCGGCGCGCCCGGTTTCCTTCTCCACGATCGACGCGAGGGTCACGAACTCCTCGACGGTCGAGACGGGGAGGTTCGGATCGCGCTTTTCCCAGATCTGGTCGACCAGCGCTTTCTGGGCAGCCGCCATCTGCTGGACGATTTCGACGCGCTTGGTGCCGCGGGTAAACTTGTAGGTGTCCGGCTTCAACGAACCTTCGGCAGGCAGGTCCTGCGGCAAGTCGCCGACCAGAACCCCGTCATCGGACAAGCGATGGAACATCTGCTTGACGGTCAGGCCTTCCGGCAGCGACACGGAATAGAGAATGGACTTGCCGGATTTCAACAGCTGCATAATCTCCTGCATTGAAGATCCAGCCTTGATCTCGTACTCACCTGCCTTCAGCGTGTCGTTGTCAAGGTATGCTTCCGAGACGAACCGGAAGACACGGCCATCGGTGATGATGTTCCCGCGCTCGAGGCCGCTGGCAATCTCGCTGATGCCGGCGCCGCTTCTGACAATGAAGTTCTTGTTGGCTTCGAGCGGTCCCGCTTTTTCGTACTGATGCATCGCATAGTAAACAGTGCCGGCAGCTGCGAGCGCGACGAAGACGATAACGGTCATGACGAAATTCAGGAAGATCACGACCTGGCTGCGCGCCTTGCGCGAACGCTTCGGCGGCTGCGGCGCCTTCTCGGGCCGCAAGGCTTCGCTGGCCGATTTCGGAATGATCGGCCCGTTGTTCCCGGTGTCACTGCGGCCGAATTGCGCCGCGCCGTTCTCGTTTGAGTCGCTCACGATTGTCCCGAACCCGAAATTCGCATCCTCATTCTAGCTGCCGCGGTGCGAATTTCGGCCTGGACCGTGGCAGGTATAAATCAAAACGTTTGAGCCGCAGCCATCCCTTGGGCTGGCAGTGGAATAAATGGTTTCGGCGCGCCCGCCGGTCAACGGCGTTTTCGCTCGAAGACAGCCAGCATGCGCCCGGCAATAGCGATACAACAGACTGTCAGATGTGCCTTGCGCGAACATAGCCGTCAGGCAGCGCCAATCCCTGAAAAGGGCCGACACGTCCTCCTGCTACATGCTTGTAGCGAGCAATGCGGCAAAAGCAGGATCAACGGGCCGGTGACACGCATCGCCCCGTTGATAACCTCGGCAATATCAAACGCCGGTGTAGCGGCGCAGAACCAGCGAAGCATTTGTGCCACCGAAGCCGAAGGAGTTCGACAGAGCGACGTTGATTTCGCGCTTGCGCGCAACATGCGGCACCAGATCGATCTTGGTCTCGACGGAGGGATTGTCGAGGTTCAGCGTCGGCGGTGCGACGTTGTCGCGAATCGCCAGCGCCGAGAAGATCGCTTCCACAGCGCCGGCGGCACCTAGCAGGTGGCCGATCGCCGATTTGGTCGACGACATGGAGATTTTCGAGGCATGCTCGCCAACGAGCCGCTCGACGGCGCCAAGCTCGATCGTATCGGCCATCGTCGAAGTGCCATGAGCGTTGATGTAGTCGACATCTGCCGCCGTCAGGCCGGCGCGCTTCAGCGCCATCTGCATGCAGCGGTAAGCACCGTCGCCGTCCTCGGACGGCGCGGTAATGTGGTAAGCATCGCCGGAGAGACCGTAGCCGACGACTTCGGCATAGATCTTGGCGCGGCGCGCCTTGGCGTGCTCCAGTTCTTCGAGGACCACGATGCCGGCGCCCTCGCCCATGACGAAGCCGTCGCGGTCGATGTCATAGGGACGCGATGCCTTTTGCGGGTCATCGTTGTGCTGCGTCGACAGCGCCTTGCAGGCGGCAAAGCCCGCCAGAGAAATACGGCAGATCGGCGATTCGGCACCGCCGGCCACCATGACATCGGCATCGCCGAGCGCGATCAACCGGCTTGCGTCGCCGATGGCGTGGGCGCCGGTCGAGCAGGCGGTGACGACAGAATGATTGGGACCGCGCAGCTTGTGGCGGATCGACACCTGGCCCGAAGCAAGATTGATCAGGCGGCCGGGGATAAAGAAGGGTGAAATACGCCGAGGACCCTTGTCGCGCAGCGTATAGCCACCCTCGACAATACCTTCGAGACCGCCGATGCCCGAGCCGATCAGAACACCGGTTGCAATCTGGTCTTCATCGTTTTCAGGCTTCCAGCCGGCGTCGGCCAGCGCCATGTCAGCGGCAGCCATCGCGTAGACGATGAAAGGATCGACCTTGCGCTGTTCCTTCGGCTCCATCCAGTCATCGGCATTGAAGGTGTTGTTCGAGCCATCGCCGAACGGAAGGCGGCACGCGATCTTCGCGGGCAGATCCTCGACCTCGAATTCCGTGACCTTGCGCGCAGCATTATCGCCTGCGATCAGGCGCGCCCAAGTTGCCTCGGTTCCGCAACCCAAGGGAGATACCATGCCGGTACCGGTGATAACGACACGTCTCATAGTCCGCGACCCACCCTGACTGTTCAATTTCAGAGCCGGATCGGACCACGCGTGACGAACCCGATCCGTGCATCCATTTTAAGTTCTTGTAGCGACGATCAGAGGGAAATGCGGGACCGCTTTGCTGATCGAAAACCCGCGCTCAGCGCGAGACAGCCCACTTCCCCTGGGCTGGTACGGGCCGCTGAACGCGGCCCGCCAACGGCTTGACCATGAAGGATCAGGCCTGGGCCTTTTCGATGAACTTGACGGCGTCGCCGACAGTCAGGATCGAATCCGCGGCATCATCCGGGATTTCGACGCCGAATTCTTCTTCGAATGCCATGACCAGTTCGACGGTGTCGAGCGAGTCCGCGCCGAGGTCATCGATAAAGCTTGCGCCTTCGCTGACCTTTTCGGCGTCGACGCCAAGATGATCAATAACAATTTTCTTTACGCGTTCTGCGATATCGCTCATGTCGGAGTTCCTCGACCTTCGTTTCTCTGGGCACCTTTCTGGCACCGGTACTCTCAATAAGCCTGATAGACCAAGACGGTCCAACGGGCAATCCATCCAACCAGAACCGCGGCAAACCCAAGGCAGCCAAGGCTGCCGGACACCTGGCGGGGCCGGTCGACTGCTAACAGTCATGGCCCGATTAACACGGTTTAAGTCTGCCGCAAAGTGCGAAAATGCCTGACAATCGCTTGCTCAACATTGAATTTCAGGCATTTGGCAGGTGGTATGCCGGAGCATTGCAGGCCGAGATCACGCCCGTTTCGCGCGCATGGCATGCAAGCCGCGGACACCTCATCAAATCATGGCCATGCCGCCGTTGACGTGAATGGTCTGGCCGGTGACATAGCCTGCTTCGTTCGAAGCGAGATAAACGACGGCAGATGCAATCTCGGCACCAGTGCCCATGCGCCTCATCGGGATCGCTCCCATGATGCCTTCCTTCTGCTTGTCATTCAGCTTGCCGGTCATGGCGCTCTCGATGAAGCCGGGCGCAACGCAGTTGACCGTAACGTTGCGGGTCGCGATTTCCTGGGCGAGCGACTTCGAAAAGCCGATCATGCCGGCCTTCGAGGCGCAGTAGTTGGCCTGGCCGGGGTTACCGGTGACGCCGACGATCGACGTGATGTTGACGATACGGCCGAAGCGGCGGCGCATCATCGGATGGGTCAGCTCGCGGGTCAGGCGGAACACGGCTGTCAGATTGACCTCCAGAACATTGTCCCAGTCCTCGTCGCTCATGCGAACGAAAAGACCGTCCTTTGTAATGCCGGCATTGTTGACGAGGATGTCGACGCCGCCCAGTTCAGCCTCGGCCTTCTCGCCGAGCGCCTTGACTTCGGCACGATCGGAAAGGTTGGCCGGAAACAACTGGACGCGCTCCCCGAGCTCGTTGGCAAGCGCCTCAAGCTTTTCGACGCGCGTACCGTGAAGGCCGACGATTGCGCCCTGAGCGTGCAGCATGCGGGCGATTTCTTCGCCGATACCACCGGATGCACCGGTTACAAGAGCCTTACGGCCGGAAAGATCGAACATCGGATTGATTCCTTATAACTGGAGCACTCAGGCCAGAAGCGCCGAGAGCGCGGTGTCGATATCGGCAGGCGTGTTGACGGTAATGCCGGTGACGGATTTGTCGATCCGGCGGGCAAGTCCGGTGAGCACCTTGCCGGAGCCCACTTCATACAGCGTCGTGACGTTGTTGGCGGCGAACCACTCCACCGTCTCGCGCCAGCGAACCTGGCCGGTGACCTGCTCGACGAGAAGGCGCGCGATCTCCTCGGCGTCGCTGACCGGAGCGGCCAGGACGTTGGCAATAACAGGCACGGACGGGTTGTGCTTTTCGACCTTGGCAAGCGCCTCGCGCATCGCCTCGGCGGCGGGCGCCATCAGGCTCGAATGGAAGGGAGCAGAGACCGGCAGCATCAAAGCGCGCTTGGCACCTTTTTCCGACGCAAGTGCCGCAGCCTTCTCGACGGCCGCCTTCTCGCCGGAAATTACGAGCTGACCGCCACCATTGTCGTTGGCGATCTGGCAGGACCCGAGAGCAGAGGCTTCGCGGCAGATGGCATCGACATCCGCATGCTCGAGACCGATGATGGCGGCCATCGCGCCCTTGCCGACGGGCACGGCCGCCTGCATGGCGTTGCCACGGATGCGCAGCAAGCGCGCCGCGTCGGCGATCGAGAAGGTTCCGGCGGCACAGAGCGCCGAGTATTCGCCGAGCGAATGTCCGGCCACGAACGAAACCTTGCTCTTCAGATCGAGGCCCTTGGCTTCGAGCACACGGATCACCGCCATTGACACGGCCATCAGCGCCGGCTGGGCGTTGGCCGTCAGCGTCAGCGTTTCCTCGGGGCCGTTCCACATGATCTCGGAGAGTTTCTCGCCGAGCGCGTCGTCGACCTCGGCAAACACCGCCGCTGCTTCCGGAAACGCGTCCGCCAGATCCTTGCCCATGCCGACAGCCTGGCTGCCCTGACCCGGGAACGTGAATGCAATACTCATGGGATTGTCCCTTCCCTAGTTTTCCTCTCCATTCACATTCCTGAACGGCGAGTCAAGCGCGCAGGCCCGGCTTTGCGGGCTTCGCACGGCCTTTTGCCCTTGATCTTCGCCAATCAAGGCGTAAGTTTGCCACGCATCGCCGCCCTGCCCGATCGACCTCCCCCTGGGCTTGCGGCCTTCACCCAATTCTGCCGCGGGTACCCCTTTCCTCCCAGGTCGAGGCTCGCTTTTCACAAGGACCATCACTGCATGCGTTACAACACGCTTGGCCGGACCGGCATCAAGGTTTCCGAAATCTGCCTGGGCACAATGACCTGGGGCTCCCAGAACTCCGAGGCCGAGGCGCACGAGCAACTCGACTATGCGTTCGACAAGGGCGTGAACTTCATCGACACGGCCGAACTCTACCCGACAACGCCGCTTTCGGCCGAAACCTACGGCAATACCGAGCGCATCATCGGCGAATGGCTGACGAGGCGTGGCCGTCGCGATGACGTCGTTGTCGCCACCAAGGTGGCCGGCTCGGGCCGACCCTATATCCGCAACGGCGGCCCGATCACCCCCGAAGGTATCGGCGAGGCGGTCGACGCCAGCCTCAAGCGGCTGAAGACTGAATACATCGACCTCTACCAGATCCACTGGCCGAACCGCGGCCACTATCATTTCCGCAACGCCTGGTCCTATGAGCCCGCCAAACAGAGCAAGGCCCATGTCGCAGCCGACCTGAAGGCTATCCTCGAAAAGCTCGGCGAAGTGGTGAAGGCCGGCAAGGTACGGGCGATCGGCCTTTCGAACGATACCGCCTGGGGCACGATGAAGCTGATCGACATGGCGCAGCGGCACGACCTGCCGCGCGTCGCCTCGATCCAGAACGAATACAATCTTCTCTATAGAGCCTACGACCTCGATCTCGCCGAGCTTTCGCATCACGAGGACGTCGGGCTCCTTGCCTATTCACCGCTCGCCGCCGGCCTGCTGACCGGCAAGTATCTTGACGGCGCCAGGCCGACGGGGTCGCGCCTAGCGATCAACGGCGATCTCGGTGGTCGCTTCACGCCGCACCAGGAGCCGGCTGTCGCCGGCTACGTGGCGCTTGCCCGCGAACACGGGATCGACCCGTCGCAACTGGCGATCGCCTTCTGCCTCGCCCGTCCGTTCATGGCTTCCGTCATCATCGGCGCAACTTCGATGGAACAATTGAAGACGGATCTCGGCACCGCCGGCATGACGTTGTCGCAGGACATCATGAACGGCATTCGCCGCCTGCACCGGCTCTATCCCATGCCGATCTGAGCGCGAAACAGCACATGGCCGTGCCCCAAACGAAAGCGGAGCTGCTGAACGCCATCGAGATGGAGTTCGCCAAGCTCGAGCGCGAACTCGACAGCATCGCGCCGGAGCGATTCGCCGAGCCATCGATCGAGGGGCACGCCAAAGGCACGATGATGAGTGTCGGCGACCTCGTTGCCTACCTCATCGGGTGGGGCGAACTGGTGGTCAAATGGATCGAACAGGACGAACAAGGTCTGCCGGTCGATTTTCCGGAGACGGGATACAAGTGGAACGAGCTCGGGCGTCTGGCGCAGAAATTCTATAGCGACTACCGAGCGCTCTCGCCCGCCGAACGCCTGTCTCGCCTTGCAGCTAGCAAGGAGACATTGGTCGCCCTGATCGAGGCGCGCGATGACCAGGCGCTCTGCGGTCAGGCATGGTATGGGAAGTGGCCGCTCGGCCGGATGATCCAGTTCAACACGTCTTCACCCTATGCCAACGCGCGAGGGCGCTTGCGCAAGTGGAAGAAGATCGGGGGAACCGCTTAAAAGGCAAAACCGGGCGAAAAGGCCGCGCAAGCCTTGCCTTTCGCTGAAATATGCGTATAAGCGCGCTGTTCGAAATGCCCGGTCTTCTGGCTGGTGGCTGAACGGAGGGCCGGCTTCCTCGAGGGGAGCCGTTAGGATTGCAAGTCTTTCCGGCCTCCCGTGTCTCCGCTCTCGACCGTCTCGATACAACACTTTCTTGCCGGCTGCCTGTCAGCCATTAAGAACAGTCGTTGAGGCTTAGCCGCCGATGTCCGGGCTGATTAACGCAAGAAAGGTAAGCCACAATGGCTCTTTATGAACACGTATTCCTGGCCCGCCAGGACATCACGCCGCAGCAGGTCGACGGTCTCGTCGAGCAGTACAAGGGCGTGCTCGAAGCAAACGGCGGCAAGGTCGGTCGCGTCGAGAACTGGGGCCTCAAGTCCCTCACCTACCGCATCAAGAAGAACCGCAAGGCTCACTACGTCCTCATGGACATCGATGCTCCGGCAGCGGCTGTTCACGAAATCGAGCGTCAGATGCGCATCAACGAAGACGTCCTGCGCTACATGACGATCGCCGTCGAGAAGCACGAAGAAGGCCCGTCTGCCATGATGCAGAAGCGCGACCGCGACGACCGTCCGCGCCGCGATGGCGACCGTCCGGAGCGCGGCTTCGGCGACCGTGGTCCGCGTCCGGATCGTGGCGACCGCGAAGACCGCCCGCGTCGTCCGCGCGAAGACCGCGCGTAATCAAGAAGCTTTAGGAGATTAAAGACAATGGCTGAAGTTTCTTCCGCTCCGGTTCGTCGCCCGTTCCACCGTCGCCGCAAGACCTGCCCCTTCTCGGGCGCAAACGCTCCGCGGATCGACTACAAGGACATCCGTCTTCTGCAGCGCTACATTTCCGAGCGCGGCAAGATCGTTCCTTCCCGCATCACGGCCGTTTCCCAGAAGAAGCAGCGCGAACTCGCTCAGGCGATCAAGCGCGCCCGCTTCCTCGGCCTGCTGCCCTACGTCGTTTCGTAAGAACGGCTGACGTTCCGTTGGTCGCCTGACTCAACGGAAACCGACTCTAGGGCAAGGCGCTCCCTTGAGGGATCGCCTTGCCCTCTCCCTTCCGCGTTGGGCGCGGATCGGAACCCGCGTGGAAACACGCAGAAATCCCATGTTGGGGCTGCGCTTGGCCATCCCCTAACTGCACGAAGCAGGACAGCGAACGTGAACAAGTTGAACAAGACATCGCTGCTGACCGGCGTTCTCGCCGGCTTTACCGCTGCCCTCCTGTCGATGGGCGCGAACACGCAGTCGTCGCTTGCGATCGTTCTCTATGCCGCTTCGGCGCTCCCCATTCTCATCGCCGGCCTGGGCTGGGGCAATGCGGCTGCGATCACGGCAATCGTCAGCGCCGGCGCCACCGCCGCCGCTCTGGTCTCGCCCTATTTCGCGTTGCTGATTCTCGTCGTGACGCTCATCCCGGCCGGCTGGCTCAGCCATCTCGCCAACCTGGCGCGCCCGGCGACCGAGCTCGGCGGCCCCGACGGCGCGCTTGCCTGGTACCCGCTTTCCGACATTCTCAGCCACCTCGCCGGTCTGGTAACCGCGGGCATGATCATCGTCGGCTTCATCGTCGGATATGATTCTGATGTGTCCGACCGCATGGTCGACATCGTCATCCAGGCAGTGAAAGCGCAGGAACCGCTCTATAACCCGGACGCCGCCGCGATTGCCCAGATCAAGTCGATCTTCACGCTGGCCCTGCCCCTTATCCAGGGCGCCGTCTGGGTGGTTATGCTGTTTTCCGCCTATTACGTCGCCACGCGCATCGTGCAGATGTCCGGCCGGTCGCTGCGCCCGCGCGAGGACATTCCGTCGATGCTGCGCATGCATCGCAATGCGATCTTCATCTTTCTCGGCGGCCTGGTCCTGACCTTCGTGGGCGGCGCGCCGGCCACGATCGGCGCGCTGGTCTGCGGAACCTTCGGCGCGGGCTTCCTGCTCGCCGGTTTCGCATCCTTCCATTTCCGCACGCGCGGCAAGTCCTGGCGGCTTCCCGTGCTGTGGATCGCATACCTGTCGGTGCTCGTGTTCACGATCCCGGCAATCTTCTTCCTCCTCACGGGCCTGACCGATACGCGACGCACCATCGCGGTCACCCCGGTGGAAAAAAACTGACCAACGAAACCTGAACTCTGAAAGGAAACGAACATGCAAGTCATTCTTCTCGAACGTATCGCAAAGCTCGGCCAGATGGGCGAAACCGTAAAGGTTCGCGACGGCTTCGCACGCAACTACCTGCTGCCGCTCGGCAAGGCACTGCGCGCCAACGCTGCCAACAAGGCCCGTTTCGAATCCGAGCGCTCGACGCTCGAAGCCCGTAACCTCGAGCGCAAGTCGGAAGCCCAAAAGGTTGCCGAGAAGCTCGACGGCAAGTCCTTCATCATCGTCCGTTCGGCTGGCGAAACCGGCCAGCTCTACGGTTCGGTTGCCGCTCGCGACATCATCGAAGTTCTGGCTGCAGAAGGCTTCAACATCGGCCGCAACCAGGTCGACCTGAACCACCCGATCAAGTCGATCGGCCTGCACAACGTCACACTGCACCTGCATTCGGAAGTCGAAATCGCAATTGAAGTCAACGTTGCTCGTTCGGCTGAAGAAGCTGAGCGCCAGGCAAAGGGCGAAAGCCTGACCTCGGCCGACGCCATCTACGGCGTTGACGAAGATGCCCTGAAGCCGGAAGACTTCTTCAACCCGGAAGCCGAATTCGAAGGCGAAGAAGAATAAGCCTTACTGGCCATTTAGAATGCGAAAGCCCGGATCCTCGGATCCGGGCTTTTTCTTTGCCATCCGCTTGCTTCAACTGTGGGCCAGCTCAGCCAGGGGCGCGGCATCCTTATCCACACGCACAACGACCGACAGACCGGGCGACAACAGATCGGCGAGCGGCTGGCCGGGATCGACCGCGATCCTGACACCGACGCGCTGCGCGACCTTGGTGAAATTGCCGGTGGCGTTGTCCGGACGGATGATACTGAACTCGGAGCCGGCAGCGGGCGAGAAGCGCTCGATGTGCCCGGTCAGCATGCTCTTTTGCAGTGCGTCGAGCGAAATGGTCACCGGCTGGCCGGCCTTCATGCCGTCGAGCTGCGTTTCCTTGAAATTCGCAAGCACCCACACGTCATGCGGAACGACGGCCAACAGTTGCGAGCCGGCGGTGACATATTGGCCGAGGCGCGCACCGATCTCGCCGAGCTTGCCATCGCGAGGCGCGACGATCCGGGTGTTTTCCAGATCGATCCGCGCCAGTTCGACGGCGGCCTCGGCGCCGGCAACGGCAGCCTGCAGACCGGCACGCGCGCCAAGCGTGGTGGCCAGTGCCTGGCGAGAAACCTCCAAACCTGCCTCAGCCTGGCTGACGGCCGCTTGCGCCTGTTCGAACGCTGCGCGCGACTGGTCGGCTTCGCTGCGCGTCGAGATGCCCTTTTCCGCCAGCGGCCGGATCCTGTCCCAGGAGGCGCTCGCCCTGTTGAACGCAGCTTTCGCACTGTCCAGCTGTGCCGCGCTGGCAGCAATGCCGGCCTTGGCGGACAATTCCTGCTGACGTGAATTGGCGAGCGATGCTTTCTGGGCGGCAAGTGTCGCCTCGGCCTGGGCCAGCTTCTGCGCGTATATGCGATCGTCGATCTTGACGAGCAGTTGCCCTGCCTTGACCTCCTCGTAGTCGTGTACCGGAACTTCGGCGACATAACCGGAGAGCTGCGGGCTCATGATGGTCAGGTAACCCCTGACATAGGCGTTCTCCGTCATCTCCACAGAGCTGTGGAACGGCGGCAAACGCCAGGCATAGAGAACCAAAGCAAGGCCCGAAAAGCCGGCCAGCAACACGATGATCGTGGTGGGTGAGCGCAAGAATTTCAGCATGGTCGTCCACTCTGTTCGTTAATTGGAGAAGGCGGCTGCGGAAGGCGCCATGCGCGCCGCAAGCCGCTTGTAAAGAATATGCACCAGCAGGCCGGCCAGGGCGCAAAGGGCGATGACTGATGCCAGCAGAAAGGCATCGTTGTAGGCGAGGATGTTCGCTTCACGGGTGACCTGCTGCCCCAGCAATGCCACGCCCTCGCCGTTCAACAAGGCCCTGTCGCCGATGACCCGGCCATAGGCGGCTGCCAGTTGGCTGATGCGCTGGGCGATGAGCGGGTTCGACATCACGATCTGCTCGGCCAGCATGTTGGAGTGAAACTTCTCACGCAGGGTGATGAAGCTGCCGAAGGCTGCCGTGCCGATCAGGCCGCCGATGCTCTGGGTGAAGAGGAAGATGACGATGAAGCTGAGAATGTAGCTCGGCCCCTTCATCAACGCCGCCTTGAAGCCACTGGCCATGGCAGGCGGCAGGAAGAGCGCAGTTCCGGCCGCGATCATCGCCTGGCTCAGATACATCTGCTCCGGCCGTGTCAGATTGGTCGCCTGGCTGTCCATGTAGGCTCCGGTCGCCAGAAGGCCGAGCGCCAGGACATGCACGAACTCGGCGTGATCCGGCTTCATCAGCGCGGCGCACAGGATGCCACCAGCGATCGATGCGCCGAGAATGATCCAGTAAAGCGTCGCCACCTGCTCGAACTGCAGCCCGAGCAGCTGGTAGAAGTTTGCCGCGATCGCCGACTGTTCGGAGGCGACAAGGCGAAAGACCAGCAACACCGCGGTAAAATGCAGGATTTCCTTCGAGGCAATCCAGCGAACGTCGATCAGCGGCAGCTCGCGGTTGAGTTCGATCAGCACCACCGTGGTCAAGGCCACGATCGCGACGGCCAGAAGCATGCCCAGCCACGGCGCTTCGAACCACCAGTAGAGCCGCCCCATGGTCAGCACGATGGCGATACAGCCGAAGCCTAAAGCCACCAGCAGGTAGCTCAGGATATCGGTGCGCTGGATTACCTTGGCGTGCGGCACCGGTGTCAGCGGCAGCAGGTAGATGATCGGAAGCGCCATCAGCGCCAGGGCCATCTCGAGCGTATAGAGCCCGTGCCATTGGCCATATTCGATCAGCGTCGGCGAAATCAGCCGGGTGATCGGCGCCGAGATGGTCGTGCATGTCAGCGCCAGGGCAAGCCCGACCGTCAGCTTGCGCGCCGGCGGGAAGGCCTCCAGCATGTAGAGGAAACCGAGCGTCGACATGGGGGCCGCCGCGATGCCGCTGATGAAGCGAACGACGATCGCAGACTGCAGATCGGAAACGAAGACGTTCAGCAGCGAAACGATCACGAAACCAACAATGCCGATTTCGGCGAACCGGCGCAGTCCGTATTGCGCCCGAATTTTGACGAGCGCGATCGAGAGCGAGACATTCGGCGCCATGTAGGCTGCCGAAAGCCAGGCGGCCTCAATCGAGGTGGCCGAGAGTGACCCCTGAAGCTGGGTGAGATTGGCGAGCGCCAGATTCATGCCAAGCCCCTGCGTCAGGAACAGCAGTGCCGAGCAGACCACGTAGATCGCCGACCTGGCAACGCTCATCGGCTGCGGCATGGGCGCCGCTGCGACGGCAGGGGGCTGTGGTTGCACGGGCTCGTCTGCGGGAACCTCCGCCTCTTCGTCGACAAGGGTGGCTCTGTTGTCGTTTGCTGCTGCGCTTGCGGCGGCACTCATCGACGTCATTCCTTCGCCAGCGATTGAACGTTGTCGGCGATGGTGCGCACGACCTTCAGCACCGCTGCAACCTCGCCTTCACCGACACCCTGCAGAACTTCTGCCCGGATCTCATCGGCAAGCTTCAGGATCTCGTCGGCGACGCTGCGCCCAAGCTCGGTCATGTGGATCTGCTTGGCCCTGCGGTCGGACACCTCGACCCGGCGTTCGATGAACCCCTGTTTTTCCATGCCATCGAGGAGGCGCACGATCGTCGGCGTCTCGATATCCAGTTCGTCGGCCAGTTCCCGCTGGTTCAAGCCATCCTTCTTGGTCAGCGCAAACAGCGCCCTCGCCCGCGCCAGGGTCAGACCACGCTCCTTCACCCGGGCGTCGAAGACAGCCCGCAGCTTGCGATTGACCATCGACAAGGCGTCGAACAGTTCGCGATTGACGATAGGCTGATACATAGTACCTTTTCCATATTAGTAGCATGCTAATTATTCTGCCCCTATCTAATCCATCAGACAGTAATTTTCAAGATGGCGTTTTGAGCGGGGCGGCAAACGGCGCTAGAATTGGTGCACTCGCGGGTCGCAGTGATTCGCAGCGTCAACGTCGTTTTTCACGCGGACTTTATTTTTTGCGCTTTTGTGGCGTCAGCCTGTGGATCAGTCGAACAACGGGCAAAGGCGGTGGGCCGTGCCACATGGTCTGCGACTGTGGCACTGCTGCACTTGACCCGCAAAGAAGCAGACAGCAAACCGGGTGCACACCAGAAGAGGCAGAGACGAACGACCATGAACGACGCAGCGCGAAAGCTCGCCCCT
Organism: Ensifer sp. 4252; assembly: GCF_050434565.1. Classification (NCBI taxonomy): domain Bacteria; kingdom Pseudomonadati; phylum Pseudomonadota; class Alphaproteobacteria; order Hyphomicrobiales; family Rhizobiaceae; genus Ensifer; species Ensifer sp. 4252. Next base: position 489,570 of record NZ_JBNDIU010000001.1, read on the forward strand.
ATCGGCAAGGACCAATCGGACCAGCATTACCGCGAGGCGCCGAACAACCTTGAAGCCGAACAGGCGCTGCTCGGCGCGATCCTCGTCAACAATGATGCGTTCTACCGCGTCTCGGACTTCCTGAAGCCGGTCCACCTGTTCGAGCCCCTGCACCGCCGCATTTATGAAGTCGCCGGCGACATCATCCGCATGGGCAAGACCGCCAATCCGGTGACGATCAAGACCTTTCTGAAAGCCGACGACAAGGTCGGCGACCTAACGGTCGCGCAGTATCTCGCGCGCCTTGCCGCCGGCGCCGTCTCGATCATCAATGCGGAAGACTATGGCCGCGCTATCTACGACCTCGCCCTGCGCCGTTCGCTGATCACCATCGGCGAGGATATGGTCAATATCGCCTTTGACGCACCGCTCGACATGCCGCCGCAAGGACAGATCGAAGATGCGGAACGGCGCCTGTTCGAGCTCGCCGAAACCGGCCGCTACGACGGCGGCTTCCAGTCGTTCAACGACGCGGTGGCGCTTGCCATCGACATGGCAGGTGCTGCTTTCGAGCGCGACGGCAGCCTGTCGGGCATTTCGACGGGCATCCTGTCGCTCGACGCCCGCATGGGCGGCCTGCAGCGCTCGGACTTGATCGTGCTTGCGGGACGTCCCGGCATGGGCAAGACCTCGCTTGCCACCAACATCGCCTACAACATTGCTGCCGCCTATGACCCGGAAGTCCAGGCGGACGGTTCGTTCAAGGCCAAGAACGGCGGCGTCGTCGGCTTTTATTCGCTTGAAATGTCGTCCGAACAGCTCGCAACCCGTATCATTTCCGAGCAGACCGAAGTTTCCTCCTCGAAGATCCGCCGCGGCGACATCTCCGAAGCCGATTTCGAAAAGCTCGTCGCCTGCTCACAGATGATGCAGAAAGTGCCGCTGTTCATCGACCAGACCGGTGGTATCTCGATCGCCCAGCTTTCCGCCCGTGCGCGCCGCCTCAAGCGCCAGCGCGGCCTCGACTGCCTGGTCGTCGACTATATTCAGCTCATGACCGGCTCGGGCAAATCGAGCGACAACCGCGTGCAGGAAATCACCCAGATCACCACCGGCCTGAAGGCGCTCGGCAAGGAGCTGAACGTGCCGATCATCGCGCTGTCGCAGCTCTCCCGTCAGGTGGAAAGCCGCGAAGACAAGCGCCCTCAGCTCTCCGACCTTCGCGAATCAGGTTCGATCGAGCAGGACGCCGACGTCGTGCTCTTCGTGTTCCGTGAAGAATACTACGTGAAGAACCTCGAGCCCCGCGACGAGTTCGATCCGAAGTACGACGAGTGGAAGATGAAGATGGAGCAGGTCAAGGGCACGGCCGACGTGATCATCGCCAAGCAGCGTCACGGACCGACCGGCACGGTCAAGCTCGCCTTTCAGTCGGAATTCACCCGCTTTACCGATCTGGCCGACCCGTCCTTCACCCAATACGAAGAACACTGAGAAAGTCTGGGGGCGTCTTTACGCCCCCAGCAGCATTCTGAGGATTGCCACGGTGACAACGCCAGCCGCGACTGCGGCGAGCAACGGCAAGCGCTTGGCGACCAGCGCCGTTACCACCGTAGCGATCGTTTCCGCCGGCCCGGTGACCAGCGCCGTCGGTGCGATCACCGCCATCAATACGGCCGGCGGGATCGCCTCCAGGGCTCGCCTCTGCGCTTCTCCGATCGTCACAAAGCGAATGAGCACCAGACCGCCGATGCGGGTGGCAATCGTCGCGATGGCCATCGCGACGATGGCGAGAAGCGTGTTCGGATCGACCGTCATGCGCGGACCTCCTCGTGGCGACTGCCGGTAAAAAGCGCGACCGCGACGCCGGCGGCGGCACCGGCAGCGATATACCAGACCCCGGGCAGAAGCTGATGCGTCAGCACCGCGGCCGCCGCACTGGCTGCCAACACCGCCCCGGTCTCGCGGCCCTTCCAGAAGCCCATAACCAGCACGATGAAGACCGCCGGGAAGGCGAAGTCGAGCCCGGTCATCTTCGGATCGCCGAGAAAAGCGCCCAGCAGGGCGCCGGCAAGGCTCGTCGTCACCCAGACGATATAGAACGGCACGGCCAGCCCTGCGAACCACGCGGGCGTGAGCTTGCCCTCTTTTGCCCGCATCTCAGCCATCGCCCAAATCTCGTCGGCAAGCAAAAGCATCGAGGCGTACTTCACCGGCCCAGAGAACCCTTGCAGCTTGGCTCCGAGCGACGCGCTCATCAACACATGCCTGACATTGACCAGCAAGGCGGAGAAGGCGAGTGCTGCCCAGGAGGCCGGATGCGTCCAGATGTCCATGGCCACGAATTGCGAGCCGCCGGCAAAAACCAGAGCGCTCATCAATGTCACCTCCGCGCCCGATAGCCCCTTGCCTGCCGCAACAGCGCCGAAGACGAGCCCGATCGGCATGACCGCCACGATGAGCGGGGCCATCGCCATGACGCCTGCTCTAAAATCTGGAAAGAATCCCGTGTCGCTCAATGCTCATGCCTCCCGATCGATAACGAACGGAGCACACCTACGCTCGGTTAAGCGAGGTGTATTGAACGAAAGTGATCATCCGGCGCGGAAGGCGCCTGGCGTGACGCCGGTTCGGGCCTTGAAGTGCCGGCTGAAGTGCGCCTGATCGGCAAAGCCGCATTGATAGGCGGTATCGACAGCCGACCAGCCGTGCCGCAACAGCGTCTTTGCCGCCCGCACTCGCTTGTCGGTGAGGAGGCATGCGGCGTGATGTGAAACTGCCGCCGGAAAGCGCGGATCAGATGGGCGCGGCTAAGGCCTGCGACCTTGGCCAGTTCCTCGAGGCCAATGTCCCGCGCATAGTTCTCCGTCAGATAGTCGCGCGCCCGCTGGACCGCAGACTGCTCTTTCGTTTCGACCGGTACGATGATCGTGCTGCCGTGCCGCTCGAACATGGTGGCGAGCACGCCGAACATGCGTTCCTCGGCCTCCAGCGCCCCGGTTGCATTCTCCAGCGCCCTGTGGGCGTGATAGAAAGACTGGGCCAGATCCGGGTCGCGCAGCATGCGCTTCGAAAAGGACGGCGTTCCCTTGAACGGCCGCCCGGTGACGTCTTCGAGAATGTTCACCAGCAATTCCGTGCTCGGATAGACCATGCGATAGCGGTAACCGCTACCACCAGGGTGACCGTCATGGATCTCGTCGGGATTGATGAGGTAGAAATCGCCGGGGCCGGCTTGCGATCGTTCGCCCCTAATCTTGCTGATTTGCGAGCCGGCCTCGATTGCACCGATGCTGAAGGTGTCGTGCGCGTGCGGTGCGAACTCGTGTGTGATGAAGGTCGCGGTCAGGCATTCCATGCCATCGAACCGGGGGTCCCGCCAGAATCGGGTCCGCTCCGCGCCTTCCAGCGGCATGGCATCGATGGCCTGTTCCTGCGATATCGTGTGCATATGCCGATCCTAGCGTCCGCAACGACAAGCGTCTTGCATAAAAGTGCTCTTCACGCTTCCCGCCCAACCAAATGCCGCCATGCGACAGGGCGGCATTTGCGGGCAAGCGTGGTTGGCTGTATTGCTCCTTTATCGTCCACGCAGAGTGCCAGGCATGCTCAGTCCAGAATTCCTCTCCGCCTCCAACCGGCTCACGATCGACCTCAACGCATTGGCAGACAACTGGCGCTCGATGAATGCCCGCTCGGGCAAGGCTCGCGCCGCTGCGGTGCTGAAGGCCGATGCCTACGGCCTCGGCATCGACGAGGCAGCGCCGGCGCTTTACGCCGCCGGCGCCCGCGACTTCTTCGTCGCCAATGCGGAGGAAGGCGCAGACCTGCGGCCGCTGGTGCCCGAAGGCCGTATCTACATTCTCGCCGGCATGTGGCCCGGAAACGAGGCGCTGTTTTTCGACAACGACCTTGTGCCGGTGATCAACTCGGAGGAGCAGCTTGCCGTATTCATGGCGGCGCTATCCGAGCGCGGAGACCACCCTTGCGTGCTGCATATCGATACCGGCATGAACCGCCTGGGGCTGTCGGTCGAGGAAGCCGTCGCTCTCGCCAACGATCCGGCGCGCCCGGCGAGCTTCTCGCCCGTCCTGATCATGAGCCACCTCGCCTGCGCCGATGACCCGGGCAACCCGCTCAATGGCCATCAACTCAAGCGCTTCCGCGAGGCAACGGCCGCGTTCGAAGACGTTGACGCGAGCCTGGCGAATTCCGGCGGCGTGTTCCTGGGCGACGACTACCATTTCAACCTGACGCGCCCGGGCATCGCGGTCTATGGCGGCGAAGCGGTCAATGACGTCGCCAATCCGATGAAGCCGGTCGTGACGGCGGAAGCCCGCATCATTCAGGTCCGCAACGTCGCCTCCGGCGGCCACGCAAGCTACGGCGCGTCTGCGCGTTTCAACCGCGACAGCCGCATTGCGACCGTTGCCGTCGGTTATGCCGACGGCTACCACCGCTCGGTCTCGGGCGGTGGCGTGACCCTGCGGCAGGCAACGCCGTCAGGCGCATTCGGTTTTCTGCATGGCCAGAAGGTGCCGCATGTCGGCCGGGTGACGATGGACCTCAGCCTCTTCGACGTCACCGACCTCCCGGAAAACGCAGTGCGGGCCGGCGATTATATCGAGCTTTTCGGCCGACATATCGCCGTGGACGACGTGGCGCGCGCCGGCGGCACGATCGGCTACGAGATGCTGACCAGCCTCGGCCACCGCTACGACCGCCACTATATCGGCTCCGTCTGATACCGACCTGCGCTGATACTTTACAGTCCGTCACCGAAAATCACCTTTTGTTCCGCGTTTCGCGGCATTATGTGAAGGCAAAAGTGATTCTCCGATCATCGGTAGTGTCGCCATTGGCGATGCGCTGAAGTCTCCGCACTGTGAAAGTCGTTCCCGATGGCGAAAGCCCGCACACAATTCGTCTGCCAAAACTGCGGCACCATCCATACCCGCTGGGCCGGCAAGTGCGAGGGCTGCGGCGAATGGAACACGATCATCGAGGACGACCCGACAGCCGGCATCGGCGGGGGCCCCTCCCGCGCACCGAAAAAAGGGCGCCCGGTTGCGCTGACCACGCTTTCCGGTGAAATCGAGGACGCCCCGCGCATCCAGACCGGCATATCCGAGCTCGACCGGGCCACCGGCGGCGGCTTCGTTCGTGGCTCCGCCCTGCTCATCGGCGGCGATCCCGGCATCGGCAAATCGACAGTGCTGATGCAGGCGGCGGCCGCCCTTGCCCGTCAGAAACACCGGGTCATCTATGTCTCGGGCGAAGAGGCCGTCGCCCAAGTGCGTCTGCGCGCGCAAAGGCTCGGTGCTGCCGACAGCGACGTGCTGCTCGCGGCCGAAACCAATGTCGAGGACATTCTCGCGACGCTTGCCGAGGGCAAGCGCCCCGATCTCGTCATCATCGACTCGATCCAGACACTCTGGAGCGACATCGTCGATTCGGCACCCGGCACGGTCACCCAGGTGCGGACCGGCGTTCAGGCGATGATCCGCTTTGCCAAGCAGACGGGAACCGCCGTGGTGCTTGTCGGCCACGTCACCAAGGAGGGTCAGATCGCCGGTCCCCGCGTTGTCGAGCACATGGTCGATGCGGTGCTCTATTTTGAAGGCGACCGAGGCCACCACTACCGCATCTTGAGAACGGTGAAGAACCGGTTTGGACCGACTGACGAGATCGGCGTCTTCGAGATGTCGGACAAGGGTCTGCGCGAGGTCGCCAACCCATCGGAACTGTTCCTCGGCGAGCGCAACGAGAAATCGCCAGGCGCCGCAGTCTTTGCCGGCATGGAGGGAACGCGGCCGATCCTGGTCGAGGTGCAGGCGCTGGTGGCGCCGACCTCGCTCGGCACGCCGCGCCGCGCCATCGTCGGCTGGGATTCCGCCCGTCTCTCCATGATCCTTGCGGTGCTTGAAGCCCACTGCGGCGTGCGGCTCGGTCAGCACGACGTCTACCTCAACATCGCCGGCGGCTACCGGATTTCCGAGCCTGCCGCCGACTTGGCTGTGGCTTCCGCACTGGTTTCGTCGCTTGCCGGGCTTGCCCTTCCGGCTGATTGCGTCTATTTCGGCGAAGTCAGCTTGTCGGGCGCCATCCGGCCGGTTGCGCATACCGCTCAACGCCTCAAGGAAGCCGAGAAACTCGGTTTCTCGCAGGCTGTTCTGCCAGCTGCCTCGACCGAATTGCCAAAGAACGGCAATGGCCGGTGGAGCGAGTTGGAAAGCCTGCCGGATCTGGTGGCGCGCATCGCGGGATCGCGAAACGCCCTGAGACCGGTAGAGGACGCAGATTGAAGGTGCGGGTGCTGCAAGTGGCTCCACGGGACGCCTTCTGAGCAGGCTCATGACATGCCCTGAGCATCAGGCAGGGCCGACGGCGGATAGGCTTGAGGAGACCCGGACGAACCGGGTTCGGAGTAAGGACAAAATGCCCATTACAATTCTCGACGGTATCGTTCTCGGCGTCGCGCTGTTTTCAGCAATCCTGGCCATGGTTCGAGGCTTCTCGCGCGAAGTCCTGTCGGTCGCCAGCTGGGTGGGTGCTGCGGCAGCGGCCTACTTCCTCTACCCGCATCTCCTGCCCTATGCCAAGCAGTATACCAGCAGCGACACGGTCGCGCTGATCGGCTCGGCGGCAGTGATCTTCCTGGTCGCGCTGATCATCATTTCCTTCATCACCATGCGCGTCGCCGATTTCATCATCGACAGCCGCATCGGCGCACTCGACCGCACCCTCGGCTTTCTCTTCGGCGCGGCACGCGGCATCCTGCTCGTGGTCGTCGCCATGCTGTTCTTCAACTGGCTGGTCGCTCCGCAGCAGCAGCCGGGTTGGGTCACGCAGGCGAAGTCCAAGCCGCTTCTCGACAATCTCGGCAACAAGCTGATCGCGCTTCTGCCCGAGGAAGCCGACGCCACTATCCTCGACCGCCTGCGCGGCAAGGACACGACCGGCGAAGGCGAAGGGGAGGCCCCGGCCGGCACGCCCGGACAGGCACCGTCGGGTTCGCCCGACCAGGCGCCGGTTGACGACGCCCCGGCCACCAACGGTTGAGACATGGAAAAACTGCCGACAAAGCCCGCTGCGCGGGCTTTGTCCTTTTGGGAATAACGCTTGTGTCCGTTTTCAGCTAAGATTGCTTGAAGACGGCGGGCCTGATCACGATATGCGCACCGGCACGGAGCAAAGGCGACTGTGATGACCGATCTGAGATCCACGGAAATCCATGACGAACTCGATGGCGACACCCTGCACGAAGAGTGCGGCGTCTTCGGCATCCTGGGGCACCCGGATGCGGCGGCGCTGACGGCGCTCGGCCTGCATGCGCTCCAGCATCGCGGCCAGGAAGCTGCCGGTATCGTCACCTTCGACGGCAAGCAGTTCTGCACCGAAAAGCGCATGGGCCTCGTCGGCGACCACTACACCGACCCCGCTACCCTCGCGAAGCTTCCGGGTTTCATGTCCATCGGCCACACGCGCTACTCGACGACAGGCGAAGTGGCGCTGCGCAACGTCCAGCCGCTCTTTGCCGAGCTGCATGAAGGCGGCATCGCGATTGCCCACAACGGCAACTTCACCAACGGCCTGACGCTCCGTCGCCAGATCATCTCAGATGGCGCCATCTGTCAGTCGACTTCCGATACCGAAGTCGTCCTCCACCTCATCGCCCGCTCCAAGCACGCTTCGACCACCGACCGTTTCGCCGATGCGATCGCGCAGGTCGAAGGCGGCTACTCGATGCTGGCGCTGACCCGCACCAAGCTGATCGCCGCCCGCGACCCGAACGGCATCCGCCCGCTCGTCATGGGCGAACTCGACGGCAAGCCGATCTTCTGCTCGGAAACCTGCGCACTCGACATCATCGGCGCCAAGTTCGTGCGCGACATCGAGAATGGCGAAATCATCATCTGCGAGATCCAGTCCGACGGCTCGATCTCGATCGATTCTCGCAAGCCGCTGGCTCCGCAACCGGAGCGGCTCTGCCTGTTCGAATACGTCTATTTCGCCCGTCCGGATTCGGTCGTCGGCGGCCGCAACGTCTATGTCGCGCGCAAGAACATGGGCCAGAACCTGGCCAAGGAAGCCCCTGTCGAGGCCGATGTCGTCGTCCCGGTTCCCGATGGCGGCACGCCGGCCGCAATCGGCTACGCGCAGCAGAGCGGCATTCCCTTCGAGCTCGGCATCATCCGCAACCATTATGTCGGCCGCACCTTCATCGAGCCGACCCAGCAGATCCGCGCCTTCGGCGTCAAGCTGAAGCACTCGGCCAACCGCGCGATGATCGAGGACAAACGCGTCGTGCTCGTCGACGATTCGATCGTGCGCGGCACCACCTCGGTCAAGATCGTGCAGATGATCCGCGATGCCGGCGCACGCGAAGTGCATGTGCGCGTCGCCAGCCCGATGATCTTTCACCCGGACTTCTACGGCATCGACACGCCGGACCGCGACAAGCTCTTGGCCAACCAGCACGCCGACCTCGCCTCCATGTGCCGCTTCATCGGCGCGGACTCGCTCGAATTCCTGTCGATCGACGGCCTCTACGAGGCAGTGGGCGGGGTCAAGCGCGATCCCAAGTCGCCGCAGTTCACCGATCACTATTTCACCGGGGACTACCCGACCCGCCTTCTCGACCAGGAAGGCGCCAGCAACGTCCGCAAACTCTCGGTTCTCGCCAGCAACGGATAATCAGACAATAAAATGACGATCAATTTGAAAGACCGGGTCGCCGTCGTCACCGGCGCATCGCGCGGTATCGGCTATTTCACGGCCCTCGAACTTGCCAAGGCTGGCGCTCACGTCGTCGCCTGCGCCCGCACCGTCGGCGGCCTCGAAGAGCTGGATGACGCGATCAAGGCGGCCGGCGGCTCGGCGACGCTCGTTCCCTTCGATCTCGCCGACATGGCTGCGATCGACAAGCTCGGCGGCGCGATCAACGAGCGCTGGGGCAAGCTCGACATCATGGTCGCCAATGCCGGCGTGCTCGGCACCATCTCGCCGATCGGCCACGTCGAGGCCAAGGTGTTCGAGAAGGTGATGACCATCAACGTCAATGCCACCTGGCGCCTGATCCGCACGCTCGAGCCGCTGCTGATCAAGTCCGATGCCGGACGTGCCCTCATTCTCTCCTCGAGCGCCGCCCACAAGTGCAAGCCGTTCTGGGGTCCCTACTCCGCCTCCAAGGCAGCCGTCGAAGCGCTCGCCCGCACCTGGGCCGGAGAGACGCAGCGACTGCCTCTGCGCATCCTCAGTGTCGACCCGGGCGCGACCCGCACCGCGATGCGCGCCCAGGCAATGCCCGGCGAAGATCCGGAAACCGTGCCGCATCCTTCCGAGGTTGCCGCTCAGCTTCTGCCGCTGGTCGGTCCGGACCAGACCGAGACCGGCAAGCTTTACATCGTTCGCGAAAAGAAGATCGTCGATTACCGCCTGCCGGAATAACGGCGGCATTAAAGCCGAAATCGAAAAGGCCACCGTGTTTCCACGGTGGCTTTTATTTTTGTGCTGCTGTTCAAGTCTCAGTCTTTATCGCCCGGCAGGCCGTCGCCGCCATGGGCGGGATGGGCGGGCCAGTCGCCGCCATACTTGCGTTGCCACGAGCGAGCGCCGAACGGCAGCGTGATCAGGTAGCCAAGCGCCGTGACCGCCATTGTCTCCCAGGTGTAGGTCATCAGCGTCGCAACATAGAAGACGACAACGAGAATGACCGGCAGGACCAGATCGCGGCGCACGCGGCTGTTTTCCGACTTGCCCGACCAGACCGGCAGACGGCTGACCAGCAGGAAGGCAATCAGCACCGTGTAACCCGATGCGATCAGCGCAAAGGTGCGCTCGGGTGCCAAGCCCAGCAGGCCGAGATAGACCGGCAGCAGCACCAGCATGGCGCCGGCCGGGGCAGGCACGCCGACAAAATACTCCGACTGCCACGCGGCCTTGGACTGGCGTTCGGCCATGACATTGAAGCGCGCCAAGCGCAGGCCGCAGGCAATCGCGTAGATCAATGCAGCAATCCAGCCGATCGAGCGGGCCTGATCGAGGATGAAGACGTAGAGAACAAGAGCCGGTGCGACACCGAAATTGATGATATCGGCGAGCGAGTCCATCTGACCGCCGAAATTCGACGTCGCCTTCAAAAGGCGGGCGACGCGACCGTCGATGCCGTCGAGAAAGGCCGCAAGCAACACCATGGCAACGGCAAGCTCGATGCGGTTTTCAAAGGCGAGCCGGATGCCGGAGAGACCCGCGCAGATCGCCAGGACGGTGATCATGTTCGGGATCATCAGGCGCAGAGGTATCTCGCGCAGTCGGGGGCCGCGACCGGTGTCGTTTGAACCGTTCGCCTCGCCTGCGGCTTTCGGCGGTTCGGCTGGATTTTCCTGTTGGGGACCTTCCATAGGGGCTCCTTATGCGCGACGGCTGATGACCGGGCCCTTGGCCGAGCCGAATTCGGCAAGCACGGTTTCACCGGCAATCGCGGTCTGGCCGAGGCTGACGCGGGGCTCGACACCTTCAGGCAGGAACACGTCGAGGCGCGAGCCGAAGCGGATGAGGCCAAAACGCTCGCCGGCATCGAGCGAGGCGTTTTCATACTTCCAGCAAATGATGCGGCGGGCAACGAGACCAGCGATCTGCACGACGCCGATGGCGCCATGCTTTGTCTGGATGACGAGGCCGTTGCGCTCGTTCTCGTGGCTGGCCTTGTCGAGCTCGGCGTTGACGAACTTGCCGGCGCGGTAGGCGATGCGGCTGATGGTGCCGGTCACCGGCGCACGGTTCACGTGGCAGTTGAAGACATTCATGAAGACCGAGATGCGCAGCATCGGTTCGGCACCGAGCCCCAGCTCCTCCGGCGGCGTCACCATGGTGATCGACGAAACACGGCCATCGGCCGGGCTGATCACCAGATCGTCGTCGATCGGCGTCATGCGCTCGGGGTCACGAAAGAAATAGGCGCACCAGGCGGTGAGCAGGAAGCCGATCCACATCAGCGGCTCCCACAGCAAGCCCAGCAGCAGCGACACGACGAAGAAGATCGCGATGAAGCGATAGCCTTCCTTGTGCACCGGAACCAGCGTGTTGCGCACCGTATTGACCAAGCTCATGAACTCTACTCCAGATTTGCTGTGGAACGTGACCTAGCGCGAAATGCCGCCCGCGGCAACGCCGCCCGCCCGACAGCGACAAAACGCGTCGCGATCAGCTACAAGACATGGCCGTCATACGGCCGGTTCGCCGCGCGTGACGATACCGAGGTCGTCGCTCTCGCGCACACGCTTCAATTGCTCTTCCGCCTGGGTCGCCTCACGCTGGCGGCTCCACATGGAAGCATAAAGTCCGTCGCGATCGATCAGTTCCCCGTGCGTGCCGCGTTCGGCGATAACGCCGTCCTTGAGCACGATGATCTCATCGGCATTGATTACCGTCGAAAGCCGGTGCGCGATGACCAGCGTCGTGCGGTTGCGGGAAACGACGTCGAGCGCCGACTGGATTTCCTGCTCCGTGCGGGTGTCGAGCGCGGAAGTCGCCTCATCGAGGATGAGGATCGGCGGTGCCTTCAGGATCGTGCGGGCGATGGCGACGCGCTGTTTCTCGCCGCCCGAAAGCTTGAGCCCGCGCTCGCCGACCATCGCCTGGAAACCTTCGGGAAGCGACTGGATGAAGGTGGCAATCTGCGCTGCCTCCGCCGCAGCGACGACCTCCTCCTCGCTCGCCGAGACGCGCCCGTAGCGAATGTTGTAGGCGATGGTGTCATTGAACAGCACCGTATCCTGCGGCACCATGCCGATCACGGCGCGCAGGCTCTTCTGCGTGACATGGCGCACGTCCTGCCCGTCGATGGTGATCGTGCCCTGCTGCACGTCGTAGAAGCGATAGAGGAGCCGCGACAGCGTCGATTTACCGGCCCCGGAAGGGCCGACGACTGCAACGGTCTTGCCGGCGGGCACCTCGAAGCTGATGCCCTTCAGGATCGGTCGCGCCGCATCATAGGCGAAGTGCACGTCCTTGAAAGCGATGGCGCCGTTGGCAATGGCGAGCTGTCGTGCATCCGGGCGGTCGACCACTTCGGCTTCTACGTCGAGCAAATCGAACATGTGTTCGATATCGGTGAGGCCCTGACGGATTTCGCGATAGACGAAGCCGATGAAATTGAGCGGAATGGCAAGCTGGATCAGCATGGCATTGATGAAGACGAAGTCCCCGAGTGTCTGCTCGCCGCGCTGCACCGCAAGCGCGGACATGATCATCATGACGGCCGTGCCAGCACCAAAAATCATCGCCTGGCCGAAGTTGAGCCAGCCGAGCGACGTCCAGACCTGGGTCGCCGCCTTCTCGTAGCGCTCCATCGATCTGTCGAAGCGCTTGGCTTCCATCTCTTCATTGCCGAAATATTTGACGGTCTCGAAGTTCAAGAGCGAGTCGATCGCCTTGGTATTGGCGTCGGTGTCGCTGTCGTTCATGGAGCGGCGGATGGCGATGCGCCAGTCGCTCGCCTTGACCGTAAACCAGATATAGAGCGAGACGGTGATGGCCGTGACCAGCAGGTAGCTGAAACCATAGCCCCACCAGAAGATCACGGCGGTCAGCAAAAACTCGATCAGCGTCGGAACGCTGTTCAGGATGGTGAAGCGGACGATGGTCTCGATGCCCTTGGTGCCGCGCTCGATCACGCGTGACAGACCGCCGGTGCGCCGCTCCAGATGAAAGCGCAGCGACAGCTGGTGCATGTGGACGAAGGTCTTGTAGGCGAGTTGCCTGACCGCATGCTGCCCAACGCTGGCAAACAGCGCGTCGCGCAACTGGTTGAGCCCCGCCTGCAGCAGGCGCGCGAGATTATAAGCAAGCACGAGCATGACCGCGCCGCTCAGGAACTGCGGCAGGAAGCCCAGTGCATCCGGCTTGTTGTTCAGCGCATCCGTCGCCCACTTGAAGAAATAGGGAACGAGGATCAGGACGACCTTGGCAATCACCAGAATGATCGTTGCCCAGACGACCCGAAGCTTCAGATCAGCCCGATCCGAAGGCCACATATAGGGCCACAGGTTGACGATGGTGCGAAACGGGTTGCTCGTATCGGCGGAAATCGTTTTCGTCTGGTTCTGAGGTGCCACGTCTTGATCCGCCTTCATTCTTTCGCAAACACAGGCCGACAGTCATGCCAATCCACCGGCGTCGCGCTATTACGGCTCCGCGCCTCGAACCTTGGGCAAGGACGTCGGGGCACATCGTCACCATCCAATGAAAAGCGGCGTCTCGTTGAAGACGCCGCCTTATTTGACAGATAGGTCTCCGTCGACACCACCGCAATGCGATTGCGCGCCGATAAGCAGCCTATTGTTCGTGTTTCATATGCTTCTTGTGAATTTCCCGCGATTCCTCATCGGAAAGTGCCTGATCGGGAACGCCGAAGACCTGGCCCGGACGGATGCGGTCGGGGTTTTCGATCTGCGCCTGGTTGGCCAGATAGATCGTGGTGTAGCGGAGGCCCGCGCCATAGACACGCCGTGAGATCTGCCAGAGCGTATCGCCGCGACGGATGATCACCGAACTCTTGCTTTCCTTCAGCGGCGCTTGCTCCACCGTTTCCGGCTGGGCCTGCGTTGCAGTGGAGGCCATGGAAGGTTGCGCCGCGGCGACATCAATGGCGATCTCGCTACCGGCACCCTTGACCTTCGACGCGCCGGAAGCCTCCGCGACCTCGCCCGATGCGGCGGGCTGTGCCGCAGCAGCAACCGCCGGTGTGACACTGCCGCGTTCGGCGAGAATCGCACCGACCGAGGCTTCAACCTTGGTCAAGGCTGCAGCGACGCTCGAGGCATCCTGCGGGGCATCCTTCAGCACGGCAAGCGCATCGGCTGCAGCCTTTGCTGTCCGCGCAACTTCATCGGCCAATGCCTGGTCAGAATTGTCGGTCAGCCTGAAGTCGGCCAGCGACTTGAGCGAAAATTCGCTTGCAGAGCGTGCTGCCGCGAGTTGCTCGCCCGTCGGCACCTTGCCGTTGGAGAAAAGTCCCTTCAGCAGCGCCAGCGCCTTGCCGGCTTCGGCGCGCAGCCCGTCGAGGCCGGCCGTAGCGGCGGCCGAAACCGGACCGGCAACGGCAGCGACCTGGCTACCGGCTGGGCGGTCGAAGGGCACCGATGCGCGCATCACGACCTTGCTTGCGTCCTCGCTCAACATATCTGCACGGATGATGTGGCTGCCGACCGAAAGGTCGATCTGACCGTCTACGACAAAGTGGCCCTTGTCATCCGCCTTCATTTCGCCGAGCAGCTTGTCGTCCGCGTAGATGCGAACAAGGGCACCCGGCTTTGCACTACCGGCGACGAACATCTTGGCGCCCTCGATCTCGACGGCGGTCACCTGCAGCCCTGCAGCGCCGTTCGGCTTTGCCGCCGTTGCGTCGCTCGTCGTCTGCGGCGTTGCAGACGCCACGTCGGCGGATGTCGCCGCAGGCGCCTGCGAAGCAGGCGCGTCAGCCGTCTGCGCAGCGCCCGCCAGGGCGTCAGGCGTGGTGAGCAGCCGGCTGGCCGTGCCGGGCTTAGAGACCATGGCAAGCAGTTGGCCGGTCGGGTCCTTTGGTACGGAAACCGTTGCGACCTCTTGCGAATTCTTGGCAACTCCATCTTCGCCGACAGCGCGCAGGGTCAGCTGGTAGTCCCCGGCCGGAAGAGGCTTGTCGAAGACGGCGGCGAAATCGCCGGTCACGCCGACATCGGCTGTTCCGACAACCGTCGTGCCGTTGAGGATTTCGAGCTTGGAGCCCGGTGAGGCGTGGCCGGCAACAACGGTCGAACCATCGGGTTCGACGCGCACGACGTCAAAACCGGGAATGGATGCATCCTCGGCCGGTTGTTTCGCGCCAGCGGCGCTTGCCGCCTGTTGCGGCTCCACCATTTTGGTGGCGTCACCGGACTTCGCCGCGCCCGGAGTAGGCTGAGGCCCGCCGTTCGACGATGCGGCTTCGCCGGTTTGGGCCGGAGCGTTTGCCGTGCCATCGGCCGACGCTTCCTTGCCGCCACGCAAATTCGGTTGAACTACAAAAACCATCAACGCTGTTGCTGCCGCAAGGACAGTAAGGGCCACCCAGCCGGCCTTGTTCTTGATCATGCCACTCTCCACAGGAGCGGAGCGACGCTCCGCGCATGCCCTCTCATCGGCCTAAGGCGCGGGGCTTGCACTATCATTATAGCGCAACTGCGAGCTACCCGCCCAATTTCTTCAATCGATCCCTGAAATTGCTAGCGTTTCCTAGACTAGCAAACAAGAAGCCGCCCTTGTTGCAAGTGCCGTGAACCAAGCTTTCCCCTCATTTTTCTTGACCCTTGCTGCGCTGCAATGTTTTTTGACCGGATGAACACTGAAATCAGCACGATTCGATCCATCTGCGTCTACTGCGGCTCACAGCCGGGGTGCGACCCGATTTACATGGAAGCCGGCCGCGCGCTCGGCCGCTCGATCGCCGACCACGGCCTGCGTCTGGTCTATGGAGGCGGCACGCGCGGCATCATGGGAGCGGTCGCAAGCGGCGTGCTTTCCAATGGCGGCGAGGTCACTGGCATCATCCCGGAATTCCTGATGGACAAGGAAGCGACGCGCCATTCCCTCGGCCAGCTCAACGAACTGATCGTCACCGCAGACATGCATGAGCGCAAGCACACCATGTTCGAGCGGGCGGACGCCTTTGTCGCCCTGCCTGGCGGCATCGGCACGCTCGAAGAGATCGTCGAGATCATGACCTGGGCGCAGCTCGGGCGTCACCGCAAGCCGATGGTCTTCGGCAACATGAACGATTTCTGGAAACCGATGCTGGATCTGCTGCAGCACATGCGCGCTGAAGGCTTCGTTCACACCGCCCACCTCGTCCAGCCGCTTGTCGTGGAGAAGGCCGAGGATATCGTGCCCGCGATCCTTGCCGCGGCCAACGGCGCAAACGGCCGCGAAGGCGAAGCCGAAATCATCTCGCGCCTCTAAAGCATGTCGCGCAAAAGTGCGCAGCGGTTTTGCGATAACGACATGCGCAAGAACAAGAGCTTAAAGCGCAGCCAGCGAATCCTGGAGATCGCGGCGCGCCTCTAGACGCCGATCGTTTTACTCCCCAGAATCAAAAAAGGCGCGCCTGCCGGGCGCACCTTTTCCATTCCTGCCTAGCCTTTACTCGGCCGGACTGACCTGCTCCGCCCGACGGGCACGGCTCTGCGCCAGCATGGCGCCGGAATAGATGACGAGGGCTCCCCAGATCAGCGCGAAAGCGATCAGCTTTGCCGTGCCGAAAGGCTCGTGGAAGACAAAGACGGCGATCAGGAAGATCATCGTCGGAGCGATGTACTGCATGATGCCGATGGTCGAGAGCCGCAGCAGCTTCGCGCCGTTGGCATAGATCATCAGCGGAATGGCGGTAACAATGCCGCAGGACATCAGCCAGAGCACATCGGCCATGCCGGTATCGCCGAAATGTCCCTGGCCGGTGGCCTCGAGCCAGATGATGTAGCCGATCGCCGGGATGCTGAGCAGCAGCACTTCTAGGAAGAAACCCTGGTTCGGACCAATCGGCAGCGTCTTGCGGAAAAAGGCATAGAAACCCCAGGAGAGGCAGAGCCCGATCGACACCCAGGGCAGACCGCCGGCATCGAAGGCAAGGACGCCAACGGCGGCAGCGGCCAGCGCGATCGCCACCATCTGCGCCGGGCTCGGCTTTTCCTTCAACAGCAGTGCGCCGAGGAAGATCGAAAACAGCGGATTGATGTAATAGCCGAGTGCCGTCTCGATCGCCCGGCCGGCACCGATCGCCCAGACATAGATGCCCCAATTGATGGTGATGAGCACGGCCGTGAGAGCCGCCATGCGCAACATGCGTGGTGAACGAAGGGCGACCTTGACGTCTTCCGTGCGCCCAAGCCAGACCAGCACGAGGCCCGCGAGCGGAACCGACCAGACAATGCGGTGCGCAACCACTTCCGGCGCCGGGATATGAGCGATCGCCTTCATGAAGAAAGGCAGAAATCCCCAAAGCAGATAGGCCGTGAGCGCAAAGGCAAAGCCTTTGGCGGAATCGGTGTTTTCTGCGGGTACTTTCGCGTTCGGCTCGGCCATGACATTTTTCCTGATGTATTCGCCGGAGGCTATCGGGGCAATGACGCCCGCTCCGGTCCTAGAGCGTTTCCGTTTTGGACGGAATCGCAGAAACGCTCTATCTCTTTGTTTTACGCATCTCCCGGCGGAAAACCGCTCCGCATTTTTCCTGGAAATGCTCTAGTCAAAGGCGCAGCCTTTTCGGCCGACGAACGCCTTCCATGAGGCGTCGTACTCCAATGACCATCAATGCACCAATTCATTTCCGTGAACGGATGGTGAATTTTGCTCATACTTTAGGCAGGACCGCTCCGGTCACGGGCGCGGCCTGACCTTTCTGCACGGCACGGCGCGCTATTCGGCGGCGATCAACCCGACATGATCGCGATTCTTCAGGAGCTTGAAAATGATGCTATCCATCAGCGCCTGGAACGAGGCATCGATAATGTTGTCGGAGACGCCCACTGTCCACCAGCGCGCGCCCGTGCCATCGGTCGACTCGATCAGAACGCGCGTGATCGCCTCGGTTCCGCCGTTGAGGATACGAACCTTGTAGTCCGCAAGCTCCAGGTCTTCGATCTCGGACTGGTACTTGCCGAGATCCTTGCGCAGCGCCAGATCGAGCGCATTGACCGGGCCGTGGCCCTCGGCAACGGACATCATGGTTTCGCCATCGACGATGACCCGGACGACCGCTTCCGACACGGTTTTCAGCTGGCCGTTGGCGTCGAAGCGGCGTTCGACCATCACCCGGAAGCTTTCGACGTGGAAGAAATCTGGCACCGTTCCGAGGATGCGGCTGGCCAGAAGCGCAAAACTCGCATCGGCGCCCTCATAGGCGTAGCCGGTCGCTTCACGCTCCTTGACGATCGCGATCAACTTGTCGAGCTTGGGATCGTCCTTGCCGACCACGATGCCGCGGCGCTTCAGCGCGTTGATGAAATTCGCCTTGCCGCCCTGGTCGGACACCATGACCTTGCGCAGATTGCCGACACTTTCGGGAGCGATGTGCTCATACGTGCGCGGATCCTTCAGAAGTGCCGAGGCGTGAATGCCGGCCTTGGTGGCAAAGGCCGAGGCACCGACATAGGGCGCCTGCATGTCGGGCGAGCGGTTCAAAAGCTCATCGAAGGCGTGCGAGAGCTTCGTCAACTCCTGCAGGCGGTCGGCATCGATCGCCGTTTCGAATCGGCTCGAATAGATATCCTTCAGCGCCAGAGTGGGGATCAGCGTCACCAGATTGGCATTGCCGCAGCGCTCGCCGATACCGTTCAGCGTTCCCTGTATCTGGCGGACGCCGGCCTCGACGGCGGCGAGCGAATTGGCAATCGCCTGGCCCGTGTCGTTATGGGCGTGGATGCCGAGATTGGCGCCGGGCACACCGGCGGCGATGACCGCCGAAACGATCTCGCGCACTTCGTGCGGCTGTGTGCCGCCATTGGTATCGCAAAGCACGATCCAGCGTGCGCCCGCTTCGAAGGCGGTTTTCGCACAGGCAAGCGCATAGGCGGGGTTGGCCTTGTAGCCGTCGAAGAAATGCTCGCAGTCGACCATAGCCTCGCGGCCGGCACCGACGACGGCTGCGACGGACGCCTGGATGTTGTCGAGGTTTTCCTCATTGGAACAGCCGAGCGCCACCGCCACGTGGTAATCCCAGCTTTTGGCCACGAGACAGATCGCGTCGGTCCTTGCTTCGAGCAGGGCCGCAAGGCCCGGGTCGTTCGAGGCGGAAACGCCGGCGCGCTTGGTCATGCCGAAGGCGACGAAGGATGCCTTCTTCGTGCGCTTGCGCTTGAAGAACTCCGTGTCGGTGGGATTGGCACCGGGATAACCGCCTTCGACATAGTCCATGCCGAAATCGTCGAGCAGCGTGGTAATCGCAATCTTGTCCTCGACGGAAAAGTCGATGCCGGGCGTCTGTTGCCCGTCCCGTAGCGTCGTGTCGAAGAGGTAGATGCGTTCCCTGGTCATGGCTCGTTTCCAATAATGCTCAGTCGTTATTCGGTCTTGCCTGCGAACTTGTCGGCGGCGCGGATCAGCCGGTCGAGAATACCCGGCTCGGAATAGGCATGCCCTGCCCCCTCGATCAGGTGGAACTCCGCCTCGGGCCAGGCCTTGTGCAATTGCCAGGCATATTTGGCCGGGCACGGCATGTCGTAGCGGCCCTGGACGATCACGCCGGGGATGCCGTGCAGACGATGGGCGTCCCGCAGCAACTGGCCATCCTCCATCCAGCCGGCATTGACGAAGAAGTGGTTCTCGATGCGGGCAAAGGCATCGGCGAATTCGTCCTCTTCGAACCGGCCGCTGGTCGACAGCTCCGGCAGCAGCGTAATCGTCTCGCCTTCCCAGATGCTCCAGCTTTTGGCCGCCGCAAGCCGCGTCGCCCGGTCATCGCTGGTCAGCCGCCGGTGATAGGCGTGCATCATCTCGTGGCGCTCATTCTCCGGGATCGGTGCGATGAAACGCTCCCATTTGTCCGGAAACATCTCGGAGACGCCGAACTGATAGTACCAGTCGAGTTCCGCTTTGGTCAGGGTATAGATGCCGCGAAGCACCAGCTCCGTGACCCGCTCCGGGTGTTTCTCCGCATAGGCAAGCGCAAGGGTCGACCCCCAGGACCCGCCGAACACCAGCCACTTCTCAGCCCCTGCCATCTCGCGCAGACGTTCGATATCGGCGACGAGGTGCCAGGTGGTGTTGGCTTCGATCTCCGCATGCGGCGTCGACTTGCCGCAACCGCGCTGGTCGAACAGCGTCACGTCGTAGAGGCTGGGGTCGAACAGCCGGCGATGGTTGGGCGAGATCGTGCCGCCCGGCCCGCCATGCAGGAACACCGCCGGCTTTGCGCCCGGTGTTCCCACCCGTTCCCAATAGACCGAATGACCGTCGCCGACGTCGAGGTGGCCCGACGCATAGGGTTCGATTTCCGGGGAGAGCGTACGCAATTCAGCAGTCATCATCAGTCTTTCATCGGTGGCCAGTGCACCGTATCGTAATCGGGATGCTGGCGGTTTGTTTCGAGCACGAGCAGATGCCGGGTGGCGGAAAGCTCGCTGCCGTCGTCGGTCTGCCTCTCGGGAAGTTTCGCAAGCCGCGAGAACCACACCATGCGCGATTCCACCCCCGACTGATAAACCGGCGGCAGATCGTCCGGATCGTCGAGCGAGCCGAGCACGATGTTGAGGAAGTCCTCATCCGGCATGTCATAGAAGAGCGGCGTTCCGCAATCATGGCAGAAGCCGCGGCGCACCAGATGGGACGAGCGGAACCAGGATGCTTGTCCGCGGGTAATGTCA
Source organism: Ensifer sp. 4252 (assembly GCF_050434565.1). Lineage (NCBI taxonomy): Bacteria > Pseudomonadati > Pseudomonadota > Alphaproteobacteria > Hyphomicrobiales > Rhizobiaceae > Ensifer > Ensifer sp. 4252. Next base: position 509,924 of record NZ_JBNDIU010000001.1, read on the forward strand.
AATTTGTCGCGCGCAATGTTGGCGAGCGGCATGAAATAATTGCCGGCCGCCTTCTGGCACATCCGACAGTGACAGATATGCGCATCCGCCAGCACGCCTTCGGCGCGGTAGCGGACCGCCCCGCATTGGCAGCCGCCGGTAAAGATGCGCGAAATCGTCATTTGAACGCTCCCGGTTCGTGCCATTGCTCGGTCTCGTGATCGGGGTGCTGGAAGGAAATGATGCTCTCCTGCCGGCTATAGAAATCCGGATCCGTCAGCGCCGGCTGGTCGAAGATGGTCTCGACCCAGGGAAGCCGCGAGGCATAATTAACCTGGATCTGCGGCGCCAGATCGCTGCGGTCGTCGAAGGTGCCGATGGCGATCTCGATGCCGCCGGGATGGCGGTAGATCATCGGCGTGCCGCATTTCGGGCAGAAACCGCGATCGATATTGACCGAAGATTGGAAATAGCTCGGTTCGTCGCGTGTCCACTCGACGCCATCCTTCGGCGCCGTCACCAGGGCCGAGAAGAAGGAGCCGAACTGCTTCTGGCACATGCGGCAATGGCAGATCGACGGACGGCCGAGCTGTCCCCGAATGCGGAAACGCACCGCACCGCATTGGCACCCGCCTGTTCGAACAGTCTCCGTCATCTTTTGTCCTCCGGGGGCCAGGTTTCGGTGTCGTGATCAGGATGCTGGTAGGAAACGAGGTCGGCAAGGAACGCAACAGCGTCGGCATCGGCCAGCGTCTCCTCGCCCGGAAGCGAGTGCACCTTGTCGACATAGGGCAGCTTAGCCTCGATGCCCCACTGGATCGTCGGAACAATCCCCTGAGGCTCATCGAAGGCGGCGATCGCCAATGCCATGCCATCGGGCGCCTCATAGGTCAGCGGCGTGCCGCAGTCGCCGCAAAAGCCACGCCAGCCGAGGTTGGACGACTGGAAACATTTGCGCTCGCCGCGCGTCCAGGTGACGGTGGCTTTACGCACGGACACCAGCGGTAAATAGAAGTTTCCGCTCGCCTTCTGGCACATGCGGCAATGGCAGACGGAAGCATCACCGAGCACGCCCTCGACGCGGAAGCGCACGGCACCGCATTGGCAGCCGCCGGTATGATATGGTCTGTTGTCGAGGCTCATCGCAACGCCTCCTCAGGCCGCGCATGACAGACTGCCTCGATATTGTTGCCGTCGGGATCGAAGACGAAGGCGGCATAATAATCCGGGTGGTAGTGCGGGCGCAGTCCCGGCCTGCCATTGTCGCGGCCGCCGGCAGACAGGGCCGCGTCGTAGAAGGCATCGACTTCGCTGCGGCTGCGAGCGGTGAAAGCATAGTGCCGCCCCGGGCCCGCGACGGCCTCATGCAGCCAGAAGACCGGACGTTCACGACCGTAGCCGCCGACCTTGACACCGCCGGTATGTTCGGCCGGCACTATCATCAGGAAGGATGCTCCAAGCGGGGCGAATGCGCTGTCGTAGAACGACTTCGCCCTGTCGAAATCCGCAACCGAGATGCTAGTATGATCGATCATTGCACGAACTCCTCCTTCATCCGCCTTTCCTCATGCCGCCAGGCTGCGACCGCCGTCCCCTGCCCGGAGACCATCGGCTTCCAGGGGCAATAGGGGACGGCAGGCCGCCTTCACCGCTTCACTTCCCAGGTCGTCACACGTTCGCCGGTCGCCGGATCCTTGCCGTCCTTCAACTGGATGCCCTGGGCGAGCAGATCGTCACGGATCCTGTCGGCCGCAGCGAAGTCCCTGGCCTTCAGCAATTCGAGACGTGCGCGCACGCGGCCATCGACCTCGTGCACGACGGCCTCGTCGAGTTCGACTGCCTGCGGCACGATGCCGAGCAGCGATGCGCTTGCGGCAAAGTTTCCCCTCAGGCTCGGATCGCTGGCAGTTTTTTGAGCCAGCGCATGCAGCGCCTGAACGGCGGCCACTGTGTTCAAGTCGTCGGACAGTGCCGCGACGATGGCCGGATCGACCTCGCCCTTGGCATCGCCCGGCACCGGCCATTTCGACAGCAGATGCTCGGCCTCCTCGAGGCGCTTGATCGAGAAATCGATCGGCTCGCGATAGTGGGTCATCAGCATCGCAAGGCGCAGCACGTCGCCCGGCCATTTCCGACCGCCGAACTTTTCGGTGTGCAGCAGCTCGTAGATGGTGACGAAGTTGCCTTCGGACTTCGACATCTTGCGGCCTTCGACCTGCAGGAAGCCGTTGTGCATCCAGACATTCGCCATCACGTCCGTGCCATGGGCGCAACGCGACTGGGCAATCTCGTTCTCGTGGTGCGGGAAGATGAGATCGAGCCCGCCGCCGTGAATATCGAAGACTTCGCCCAGATAACGCCCGCTCATGGCCGAGCACTCGATGTGCCAGCCCGGACGGCCCCTGCCCCACGGGCTGTGCCAGCCCGGTTCGTTGTCGGCCGAGAGTTTCCAGAGCACGAAATCGCCCGGGTGTTTCTTGTGCGCCTCGACGGCGACGCGGGCGCCGGCCTGCTGTTCGTCGAGATTGCGCTTGGAAAGCTGCCCGTAGTCCGGCATCGATTTGGTATCGAACAGCACCTCGCCACCTGCCTTGTAGGCATGGCCCTTGGCAATCAGCTTGTCGATGATGTCAATCATCTGAGGAATGTTGTCGGTCGCGCGCGGCTGGATGTCAGGGTCAAGGCAGCCGAGCGACTTGGCGTCTTCGAGGAACTGCGTCTCGGTCTTCTCGGTCACATGCCGGATCGCCTCGTTCAACGGCAGGCCGGGATAATCGCGCAAGGCCCGCGCGTTGATCTTGTCGTCGACGTCGGTGATGTTGCGAACATAGGTGACCTTCTGCGGGCCATAGACATGGCGCAGCAGCCGGAACAGGATATCGAAGACGATGACCGGACGCGCATTGCCGATATGGGCGTAATCATAGACGGTCGGGCCGCAGACATACATGCGGACGTTGTCGGGATCGATCGGCCGGAAATCGACCTTCTCCCGCGTCAGCGTGTTGTACAGCTTAAGTGTCGGCACTCCGCCCATTCCAAATCTCCAATACGCATGCGACCGTCAGAAATACGGCGCCCGGGAGGCCCGCGCGTTTGTCATCTTGGATTTCGGGAGACGAAAACGGCCAGGCCAGCGAAGCGCTAGCGAATAATCTTCCGGCAGATAATGCAGGTAACCGTTTTCATGGCCACACTTATCGCGCTTCGCATGGCGCCGGTCAAGTGGCCAGCGGCATGCGAAGCACAGCCAACTATTCAAGCGGAGGCATCGTCATGGATTTGTCATGATTTGGCTTATCTGGGATCGCCACGCGGGAAAGAGATTCGTCGTGCAGCTTGGCCCTGCACCGCGATTCCTGTCTCCGGAGAAATGAGGAGGAGCGTCGTTGTCGCCTAAGCAAGCGAGAGCGAGGAGTTTCCGGTCCAGGGAAAGCATCGAGGAGTGCATGCACGTGCAGACTGCCAAGACCACCGATATCGCCAAGACTTCCGCCGATCTGGTTCAACAGTACCGTCCGCTCGGCCTCAAGGCCGTGCTGGCCGCTGCCCTGCAGGTGAAGGCAAAGCCCGCCGCCAAGCTTAAGAAGCAGCCGGCGTAACGCCCGACAGATCAGAACAGGGACATCTGCCCGTCGTCGGGCCTGTCCCCGTTCTTGTCGTCCTTCGCGGGCGCTTTCGGCGCCAACTGCGGGATGACCGCCTCCTGAATATCGGCCCCCGCATTGGCCACCTTGTTGACCTTGTCGGATACGGGGATCGCTTCGAAAAAGTCCTCCGAAGCCGGCACCATCAGATCGAGGACGTCGCGCGGCTCCTGCGTCTTGCAGTCCAGCCAGCGGGCGAAATCTTCCGGCTGGATCACGACCGGCATGCGGTCGTGAATGGGGGCGATGGCCGGATTGGCGCTGGTCGTTAAGACTGCGGCAGTGTCGACTTCGGAGCCGTCGGCGGAAGACCAAGTCTCCATCAGGCCGGCAAAGGCGACGATGCCGCCCTTGCGTGGACGGATCCAGTAGGCCTGCGAAGCCTCGCCGCTGCCCTTTGCCGGGCGATGCCATTCATAGAAGCCCGATGCCGGGACCAGCACGCGCCGGTGCCGCATCGCGGCGCGAAACGACGCCTTTTCGATTGCCGTCTCGGCGCGGGCATTGATCAGCAGCGGAAAATCCCTGGGGTCCTTGACCCAGCCGGGCGTGAACCCCCAGCGGACGAGAAGGGCCCTGCGCTCCGGCAGGTTGCTTCCCGGCCCAGCTCGGTCTGCGGCGACCACGACGATGATCGGCTGCGTCGGCGCAATATTGAAGCGCGCCGGAAAGTCATCGCTTTCCAGCAAGCCGAACAGCTCCATCAGTTCTTCAGCCGTCGCCGTCAGCGCAAAACGTCCGCACATGACATGGATGTGGCACTTCACGTAGGATGGGTCAACGATACCGATCGAAATTGATTCCATCATGCCGAAACTGCCCGAACTCGCCTCCTCCGTCATTCTCGAACGCGATGGCCGCTACCTCTTGGTGCGACGCGCCAATCCGCCGTCGGCCGACATGTACGCCTTTCCGGGCGGCCGGGCCGAGCCGGGTGAGACCCCAGAGCAGACGGCCCTTCGCGAACTGCAGGAAGAGACAGGCATCCACGCCCACACCCCCGTGCTGTTCGAAACCTACGATCTGCCGGGCAAGGAATCGGAAGGACGGCATTTCTTCCTCTCCGTCTTCCGGGCACAGTCGAACCCGACGGCTGTCGCCGTTGCCGGCGACGACGCGGCGGGCCTCGGCTGGTTCACGCCGGACGAGATCTTTGCGCTTCCCATTCCCGACAGCGTTCGCGAATGCGTGGAAAAACTGGCGGCCCACAGTGCGACAAACGCAAAGTCGGGCGGACGCCTTGAAACAGCCGCCGATTCGGACTTGATGGGATGATGACATTCGGCCCGACCATCATCCGCCTGAGCGTGACAACAGTGCTGCTCGCCACGGCGACGGCCGCGGCGGCGCAGAAAACTGCGGCACCGCCGCAGGACAAGACGCAGGAACAAGCGCCCGCCCCCGCTGTCGTCGAGGAGAAGCCGACGCCATACGACCAACGACTGATTCGCCTCGCCGAGGTTCTCGGATCGGTTCACTATCTGCGCAATCTCTGCGTCAAGGAGCCCGAAGATGTCTGGCGGCGCTCGATGCAGGAGCTGATCGACAAGGAAACGGCCAACGAAGAAAAAAGGCGCGAGCGGATGACCGCCGCCTTCAACCGGGGGTATCGCACCTTCGCCTCAGTCTACACGACCTGCACGCAGCCGGCGATCGTCGCGGAACAGCGATATCGTGCCGAAGGAGCAACACTTGCGTCAGAAATCGTCGCTCGCTTTGGAAATTAGCAATAAATTAACCTCTTTTCTCACGACCCCGTGTCGTTTCGGGAAAAGGCTGCTAAGTTCGTTAAGAGAGTGGTAAGAAGTGACAACCGGGTCACAGTCGTTCAGTTGAGGTTCAGCCAGACGACGTTAAAGTGAGCCACTTGCAGCAATGGAAGTCGCATGGAACGAATGATGGAACCAAGCCTGACCGACATCGATGACATGATCGTCCACGAGAAAATGCAGGCAGCGCTGGAACACCAGAGCGAGGCCTGGGCGGACGGCATGGCTGATGGCATCGAGCCAGAAATCATCGCCGATGCGGCCATCGCTCTAGCCATGCGGGAAACCGTTCGGCTTCATGGTGAAGAAGGTGCGGAAGCGATGCTCAATTCGCTTCGCGAGCGCATGCTCGCCGGTGAATTTTCGCCCCAACGCTCGCTTCAGTAACATCAGGACTGCCCTTATGAGCCGGAACCATGCCAACCGGACCTCTCCGGTTCGCCTTGTTACGCTGCTTCTGGCCGGTGTCGCGCTGAGCGTTCCGGTTACGACGTCGCCCGCATTCGCGCTCAGCGAGTTGCAGGACGAACCCAAAGCAGTCGCGAGCGACCAGAACACCACCCCTCCGCCAGCCGAACCTGTGGATGACGAACCGGATCAGGAAGAAAAGCTCCCGCTCGAAATCCCGATGCCGGACCCGCTGATCAAAAAGACGGTGACGATCACGAAGGAAGATCAGGCCGCCGAAGAGCCGAAGACGGTCGAGCCGGTCGAAGTCCTGAGCGACGTTTCCAAGATACCGGCGCCCGTGGCGCGCATGCGCGAACTGATCGTCGAGGCCGCCGCCTCCGGCGATATCGAGCGGCTGCGACCGCTGCTCGGCAAGGGCCCAACCCAAACCCAGGTCACCGGCGTCAACGCCGACGAAGATCCAATCGCGATCCTGAAAAGCCTGTCGGGCGACCAGGACGGCGTTGAGATCCTGGCGATCCTGCTCGACGTGCTTTCGACCGGCTTCGTCCAGGTCGAGAAGGGTACGCCGCAGGAAGCCTATGTCTGGCCCTATTTCGCCGAAAAGCCGCTGGCTTCGCTGACCGCGCCGGAAAAAGTCGATCTCTTCCGGCTGGTGACGGCGGGCGATTTTGCCGACATGGAAGAATTCGGCAGCTACAACTTCTACCGTGTCGGCATCATGCCCGACGGGAAGTGGAAATTTTTTATCGCCGGCGACTAGAGCGCTCCGTCTTTAAACAGGAGCATTCTGCCGGAAGGAATTTCGGCCAGGACCAAGGCGGCTGGCGAAGAGCGCAGCAGAAGCTGCGGTCAAGACGGCCGCCGCCGGTAATGGCCGAAATTCATCCGGCCCTTCGGGTTGGCTGAAAACGGCCGCCCACTGTGTCGGATGGCTTGCCCGATGGATCCGCATCGCTCCGCGCCATCCTTCGTGTGGAACGGCCGTTTTGAGCCAACAGAATCGCTTCCGCTTAAAGATGAAGCGCTCTAAGCGCCGGCGACACGCTTGCCGTTCATCCCTGAACATCCTACCTGTTCGGCAATGTGAATAGGATTCGAGCCATGCCCAGAGTTCGCCTCGACGACCGCGCGATCGTCTCCGTTTCCGGCAAGGATGCGGAAGATCTTCTCCAGGGGTTGATCACCACCGATCTCGATGCCCTCGCCCCTGATGAGGCGAGACCCGGAGCGCTGCTGACGCCGCAAGGCAAGATCCTGTTCGATTTCATGATTTCTCGCGACGGCGACGCCTTAAGGCTGGAAACCACTGCCGATCAGGCCGAAGCGCTTCTGAAGCGGCTGACGATGTACAAGCTGCGCTCGGCAGTGACCCTTTCACTGGACACATCGACGCCCACTGTCATCGCCTTTAATGAGCCGCAGGCGAGCGGTTACCGCGATCACCGCTTCGAGAAGGCCGGCGCCGCGGTGTTTCGCTCCTATGGGGAAGCTGAGACGGATGCGGCGTCCGCCGCCGACCTCGACCAACTCCGGATCGTCTCCGGCATTGCCGATTCCGGCCCTGATTATGCGCTGCAGGATGCCTTCCCGCACGATGTACTAATGGACAAGAACGACGCTCTCTCCTTCCGCAAGGGCTGCTATGTCGGCCAGGAAGTGGTTTCGCGCATGCAACACCGCGGCACACCGCGCCGTCGCGTGGTGATTGTCGCCGGCGCATCGGCGCTGCCGCCGAGCGGCACGGCGATAACAGCTGATGGCAAGCCGATCGGCACGCTCGGTACGGTGCACGGCACATCGGCCCTGGCGATCGTGCGCATCGACAAGGCCGGCGAAGCGATGGCCAATGGCGTCAACCTGCTCGCCGGCGGCGTGACTGTGACGTTGACCCTGCCGGCATGGACGGGGCTTGCCTTCCCAACCACCGCCGACGAGGCAAGCGCGTGACGTCGGCGCGCGCCTGGCAGCGCATGCTTTCCGGCCGGCGGCTCGACCTGCTCGACCCATCGCCGCTCGATGTCGAGATCAGCGACATCGCCCACGGCCTTGCCCGCGTTGCCCGTTGGAACGGCCAGACGGCCGGCGACCACGCCTTCTCCGTCGCCCAGCACAGCCTCATCGTCGAGGATATCTTTCGCCGCAGCTACAAGTGCAACGCCGACGACTGCCTGTTCGCACTCCTGCACGACGCGCCGGAATATGTGATCGGTGACATGATCTCTCCCTTCAAGGCCGTGGTCGGCGGCGGCTACAAGCTGGTCGAGAAGCGGCTGGAAAGCGCCATCCATTTGCGCTTCGGCCTGCCTGCCCATTGCTCGAAGGAGCTGAAGGACCGGATCAAGAAAGCAGACCATGTTGCCGCCTATTACGAGGCGACTGCGCTTGCCGGCTTCTCGACGGAGGAAGCCCGCAAGTTCTTCGGGCAGCCGCGCGGCATCACCCGCGACAGCCTGCTGATCGACCCCTTGCCGGCCATCGAGGCCCAACGCCTGTTTACCGAACGTTTCGCCACGCTCGAGACGGAACGCGCCGCTGCGAAGGTGGATGCCTGAGATGTCCCGGATAGTCGTGTCGCCGCTTGCCCGCATCGCCGAGATGGCCGCACGCCACGGCTGCACCGAAATGCTGAGCCTTGTTGCCAAGGGCCAGGACTTTCACCGTCCGGCCGTCATCGCCAAGGCACGCCACCTGACGCTCGGGATGAACGATATCAGCTTTGCCGGTACCGGCGGGCTCATCGCCCCGCAGGAAGAGCATGTGCAGCAGATCGTCGCCTTCGCCAAAGGCTGGGACCGCACACGCCCGATGCTCGTTCATTGCTGGATGGGCGTTTCGAGATCACCGGCTGCCGCCCTCATCGCTGCACTTGCGGTGGAGCCCGAGCAGGACGACCGGGAGCTGGTCGAGCGGCTGAGGCTGGCCTCGCCCTATGCGACTCCGAACACCCGGCTTGTCGAAATCGGCGACGCTGTCTTGTCGCGCAGCGGGCGGCTGGTCGCTGCCGTACGCTCGATCGGCCGCGGTGCCGACACGGACGGCAATGTTCCGTTCGTGCTGCCGCTTGTTGCCGAGGGAGCCAATGTTGGTGACTGAGATGCAGGCAGTCACTGTCGAAATCGGTCTCAACGCGGCCATCGTTGCCGTCGTCAACCGCAGCCCGCGCATCCTGGCCGTCAACGAGGCGGATGGCGACGCGAGGGACAGCCTGCCCTTCGGCCCCTTCGACCCTGCGCTTCACCGCACCTTCGAGACCAGCCTGCGTGACCGCGTGGAAAAACGCACGGCGCTCAAGCTCGGCTATATCGAGCAGCTCTACACCTTTGGCGACCGCGGGCGTCAGCGGCTGCCGGGCGAAGAAGGCAAGCACATGGTCTCGGTCGGCTATCTCGCCTTGACGCAAACCGATACCGAAAACACGGAGCGGCTGGCCGAGGCGGGCGCGCACTGGCGCGACTGGTACGGTTACCTGCCGTGGGAGGATTGGCGGCAGGGCCGCCCTGCCATCCTCGACCAAGTGATTTTGCCCGCACTCTCTCGGTGGGAGCTTGGCACGTCGGACGACGAGCGCATGGCGCCAAATGCGCAGCGACGCGCACGCATCCGGCTTGCCTTCGGCCTCGACGACTTCCCCTGGGACGAAGAACGGGTGCTGGAGCGTTACGAGTTGCTCTACGAGGCAGGCCTCGTGCGCGAGGCGGTGATCGACGGCCGCAGCCGGGAGCAGGACAACCCTGCTGCCGGGCAGGCCATGCGCCATGATCACCGCCGCATCGTCGCCACCGCAATTGCCCGCCTGCGCGGCAAGATCAAATATCGGCCGGTCATTTTCGAACTGATGCCGCCCGAATTCACCCTCACCGATCTGCAGGCAACCGTGGAGGCCATTTCCGGCCGCCACCTGCACAAACAGAATTTTCGACGCCTGGTCGAAGGCGCGGAACTGGTCGAGCCAACCGGCATGACGCTGGCATCGACCGGCGGAAGGCCGGCCGCACTCTTCCGCTTCCGTCGCCAGATCCTCGACGAGCGGCCCGCGCCCGGCCTGAAGGTGGGCGGCCGCTCATCCTCCGCATAAAACGCTTCAGCGGAAGCGATCGGGGCGTTATGCTGGCGATCAATTGGCTGGCGCGGTTTAAAGTGCGGGTTCACGCCTAACATTTCGACGCCTACGCGCTACATTGCTTCAAGTGGATAGCGTGCGGGCTATGTTCCGGCCAGGGTGAAAGAGAGTCATAGAAAAGCTATAACTCCTTGTTTTCACGCATTTCCCGGAGGAAGAACGCTCCGCACTTTTGCTGGAAATGGTTCGAAGGAAGAACACATGCTGCTTGCGCTTGCGCTGCTCACCAGCCTGCTGACCGAACAGCCTCTCGTGCCGAACCCGCAGGGGAACAAGGCGATTCCCGACTATTTCAAAAACAGCCCGACTGGCGGCGGCCAGCCCGGGGTGACGATCTGCAACCTCAATGGCCAGGATAGGCGAGGACAGTTCAAGATCTGTCGCTATGACTGCGGCACGGAGATCACCATCGACCAGCGTGTCGTCTGCCCCTTCATTCAGCAACGCTAACGCTGGTTTCGGTTGCGCGGGCGGTCACTGGACAATGCCTTAAACCGAAATCAGTTCATGGATTTGCGCAGGGCGCTTCAAGCTTTGCCGCGGAACTTTAGCGTTTGATCGCAACGTCCAACCCGATATCGAGCGTCGGCGCAGCCATGGTGATCTTGGAGGTCGAGATATAGTCGACGCCGGTCTCGGCGATGGCGCGGACCGTGTCGATCTTGACGTTGCCGGAGGCTTCGAGGCGCGTGCGCCGCGGGTCGGCGGCGTAGGCGTCGGCGCCAAGCTGCCAATGGGCGGCATTGACTGCCACGGCTTCGCGCAGGCCCTCCGGGCCCATGTTGTCGAGCAGGATGACGTCGGGCGAGGCGGTCAGCGCCTCGCGCATCTGGTCGAGACCATCGACCTCGATCTCTATCTTGACCAGATGGCCGCAATAGGCGCGCGCTGCGCGCACGGCGCCGGCAACGCCGCCGGAGACGGCGATGTGGTTGTCCTTGATCAGCACGGCGTCATCGAGACCGTAGCGATGGTTAGAGCCACCGCCGAGACGCACGGCGTATTTCTCCAGCGCGCGCAGGCCGGGAATCGTCTTGCGCGTACAGCAGACCTTCGCGCGCGTATGGGCGATCTCGTCGGCAAATTTCGCGGTGTAGGTGGCAATGCCCGAAAGATGCATAAGAAAATTCAGGCCGACGCGCTCGGCCGACAGAAGCCCACGGGCGCGGCCGGAGATACGAGCAATCGCCGCTCCCGGTGCCACGCGGTCGCCGTCCGAAACCAAGGCCTCGAAGACGATGGACGGATCGACGAGGCGAAAAGCCGTGCGCGCCAGCTCGAGCCCGGCGATCACCCCGGGATCGCGGGCGTTCATGCCGGCCGTTGCCGTCAACGCCGGCCCGATCGTCGACAAGGTGGTAATGTCACCGGCGCGACCGAGATCTTCGAGCAAGGCGGCGCGGACCTGATCCTCGACCATGAGGGCGGGCAGTTCGGGACGGAGGGCTGCAGTCATCTGGTCGCTATTCCTGTCATTATTCGCAAATTACTACCGCGTGCGCGTCGTCATGCTCAGACCGTTTCGGTTTCCGCGACTTCGGCCGCCAGGCGGTTCGCCTCGGCAAGCGTCAGGTACGTGCGGCGGCGCCATTCCGGCTGCTCCGACGGGCAATCGGCACGGTAATGGCCGCCTCGGCTCTCGGTGCGGCGAAGGGCGCCGACTGCGATCAGCTTGGCGGTGGTGATGATGTTGGTGAAGCGCATACGCGCATTGTCGCGCTCAAGCGACGAGATCTCGCGGATCGCCCGCAACAGGCTCTCGCGCGTCCTGACGACGCCGACGCAATCGCTCATCAGACCGCGCAGGACCGTGAGCTGCGGGCTGTCTTCGACCGTGACCGGGTCGTCGTTTTCGCCGGCATTGTCGCCCCATTGGGTGAGCTGCGGCGTCGGCAGGGTACCCTTGATGTTCTCAGCGATGCGGGCGGCAAAGACCACCGCTTCAAGCAGCGAATTGGAAGCAAGGCGATTGGCGCCGTGCACGCCGGTCGACGTCACTTCGCCTGCCGCCCAAAGACCGTCGATTGAGGTGCGACCTTCGGCATCCGTCAGAACGCCGCCCATGTGATAATGCACCGCCGGCACGACCGGGATCGGCTGCGTCACCGGATCGATGCCGGCACCGATGCAGGAGGCGTAGACCGTCGGGAACATGTCCGGGAAATGCTTGCCGACCGCCTTGGTGCAATCGAGAAACGCGCCGCGCCCGGCCTGGACCTCGGCGAAGACGCCGCGCGAGACGATGTCTCGCGGGGCAAGCTCGCCGTCCGGGTGAATGTCGAGCATGAAGCGGTGCCCAGCCGAGTTGATGAGCTGAGCGCCGTCGCCGCGCAACGCCTCGGTCGCAAGCGGCGCCGGGTCCTTGCCGATGTTGATGGCGGTCGGATGAAACTGCACGAATTCCGGATCTGCAATGATCGCCCCTGTCCGCGCCGCCATGCCGAGGCCCTGGCCGCAAGCTTCCCAGGGGTTGGTCGTCACCGCATAGAGGTGGCCGATGCCACCGGAGCACAGAACCACGGCCCGAGCCGGGAACGAAACACGCTTCTTCGACTGGCCGGCATCCGGCCGAGCGATGACGCCCGAAATGAAGCGGCCTTCGCGCACCAACTCTTCGACCACATAGCCTTCGATGACGCGGATTGACGGGGTGTTGCGCACAGCCGTGATCAGCGCTTCCATGATCGCCTTGCCGGCCATGTCGCCCTTGACGCGCACGATGCGGCGTTCCGAATGGGCGGCCTCGCGCGACAGGATCAACTTGCCTTCGAGATCGCGGTCGAAGGGAACGCCATATTCCAAGAGGTCGTGAATGCGCGCCGGGCCTTCGGCCACCATCATGCGCGTCATCTTCTCGTCGACGATGCCGGCCCCGGCCGTCAAGGTGTCGGCGACGTGTTTCTCGAAGGTGTCGCCGGCGCTCATCGCCGCCGCGATGCCGCCTTGCGCCCAGGCCGACGAAGCACCGTGGCCGATCGGTGCGGCGGCGAGAATGGTCACCGGTCGGGGGCTGAGCTTCAGCGCACAGAAGAGGCCTGCAAGGCCCCCGCCGACGATGACGATATCGTCAATCCCGTTGAAGGATTGCGGACGAAAATGATCTCTCAGCATGGTGCGGCTCTCCTCCAGCGCATGCTTGTATGCCGGGCCTTTCGCCCGGCAGGTGTTATTGCTTGAGGTTGACCATGCGTTCGACTGCAAGGCGGGCCCGATCGGCGATCGCCGGATCGACCAGAACCTCTTCCGTCATGGTGAGCAGGCTGTCGAGGATCTTCGGCAGCGTGATACGCTTCATGTGCGGACAGAGGTTGCAGGGCTTGATGAACTCGACACCCTCGATCTCGGCCTGGATGTTCGATGCCATCGAGCATTCAGTGACGAGCAGCACCTTCGAGGGGCGGTTGTCTTTGACGTAATTGATCATGCCCGACGTCGAGCCGGAGAAATCGCAAACCGCGATTACATCCGGATGGCACTCAGGATGGCCGATGATCTCGATACCCGGATTGGCTTCCTTGTAGGCGAGCAGTTCGGCGGCGGTGAAGCGCTCGTGCACTTCGCAATGGCCCTTCCAGGTCAGGATCTTCTTGTTGGTCTGGCGCGCGACGTTCATGGCCAGATATTCGTCCGGGATGCACAGGACCGTGTCCGATGCGAAGCTCTCAACGACCGCAAGCACGTTAGAGGAGGTGCAGCAGATGTCGGTTTCGGCCTTCACGTCGGCAGAGGTGTTGACATAGGTGACGACGGGAACGCCGGGGTAGCGCTGTTTCAGCAGCCGCACGTCCGCACCGGTGATCGATTCCGACAGCGAGCAGCCGGCCTTGCCGTCCGGGATCAGCACCGTCTTTTCCGGGCTCAACAGCTTGGAGGTCTCAGCCATGAAGTGAACGCCGCACTGGATGATGATCTCGGCATCGACCTTGCTGGCATCGCGGGCAAGCTGCAGCGAGTCGCCGACGATATCGGCGACACAATGGAAGATGTCCGGCGTCTGGTAGTTATGCGCGAGGATGACGGCGTTGCGCTCCTTCTTCAGCCGATTGATGGCATGAACATAGGGCGCATAGACCGGCCACTCGATCGCCGGAATGAAGTCCTTGACCTTTTCGTAGAGGTGCTCCGTCTCGCGCGCGACTGCGGGCGTAAAGGCAAGCTCGGGTCTTTCGATGATGCCGAAACGCTGGGCGGCGCTTACGAAAACCGGGGTCGCCACGGCCTGCGTGTGGGAATCAAGGCGCGTCATCGAGATCTCCTCTCCGCCCCTCTCTCGGGCGGCTCTTCAATTATGCTCAACTTGAGCATAATTGAACCAAAACAAAAGCGGCAAAGCCGCATGGGTTGATTTAGAAAGTTTTGTGACAGATTTCAAGAACGGAACGTCGCATTTCGCGACGTCCCGTTCATAGATTTCGTCAGGCCATGGCCGGTCGGGGGACGGCCTTCTCCTCGATTGGCCAGTGAACGACGGCCGCAAACAGGCCGAGTGCCACGCCGAGCCACCACACCGGATCATAGGAACCGAAGCGGTCGTAGAGGTAGCCACCCATCCACACGCCGAGGAACGAACCCACCTGGTGCGAGAGAAAGACGATACCGCGGAGCAGGCCGAGATGGCGTGTGCCGAACATGATGACAACGAGGGCGTTTGTCGGCGGCACGGTCGAAAGCCACAGCAGGCCCATAACGATCGCAAAGATAATGACCGAGGCCGGTGATTGCGGCAGCAGCAGGAATGCGGTGACGGCCACGGACCGGGCAATGTAGATCCAGGCCAGGAAATAGGGCTTGGAATAATGCTGGCCGATGAAGCCGGCCGACAGCGAGCCGATGATGTTGAAGAACCCGATCAGCGCCAGCGCGATCACCGCATATCGGGCGTCGATGCCGATGTCGCCGATATAGGCGGGGAAATGCGCGGTGATGAAGGCCACCTGATAGCCGCAGACGAAGAAGCCCGAGACCAGCAGGAGATAGCTCTTGTGTCCCAGCGCCTCCTTCATCGCCTCGCCGATCGACTGCTTGTACTGCGCTTCGGATTGGATGCCGGAGGACGAGTTGCCACGCAACGGAATGGCAAAGAGCGGCACGAGCAGCATCAGGATGCCCAGATAGACAAGGCTGTCGGACCAGCCATAGGCGGAGATCAGCCCCTGGCTGAGAGGCGCGAACAGGAACATGCCGGCAGACCCTGCCGCCGTGCAGATACCGAAGGCCATGGAGCGCTGATGCGGCGTGACGTTACGGGCGAATGCGGAGAGCAGAATGCCGAACGAGCCGGAGCCCACGGCCATGCCGATCAACACACCACCACCGATATGCAGCCAGATCGGCGCATCGGCATGGGCCATGATGATGAGGCCCGAGGCGTAGAGGAGACCGGACATGGTCAGCACGCGCCAGGTGCCGAACTTGTCTGCGATCGCGCCGAAGAACGGCTGACTCACGCCCCAGCAGAGATTTTGCAGCGCCATCGCCAGACCGAAGGTCGTGCGGTCCCAGCCGGTATCGGCAAGCATCGGCAGCTGAAAGAAGCCCATTGCCGAGCGCGGACCAAAAGTGAGCATGGCAACGATCGAGCCTGCCGCAATGATCAACCAAGGCATTTCCCGGCGGGCGCTCGACGGTGCGGCTGCACCGGATACAACGGACATGGATCTTCTCCAATTGAGGTGCGGCGATCCTACGCGGCAGCTAAAACAGATAAAAGCCAATTAAATTGACGGCGCAATCACCGGAATTGATGAGGATAGAGGCGGCTCATCTGTTTCCCTGGAACCGCTGGCGAAACTGCCGCGGAGTCATGCCCTTCTGTGCCTTGAACTGGCGGTTGAAATTGGCGATCGAGCGATAACCGACCGTCTCCGCCACATGGGCGATGGATTTTCCCGAGCCGGACAGAAGCGCGCAGGCCTCGCCGATCCTCAGCCGCATCAGATACTCGGAGATCGGCATGTCGAGATGGCGCAGGAACAGCCGATGCAGGCCGGAAACGCTAAGCGCGGCAATATCCGAAAGCTCTTCCATGGTCGGGTTTTCGGCATAGGTGAGGTGAATGTGGTCGAGCACGCGGTCAAGGCGACCACGATCGACGGCCCGGCCTGAAGGGGCGACGACCCGGTTCGACAATGGCGTTGCGTGCTCGTCCCGCGCAAGGATCGTCAACAGCGAAAGCACGTCCGGCAAGCGTTCCTCGGGCGCCAGAGTGCGCAACCGCTCGAACAGTGGTCGAACACGGCGAGCGACCTCATCGGAGAAATGCAGACCGGGTGCGGAGCGATCGAACATTGCCCGCACCCGGCCGAGTTCGACGAAACCGTCCTGCATCCGCTCCACCCATTCGGGGTGGAACCAGAGCACCTGTGCCACATGGGGCGCTTCCTCATCGACCTTCGATGCAGAATGCCAGGTGTGCGGCAGGTTCGATCCGACCAGCACAAGATCCCCATCCTCGTAGGCCCCGATGTGGTCGCCAACGAAACGCTGGCCGCGCGAGTTCAGCGTCAAGGTCAGCTCGAATTCCGGGTGATGGTGCCATTGAAACGGGATGCAATCGTCCTGCCGCCGGTCGAGCAGGATGGAGGATGCGTCCGTCGGCCTTGGGATCTTCTGCAGAACTGCCTTCATATTGCGCTTACCCTGATAATGACGCCAGATTAGTATCAATCTTTGCCTTGAGAAAGCAACATGTCAGCCACGGAATGCCTAGTCTTGCACCGACAAACAGACGCAGATGCAGAGGAAGCCACGCGCATGCTCAGAGACAGTCACCCCACCGTCGTCGCCGAAACCCAGCTGAAGGACATCAAGAAGCGCCTGCCGCTGCGCGTGCTCTCGCAAGAGGACTGGCAGCACTGGATCACCAAGGGTTACGTCATCGTCCGGCAGGCCGTCCCGGCAGCCAATGTCGAGAGGCTTGTCGATCTGCTCTGGCGCTTCGACGACAAGGATCCTGCCGATCCTTCGACCTGGTACGCGCCGCAGCGCCGCGAGCACAAGATGAAGGAACTCAACAACACCGGCATGCTGGAGATCTACAATCACCAATATCTCTGGGACAATCGCCAGGAGCCTCGCATCTACGGCGCCTTTGTCGACATCTGGGACCGGGAAGATCTTTGGGTGACGATCGACCGCGCCAACCTCAACCCGCCGAAGAAGGTCAAGGGCAATCCCAACGGCTTCATCCATTGGGACGTCGACACCTCGATCCGACCGCTTCCCATCGGCGTGCAGGGCGTGCTCAGCCTGAAGAAGCAGGATGGCGACGTCGGCGGCTTTCAGTGTGTTCCTGAACTGTTTGAAGACTTCGACACCTGGGAGAAGACCCAGTCGGCGGACAGAGACCCGATGCACCCCGACATGTCAGGTCTTTCGACCGTCAATATCGAGATGGAGGCCGGCGACCTGATGATCTTCAACAGCCTGCTTGCCCACGGTGTGCGGCCCAACCATTCCGATGGAAGGGTCCGCATGGCGCAATATATCTCGATGCATCCAGCCGAGTGGCAGAACAGGGCCGAGCGTGAAGAACGCGTGCGGCTCTGGCGCGAACTCGACCATCCGAAGCGCGACGCCTTTCCGGGCGATCCGCGCGAATGGGAAAAGCACAACGCCACACCCGCCAACCTGTCCGACCTCGGAGCGAAGCTGCTCGGCGTCACGCCCTGGTTCTGACGAACCGGCCGCGTCTTCCGCCTGCGCCGTGTCAGGCGGAGACGCGTACCTTCATCGGCCAACGCTCCCGACGCCGGCCGATAACCCGGGCCTCGTCGCCGAGCTTCAAGGTGCCCTCGCCGCGCGGCACGACGTTCCAACCGAACAGTACACCTGCGACGCGACGGTCGGCCGACATGCGCTTTTCGGCCAGGCCCTGGATCGGATTGCCGCCGATGCGTTCGCCGGTGATCTGGTCCTGGGTGGTCATGATGCAGCGGGCGCAGGGTTTGACGAAATCGAAGCGGATGCCACCGATCTCCAGGCTCTCCCAGAAATCCTCGTCCCAAGCCTCGTCGCAATCGAGCAGGATATTGGTGCGAAAGCGGTCCATGCCGACGGGCTCCTGCCCCTTCTCCGCCAGCGTACGGTTGAGATCGGCAAGCGAGCCTGTGGTGGTGATCAGCACCGGAAAACCATCGGCAAAACCGACGGGCGCTGCCGTTCCGGCCCATTCGGCACCGACGAAGCGCTCCGCCGAAGCATCCATATGGGCAAGCTTGACGGGCCGGCCGAACCAGCCCGACAGCGTCTCGTTTGCCACATCGTCTGCAACGGCCGCATCGACATCGCTTGCCCAGACGCGCACGTCGAGCCGCTGGTCAGGATCGAAGCGGACGGAAAGCGCCTTGTCGCCCATCTTCAGATGCACGCCGCCATCGATGTGGTTCGCCTCGACCTGCGCCAGCGTTTGCAGCTCGCGCTGGGTGATGAAACGTCCATCCGGCTCCACGAGCATGAAACGACGGTCGCCCTCGAAACCATCGAGATTGACGGTGACCGTTTCAAGCGGGATCGCCCGGCCGCTCTTCAGCGGATGAATGTTCAGTCCGGTCACCTTCATCGAAAACGCTCCCCGTTCAGAAATAGATTCAGGCCGTTCGCGATCTGATTCACCGGACGGCGGCAATGGATTGAAAGACTTAGATTTCATCCAGCATCATGGCAAGCACATCGCGCAGTCGTTGCTGGCGTTCGAGCGCCAGCCTGCGACCGGCAGCGGTCTGAAATCCATCGGCCAGCTTGAACAGCTTGGTCTCGAAATGGTCGATGGCAAAGGCCTTGTCGTCGAGCTCTCGATCCTCGGCCAACGGGTCGAGCGGGTCGTAGAGGCCGCTGCCCATGCGTCCGGCGATGTAGAAGCAGCGGGCAGCGCCGACCATGCCGATCGCATCCAGCCGGTCCGCATCCTGCAGGATCTTCGCCTCGATCGTCTCGGGCCTGATGCTGGCCGAAAAGCTGTGCGTGAGAATCGCATGGGCGACGGACGATATGTTCTCAGCCGACCAACCGAGATCGCGCAGGATTTCGGCGGCCTTTTCCGCTGCAAGCCTGGAGGCGTGCGTGCGAAGCGGCGAGTTCTTTTCGACCGAGACACAATCGTGCAGCAGCACGGCCGCGGCAAGGACACCTTCGTCGCCGCTTTCGTCGGCATGGATCCGGGCGGCGTTCTTCCAGACCCGGATCAGGTGGGATGCATCGTGCGAACCGTCATCCGCCGCAAACGCATGCGGCAGGAGAGCGGCGGCGAGTTCAGCATGCGGCGCGAATGCCGCAGCCAGTGCAGAGTTACGTGTCATGACGTCAACCTATTGCGGCTGTGTCGGCGCAGCGGTCGGCTGCCGGGTCACGCCAACGCCCGAAAGGATCTTCTGGTAGAACAAGCCGATGCCGATCAAGACGCCGCCGAGCCCGATGAAAGAGAGCGCGCGCAGGAAGCCTTCGAGATTGGACATGTCGATCAGGAAGACCTTCAGGACGGCAATGAAGACGAGCACTGCGGAGGCGATACGAATGCTCTTGGCATTGAAGCGCGAGCCAAGCACCAAAAGCAGCACGCCGAGCACCAGCCAGACGACCGAATAGGTGTAGGTCTCGCCCTGAAGGAAGCCTTTCCAGTCCACGACGTTCTCCCCCTGCCAGAGGCGCCGGACGGAAAGCGTTGCCCACGCGAAAGCGAGGATCGCGCCGCTGACGGCGAGCGCCATGACATAGGGCAGCGGCCGTTTGCCGCGCGCATACCAGGCAAGGCCGGCATAGCCGATGCCCGGCAGGAGATAGCCGATCAGAAGCAGGTCGAAGAACGGGATGGCCCCCAAGAGTTCGCCGCTGAAATAGGGATTGAGCCCGAAGAGGTGCGCTGAGAGAACCGAGAGCATCGAGAACACGCCAAGCCCCATGCCGCCATAGCGGAAGACTGGGCTTGGCGACTTCATGTCCAGCGTCATGAACACACCCGAGGCGCCGATCGCCAGCAACGTATAGATCGACTGCTCGCCAAGCGTCGGCACGGCGCTGTCGAGCACGCCACCGTTCATGGCATGGCGAACGAGGATTGCCAGCGTCAACAGCACGAAGAGGCTTGCCAGCGCCTGCAGCAGGTTGCGCACGCGCACATCCGGCCAGGATCGCACCAGACAGGCGGAAGCGACAAGCAGGAGCGCGGGAATGCCATAGCCCGGCAACAGCGCATTGAACACCGGCGTGGTGCCGAGGTTTTCAGCGCCGACGATTGTCGGCTCCCAGGCGATACGGCCGAGAACGACGATCGCCGCAGCACCCGTCATCCAGGGCAGGATCGGCCAGGTCCGGACGCGGGTCACACCGGCATAGGCGGTTCCAAGCAGCGCGATCGCCAGGGTAGTGACCAGACCATCGGTCCAGGCGTGCAAGGCGATCACGAAGAGCGCAAAGGAGCCGGTCACCAGAAGGCTCGCGGCGATATCCACGCCCTCTGCTTCGCCATCACGGCGATAGAGCCAATCGGCAAGCGCCAACAGACCACCACCGACAACGAGCGCGAAAAGGCCGTGGGGCAGATCGAAGGCGTAGTTGCCGGTCATCAGGAACGACATTGTCGTGAGAGCAACCGGAACGACGGCGGCAATGCCGGCCCACAGAATGGCGAACTGCGGGTGTTCGCGCAGGCGGCGGGTGAGCACGAATGCGCCGAACAGCACGAACAGCGTTGCCAGCAGCAGTGCTGTCAGCGTCGCGGTTCGGCTGGGCAGAACGATCTCGGGCGCAACACCGGCGAGCGAGGAATCGAGATAGGCAAGCACGCCGCTCAGCGCCGTCAGGCTGCCGATACCGACGATCGCGCCGAGGGCAGACAGCAGCGCCGGATAAACGGCATTCGTTCGCCATGCGCCGAGCGCGGCAAGAGCCGCGACCACGACGAAGAACTCCTTGACGGGATAGTTCACGGCGCTGACGGCCGGGCTGATGAAGATCAGCGCAAGCACGGTCGCCGCGATTGCCGCGGAAACGCTGATGGCGGCATAGGCCGGCGTGAAGAGCTTCTCCCAGGGGCCTGCAACCGCAACCGGGCGGTTCGTCGGCTCAGGCAACGGCTGTTCATCGGCCATGTCCGTGTCCGCCACACCCGGCCAGACCAAGCCGACACCCAGGATCATCACCAGCAGCGCAAAGGCGACCGGCAGCGCGTCGAAGGGTGATACGGCGGTGACATAGGCAAGCCCCCAAAGACCGATGCCGACATTGGCGAGCGTCGGCACCACCATCCAACGCCGCAACCGCGACGCCAGCAGTGTTGCCAACCAGACGACCGACAGGAAGCCGAAGAGAACCCAGGGGCGCGGCTCATCGCTGGAGACCAAGAGCGGTGTGATCAGCGAGGCGAGCAAGCCGAGACCAGCCAGCGCCTGCCCGTGCAGCAGCGACAGGCCGACGGTCGCAAGCGAAATCACCGCCAGCAGGACGAAGGCCGTCGTCGTGCCGATGAAACCATAGATGTCATAGGCCGCGTAGGCGACGCCGAAGAGCGTCACGGCGCCGGCGGCAGTCAGAATGCCCGGGATCATGGCATTCTGGAATTCGTTGGCGATGACCGGCACCGCGCGACGGCGAATAATCTCGCCGGCAACAGCCAGCAGCAGACCGAAAAGTGCGGCCAGCGTCAGCCGGACGGCCGGGCTCAGAAGACCGGCGTCGATCGAGTACTTCACCATGAAGACGCCGCCGAGCGCCAGTGCGATGCCGCCAACCCAGACGGCCCAGCGGGCACCGAGACGGCTTTCCAGGCTTTCCACCTGCCGGGATGGCGCTGCATCGGCGGAGGTCGCCTGCACGCTCGCCGCTACGGCTTCATCGGATGCGGTTTCGGCCTCGGCCGGTTCGGCATTGCCGAAGATCCTTGCCCCTTCGCGGGCGCTTGCCGAGAGCCCTTCGACGCCTTCGTCATCGTCGATTTCCGCATCGACAGAGCGTTCAGAAAGAGCAATCGCCTGCTCCGACGCGATATCGCCTTCGGGCACCGCGAGCCCGGCGGTCGCGCTCAGTCGCGCGATTTCCTTCTTCAGCTCGGCAACTTCGCTGTCCAACCGTTCTGCCGTCTTCCTGCCGCCGAAAAAGGCGGAGAGCGCCAGAGCAAAAGCGACTAAGGCAATAACTTCAATCATGTTTTCCCCTGGCGGCAATATTCGCAGGCCAACCGCGACCATACAGATTTTTGCACGACCGCCAAAGGCATAGACGGTTGAGAAGCCCAATCTCTTCGCGGGAATGTATAAGTTTCATTCACGCGATGCGCAGACGTTGCGACAGCCGAGCGTACTGTCACTTCCCAGCGGATGTGACACAGGCAACTGCATCCACTCGCCTATGCGGCCTCGACCGGCGCCAATATGAGCGCCCGACGATCGCCGCGGCGTCGAAGGAAAGACGGCCGTTATCGGCGTAGGTTGTCGATCGGGAAGATCGCGCAGGTTTCCGTCCCATGGGCCAAGAGCTTGCCGCCAGCATCGCGCAGCCAGGCCTCCGATGTGGCGATGGTCCTGCCGCGGTGGACGACCTTGCCTTCGCAGAAGACCTCGCCCATGCCGGGCAGCAAGGGCCGGACCAGATTCACCTTGAATTCGATGGTGGTGTAGGCCTCGCCGGGCTTCATCATCGTGAAGACCGCGCATCCGAGCGCCGAATCCATCACCGTCGCCGTCCAGCCGCCATGCACGGTTCCAAGCGGGTTCAGATGTTCCTCGGTCGGCAGCCCCTTGAAGACCACCCGCCCCTCCTCGACCTCGGTCAGGCCGAATTTGAGCGTTGCCGACATCGGCGGCGCCGGCAGGTCGCCCTTCAAAAGGTCCTGCATGACCTTGAGGCCGCCGTCGCGCGCGACACGATCCAGCGGAAGCACGCCGATGCCGGATACGGGCATGCCGGGGAAAAGCTCTTGAAACATGCAAAACTCCTTTGGGGTGCGACAGCCTCCTTTACACGCCCGATCGGACGCGCGGCGCTGTCGATCACGCGGCTGAAGAAGAGGGCCTCAATGCCTTGAGCGCCGCGTTGACGAAACCATCGCGCGCGGAGGACACCTTGAGGCCGCGCGGCTCATAGACATGGCGGTTGAGAAAGAAGGCCGTCAGACGGAAAGCGGCGGCAAGGCTGTCATAGTCGGCAGCACTTCGTGCCTCGACTGCGAGAAACTCCGGCAGCACGAGCATGCGGTCGGCATAGGGCATGCCCGCTGCGCGGCAGACCGCCCGGCCCGACTTCGGCGAGACGAAGGCCAGGTCTTCGCGCGCTCCGGTCGCCACGCATTCAGTCAGATCGAGCCCGAAACCGAGGTCGTTCAAGACGGCAAGTTCGAAGCGCACGAACAGTTCACCGGCATCCGCCGGATCCTCGAGGTGATCGACGATGACGGCTAGCGCCTCATAGAGATGGGGATGCGGATCACGCTCCGGCAGCAGGCGCAGCAGCGCGCCCAGCGCCTGGATGCCATAGACGGATGTGGCCGTCTCCATCAGTCGCGCCGCTCTCAGTTCGAGCGGCTCGATGCGGAACTCGCCCATATGTTCGTCGAGCCGCGCCCGCCAGGTCAATTCGACGGTGTTTCCCGGCTGAAGGACGGGCTGCATGGCCCGCGAACGGCCGGACCGCACCATGCCGAGATGCCGACCCCGGGTCGCAGTCATGACTTCGGCGATGGCCGAGCTTTCGCCGTGCCGCCTAATGCCGAGAATGATGGCCTGATCGCTCCATTGCATGAAAAAGGCATACACCCGCGATAGAAAGCGGATCAAGCGATGATGCCCACACGGCATCGGGATGAAGCGCTTTCGTGCCGGCATGCGAACTGTCGCCTTTCGGCTACACTCGCTGATTGCCTCAATTTCGCCATGCTCGCGCCTCCCCGGGGCCATGTTCGGCGTTAGAACGGCGATACACGGCGGCAACGTCCGCTCCTTCCCGAAATGCAATCAGCAGGATCATTGACCCGATTATGTGTGTGTCCCGGAACAGCGCCGGCCGCTTGGCGCAGCTCTTCGCCCTTCTTCTTGCCACGTCCACGCTCGCAGGCTGCGTGACCAGCGGCGGACCGGCGAAGCCGAAGGGACCCGATCCCTACTATGTCGCGATGTACGGGGCGAAGCCGGAAGAAAAATTTCCGCTCGACGCCATCGATATCAGCAAGGTCGACCAGCGCTATCTGCGCCAGCAGGTCGCCTATGCGACGCATGAGCCGCCGGGCACGATCGTGATCGACACGCAGAATCGCTTCCTCTACCTGGTTCAGGACGGGGGCATGGCGATGCGCTACGGCATCGGCGTCGGCAAGGCCGGCCTGGAGTTCGAAGGCGAAGCCCGGATTGGCCGCAAGGCCGAATGGCCGCGCTGGACACCGACCTCCAGCATGGTCGCGCGCGAGCCCGAACGCTACGGCCCGCTTGCCGGCGGCATGGAACCGGGCGTGCGCAATCCACTTGGGCCACGCGCGCTCTATCTCTTCCAGGGCGACCGCGACACCTTGTTCCGCATTCACGGCACCACCGAGGCCTGGTCGATCGGCAAGGCGGTTTCGAGCGGCTGCATCCGGCTCTTCAACCCTGACATTATCGACCTCTACAGCCGCGTGCCGAAGGATTCGCGCGTCGTCGTGCTGCAGGCCGAAGCGCCGATGACCGCGACGCTCGCCCCGATGTCGACGCCGGCAAATACCGGCGAACCGTTCGCCTACTAAACCCGGTGCCGGGCGCCTACCAGGCGTCCGGCGTGCGCACCATGTGCACGATATTGGCCGGGTTCATGATCCAGCCACCGCGAAAACCTTCGCCAAGATCCTCGACCGCGTCGCAGCGCACGACGCCTTTCTTGGCGAGCCCGCCGAGTGCGGCCTCATGGTCGTCGGTGAAGAGCTCGAGCCACACCTCCGCCTGGCTGTAGTTCGGCGCCTCGTCGATCCAAAGCCTGTTGGGGCCGAGGATAAAGCCCTTGGCTGGCGCCTTGCCATCGAAAGGCTCGAGACCGACCGTGTCGCGGTAGAAGGCGACGACCGCCTCATACTGATGCGACGGCACCTTCATCGCGATATTGATACCACCCGTAATCGTCATTGTGTGATCTCCCTTAAAGCTGCGGTTCTGTTGCCGGCTGCCCGGACAATTCGCTGACGTAGTAGCCCTGACGCAGGTTGATGCCGTATTCGAGCCAGGCCTTCATGCAAGCCAGCATCTGTGACCAACCCTCGCAGTTCATGTAGGAACTCTTCTGTCCGCGAGCGTTCTCGCGCCAACCGGTTTCGGCGATCGTCACCATGGTGGCGCCGTCGTCGAGAGGTTTGAAACGCAGCTCGACCTTGGTGCGATAAGGCTCCTCGCCCTTCTCCACCATCGCATCCCAGCGAAAGACGATGCGCTCTGGCGGCTCCACCGCCTCGACCTCGATCGGCACATTGCCCCACCATGTAACCGTTGTTCCGGCGACCAAGGGTCCGCTGACCCCGCCAAGCGTGACGAAATACTTGCTGATCTGATCCGGATTGACCACGGCATCGAAAACCTCGGCGACAGGCCGGTCGATGCGTCCATTCACACGAAATTCGAAAGACATGACCTCTTCTCCCATTGTGCTGACACAGCATATGTTATAAAAATATAACATGTCAATCGATTCGAAAGACGACCTGGTTTTCAAGGCCCTCGCCAACGGCTTGCGTCGACAGATCCTCGATGCCCTCAAGGATGAGCCGCAGACGACCGGCATGCTCTGCGAGCAGTTTGACAGCCTTGATCGCTGCACCGTCATGCAGCATTTGAGAGTTCTCGAGGACGCCGACCTGGTGATCGTTCAGCGCGAGGGCCGCGAGCGCTGGAACCACCTCAACGCCATGCCGATTCAGGCCATCCACAATCGCTGGATCAGCCAATATGCCGGCCAGGCGATGTCGATCCTTTCCGCCTTGCAGCAAGGGCTCGATGGCCCCTCGGAATGACGGTTTCGGCTTTCCATTGCCCTGCTTTCTTCGTATGAACGCGCGACAACGCAATCTGGGGATATCGTCTTGCGCTACCTCATCACCGGCACGGCCGGTTTCATCGGTTTTCATCTTGCAAAGCGACTGATCGACGAGGGACATTTTGTCGTCGGCTTCGACGGCATGACGCCGTACTACGATGTGACGCTCAAGGAACGGCGCCACGCCATCCTCGCGCGCTCGAACGGCTTCAAGGCGGTCGTCGGCATGCTGGAGGACCGGGATGCGCTGAACCATGCCGCCGAGCTTGCCGAGCCGGAGGTCATCATCCACCTGGCGGCGCAGGCGGGCGTCCGCTACAGCCTGGAAAACCCCAAGGCCTATGTCGATTCCAATCTCATCGGCTCCTGGAACATGCTGGAGCTGGCGCGCGAGATCAGCCCCAAGCACCTGATGCTGGCCTCGACCTCGTCGATCTACGGCGCCAACGAAAAGATCCCGTTCGCCGAGACCGACCGGGCCGACGAGCCGATGACGATCTACGCGGCGACGAAGAAATCGATGGAACTGATGGCGCATAGCTATGCCCATCTCTACAAGGTGCCGACGACGGCCTTCCGCTTCTTCACGGTCTATGGCCCCTGGGGTCGACCCGACATGGCGCTGTTCAAGTTCATCGACGCCATCCACAACGACCGGCCGATCGACATTTACGGGGAAGGCCGCATGAGCCGCGACTTCACCTACATCGACGATCTCGTCGAAGGCATCCTCAGGCTTTCCCATGTCGTCCCCTCGGAGGAAAACCGGGTACCGTCCGAAAAGGCCGAAGACACGCTGTCGCGGCAGGCGCCATTCCGCGTCGTCAATATCGGAGGCGGCCAGCCGGTCGAACTGATGACCTTCATCGAAACGATCGAAAAGGCAGTCGGCCGCCCGGCGCTTCGCAACATGCTGCCGATGCAGCAGGGCGACGTGCCACGCACCTACGCGTCTCCGGATCTGCTTGAGGCGCTCACCGATTTCAAGCCGTCGATATCGGTGGAAGACGGTGTCGCGCGCTTTGCAGCCTGGTACGACGAATATTACGGTCAGCCCGAGAAGGCTGGTTCGCCAGCCCGGCAGGCCTGAGGCAGCAATCGGCGACGACTGCCGTCGCCACACTTTGCATAAGCGAAGCTCTCGCAACAAAAGGAAGAGCAGATGAAAGTCACGATGATCGGCGCCGGTTATGTCGGCCTTGTTTCCGGTGTGTGTTTTGCCGATTTCGGCCATGACGTGGTCTGCCTCGACAAGGACGAAAGCAAGATCGACGCCCTGATGCAGGGGCGCATCCCGATCTTCGAACCCGGGCTCGACCATCTCGTTGCAAGCAACGTCCAGTCCGGCCGCCTGTCGTTCACTACGGATCTCGTTTCGGCGGTCGCCGACAGCGACGTGATCTTCATCGCCGTCGGCACGCCGTCGCGGCGCGGCGACGGCCACGCCGATCTCTCCTATGTCTACGCCGCGGCGCGCGAGATCGCCGCTAACCTCAAGGGTTTCACCGTCATTGTGACGAAGTCGACGGTTCCGGTCGGCACCGGCGACGAGGTCGAGCGCATCATCCGCGAAACCAACCCGGACGCCGATTTCGCCGTGGTCTCCAATCCGGAATTCCTGCGCGAAGGTGCCGCCATCGAGGACTTCAAGCGCCCCGACCGCATCGTCATCGGCCTTGCCGACGACGATGCGCGCGCCCGCGACGTCATGACCGAGGTCTATCGTCCGCTCTACCTCAACCAGGCGCCGCTGGTCTTCACCTCGCGTCGCACCTCCGAACTGATCAAATACGCCGGCAACGCCTTCCTGGCGATGAAGATCACCTTCATCAACGAGATGGCCGATCTCTGCGAGAAGGTCGATGCCAACGTCCAGGACGTCGCCCGCGGCATCGGCCTCGACGGCCGCATCGGCGGCAAATTCCTGCATGCCGGCCCGGGTTATGGCGGCTCCTGCTTCCCGAAGGACACGCTGGCGCTGGTCAAGACGGCCCAGGACTTCGATAGCCCCGTGCGCCTGGTCGAGACCACCGTCGCGATCAACGACAACCGCAAGCGCGCCATGGGCCGCAAGGTGATTGCGGCTGCCGGCGGCGATGTACGCGGGCGCAAGGTGGCCGTCCTCGGGCTCACCTTCAAGCCGAACACCGACGACATGCGCGACAGCCCGGCCATCACCGTGGTCCAGACGCTGCAGGACGCCGGCGCTCATGTCGTCGGCTATGACCCGGAAGGCATGGAAAACGCCAAGAAGCTGATGGACGGGCTCGATTTCGCCAACGATCCTTACGAGGCAGCCGCAGACGCTGACGTGCTCGTGATCGTGACCGAATGGAACGAGTTCCGCGCACTCGACTTCCGCCGGCTGAAAACCGTGATGAAGGAACCGGTATTGGTCGACCTCAGGAACATCTACCGGCCGGACGAAGTCGCAAAGCACGGCTTTGCCTATGCCAGCGTCGGCCGGCCGCACTGAGGGCTGCAAGACAGAACATCCCGCGCCGGGCACCTTGCCCGGCGATCGCCCATGACAGGCGGCGACAGGTTCACGCCTTCGGTATCGGCTGGGGTGGCAGTGCCTCCCAGCTTTTGCCGGCAAGGATGACGCAGCTACGGCCGGTGACATCCGTGACGATCAGGGTCCAGGTGCCGCTGTCGGCGGCATAGATCTCCATGACCGCGTGCGGGTTGATCAATCCGATCCCCGCCGGCTTTTCCTGATACTGGCGCAAGAGAAATTCGATCACTTCGGATCGTGCGGCACAGTTCGCGATCGCTTGCGAACTTGCCGGGTTTGGAAGTGCCGTCACCGCGGCCGCCAATATGACGGCTCGAGCGAGGCCACGGATCACATTGCGTCCCATGACGCACCTCCTTTCGCCGGGAAACCCGGCGGAAAAGGAGTTTCCGCTGACCTTGTCCGCCGTAGACCGGCATTGTTATGATCGGCACTTGCTCGCGACACGATACAAGTGCCGCCACGAGATCAGTATGGCGGAGCAATCTGTATATTACAATTGCCTAATTTATAGAGAGCTGCCCGGGAGCCGATACGACTTCCGGGCTACCCGTATTATTTGCGCTTCATCGCTTCCATGAGCGCGACACCGAAAGCGCCTTGCGACGGCTGCTGCGGCTTCTGCGGACGCGCCGGCGCGCTGCGATTGCCGCTGTTGGAGGCCGGTGCCCTCGCCTCCCGGCCCGTATCGGCACCGGCGTCCTTGCGCATGGTCAAGCCGATGCGCTTGCGCGGCACGTCCACCTCGGTCACACGCACCTGAACAACGTCGCCGGCCTTGACCACTTCATGGGGGTCCTTCACGAACCGGTCAGCCAGCTGCGAAACATGAACGAGGCCGTCCTGATGGACGCCGATATCGACGAAGGCACCGAAGGCGGCGACATTGGTCACCGTGCCTTCGAGTTGCATGCCGACCTTCAGATCCTTGATGTCGTCGATACCCTCGGCGAAGGTCGCGGTTTTGAAGCTCGGACGCGGGTCGCGGCCCGGCTTTTCCAGTTCGGCCAGAATGTCCTTCACCGTCGGCAGACCAAAACGGTCGTCGACGAACACACGCGGGTCGAGCTGCTTCAACGCCGCACTGTCACCCATTAGCGAGCGCACGTCGCGTCCGCAGGCCGCGACGATCTTCTTGGCGACGCCATAGGCTTCCGGATGGACGGACGACGCATCGAGCGGCTCCTTGCCATCAGGGATGCGCAGGAAGCCGGCGCACTGTTCGAAGGTGCGAGCGCCGAGGCGCGCTACGTTCAAGAGTTCCTTGCGGCTGGCGAACGGCCCGGCGGCATCACGATGCGCGACGATCGCTTCCGCCGACGACTTGCCGAGACCGGAGACACGCGCGAGCAGCGGTGCAGATGCCGTGTTCACATCGACGCCGACGGCGTTCACCGCGTCTTCTACCACTGCATCCAGCGAGCGGCTGAGCTTCGACTGGTCGACATCATGCTGGTACTGGCCGACGCCGATCGACTTCGGCTCGATCTTGACGAGTTCGGCCAGCGGATCCTGCAGGCGCCGGGCGATGGAAACGGCGCCACGCAGCGAAACGTCGAGGCCGGGGAATTCAAGCGCGGCGGTCTCCGAGGCGGAATAGACCGAAGCGCCGGCTTCGGACACGATGACTTTGGTCGGCTTCGGCGCCGGCAGTTGGGCGAGCATGTCGGCGACAAGCTTCTCCGTCTCACGGCTGCCGGTGCCGTTGCCGATCGCGATCAGCTCGACCTTGTGCTTGCGGATCAGCGATGCCAGTTCGGCCTGTGTGCCGCGAACATCGTTCTTCGGCGGGAACGGATAAACGGTGGTCGTCTCCAGAAGCTTGCCGGTGCCATCGACAATGGCGACCTTGACGCCAGTGCGAATGCCGGGGTCCAGCCCCATCGTGGCGCGCGAGCCGGCGGGAGCGGCCAGCAACAGATCTTTCAGATTACGGGCGAAAACGTGGATCGCTTCCTCTTCCGCCCGCTCGCGCAGTTCGCGCATCAGGTCGAGCGACAGCGACATCGACAGCTTCACGCGCCAGGTCCAGCCGATGACTTCGGAAAGCCATTTATCGCCCGGCAGCTGCCCGCCGATATTGTAGGCGGCCGCAATCATGCGCTCCACCGGCTTGACCGGAGAGGTATCATCCTGATCGACGACGATATCGACGGTGAGCACCTCCTCGTTCCAGCCGCGCAGCATGGCAAGCGCCCGGTGCCCCGGCGTCGTTGCCCAGCGTTCGGAATGATCGAAATAGTCCGAGAACTTGGCGCCGGCCTCCTGCTTGCCATCGACGACCTTGGCCCGCAGGAACGCCGCCCCCTTCATGTGGTTGCGCAAGCGGCCGAGCAGGTCGGCGTTCTCCGTCATGCCTTCGGCGATGATGTCGCGAGCGCCGTCAAGCGCCACTTTCACATCGGGCACATCTGCCGTCAGGAACGCTGCGGCGCGGTCAGCCGGCGCGACCGTCCGGTCGGCGAGAACGGCTTCGGCAAGCGGCCCAAGGCCCCGCTCCCTGGCAATTTCCGCCTTGGTGCGCCGCTTCGGCTTGTAGGGCAGATATATATCCTCGAGTTCGGCCTTGGTTTCGACCGCGGCGATCTTGGCCTCGAGTTCGTCTGTCAGCTTGCCCTGTCCGCGGATGGATTCGATGATCGAGCCCCGCCTTGCCTCCAGTTCGCGCAGATAGGTCAGACGTTCGGCCAGCGTGCGCAGTTGCGTGTCGTCAAGCCCGCCGGTCACTTCCTTGCGGTAGCGCGCGATGAACGGCACCGTCGCGCCCTCATCGAGCAGCTCCACTGCGGCGATAACCTGGGAGGTCGACGCCTTGATCTCGCTGGCAATGGTGGCGGCGATGGGTTTTGCTGGGCTGGCCATGGTGGGATCCGTCTTTCCTGTTTTCAGTCGGCGACCATAAAGGCGCAGGTCTTCAAGGCCAAGTGAAGGCCTGCGCGGCAAACCGGAACTCCACAGAAGAGGTACTCGCCGCCTTTCTTTTCTTAGGATGCCATCGCCCCGAAACCGCGGCGCACTTTCGGGCGACGTGCCTTAGATATCCACCGGTTCCAGCGGCGGGCGGGTCTTTTCGAATTCCATCAGTTCCCGCTCCTTCGCCTCGATGTAGCCGCGTGCGAAGGGCACGGTCTCGAGCGACGGCGACAGCTGCAGCTGGAGGATGAAGTGCTTGTCATGCAGGAAGGCCGTCTCCGACGCGGCGAGATAGAACTCCCACATCCGGAAGAAGCGTTCGTCGAACAGCCTTACCGCCTCTTCGCGCCGCGCGAGAAAGCGCTGCCGCCACGCCCTTAGTGTCCAGGCATAGTGCATCGGCAGGATCTCGATATCCTTGACGAGAAGCCGGGTCTTTTCAACGGACGGCAGAACCTCCGAAAGCGCCGGGATGTAACCGCCAGGGAAGATGTACTTCTCGATCCATGGATTGGTCGCCCAGGGCTTGTAAACCTGCCCGATCGAGTGCAGCAGCATCACGCCATCCGGCTTCAGCAACTCCCTGATCTTACGAAAGAACCGGCCGTAATTGCCGATGCCGACATGTTCGAACATGCCGACGGACACGATGCGGTCGAATTGCCGCCCCTGCATCGTCCTATAGTCCTGAAGCTCGAAGCGGACACGATCGGACAGGCCTCGCTTGGCCGCCCGCTCGCGCGAGATCTTCAGCTGCTCTTCGCTGAGCGTGATGCCCGTCACCTCGACGCCGGAGGATTCGGCAAGATACATCGCCATCCCGCCCCAGCCAGAGCCGACCTCGAGCACCTTCTGTCCGGGCTCGAGCAGCAGCTTGGCAGCGATATGGCGCTTCTTGGCGAGCTGCGCCTCGTCGAGCGAGATGCCCGCCGGCTCGAAATAGGCGCAGGAATATTGCCAGTCCTGATCCAGGAACAGATTAAAGAGTTTGCGATCGAGATCGTAGTGATGGGCGACATTGTGCCGGTTGCGGTTGACCGGCATACGGCTCTTCACCTGCTGGCTCAACACATGTTGAAGAGCAACCAGCGTGTTCGGAACGGTCGCGGCGTTCTCCAGGCCGTTTTCCTTCACAATCGAGAGTACGTCGAAGATGTCACCGTCCTCGACGACGACGCGGCCGTCCATATAAAGCTCGCCGAAGCGAAGACCCGGGTCGATGGCGATCGCCTTTTCAGCTTCCGCATCGGCAATACGGATCGTTGCCGGCTTTCCTGAGCCGTCGCCCAGGATGACCTGCTCACCCGCAGAAAAAAACACCGTCAGGTTGCCCTTGCGCACCAGACGGCGAAGCAAATTCAACAATGCCGCATTCATATTCAACCCCTGCCAGACCGACATGCCTGTTCTGGCGCACGGGCGCGGCGACGGGCCGGTCCTATCGGGGGCTTCCGGAGGGCGTTACGGCATGACACGGAACGCGTGGCGCGACGCGACGTACGTCCGGAAGCGGCGAAAACCGGCTCGGGGCGAGGCCTCACGGCATCCGGCAAAAAGGCTGCGCTCCTCGTGCGCGCGTTACCGGAAATTCGTCAGGCCAGCCGCCATCGGGCTCCTATCCATCAGAACTTCCACTAACTTAGTAAGCTTCCATCGATTGGCAATGGGCTTTTTATGCCCCCTCAAAGATTTGTTTGCTTAGTAAATCTGGCAATGCCTCGTCTGCGCCGACGACCCCGCGACCCGGCAGGGAATGCCGGTCATGCGGGCGGGTGAAATCGAGCAAGGGACCGGCCGGCACGATCCGCGTCGGATTGACGTGGGCGATGCTATAATAGCCTCGCTTGATATGATCGATGCGCACCGTCTCGGCGATGCCGGGCCACTGGTAGATTTCGCGCAGATAGTTGGAAAGAGCCGGATAGTCTTCGATCCGGCGGAGGTTACACTTGAACACTCCATGGTAGGCCGCGTCGAACCGGATCAATGTCACGAACAGACGGATATCGGCCACCGTCAGGTACTCGCCCGCGATGTAGCGATTGGCCGTCAGGTGGCGCTCAAGCTCGTCAAGCATTCCGAACAGGCTCGCGACGGCTTCGTCATAAGCGTCCTGAGTCTTGGCAAAGCCGGCGCGATAGACACCGTTGTTGACGCGCTCGTAAATCGGGTCGTTCCAGCGATCGATTTGCGCGCGCAGCGCTTGAGGGTAAAAATCGAGGCGGTTGCCAGTCACCTCGTCGAAGGCCGAATTCAGGATGCGGATGATGTCGGCGGATTCGTTGTTGACGATGCGCCCTTCCTTCATGTCCCAGAGAACGGGGACCGACACCTTGCCGGTGTAATGGGCATCGCTCGCGGTATAAAGCTCGTGATGATAACGGATCAGACCGACGCGCGCGCCGGCGTCCACTGGCTCGTCGTAGACCCAACCGTCCTCGCCCAGCAGCGGGTTGGAGACGGTGAGACCGATCACGTCCTGTAGTCCCTTGAGATTGCGAAAGGCGATCGTGCGCGATGCCCAGGGGCAGAGATGGGAAACGAACAGGCGATAGCGCCCGGCTTCCGCGGGAAGGCCCGCCTGCCCCTGTGGACCGGCGCCGCCATCAGCGGTAATCCAGCTGCGGAAACGGGTCGGCTCACGGTGGAAGGCGCCGCCCTTCATTTCGCTCGCAGCAACGTCGCCCTTGACCCATTTTCCATCGACGAGATGCGGCATGAATTCTCTCCTGAAGCTGCGGGAACGCCGTCTAACTCTCACGCGTGCGCGCACCGGTCAATTCGGCCGACAGGTGACAGATCGTTCGCAATATGGCGACCACACGCCAAGCGGGCAACATCACGGTGGCGCCACATTGTCGAGCAATCCCGTTCGCGAGAGGGAGAATCAGGATGAAAAGATTCGTCATTGTCGCCGTGCTGGTTGCTGCAGTCGTCTGGCTTCTCAACACGTCCCTGCTGGCAACGCCTCCCGAGGGCGCGCCGAAAATTCTCGCGCACCGCGGCATCCACCAGACCTATCCGAAAGATCGCCAGTTTCTCGTCAATTTCAAGAGCCGCAGGACTGAGGAAGGTTCGGCGCTTGCCGCGCTGCTCGATACCCACTCGGCGTGGCGGCAAGCCGTCTTCGGGGTCTATGGTGGTGGCGAGCCGACGCAGGAAACGTTGAAGCTGGTCGACGGCATGCGCGGTTACGACAGGAACTCGGCAGTCGGTTGCCTTGCCCGCTACATCGCCTATGGCTGGACCGGCGTCGTACCGGCCGCCTGCCAGAACACACTGGTGATCGTTCCGGGAAACTATGCGCCCTGGCTCTGGGGCTGGCCCGACCGCTTTGCACAACGCATGAAATCGGCCGGCAGCGAGATCATCCTGTTTGGCCCCTATGCGGGTGGCGACTTCACCACAGGTATCGACAGCGCGGAAGATGTTGAATTGGTGCCGGAGCGTTTCTCGGGCTACGTCTGGACAAACCGCGCCGAAACGATCGGGCCGATGATCGCAAAAAAACAGCCGGCGTCCTGACGGCGCGGCGAATGCCTGGGAGCCACAGTCCGCGCCTTGAGAGGAGCCGCTCGCCAGCTGAGCTGGCGAGCGGCGTCAACAAATATTGGGAAACCCGCCAATCAACGTGGAAATTCAAGGCCCATTTCGCGGAAGCGTTCCGGGTCGTCGCCCCAGTTTTCACGCACCTTGACGAACAGGAAGAGGTGAACCGGCTGCTCGAGGATCTCGGAGATTTCCTTGCGCGACGCCGTGGAGATCGCCTTGATCGCATCGCCGTTCTTGCCGAGTGCGATCTTCTTCTGGCTTTCGCGCTCGACGTAGATCACCTGTTCGATGCGAACGGAGCCGTCCTTGCGCTCTTCCCACTTCTCGGTTTCGACATGCGAGGCGTAGGGAAGCTCCTGATGCAGGCGCAGGAACAGCTTCTCGCGGGTGATTTCGGCCGCGAGCTGGCGCATCGGCAGGTCGGAGATCTGGTCCTCCGGGTAATACCAGGGACCTTCCGGCAACGTCTCGGCAAGATAATCCATCAGATCCTTGCAGCCCGAACCGGTCAGCGCCGAGATCATGAAGGTACGCTCGAACTTGATCGTCTCGTTGGCCGCGGCTGCGAGCTTCAAAAGATCCTCCGGCCGCACCTGGTCGATCTTGTTCAGAACCAGGATCTTCGGCTGATGGACTTCCTTCAATCCGTTAAGGATCGTTTCCGCATCGCCCTTCAGGCCACGCTCGCTGT
Source organism: Ensifer sp. 4252 (assembly GCF_050434565.1). NCBI lineage: Bacteria > Pseudomonadati > Pseudomonadota > Alphaproteobacteria > Hyphomicrobiales > Rhizobiaceae > Ensifer > Ensifer sp. 4252. The sequence continues at coordinate 545,502 of NZ_JBNDIU010000001.1, forward strand.
CGATCAAGAGCATGATCACGTCGGCGTCCTTGGCTCCGCCCCAGGCTGTCGTCACCATGGCCCGGTCGAGCCGGCGACGTGGCTTGAAGATGCCGGGCGTGTCCATGAATACGATCTGGGCGTTATCGTGGATGGCAATGCCGCGCACGATCGCCCGTGTCGTCTGCACCTTGTGGCTGACGATCGAAACCTTCGCGCCCACAAGGCGATTGACCAGCGTCGACTTGCCTGCATTCGTGGCGCCGATCAGCGCCACGAAACCCGAGTGGGTCGGCGCGCTTTCGGCGGCCGTATCTTTTTCCATATCCGTCATGTTTTCCGTCAATTTCCGGCGGAGACTTTCCGCCACACGCCTTCGCGTTCCAATAATTTCGTCGCGGCCACCTGCTCGGCGCCACGCTTGGATCGATCCGTCCCCGTCTCCGGCGCAACGCCACCGACCTCAACGGTCACGGTGAATCGCGGATCGTGGTCGGGACCGGACCGGTCGTCCGTCCGGTATGTCGGCGCGATGCCAAACTTGGCGTGCGCCCATTCCTGCAATTCGGTCTTGGCATCGCGACGGGCGCCGTCGGCGCGGGTCGCCCGCTCTTTCCAGTGAAGCAGCACGAATTTGCGCGCCGCCTCCAGCCCGCCGTCGAGATAGATGGCGGCGATGAGGGACTCTACCACATCGGCGCGCACATTCATCATCGCCTTGCCGGTGATTTTCTTCACGTCGGAACCGGTGCGGATAAACTGGTGCAGTTCCAGGTCGTCGGCGACCTGGGCGCAGCTCTCGGCGCTGACCAACTGGTTCAGCCGCACCGAAAGCTCGCCTTCGTTAGCATCGCGAAAGGTCTGGAACAGAAGCTCGGAGACGCAAAGCCCCAGCACCCGGTCTCCGAGGAATTCGAGTCGCTGATAGTTCGAGCCCCTGGCATTGCGGGCGCTGGAATGGGTCAGCGCCCGGTCGAGCCGCTCCTTCTCGCTGAATTGATAGCCAATCACGGCCTCGAGCTTGGCCCGATCCTCCGCGCTTAGCGACCGCGCCTTCATCATTCGACCGCCTTGAACAGGCGATCGTAGCGCAGGTTCGCCGGCCACTTCCAGATCTCGCGGAACGAGGTGTCGTTGCCGAGCGAGAAGAAGATCAGGCTTGCGCGGCCGACAAGGTTCTCGACGGGTACAAAGCCGACGTCGAAGCGGCTGTCGGCGGAGTTGTCGCGATTGTCGCCCATCATGAAGTAATGACCTTCGGGCACGATGAACTCGCGGGTGTTGTCGCCGCGCGAATCCGGGAACTGATCGAGCGTGTCATAGGAAACGCCGTTGTCCATGGTTTCGCGGTAGACCGGCACGTCGCCGCCGGTGTCGTACTGATCGTCGGCGCGGAAGACGCCGTCAGGCGCGCGATCGATCGGCTTGTCGTTGACGTAGAGAATGCTGTTGCGGACCTGGATGCGATCGCCCGGCAGGCCGACCAGACGCTTGATGTAGTCGATATCAGGGTTCGGCGGGAAGCGGAAGACGACGATGTCGCCGCGCTCCGGCTCGCTGGCGAAGATTCGGCCCGAGAACAGATCCGGCGAGAACGGCAGAGAATACTTGGAGTAGCCATAAGCGAACTTGTTGACGAAGATGTAGTCGCCGACAAGCAGGGTCGGCATCATCGAGCCCGACGGAATGGTGAAGGGCTGAAAGAAGACGGTGCGAATGACCACGGCCAGGAGCAGCGCCTGGATGATGACCTTCACATTCTCCCAGAGACCGCTCTGCTTCGCTTCTGTCTTTTCTGCCACGCTGCTGTCTTCCTTTGTCATCGGCGCGCTGGATAGGCGTACCGCTCAATCTGTCATTCGCGCTTTCGGTTCCAGCCTCAAAGGTGGATGCGCAGTTTTGTGTCTCGGCTGCAAGAGCGCCTGCCCCCGCAATCGGGCACGCCCGGATTTCTCAACGGAATGCTCTAAACCGTTCCCTCTGGCGGGGCAACGGGGAGTGCCTCGATAATCACGAAGGCCTGCGCCAATGGGAAATCGTCGGTAATCGTCAGATGGATTGCCGCGTGATGCCCCTTGGGCACCATCGCCTGAAGCCGTTCGGCAGCACCACCGCTCAAATGCATGGTGGGCTTGCCACCGGGCATATTGATGACGCCCATGTCTTTCCAGAAGACACCGTGCGCTATTCCGGTGCCGAGCGCCTTGGAACAGGCCTCCTTGGCAGCGAAGCGTTTGGCGTAGGAGGCGGCGCGGTTCTTGCGGCCTTCGGACTTGGCGATCTCCACCTCGGTGAAGCAACGATTGACGAAACGCTCGCCGAAACGCGAGAGCGAGTTTTCGATGCGCCTGATGTCGATGAGGTCGCTGCCAATGCCGATGATCATGATGTGGACCTTGCGCCGGACGAGCGTGCGCGCCTGCGGCGGGACTGGAAAAGACGAGCGGCCTGATAGGCCAGGGGATAAAAGATCAGCGCGCCGGCGGCGGCAAGCGGAACCGATCCGATGAGCATCGGCTTGAACACCGGCCCCCAGAGAGCCGAGAACTCGAGGTGCTCGACCATATGCGCGACCTCCGCGCCGGTTGCGGGACCTGACGCCTGCGGTCCCATGATGACCGTGCCAAGCTCGTAGGACGCGGTCAGGATCATCGGGATCGTTACCGGGTTGGCTAGCGCCGTGGTGATCGCTGCGGCGAGCAGATTGCCGGAAAAGACGGAGGCAACCGCGACTGCGATGATGATATGCAGTCCGAAGAAGGGCGTGAATGAGGACGCGGCACCTGCAGCGACCCCGACCGCAATCGAGTGCGGTGACGACGACAGGCGCAGGATACGCAGCGCCATGTATCGCGGTCCACGCCGAAAGCCCTTGCGCGGCCATACAAGCGCGCGAAGCCTTTCGGATATCGTGACCGGTTTTCTACGTCTGAATAACATTATGCCGTCATGACCGCATCTTGAAACCGCCAGTCGGCACAAGACGGCGTGTCCGCCTGTTTAAAGGCCGCAAGATAGGCGTCATGCCCCTTGCTTGCAACCCGCTGGCGTGTGGTACAGCGATCACGATTGAGCCATTCGCCTGGCGCATGGCTCGCCATTCCCGCCATCATGCGGGAACAGGCAGCAGCTTAGTAGCCGTTGCGGAACAGGCCGCGATCGATTTGGCGCTGACGGTATTCGAGATCGATACGATCGACCGAACCGTTGAGATAGGCGAGCTCGCGCTCTTCCTGAGTGGCGACGCGCAGAGCGCGGGTGATCTTCTTCAACTGATTTAACATGGTAAACCTCTTCGTTTACCTCCCGATGCAGAAGATAGTTTAGAGGTCACTATTCTACCAGAGCCAGGAAGAGACAGCAGCCATGCGCAGCGAGCATGCCTTGCCGCTTTTCAGACCTCGACCTGCCTGATTTCGAGGCAACTGCGCAAAACAGACGCGCATTGCACTTCATTCACAGTCGACGTGGATGTTGCCGGACCGAACGAACAGCTAGTCGGGCGCAGGCAAGAGGAAGAAAGCGCGGACCGTGGTCCGCTTCCCCTAGGCAAAAACGATTGTCCCCGACGGAAGGTGCGGACAATGGCACCAGTGGTGACGGCTCGGCAGCCTTTACGAATGCCGAGCGGTGCCCGTTCATTCGAACAGGCGCTTGACCGTGGAAATGCTCGGCAATTCCTTCAACTGCGTGATCAGGTGGTTCAGCTGCCTCAGATCCCAGACCTCGAGATCGAACTGCAACTCGCTGAAGTCGGCAGCCACGCGCCCCATGGAAAGCGAGCGGATGTTGACATCGCTCGTCGCAATCGACTGCGCCACTTCAGCCAGCGTGCCGGGCTCGTTCAAGGCGCTGATGGCGATGCGCGCCATGAACCGGCTGCTGTTGGCCTCGTCCAGATCCCAGCGCACGTCGATCCAGCGTTCCGGCTCGTCATCGAACTTCTGCAGGATCGGCGACTGGATCGGGTAGATGGTGATCCCCTTGTCCTTCTCCATGATGCCGACGATACGATCACCGGGGACGGCGCCCGCGGCGCTGAAATGCACGCCGGCATTGCCCGAAAGGCCACGGATCGGCAGCGCCTCCGGACCTTCCGCCTGCGCCGGCTCGCCCGCCTCCTTGGATCGACCCGGCAACTTGAACACCATGCCGGCGGCGCTGCGCATGTTGAACCAGCCATCGTCAGCGTTGGGCTTGACGGTTACGCGTTCATCCTGGTGGTCGGGGAACACCGCGCGCAATACGTCAAGTGACGACAGCTCGCCGCGGCCGACGGACGCGATCGCATCCTCGACCTCTTTATGACCCAGCCGATGCAGCGCGGGCTTCAGCGCCTCGCGGGAAAACGTCTTGCCGGCGCGCTCGAAGGTTCGCTCCAGAATGCGGTATCCAAGGCCGGCATATTGCTTGCGGATGGCAGCGCGTGTCGCGCGCCGGATGGCAGAGCGTGCCTTGCCGGTGACGACGATCTCTTCCCACGCCGGTGGCGGCACCTGAATGCCGGAGCGGATGATCTCCACTTCATCGCCGTTGTTGAGCCGCGTCACCAGGGGCATGATGCGCCCGTTGATCTTGGCGCCGACGCAGGTGTCCCCGATGTTGGTGTGGACCGCATAGGCGAAGTCGATCGGCGTCGCGCCCCGCGGAAGCGCGATCAACTGACCCTTCGGCGTGAAGCAGAACACCTGGTCCTGAAAAAGCTCGAGCTTGGTGTGTTCGAGAAACTCTTCCGGGTTGTCGCCTTCGGCCAGCGACTCGATCGTGCGCCGTAGCCAGGAATAGGCATTCGAGGTCGGCGACAGGGCGGTTTCGGTGGAGACCCCCTCGCCGTCCTTGTAGAGCGAGTGGGCGGCGATACCGTATTCGGCGATATCGTTCATCCGCCGCGTGCGGATCTGCAGCTCGATGCGCTGACGTGACGGGCCGACGATGGTCGTGTGGATCGACTGGTAGTCGTTCTGCTTCGGGGTCGAGATATAGTCCTTGAAGCGACCAGGGACCACGCGCCAGCGCGTATGCACGATGCCGAGAGCCCGGTAGCACGACGGAATATCGTCGACGACGATGCGGAAGCCCCAGACGTCGGAAAGCTGTTCGAAGGACAGAGACTTGGACTGCATCTTTCGGAAGACCGAATAGGGCTTCTTCTGCCGCCCCTTGACCTGGGCGCCCTTCAATCCTTCGGTCTGGAGCAGCTCGGTCAATTCGTCTTCGATCTTCTTGATCAGGCCTTCATTGCGCTCGGACAGTTCTTCCAGACGGCGGGTGACGGTTTCGAAGGCCTCCGGGTTGATATGGCGGAACGAGAGGTTTTCGAGCTCCTCGCGCATATCCTGCATGCCCATGCGACCGGCGAGCGGTGCATAGATGTCCATCGTCTCTTCGGAGATGCGTGCCCGCTTCTCGGGAGTCATATGGTCGAGCGTGCGCATGTTGTGCAGACGATCGGCAAGCTTGACCAGGAGGACACGCACGTCGTCGGAGATCGCCAGCAGCAGCTTGCGCAGGTTTTCCGCCTGCTTGGCCTTCTTGGTGACGAGATCGAGCTTCTTGATCTTGGTCAGGCCCTCGACAAGAGCACCGATGTCCTCGCCGAAGAGATCGTCGATCTCCTGCCGGGTCGCGGTCGTATCCTCGATCGTGTCGTGCAAAAGCGCGACCGCAATCGTCGATTCGTCGAGATGCATTTCCGTAAGGATCGCCGCCACTTCCAGCGGGTGGGAAATGTAGGGGTCGCCGCTTGCCCGCTTCTGCTGCCCGTGCTTCTGCATCGCGTAGACGTAAGCCTTGTTCAACAGGGCTTCATTGACGTCGGGCTTGTATTTCTGAACGCGCTCAACGAGCTCGTATTGGCGCATCATTCGCTGGCGGCTCCGTGGGAAAAGACAATAAAAAAAGTGCGCCAATCATACGAGTGGCGCACTGCTTTGAAAACACGCGGGAACGGTTGTTCCGTGACGGATCTCAGTAGTCGTCGCTCTTTTCCGGGGGCACGAGGCCCTCGATGCCGGCCAGCAGTTCCTCCTCCGACATGCGGTCGAAGGTGATTGCTTCCGGCTGATCGTCGTCTTCCGCCGTTTCGGCAAAAGTCGTGTCGGCATCGGCCTGGACCAGCGAAGCCGGATCGGGCTCGGGCTCGTCCACTTCCACATGCTTCTGCAGCGAGTGGATAAGGTCTTCCTTGAGGTCGCCGGGCGAGAGCGTCTCGTCGGCGATTTCGCGCAGCGCCACGACGGGGTTCTTGTCATTGTCGCGATCGATGGTGATCGCTGCCCCCTGCGAGATCAGGCGGGCGCGGTGGCTGGCGAGCAGCACGAGTTCGAAACGGTTGTCGACCTTGTCAATGCAATCTTCGACGGTGACGCGGGCCATTGCCTGTCCTTTTGGGCTCAAAGCGCGGCGATCATCGCCGCAGCACGGATTAACGACACGAGACCGGAACGGCCGCCGGATGACGGCCTCGTCGGCTCCGATTTCTGGAATTAGCCGCCCGGATACAATCAAAACAGCATAAGTTCAAGTTTTTCCTGCACGGAGCGCTCAGATCATCCCATGCCGCATGATAAAATGTCGCGCAGACGGGCTGGACTTCGCACACACACATCCTAGTTGCACATTTAAATACAAAGCAGAAACGCCTGGTAGAAAATGCAGATTTCCGGTGTGGACGAACTGCAGCAACTGCTAAAACTAGCTATATTCGCACGCGGCCGCTTGGAATAATGCAAGTGGTTAACTACATTATTTGCAATATCAGCAATTATTAATGTAATCGCCGTATTTTCGCGCATCCGCCGACGGGCCGCTTACCCGAACGCAAGGCGCACTCAAAAGGAATAACGATGTTTGACCCCCGCGAGAAAATCGCTCTTTTTATCGACGGCGCCAATCTCTACGCCGCGTCGAAGAGCCTCGGTTTCGACATCGACTATCGCAAGCTGCTCAAGGCATTTCAAAAGCGCGGTTACTTGCTACGCGCCTACTATTACACCGCCCTCATCGAAGACCAGGAATATTCGTCGATCCGTCCGCTGATCGACTGGCTGGACTACAACGGTTACAAGGTCGTGACCAAGCCAGCGAAGGAATTCACGGACTCCCTCGGTCGCCGCAAGATCAAGGGCAACATGGACATCGAACTGGCGATCGACGCCATGGAACAGTCAGAAACCGTCGATCATCTGGTGATCTTCTCGGGCGATGGCGATTTCACCACGCTCGTCGAAGCGCTGCAGCGCAAGGGTCGAAAGGTGTCGGTGGTATCAACGATGTCGACCCAGCCGCCGATGATCGCCGATGACCTGCGCCGACAGGCAGATCACTTCATCGATCTCGTCACGCTGCGGGCCGAAATCGGCCGTGACCCATCGGAACGCGTTCCCCGGCAACATGTCGAACCGGTAGCGGACCCCGTTGAGATCTGAGCGAACCAGTCACTCGCCAATTAACGAAAAGAAAGCCTAGGCCAGGCTGCGCACAGGCGGGGCGAGAGTGCGGCTGCGTTCAGCCGCGCTCTTTCAGCAGTCGGCTCTTCTGCCTGTTCCAATCGCGCTCCTTGGCGCTTTCACGCTTGTCGTGCAGCTTCTTGCCCTTGCCGAGCGCCAGCTCGAGCTTCGCCCGCCCCTGATCGTTGAAATAGATCTTGAGTGGAATGAGCGACATGCCTTCGCGATTGACGGCACCCTGCAGCCGGTTGACCTCGCGCTTGGACAGCAACAGCTTGCGACGACGACGGGTCTCGTGGTTGAAGCGGTTCGCCTGCAGATATTCCGGCAGATAGGAATTGATGAGCCAGATCTCCCCGCCCTCGTCGGTGGCGTAGGATTCGGCGATGTTTGCCTTGCCTTCACGCAGCGACTTCACCTCGGTGCCGGTCAGAACCAGACCGGCCTCGTAGGTGTCGACGATCTCGTAGTTGAAGCGGGCCTTTCGGTTTTCCGCGACAATCTTCTTGACCGTGCGCTGGCTTCCCTTGGGTGCCATCAGTTCATCAATCCTGCATGTCTGAGCGCCGCGTCGATTGCGGATTCCGTTGCCGGCTCGAGTGTCGAAAGCAGCGGCGAGCGAACTGCACGACTCATGCGTCTGATACGGTTCAGCGCATACTTGGCGCCGCACAGGCCAGGCTCCATGAAGATCGCCTTGTGCAGTGGCATCAACTTGTCCTGATATTCCAGTGCCTTGGCATAGTCGCCGGCAAGGGTCGCCTGCTGGAATTCGGCGCAAAGCCGCGGCGCGACATTTGCCGTGACCGAAATACAGCCAACACCGCCGTGGGCGTTGAACCCGAGCGCCGTGGCGTCCTCGCCGGAAAGCTGAACGAAATCCTTGCCGCAGGCCATGCGCTGTTCGGACACGCGTTCGATCTTACCCGTGGCATCCTTGACGCCGATGATCGTCGGGTGGGCCTTGGCCAGCGCCGCCATGGTTTCGACGCTCATGTCCACCACGGAACGGCCGGGGATATTGTAGATGACGATCGGCAGCTTCACACTTTCGGCAATCGCCGAATAGTGGGCGAACAGGCCCTTCTGTGTCGGCTTGTTGTAATAGGGTGTAACGACGAGCACTGCGTCCGCACCCGCTTTTTCGGCGTGCTGCGCAAGCTCAATGGCTTCGGTCGTGTTATTGGAGCCGGCACCTGCGATCACCGGCACGCGGCCGGCGGCTGCCTTGATGCAGAGCTCGACGACCTGCTTATGCTCGGCATGCGAAAGGGTCGGGGATTCACCTGTCGTGCCGACGGGCACGAGACCGGAGCTGCCCTCTTTTATCTGCCATTCCACATGCGCGACGAAACCTTCCGCATCCACCGCGCCCGTGGCGGTGAACGGTGTTACGAGAGCGGGAATGGAACCCTTGAACATGCACAACTCCTGACGGCTCAAAGGACGAGCATACACTCACGCTTTGGCCGTAATCGACGGTTAAAAAACTGCCGCACCATAATCATGTGAGGGGGCTGCGGCAAGCGCCGTGACACGGCATTTCATGCCGGTTTTCACGTAAAAGCTTGACGTTCAAGCCACATAATCCTTGAGGCCCGCCACCCGGTGCCAAGGTGGTGGCGGTGCAATTGCTTGATCGATAAACCCCGGTAACCTTTCGTTAGGCAATCCGGCGGCAAATGAGTGTGAGACACGGGGAAACACGGGGCTCTTGATGCGCGGATCAATTCTTCTGCCTGTCGCCGCCATGATCGGCACAGCGCTTCTGGCCTCGTCGGCGCTTTCCTCGGAAACCCCGACCAAAGTGCCGCTGCCGGGCAGCAAACCTTTAATCTCCGACAAGGTTGGACGTATTTCGGAGAAGGACGTCACCGGAGCGATTCCGGCGACGGTGTCGCCCATTCAAGGTGACTTGAAGACCGGCCTGGATTCCCTTTCCGACAAGGATCCGACCAAGGCGATCACCGTTCGAAACGGCATGCGTGAGGGCACGCTCGACCGTCATATTCTGACCTGGGCGATCGCCGTCTCGGGGCAACGTGGCATCCCCTCCTACGAAGTCGCGGACGCCCAGCGCGAGTTGCAGGGGTGGCCGGGCCTCAAATCGCTGCGTGCCAATTCCGAACGCGCGCTTTATCGCGAGAACCCGCCGGCCGCCGACATTCTTGCCGCCTTCGGCCAGACGCAACCCGAAACCACCGAAGGAACGATTATTCTTGCCCGCGCGCTGGTGGCCAAGGGACAAGCGGCGGCCGCAGCAACGCGGCTGCGCGCGCTCTGGTTCAAACAGGGGCTCGACAAGGATGTGGAGGCGCAGATCCTCTCAGAGTTTTCCGGCCTGCTGACCGTTGCAGACCACAGGCGGCGGATGACGATGCTGCTTTATCGCAATCGCGTCGAACAGGCCGAACGCTTCGGCGATCTCGGCAAGGCGCAGTCGCTCTTTCGCGCATGGGCCGCCGTCAGCCGCGGCAGCGCCAATGCCCCTGCGCTGATATCGGCGGTCGACGCCTCATGGCATAAGGACCCGGCCTATCTGTTCATCCGCATCGAAAGCCTGCGCAAGCAGGAAAAATATGCGGAAGCTGCCAAGCTGCTCGCCACGATGCCGAAAGACCAGGGCGCGCTGATCAATCCCGGTGAGTGGTGGACGGAACAAAGGATCGTCAGCCGTGGCCTGCTGGACAAGGGGGATTTCCGCGGCGCCTATCAGGTTGCAGCCAACCACAAGGCAACCGAGGCGACCGATATCGTCGATGCAGAGTTTCACGCCGGTTGGTTCGCGTTGCGCGGTATGGAAGATCCGACCGCGGCATCGCGGCATTTCCGACGGATTCTTGATGTTTCCAACCGGCCGCTTTCGGCGTCGCGGGCCTGGTACTGGCTCGGCCGATCAGCGGAGGCCGGCGCGCCGGGCAACGCCAAGGACTATTTCGCCAATGCCGCCCGGTTTCCAGGCACGTTCTACGGTCAGCTTGCTGCCGCGCGGCTCGGCCGCAAGGCGCTCAATGTTGCCTATCCGGCCCCCTCAGCGGAAGACCGCGCCCGTTTCGAGAGCCGCGAGGCGGTTCGTGCTATTGCGCGGCTCGAAGCGGCAGGGCACGGCTGGCGTGCCGACAGCATCTATCGGGCGTTGGCCGAAGAACTGACAAGCCCCGGCGAACTGGCGATCCTTTCGGCGCGCGCCGAAAAGACCCGCAATCACCAGCTTTCCCTGCAGATCGGCAAGACCGCATTTGGCCGCGGCATCGATGTCGCCGCCCTTGCCTTTCCCGTTGGTGTCATCCCACCGACGGCCAACATCGATGGTTCGGGCAAGGCGCTCGCCTACGCGATCGCGCGCCAGGAAAGCGCCTTCAATCCTGCGGCGGTCTCCACGGCAAACGCGCGGGGCCTGCTGCAATTGCTGCCCGGCACTGCCAAAGGGGTAGCCAGCCGCTACGGCCTTGCTTATTCCAAGGAGCGCCTGACGAGCGATGCCGGATACAACGCCACCCTCGGAGCACATTATCTCGGCGAGCAGATCAACAGCTTCGGCGGCTCCTACGTCCTTACCTTCATCGCCTACAACGCCGGCCCGCGTCGCGTACCGGACTGGCTCAACCGCTATGGCGATCCCCGCGGCAAACCAATCGACGAGGTCGTCGACTGGATCGAGCGCATTCCCTTCCAGGAAACGCGCAACTATGTCCAGCGGGTGATGGAGAACTACCAGGTCTACAAGTCGAGGCTCGGCCAAAACGCAGACATCGTCGAGGACCTGAGGACGGGGCGACAATAGTCTGATCGCCGCGATCAAACAATCGTGATGGTCACCGGCGGCACAAACCACGATCTCAATCATTGTGTTCTTGAAGTTCCATCTTTCCCGAAGGAATGGTGACAGCAATGAAGACGTTGACACTCATCGCCCTATCGTTGGCGACGGCATTCGGCAGCGTTCCGCCTGCACAGGCATTTCCGACCGCTCCAAAGATTGTGTCGCAAGCCACCGATGTCCAACAGGTGCAATTCCCTTCCGAGCGCGGCGAAGCGCGAAAGAGTGGCCGGTGCAATTGGCCCAATTGCGTACGTGGTTCTCGCTACGACAGGCGTGGCTACTACGATGGCCGGCGCGGCTATTATGACGACCGGCGCGGATACCGCCATGATCGGTATCGCCGGTATTACCGAGATGACGATGACGATATAGGTTCGTTTTTCGGCGGGCTTGCGACCGGCGCGATCATCGGCGGCCTGTTGAGCCAGCCAAGATACTACAACGGTCCGAGAGTTGCCGGCGGCAGCCCACATACACGCTGGTGCTACGCGCGATATCGGTCGTATCGAGCCTGGGACAACACGTATCAGCCTTACAACGGTCCGCGGCGGACGTGTTATTCGCCCTAACTGACAAGGCAGGATGAAGAAGCCGCCGCCCCTCGCAACCACCCCGAGGTTTCCGCTGCTCAGATATCGGCGCGAAGACGTGGTTTCAATCTGTGATGCCTGTGACCAGTATTCTCCCGACCCAAAAAGGTAGCGCGAGCGACGAGCGTCCTTCGTCCCCTGAGCGCCGGACTCTGCTTGCCGTTTCCGCTTCAACGGCTACGATCCGACCAGGTGCTAAAATGGAGGGCGAGCATGGTTCGAGGCGCGTTTCGGGAACATCGTTTCCACGGGGTTGGCGGATTGCAGCTCTACGCGCGGGCATACGGACCAGAGCCTCAGCCACAGGCGGCAACTCCGGTCATCTGCCTGCCAGGACTCACTCGCAACAGCCGAGATTTTCACGAACTCGCCACCTTTCTCGCCTCGTCGTCGGGAGGCGGGCATCCCGTTATTTCATTGGACTACCGTGGCCGCGGGAATTCGGAACGCGACGGCGATAAGAACCGCTATACGATTGCAGTCGAAACGGCCGACGTCATCACCGCTTGCGCGTATTTCGCTATTGAAAAGGCAATTTTTATCGGCACCTCTCGTGGCGGGCTGATCCTGCACCATTTGATCAGCCTGGCTCCCCGCTTGATCGCAGCTGTCGTGCTCAATGACATCGGGCCGGTGATCGAAATCGAGGGATTGCTTGGGATCCGGGACTATCTCAACGCAGGGACCGCACCGGCAAGCTGGGCCGCAGCGCCCGACTACCTGAAAGCCATACACGGAGGCGATTTCCCGATCCTTCGCGAAGTCGATTGGCTGCAGTTGGCAACGGCGATCTATCGCGACGAAGGCGGCATTCCTGTCGCCGACTTCGACCTAGCAATTGCTGCGCAACTACAGGCGCTTACCTCGGACATATCACCGCCGGATCTTTGGCCCCAGTTCCACGCCTTTGCCGGGGTTCCGATGATGGTCGTTCGCGGTGAGCATTCCAAACTGCTGTCAAGCGCGACGGTCAATGAGATGAAGAGCAGGCATCCCAACTTGGCGACCGTGACGGCGGCCGGACAAGGCCATGCACCGCTGCTGCATCTCGACGATCCCAGGCATGCCATAGCCGCCTTTGTTCACCGCTAGACGAGCGCATGCCTGCGTTCTCGCCGGAGAATGTCTTTCCTTTACGGAAAGCGCCAAACGAAAAAGCCCGGCTCGAAAGCCGGGCTTCTCTAAACTGACCGAGGTCAGATCAGATTAGAAGTCGCGCTGCAGGCGGACGAAACCAAATACCTGGTCGTCGCCGTTGTCTTCGTCTTCGTACTGAACCGATACGCGTGTAGCGAGGCCTTCGGTGATCTTGTAGTCAACCGTTACGCCAGCGCGCCATGCATCGTCGTTACCGAAGCTGGTGAGCGAATCCTGCAGGCTACCGAAGTACTGAGCGCCCGGAGTGATTGCCAGCTTGTCGGTTGCGTTGAAGCGGTACGAAGCAGCAACGCTCCACTCGGAACGAGCCCAGTAAGCGTTCGGGTTGGAAGCCCAGATACCAGCGAGCTGGAAGACGCCCGGACCGAGGTCAGCCGAGAGCAAGCCGCGAACTGCGCCTTCTTCGAACTCGGTGTCGTAGCCGCCGAGCAGGTCGAAGGATACGCCGCCGAGCGAAGCCGAAACGATACCGGCAATGCCGACGCCGTTAGACTTCGTCGAAGCACCTTCGAGTTCGTCAATCGAGATACCAGCCTGGAAGGTGCCGCCGTCATAGAGGTAGGCGATCGAGTTGAATTCGGTGAAGTTGCCGAGCGTGTCGGTTTCGCCGTTCAGACCCTTATCCCACCAGCTGTAGAAGAAACCAGCCTTGAGGCCGCCGAGCTGGATGTAGGCTTCATCGACGTCGATGAAGTCGCTATCGCCAGCGTCGGTGTCGTTGTCAGCGTTGAATTCAGCGGCGAAGAAGCCGGTGAGCGTGCCGTACTCGGTGTCGCTCTTCGCATCAAAAGCGATGTAAGCGCGGGAGAAGACATCCCAGTCCGACGTGGACTGACCGCCGAAGTCTTCCTGGTTGTAACGGCTGTCGGCAGCGTCACGACCGAACGAGCCCTGAACGCGGATGAAGCCGCTGAGCTTCAGGCAGGTTTCGGTGCCCGGGATGTAGAAGTAGCCAGTGCCGAAAGCGTCGCAAACGCGAACGTATTCCATGGGCTCCGGCTCGGCTGCGACGATTGCGTCGGCTGCCTGTGCGCCGGATACTGCTGCGAGAGCTGCAGCGGAGCCGAGAAGAAGGCTCTTGATGTTCATTTCTGACCTCCAGTCAAAAGTTTCAAACGGGTCTGGGTATTTTGCTGAAGGACAGCGTTCCCTGCCCCATCCCCAACGTTCAAGAAGTCGGACGATCAACCGCCCTTGCTTCCGGATTTGAAAATACAAGACGCGGTCATCGGCGCAACGTCCAACTGGCGAGATCACGTGCTTTGCATCGCCCTTCGCCGAACCCTGTTGCTGAAACGACACAAAATCGCCGCATGCGGCTCGAGAAAATTAACAAATGATTAAGAAAAGCCTTTATTCCCCTAGGCTTAGCATAAGGACAAGTGGCATCTCCTGTTTCAGAAAGAGGCAGAAAGCTGCCCAAATTGGGGGGAAACGCCGATCCGGCTGCCAAATTCCTTGGAAAGAGCGACGTACTGCATCGCCACATTTTGCGGAATCGACATTGCGGGTTGCTCCTCCGACGGCAGGAATCATCAGAATCAATTCGAGAGATTCGCAGTTGATCGTTCGCGACGTCTGATTCTGAGTGGGAGAAAAAAGCCGGGGAGTTTCATGGACATTGGCGCGGATGGCGCTGCGAATGTTTTCCCGCTCGCGCCCAGACTGATGTCACATGGGTAAAGACGAGACCCATCAGCCGGCGAGCGGATGGCTGAGATGCGACGAGTGGGAAAATTCAACCTCGGAAGGTGATGGCGGAGAAGAAGGGATTCGAACCCTCGATACCCTTCCGGGTATACTCCCTTAGCAGGGGAGCGCCTTCGACCACTCGGCCACCTCTCCGTTAGCGCCTGACTAGTGTCAGACCGCAGGCAATGCAAGATTTTTTTGTCGGTTTCCGACAAATGATCGCATTTTCATGTGAGCGCCGGGGGAACCGAGCCCTTCATGCGGCTGAAGACATGTGGGAAGCAGCAGTTCGACTGTGGTTGAGAGCGGCAGCAATGCGAGACGAACAGACCGAGCCTGCCTTCACCAGCACGTTTCTACGACTTTCGCGAAAGCCGATCGATCGCATCGAGCGTTGCCGCGCCGAAGTCGCCATCGACAGGGCCGCTGTAAAGGCCGCGATCCTTCAATAGCGCCTGCATTTCCTTGCGGAAGGCCGGCGTGAAATTGCTCGGCTGGGACTTCAACTCCTGAAGCTTGGCCGGATCTCCGCCCTCAATGCTGGCTGCCGCCCAGCGCACGGCCTCCTTCGCATCCGGCTTGGTACCGAGCCCATAGTCATAAAGACGGCTCAGATTTCCCATGGCGTAGGCGCTGCCGGCATTTGCCGCCATCTCGTACCAGGTGCGGGCCTGGGCATAGTCCTGGGCGACGCCGGTGCCGATATCATAGAACCAGCCGAGCAATGCCATGGAATAGGAATCACCGACATTGGCCGCCTTTTCATACCAGGTCTTGGCTTCGACATAGTTCTGTTCGGTGCCGAGCCCGTTCTGGTAGGCCCAGCCAAGCGACGACATGGCGTTGACGTCGCCGCCCTCGGCGGCCTTCTTGTACCAGGACAGTGACTGCGTCAGGTCCTTGGGCAGGCCAATCCCCTCTCTGTAGAACCAGGCCACCGTCGCCATGGCGTTGGCGTAACCCTGGTCGGCGGCCAGTTGGTACCACCTGGCCGCTTCATGATAATCCTGGGCGACACCGCCATAGCCTTCGCGATAGAGCCAGCCGAGCGATGCCTGGCCGTAGGCATTGCCAGCCTTGGCCGCCTGCTCGAACATCCGCTTGCCCTGATCGACATCTACGGCGCCATCGGTGCCGTAGACGGAGAACCAGGCCAGATTCGTCAACGCATACATGTTACCGCCGTCAGCGGCCTTTTGATAATTGTGGCGCGCCTCGACATAGTCGCGTCCGGCATCCTGTGCCCGGCCCAACATATTGACCAGCATCATGTCGTCGGGGTTCTCGTTGACCGCCTGGGCACAGGCCGTCAGCGCACGAGCGGAATCAAGCTTCAGGAAGTTGACGCCGACGAAACCGGGCATGGACTGCGGCTCGCCGGCCAACAGGTAACAGTCGCGCGAGGCCTGCGTGTCCTTGCCGGTCTGCGAGATGTTGAGGCCCTTTTGCGGTTCGAGGGCGGCAATCTGCTGCTCGGCCTCCACCTTATGCTTGCTGTCGGGATAACGCTCGAGGAACCGAGTGAGCGCGGCAGCGTCGGTCGATTGCTTCAGTGCGTCCCAGGCGATCTCGTCGGGCGTGACGCTCGAGGTCTGCTCGGCCTCTGCCAAGAGCTTCAGCTTCTTCTCCGCCAACATCTTGTAGACGGGATCGGATCCATGCTTGGCGAGAAAGGCGGCGATCAGATCCTTGTCGGCGAGATCGCGAATGTTCTGCCAATCGGCGGCGGCAGCTGACTGGTTGTTCGGCGAGAGCTGCTCGCCGTTGTTGGTGATGTTGATGTTCACTTCCTTTATGTTCAGGAAGATCTGGGCGCCGCCGAGCGATCCGTAGACAAAAGGCTCCTGGCCGCGGTTTGTCACCGAAACCACTTCGTCCCGCACCTTGCCCAGGGCGATGCGCACGTCGACGCCCGGCTCGGTAAGATATTTGGCAAGTGCCGTGGCAAAGGGGCTGTTCTTGCCGTCGCCATCAAGCGCCACCGTTCCGGCCTTGGACGCAAAGGCGACCAGCAGGTCGGCCGATTCCGGCTCTACCCGCGCGAGGCCGCGCGAAACGGCGCGTGTCGAAATCGAGCGTGTCATGCTCTGTTCGAACGGATTGTTCCGGCAGGCGTCGAGAATCACCAGCTTCAGCTTGGTTGCGCCCTCAAGCGCACGCTGAACCCGGTCAAGGCCGATCGCCTCGTCCTCGATATCCTTATCCGTCTTCAATTGCACATCGGTCGGCAGAAGGAAGTTCTGGCCGTTCATTTCCATGCCGTGGCCGGAATAATAGACGATGGCGACATCGGCGCCCGTTGCCAGATCTTCAAAATCGCGCAGCGCCTTGACCATATCCTGGCGCCCGAGGTCGTGGACGGTGGTGACGGAATCGAAGCCGGCCTCCTCGAACGAAGTCTTCATCAGCTCGACGTCATTGGCGGGATTGTTGAGTTGCGAGGTCGCCTCGTACCTCTCGTTGCCGATCAACAGGGCGACGCGCTTTGCGGCCAGCACATCTTCAGGCGCAAAGACGAATACCGTCACGAAAAGAATGACGAACGACCGCCAACGCGACAAATGCCCCGCAACCATGCTCTTCCCTCCGGCGCCACCCTTTATCCATTCGCTCCTTGCGAAGAGGAGATGAGGAGGCGCGCAACCCCATTGATGCCATTTCGGGACGATGCCACCGCCCCATGATCATGCCCAGATGAAACTATTACGTATGAGCCAAGGGCTTTCAATGTCTCGGATCGCCATATTTTTTCGAGACGGCTCGTCTTCAGCGCACCCGCAAGGTCGAAGCAAGTCGCCGATCCTAACTCAGACACCGCATCGCTTGCACCGGGTGATTCCGGCCGGGTCTGATGCGTCTCCTGCGCCAATGAAAGGCCATGCGTTCTCGGGGTTTGCCATGTCGATGAAAATGCACGTCGCGGAAGCGAAGCCAGGCCAGCTGGCAACGACGTATCAACATTACTTCATTGAGCGTCCCTGCCGGATTCTGATCATCGGCCAGCACCTCAAGGCAAAGACCAAATATCAATGCCTGTTGCGTCACATTTCGGTCGCCGGCGCCATGCTCGATTTCAATGCCGCACTGATGGTGCCGAAACACTTCTTCCTCGAGATCGACGGTTTCAAGGAAGAGATCGGCTGCTCTCAGGTCCATCGCAGCGGCGCGGAACTTGGCGTGCGTTTCAACATGCTGCTCGCTCCCGATTTCGTCAGCCGGCTGATCCGCATGCAATTTTCAAGCGGTGGCTTTTGATTGTGACCGGCTCCGGCGCACGGAAAATGACCGATGTTAGATTTTTATCGATCTCCTTCAGGGGATTGCAAACTTCTGCACCGAAACTGCACTCGACTTACCTCGGCATTCACGCGAGGATTAAGCGTGGGCGAATGAGTTGCCCACGGTCGAAGGCCGAGCTTGGCACCGATCGCGTTTCGCGATCCGGCGTTGGTGGAGAATGACAGATGCAGCAGACGATGTATTCCTGCGTGCCCTCGCCGTTCTACGAGCGTCGCTACGAACGTTTTTCCATCGGTCACGCCGCCACCCTGACGACGGTGCAGCCGGGACTTGGCAGCGTGTCCGTCCGAACCTGTCGGATGATCGACATCTCCCGCGGCGGTGCCAGTTTTGCCGTGCAGACCACCATCGGCCTGCCGCAGCACTATTATCTCCATATCATTGGCACATCGCTCCGCATCGGTTGCGCCGAGGTCTATCGCAACGGCGATCGCATCGGGGTGCAGTTCATCAAGCCGATCGAACAGACCTTGCTGCGCGAGATCATCCGGCAGGAGTTCTTTACCGGCCAGAACGCAAAAGCGCCCAAGCGCCGTTAAGGCCTTTGCTGATGGCGCGGCGGGTCGCCAGAACGCAACAATTCGCGTTGGCTTTTTCTCATCAAGGCGATTCCGCATTGCCAATGCATGCCTTACAGCGCCGCGCGTCTGTAGACGCACAAAGGTCGCTGTAACACTTTGAGTTACTGCATAATTCCTTAAATCGATTCCGATTTAAGGAATTATGCAGTAAGTTCCGCGAACTTTGTTCGAACGGGGCCTTATATATAGCATGTCCGCATTCACTCGCTTCACGCCGCTGATCCAATCCCTGCCCTCCACCATTCCCTTCGTCGGGCCCGAGGCCATTGAGCGCCAGCGCGGACGCGCCAGCGCTGCCCGGATTGGCGCCAACGAAAGTGGCTTTGGGCCGGCAGAAAGCGTCGTGCAGGCGATGCGGGAGGCGGCAACGGGAACGTGGAAATATGCAGACCCGGAAAACCATGACCTGAAGCAGGCGCTAGCTGTCCGGCTTGGTGTTTCTGCCGCCAACATTGCGATCGGCGAAGGTATCGACGGGCTGCTCGGACAGATCGTGCGGCTTGTCATCGAACCCGGCATGCCGGTCGTTACATCGCTCGGCGCCTACCCGACCTTCAACTATCACGTGGTCGGCCACGGCGGCCGGCTGGTGACGGTGCCCTATGTCGGCGATCGCGAGGATCTCGGTGGCTTGCTTGCCGCCGTCAAAAAGGAAAACGCCCCGCTCGTCTATTTCGCCAATCCCGACAACCCGATGGGGAGCTGGTGGGATGCAGAGCGCATCGTCGAGTTCGCCAGGGCGCTGCCCGAAACCACACTCTTCATTCTCGACGAAGCCTATTGCGAAACCGCTCCGGCAGGGGCCTTGCCCGCGATCGACGGGTTGATCGACATGCCCAACGTCGTCAGAACCCGGACTTTCTCCAAAGCCTATGGTCTTGCCGGGTCACGCGTCGGTTACGTCATCACCACGCCCGGGACTGCGCAGGCGTTCGACAAGATCCGCAATCATTTCGGTATGAACAGGATCGGCGTGGCGGCGGCAATCGCTGCGCTCGCGGATCAGGATTATTTGAGTTCGGTAACGGCAAAGATCGCGCATTCGCGCGAACGCATCGCGCAGATTGCCGGAAACAACGGCTTGTCGCCGCTCGATTCCGCGACCAATTTCGTTGCGATAGATTGTGGAAAGGACGCGATCTATGCGCGTGCGATCGTCGATACGCTGATGAGCGACCATGGCATCTTCATCCGCATGCCCGGCGTTGCCCCGCTGAACCGCTGCATTCGCGTCAGCACCGGGCCGGAAGCGGAGATGGATCTGCTTGAAGCTGCCCTGCCGCAGGTTCTGGCGAAACTGGTAGGCGGCCAATAGGCCTTCATGTCCGGCGCCTGCTCGCTGGCGGGCGCCGCTGGTGGGGAGCTTCCTCCCGCCTTGTCGCTCAGTGAACGGTCATCCATTCGCGGGCGGCACGAAGCGCTGCTGCGAGGTCGGCCTTGCTCATGGTCATTGAGAGGTCAGCGCGCAGATCGACGGCGCGGTCGCAGCCCTTGATCGCGGCGATGTTCAGCCATTTGTGGGCGGCTACCAGATCGACCGGACGACCGCGGCCGGTCGCATAGGCCAGACCCATCTCGCAGAAAACGTCCGCCTGGTTTTCACCACCCATCGCGGTATTCGAAGCAACCTGCATATCAAAGCGTGCCATTGTCTTGTCCCTGTTTTGCCTGGTTGGTTTTCCGAAGCGGCCCGCCCTTTTGAGGTGGGCCATGCTCCAGATCAGCATTCGTTTTTGGTCCCTGTTCGACCGTGCCTCTTTGTGGGCCTTTCCGAACCGCGCCGTCTTTTGCGGCGTCATCTTCGGTCATCTGGCGGGGTGAATTTCTCCGCTCGTCTTATGGGTCTTACTATGCAGCACGGCCTTCAATACGCGCTTAAAATGCATGATTAATTTGAGACAAACAAAGTTCAAACAGTTGGTAAACTTGAGTTTTTGTTAAACATCGAAAGGCCGGAAATCCGGCGCATTCGCATAAAAATTTACGAAATATTCAACCGCCGATTTCAACCAAACGGTAACCACGAAAAAAGTGCCCGACCTGCCAATGCCGTGTTTCCTCGATTTTTCTCCACCCGAAACCGGCAAAGAAAAAGCATAAACGGCCGCATTCAAGCCAGTTTACCTTTACGTGCGCGTAAGCTATCGTGCGCGCGGCGGTGAGGAGACTGCCTTTCAAACGAGGATATCTGCAGAGATGCCGGCGAAGCGGACCGCGCCGGCAACTTCTATCTGGAGGAATGAATGATTCGTACCCTGTTCATGACCGCGGCTCTCGCTCTTGGCGTCGCCGGAACGGCCGTTGCCGCCGAACCGATCGTCGGCAACTGGAAGACCGCAACCGGCGCGACGGCCGAGATTGCCCCTTGCGGCGGCGCCTTCTGCGTCACGCTGAAGACCGGCAAGCACGCCGGCAAGCGGATCGGCAACCTGTCCGGCACGGATGGCAGCTATTCCGGGGAGATCACCGACCCCGAAACCGACAAGACCTATAGCGGCTCGGGTGCCGTCAGCGGCAACTCGCTGAAGATGAAGGGCTGCGTGCTCAAGATTCTCTGCAAATCGCAGACCTGGTCGCGCCTCTAGGATCGATCACGCACAAAAAGGGTGGCCCTCGGGGTGTCCTAGAGCGTTGACAAACCCGCCGATATTTTGGGCGGGTTTTGTTTTTGAAATGGCAAGCGCATCCGACCGCCCGCCAAAGGCCGCCCATCTGCCGGATCGCTGGCTTGGGCGCGCGCCTGCCCGCGAGAACGGCGGCAACTTCAATCGTAAGATGAACGCCAGATGAACGGCCATATCAGCAAGAGTTCAGTTTGGTTGTGCGAAAACACACTCAATCGATTTGAACCGCCTCCAGACCAACGGACAGAACCATGGACATTCTTGCTCGGCGCCTCACCATTATCAGCCTTTTGATGGTTGTTTTTGCCATGACCCTTGCCGCCGCAGTCAGCGCAGATACCGAACGTCGCCGCGCCAACACCTACCTCGGCTCGCTGACGGATTGCACCGCGCACACGGCGCAATATTGCCAAGCTAAGCTCTAACGGAGACACCGATATGCTCGCCGCCCTTTCCACATCCGCCTTTCTCTCGCTGCGTGTTCTTGCACTTGCCAGCCTGCTGATGGCGCCGGTTGGGGCGCTCGCCTATAGTAAGGCCAATGGCCTCGGCATCGGCAAGCAGGGTGCCGGCCTCGTTCTCTTCGTGACGCTCCAGCGTCAATCCATGAGTTGACCCAAGGCGCCCACGGCGCCTTTTATTTTGCCTGTCTCTCTTGCATCGCCGAGCGCCTTCCTGTCCTTTCACGGCTGAAAGGACCCGCCATCGATGCCAGCCTACGCCATCTATTCCCTTGCCGCCCTTGCCGAGATCGCCGGATGCTTCGCCTTCTGGGCCTGGCTGAAACTGGACAAGCCGATCTGGTGGCTGATCCCGGGCGTCGCGTCGCTGGCGCTGTTTGCCTGGCTGCTGACCTTGATCGACAGCGAGGCCGCCGGCCGCGCCTATGCGGCCTATGGCGGGGTTTATATCGCCGCGTCACTCATCTGGCTGTGGCTCGCCGAAGGCGTTCGGCCCGACCGATGGGATCTGACCGGAATGGCCGTCGCACTGATAGGCAGCGCCATCATCCTTGCAGGCCCACGGTAACCGCTAAAGTTGTTCTGATCGATGTGGTTGTGCATGTCCGCATCTTGTCGTTTGCTTGTCAGAGGCCTCAGCCTATAATGCGACATGAACAAGCGAATCTCTTCACACTCCGTCCTTTCCGTCTCCACCCCCGAGCCGTTCGAGCCGCAGTTCTTCGATGATCCGGCGGCCGCAGTCGATTGCCTGGAGGCGCTTTACGATCGCAATACCCGGTTCCTCACCGAGGCTTTCGAGGGGCTGGGCAGGAACAGCGTCCCGCTGACGCGCTACCGCGCCTGCTATCCTCAGGTCAGCATCGAGACCAGCAGCTTCGGCCATGTCGATTCCCGCCTGTCCTTCGGATATGTCAGCGCGCCCGGCGTCTACACGACGACGATCACGCGGCCCAAACTGTTTCGACACTACCTGAAGGAACAGTTGGGGCACCTGATGCGCAATCACGGCCTCGGCATCACCGTATCCGAATCCTCGACCCCGATTCCGCTGCATTTCGCCTTCGGCGAAGGGGCCCACGTCGAAGCATCGGCCGGCGATGCGATCGATATCCCGCTGCGCGACCTTTTCGATGCGCCCGACCTGACGACGACCGACGACGAGATCGCCAACGGCTCCTACGAGCCGGGTCCGGGAGAGCCCTCGCCGCTGGCGCCGTTCACCGCACAGCGCATCGACTATTCGCTTGCCCGCCTCAGCCACTACACCGCCACGAGCGCGAACCATTTCCAGAACTTCGTGCTGTTCACCAACTACCAGTTCTATATCGATGAGTTCTGCGCCTGGGCACGCCAGCAGATGGCGGAAGGCGGCAACGGCTACACGGCCTTCGTCGAGCCCGGCAACATCATCACTCCCGCCGGCGCAGACAAACCGGAAACGGACTATACGCTCGCACGCCTGCCGCAGATGCCCGCCTATCATCTGAAGAAGAAGGGCCACGGCGGCATCACCATGGTCAATATCGGCGTCGGCCCGTCCAACGCCAAGACGATCACCGACCATATTGCCGTACTGCGCCCGCATGTCTGGCTGATGCTCGGGCACTGCGCCGGGCTCCGGAACAGCCAGCGCCTCGGCGACTATGTTCTTGCCCATGCCTATATGCGCGAAGACCATGTGCTGGACGACGACCTGCCGGTCTGGATCCCCCTGCCCGCGCTTGCCGAAGTCCAGGTGGCATTGCAGGACGCCGTGGCTGAGGTCACCGGCTATCGCGACTACGATCTCAAGCAGATCATGCGCACCGGCACCGTCGCCACCATCGACAACCGCAACTGGGAACTGCGCGACCAGCGCGGGCCGGTCAAGCGCCTGTCGCAGGCGCGCGCCATCGCGCTCGATATGGAATCGGCAACGATCGCCGCCAACGGCTTCCGCTTCCGGGTGCCCTACGGCACGTTGCTTTGCGTTTCAGACAAGCCACTTCACGGTGAGCTGAAGCTTCCGGGGATGGCAACTGCCTTCTACCGGACGCAGGTCAGCCAGCATCTGAAGATCGGCATTCTCGCTTTGCAGAAACTTGCGGCGATGCCGCCTGAGAAGCTGCATTCCCGCAAGCTCAGAAGCTTCTACGAGACGTCGTTCCAGTAATACCAGCCTGCGTTGATATGGGTCTCTTGCGTGGGACTATGAGGGCTTCTACGGCTTTCTCCGCAAAAGCATCGACAGCATCGTGCCCGCCACGGCGGACACGATAATCAGCAGATGCGCGTTGACGCCGACACCGGCTAACTGCTCCAGCGCCGCGCGGTCCGCCCCCGCACCAAAGGAAACCGCACCGGCCGCGATCGCTGCCGGATAGGTGCCGACGCCCGCTGGCGCATGCATCGGCAGCACGGAGGAGAGTTCGCCGCCAAGCGCCCCGCCAAAACAGGCAGCAAGCGGCGCAACGCCCATGATCGCCAGAACCCAGGCGAGAACCACCACCTTGACCGCCCAGTTCAGAATGGTCATCGCCCAGGCCCTGAGAAATGCACCTGTCGTGCCAGGCAGACCTGCATCAAGCTCTTCGACGAGCGCTTCCAGTCTTGCTGGCAGCAACCGCTGCGCCAGGGCGACAACGCGATCCTTCAACAGAAAGAACGGAAGTGGCGCGACAAGCGCCGCGATCCAGAGTGCCCAGGCGGCACCGGACCCACGGCCGAAAACGATGCCGACCGCCGCTACTGTCAACAGGGCGTGCAGGTCGAGCAGCCGCATAACCAGAAGTGCCGAGGTTCCCCGCGCCAGCGGGATCGAGAATTCCGACCGCATCAACAGCGGAAAGCTCGTCTCCCCGGTGCGAAAAGGCAGCATGATGTTCAAGAGGTTGTGGACCTGCGTGACGCGAAACAGCGCCAGAAACCGGCCTGACGTCTCCGTCGGGAAGTAGTCGTAAATGCGATAGCAGCGAATGAAATAGGTCGCGACAAGAAGCGTCAGGGCCGCGAGCCCGGAACCGACGCCGATTTTCGTCCATTGCTCGAGCAGCGTTTGCCAGCCCCAGACCCATTGGACAAAAACGGCATAGGCGACAATCGCTGCTGCCGATATCAGTGTCACGCGGTTGCGCGCCAGCCACGATCGCCGCTCGAACTCGCAGCCAGAATTCATCAGACGCCGATTTCCCGTGTTGAAACGCAACTTTGCACGTTGGTTATCACCGATAACTGTGCAAGAAAATGATCAAGAAAATGATTATTTAAGCGCCCCCCTATTGTTCCGGCACGTGCAAGACGCGCCGAATGCACGAGCGATCCCATGCTGCCCATCGAGTTATCCGTCGTCATCCCAGTCTTCAACGAAGAGGACAGCATTGAGCCGCTCATCACGCGCGTCAGTGACGCCATGGTGAATTTTTCAGCCCCGTGGGAACTGATCCTGGTCGACGACGGCAGCACCGATCGCACTCTGACCAATGCAAGAAAGGCGCTCTGTCGCCCCGATCTTCAGCTGAAGATCATCGAACTGCAGAAGAACTTCGGGCAAACCGCCGCCATGCAATCCGGCATCGACGCGGCGTCCGGCCGGCTGATCGCCACGCTCGACGGTGACCTGCAGAACGACCCGGCCGATATTCCGGTTATGGTCAAAGCAATCGAGGAGCGGCAACTCGACCTGCTCGTCGGCTGGCGCAAGAATCGTCAGGACGGGCTGCTGCTCAGAAAAATCCCGTCGTGGTGCGCCAACCGGCTAATCGGCAAGATCACCGGCGTCCGGCTGCACGACTATGGTTGCAGCCTGAAGGTTTACCGCGGCTCGATCATCAAGCAGGTCAAGCTGATGGGCGAGATGCACCGCTTCATCCCCGCCTGGGTCGCGGGGGTCGTCCCCAGCAGCCGCATCGGCGAAATGCCGGTGACCCATCACGCGCGCCAGCACGGCAAGTCGAAATACGGCATCTCGCGCACCTTCCGCGTGATCCTCGATCTGCTGTCGGTGCTGTTCTTCATGCGTTACAAGGCGCGCCCGGGCCATTTCTTCGGCTCGATCGGGCTTGCAGCTGGGGCGGCAAGCGCCCTCATCCTGCTCTATCTTGCCTTCGACAAGTTCCTTCTCGGCAACGATATCGGCACCCGCCCGATGCTGATCGTCGGCGTGATGCTGTTTCTGTCATCGGTCCAACTCGTGACAACAGGCATTCTCGCCGAGATGATGGCGCGTGCCTATTTCCGCGACGACGAAACCACCAGCTATATCGTGCGCGAGGTCTTTGTACGGGATCAGACGAATGTCTGAGTTCGTCGAGCGGCGACCCAACCTCTTCATCGCCCTGCTCGCCGGCTATTTCCTGCTCTGCATTGGCCTGCGTCTCGCCGTTTCGAATTCGCTCGAAATCGACGAGGCGGAGCAGGCGTTCGTTTCGCAGTTCCTGCGGCTCGGCTACGGTGCGCAACCGCCCCTCTACAACTGGCTGCAGTACGGACTTGGATCCGTTTTCGGGCCGTCTCTCGCAACGATGACGGTGCTCAAGAACCTGCTTCTGTTTCTTTGCTGCCTCTTCTATGGCCTAGCCGCGCGCGAAGTCCTTGCGGAAAAGCGCCTGGCGCTGATCGCCATGCTCGGTGTGCTGACACTGCCTCCGATCTTCCTGCTTGCGCAGCGTGATCTTTCCCATACGGTCGCGGCACTATTTGCCGTATCACTGTTTCTCTACGGCTTCCTGCGGACGTTGGCCCGCCCGAGCCTTGCGGCCTATGTGCTGACCGGGCTTGCCGTCGGCATCGGTCTCATCGCCAAGTACAATTTTGCGCTTGTACCCGCCGCCGCGGTCCTTGCCATTCTGCCGGAACACAAGCTACGCGAGCGCCTTTTCGACTGGCGTGTCCTGGTCTCGCTCGTGGTCGCGGCACTGATCGCTTTGCCGCATGGCTGGTGGGTCCTTGAAAACCTCGGCTCCGCCTCAAACAACACCTTTCTCGAGATGCGCGAGGCCCATTTCGAGGGCCGCCTCGCACAGGCGTTCCACGGCGTGGTTTCGCTCATTGCCGCCACGATCCGCGGCAGCGTCGTGCCGCTCGTCGTGTTCGGACTCATATTCCGCAAGAGCATTCCTGCGATCTGGTCGGCGCAAAGCCAATGGACCCGCGTTGTCGGCCGCATGCTTGCAATCTGTCTCGTGGCAGTCCTACTGATTGTTCTCGGGGTCGGAGCCACGCATATCCGGGAAAAGTGGCTCGTGCTCTTCCTGATTCTCCTGCCGCTCTATCTCTGCCTCAAGGTCGAAGCGGCCGGCGTCGATGTCACGTTTAAACTTCGACCGTTCCTATGGCTCGTTGCCTTCATCGTGCTCACTACGCTCGTAGTGGTTTCCACCCGGGCGATCGTGCGTCCGCTCTTCGGAAAATATTCGCGATTGAGCATTCCCTACGCCACGTTGGCCGAAACGGTCGTTAAGCTTGAAGGTCGCGAACCGGCCCTGATCCTTGCAACGGACAAGTTGATCGCGGGCAACCTTCGCACGCACCTTCAAAATACGCCCGTTCTCACCGCCAGCTATTTTGGCGCAGCGACGGCCAACGCATCGATGCCGCTGCTCGTCGTCTGGAGCGATGACGGCAAGGCGGAGCCGATCCTGCCCGAGACGCTAGCGGATGCGATGAAAATGCGTGGATTTTCGACGACGACGGCGACGCCACAGGTTCTGTCCCTGCCCTATCTGCACGGCAAGACTGAAGACCGCTACACTTTCGGCTATCTCTGGGTCACGAACTAGACCGGTCGGCGCCGACGAGCAGCTTGAGTTCGCCGGGATGGATCCTCAACGCGACGTCGCGGCCCATCGGCAGGAGTTCGCCATCGATCACGCAGTTGATCTTGCGATCGACCTTGGGGAAATGCAGATCCAAAGCATGGCCACTCATCTCGGTAATGACCGGGTTGTCGCGGAACTTGCCACGCAGCACGTCGAGCGCAAGCTTGGCAACGCCGGGCGAGCTCAAGGGAGGGGCGGTGTAGAAGCCGAGATGGCCGGCCGTTACATCGTCCGCATACATCAGAGTATCGCGTCCGAACGGATTGTTCGACACGGACACAGCCGAAACATGCCGACTTTCATGGTGACCATCCACATCGAACTCGATCTCGAAATCCGGCGGATTGAGGATGACACCGAGGGCGGCGCGGGTGCTCGCCGTGATCTTGCCCAAGCGCGATCGAAAACTGAACGATTCGCGGTAGCGCACCATGCGGGCGTGCAGCCCCATCGAGAACTGGTGCACGAAGGCCCGGCCATCGGCGCTGCCGATATCACCATCGATGATCGTACCCTGCGCCAGAACTTCCGGCACCTTCCAGATGTCGAGCGGCAGTTTCAGCGTGCGGGCAAAAAGATTCATCGTCCCGGCCGGCACGACCCCAAGCGGCATGCCTGTTTTCCAGGCGACGCCTGCGGCTGCCGAAATCGTACCGTCGCCGCCGCCGGCCACGATCGCGTCGAGATCGTCGCGCCGGCAGGTCTTTTCCAGAGTCTCCCGCATCTCGGCTCCCGAGACGGTCGCGATCTCGATCTGATGCCCGGCATCGCGAAAGATCGCCTCAACCCTATTGCCATAGGCCGCCATGTCCGTCGTTCGGAAGGTCCCACCGTCCCGATTGAAGATAGCTTTGATTTTCATGAAAGGCTTACTGGCTCCATTGCCGTGGCACAGTGCGTCCACTGCGATGAGATAATCGCAATCGGCGCCGTTTCCAGAGCCTTACCAAAACTTAACTTTGTTCAAGCACCTGGCGGGCGCCCGGTTTCACCGCCGCAGTCCACCCTTGTCTGCGGCACGGCAGCGTTGCCGATCTGCTTCGGCGTCACTCCGGCAGCTTGAGCGGACCACCGGTCTTGATCGAGCGGATGGCAAAGTTGGAGCGGATGTCGGTGACCCCGGGCATGGCCAGCAACGTCTCCGTCAGCAGCGTCTCATAGGCCGAAAGATCTTCGACGACGACCTCGGCCAGAAAATCGGCATTTCCGGAGATCAGGAAGCAGGAGACAACCTCGGGAATGGCAAGCAAGGCCTCCTGCTGGAGCTGGGCATTCTCACGGCTGTGCTGACCGACCTTGATTTCGACGAAGACGGTAAGACCGAGCCCGACCTCCTTGCGGTCGATGTCGGCCCGATAGCCCCGCAGGATCCCCGATTTCTCCAGATTGCGGATGCGCCGCAGGCAGGGCGACGGCGACAGATTGACACGTTCGGCAATCTCCACGTTCGTTGCCCGCGCGTCCTCCTGTAGTATCTTGAGAATCGCGAGATCGAATTTATCGAGATTTGGCATAGTTGATAATCCAGTAAGGCCATGTTGGCATATGATTGCGCACCATAGGCCATATGGAGCATAAATCGCAAGGACATGCCTTGCCCACAGGCAGTAATCTTCTTCCCAGGCCCAGACAATCACGGGCACTCAAGTCGGGAAGGAAAATCAGATGGTTGCGCTCACACTCGATCGCGGCGGCGCCGCACCCGTCGCCACCGGCTATGCCGGCGCCTTCGTCACCGTCCTGATCTGGGCGGGGTGGATTCTTGCAACACGACACACTGCCGGCACCGCGCTCGGTACGATCGACCTTGGCCTTATCCGCTACGGCATCCCGGCGCTGGTCCTTGCGCCGGTGTGGCTGAAAATCGGCCTTCTGCCGCGCAAGCTGCCACTCCTGTTGCTTCTCCTGATGGTCGCTGGTTCCGGCGCGCTGTTCTTCCAGGTCGCAGCCTTCGCCATTCACGCGACCCCCGCCTCCTCCGTCGGCGTGCTGCTCGGCGGCTCGATGCCGCTGGCAACGGCGTTGATCGGCATCGTCATCTTCGGCGAGCGCCCTGACCGCATGCGCATCCTCGGCTTTGGCGCCATCATTGCAGGCGTCGCCCTGCTGCTTGCCCGCAGCCTTGCCGGCACCACGGGCACCGGCTGGACCGGTTACGCGCTCCTTCCCGCAGCGGCCACGCTCTGGGCAATTTACACGCACGCATTCCGGCGCTCCGGTCTCAGTCCGCTCGAGGGCAGCGCACTGATCGCGGTGTGGTCGTTCCTGATCCACTTGCTGCTTGCCGGCGTTTTCGGCAGCACCCTTGCCAGCGTTCCCCTCAAGGAGATCGCGCTGCAGATCACCAGCCAGGGTCTGCTGTCGGGCCTCGTCGCAATGGTTGCCTATGGTGTGGCGGTCCGCAGCCTCGGCGGAACCCAGGCTGCCGCCTTCACCGCACTCACCCCCGTGCTGGCGATGATCGGCGGCGCCGTGCTTCTCGGCGAACAGATCGGCCCGTTCGAGATCGTCGCCGCCATCATCACCGCTGCCGGCGTGGCGCTCTCGACCGGCATCCTTTCGCCGCGTCGAGCCTGAAGGACAGGAACAAAAATGGCCCGGAAGCGAAAGTTTCCGGGCCATTTCATTTGTCCAATCGGCAGTTTCAGCCGTGAATAATCTCGCGATGCTTCTGCAGCCGATGACCATAGGCCTGGCTGACGCGGTCGAAGATGATGGCGATGCCGACGATGGCAAGACCGTTGAAGATACCGAGCGTGAAATACTGGTTGGCGATCGCCTTCAGCACCGGCTGGCCGAGCCCCTGAACCCCGATCATCGAGGCGATGACCACCATGGCCAGCGCCATCATGATCGTCTGGTTGATGCCGGCCATGATCGTCGGCAAGGCCAGCGGCATCTGCACGTTCTTGAGTTTCTGCCAGCCAGAAGAGCCGAAGGCATCCGCCGCCTCCAGCACATCCTTGTCGACGAGGCGGATGCCGAGATTGGTCAACCGGATCATCGGCGGGATCGCATAGATCACCACTGCGATCAGCCCCGGAACCTTGCCGATGCCGAGCAGCATCACTACCGGGATCAGATAGACGAAGCTCGGCATGGTCTGCATCACGTCGAGAATCGGGTTGACGACATTCTGGAACCGGTCCGAACGCGACATGATGATGCCGAGCGGTATGCCGATGGCGATCGACAGCACGGTACAGACGAAGATCATCGAGATCGTCTTCATCGTGTCGTCCCACATGTCGAAATAGCCGATAAGCAGCAGCGTACCGACACAGCCGGCGACGATCTTCCAGTTCCGGCTCGCAAGCCAGGCGAGAACCGCAATCAGCAGGATGATGATCGGCCAGGGTGTGCGCGTCATGAAGCGCTCCGACTGGATCAGAAAGAACTGCAACGGTTCGAAAAACGCTTCGATGCCGTCGCCATAGGCGCGCGTGAAGGTCCGGAAACCTTCGTCGATCGCCTTCTTCAACGCCCGCAGGCGATCATCGTCCATATGCGGAAACTGGGTCAGCCATTCCATTCCATTCCCCTTCACTGCTCCCCAACGGCGGCCCTGATTTTTTGTCTTTTGACCGCCGACCATCACTTTTGAGCGTTTCCGGTTTAAACGGAGTCGCAGAAACGCTCTATCTCATTGTTTTTGCGCATTTCCTGTCGGAAAATCGCTTCGCACCTTTCCTGGAAATACTCCAAGAGGCGGCGCACGAGATCCGCGCGCCGCCCTTTTTTGTCACGCGATGACGATCAAAGCGCGGACTTGACCTTCTCGGCGACATCCGGCGAGACCCAGGTGGTCCAGATGTCGGGGTTTTCCTCGAGGAAGTGTTTTGCGCCTTCCTCACCACTTGCCTGGTTATCGGTCATCCAGGCCATCAGCTTGTTGACGGTGTCGTTGGTCCAGGCACGCTTGTTCAGGTAGTCCATGGCCGGGCCGGCGCGATCGGCAAACGTCTTGGTCACCAGCGTCTGCACCTTGTCCTTCGGCCAGTCGTTCTTCTTCGGGTCCGGGCAGTCGGCAACCGTGTTGCAGCGCTTCCATTCCGCGGCATCCGCCTCGACGCCATGGCCGAGCTTCACCATTTCGTATTTGCCGAGGAGTGCCGTCGGCGCCCAGTAGTAGCCAACCCACCCCTGCTTGCGCTCGTAGGCCTTGGCGATCGAGCCATCGAGGCCGGCAGCCGAGCCGGTATCAACAAGCGTGAAGCCGGCCGCCTCGCCGCCATAGGCCTTGTAGAGCTGCGTCGTGACGACCGTGCCGCCCCAACCCTGCGGGCCGTTGAAGACGGCGCCCTTGCTTGCGTCTTCCGGATCGGGGAACAGTTCCTTGTGCTTGAGCACATCGTCGATCGTCTTGATGTCGGGATTGGCGTCCACGATGTATTTTGGAACCCACCAGCCCTGGACAGCACCATCGGAAAGCGCGACGGCGGCACCGACCAGTTTGCCTTCTTCAAGGCCGCGGTTGACGACGTCGGGCAGGAGATCCACCCAGCCTTCCGGCGCGATATCGGGCTGGCCCTTCTCGATCATCGAGGTGATCGTCGGCACGGTATCGCCGACGACGAGCTCGGCGTTGCAGCCATACCCTTCCGTCAAAATGATCTTGTCGACACTCGCCAGAACCTCGGCGCTCTGCCAGTTCATGTTCGCGATCGTCACGTCGCCGCATTCGGCTGCCGAAGCCGTGCCGGCAAGGCCAAGAAGGCCGGCGGCCAGGCAAGTCGTTGCAAGAAGCTTGTTCATTTCTGTTCCCTTTGTTCTGGCGGTACGTCCCGTCGGACGACCGATCTCACCGCAGTGATCGGTCGCGTGTCAACAGGCTCCGGTCCTACTCAAGAACGACAGGGACCGAACGGCCTGCAGGTCCGTCGACGCGCCTGGCGCGACAACGGCACCCTCAAGGCTATAGGGTCTTTCCGGCAAAGACTTTCCCATTTGCGTCAACGATTGCCTTTCCCAATGTTCCCGCATTTGCCGAGGCGCCGGAGATGCTCGCCGCTGAGCAGGATGACTTGCGCCGAGAAATGCGCGCCACACACGGATCCGCTCGCCTGCTTGAAATGAAAGAGGCGCCGAGCAAGAGCTCGACGCCTCCAAATGTTTCCTGTTGCGCAGCTCACGCAACGGCCCGCCCTCACATGTTGGGATAGACTGGTCCCTCGCCGCCCTGCGGCGGCACCCAGTTGATGTTCTGGTTCGGGTCCTTGATGTCGCAGGTCTTGCAGTGCACGCAGTTCTGCGCGTTGATGACGAAGACCGGCTGGCCGTCCTTCTCCACCCACTCATAGACCCCGGCGGGACAGTAGCGCGTCGACGGACCGGCAAAGACGTCGAGCTCCGAGGTGCGCTGCAGCTCCGGGTTCTTCACCTGCAGATGGATCGGCTGGTCTTCCTCGTGGTTGGTGTTCGACAGGAACACCGAGGACAGCCGGTCGAAGGTCAAAACGCCGTCGGGCTTCGGATAGTCGATCTTCTGGTGCTGCGCTGCCGGCTCCAGCGATTGCGCGTCGGTCTTGCCGTGTTTCAGCGTGCCGAAGAAGGAGAAGCCGAACAGCTGGTTGGTCCACATGTCGAGACCGCCGAGCGCCACGCCGATTGCGGTGCCGAACTTCGACCACAGCGGCTTGACGTTCCTGACCCGCTTCAGGTCCTGGCCGATGGCGCTGTCGCGCCAGCCACGCTCGATTTCGATCGGCTCGTCATTGGCGCGACCGCTGGCGATCGCCGCCGCCAGCTTCTCGGCCGCCAGAATGCCCGACAGCACCGCATTGTGGCTGCCCTTGATGCGCGGCACGTTGACGAAACCGGCCGAACAGCCGATCAGCGCGCCGCCGGGGAACGACAGTTTCGGCACCGACTGGTAGCCGCCCTCGGTGATCGCCCTCGCGCCGTAGGACAGCCGCTTGCCGCCTTCGAAGGTGCCGCGAATGGCCGGATGGGTCTTGAACCGCTGGAACTCCTCGAACGGGAAGAGGTAGGGATTCTTGTAGTTGAGGTGCACGACGAAGCCGACGGCGACCAGGTTGTCTTCGAGATGGTAGAGGAACGAGCCGCCGCCGGTCTTCATGCCGAGCGGCCAGCCGAACGAATGCTGCACCAGGCCGGGCCTGTGGTTCTCCGGCTTGACCTGCCACAGTTCCTTCAGGCCGATGCCGAATTTCTGGACGTCGCGGTCCTTCGACAGATCGAATTTCGAAATCAGCTGCTTGGCAAGCGAGCCGCGCACGCCCTCGCCGATCAGCGTGTATTTGCCGAGGAGCGCCATGCCGCGGGCGAAGTTCGGACCCGGCTCGCCATTGCGCTCGATGCCCATGTCGCCGGTGGCAACGCCGATGACGGCACCGTCGTCGTTATAGAGCACTTCGGTGGCGGCAAAGCCCGGGTAGATCTCGACGCCGAGCGCTTCGGCGTGGCTGGCCAGCCAGCGACAGACATTGCCGAGCGAGACGATGTAGTTGCCGTGATTGTTCATCAACGGCGGCATGGCGAAGTTCGGCAGGCGGATCGAGCCGGCCGGACCGAGCAACAGGAACTGGTCGTCGGTAACCTCGGTCTTGAACGGATGGTCGGCCTCGTCGCGCCAGCCCGGCAACAGCCGGTCGATGCCGATCGGATCGACGACGGCGCCCGACAGGATATGCGCGCCGACTTCGGCGCCCTTTTCCAAAACCACCACCGAGAGCTCGGGATTGACCTGCTTCAGCCGGATCGCCGCCGCCAGACCCGCAGGCCCAGCCCCAACGATCACCACGTCGAACTCCATACTCTCGCGCTCGGGTAGATCCATCGCCTCGCTCATACCGTCTCTCCAGTCTCGCCGGTCTTCTGCCAGCTCAGTTCCCAGGCCATATCATGTCGTCATGGCAAATGCAGTTTGGCTTGTCGAGCCGGGATGCGACAGACGATGCCCGCTTTTGCGCATGAGGTCATGAGTTTAGCACAAATGTCTATATGACGTGAACGTAAACGTAAATATGTGATTTCGCCCATGTCCTTGTGGGTCGTCGCCTTGCAGCCTTGCTTTTGCCGAATAGCCATGTCAGGAGGCCGGGCATTCGACTTTCCGGCGGAAGACGCCGGCAATCCCATCCGCAACCGGCATTTCGGCAAGGCACCCCATGGCGCCGGAACGGCATGCCTTTCGCTCCGTTCCTGGCACCGCCGACCTCCCCGGCACCGGCCCGAAGGCGGCGTGCGGAACAGAGCCGTGTCGCCTTGCGCAGCCCGGATAGGGCATGGCGCAGCGACACCAAAGACACAGACGTCAGGAGACATCACATGGCCAGAGCACTGGGCTTCGATTTCGGCACCACAAACTCGGTCCTCGCGGTTTCGGCAGGCGACACCACCCATTCGATGAACTTCGACAGCATGGCCGGCAGCACCGATGCGATGCGCACGGCACTCTCCTTCATGAAGGATTCCAACCTCGGCGCGTCCGCGCTCAAGGTGGAAGCCGGACAGGCGGCAATTCGCTCGTTCATCGACAATCCCGGCGACTGTCGTTTCCTGCAGTCGATCAAGACCTTTGCCGCAAGCCCGCTGTTCCAGGGCACGCAGATCTATGCCAAGCGCCATAGTTTCGAAGACCTGATGCGGGTGTTCCTGACGAAGCTGCGCGAATATGCCGGTGACGACTGGGCGAGCCAGTATAGCCGCATCGTCGTTGGAAGACCCGTTCGCTTCGCCGGCTCCAGCCCCGATCCGGCATTGGCGCTCGAGCGTTACAGCGCCGCCCTTTCGGAGTTCGGCTTTCCCGAAATCCACTATGTCTACGAGCCGGTGGCGGCGGCATTCTACTTTGCCCAGAACCTCAAGCGCGACGCCACGGTGCTGGTTGCCGATTTCGGCGGCGGCACCACCGACTATTCGCTGATCCGCTTTGAGACCAAGGCAGGGCGCCTGGCGGCGACGCCGATCGGCCACTCGGGCGTCGGCATCGCCGGCGACCATTTCGACTTCCGCATCATCGACAATGTGATCTCGCCTCTCATCGGAAAGGGGAGTCTGTTCAAGAGCTTCGACAAGCTGCTTGAAGTGCCGTCGAACTACTATGCGAATTTCGGCCGCTGGAATCAGCTTTCCATCTTCAAGACATTGAAAGACTTCACGGATCTGAAGAAGCTGGTGCGCCAGAGCCTGGAGCCGGAAAAGCTCGAGGCGTTCGTCGATCTGATCGAGCATGACGAGGGCTATCCGCTCTACCAGGCGATCTCGGCGACCAAGATGCGCCTGTCGCAGGAGGAAGAGACCGAGTTCTATTTCTCGCCGCTTGGCGAGATGTCGCGTCGCACCGTGCGCCGCGCCGATTTCGAAGGCTGGATCGCACCTGAACTTGCGCGCATCGAAGAGGCGCTCGACGAGGTCCTGACGACGACGGAAACGCCGCCGGCAAGCATCGACAAGGTCTTCCTCACCGGCGGCACCTCCTTCGTGCCCGCGGTACGCAACTTGTTCGAGCGGCGCTTCGAAAAGGACCGGATCGAAAGCGGCGGCGAACTGCTGTCGATCGCCCATGGTCTGGCGCTGATCGGAGACCATGAGGATATCGGCCACTGGACTGCGAATGCGGCATAAGTCCATTGGACCACATTTTCTGACGTGCTAGGTTGGCGCCCATGATTTCTGCCGACAACCTCTCCCCTGGCCAACTTGCCGCCCTGCTCGCCTTCCATGCGGATGCGGGTGTCGAGTGGCTGATGGAGGAGGATCCGGTCGATCGCTTCGCCGAGTTCGAAGCGATGAAGGCGGCACGCTCCGATTCGCGCCAACAGGCCGATTCGCGCCATCAGGCGAGCGCAAGCCAGCCGGCGGCGCGCTCGGAGGCTCCGGCTGCAACGCGGCAGCCGGCGAGCCCGGCCGGCGGCCAGGCCCGCGAACCCCGCGCGCCGGCGCCTGCCGTCAACGCCCCGGCGGTCGCCATCCCCGACGCCCAGGCCGTCAAGGAGGCGCAGTTTGCCGCGGAATCGGCGCGCTCGCTTGCCGAGTTGCGATCGGCAATGGAAGGCTTCGTCGGCTGCAATCTCAGAAACAGTGCCCGTAATCTCGTCTTTGCCGAGGGCGATCCGTCAAACGGCATCATGATCGTCGGCCCCATGCCCTATGCGGATGACGATCGCGACGGCCAGCCGTTCTCGGGCCGGCTGGGAGACATGCTCAACCGCATGCTCGCCGGCATCGGACTGTCGCGCGAGAGCGTCCTGCTCAGCAATGTCGTGCCGTGGCGCCCGCCGGGCAACCGCGTGCCGACCGTCCGCGAGGCCGATATCTGCCGCCCCT
This sequence comes from Ensifer sp. 4252, assembly GCF_050434565.1. Classification (NCBI taxonomy): domain Bacteria; kingdom Pseudomonadati; phylum Pseudomonadota; class Alphaproteobacteria; order Hyphomicrobiales; family Rhizobiaceae; genus Ensifer; species Ensifer sp. 4252. The sequence continues at coordinate 582,247 of NZ_JBNDIU010000001.1, forward strand.
TCATCGAGCGCCAGGTTGCGCTCGCCGAGCCCAAGCACCTGTTGCTGCTTGGCAATTTCACCGCACGCTTCTTCTTCGGCGGCAGTGACACCATCCACCAGCTGCGTGGCGAATGGCGTGACCTTCAGATGGGCGGACACACCGTCCAGACCCTTGCAACCCTGCACCCGCAGGACCTGGTGACAGCGCCGATCAACAAGCGCTTCGCCTGGCAGGATATGCTTGCCTTCAAGGCCCGCATCAACGGCTGACCGCCGGCTGCCCGTTTCATGAACAAAGTGTGAAGAAAGCCATGCGGTTTGCGCATATCAGTGCAGCGTTCTAGTGCATTGCAAAATCCATGTTGCAGCGCAATATATCGGAACGGGAGGAATGGAATAAGGAACAAGAACCATGACTGCCCGCTTTCGCCCGATCCACAGCAGCTTTGAGACGCTCCGTCACACCGACGCTGCCCGGCGGACGCCGTTCAACCGCTTCGGCACGGCGGCCAACGAGCAGATGACTGCAATCGGCCTTGCCCGGACCACCCGTCCGTCGCAGCTTTTCGCCGACTTCATCCAACGCTGATCCCCACGCGATGCGCCGAACGGCGTGTCGCGCGATTGAGACGACGTAAGACAAGGAACAAGATCATGACCAAGCCCATCGCAAGCCTCAAGGTCCTGTTCGATTCGATCGCAGATATCGGCACCGCCGTTCGTGCCTCGCGTGAATACACCGCGCTCAGCACGACCAAGGACGCCCGCCGCGCCCATCGCTCGGCGATCAGCCCACTGCTGCCGAACTGATAGCGCCCGAGGACGGATCGTTACCGTCTTTTTGCTATCGGCTGTCGCAATCGACAGCGCCTAGAAAACTGGATAGAGCCACACTCGTTTCGAGTTCGAAGCGATAGGTCTATCCGGCATCTCCGTCTGACTGCCCTCGCTCCGCATCGCGCCTCCGTTGCCAACCACCCGGTTGGTCAACTCGGCGCGTGTTTGTTTTCAGGAGCGCCGATGCTGGCCAGTCTCGCTTCCGTCCTCAGCCTGATGCTGTCCACCCTGTTGATGATGGTGGCCTTCGGGCTTCAGAGCTACGTGATCCCGGTCCGATCGGTCGCTGAAAACTGGTCGACACTGACGGTTTCGGTCATTGCCACCGGCTACACGGTTGGCTTCACTGTTTCCTGCATTATTACGCCGAAATTCGTTTTGCGCGTCGGCCATGTCCGCGTCTTCACCGCGCTCATCACCCTGCTCTCGATCGCCATCCTCTTGTGCGGGCTTGTCGTCGACTGGCGCCTCTGGATCGTCTTTCGCGCCATCTCCGGCTTCGCCATCTCCGGCAGCTATCTCGTCATCGAAAGTTGGCTCAATGAGCGGGTGACCAACGAGAACCGCGGCATGCTCTTCTCGCTCTACCTGATCACCACGATGGTCGGCACCATCGGCGGGCAATACATGGTGCCGCTCGGAGACCCGACCACCACATCGCTCTTCATCCTCTGCGGTGTGCTGTTCTCATTGGCGCTGCTTCCGACGGCACTTTCGTCCTCGCCGATGCCGGCACCGCCGGCGCAGGCTCGGTTCGATATTCCCGGGCTGTTTCGTCGCTCCCCCGTTGCCGTGGTCGGCGGCTTTCTCGCAGGCGCGCTTTCGGGCGCCTGGCTGAACCTCGGCGGCGTGTTCACGCAGAAGATCGGGCTGTCGACCGGCGAAGGCGCCACATTGCTGGCATCGCTCCTGACCGGTAGTGCCATTTCGCAGATCCCGATCGGCCGCGCCTCCGATCGCATCGACCGCCGCATCGTCATGGTCGGCTGCGGCATCGTCGGCGTGATCTCCTGCCTGGTCATGTCCGCCTCGATCGGCAGCAGTCCGACGGTGCTCTATGTGATTGCCGCCTTCGTCGGCTCGGTGCTTTTCCCGATCTATGCGCTCAACGTCGCCCACGCCAACGACCTCGCCAAGCCGGACGAATATGTCGAGATTTCTTCCGGCTTGATGATCACCTATGGGCTTGGCACGATCTCCGGCCCGCTGATGGTCGGTCCTGTCATGGACCGGTTCGGACCGGCCGCGCTGTTCATCGTGCTTGCCGTCTACTTCGCGTTCTATGGAGGCTATGCCGCCTGGCGCATCCTGCGACGCGACCAGCACGAGGGCCTCGTTTCCAAGACCGACTTCCAGGCGACCACGGTGCTGCCGACGCCCGGACCCGACGTTACCAGCCCCATCGCCCAGCAGGCATCGCAGGACGGCCTGATCGAGGACGACACGGTGCCGGCGTGGGAGAGACAGCCGGAATAGGCACGGAGAGGGTCAACCCTGTGGCGTGACGTGCTTGCGCGCGCCCTTGCGCTCCAATCCAAGCCGATGCTCGCGCAAGATGATGAAGATGCCGGCGCCGGCGACAATGGCGGTGCCGATCAGCATCGTGCCCGTCGGAATGTCTTCGAACAGAAAATAGCCGATGACCAGGCCCAGCACGATCGAGGTGTATTCGAACGGCGCGATCGTCGACATGTCTGCGTGACGGTAGCTTTCCGTCAACAGGATCTGCGCCACGCCGCCGCAGAAGCCTGCAACCATCAGCAAGACGAAGGCTTCCTGCGAGATGCTTGGCCAGCCGAACGGCAAGGTGGCGAGCGAAAAGACCGAGGCCGAGAGCGAGAAATAGAGCACGATCGTGTGCGTGCGCTCGGCCTTCACCAGCTTGCGTACCAGCACCATGGCGATCGCACCGAGGGCTGCCGACAGCAGCACCGCCGCCGCCCCCAGTGCTTCGGATGAGCCGAGACCGCCTTCGCGGAACAGTGTCAGCCGCGGCCAGGTAATGATCATGACGCCGACCAGACCGATGACGACAGCCGACCAGCGGTAGAGTCGAACGGTCTCGCCGAGAAAGATCGCGGCAAAGGCAACGGCGATCAACGGCATCGCATAACCGATGGCGATCGCCTCGGGGAGCGGCAAGTGGACGAGGCCGTAGAAACCAAAACTCATCGCCAGGATACCGACGAAGCCGCGTGCGATGTGCCCACCGATATCCTTCGTCTTGAAAGCGTCGCGCAACTGCCCGCGAAGGGCGAGATAGCCGAGGATCGGGACCATTGCGAAGGCGGACCGGTAGAAGGTGATCTGGCCAGTGGCGATCTCGCTCCCGGCTGCCTTGATCAAGGTCGACATGCAAACGAAAATGACGACCGAAAGGACCTTGAGCAGGATCCCCTTCATCGGGTTTTCGACTTCGGCATCCATGGAAAGCACTTTTCGAGCCTGAGCGGACAAGGACCGCAACGGCGACAGTTTGGGAGATTTGGGTGAGAGGCTCACCGGAGAACCATGTCACTCTAGCTGCGCCGGGCGCGAAAGTCGGATCAATCTTCTTGATGAACCGACTTTTTTCTTGATGAGTTCATCGAAGCGAAGACAATCGCCGAGATTTCTTTAGCGACGTCGAAAAAAACCTTTCCGGTTTATTTCTTGTTAGTGCCACTTCGATACACGTCAAGGCGATAAGGGAGCGGGAAGAATACCGGAAACCATGTCTTTTCTGCCGGAAGTGCGGTCGCCGGCATCACAATCGTGTGGCATATCCGGCTTTTCGCCCTTTGGCCTTTTCACCATCACAAGCGCCCTCTACAAATCCACCAGTAGCAAGGCGCGAGCGGGACTGACCATGCGGACAAATACTGGCCAGATCATTCATCTGGAAGACTACCGGCCGACCGACTTCGTTCTTGAAAGAGTGGATCTGACCTTCGAGCTTGACCCGAAGGAAACCAAGGTCGAAGCGCGGCTGATCCTGCATCGGCGGGAAGGCGTGGACGCATCAGCCGCCCTGGTGCTTGACGGCGACGAGCTGGTCATGACCGGCCTGCTGCTCGACCAGGAAGAGCTTGCAGCCGCGCTCTACGACGTAACCGATGACACGCTGACGATCCGCGGCCTGCCCGAAACCGCCCCGTTCGAAGTCACCGTCACCACGATGCTCTCGCCAGAGACGAACACCAAGCTGATGGGTCTCTACCGCACCAACAGCGTCTACTGCACGCAGTGCGAGGCGGAAGGGTTCCGCCGCATCACCTACTTCCCTGATCGTCCCGACGTTCTTGCCGTCTATACGGTCAACATCATCGCCGACAAGAAATCCGCTCCGCTTCTGCTCTCCAACGGCAACTATCTCGGCGGCGCCGACATGGGCGATGGCCGACATTTCGCCGCCTGGTTCGATCCGCACCCGAAGCCCAGCTATCTCTTCGCGCTCGTTGCCGGCGATCTCGGCGTGGTCGAAGACACGTTCACTACCATGTCCGGCCGCGGCGTCGCCCTGAAGATCTATGTCGAACACGGCAAGGAGTCGCGCGCGTCCTACGCCATGGATGCGCTGAAGCGCTCGATGAAGTGGGACGAAGAGGTGTTCGGCCGCGAATACGATCTGGACATCTTCATGATCGTCGCCGTCTCCGACTTCAACATGGGCGCCATGGAGAACAAGGGACTAAACGTCTTCAACGACAAATACGTGCTGGCCGATCCGGAAACGGCGACCGACGCCGATTACGCCAATATCGAAGCGATCATCGCGCACGAGTATTTCCACAACTGGACCGGCAACCGCATCACCTGCCGCGACTGGTTCCAGCTCTGCCTCAAGGAAGGCCTGACGGTTTATCGCGACCACGAGTTTTCCGCCGACATGCGTTCGCGCGCCGTCAAGCGCATCGCCGAGGTTCGACACCTGAAATCGGAACAGTTCCCCGAGGATGCGGGCCCCCTCGCCCACCCGGTCCGGCCGACGAAATACCGCGAAATCAACAACTTCTATACGACCACGGTCTATGAGAAGGGCTCCGAAGTCACCCGGATGATCGCGACCCTTCTCGGTCGCGACCTGTTCAAAAAGGGCATGGACCTCTATTTCGAGCGCCACGACGGCCAGGCCGTGACCATCGAGGATTTCGTTGCCTGCTTCGCTGAGGTCAGCGGTCGCAATCTCAGCCAGTTCTCGCTCTGGTACGACCAGGCAGGTACGCCGCTGGTGACAGCGTCGGGCGCCTATGACGCGGCCAAGCAGACCTTCACCCTGTCGCTCGAACAGACCGTGCCACCGACGCCGGGGCAAAGCGCCAAGGAGCCGATGCACATTCCGTTGCGCATGGGCTTGCTGCTCGAAAACGGTGCGGAAGCCGATCTTTCGGGCGTGTCTGGCGCCGATATTACCGGCGACGTGCTGCACCTTGCCGAGCGCAAGCAGACGGTGGTTTTCTCCGGCATCACATCGCGCCCGGTGCCTTCATTCAACCGCGGCTTTTCCGCCCCGATCAACCTGCATATCGAGCAGACCGACGACGATCGGGCTCTGATCGCGCGGCACGAAAGCGATCTCTTCGCCCGCTGGCAGGCACTCAACGCCATTGCGCTTGCCAATCTGGTACCGGCAACGGCCAACGTCCGTGCGGGCAAATCCGTCACCTGCGAAAAGGCGCTGCTCGACGGCCTGATCGCCGCGGCGGCCGACGACAGGCTGGAGCCGGCCTTCCGGTCGCAGGCGCTGTCGCTGCCGAGCGAAGCCGACATCGCCCGCGAGATCGGCGCCGACAACGACCCCGACGCCATCCATGCCGCCCGGCAGCAGATCCTCAAAGCGATCGCGCTTGCGGGCCGCGCGACCTTCCTTCGGCTTGCCGACGAAATGGCCCCGTCGGGTTCCTTCAGTCCGGATGCGGAAAGCGCCGGACGTCGCGCCCTGCGCAATGCAGCACTCACCTATCTCGTCCATGGCGAGGACGATCCGAAGCGGGCAGCCGAAGCCTTCGCAGCCGCCGACAACATGACCGACCTCAGCCATGCGCTGGCACTGCTCGCGCACCGGTTCCCGGACACGCCCGAGACGACGCAGGCACTGGCGACTTTCCGGAAGCGGTTTGCCGACAATGCGCTGGTCATAGACAAGTGGTTCGCGGTGCAGGCCACAATTCCCGGGGCCGGCACGCTGGATCGCGTCAAGGCGCTGATGACCGAACCGCTTTTCAACGGCAGCAATCCGAACCGCGTACGGTCGCTGGTCGGCAGCTATGCCTTCGCCAACCCGACAGGCTTCAACCGCGCCGATGGCGAGGGCTACCGTTTCCTCGCGAAGCAGATCCTCGACATCGATCCACGCAATCCGCAGCTCGCGGCACGCATCCTGACTTCGATGCGCTCCTGGCGGTCGCTCGAAGATACCCGTGCCGACCATGCCCGCAATGCGCTGAAGGAAATCGCTGGCGCGACCAAGCTTTCGGCCGACGTCAGCGACATCGTCGAGCGCATGCTCAAGGCCTGAAAAGGCTGAGAATGCAGGTGTTTCACAAAGGCCGGGCCGCTTACGCGACCCGGCCTATTATTTCCCAACGATAAGAAATGGTTAAGAAATCTTTACCATTACCTCTGGACAAGGCGAATCGCCCTGTGATTCATTGAGTCAGATTCGGGCGAGCGGCGCGCCGAATCATCAGAGGGTTTCACATTGGGTAAGATGGCGGACGCGCGACCAGCGAGCGCAGCCGACGGGCGGTTGCGACTCAAGTTTTCAGGCTTTTCCGGCCTGGAACGCGAGTTCATCTCGCAGGCGAAAATTTTCGCCGAGCCGACGTCGCAGCGTCTTGCGGGCGCGGAACCTATTCTCAAGCGCTCGATCCCCATCCTCATCATCGCATTCCTGATCATCGTCGCCGTTTCGCGCATGTCCGGCATCATGGGCGAACACGCCCGGATGGAAGACAGTTCTCGCCAGACCGTCGGGCTTGCAGCAGCGACAGCCGTAGCGGCGTTTCAGGTCGACGGCATGACGTTGTTCGAAGAGGGCCGGCGTTGGGACGCCGAACAGAGGCTGACGCAGTACCTGCCCACCGCCATGCTCGACCCGGGCATGTTCCTCTTGACCGTGCGCAAGGATGGACGGATCTTCGCCAGCACGCCTGACGGCGTGGCGCTGATCGGCCGGACGCTTGCCTCGGTGGCGCCGGATATCGCAACGCTGCAATATTACGGCGAACATTCCAGTGTCATGAAGACGGCGATCGACGGCGTCGACCATATCGTTGCCCTGGCGCAGCTGCCCGACGCAGCCGGCGTCATCCTGGCGGCTACGCCGGTGACCCAGCTCGAAACAGCGTGGCGCGACGAGGTTTCGCTGAACGTGACGCTGTTTGCCGGCATCTCGGCGATCCTGCTCGTAGTGCTCTATGCCTACTACATTCAGGCAAAGCGCGCCCGCGACGCCGACTCGGTGTTTGCGGAATCGAACCTGCGGGTGGAAACCGCACTGTCGCGCGGCCGCTGCGGTCTCTGGGATTTCGACCTGGCCAACCGGCGGCTGTTCTGGTCGCGGTCGATGTATGAAATGCTGGGCATGCCCGGCGAGAGCAGCGTGCTCTCCTTCGGAGATGCGGCACGGCTGATGCATCCGGATGATCGCGGCATCTATGGCGTTGCGCGGACGATTGCCCGTGGCGATGCGCGCCAGATCGACCAGGTGTTCCGCATGCGCCATGCGGACGGCCATTACGTCTGGCTGCGCGCCCGCGCCGAGATCATCCGCACCGTTTCGGGCCGCGCCCATCTCATCGGCATCGCCATGGATGTCACCGAGCAGCACCGCCTCGCCCAGCGCTATGCGGAGGCAGATCAGCGCCTGGCCGATGCCATCGAATGCACGTCCGAGGCCTTCGTCCTCTGGGACAAGCAGGACCGGCTGGTGATGTGCAACACGCACTACCAGGAGGCCTACAAGCTTCCGGATCATGTGCTGGTGCCGGGCACGGAACGCATTGCCGTTCACGCCGCGGCCGCGCGCCCGGTGGTGGAGCGTCGCATCGCGGATCCGGACCGCAGCAACCACTCGCAAACCACAGAGGTGCAGCTCGCCGACGAGCGCTGGCTGCAGATCAACGAACGACGCACGCGCGACGGCGGCCTCGTTTCGGTCGGCACAGACATCACGCTCTTGAAGCGTCACCAAGTGCGGCTGCGCGAATCCGAGCGCCGGCTGATGGCGACCATCGGCGATCTCTCGGCCTCGCGCATGACCCTGGAGCGGCAGAAGACCGAGCTGTCGATCGCCAACGCCAACTATCAGGCGGAAAAGGAACGGGCCGAGGCGGCGAACCACGCCAAGTCGGAATTCCTCGCCAACATGTCCCATGAGCTGAGGACACCGCTCAACGCCATTCTCGGTTTTTCCGAGATCCTGCAGACGCAGATGTTCGGGCCGCTCGGCTCGGAGAAATACGACGAATACTCGCGCGACATCCACGAGAGCGGCAAACACCTGCTGAACGTCATCAACGACATCCTGGACATGTCGAAGATCGAAGCCGGGCATATGCGCATCAGCCGCGAGACGATCGACCTCGCGCCGTTGATCGAGGAGACGCTGCGCTTCACCACGATCCCGGCGCAGCAGAAGAACATCCATGTGGTGCAGCATATCGCCTCGGGCCTGACCGTCGTTGCCGACCGACGAGCGATGAAGCAGGTGCTGCTCAATCTCTTGTCCAACGCGGTCAAGTTCACCAATGAAGGCGGGCGCATTTCGCTGCGCGCCCGCAAGGTCACGGGCGCAGTGACGCTGACGATCGCCGACTCCGGCATCGGCATCCCGCGCGATGCCTTGCAGAAGATCGGCCAGCCCTTCGAGCAGGTGCAGAGCCAGTATGCCAAGAGCAAGGGCGGTTCCGGCCTCGGGCTTGCCATCTCCCGCTCATTGACGCGCCTTCACGGCGGAACCATGAAGATCCATTCCGCCGAGAACGTCGGCACCATCATTTCATTGCGCATGCCCGATCACGACAGCGACCCGCAGCCCTATCCCGAAACCACCGACTGAAAAATACGCCGAACGGCCTTCGAAAGCCGCTTGATATCGGCCTCCAGCGTTTTCAGGTCGGGATAGTCCCCTGCGCGGCAGACGAGATCGACGAGCCCGGCCGGCGCCTCCTTCGGATCGAACTCTCCCTCGATGCACAGGCGCACGATCTGCGATAGCTCGGTAAAGAGGCTCAGCGCCTCCATCGTCGTATCGAGATCGTTGGGGTTCATCATCGCGGCGCCGAGGACCTTCAAGGCGTCGGCCGTGTGGGCGCCCGCTTCAAGCGGCGGCACGTCTCTGGCCGGCGCGATCAGCGCCAGGTACTGCGCAATAAACTCGATATCGACGAGGCCGCCGGGGATGAGCTTGAAATCCCAGATGTCGCTCGGTGGCTTCTCGCTGTCGATCATCTCGCGCATCGAGATCACGTCGGCGCTGATCTTGGCGACATCGCGCTTCTGCCCGAGCACTTCGGCGAAGATGGCAGCGGCTTGCGCCGTCAGGCTGTCGTCGCCGCAGATGCAGCGCGCCCGCGTCAGAGCCAGATGCTCCCAGGTCCAGGCCTCCTCCCGCTGGTACTTGGCAAAGGCGTTGATGCGGGTCGCGACCGGCCCCTTGTTGCCGGACGGCCTCAGCCGCATGTCGACCTCATAAAGCACGCCTTCGGCCGTCGGCGCCGAGAGCGCGGCGATCAGACGTTGCGTCAGCCGGGTGAAATAGCGCGTGGGATCGAGCGGCTTGCCGCCGTCGGATTCCGAAGCCGCGTCGTCATAGTCGTAGAGCAGGATCAGGTCGACGTCGGAGCCCGCCGTCAGCTCATGGCTGCCGAGCTTGCCCATGCCGACAACGACAATGCGCCCACCCGGGAAATCGCCGTGAACCGAGCGCACCTCGGAAAGCACCGCGTCCACCGCGGCAGCGATGATCAGGTCGGCGAGATCGGTAAAGGCACGGCCTGCCTGCGCGCCCGAAATGGAGCCGGTCAACAGGCGAATGCCGATCAGGAACCGCTGCTCGGCGGCTATGATGCGCAGCCGATCGAGGACCTCTTCATAGTGGCGCGCGCCGGCGACGAAATTGGCGATGCGCGGCGCCAAATAGTCTCGGGTCGGCAGCTCCGCCAGCAGGCCCGGATCGAGCATGCCGTCAAACACATGCGGCCGCGCCGCGATGATCTCGGCAAGCCGTGGCGCCGAGGACATGATGTTGACGATCAATGACAAGAGCCGAGGATTGTTGCCGAGCAGCGAGAACAGCTGGATGCCGGCCGGCAGCCCCGAAATGAAATGGTCGAAACGCAGAAGTGCCTCGTCGGCGCGCCGGCTTTCGCCGAAGACGCGCAGGAGTTGCGGCGTCAGCTCCGTCAGCCGCTCGCGCGCCTCGACCGACTGCGTCGCCCGGTAGCGACCGTAGTGCCAGGTGCGGATCGTGTGCGAGATGTCGGACGGCCGCTGGAAGCCGAGCTTTCTTAGGGTATCGAGTGTATCGGGATCGTCGCGCTGGCCGGTGAAGACAAGATTGCCCGTCTCGCTCGAAAGCTTCGCCTCCTGCTCGAAGAGCTGAGCGTAGCGCCGCTCGACCGTGCGCAGCACCTTCGACAGCGCCTTGGAGAACGTGGCCGTGTCCTCGAAGCCGAGCATGAAGGCAATGCGCTTTAGCTCCGCCTCGGTCTCCGGCAACACATGGGTCTGCTCGTCGCGGACCATCTGGATCCGGTGCTCGACGTCGCGCAGGAACCAGTAGGCCTCGACCAGTTCGTCTGCGGTGGTTTCGTCGATCCAGCCGGCCTTCACCAGCGCGCGCAGCATCGGCTCCGTCGCCTTCAGCCGCAGGTCGGGCATGCGTCCGCCGGCGATCAGCTGCTGCGTCTGGACGAAGAACTCGATCTCACGGATGCCGCCGCGGCCGAGCTTGATATTGTGTCCCTTGACCGCAATCTCGCCGTGGCCCTTGTGGGCGTGGATCTGCCGCTTGATCGAATGAATGTCGGCGATTGCCGCATAGTCGAGATACTTGCGGAAGACGAACGGCGTCAGCTCCTTTAGGAAGGCCTCGCCCGCAGCGATATCGCCGGCAACCGGCCGCGCCTTGATGAAGGCTGCGCGCTCCCAGTTTTGCCCTCTGCCCTCGTAATAGAGCATCGCCGCCTCGACCGGGATTGCCAGCGGCGTCGAGCCGGGGTCCGGGCGCAGGCGCAAGTCGGTGCGAAAAACGTAGCCGTCACCGGTGCGCTCCTGGAGAATGCGGACGAGGCGGCGCAGAAGCCGGCCGAAGGTCTCGGAGGCATCATCGCGATCGACGATGATGCCGGACTGCGGATCGTAGAAGACCACGAGATCGATGTCGGAGGAGTAGTTGAGTTCGAAAGCACCGAGCTTGCCCATGCCGAGCACGACGACGCCGGCACCCTCGCTCGGGGCAACCACGTCTTTGAGCGCAAGCTTGCCGCCCTGATGGCCGCTTAAGAGCAGATGATCGATCGTTGCCGAAACGGCGGCACCGGCAAACTCGCTCAACCAGCGCGTTGTCTCGCGACCGTCGAAGTGCCGCGAGAGGTCCGCAAGCGCTACGGCGAAGGCAAGCTCGCGCTTGGCCCTTCGAAGCCGCGTCATGATCTCGGTATCTGGCAGCGCCACGCCGGGCTCCGCCGGCACCCAGGCATCCCGCGCCCGCCGGACCCTTTCCGTGAGAAACTCCTGCAACGGTTCCGACAGAAGCTGATCGAGTATGCCAGGCTGGCTGCCGCCGGTGTCACGCAGAAACGGCGACAAGGCGAAGGCTGCAACGATGAAGGCCTTGAACGGAGTTTCGGATGCCAGCAGGCGGCCGATCTGGTCATGGCCCTTGGCCATGTCCTTCAGCACCGACAGCGCAGATTTGGCGTCGGCCTGGCTTGCCGGTTTGATCGGCGCCGTCTCGATGCCCCACCAGTGCCCTGCCATCGTATCCTGCATGCCGTTTCCCCTGTTCTCCGAAAACTGGTCTATCAGGTCGCGGACGCCGGGAAAACCATGTGCACCGTCAGTCCCTTGCCGTTATCGGCACCATCAGGATCGGTTGCGGCCAGATCCAAGGCGCCATGATGCATCTCCATCACCGCCTCGACGAGGGACAGCCCGAGCCCGGTTCCGGGCTTCGAGCGGCTTTCATCCAGTCGGACGAAACGCTTGACGACGTCGTCGCGCTTTTCCTCGGGAACTCCCGGGCCGTGGTCGGCAACCGAGAGAATGACCTTGCCGTCGCGCCTGCCGAGCGAAACCTTGATCAGCGGATCAGCGGAGCCTTCAGCGTACTTGATCGCGTTGTCGAGCAGGTTGCCGAGCGCCTGCCCGACAAGTTCGCGATTGCCCGAAATCATCGTGCCCGGCGCAACATCCGCTTCCAGCCGCAGGCCGACGTCTTCCGCGACCGGTTCGTAGAGTTCGACGCAGTCCGCCACGATCTGCGAAAGGTCGATCTCGCTCATCTCTGCGGCAGCCGAACCCGCTTCGACGCGCGAAATCATCAGCAGCGCATTGAAGGTGCGGATCAGCTGGTCAGACTCGCCGATGATTTCTTCGAGCGCACCGCGCTGGCTCGTGCCCTTGCGCGCCAGTGCCGCCTCGGCTTTGTTGCGCAGCCGTGTCAACGGTGTCTTCAGGTCGTGGGCGATGTTGTCGGAGACCTGGCGCAGACCCTCGTTCAGCTTCTCGATGCGTCCGAGCATTGCATTCAGCGATTCGGAAAGCCGGTCGAATTCGTCGCCGGAACCGCTCGTCGGCAGACGCTGCGACAGATCGCCCGCCATGATCTTGGTGCTCGCCTCCGACATGCGGTCGATGCGCTTCAGCGCATTGCGGCCGATGGCAAACCAGATGATCAGAGCACCGAGACCCATGATGCCGAGCGCCACCATCAGCGCCTGGCGCACCAGGGCACGGAATTTCTGCGGTTCCTGCAGGTCGCGACCGACGAGGATGCGCAGGCCGTTGTCGAGCATCAACACATGGGCCAGCGCCACGTGGCTGTCCTTGCGGGTCTCGTCGGTATAGCGCTGGTAAGCGAAGGGCCGCTCCGTCCAGCCTTCGCGATCGAGAAGGCCGGGCTCCAGGCTCGCCACATTGCCGGCGAGGATTTCACCGCTCGGCCCGGCGATCACATAGAGATTGGCGCCCGGTTGGCGCGCGCGTCGTTCAAGCGAGCGCAGCAATCCGTTGATCCCGGCGCGGGTATAGACCTGCTCGATCTGGGTCACCTCTGCCGTCACCGCGTCCCGCGTCTGCTGCTGGAGCAGGCGTTCCGACATGCCGGTGACATAGAAGACGAGGAAGGCGGCGCAGAGCGAGAAAAGGATCAGATAGAGCGCGGACAACCGAACGGCGGTTGTCCTGAACAGGACGCCGAGTTTGCTCATGCGCTGGCGGTCCGGTCATCCTTGATCATATAGCCGGCGCCGCGCACTGTCCGAAGCAGCGGCAGATCGAAGTCCTTTTCGATCTTCGAGCGCAGCCGCGAGACGTGCACGTCGATGACGTTGGTCTGCGGGTCGAAGTGATAGTCCCATACGTTCTCGAGCAGCATCGTGCGGGTCACGACCTGGCCGGCATTCTTCATCAGATATTCGAGCAGGCGGAATTCGCGCGGCTGCAGCGGGATTTCCTTGCCCTGGCGGCGGACCGAGTGCGACAGGCGATCAAGTTCGAGATCGCCGACCCGGTAGACCATGTCCTGTTCCGGCGTGCCCTTGCGGCGGCCGAGCACTTCGACACGAGCGAGAAGCTCGTTGAAGGCATAGGGCTTCGGCAGGTAGTCGTCGCCGCCGGCACGCAAGCCCGTCACCCGGTCATCGACCTGGCCGAGTGCCGACAGAATGAGCACCGGCGTATGGATATCCTTGCGGCGCAGTTCCGAAATCACCGACAGGCCATCGCGGCGCGGCAACATGCGGTCGACCACGAGAACGTCATAGCTGTTTTCGCTGGCCATGAAGAGGCCGCTTTCGCCGTCGCTCGCATGGTCGCAGACGATGCCCGCTTCCCGGAACGCCTTTGTAAGATAGCCGACTGCCTCGATATCGTCTTCAATAATAAGAATCTTCATACGCGTGACCATAGTCCCGGACCCCTGTCTGTCTCAACCGGTTTCGGTCTCTCCGACAACCGGCATGGCGATCACTTCGCCCCAAACGGCGAGCGCCGCGAAATCGATCTGATGTCGCGGCGCCCTGGTCATTCATTCGCTGCCGCGATCAAGTCTGATCGATGGGAAGCGCCACGAAGCGGCTGCCGTTCTCGGCTTCGATCTGGAAGAGCGCCTTGCTGCGGCCGTCCTTCTTGGCAAGGTTGATCACCTTGAGGATATCGTCCGCAGACTTCACTTCCTGATTGTTGACGGAAACGATCTTCTCGCCCTGCTTCAGGCCACGATCGCTGGCATCCGAATCCTCGTCCACCGAAGCAATCGTCACGCCCTTGCCGTCGTCGGAAGGCACAACCGTCATGCCGAGGTCGGCCAGGGCCTGCTCGCTCGAAGGCTGGGTTTCCTCCGACTGAGTGCCCTGATCCTTAGCCGCTTCCTTGTCGTCCTTCGGCAGCGTACCGATCTCGAGCTTGACGGTTTCCGACTTGCCGTTGCGCCACAGCGTGACATCGACCGTGGTGCCCGGGCGCATACCGGCGACCTTGCGGGCAAGATCACGCGGATCCTTGATCGTGTCGCCGTTGAGCGCCGTGACGACGTCGCCCTTCTTGATGCCGGCCTTGTCGCCCGGCGAGCCGGCCTGCGGCTCGACGACGAGTGCGCCGTTAGCCTCGGACAGGCCGAGCGATTCGGCGATATCCTTGCTCACCGGCTGGATCTGAACGCCGAGCCAACCGCGCGACACCGAGCCGTCCTTGATGAGGTCGGCAACAACGTCCCTGGCGACGGATGCCGGAATGGCGAAGGCGATGCCGACATTGCCCCCCGACGGCGAGAAGATCGCGGTGTTGATGCCGACCACTTCACCCGAGAGGTTGAAGGTCGGGCCACCGGAGTTGCCGCGGTTCACGGCTGCGTCAACCTGCAGATAGTCGTCATAGGGACCCGAACCGATATCGCGGCCACGGGCCGAGATGATGCCGGATGTCACCGTGCCGCCGAGACCGAAGGGGTTGCCGACGGCCACGACCCAGTCGCCGACGCGCACCTTGTTGTCGTCGGCCCAGCTGACATAGGTGAACTTGCGCTTGTCATCGACCTTGAGCACCGCGAGGTCAGTGCGGCTGTCCTTACCGATCAGCTTGGCGTCGAGCTCGGTGCCGTCATTGAGGATGACCGTGAACGCAGAACCGTCGGAAACGACGTGATTGTTGGTGACGAGGTAGCCGTCTTCGGAGATGAAGAAGCCGGAGCCCTGCGAAGTCGGGCGCAGGCGACCTTCGCCGTGCGGGCCGCGGCGGCCGGGACCACGTTCGGCACGCTCATCGCCGCGCGGGCCGAATTCCTTGAAGAAACGCTTCAGCGGGTGATCGTCGGGAAGCTCATCCAGACCGCGACCGCCAAAATCGAAGGTGAAGTTGTTGCCCTCGTCGGAAACCGGGTTGGCACGCGACTGGACGCGGACGGAGACGACGGCCGGGGAAACGGCATCGACGACATTGGCAAAGCTCGGCACCGAAGGTGCATCGACCTTGACGGCTTCGGCGAAGGATTGGGTGATCGTTGCCGGCAGGCCGGAGGTCAGCATGACGGCCGCAAGACCCGCAACCGTCGAGGTCTTCAGGACAGTCTTGAGGGAGGGACGCAGGAATTTGGTCGTAAACATCCGTTTTGCCTTTTCTTTCCTTGAAGCTGCGGACAAGCAGCTTCGACATCGTGATTTCGAGGGTCGCCGCGGGGTGGCGATCTCGCTATTGGCTGACTGGAGGAACAGCCGATGACGAAAGATGTAACGGATGGGACCTTACTGAGTTCTGTCCGGAAGATGAATTTTTGGTAATGTTGGTGGCGGGCGTCCGCAACGGCGCGTTGCCCGTCGGATCTACGGCTGAAGCAGCTTCTTCAGCTTTTCCTTCTCGTCATCGGAAAGCGGTGTGCCGCGCGATTGCCGACCGCGCCTGAGTGCCGCCACCAGCAGGGTCGCGGAGCCGACCAGTAGAAGCAGGATCGGCATGCCCCACAGGATCATGGTCTTGGTTTCGAACCGCGGTTTGAGCAGCACGAATTCGCCGTAGCGCGAGACGACATAGTCGATCACCGCCTCGTCGCTGTCGCCATTTGCCAGCCTCTCGCGCACCAGGACCCGCAGATCCTTGGCAAGCTCGGCATTGGAATCGTCGATCGACTGGTTCTGGCAGACCATGCAGCGAAGCTCGGCCGAAATCGCCCGCGCCCGCGCTTCGAGTGCGGGATCGGACAAGACCTCATCCGGATTGACCGCGTAGGTCGGGCCGAGCGACGCCAGAAACAGAAAAAAAGCGAGTAGCAAACGGTTCATTCGGCCGCTCCCACCGGGATCGTCTTCGGCCGCTTGGCGCGCGTCGGTGCGCCGACGCGCAGCCGGCGATCGCTAAGCGAGACGAAACCGCCCGCCATCATGAACAAAGTGCCGCCCCAGATGCACAGGATCATCGGTTTCCACCAGATGCGCACGACGATGCCGCCTTCGCTGATCTGGTCTCCGAGCGATACATAGAGCTGGCTCAGGCCAAAGGTACGGATGCCGGCTTCGGTGGTCGGCATGCGCCGCGCCTGATAGAGCCGCTTCGACGACCAGATGTCGGTGACGACGACGCCACCGCTCATGATGGTGAAGTGGCCGGATTCCTCGGAATAGTTCGGGCCGCTGCCATTGCGCATGCCGTCGAAACGCAGGGTGTAGCCTCCGGCTTCCACCGTCATGCCCGGCTTCATCTCGACGACGGTCTCGGTCTCGAAAGCGGTGACGGCGACGATGCCGATCAGGGTGACCCCAAGACCGATATGCGCAAGTGCGGTGCCGAAGGCCGAGCGCGGAAGACCGGAGAACCGTCGCCAGGCGACGTTGCCCGCGACCTTACCGAGCCCCGAGCGCAGCGCCAGATCCGTCAGCGAGCCGGCGATCAGGTAGACGCCCAGGGCAATGCCGAACAAAGCGAGGATGGGCCCGCCGTTCATGGCATAGTAGTAGATGCAGCCGACGACGAGGCCGAGGGCAACCGCTGCAAACAGCCGCTGGGCCACGCCCATGAGATCGCCGCGCTTCCAGGCAAGCAGGGGACCAAAGGGCACCGCAAACAGAAGCGGCAGCATCAACAGCCCGAAGGTCATGTTGAAGAAGGGCGGCCCGACCGAAATCTTGTCGCCGGTCAGCGCTTCGAGCACCAGCGGATAGAGCGTGCCGGTCAACACGGTCGCGGTCGCCGTCGTCAGGATGAGGTTGTTGAAGACAAGAGCGCCTTCCTTCGAAACCGGCGCGAAGATGCCGCCAGCCTTCAGCCGCGATGCGCGGAAAGCAAACAGCGAAAAGGCGCCGCCGATGAAGAAGACCAGGATCGCCAGGATGAAGATGCCGCGCGTCGGGTCGGTCGCAAAGGCATGAACCGAAGTCAGTACGCCGGAGCGGACCAGGAAGGTGCCGAGCAGCGACAGCGAGAAGGTCATGATCGCCAGCAGCACCGTCCAGATCTTCAGCGCCTCGCGCTTCTCCATGACGAGCGCGGAGTGCAGCAGCGCGGTACCGGCAAGCCAGGGCATGAAGGAGGCGTTTTCGACCGGATCCCAGAACCACCAGCCACCCCAGCCAAGCTCGTAATAGGCCCAATAAGAGCCCATCGAGATGCCGGCGGTAAGGAACGTCCAGGCAGCAAGGGTCCATGGGCGCACCCAGCGCGCCCAGGCGGCATCGATACGCCCTTCGATCAGGGCGGCGATCGCAAAGGAAAAGCAGACCGAAAAGCCGACATAGCCCAGATAGAGAAGCGGCGGATGGATGGCGAGGCCGACGTCCTGCAGGATCGGGTTCAAGTCCTTGCCCTCGCCCGGCGCCGGGATCAGGCGGGCGAAGGGGTTCGACGTCAGGAGGATGAACAGCGTGAACGCCACGGCAATCCAGGCCTGGACGGCAAGCACATTCGCCTTCAGCGTTTCCGGCAAATTGCGTCCGAAGGTGGCGACCAGCGCCGAGAAGAACACCAGGATCAACAGCCAGAGCAGCATCGATCCTTCATGGTTCCCCCACACGCCGGAGATCTTGTAGATCAGCGGCTTCAGCGAGTGCGAGTTTTCCCAGACGTTGCGCACCGAAAAATCAGATGCCACGTAGGCGAAGGTCAGAACCGCGAAGGAGAAGGCGACGAGCAGGAAGCAGGCAATCGCCGCGCTGGAGGCGAGTTCCATGAGGGCGCGATCGTTGAGCCTGGCGCCAATGATCGGCAAGGCCGCCTGCACGAAGGCGGTCGCCAGCGCCAGAACCAGCGCGTAATGTCCGACTTCGACGATCGCAGCCTGCATCTGGGCGAATGTCGCCTGCATCAGGTCGAGCACATAATATGTGCTTTCGGTGATCTCACTGATCATCGAATGGTTTCCTTCCCGCTGAGTTCGACACCCTGCGCCTTCAGGCGGTCGGCGACATCCTTCGGCATATAGGTCTCATCATGCTTCGCAAGCACGGAATCCGCAACGAAGACGGAGCTGCCGCCAACGAACGTACCCTCGGTGACCACGCCCTGCCCCTCGCGGAACAGGTCCGGCAGAATGCCGGTATAGGTCACGGGCACCTGGCCCAGCGTATCGGTGACGGTGAACGTCACCGTCTTGCCGTCGCCGCGCTTGACCGAACCGGCCTCGACCAGGCCGCCAAGACGGATGCGGGTCCCCGGCGGCACGTCGGCCTTCGCGAGATCGCTCGGCACATAGAAATAGGCGATCGCCTGGCTGAAGGCGAACATCACCAGCAGGACGGCCATCGTCAGAAAGCCGACGCCACCGCCGATGATCGCCAGTCGCTTCTGTTTGCGCGTCATTGCGTCTCTCCGTCCGTCTTGATCCCGAGTTCACGGGCCAGCGCAAGCAGCTGTTTTCCCTGTTCGCCATCCGCCGGGAAGGTTTTCAGGCTTTCCTTTAGGGCGGCGGCCGCCTGATCTCTTTGATCAAGCACAACATGCGAGCGGATCAACCGCGCCCAGCCTTCGGCGTTGGCAGGATCTTCTTTGAGGCGGGTCGCCAGGCTTTCGACCATGCCGCGGATCATCTCCTGGCGGTCGCCGGCGTTCATGTCCTGGGCGGCGGCGATATCGTCGGCGCTCGGATTTCCCGGTGCAGCACTCGCAGCATTTCCGACAGCGCCGCCCGAAAGCTCCGCCACGTGCTGCTTGACCAGCGGCACCCAAGGCGCATCCGCCGCAGAGCCGGCGATAAGCCGGTTGAAGGCGGCCAGCGCCTCGTCCTTCTTGCCTTCCTGCTTCAGGCCAAGCGCAAGATAGAATTCGGAACGCGGATCGTTCGGGTCGATGGCAAGCGATCTGCGGAGCGCCGCCTGCGCCTCGGTGGTCACGAGCCCGCCCGACAGCGTGATCAGTGCCTCGGCATAGCCACCCAGCCGCGCCGGCGTCGGCCCGAGCAGGCGCACGGCGTTGTCATACGCGGCGACCGCCTCCTCGACGCGACCATTGCGCATGTAGATCGGCGCAAGCACCTCCCAACCGGCACCATCGTTCGGATTCTGCGCCAGATGGTTTTCGGCGCGCGCGATCAGAATGTTGATATCGGCACCGGGATCGGCAAGACGTGCCGCCAGTGGCTGCGCCGGAACACCCGGACTGCCCGTGAACAGGTAAAGACAGAGGCCAATGGCGGGAAGACAGAGCAGCACGAAGGCCTGCGCCACGATGTTAACGCCGCGGCGCGTCGTTACGACCGGGTCGGCGGCACGGTCGATCTCGCCAGCGGCAAGCAGTCGGCGAGCGACCTCGGCGCGGGCGAGTTCGGCATCGTCGCCGCTGATCAAGCCGCTCTCCTGATCGCGCGTCAACTCATCGAGTTGGTCGCGATAGACTTCGATGTCGTGACTATGGGGAGACGATGCGGGCGCTGCCGCCCGCAAGAGCGGGAGGATGAGCACGACAGCTACAGCCGCCGTCAGCGTGGCGACGATGATCCAGAACAACATGGATGCTCAATACTATGGCACCCATGCCATTCCAACTCGAAAACCTGCGATGACGGAGATTTGAGGCGTTTCGCCGCAACCGGAAATCCGGTCAGCTCAGCGGCGTCCAGCTCCCGTCGGAATTGCGGCAGGCGGCACCACGCGCCGTCGTCGGTTGTCCCTTGACGGTCACGGTGTGGCTGTACTGTCGGCAATTCTGCGAACCCACCTGATAGGGCGCGTTAGCGACGACCGAGCCGGCGACGCTGCGTCCTTGCCAATTTACCGGCTGGCCGCCCGGAGCAGCTTCCAGCGCGCGGTACTCGGCCTCGAGTGCACGCTGGCGGTCCGACGTTCCGATATCGAGATTGCCGAGCCGGCCGATAACGCCACCCTGCAGAGCGGCGATGTAAGTCGTCGAAGACACGCTGCGGGTCGCGGCCGTGCCCAGCCCGGCCGCCGCGGTCTGCCCGCCCGAGGTGGTGCTGCAGCCGGCAAGAGCCACCGCCGACGCGATCACCGCGATCCTGCCGCTGACGACAATCGTTCGTGTCATTTCTGCCTGGTTCCTCATGATCCGCGACATGTACTCTCTACTGCGGGGCTCCGACCGGTGGAGCCGAGCGGAGACTTCCCTTTGATTTTCTTTTGGCATCCCCTGTTGGCAGAGGCAACCGGAAGGGTCGCCGACGCGATACTTTCGCCCGCCAGTGTGACACCTAAACCGCAGCCGGCAGCACGAGCTCGGCGCGCAGCCCGCCCTCCTCCCGGCGCGACAGCGTCAGCGTGCCCTGATATTCCCGTACAATTTCACTGACGATCGACAGACCGAGGCCCGTTCCCGGCTTGCTCTCGTCCAGCCGCTTGCCACGCTTCATCGCCAGCGCGATCTGGTCCGGGTCGAGGCCAGCACCGTCGTCGTCCACGTCGAGAACGATCCAATGGCGCCCGGTCTCCTTGGCGTGCTGCTCGTTGGACGCCGGACGAACGTTCAGCCAGACCTCGCCCTTGGCATGGCGAGCAGCGTTTTCGAGCAGGTTGCCGACGGTTTCCTCGACATCCTGCAACTCCATCGCAAGCACCAGACCCGGCGGGTTGATCGACAGATGAACCTCTTTTTCCGGATTGAGCTTTCGCATCACGCGCACCAGCCGCTCCAGCGCTGGCTGCGCTTCCGTACGGGCGAGAACGGAATCGCGCTGAGCGGCGATCCGCGCGCGGCTCAGATAGGATTGGACCTGCATCTGCATCGCATCGACCTGGGTCCGGACGAGTTCGCCATGCGACGCCTCAAGCACGCGGGCCTCGTTGAGGAGGACCGCGATCGGCGTTTTCAACGAGTGCGCGAGATTGCCGACCTGCATGCGCGCGCGCTCGACGATACGGCGGTTGCTGTCGATCAGCGCATTCACTTCGTTTGCCAGCGGCTGGATCTCGCGCGGAAAGGCGCCATCGAGCCTTTCGCTTTCGCCGGCCCGGATCTTCTCCAGCGAGCGGCGAACCTGATCGAGGGGCCTCAGACCGAAGAGAATCGTCAGCGCGTTCATGCCGAGCCCGCCGAGACCGAAGATGGAAAGCGCGATCGTCAGATTGCGGGTGAAGCGGTTGACGTCCGCCTCCAGCACGTCACGATTGCCTGCAACGCGGAAACGCGCCGTGTGGCCCTGAATGTCGAGAACGACTTCGGTCTCGGCCACTTCGACCTCGTTCCCGAACGGGTCCTTGGTGGTATAGAAACGGACATAGCCGGTATCGAAGGGGACTTCGTCGACGCTTGCGATTGGCAGCTTCGCATTGCCGAGCGAGGTGGAGATCAACGGCGGCGTATCGAACTCGCCGATCGGATCGACGATCCAGTACCAGCCGGTCTGCGGCTGGGAAAAGCGCAGATCGCCGAGCTGGGGGCTGCCGGCCAGCACCGTCTTCTCATTGACCGAAATCGAGTTGACGACGTTGAAAAGCTGGGCGCGCAGCAGATCCTTGAAGCCGCGCTCGGACCCCTGCCGGTAGAGGGCAGAGATGACAACCCCGATCACCACCAGGGCAACGACGGCCCAGACGGTCGAAACCGCCAATACACGGGCCGTGAGAGATCTAATTGCCATTGCCGGGTGCTTGCATGCGGTATCCGAGACCGCGCACCGTCTCGATCAGGTCATTGCCGATCTTCTTGCGCAGCCGGCCGACAAAGACTTCGATCGTGTTGGAATCGCGGTCGAAGTCCTGATCGTACATGTGTTCGACCAGCTCCGTCCGGGATACGACCTGGCCCATGTGGTGCATGAGGTAGGAGAGCAGTCGGAACTCGTGCGACGTCAGCTTCAGCGCCGTCCCGTCGACGGTTGCCTTGGAACCCTTGGTGTCGAGTCGCACCGGGCCGCAAACGATTTCAGAGCTTGCGTGGCCGGCCGCCCGGCGGATCAGCGCGCGGATGCGGGCAAGCACCTCCTCGACATGGAACGGCTTGGCGACATAATCGTCGGCACCGGCATCGATGCCCGCCACCTTGTCGCTCCAGCGATCGCGCGCCGTCAGGATCAGCACCGGCATGGTCTTGCCGCCGCCGCGCCATTTTTCAAGAACGGTGATGCCGTCCATCTCGGGCAGGCCGATATCGAGGATCACGGCGTCATAGGGCTCGGCATCGCCGAGATAGTGCCCCTCTTCGCCGTCATAGGCCTGATCGACGACGTAGCCAGCTTCCTTCAGCACTTCTGCGAGCTGCCGGTTCAGGTTGACGTCGTCCTCGACTATCAGAATGCGCATTCGTACCCACTTCCCCTCTTTCGCACCGTCGTCACGGGCGAATTACATCGGCACCCTTACGGTCACCTTCTTCGGTCGGCCGCCATTGCCCGGCACAAGCACCGTGATCACGCACTGGCCATCGGATGTCGGTTGCGCCGACAGCAGTTCGCCGCCGGTTTCCGAAACGACTTGCTGAGCAGCCGCGCTGCAATCGCCGGCCACACGGACGACAATGTCGGTGGGCATGCTGATCTCAGGCGGAGCAAAGCCCGCAAGGCCTGCGGCAAGCGCGGCTATGATCACTGGTGAAGACATGAACGCACTTTCGACTTGGGAAGCATCATGGCAAAAGCAATAACCGATAGAGGCTGAATGGCAAATGAATGTCGGCTGCCCAGCTCGGCGAACAGCCACCTGTGAATGCCTGCATCCACGGCGACCCGACCGCAGATTGCAACGATTCCCTCGGCGGCGAAACCCGACGGAAGAAAACCTCCACCGGACAACAATCCGTGCCGAACATCGATCCGCGGCATGCGGACGCATCACCCGGCAGGAAGCCTATGTTGTCGGCTTTCCATGTCCAATGCATTCATCGCCGCTCAACGAAAGGCAACCGATCCGGCCCGGGCTTTGACGAGCCATGCCAACCGCGCTCAAAAAAGGTAGGCGGACGCGGTGAGAGGGATACCGCGTCCGCCCGTCGCGCGGCGGCAGCAAAGCGCGCCTGCGCGTTGGCATTACGCAAGTATCTCGGGCGATCCTGAAAAAGGTCTAGCCTCGGCGGCAGCATTAGATCTTGTTCGTGGTGAACGGGCCGAGCGCCGAGCGCGATAGCTGCAGCACCGTGCCAGCCCAAAATCAACGAGACGCATTCCGCGACGCAGCCGCCGCCTCGACGATCAGCCATTTGTTAAGCCCTTCTTGCTATCGTCGGATACTCGCTCGAGAGCCAGATGGGCACAGGCTCGGTGGCTCGGCTTATGGCAAGACTTGAAGTGGGCTCGAATATCCGAGTCCTTTGAGTCTCTTGGCCGCACGTCTTCCAAAGTTGAGTCCGGATCTTGCGGGGTTGAGTGAGCGCGATCGGACGAAGAGTCCGATCCCTCATCTAAGCCTCTGCATCGTTTGGTGTTGCCGCTTCCACATCAAGCCTTCAGGCCGCCTCAAGAGGTCAGATACGTCTCATCTCATATCGCGATTATCGAAACGCCGTTCGCAACTGAACATGCTCGCTTTGCGGTGACGTCGCGTATTCGCGTTATGAACCCGTACAGCGGCTGATCGCCAAAGCCGCTTGCTCAAAAGGCAGCCCTCCCGACTCACCCAGCGCCGAATGGCCCGCTGTCCCCAGTCGATTGAATGCAACTGTGGATCATTGAAAAATTAATCGATTTAAAGATTTTTCAATCGTTTAAATGATTTAAGCCACTGATTTACAAAGCGTTTACGATGTGAAATTGTCCGCCCATCAACTTGTCATGAATTTGCAACAGGCCCGGAGGATCGGATGCAGACGCGCGTAAACAACCAGCCAGCATCTCAGCAGTCCAAGGTACCGCAGTCGCTGCTGGACCGTTTCGAAAGCGAATGGCGCGAAATGCGCACAGCCAGCCAGACAACACCGAAGCCCGTTCAGCCGGCTGAGTAAGCACGCGCTGGCGCGTCGACATTCCTGTGTCAATCAACCTTCAAGTCGCCCGCGGCTAACGCCGCGGGCGACTTTCGTTTGTCGCTTGCCGATCGAGCACAGGCGCAGTTCCTCGCCGGGACGAGCCATGTTTTCAGAGAGGGATCGGGCCGTATCCGACCGCCGGTGCCAGACTTCGCCCTGAGGTCTTTCAACGAAGCCAAAGCCGTGCCGGTGCTGCCGCGAGGGCACTGCAGCGGCCGCTCTTTCGGCCAGCCGTGTGGCGAATTCCCGCCTTTTGGCCAATCGAAAAAACCGTGCTACTCTTTTTCCATGCTGACCGACGAGATCGAAAAACTGGCGCTGAGCCTGCCGGGAACGGAAGAAAATGCCCATTTCGGCACGCGGGACTTCCGCGTGGGCAAGCGCATCTTCATGTCCCTGCCCGAGGCAGGACGTGCGGTTTTCAAGTTCACGCCAGACCAGCAGCGCATGCTGCTGGAAATGGAACCCGGCTTCTGCGCTGCGGTCCCCGGCGGTTGGGGCAACAAGGGCTGGACCTCTCTCTATTTTGTCGAGGCCGACGAGGATCTCATTCGCCAGTCGATGGAAACCGCGTGGCGCAACGTTGCCCCCAAAAGCCTGGTCAAGAAGAACGGCCGCCATTGACGCGCGGCCGGCATCGACGTTTCGGGAGCCGTCTGCGGACGACCTTCCACCCGCTGGCAATCGTCTCAGAGAATATGGTCGAAAAGCGTGACCGGCTTGTCGTGATACTCCGTCTGCGCGAAGGGCCGCATGCCGAGCTTTTCCACGATTCGGATCGATGCCGCATTGGCCGGGCTGACGATGGCGGTTACGCGGCGCCCGGCGTGATGTTCACGCGCCCAGCCGAATGCCGCTTGCGCCGCCTCGCTGGCATAGCCGCGTCCCTGCGCCCCGGGCGCGATTGTCCAGCCGGTTTCCATTGTCCCAGTCAGGGCAGGAGTGATCTCGCGGCGCAGCTCCTGAAAACCGACCTGCCCGACGAAATGCCCGGAGCTTCTCTCTTCGATCACGAAATAACCGAAGCCAAAGAACTGCCAGCCGCCCTCCTGACGCAAGAACCGCGTCCACATCTGTTCGCCGGAAAAGGGGGCCGGTGCGATATGACGAAGGATCTCGGGATCCGACCACATCTGCTGATAGGGTTCGAAATCCTCCAACTGCGGTCTGCGGAGAATGAGGCGGTCGGTGCTGATCATCGGAATGCCTGAGAACGATGGAATAATACCACCGATCTCTAGCTGCTCTCGGCGGCGCCTGCAATGGCGCCCCGTTCCCAAACCGATTCCGCCATGGCAGCTAACTGGCTGTTAACCCGAGCCTTTTTCGCCGACTTCCAGCGGCCAGGTTACGAGGTAATCCTCGTAGTCTTCGATGTCGATGCCGTCTTCCGCAACGGTCCGGCCACGCACCGAAATGCCGGCGGCGTGCACCGTCTCGGCATCGCCGGAGAGCAACGGATGCCACCAATAGAGGTCGCGGCCCTCCGCCACCAGCCGATAGCCGCAAGTCGGCGGCAGCCAGGTAATCTCGCGCACCGCATCCGGCGTCAGCTGAATGCAATCCGGCACCGTTGCCTGACGGTTCGGATAGTCCTTGCACCGACAGCTCTCGCCGTCGAGCAGCGTGCAGCGGATCGAGGTCCAGGCGATCTCGGCCGTTTCCCAATCCTCGAGCTTGTTGAGGCAACAGAGCCCGCAGCCGTCGCAGAGGCTTTCCCACTCCGCGTCGTTCATGTCGTCAAGGCTCTTCGCCTTCCAGAAAGGCATTTCGCCCATCGCCATCACACTTTCGTCAAATCGGTCGCGCTACTGCGCCGCACGTCTTATCAGACGTGCAGAGGTCGCAGTAGCGATTTGAGTTGCTGCATGTTTTGTCCTTTAATCGGCGACGATCAAAGGAAAGATGCAGTAGAAAGATTTCGCAGAAAATTGCCGGTTTTTTAAGGCCACCGGCGCGATATGCAAGTAGATTGGAATTTGACGCCGTGCAAATATCGCGCGGCGCCGGCATGATGCCAAAAGCCTTCAGGACGTTGAGACCGTGCGGGAACCGAGGAAAGACGATAACCGGCCGAAAAAACGGCACATCTTTCTGAGAATCGATTCCTGGATCGATTCGACGGTCTGGAATGCCGGGTTCAAACTCTCACAATGGTGGGAGGATACCACTATTTTTTTCCGCCGCTTCCGCGTCACGGGCTGGAAGAAGGCGGTCTTCGAAGTGCTTGGCGAGGGCATGACCTGGGGTACGGCCGGCTCGGTACTGATGCTGGCTCTCGCACTTCCGGCCTTCGAGGAAACCAAGGGCAACTGGCGGGCGCAAAGCGACTTCGCCGTCACTTTCCTTGACCGCTACGGCAACGAAATCGGCCATCGCGGCATCATTCACGAAGATTCCGTGCCGATCGACGAACTGCCTGATCATCTGATCAAGGCCGTGCTTGCGACGGAAGACCGGCGCTTCTTCGACCACTACGGCATCGATTTTCTCGGGCTTGCCCGCGCCATGACAGAGAATGCGCGCGCCGGCGGTGTTGTCCAGGGCGGCTCGACGCTGACGCAGCAGCTCGCCAAGAACCTGTTCCTGTCAAACGAACGCACGATCGAGCGCAAGATCAAGGAAGCGTTTCTGGCCATCTGGCTCGAATCCAACCTGTCGAAGAAAGAGATTCTGCGGCTCTACCTCGACCGCGCCTATATGGGCGGCGGCACGTTCGGCGCGGCGGCAGCGGCGCAGTTCTATTTCGGCAAGGCGATCACCGACGTCAATCTGGCGGAATCCGTCATGCTCGCGGGCCTCTTCAAGGCACCGGCGCGCTACGCCCCGCACGTCAACCTGCCGGCCGCCCGCGGCCGCGCCAACGAGGTTTTGACAAACCTCGTCCAGGGCGGGCTGATGACCGAGGGCCAGGTGATTGCCGCACGTCTCAACCCGGCAACCGTCATCGATCGCGCCCAGGTGAAGGCGCCCGACTTCTTCCTCGACTGGGCGTTTGACGAAGTGCAGCGCATCGCCCGGCCGTTTGCCCAGCATTCACTGATCGTACGCACGACCATCGACATGGGGCTGCAGAATGCGGCCGAAGATTCGGTCGAGTCCAGCCTTCGGCAATATGGCGAAAGCTTCCATGTGAAGCAGGGCGCGCTGGTGATGGTCGAAAACGGCGGACCTGTCCGCGCCATGGTCGGCGGCCGCGACTATGGCGAGAGCCAGTTCAACCGCGCGACGCGGGCGCTGCGCCAGCCGGGGTCCTCCTTCAAGGTCTACACCTACGCCGCAGCGATGGAAAAGGGCATGACACCGGAAACGATCGTTGTCGATGCGCCGATCACCTGGCGCGGCTGGTCACCACAGAATTATGGCCGTAGCTATGCCGGCCGCGTCACCATCCTGACGGCGATCGCCAAGTCGATCAACACAATCCCGGTGCGCCTCGCCAAGGACAAGCTCGGCACGGAGTTGATCGCGCAGACCGCGAAGAACATGGGCATCGAAACACCGCTGCGCTCCGACAAGACGATGCCGCTCGGCACCTCCGAAGTGACCGTGCTCGACCAGGCGACGGCCTATGCCGTCTTCCCCGCCGGCGGCGTACAATCGCGCCGCCACGGGATCAGCCAGATCCTGAACTACGATGGCGACATTCTCTACGACTTTTCCCGCGACGAGCCGCCGGCCAGGCGCATCCTTTCCGAGCAGGCCAACGCATCGATGAATTCTATGCTGACACAGATCCCCGTGATCGGCACGGCACGCAAGGCAGCCCTCGACAACGGCATCGTTACCGGCGGCAAGACCGGTACAACCCAGGCCTATCGCGATGCCTGGTTCGTTGGCTTTACCGGCGATTACACCACGGCGGTCTGGTTCGGAAACGACGACTATACTTCGACCAACGACATGACCGGCGGTTCGCTGCCGGCCATGACCTTCAAGCGGCTGATGGATTATGCCGAACAGGGCATCGAGCACCGCCAGATACCGGGGATAACGACCCCGGCGCCTGCACCCAGCAAGCAACCGCAGGTCGCCAATGCCAAGCCGGACGAAAATGCCCTGCCTCCACTGGTGCGGCCACGATCGCTATCGGCAGACGTGACGCGGCTCCTGCGTTCGGTCGGCGAAACCTTCGAAAAGGTACCGGCCTTGAAGGCGCCGGAAAGGAGCGGCGGCAAAGTCGCCGTACTCGGCGCCGCCGACGGCAGGTCCTCCCAACAGGCTCTCCCGAATGCCGTCAGCAATTGAACGCGCTCGAAACCTTGAATTGAACGGCCGGATCGATGCCGGTTGCCAGGTCGGCGCAATGATCGCCGTTGCGTCGCGCGCCCGTTTGGGCGAGACATGGGCTGCGCTGCGCCTTGCGCCTGTGCATAACCGTATTCGATAGAGCCGCCCTTGTTCCGAATTCCCCTCCTCGTCGCCCTTGCCCTTGCCATCGCCTTCGGCGGCGGCATCGCGTCGGCCGTCTGGGCGCTGAAGGCGACGGTCGGTTTCGGCTCGATCTCGATCGGCCCGTGGGTCGCCTTCCCTGAGGCACAGACCGAGAATGCCGACCCCTATGCCAAGGCGCATCGCGCCCGGGCTGGCGAACTGCTCTATGGCGGCGCCGAAGGGCTGATGTTCATGGCACAGGTCGACGACAAGGGCGACAAGCTCTCGGCCGCCTGCTCCTACGATGTCTCCGGGCTGACGCCGCAGGCGCGGTTCTGGACGCTCTATGCAGCGAATGCCGATGGCGTGCCGCTGCGCCCCGGCTCGGATCTGCCTTCGGCGATCAACTCGTGGACGGTGCTGCGCGCCGAAGACAGCGCCTTCACCATCCATGTCTCGCCGAACGCCAAGCCGGACAACTGGGTCGCGTTGCGGCATTCCGGAGCCTTCCGGCTTGTCTTGACGCTGCTCGATACACCGACGGCAGGCTCCTCCGGCCTTATCGATCTCGCCATGCCGAAAGTCGTGAAAACGGGATGCGGCGATGCGTAGTGTTCTATTCGCTTCGATCCTTGGTCTCGTGGGCGCAGCACTGCTACACATCATCATCGTGCTGGTGCTGCCGCAATTTACCGGTCGCGACGCCTATACGCGCGTACTCGGTCTTCTCGAGATGGACAGCTTCTTTTCCTTGACGAGCACCCCTGGGCCGACTGGTCTCGCCAACGACGACCCTTATCTGCGCACGGCCGTCTGCAGCTTTTCGATCGCCGACGGTCCGGCGCGGTTCCTCGCCAGAGGCGCGGTACCCTTCTGGTCGCTTGCGGTTTTCGACAGCGCATCGAATGAGGTCTTCAGCATGAACGACCATACGGCCGTCAACGGCAGGCTGGACCTCGTGGTTGCGACGCCGATCCAACTGGTGGAACTGCGCAAGGCGCCGCCGGACGCTTTGGCCCAATCGATCATGGTGGAAATGAAGGAGGAGGATGGATATGCGGTGCTGCGCGCCATGGCGCCGCTCGACAGCTTCGAGGATCAGGTCCGGAACTTCCTGGCGGAATCAAGCTGCGAGCCGTTCCGTCGCTAAAGCTTGTCGCGCTCTCTGGGATTCGCTGACTGCACTTTAAGCTCTTGTTCTTGGCATGGCGTCGTCGCAAAACCGCTGCGCACTTTTGCGCGACATGCCTTAGGCAGCGCAATCGCTTCGGCACGATGTTCAGCCTTCAGCCTTGCCGTTCCTATCTAGATGTTGTGGGGAAGATTAACGCGACCGCAAGGGGCGGAGCGTCCTTGGCACGGGCAATGCCGTGCTCAAGCCGGCCGATGCGGCCGACACATGGGTGGTAGCTATAAGCCTACTGCTTTTTGATCCGACGTCCGTCGGGCGCGGTTGGCTGCGGATCGCGGCCATCGAGTCGCTCGTAGCGGATTCCGGTAAACAGAAGCACTTTCGCTCCGCCCGAGATGGCCGGAGGCCTGCGTGGTGGCATTTGGACCTTGTGGTCCTCAATTCTGATCACGTCTGCCATGCTCGTCTCCATATAGGCTTGAGACGGATGAACTACCGTACAGATTTCACCCTGCCCTTTCGGGGCCAGCGCATTTTCCCGGGCAATGCCCGGACAGGCGCGCTTTTCTCATTTTCTCCTTCTTCCGGTCGCCCGGAGGTTGCTGCTTGCTCAAGTGGTACAGACCAATCATAGCCGGTCCGCTTCGATTGAGCCATAGGCTGGTTAACAGATGGTTAACGCCGCATCTGCACCCCTAACCTGTGGGCAGTATGTCCCCCGGAACAACAAAACACTGTATCCGGGGTAACAGCTTCGGGCGGAACGGGGAATGGCTAGCGCCTGGACAACAGCCCGAACAGGAAGGAAACGCCGGCAACGGTCAGAAGGGTCGAAATCGGCTCTTCACGAACGCGCTCTCGCACCCGCTCCGCCATCAATTCCGCCTCACTCTGAACAACAGCCTTGGCACCGGACCCGATCGCCGACACGCTATCGGTCAGCCGGGCAATCTCGGCGCGCAACTCGGCAATCTGCGCTTCCAGTTCGACGCGAGCGGCCGATGCTTCCACTTCACTCTCGACCGTGTCGCGCACCGCCTGCAGTTTCTTTTCTACCATTGCAACGCTCCTTCTCTTGCCCGGTTTCAACGCATCGCAACGGCAATGGTTCCGACCGAGAGGCGCGAAAATCCGAACGCGAACGAAAACGGGCGGCCCAAGGGCCGCCCGTCCGAAAGCTGCGGCGAAACGCCCGCAACTCATTATCTCACACGCATCACTCCACGCAGGATGGATCCAATGCCTGGCATCGAATCAATGGAGCCGGGCGGGCGGCACCGTAGCCATCTTCGAAGTCCTCACGCACTCGGGTGCCATCACGATCCCGCTGACGTTCCCAGTCGCGGCGGTTATCGCCGCCTGCCTGATCGTCCCAGCGCTCGCCGTCTCTGCGGTCACGTTCCCAGTTCTGGCGGTCGCGATCCCGCTCGCGCTGTTCGCGTGCCTGATCGCGCGTCCAATCGCGCTCCTGCCGGGCGCGGTCGCGTTCCCACTCCCGGCGATCGCGGTCACGCTGACGCTCCCAGTCGCGCGGGCGGCGGTTGTCATCGACCCAATCAGGGCCACGGCGCCACCGGTCACGGTCGCGATAGAAGTCACGGCCGCGATAGTTGCGATCCCAGTAGCGATCGAACTGGAAGACCACAGTCGGGATACCGAGCGGGCGGTAATATTGCGGTTCGACATAGACCCTGTTGCGGCGATAGTTCGCCTGCACATAGCGTCCCGCAACCCAGCCGCGGCCGCCGTAGAAGGAAACGTCGCACCAGGGCAGATCGGCAAGGCAGCCGTGGATTTCGACGGATTCGCCGGCCGGGATCATCGACACTGCCGGATAGCGTGTGCTCGGACCGGACCGCATATTGACGTTGGCGGTTGCAAATCCCTCTGCCGCCTCGGCGATCGCCGGCGCCAGGAAAAGCGCGCATATGGCCACTGCGCGCAACAGTATTTTCTTCACAGTAAGCTTACTCCCATCGGAAGGCCCCTCTTTACCAAGCCTTCTTGTGTCGGCGGGCGTCCGGAACCCTTCACCGTCACCGCGATCACTTAAAGTCGCTTGTGGATTTTTTAAGGCTGGAGACGATCGAGCCCACAGGAATACCAACCTGCATTGATCTTGACCTATGCGCCGGAGCGATTTTGGTTTCCGGCAAGGAGAGACGCGGACTATGCGGCCCGGTGAGGATTAGTGACGCCGCCCGGAGGCCAAAAGCGCACGGCCAATAGGTCAATCAGCGCCGGTTTCCATGAGCACGAGGGCTTTGCGACCTGAAGCGGACAAAATCATCGGCCGCTTGCGCGCCGCAAGCCTGAATAAAGCCCCAACGTCCATAGTTAACAGTGCGCTAACGCTTTTCTTTTATTTTTAGTGACGTGTGCCGTTCCGGGTCGCCGGCAAGGGCAATCATGTTTTGCGTGCAAGGATTTATCGTGACGGATCGCTTTCGTGAGTTGGAAAGGCCACAGACGGGCCGCTTGAAGGACGTGGTCCTGATGGCAACCGTCAGCGGTTTCGAAAGCCTGCGGATCCCTCGCAAGTCCGACATGAAGCAATTTTCCGAATTGTTCGAGCCGCTGTTCCTCGGCTCCAGCAGCGAAGCGCGCCGTCAGGCGGCAGCCGCTCTGTCGCAGTGCCCCCATGTTCCGGAGCCGGTCGCAGCCTTGATCGGCAGTATGCCGATCTCGATCGCCGCCATTTTCCTCACCCGCTCGCAAGCCCTGTCGGACCGCACGCTTATCGGCATCATTCGCCAGCAGGGCTCAGCCCATGCCGGTGCTATCGCCCGCCGCGCAGCGCTGTCGCCATCCGTGATCGATGCCCTTGTCGAGCACCACAACCCCGCCGGCCTTTCCGCCCGCCCGGACGTGCGGCAACGGTCGGTCGCCGAGCCTCCAGCGCCGACCGAGCCGGATGTCGACGCAGCAAGGGCCGCGCGTGAGGAAACGTTGCGCGCCGAGATCAAGGCACTTGCCCGCGCCGGTGCGCACGAAGCGGCTGCTGCCGCATCAACCATTATACCGATCAGCGCCACGCTGATCGCCCTCCTGGTGCGCTTTGCCCGCAGCGGCGAGATCATCCTGTTTTCGCGCGCGCTGGCGACCGCACTTGATACCGGCGGACCGCTGGTCGAGCGCATTCTTCTCGACGTTTCCGGTCAACAGCTGGCGACGAGCCTGATCGCCCTATCGCTGCCAACCGACGACCTCATCTTCGTGCTGCAATCGCTTTATCCGCATCTCGCCGAACGCATCGGCGGCGCCAGCCGCGCGGAAGCCTTGACGGGCACCATGGACCCGACGTCATGCCGCGAACGGCTTGACGCGTGGCTGCTATCGGAAACACGGGACGACGCGCCCGCCGCACGGCACCAGGCCTATCTTGCAGATGACCATGCCAATGACGCACGCCAGCCGACCGTCCGCAAGGTGGCCGGGGCCGTCGGCGGCGCCAAAGGGCAACGCGCCTTCGGCCGCCGGTAGGTCCTGGTCACGACCGAGCCGGTCCAGCTCTCACACATGTTTCAAGAGTGGTTTGCGCCATCTTCCGGCACGACATCGAACAGGTCAGCGCGATCGTCCAGCTCGATCTCGACGATCCAGCAATCCGGATCGAAACGGATTTCACGGGAGAGTGCATGATCCACGGCATCGCCATCCCGATCCTTCAAGCGGATCTCGAACTTGCGACCGGTATCGGCGCCGTCATCGAAGAAGTTCTGCGGCGCCGGCGCGAACAGCGTCTCGGTACCCATTCGTGTGCGCTGACGAATAAAGATCGCGCCAGCATCCTCCGCCCCCTTGCGCAGGACGGCCGCATAACCACCGAGCGCAAAGGCCCGGCGTAGCAATGCGGAGACGAAGATGTGGGACTTGAGACGCATGGAGAGCCTGTACACGGGCGGAGCCAAGCATGCAAATTAGCTGCCACCGCGCAGCCCGCGGTAAAGAAAGCGTTGTGGTTTTCGTGGTGGTCGCTGCGGGCCTTACAGCATTACGCTCAAACATGACGTGTGATGCTACAGCGCTTTAGACTGACTGGATTGCTCCTTAAATCGGATCCGACCTGAGCAGCGATCCAGTAAGCAAATCGCTTTTCAGCAGATCGGAGTGGCAACCGTTAGAAGGCACCTTAGAGCGCACCGATTTCCTTGAGTTTTTTCAGCACTTTCGCATTGGGTTCGCCGGTCTGCGGCAGGCGGTAGTGCTTCTCGAAATGGCGGATTGCCGCGCGCGTCTGGTCACCGGCGACGCCGTCGACGACGATGTCGGCATAGGCGAGATTGCTCAGGCCCTTCTGGATGTTCAGCACCAGTTCGCTCGATACCGGGATTTCCGCGCGCGGAATGAGCATCTTGTCGGTCTCTGCCGAACGAATAGCGGCGGCAACCGGGTCGACATCGGCAACGGCGCGTTTCGGGTCTGCGTAGGGCCGGCTTGCCGGCATTGCAGCGGCCATCTTCTGGCCAGACGTTGTGCGCAGCGCGCGCAGCAGTTCGGCGCTGGCGGTTCCCGTTTCCGTGCGTCCGGCCTGCTTCTCAAATCGCAGGATCGCGGCTGAGGTGCGCGGGCCTGTGCGTCCATCCGGCACGCCATCGTAAAGGCCGATGCGGTTCAGTTCCTTCTGGATATCGGCGACCAGCGGTGAAGCGGACGTCTCCGGCACCGAGGCGACACGTTCGGGCGACGGCTTTTCGGCAGGCGCCTCAGACGAGGCCGCTGCGATCACGTCCCCGACGTTTTCCGTCTCCTTGTCGCCCTCGCGCTTGATGACGAAGGTGGTGACGTTGCGCGGCTCGATCTCGGCGCCCTTGGCGACGGCGATGCGCTCCGCTGTCTCCGGGCTGACAAGCGGCACGCGGGTGCGAAGCAGAGGTGATGGATGGGAACCATGCTGATACCACATGGCGTTGGCGGCGACGAAGGAGAAAACCACGGCAAAGGCAGCCGAACCGCCGGCACCGAGGGGGTGGCGGGCCGCCAGCCGTCCGGCAAGCGCAACCCCGCGGCCGGCGAGAGCCAACCCACGCATGGCAAGGCCGGGCGCGGAACGCGCCGCCTTCTTGCGTTCAGGCTGTTTTCGCTTGCGCGGCGCCATATCCCCGTTCCTCGTTCAAACCCGCCCGTTCGAATCGGTCGCCATCGGCAACCGCCTGCGTGTCGTTATCTCTCAGCCGCGGCGGAAATTCGACGGTCACCGCCGAGCGCGGTTCCTCGCGGTTGGCCTCGACGATGCCGGAGCCGTCGCTGGGCAGCGTGACGGTGATGACCGTGCCCTCGCGCTCACGGCTGCGGATGGCGATCTCGCCGCCATGAAGCGCCACGAGGCCCTTGACCAGCGAGAGACCGAGACCGGTGCCCTCATAACGGCGGGTGTAATCGTTCTGGATCTGGACGAAGGGTTGTCCCAACATCTGTAGTTTGTCTGCAGCAATACCGATGCCGGTGTCGCTGACGGTCAGCTTCAATGCCGGACCGTCAAGCTCGGCGTCGATCGTCACCATGCCGCCATGGTCGGTGAACTTGATGGCGTTTCCGACCAGGTTGATCAGAACCTGCTGGAAGGCACGTTGGTCGGCGTTGATCTCGCCGACGCTGCGGGTAACGCGGCTCGCCAGTTTAACGCCCTTTTCCTGCGCCTGATGCGACAGCATCGCTTCGCAGGCGGCGACCGCTTCCGCCACACGGAAGGGTTCGGGAACCAGCTCGTAGCGGCCCGCCTCGATCTTGCTCATATCGAGCATCGTATTGACGACGGACAGAAGGTGTTCGCCCGACTTGTGGATCAGGCTGACATATTCGCGCTGGCGGTCGTTTTCGAGCTTGCCGAAGTACTCACCGGTCAACACGTCGGAGAAGCCAAGGATGGCGTTGAGCGGCGTGCGCAGCTCATGGCTGACGGCGGCGAGGAAGCGGGTCTTGGCGTCGTTGGCCGATTCCGCTTCCGCAGTTCTCGCCGCCGCTTCGGCGCGCAAGCGTGCTTCCTGCGAGACATCGCGCGACTGCGCCAGGATCGCCGTCAAACCGCCGTCGCGGTCGAGAAGCGGCGCCAGCTCGCAGCACATATGGACGAACTGTTCGCCTTCGGCCGGGAGCGACCGACGTTCGATGCGAATGTTGACGGTCGCCCGCTCGCCGCCCTGGCGCAGGACATCGATTGCGCTCAGGA
This sequence comes from Ensifer sp. 4252, assembly GCF_050434565.1. Lineage (NCBI taxonomy): Bacteria > Pseudomonadati > Pseudomonadota > Alphaproteobacteria > Hyphomicrobiales > Rhizobiaceae > Ensifer > Ensifer sp. 4252. The sequence goes on from NZ_JBNDIU010000001.1 coordinate 618,275, forward strand.
ACGTGATGCGGTCGGAGACGTGGATCTGCTCGATGAAGCCGCGGCCGCCCGGGTCGCGCATCAGGGTCAGATGCTCGGCTGCGTCACGACCATGAATGGAAAGAACATTACCGCGCAGATCGTGCACGGTGACAAGACCGGCGAAAAGGTCGTAGGCGGCGGAGAGGTCCGGAAGATCCGGCGCAGTCGGTTCAAGCGTTTCCGAGGCCTGGTTGCCGCGTCCGCGCGCAATCGCAGCCGCGGCGGCCAGCAGCGATGCGGACGCCCAGAGAGCGGTCCCGAGCGGCAATGCGGAGGAAACAGGCATGGCGAGCGCAAGCGCCAACGGTACAGCCGGAAGCGCGGTCAGGGAGACGGCAGCCACGGTGCGCAGACGCTTGAGGTCCCGACGGCCAACGGCGGAGCCGGCCTCGCGGCGGGGCAACCACAGGGCAGCGGCCTCGTCCACGCGGGACGTCCATCTGCCAGCCATGTCACGCAATACGCTCACGCCTTACCCTGCCACATTTGTTGTTCTTGCGAGACTGCGCGTGACCGATTTCCGCTTCATGCGGGCCGCCATTCGAACTGCCTCGTGACATGTCGGAATCTCGCATCCCCGGCTTAATGAAAGAATAAACGAGACTGTCCCGGAACGGCGCCAAATGCCCGAAAAATCCCGTTTTGAGGCAATTCGAGCGACCTTCATTTCTTGTGGTTAACGGGGCGTAAGCAACGGATTTCCGTGCATTTTCCGCCTCGCGTTAAGGATTTGGGCAAGACGCCCAGGTGCTGTTTCCCACGCTTTCGGGCTTTGCCGGCGGCCCGCCGCCACGATCCTTAACGGCGAAAGCTAAAATGCGACACAAATGCTCGGCAAATCCTCGAAATCGGGAATTTCATTAAAATTCGAAACAAATGCTGCGGGTTTTTGAAAAGCGGTCTTGTGATTCCCTGCCTAATGTCGGTCTCAACAAAGGGCCGGACGACGAAAGACGGCGGTCCCCATGGAAACGACGGCGGGCGTGAACGGGTATCAGGGGATACTGCGGCGCTCCAGGATGCCGAAAGCGGAAAAACCGGTTAGAAGACCGGCGGGCGCGGCAGCCGAATATAGGATGGGCAGAACATGTGGTTTCTCATCAAGGCGACATTCTGGTTTTCGATGGTGCTGGTGCTGCTGCCGTTCCTCGATCCGTCGAGCGCCGAGAAGCTGGAGCACGGACCGAAGGTCGAGCTCGGCGATACCTTCTCGGCCGCCAATGAGGCTTTCCAGTACATCAGCGCCATCTGCATCCAGAAGCCGGAGGTCTGCGAAAAAGGTGCTGAAACCTTCGTCGCTCTTGGTCACCGGGCCCGTGAAGGCGCCCGCATCGCCTATGAATTCCTCGACACCCAGTTTGCCGAAACCGATGCGATCAAGCCCGACGCCAAGGTGACGACCGGCACTGTGGGTCAGGCGACCGAGGCTGCCGCCAAGCTGGTGGCGCCACTCGAACAGACCGCTGCGGAGGCAGCTCCGGTGTTCAAGCGCACCCCGGTTCCGGAGAAGCGCCTCGACCCGAAAGCATCCCTCGCCCAGTAAACGTTTCTTGCCGCGGCAGCAGTTCCTGCGCGACCGCCGCCAAGACATCCTTTGACACTGCCTGACTTGCCGCGTTCTTGCGGCCGCCGCGAGGATCCCATCCCCTCGCGGCGTTTTCTTTTTTTGGCCTGCAACCAAAGGGTGGTCCAGCAACAGGCTCGCACAAGACATGGCTGTTTAGGTCGCGGCACATTCAGCGGAGACCGCCCCGATGCAGATATACGGGTTCTTTTCAAATGCGAGCGCAACGCGTACTCCCACGGCCGGATCGCCGACCGGCATAGATGCCGCACCGCTGGAGCAAAAGAGCGGATCCTCCCTTCTCAATCTTTTGCGGACGGATGATGAAACTGCCGCTAACCGCAAGGCCATTGCCAAGAAGAAGCTGGACGAGCTGAAGCAGCAGATGCAGATGCTGCGGTTCTGGGCCTCGGACCCGGAGACGCTTGCAAGGCTTGCAAAACAGTTGGCCCAGCAGCTTGGAGCAGCCGCACAGCAATTCGCCGGTGGTGGTTCGGCCGGGATGACCGGAGGGGGCGACGCGGCTGCGGGGGCTGCATCCGCAGCAACAACCGCCGCCTCGGCGGCATCAGAAATGATGCAGGTGAGCGCCGATGAGACGGCAAATGACGGCGGCGAAGAAAGCAAGAGCCAAGACAAGACCGGACCATCGTCCTTTGCCGAGCGCGCCTACCGCGAATTCGGCTCCGACAGGTCTGAGGATAGCTCCGACGCAAGAACAATTGCGGAGTTCAAGGCGCTTGCCGAACAGCTCGAGCAAGTACTGAGGAAGGCAGAGCAGGATCTGCGCGCCAAGGGCGCCGCTAGCGACGCGGACGACGCAAGGAAAGCAAGCGCCTCGCTCGGCAAGTCGATTGCATCTCTCGATTCGACAGGGATAGCCGGCATGGCTGCCCGTGCTACCGCAATTCCCACAAGCATTTCGATGTGAAGCTGCTTCCTCGGCCGAATAGAACTCTGATGCATCTGAGTGGTGATTCGCGGTTCTCATCTGTGCTACCATCACCTATATGAGGGTCACGACGATCCCCGGCGCCGCAAGGACTGCCGCAGATCGCAGCCACAAGCATCGATCTCGGGCGACGAAGAGCGCCGCCTGATGGTGTCGACAATCGGACCGGACCATGACCACGCTTGACCAGATCATCGACGACTTCGCCTTCCTCGACGAATGGGAGGATCGCTACCGCTATGTGATCGAACTCGGCAAAGCCCTGCCCGAGATGCCGGAAGCCAAACGCACCAGCGAGAACAAGGTGCAAGGCTGCGCCAGCCAGGTCTGGCTCGCCACCCAGGCGACGGGCGATCTGGAAGATCCGGTATTGGTCTTCGAGGGCGAATCCGACGCTCACATCGTGCGCGGACTGGTCGCCATCGCGCTTGCGATCTATTCCGGCAAGCATGCCTCGGAAATCTCCCGGCTGGACGCAATCGACACTTTCAGCAAGATCGGCCTGATCGAACATCTGTCGACACAACGGGCGAACGGTCTGCGCTCGATGATCCGGCGGATCAAGAACGAAGCAGAGACCCGCCTCGCCGCCTGAGATCGGGCCGTCCCCACACATTCAAGCAATCACCGAGCCGCAAGCGACCGCGAGCACTGCCGGCGGCCTATGCATGTGGTCTAACGCGGCCATTCTGGCGAACACCCGCAGACGATAACCCATGCGCTCGACTTGATGCGCAGCGCCAGGCCGAGCTTCGGAGAGGACTGTGCCCCAGCTAGTCGCAACCAGCGAATACAAGTGTCGGCTATTCATCCTGTTCCGCCTGCGTCGCAAACGCCAATGCCACCAGGCGCTCGATCGTCTCCACGAATGCATCGAAATCGGCAGCATCCCGTCGATCCTCAACGACCGAGCAGGCATGCCGGACGGTCGTCCGGTCTCGCTCGAATGCATTGGCGATATCGCCTTGCGATATCTGCAGGACGACATGGCAAACGTACATGGCGATCTGGCGCACATGGCACCTGGCGCGTCTCTTATCGCGAAGAAGCGGCATCCGGTCTGCAGCCAGATGTACCGCTTCGGCCGTCAGATTTTGCACGAGGCGGCAGGTCAACCGCGTGGATATCTCACGCGCGCCGCTCTGCCCAACCGGCATCGCCGCAACCTGCCCTACCGTCAACGCGGCAGTCTTGAGATGATGGACCACGCCCGATGAGAATTCGTTCGGGCCATCGGCTTCGATAAAGGACATATGAAAACTCCTTCAATAGGAATTAATTCATATACCCATTTCTCAGGAGGGGGATAAGCAAATTTTCTCCACACTTTCCTGCCCGCCTGGCGTCCAGGTGCAGCTACAGCCGAACGTCGCGAATAGGCACATTTTCCCAAGCTGAAAAACACAAAGGCCGGGCAACAGCCCGGCCTTTGTGTTCAGTTGCGCAACGCCCCCTCGAACCAGGCCAGCGCTCAGCGCGGTCATGGCGACAGGCGGCAGGTCGGCTTACTTGCCGCGACGCTTGCGACGCTGGCCGAGGCCCATTTCCTTGGCGAGCCGCGAACGTGCTTCGGCATAGGCTGGGGCAACCATCGGGTAGTCGGTCGGCAGATCCCACTTCTCGCGATATTCTTCCGGCGACAGGCTGTGGTGCGTCATCAGGTGGCGCTTCAACGACTTGAAGGTACCGCCGCATTCCAGGCAGGTGATCTGGTCGTCCTGCACGGACTTGCGGACCGATACGGCCGGCTTCGGTTTTTCAACGGGGACCACAACCGGCGCGGGTGCAGCCGTGTTGTTGAGAGCCAAATGCACGTCGGCGATCAGCGTGGAGAGCTCGGCGGCCGGAACGACATGGTTGCTGACATAAGCGGACACGATCTCAGCCGTCAACTCAACCAGAAGTTCATGGCTCGCGCCAAGCGTTGTTTCAGTCATTTCTTTCTCCTATCGGAATTCAGCACAAGCCCGAAACATGTTTCAGGGAGAGGAATACATGCAACTGCCGTTGGGAAGCCTTCGCTGCCTTGGGATAGACCATCAATCGCACGGCAAGGACAAATTCTTGCCGCAATATCAAGAGTTGGAATTTTGATCACGAAACCTATTGCCGAGTCGCTGGAACAACCAACCCTCAAAGCAACAGCCAATATTCACAACTCAAGCTGGAATTTCAGCTCTAAGTATTTTCCACAACGACACTTTACATTTACTCGATTAACATTGATCAGCCAAAATTCCAAACATAAATTTGCCCGCCATTAGCAACTTTATTTCGAAATTGCTGACGCGGCCTCGTTCTATCGGAATGTTCTGAAATACAAAATCAGAAACGTTGCCGTTCAATGCCGGCGCGGCTCTTCCTTTTGCGGAAGCTGATCTATGACCGACTGTTTCGCCAGCCTGTAACCCGCCTGATGAGCAGCCTTTGCCAAGAGATGGGCAGAAATCGGAGCGGTCAGTACGAAGAAGAAGAACCCCGCCAGCGCCCGAAACAGTATTGCCACATCGAGCGAGTGCAGTCCCGCGGCCAGAAGCAGCAGGCCCGAACCGACGGTGCCAGCCTTGGAGGCTGCATGCATGCGGGTGTAGAGGTCGGGAAAGCGCACGATGCCAATTGCCGCCAGCAGGGAAAAGGTGGCGCCGCCGACAAGCAGGACAGCAACAGAAAGCGTAATGATGGCCTCAAACATCGGTCCCATCAACGCCTCCCTTTGCGTTTGCGTCGGGCAACTTTCGCCTGCGGTGTCCGGCCTCGCTTTCCGGCATCGGGCGCAGCCTGCTCCAGGCTCGCCTTCTCCGGCGAGAGACCGCGGGCCAGAACAAAGCGGGCAAAGGCGACGGTTGCGAGGAAGCCGACCAGGCCAAGGGCAATCGCGATATCGATATAAAGATTGAAGCCAGTGCGGATGGCCACAACCGCAACAAGGCCTATGGCGATCGCCACGAGCATATCGAGACCCAGGACCCGATCAGGCAGCGTCGGGCCGCGGACGATGCGCCACACGGTCACCAGCAGCGCCAGGGACAAGAGTGCGAGCGCGAAAACGGTGGCGCTGCCGAGTATCTGAGCCGGCATCGTCATTCGAAGGCCTCCTTGATACGGCGCTCGAAGCCGTTGGCGATATCGCGCCTGAGGCCACCGGGGTCCGCACAATCAAGCGCGTGAACGTAGAGGGTTTTGCGATCCTCGGAGACGTCGACCGAAAGCGTGCCCGGCGTCAGCGTGATCAGGTTGGCAAGCAGCGCAATCTCGAAGTCGCTCTTGACCGTCAGCGGGTAGGAGAAGATGCCCGGCTTCAACCGCATTTTCGGCTGGACGACCATGAGAGCGACCTTGGTTGCCGCGACGGCCAATTCCCTAAAAAACAATGCGGTCAGCAGCAGGATCTTCAGCGGTCGAACCGGATAGGCAACAGGCTGCAGTTCGCGCCGGACCAGCCACAGGGATAGAGCGCCGACGGCAAAGCCAAGCAGGAGGTTCGGCACACTGAGGCTGCCGCTGATTGCGGCCCAGATCGCGGTGAAGATCAGATTGATCCAGAGGAACTTGATCATCGGGCGGCTCCCGGGAAGACCGAGTTCAGATATCCAGACGGCTCGGAAAGCCCGGCGGCCGCATTCTGGATCGTTGCAAGCAGCGGCTCGGGATAGAGACCGATCGCCAGCGTCAGCATCGTCAGCGCCACAAGCGGCAGAAGAATGGCCGCCGGGATCTGCACCTCGACCGTTGCGGCCTGCCCTTCAGCCGTGTCCCGCCAATAGGCAAGCAGGAAGAAACGGCCGGTCGCGATCGTCGTGAGGAAACCGGTGACGAGCAGCACTGCGGCAAGCCACCAAGCGCCAATGTCGAGTGCGGCCTTGACCAGCATGACCTTCGGCCAGAAGCCCGAGAAAGGCGGCAGGCCGGACACGGCAAAAGCCAGCATCAAGCTGATCGCTGCAAAGCCCGCATGGCGGCGGTAAAGACCGGCAAGCGAGGACAGGGAGAAGCTGCCGCCGAGTTTCGCTGCCACGCCGGAAGCAAAGTAAAGCGCCGTCATCACAAGCATCGAATGCAGCGCATAGAAGATCGCGCCGCCGATGCCACCCGGCCCGCCGACAGCGATGCCGGCGAGGATCGAGCCGATGCCGGAGATCACGAGATAGCCGAGCATGCGGCGGAAATCCGACTGCGCCAGCGCCCCGAACACACCGACCAGCATCGTGAGGGCGCCGACCGCCGCGATGACGAAACTGAGTTCTTCCCGTTCCAGCGGCAACAGCATCACCGTCACGCGGATCAGAGCGTAGATTCCGACCTTGGTCAGCAGACCGGCAAAGAGCGCCGACACGACGACGCGCGGCGTATGATAGGATGCCGGCAACCAGAAATTGACGGGGAATGCCGCAGCCTTCATGCCGAAGGCCAAAAAGAACAATGCGGTCAGCGTCATCAACGGCGCGGTGCCGCGCAGCCCCTCTGCCTTGCGGGCAATGTCGGCCATGTTGAGCGTGCCGAAGCTCGCATAGAGATAACCGGTGGTGATCAGAAACAACGTCGTCGCAACGAGGTTGAGGAAACCGTATTTCACCGCACCGTCGATCTGTTCGCGCTCGGAGCCGAGCACGATCAGGCCGAAGGACGAGATCAACAACACCTCGAACCAGACGTAAAGATTGAAGACGTCGCCGGTCAGAAACGCACCGGAGACGCCGGCCATCAGCAGCATCAGGAAAGGATAGAAACCGTATCGCCGGCCGCTGTCGTTGATGTCGGCAAGCGAGTAGATGCCGCCCGCAAGCGCGACGACGGATGCCGCCAGCGCAAAGAGCGCGCCGGTTAGATCGACCGTAAAGGCGATGCCGAAAGGCGGCAGCCAGCGCCCCATCACCATCGTCACCGGGCCGCTGGCGATCACATGCTGAAGCAGCAGCCCGTCGATCACCACCAGGCCGGCGAGCCCCGCGACCGCGATGAACGGATGCAGGCCGATCGGTCGGCGCAGCATGACGAGCAGTGCGCCAATCGCCAGGCACCAGGCCACCGGAAGGATCACCAGCCAGTCGGCAGCCGCAACCGGCTCGAGAACGAGGGCTGCGGAGAGATCGGCGGGAGGTGAAGTCGAAACGGCCATGGGTCGGTCAGTATCCAAGCGGCGGAGCCGGCTCTTCTTCCGGCTCGGCGACGCGCATCTCGTCGGTATTGTCGGTCGAAAGATCCTCGTAGGCGCGCCAGGCCAGAACCAGCAGGAAAGCGAAGAAGGAGAAGGAGATGACGATCGCCGTCAGGATGAGAGCCTGCGGCAACGCATTCGCCGCCGGCCCGGCGAGCGTATCGGCACTTTCGGAAATGACGGGCGGCACGCCACGCGTCAGCCGGCCACCGGTGAAGATGAGGAGGTTGACGGCATTGCCAAGGATCGCCACGCCGAGCAGAACGCGAATGATGTACTTCGACAGAAGCAGGTAGATTGCAACGGTAAAGAAGATGCCGACTAGCAGCGAGAACCATGCCTCCATCACTCACCTCCCCGCTCTTCGAGCGACAGGGCGATCGAGCTGATGCCACCGACGACGACGAGGTAGACCCCACAGTCGAACAGCATCACCGTCGACAGCGGCACTTCCATACCGAGGAAGGAAGGATAGACCCAGAGCCCGGTCATGAAGGGCACGCGAGCAGCCATCGAGATCAGGCCGGCGATGGTGGCGGCAAACAGGCCCGCCCCGGCAATCGCCATCGGGTGGAAATAGATCGCGCGACGCACGGTCTCGACGCCGCAGGCGATGCCGTAGATCGCCAGCGCCGAAACGGCGATCAGCCCGCCGGTGAAGCCGCCGCCCGGCTCGTTGTGGCCGCGCAGCAGCACGAAGATCGAAAACAGCACCATCAGGCTCGTCAGAAACGGCGCGACGGCGCGGAAGATCACCGATCTCATGCGCGATCCTCCGCATCGGGATCATTGTCGGCGATGCGCCGCAGCGAGCCGGCCCTGAGGCGAACGAGCGACAGGATGGCAAGACCGGTCACCATGACGACGGCGATCTCGCCGAGCGTATCCGTGCCGCGGAAGTCGACGATGATAACGTTTACGACATTGGCGCCGTGAGCGATCGTCTTCGAATAGAGATTGAAGAAATCCGTCAGCAAGGCGTCGAACGGCACGCCCGTGACTTTCAGCAGCATCAGGCCGAAGCCGATGCCGCAGGCAAGCGCAATGGCGAGATCGGGTACTTTCTGGCCGAGCGGCCGGTGGTCCGATGGCGAAAGCTTGAGCCGCGTCATCACCAACGCCAGCACGACGACAGACAGCGTCTCGATCATGAACTGCACGAAGGCGAGATCCGGCGCGCCGTAGAGCAGGAAGATGACGGCGACGGCAAAGCCCTGGATGCCGAGCGAAACGATCGCGGTCAGCCGGTCGGCAGCGAGAACGACGGCAAAAAGCCCTATGACCGCGATGGCCATGATCGCAAGCTCATGCAGCGGCACATCGCCGGCAAAGAACGGTGCGCGCGGCAATTCTCCATAGTAGAGCGGCGCCCCCAGCAGTACGGCGGCCACCAGCACAAACGTCGCCGTCATGTAGACATCAAGGCGACCGGATTGCAGCCGGCGGGTCAGCGCGACGGAGAAGCGGACGAGGCCGCGCATGAACTGATCGAAACCGCGATCCGGCCCCCAGCCGATGTCGTTCAGAACGGTCGCGATGAAGGCACGCAGGCGGGCAAGGTTGAGATAGCAGACCACGCCCAGAGCGACGGTGGCAAAGGACAATGCCAGCGGCATGCCGATATGGGGGGTCGCCGAGATCGTAACCTGCCTGGGCTCGCCGGCAATCGCCGTCGCCATCGGCGTCGACACCAGTTCGTGGGTGAGATTGGACAACAGGGCAGCCGACAGTCCCTTGGCCGCCAAGAGCGCTGGCCCGAGCCAGAGTAGCAGCGGCGCCTCATGCGCGGACTTCGGCGTTTCGACCTTTGCGCCGATGAAGGGCTTGAGCGCGACGGCGAAAGCGACGGCAAACATCAGCGCATTGCCAAGGATGGCAAGTGCTGCAAAAACCATCGCGCGCCGGTCAAGACCAGGCAGCGCGTAGTAGATCTCCTCCTTGGCAAGGAAGCCGAAAAACGGCGGCAGACCGCCCATGGAAAGTGCTGCGGCAAGTGCGATCACGAATGTCAGCGGCATGGCGGAGCGCAGTCCGCCGAGCTTTGTGACATCGCGCGCGCCGGTCTCGTGGTCGATAATGCCGGCGACCATGAACAGCGCGCCCTTGAACAGCGAATGCGCCACCAGATAGAGCGCCGCCGCCTCGATGGCATGCGGGAAACCGAGACCGGTCAGCATCACGAGCAGACCGAGGGATGCCATGGTGGTGTAGGCGAGCATCAGCTTCAGGTCGGTCTGGCGGCAGGCGAGAACTGCGCCGATGATGAGCGTGGCGCCGCCGAAGAGCGGCAGCAAAATCTGCCATTCCGGCGTTCCGCCGAGCACCGGGTTGAGGCGCATCAGCAGATAGACACCAGCCTTCACCATTGTGGCGGAATGCAGGTAGGCCGAAACGGGCGTCGGCGCTTCCATCGCGTTGGGCAACCAGAAATGGAACGGAAACTGGGCTGATTTGGTGAAGGCGCCGCCGAGCACCAGCAGCAACGCCGCGAGATAGAACGGGCTCTCGCGCATCTCCGGACCGAAGGACGTCAGCAGCGAAAGCTGGGTGACACCGGTGACATTCCAGATGATCAGCAGGCCCGCGAGCAGAAACAACCCGCCTCCCCCGGTTACCACAAGCGCCTGCAGGGCGGCGCGGCGGGCGGCTTCCCGCGAATGATCGAAGCCGATCAGCAGGAAGGAAGTGATCGAGGTCAGTTCCCAGAAAACGAAGAGCATAAGAAAGCTGTCGGACACCACGAGGCCGAGCATCGAGCCCATGAACATCAGGATGAACGAGAAGAACCGCCCCTGCTGCGGATGCCCCTTCAGGTAGCCTCCGGAATAAAGCACGATCAGCGTGCCGATACCGGCGATCAGGAGCACGAAGGTCAGGGACAGGCCGTCGATCAGCCAGGAGAAGCTGACATTGAACGATGGTATCCACTGATAGCCGCCGGTGACGACTTCGCCACGAGAAACTTCCGGCCAAAAGCCCATGAAGTGCAGGACGATCGCAGCGGGAAACAGCGCCAGGATCCAAGCCGCATTATGCCCAAGGAGTCGGGTCAGGAGCGGCGCGACGAGTGCCGCGACGAAAGGGAGAGCAAGAGCCAGCAATGTCAGGGCCGCAACATCCATCGTCCGGGCCTGCTCCTTCGCGCTTTGATTGATTGATCGAACGAATACCCGACATAAAAGAAGGGTAAAGGCGCCTCAAGGGTAAATCGGGTAAAATCGACGTTATGCGCTGTTAAGTCCGGCAAATGCCCGGAAAATCTCCGGTTTTTTCGTGAGATTGGTGGTCATGTTCGGCTGACAAGGCAAATCATCCGATGCGGCATCACCGTAGCATACACGCGCGCACAACAGCGGTCATCGCCGCCGATCAACCCGGGCTGGGCGATTAAAGTGTTGTTAGCAACGTCCAGTGGTATCAATCGCAAGACACGCGTCGTATCTGGTATCTCGTCGTGATTGGATGGTATCTCCGACATACGGATATGCAGCGGCACAAAGGGAACGCCGACCTAAGATTGACGCCCTCGCCCGAGAGCTTGAAAACCTTCAAGCGCTTGAATTGTCAGGAGCTCCGGCAGCATTTCACGCTTCCTGCCGGGCGTGGCATGGTCTAGATCGTTCGCTATCGCTGATGGACTGATGCACGGATCGCACAGCGTTTCTCTTGAACTTACTACGAGGTCTGGGTTTGGAACGGTCTCACATTGTGGCGGTGACCAGTGTACTGGCGGCCCTGGGCGCGATCCTTCCGATCGTCGCCGCGTTCTATCTCTCCTGGTCGGTTGCTATCAGCAAGGAGCAGGCCCGCCTCAGCCGTATCGCCGAATATGCGATCATGCGTGCCGACACGGCGTTCGGCGAAGCGACGGCTGCACTCAAGGCTGCGGACGGGTTCAAGCTCACGCCCTGCTCGCAGGAGCATATCGCGGCGATGCGCACACTTGTCGTCACCACGCGCTCCATCGAGGATATCGGTTACTTCGAAGGCGATGAGCTGAAATGCACTTCCTGGGGCAAGCCGGAAACGACGATCGCCCGCCAGCAAGTCGACTTCACCACGGCCAACGACATCGGCGTTACGGCCCAGGTTCATCCGACGGTCAGCGACGGTCGAGCAATGCTGGGATTCCGCTACCGATCCTACAGCGTGCTGACCGATCCGGGCCGATTTGTCGACGTGCTCGCCTCCCCGGATACGCGGCTTGCCGTCGCCAGCGATACCGGGACCCTCGTCAGCGCATTGAACGACCCGGATGCATCGCTGATCAAGCGGCTGGTCGAGCATCCACAGACCGGCAGCGATACGGACAACCTGTTTGCCACCTCAAGCGGCTCCGGCTGGATTGCCATTGCGACATCGTCGCGGGCGTCGCTGCTGGACGATCTCGGCCGCGAACGACTGCTGCTCCTGCCGCTCGGCGCGATTGTCGCCGCATTGATGGTCGGCCTCGTCTACTGGTTGTCACGGCGGCGCCTGTCGCCGCTTGGCGAACTCTCGATCGCCGTGCAACGCCGCGAATTCATCGTGCACTATCAGCCGCTCATCGAGATGAAGACCGGCATCTGCGTTGGCGCGGAAGCGTTGGTCCGCTGGCGCCGACCCGATGGCTCGCTGGTCAGACCCGATACGTTCATCCCGCTTGCCGAGGAAGGCGGCCTGATCCAGGCCATTACCGATCAGGTCATCGACGGCGTCATCAAAGATCTTGGCTCCGTCCTTGTCGCCGACCGTTCACTGCACATCGCCATCAACCTCTCGGCCGACGACATCAAGTCGGGGCGTGTCCTCCCCGTCATCCAGGCAGCGCTTGCAAACTCCGGCATCCTCACCGAGCAGATCTGGCTGGAGGCCACCGAACGCGGCTTCATGGACGTGAAATCCGCCCGGGCAACGATCGAGGAAGCCCGCCGGCTCGGCCATTCCGTGGCGATCGACGATTTCGGCACCGGCTATTCCAGCCTGCAATATCTTCAGGACCTGCCGCTCGACGCATTGAAGATCGACAAGTCCTTTATCGATACGGTGGGTCTCGTCTCGGCGACGAGCGCCGTTACTCCGCACATCATCGACATCGCCAAATCGCTGAACCTCTACATCGTCGCCGAAGGCATTGAACGACAGGAGCAGGCGGACTATCTGCTCGCGCGCGGCGTGCAATACGGCCAGGGCTGGCTCTATTCCAAGGCCTTGCCTGCACCTGAGTTCATCGCATTCTACAAAGACAGCAGACGCGTTCATGGTGCCGGCCCGACCGTGATCCGGCGAGACATTCCCGAGGCGCCGCCGGCCGTCGGCGGCGATTGAAAACGGCGCCCGTAGCGATTGCGGCACGAAGGCAAGCCGGGACTGATCGAGTTTATCTTCGAGATCGACAGCGCGTCGGGGAATTACCCAAATCGCGCTTCTGGCGCGGTGTCGGTCACGCCGTCGACGCATTTCGACTCGTCGCCCTTATCATCGCTGTGGTCGCAAGCTGACGCCGATCGGCCAAAGTGACGGTCGTGGTCAAACGACGAGGCTGTCGAGATAGGCTGCAGCCTCGTTGGTGCCGATGCGGACCCACATCGGTTTGTGGTCGGAGATCTGGTACGTCTTCCAGTCGGGATAGTATTCCTTCAGTTCAGCTTCGGTCTTGTTGCGACCGTTGGTGCTCTTCAGCATTGCCGCGCGGAAATCGGGCTCGTCCGCATTTCGGAAGATCGACGTGTAGATCTCGAAGATACCGGCGTTGCGTTTCAAGGGGTCGTCCGACGGCCGGTCGATGAAGGTGATGAGTTCGGAGCGCGCCTGAAAGGCGATCTGGTCGTAGTATTTGGTCAGGTCGAGGTTGCTCGGCCTGTCCAGACTCTTGGGAATGATGAAGCCAGCCTCCTTCAATTTCAGCATCGTCTCGTGTTCGGGGTGCACGATGTTGAAGTCGCCCAGCAGGATCAGCGCCTTGCCGCGCTTCAGCGCCTCCTCGGCGCGCCTGCCGAAATACTTGGCGATCCGTTCGATCTCCTCGATGCGCTCGCGGAGCGCCGCTCCCGAATCTTCGCCGTAGTAGATGTGCACGGTGCAGATATCGAAACGGAACCAACCGGCCTGGAAGGAGGCGGTGAACGGCGTGCGCCGGAACTGCTTGCCGGCATAGAGGCGCTCGCCACCGATATCGGCGGTCGCTTGCGAGATCAGCATCGAATTCGGCAGGACGATTTCGCCGGCGATATTGCGGAAGCGGACCTTGCGCTTGTCGTAGACGTAGAGCAGCCGCTCGCCATTGCCACCGAGCGCCGTGTCGGTCACATCGGTGGCGATGAAATCGAAATCTGGGCCGAGGATATCCATGATCTCCAGCCATTCGTCGAGCTCGTTGATTTCCTGGACGGCGGCGAAATCAAAACGCGACAGGATCTCGGCGATATAGAACCAGGTTTCCGGCTCACGGCTGCCGTACCCGCGTCGGTTCAGCTTGCCGAGATCGCGGATGTTCCAGGTGGCAAGCAGAAGGCTGTGATCGCTGTCCTTCGTCGGCACGTCGGCGTCGAGCTGGGCCCTGAGCCTCTTCAGGTTTTCGACCACACGCCGACGCTTTTCGAGTTCCCTGAACGCAAATCTCAGCTTGTAATAGCGCATGCCCGCCTCCAAGATCCACTCCGCGACCATACACCATCCTGTGTTGCATTTCCATGTCACGCACAGCCTTGACGCACAGCAACTTCACGGCACGCGTGCGTGATTTGCGGCGCGTCACCGGCGCTCCTATATAGTCGTCGGAAATCACAGGGAGATCTTCGATGAGAGACGCAACGGCGCCGAAAGTGATCAAGACCGATGCGGAGTGGCGCGCGCTGTTGTCGCCCGAACAATATCGCATCACCCGCGAGCACGGCACCGAGCGCCCTTTCACCGGCCCGTTCCTCGCCAACAAGAATGCTGGCACCTACGAATGCGTCTGCTGCGGCCGGGCGCTGTTCCGCTCCGATACCAAGTTCGATTCCGGCTGCGGCTGGCCGAGCTATTTCGCGGCGATCGACGACGAGGCGATCCGCGAGATCGAGGACCGTTCGCACTCCATGGTGCGCACCGAAATCCGCTGCGCCGACTGCGATGCCCATCTCGGACACGTCTTTCCTGACGGTCCGCCTCCGACCGGTCTGCGCTACTGTCTCAACGGCCACGCGATGACGTTTACCGAGGATTGACGCAAACAGACGGAATCCATGGCAAGCTTGGCGCTGTTCCAATAGAAACAGCGATCCGTGCATGGATGTGCTATTTATAGTGAAACCGTCGAAGCAAGCCGGGAGGAGGTCCGCATGCGTCGCATTCTGGCTGCATTCGTTCTTCTGCTTTCGGCTGCCCTTCCCGCGGCGGCAGACAATGACTGGCACCCCTACGCCAATCCGCGCTTCGGCTACATCCTAGACATTCCGCCCGGTTTCGAACTGCAGGGTGAAGCCGACAATGGCGACGGCGTCAGCTTCCATGCCAATGACAATGGCGCCACGCTCTCCGTTTTCGGCAGCGAGCTTGTCGACGGCGATTTCGAGATCGATGTCAACGACCGCATGGCGACCGAGCGGGAAGACCAGTGGCGGATTTCCTACTCACGCGTGACCGCAGCCTGGGCAAGTTTCTCCGGCGTACGCGGCCAAGAGGTGTTTTACACACGCGCCATCGCGCTCTGCGACGGCAGCGCCGCCTATTTCCGCCTGCAGTATCGCAAGAGCTGGTTGACCAGCTTCGATGGCGTCATTTCGCGGATGGCGGAGGCTCTGAGGCCCTCGGAAGGCTGCCAGCAGACGCCAGTGGCGGCAGCCCCCGTAGCCGCCCCGAACTGAGCGCTCGGATTTCTTTGATCAGGAAATCGCCGTACCGCTCAGACAGCTGAGAACGGCCGAATAATGCACTGCGGCGCCGGTGACGACGAAGGAATGCCATATGGCGTTCTGAAACCGCAGCTTTTCCCACACATGGAAGATCACGCCGGCGGAATAGATGATGCCGCCGATCAGGATCAGCACGAACGTGGTTGCCGATAGCGCCGACAATAACGGCCCAACCGCGAGCACGCCGCTCCAGCCCATGGCGAGGTAGAGCAAGATCGCAAGCCGGTCGAAACGGCCGGGGAAGAGGCACTTGATCACCACGCCGAGTGCGGCGATCGCCCAGATGCCGATCAGCATCGCGAACAGGAACGGATCCTCCCAGCCGCGCTGGAGGAAGGGCGTATAGGTGGCGGCGATCAGCACGAAAATAGACGAATGGTCGAAGCGGCGCAGAAACCATTTGGTCCGCGAAACCGGATAGAGATTGTAGAGAAACGAAATCGACAGGGTCGCCAGCAGTCCGGCACCATAGACCGCGGCGGCCGCAAGCTGGCCGCTCGTACTCCAGAGCATCGCGTAGAAGATCAGAGCCGTCACGCCGACGAGTGCCGCCGCAAGGCCGACACCATGCACGATGCCATCGGCAATCAGTTCCGATCGATCGTAGTTCCATTTGACGCCGGCGAATTCCACTCTACCCCGCTTCCGACCTTCATCGCCCCCAAGCGCCGGCCGATTTCTTATGAAGTGCTATCCTGCCACAGCGAGTTGCTACAGCAAAGTGCTCGTCGATCGCGAAAGCATCAACTTTTGCAACGCATTACAACAGAGACATGACGTGTTTGCGAAGACGCAACGTCCCTTGTCTGCAGCACTGGCCGCAACCACATTGTGCGCAGAGGCGGGCGCCTAATGCCTAAGGGGAGCGTATTGATGACGGTGCTGCGCACGCCGGAGCCGCGACAGGCTGCAATTCTGACAGAGCTTTGCCTGCGGTCAAAGGCCGTCTGGGGTTATGACGAGGCCTTCATGGCCGCCTGCCGTCCCGCCCTGACGGTCACGGTGGACGACTGGAAGCAGTCGGATATTCAGATCGCCGTTCAGGACGATAACATCGTCGGCATGGTGCAGGTCATGTGCCGCGGCGAGGTCGCCGAACTCGACAAGCTGTTCGTCGATCCGACCGCGTTGGGCGGTGGCATCGGCCGGAAACTCTTCGATTGGAGCGTGGAAACGGCGCTGCGCAACGGGGCGAAGGTCATGACCGTCGATGCCGACCCGGGCGCTGCCGATTTCTACCGCCGCCTAGGCGCGGTCGATGGCGGAGTGGTCGCCTCGACCGTTATACCAGGGCGGTTCTTGCCCAGATTGAAGCTCGACCTGACGAGCGTCAGGAGATCCCGGATCACCTAATGCGTAGCAGCGAGGCATGCGTCGCAAGCAGCCCCTCGGGGGGCAGGTAACAGTCGCCCCGCGATTGAGGCAAAAAACATCGTCACTTCGCGCCGGCCGCGACCTCAGCGGCGCATTCCTGGCAGAGCGGGGCATGGGGCACGGCATCGAGCCGTTCTGCGGAAATCGACAGGCCGCAGCGCACGCAGGTTCCGAAAGTACCGGCCGCAATGCGGTCGAGGGCCGCGTTGATTGCGCGAATTTCCTCCTGGCCGGCAAGACCAAGACCCTCCAGCACCTCGTCGTTCTCCCGTTCGGTTACCCGATCCGGCACGTCGGCATTCATCGGCTCATCGAGATCGTGCTCGATCTTCACCAGTCGGCCGTAGAGTTCGCGTTTGCGGCTGCTCAGCCGTTCACGAAAGTCGTCAAGCGCAAGCTTGTCCATGGGAAGACTCCTTGAAGTCGTGGCGCTTCAGGCGCGCCACGCTCCTGTTCTTGTTTGTTGGCGGCTCACCGGTCGACGAGAACGGCGCAGGGGCAATGGCTGACGACCCGGCTGGCGGTCGATCCGATGAAATAGTCGATGAGACCGGGCCGGTGCGAGGCGATGATGACGAGGTCGGCGTTTTCTTCCCGGGCGATCGCATTGATCGTGCCGGCGGCACCGCCAGTGCGGATCTCGATGCGTCCGTTGATCCCGTGTTTGGCCTTCATCGCTTCCAGCGTCTTCGTCGCGTGCTTGCGCGATTCCTCGACCATTTCGAGTGGAAAGTCGACGATCATGTAGCCCTGGGCATAGGCATTCAGATCCTCGACGACATTGAGCAGGACAATCTCGCCCCCTTCGTCGACCAGCTTTTCGGCGATGCCGAGCACGGACTCGCCATGCTCCAGCTGATCCATGGCAATAGGGACGATGATCTTCTTGTACATACTGCACTCCTTTACGTTGCCTACCCGGATCGCCGGCGCCGAATGCGGGGGCAAATCCCTCGCATTCGAGACTGAGCCCAGACGGCTCTTCCGGCATTGATTGAAATCAAATCGAAAGCGCCGCGACGCATTGCCCTATACAATTGAGCTAGGGCGACAACGGCCACTGTCAACGCTCGTCGAACACAACATCAAATGACTGAAGGTCTTTCGTGAACGCCGACTTAGGCCCATATTCACGGGGCAGTTTCAACGAAACTGAGGGCCGACAAGCCCAACGGTTTCGCCGCCCCAGGAGGCAATGGATGACGTCCACGCAGAGCACGCCTACCACTGACATCGCCGCCAATCACGCGTTGGCGATGCCGGCGCATGTCGATCATTCGCATCTGGTGGTGGAGGACCTGCCAACCGTATCGCAGTGGTATCAGCGCATCATGGGACTGAAGCCGCTTGAAGCGAGTGCCAGCGGCGAGACGCTGGGCGTTGGCGGCCGCCCGTTGTTGACGCTGACCACGGCCAGCAATGCCGCCAGGGCGCCCCGAAACGCGCCCGGTCTCTTTCATACCGCCTTCCTCGTTCCGAACCGTCAGGAACTCGGACGCTGGCTCGCCCATGCCGCCCACAACAATGTCCGCCTGCAGGGCGCTTCCGACCATCTCGTCAGCGAAGCGATCTATCTCGCCGACCCGGAAGGCAACGGCATCGAGGTCTATCGTGATCGGCCGCGGACCGAATGGAGCTTCAAGCCGGACGGAACCGTCGGCATGGATACGCTGCCGCTCAACCTGCAGGCGCTTTATGACGAGGCGCCGAAAGACGACTGGAACGGCCTTGCCGACGGTACCGGCATCGGCCACATCCATCTGCAGGTGTCCGACATCCCCGAAGCTGATGCGTTCTTCCGCGACGTGCTGGGGCTGGGGCTGATGGCGCGCTACCCGGGCGCAAGCTTCTTCGGCTCGGGCAAATATCACCACCATGTCGCCGCCAACATCTGGAATTCCCGCGGCTCGCCCAAGCGTGAGGACAATATGACCGGCCTCTCCGACTACACGATCCAGTTCAAGGATCCCGCAGAGCTTGCGAAGGCGGTTGGCAAGCTCGACGAGATGGGCATTCAGGTGGACCGAAACGGCACCGCTTACAGTCTCGTCGATCCCTGGGGGATCGGCCTCAGGCTTGCGGCCTGACGCCGCCTGGCAGCCCCTCCTCCATCGCCACCACGGCCAGACGCCGCGTCGCTCACTCCGCGGCGCGGTCGTATTTCTGCTGGGCGGCCAGCACCCTCTCGATATTGTCCTCGGCCCAATGACGCAGCGCATCGACTGTGGCACTCAGGGTGCGCCCAAGCGGCGTGATCGCATATTCGACCGTCACCGGCACTGTGGCAAAAACCTTGCGACTGACCAGCCCATCGCGCTCCAGCTTTTTCAACACCTGCGAAAGCACCTTTTGCGAAATGCCATCGATCTCGCGTTTCAGCTGGTTGAACCGCACGGGCTTGTCGTCAAGCCGGCCGAGCACCAGCACCGCCCATTTATCAGCCAGGCGATCCAGTACCATGCGGGTGGGACAAGTCTGGATATAGACGTCGTATTCCATCGGGCGCATGCTCCAACTGGCGGTTTCCAGGAGGAAACCATGTCACCGGAAGGTGCCTTCTTTACTGCATTTACAGGCACCTATATCTAGTTTCCGTTGTTAACATGGTTTCATACCGATACCAAGGAGACGGATATGGCAGGCAAGATTCTGGTACTCGCAGCAAACGGCACGGTCGGTCGCAAGGTCATTGGCGCATTGGTTTCGAAGGGGGAAAGCGTCAAGGCCGCGACGCGCAAGGCAACGCCGATCGAAGGCACTGAGGCCGTCGCCTTCGACTATCGGGACAGCGCGACCTATGGCTACGCGCTCGACGGCGTCGACCGGATGTTCGTGCTGACGCCGGGTGGATATCTCGATCCGGTCGAACTGCTGACGCCGATCATCACGGCGGCGGCAGCGCGCGGCATCAAGATCGTGCTGATGACCGTCATCGGCGTCGATGCCGACGACAGCATCCCCTACCGCCGGGTCGAACTGCTGGTCGAGAAGACCGGCGTACCGTTCGTCATCCTCAGACCGAACTGGTTCTCCGACAATTTCCAGAGCTACTGGATCGAAGGCGTTCGACATGGCGCGATCGCTGTGCCGGCGGCAGAGGGCAAGACGAGCTTTATCGACACGCGTGACATCGCCGAAAGTGCTGCTGCCGCACTGACCAGCCATGCGTTCGACAACCGTGCCTTCAACCTGACCGGCCCTGACGCACTCAGCTACGGCGAAGCGGCAGCGATCCTGTCGCGCGTCATCGGCAAGCCCGTCACCTACACGCCCGTTGACGACGAGACCTTTGTCGGAATCCTGACCGGTGCCGGCGTGCCCGAAAACTATGCGCGCTTACTTGCCTCGATCTTCCATCCGGTGCGCGAGGGCTGGACAGCCGCACCGACCGAAGACGTCAAAACTCTGACCGGCCACGAACCACGCAGCCTCGAAACCTACGCCCGGGACAACGCCGCGGCGCTTACCTCCTGATTTCTGCCTATCGGTACTGAACTCAAGCCCCGCCCCTTCGACCGACGGGCGGGCTTTTCTCATTCGCTGTAGCTCCTTCGAAATGAGCGGATGCGTCACTCGAGACGAATTCCCCGATTGCCGCCAGGATTGTGAAAACACGGCGCTGGCGCACCCTGCGTCATCACGCCGCTGGAAAGATCTGGGATAATCGATCAATAAACTTGAGTAATACAGTCATATAATCTAACCGCACCGCCAAGGGCGCTCCAACGTCCCAGTGTGTGCGGAGTTAATAATATGAAAAACAACACTATTTTAGCGCTTGCGCTCGCAAGCGGCACGATGTTTTCGTCCCCGGCCCTGGCAGTGGATTTCAGGCCGCAGGCGGAAATCGAAGGCGGATTCTTCAGCGGCGGCTCGGCTGCCAGCGGCGGCTTCTTCCTGCCTTTCGTGCTCGACTCCGGCAATGCCATTTTCATCGATACACGCGGAACGATAGAAAACGATAAGGTCCGGCAGGGTTCTGTCGGCGCCGGTTACCGCTTCCGCGCCAACGACCAGTGGGTCATCGGCGCCTATGGTTACTACGACTACCTGAAGAGCGAACACGGCAACTCGTTCAGCCAGGTATCCTTCGGTCTCGAAGCGCTCAGCGGCGACCTCGAAATGCGCAGCAATCTCTATCTGCCGCTCTCCGGCGCCAAGACGCTGAGCGCCTTCAATGCCGCCTATGTTCGCGACCATGTGCTCGTCATGCAGGAGGGCAAGGAGCGCGGTCGACGCGGGCTCGACGCCGAAATCGGCGGGCGTCTTCCGGTCTTCGACGAAGGATCCGACGTCCAGCTGAAGGTCTTCGGCGGCAGCTACTGGTATGGCGGCAAGAACCTCGGCGACATGTTCGGCGCCAAGCTGCGCGCGGAGTTGACCTTCGCCGACCTGCCCGGGCTTTCCGAGGGATCGACCGTCTCGCTCGGCGTCACTGGCACCTACGACAATGAAGACAAGCTCAAGGGTGCCGTCATGGCACGTCTGCGCGTCCCGTTCGGCGCCACAGCCAAGGCAGGCGATGCCTTTGACCCGATGGTCCAGCGTGTCGAGCGCTCAGCCAAGATCCGCACCCATGCAGGTGCTACCGGCGACGTCGAAGCAGCGCAGTTCGTTTACGACGGCGTCACACCTGGCAAAGTCATCAACCTATCGGCCGCAAACGGCAACGCTGCGAGCATCAACCAAATGCTGGCAGATGCGGGTGCAGGTGCGCTCATTCTCGTAGACGGCAATCTCGGCCTCGAGCAGTCGCTAAACCTTGGTCTCGGGCAGACGCTGCTGGGGGGTGGAGGCGCGCTTGCGGTGCGTGGCGCAAACAGTGGCGCGACCGCCAACTTCGTCAACAGAGGTGCAGCGACGACGTTGACAGGTTTCGACCCCGCTCAGGACGTTGTCACAATGGCGTCCTTCAGCACGGTCTCTTCCGTTGCCATTCGTGGCGGTCGTGCGGGGATTGGCAGCACCGAGACTGAGGGGCTCTGGATCGACAACGTTGATATCGCGAAGACCAGCCACGACGGCATCCGCCTGACGCGCGTGGTCGGTGCGGAGATTGAAGACAGCCGCATTCACGACCTCTACATTTGCGAGAATAACACGCAGTGCGAGTTCACCGTGTACAAGCCCAATGAAGCGCCTTACGCCGCTATCAGCGCGCTTGGAACAAGCAGCCTGACGATCCGCAACACCGATATCGACAAAGTAACCTACGGAATATTCACGGGCAGCGAGATCGATGAGAGCGATTGGCCACCAGTCATCGCCAACGAGGCGAGCAGAATCTATCTCGACAACGTGAAGGTCAGCAATTCGAGGCGCGAGGGACTGCTGATGGTTGCCGCCAACAATGTGCTGATCGAAAACTTCACGATCGACAACTCTAAGCAGGATCGCGACATGGATCTTGTCGTGTTCCAGGGCACATCAGATGTCGATATCAACAACATGACGCTGAAGGGTGGCATCAACGGCCTGATGATGGTCTCGGCATCCACATTGCCGACCACGACTACGGATATCGTCGTCAATGGGCTGAATATCGATGGCACGCGGAATGCAGGCATCTTCCTCAATCCCGTTTCCGATATTACCTTCAACGGCGTAAACATCACCAATGCTGGCAGCTACGGCGCGTTCATCTACGGCAGCGACTACGAATTCCTGGGCGGACCCGTCAGCGATATCGAGTTCAACGGAATGACGGTCGACAAGGCGGCCAAGGCCGGGCTCTATTTCATGGGGCCGTCGATCGATGTGAAGGGCGATGTGACGACAACCAACACGCCGAAGGATTGCATCGCTGACGCCGGATGGACAGCTGGCTCACTGACACAATCACCAGGCTCAGTCCTCACCGTCAACGGCAAGCAGCTCGACCAGTCGAACTTCGCCGCCCGTTGCAGGTAGCGGTTTCAGCCACGCCCTCCAAAGGGGGCGTGGCCTTCTCAGGTAAAGCGCTCGTTATCGCGACCGGTGGCACTCGAAGGTAACAACCTCGTCGCCATCCTTCGGCGCGCGGCCGAAGTTGTAGTTCCCGGAAATGACGAGATCGACATATCCGGCGGCACGCAAGGTCAGTGCCATTTCTTCGATGCCCCACCAGCGCATCGTGAAGAATTCGAGCTCGCTCGACGCCAGCCTCCCCTCGCACCACAGTTCGTATCGCACATGCGAGACCGTCGTCTGGGCGATGAGGTCGGCCTTGATCCGCTGGCTGGTCAGCGTCAGCAGGTCGCCTGCCTCGGTCTCCCAACTACGGATGTTCGGCGTGGCGTCGGCGAAAAGATCGTGCGGATAGAGGTCGAAGATCAGGCGGCCGCCCGGTTGAAGATGATCGAGGAACCGCTTGAGGATCGCGGTCGCCGCGGCATGGTCGGCGATCAGTTGCAGGGAACCGGCGGGGACGGCGACCGCCTCGAAGCGCTCCTCATAGGCAAAGGCCTCGAAGGTCTGCTGCGATAGCGCCGGTGTCAGCGAACGTTGCGCGCAATGCGTCCGGCAATAGCCGAGCATGTCCTGCGAGGCATCGAAACCTCTGACGTTAAGGCCGGCTTCAAGCAGCGGGATCAGCGCTCGACCGTTGCCAACGGCCGGTTCCAGTATCGGCCCGGAACACCCCTTCAAGCGATCGAGATAATACTCGACGTCGCCGAAGGACTTTCCAATATACTTGTCTAAATTATAAACATGAGAAGCAAGCTTACCGTAGGTATTGTTCATCAAACATTCGTCCATGCTGCGGAATAAAGCGAAACGCCTATCTTATACAGCAGCATGCTCCGACGAGGTGTCGTTCATCTGCAACGCTGGTCACTTTTGTCATGCCGCGGGTTTTGCCGATCGCAACGTCTGCGCAAACAACCACAAGAAACTGCCTAGAAGCGCGCGGGCCGGATGAACTTGCCGTAGACCCAGCCTTCCTGCCAGCGGCCGTTCTGCTGCGGATCGTGCCAGATCTGGCACCAGGTGGCGCGCACGGCATTGCTCTGCCGTTGCGCCGACCAGCGGGCTATCCGCTGGAGGTCGACGCCGTTCATGCAGCGGCCGGTCATCTGCAGCCTGGTGCCGTTCGGATAGCCTGCGCGAACAGCTGACGAAGAGGACGGCCACGCGCGCGCATTGAGCACATCGTTCCAGGCGACGCCGGAAACCTCCCAGGCAACGAAGGTGCTGGCCGACGCGGCCTCAGAAGAAAGTCCGACGACCATCACCGCCAGCGAAATCAGAACGCTTCGAAAGCCGATCATCACGAACCCCTCCCAAGAACCATGATCTCAGCATATTAGCACAAGGCTGAATTGTCGCTGAACAGGCGCTTCACCTTACTTTCGCCCATGGCCCGGACGCCGGAATTGCCCCGACAATCAACAGGCCAACCATCTACCGCGTCCTGTAAACCTGGCCTTATCGGCTTCGGGCGATTGACGTCAGCTTGAGATCGCCCGTCCCGGTTTTCCGGGACGGTGCTTTGCTCAGGCCGGCATGCGGCAGACGGCGCCGACGAGCTTCAGCACGAAGGGGCGGACTGTCAGCACGCAAAGGAAGGCGACCGGCATCGCCAGCGCATAGGTGCTCAGCACACGGGCGGGGTAGCCGGCGTCGACGCCGGTGTTGACGCCGACGATGACGCAGCACATCAAAAACGCCATGATCGCCGACATGAAGAAGGCAAAGGCAATCGGCACGGCGCGCGGCGGCAACTTGCGGCTGCGCGCGATCTGCGGCGGGGGTATCGTATCTTCCATGGTGAAGATCTCCATAGATCGTCGAAGGAACCATCCCTTCGTTTCGAGCCGCACTATACCGACCGCGCCGGACTGAAGTAGGCCATTGCAGCCTTGTTCAGAATTAGGCAAAACCATCGAATGAGAACACACATTCGATGGATACCATTATGGATACACTACGCGGCGTCGAGAGTTTCGTCAGGAGCGTCGAGGAAGGCAGCATCGCCGCAGCGGCGCGCAAACTCGGGATCACGCCTGCTTCTGCGAGCCAGAATATCGCCCGGCTCGAGCGGGCGCTCGGCACGAGATTGCTAAGCCGAACGACGCGGCAACTAGGGTTGACTGAAAGCGGCCGGGTCTATTTCGACCGGGTGCGCAGTGTCGTCCACGATCTCGAACTCGCAGCCGTTGCGGTCGCGTCGCTGAGCCCGGAGCCGCGAGGATCGCTGAAGATCGCGTCCTCCGTCGCCTTCGGTCGCCATGTGGTGGCGCCGCTCGTGCCGTCCTTTGCCGAGCGACATCCGGAGGTCTCGATCGAACTCGTCGTCACCGATCGGGAAATCGATCACATCGGCGAAGGCATCGATATCAGCGTGCGCTTCGGCCTGCAGCTGGAGCCGGGACTGATTGCGCGAAAGCTCGCCTCGGTACCGATGGTCATCTGTGCCGCCCCGTCCTACATCGAGCGGCACGGCCGACCCGAGCGACCGGAAGACCTGATCCATCATCATTGCCTCGTCTACCGCTACGCCGGGCACGGGCGGATCTTCCGCTGGGGCTTCGTGCGGGACGGCCTGCGCTTCGAACCGGAGTTGAAGGCTACGATCGTCAGCAACGACATCGATACTCTTGCCGAAATGGCGATCGCCGGTGCCGGCATCACGCGGCTCGGTGCCTTCATCGCCACGGACCTGATCGCGCGCGGCTTGCTGGTGCCGCTGTTCGGCGGCGCACCCTCAGAAGGCGTTGCCAACACCGACCACGAGCCCTTCGACTTCTACGCCTGCTTCGTCGACCGCCAGGCGGAAACCCCAAAAGTTCGCGCCTTCATCGAGCATGCGGCGCAGTCGCTCAAGGGCCGGTGGTAGCCGTCACGATCGCCCCAAGGCCCGCCGTCAGGCGGGCAATGGCTGCGCCGCATTCCCTACGGCGGCTTCCTCTGCGAGCTTTGCTTCGCGGCGAAGCTTGAGCTTGTAGCCGACCTCGACGATCGCGTGGATCGCCGGGACGAATTCCTGGCCGAGATCGCTCAGCCTGTATTCGACCGAAGGCGGTGACGTCGGCACGATCCGGCGCTCGATCGCACCTTTCTCCTCCATATCCTTCAGGCGCGTGCTCAGCACCTTCGCCGATATCCCCGGGATATCGATCTTGAGTTCGCTGAAGCGGCGCGGACCGCCGCTCAGATACCAGATGATGTTGGGCGCCCAGGCGCCACCGAGCATGACCATGCACTCCCCGACCGGGCAGGTCGGCGGCAATGCAGCAGCTCTATTCTTTCGAATTTTCAAGCTCATGAACAAAATTCTCCAGTTACCGTGGGGAAACCGGAAACGTCGGTAACATAAAGTTATCTCATATACAAAAGTTATCGCCTGGGGTTAGGTTCCGCCGTCTTCGACAGAGACAACCATTGCAAAAGGAATTTGGTTATGAAGCTTTATTACGCCCCGGGCGCCTGCTCGCTCTCGCCCCATATCAGCCTGCGTGAAGCCGGCGTCGACTTCGAGATCGTCAAGGTTGACACCGCCACCCACCTCACCGAAAGCGGCGCCGATTTCAAGGCGATCAATCCCAAGGGCTATGTGCCGGCACTGGTGCTGGAAACCGGCGACGTCGTCACCGAAGGTGCGGCCGTCGTGCAGTATATTGCCGACCGCTTCCCGAAAGCCGGGCTCGCCCCCGCCAACGGCACGCTGGAGCGCACCCGCCTGCAGGAGCAACTGAACTTCATCGCTTCCGAACTGCACAAGGCGTTCTCGCCGCTGTTCAGCAAGACGGCAAGCACAGACGCCAAAGAAGCTGCCGCGGCGCAGGTTTCCAAACGGCTCGGCAATGTCGAAGCCCTGCTTTCCGATGGCCGCGCCCATGTGCTCGGAGACGCCTTCTCGGTCGCCGACGCCTATCTCTTCACCGTCGTCAACTGGACCAGCGTCACGGGAATTTCGCTTGCAGCATGGCCTCACCTGACGGCCTACATGCAACGGGTCGGGCAGCGCCCGGCAGTGCAGGCAGCCATGAAGGCGGAAGGGCTGATCGCGGCATGAGCGGCACCCACAGCGACCCGGGCTTTGCCGCCGTAATCGATGTGCTCGGGCGCTACTTCGACGGGCTCTACCACAGCGACACGGCGATCCTGCGCGAGGTCTTTCACCCGAAAGCCCACTACGCCACGGCGACCGAAGGAGAACTGCTCGAACTCGATATGAACAGGTATTTCCCTGTTGTCGAAAAGCGTCCCTCGCCGGCAAGCCGCGGCGAACAGCGCGCCGACAGAATCGTCTCGATCGAATTTGCCGGCCCGGTGACAGCCATCGCCAAGGTACAATGCGCAATCGGCGAGAAGGCGTTCACCGATTTCCTGTCGCTGATCTTCGTCGACGGACGCTGGCAGATCATCGCCAAGGTTTTTCATTACGACATTCGAGAACAAAGCTAAGGAGCCAGCAATGCCCTATGTGAACATCAAGATCACCCGCGAAGGCGCAACCCGCGAACAGAAGGCGGCGCTCATCAAGGGCGTCACCGACCTGCTCGTCACCGTGCTCGACAAGAACCCGGCCACCACCTTCGTCGTCATCGACGAGGTGGCATTCGAGGACTGGGGCGTCGGTGGCCTGCCGGTGGAGGAATATCGAAAGCAACTGAAAGCGAAGAGCTAGCCGCAACCCGACGGCCCTCGCCTGCCCGGCGTACGATCGAACATTGGCCGGGCCGATCTACCCTGCCTTCTCCCTACCAATGGGGAGAAGGCACCTCAGAGCAGCGAAGACCTTTCCGCTTGATCGTCGCAGCCCGGCTCTCTATCTCATTGTCTCCCGCCGCATAAATCCCGGAGACATGCCTTGTCCGTTTTCAAGAACCTGCCCGAAGCTCCCGTCGCCCCGAAAAAACCGGTGACCGACACGCGCCACGGCATCACCCGCACCGACGACTACTCCTGGCTGCGGGACGACAACTGGCAGGCAATGTTCAAGGATCCGTCGATCCTCGACCCTGAAATCCGCAAGCATCTGGAGGCCGAAAACGCCTACATGAATGCTGCCATGGACGACACCAAGGCGCTGCAGAAGACGCTGTTTGCCGAGATGCGCGGCCGTATCAAGGAAGACGACAGCTCGGTGCCGGTGAAGGACGGCCCCTTTGCCTATGGCAGCCTCTACGTGACGGGCGGCGAGCAGCCGCGCTACTTCCGCATTCCGCGCGACGCCGACGGCAAGGACGAGACCATCCGGCATGTCCTGCTCGACGGCGACAAGGAAGCCGAAGGCAAGTCCTATTTCCGCCTCGCGGGCCTCGACCATTCGAGCGATCACAGCCGCGGCCTTTGGGGTTATGACGACAAGGGATCGGAATATTTCACGCTGAAGGTGCGCGATCTCTCGACCGGCGAGGATCTTGCCGACGTGATCGAAAACACCGGCGGCGGCGGCGCCTGGGCACCTGACGGCAAGAGCTTCTTCTACACCGTTCTTGACGACAACCACCGTCCGTCGAAGATCTTTCACCATGTGCTTGGCGCATCTCAGGCCGACGACCGGCTGGTCTATGAGGAGAAGGATCCCGGCTTCTTCATGTCGGTCGGCGGCTCGCTCCTCGACGACGTCATCTACATCGACATTCACGATCACGAGACCAGCGAGTACCGGCTGCTCTCGACCAAGGATCTGACGGCCGAACCGAAGCTGGTGGCCGGACGCGTCATCGGTCTCGAATATGCGATGACCGAAGGCGGCGATGTCTTCTACATCCTCACCAACGCCGACGGCGCCAAGGATTTCAAGATCATGGAAACGCCGGTCAATGCACCGGGCAAGGAAAACTGGCGCGAGGTCGTGCCGCACAAGCCGGGCACGTTGATCCTCAGCCATATGGCCTATGCCCGCCACCTCGTCTGGCTGCAACGCCGCGAGGGCCTGCCGGAAATCGTCATCCGCGATCGCAAGACCGGTGAGGAGCACGCGATCGCCTTTGCCGAAGAAGCCTATGCGCTCGGGCTTTCCGGCGCTGCCGAGTACGACACCGACGTCATCCGTTTCTCCTATTCCTCGATGACGACGCCGTCGCAGCTCTTCGACTACGATATGGCGACGCGTGAGCGCACGCTCTTGAAGACGCAGGAAGTGCCGTCCGGGCACAATCCCGACGACTATGTCACCCGCCGCGTCTTTGCGCCGTCCTGGGATGGAACGAAGGTGCCGGTGACGTTGCTTTATCGCAAGGATACGCCGCTCGACGGTTCGGCACCGTGCCTGCTCTATGGCTACGGCGCCTATGGCATCACCATTCCCGCAGGGTTCAATACCAATTGCCTGTCGCTTGCGGACCGTGGCTTCGTCTATGCCGTCGCCCATATCCGCGGCGGCAAGGACCGGGGCTTTTCCTGGTACGAAGACGGCAAGATGGCCAAGAAGACCAACACCTTCAAGGACTTCATCGCCGCCGCTGACTATCTGAATCAGGAGAAGTTCACGTCCTACGCGAACATCGTCGCCGAAGGCGGATCGGCCGGCGGCATGCTGATGGGCGCAATTGCCAACATGGCGCCGGAGAAATTCACCGGCATCATCGCCGCCGTTCCTTTCGTCGATGTGCTCAACACCATGCTCGATGACACCCTGCCGCTGACCCCGCCGGAATGGCCGGAATGGGGCAACCCGATCGACAGCCGCGAATTCTACGACATCATCGCTGGCTACTCGCCCTACGACAATGTCGAGGCAAAACCCTACCCGGCGATCCTGGCGCTTGGCGGCCTGACGGACCCGCGCGTGACCTATTGGGAACCGGCGAAATGGGTGGCGCGCCTGCGCGAAAAAACCACCGGCAACGCACCGATCCTGATGAAGACCAACATGGACGCCGGCCACGGCGGCGCCTCCGGCCGTTTCCAGCGGCTGGAAGAGATCGCCTTCGAATACGCCTTCGCCATCAAAGTCGCCGGCAAGATGGTGGACGAGGGATAAAAGGCCATGCCCATTCACGTTGCCCTTCTTCGCGCCATCAATGTCGGCGGCGCCGGCATGCTGGCGATGGCCGATCTCCGCACGATCTGCGAGGACCTCGGCTTCAGCGACGTGAAGACCTATATCCAGAGCGGCAACGTGCTGTTCCGCTCGGAATTGCCGGCGCCGGAAGCGGCGGCAAAACTGGACGCGGCCCTTGGCGAGAAGCTCGGCAAGGCGCCCGGCGTGATGATCCGGGACGCCAGGCAGTTGCAGGCGATCGCCAAGAACGCCCCCTTCCCCGATGCCAAGACCAACCTCTTGCATGTGGTCTTTCTGCCGAATGCCGCACCCGCGGACGCGCTCGACAAGCTCGTTGCGCCCGACGGCGAGGAGGTGCAGATCCACGGGCACGAGATCTACGTACACTATCCCAACGGCTCCGGGCGATCGAAGCTTAAACTGCCGGCCTTGAAGCCGGGCACCGCCCGCAACCTCAACACGGTGCGCAAGCTCGCCGAAATGGCGCAGGCGATGGAAGACGACAAAGGCTGACGATCACGTGGCTGCCGGCTGAAACAGCAGCCGGACAAAAGTCCGGAAGATCAGCAGTTGGGCGGGCAGGTTCTTCGGCTCCTTCAGTGCCTTCGACAGAATGATGCCCCCTTCGATCACCGTCGAGACCATATCGGCAAGCTCGTCCACATCCAGCGGTTCACGCGGCTTGTACACCCTCATGATGTCACGGAACATCGCGCCGAAGCGCCGTCGCCACATCAGCGCCGCCTGACGGTTGATCTCCTGGATATCGCGATCGAAGGCGCGCTCGTGGCTGCAGATAACCGCGACCAGACAGCCGGGATGACCATTGGGAAGATCGGAGAGGAGTTCCGACAGCAGCTTGAGGCCGAGCAGAAATGCCTGGAGCGGATCATCCGCAAGCTCGCGCGCCCGGCTGAAGATCTCGTCATAAATCCGCTCGTCGTTCTCGACGTAACGCTCGAGCAGCGCCTTCGCCAGCTCGTTCTTGTCGCGAAAATGATAGAAAAAGCCACTCTTGGTGATACCGGTTTCAGCGATCAATTCGTCGATCGAAGTCCCGCCAAATCCCTTCGCCAATACCGACACTTCGGCTGCGTCGAGGATCTTGGCGCGCGTTTCCTCACCCTTTCGCATTAGCCGTTTCCCTACCGTCGGTACAGTTTCCGCCAATGAATCCACGACGAGCGAGCGATGCTGCGGCAAAACGCAACAGTCAACCCTATGATTTCACTGAGATATTTAAGTATATTAGCAATAGTATACCTTAAGTCGCCTAGTTTAGAAGATGATAAAAAGGCAGAACTTTAACCATCCTTGCGGGAATGGGAGCGCTCCGCCGGGATCCAACGCGACCAAAACGGGTGGAGACCGACATGGCCAAATACCGACGCAGCCTGCCGCTCATGAAGGGTGGAACCTTTCTCAGCGACGGCGGCATGGAAACGACGCTCATCTTTCATGAAGGCGTCGAGCTTCCGCACTTTGCCTCCTTCGTCCTACTGTCGACGTCCGAAGGGCGACGACGACTGCTCAACTACTACACGCGCTATCTCGACATAGCGCAGCGCCATGGCACCGGGTTCGTACTCGACACGGCAACGTGGCGGGCAAGCGCCGACTGGGGCTTGAAGCTTGGCTATGATGCCAGGGCGCTTGCCGAACTCAACCAGGACGCCGTCTATCTGCTGACGGAACTGCGCGCCGAATACGAACGGCCGCAGGCACCAATCGTGCTTAACGGTGCAATCGGGCCGCGTGGTGACGGCTACAGGGCGAGTTGCATGAGCCCTGACGAAGCCGAGGACTATCATGCCGCGCAGGTCGCTGCCTTTGCCGTCAGCGATGCCGATATGATCTGCGCCTATACGATCACCAATATCGATGAAGCGATCGGCATCGCGCGCTCGGCGCAAAGCCACGGCATGCCCTGCGCCATCTCGTTTACGGTGGAGATCGACGGGCGGCTGCCGAACGGCCGCTCACTCAAGGACGCGATCGAAATCGTTGACGCGGCTACCGGCCGGTTCCCGCAATACTACATGATCAACTGCGCCCATCCGGACCATTTCGAGGCCAGCCTCGATACCGGTAGCGCCTGGGTCCACCGGATTGGCGGCATCCGCGCCAATGCCTCGGCGAAAAGCCACAGCGAGCTCGACGAAAGCGAGACGCTCGATGCCGGCGATCCGTCGGATCTGGGGCAGCGCTATCGGATGCTGACCGATCGTTTGCCGCGACTGCGCGTTCTCGGCGGGTGCTGCGGCACCGACCATCGCCATATCGCGGCAATTTGCGAGGCCTGCCTTTCGCCGACGGCACTTAGCGCCTGAGACGAAACCGGTACTCGCCCTCCCGGCCCTCTCGCGAACCCTTCGCGGGAGGGCGCCGCCTTGCCAGCCAACTCTCGCGCAACGAACACGCCTCGTGTAGACTTGGTTCGAAAGGGCGGTGACCGGAATGTCCCGGCAGGAGCCGCTGACCACAGAATCATGAACTACGTGCCTGCTTCGCCGACCGCCGAAACCGACGCCTTTCACTTCGACAACAGTTTTGCGCGGTTGCCGCAGCAGTTCTTCGCCCGTGTCGACCCGACACCGGTCGCCGAGCCCTGGCTGATCAAGCTCAACCGGCCGCTTGCGGAAGAACTCGGCCTCGACGTCGACAGTCTTAAGCGTGACGGCGCCCAGATCTTCGCTGGCAACAGCGTGCCCGCCGGTGCCGCACCGCTCGCCATGGCCTATGCCGGCCACCAGTTCGGCACCTTCGTGCCGCAGCTTGGCGACGGTCGCGCGATCCTTCTCGGCGAAGTCATCGACCGAAACGGACAGAGGCGCGACATCCAGCTCAAGGGACCGGGACAGACACCGTTCTCGCGGCGTGGCGACGGACGGGCAGCGCTTGGCCCGGTGCTGCGTGAGTACATCGTCAGCGAAGCCATGTTCGCGCTCGGCATCCCGACGACCCGCGCGCTTGCCGCTGTCGTGACCGGCCAACCGGTCTATCGCGAGCAGATCCTGCCGGGTGCCGTCTTTACCCGTGTGGCAGCAAGCCACATCCGAGTGGGAACCTTCCAGTTTTTTGCAGCGCGCGGCGATATGGTTTCGGTCCAGGCACTGGCCGATTATGCGATCGACCGCCACTACCCGGAGGTCAGGAATGACGAGCGCCCCTATCTCGCCTTCTTCAAGGCGGTGGTGGCGCGACAGGCGGCACTGATTGCCCGCTGGCTGCATGTCGGTTTCATCCACGGGGTCATGAACACCGACAACATGACCATCTCCGGCGAGACGATTGACTTCGGTCCTTGTGCCTTCATGGATGCCTACGATCCGAAGAAGGTGTTTTCCTCGATCGATCAGTTCGGGCGCTATGCCTATGCCAGCCAGCCGGCAATCGGCCAATGGAACCTGACAAGACTTGCCGAGACGCTGGTGCCGCTCTTCGATCCGGTTGCGGCAACCGCGGTGGACCTCGCCAACGATGCGCTCGGTGACTATGGCGCGATCTTCCAGCGGCATTGGCTCGACGGCATGCGCCGCAAGATCGGGCTCGTCAGCGAGGAGGAAGGCGACCTTGATCTCGTCCAGGCGCTGCTGACGGCGATGCATCAGGGTGAAGCCGACTTCACCCTCGCCTTCCGCAGGCTTTGCGAGTGCGCTGCCGATCCAACCGCCGACGCAGACTTGACTTCCCTGTTTGCCGAACCGGCGGGGTTGACATCCTGGCTTGCCGATTGGCGACAACGTCTAGAGCGGGAACCGGTAACGGCAGGCGAACGCGCCGTGGCCATGAGGGCAGTGAACCCGGCCTATATTCCGCGCAACCATCGCATCGAGCAGGCGATTGTGGCAGCGACGGAAGACGCCGACTTCTCGCTGTTCGAAGCGCTCGTCGACGTGACGTCAAAGCCATACGAGGACCAGCCGCGTTTTGCCGCCTATGCCGATCCGCCGCAGCCGGAAGAGGAAGTGCGGCAAACCTTTTGCGGTACGTGAGGGCAAATCGACAAGCGCATTGCACTTGTCGATCGATGGTCGTTGCCTATGGCTTTCGGCCATAGGCCGAGAGGAATATCCGCACGCTTTCCCTAGCATGCGAACGAAGGGCGCCTGCATCGGGAATCGCCTGATCGCCGAGCAGCATGGCATCGTTGACGGGCTCGCCCATCACCAACCAGTTGAAGAAGGACGCGGCGGCGCGCAGGTCGCCCGCCTCGACGTCGCCGCTCTCGCGGTAGTGGGCAAGGGCTTTCCTCAGCCTGTCGATCGAACGACGCGGGCCCTTCGCATGCAGTCTCTTGCCAAGTTCCGGAAAACGCTCCGCCTCGCCGATCACCAGGCGCCGCAGTTGCATCAGGCGCGGCGTCATGACGATCGCCAGCTGCTGCTCGGCGAAATCCAGTAGGAAATCCTCGATCGGGCGCCCATCGACAGGATCTGCGACCTGCTCCTCAAGTTCATCACCGGCAACGCCTGTCATGCCGGTGACGATGTCAAGGAACAGCGCCTCCTTGGTTCCGAAATGAGCAT
Source organism: Ensifer sp. 4252 (assembly GCF_050434565.1). Classification (NCBI taxonomy): domain Bacteria; kingdom Pseudomonadati; phylum Pseudomonadota; class Alphaproteobacteria; order Hyphomicrobiales; family Rhizobiaceae; genus Ensifer; species Ensifer sp. 4252. Next base: position 652,681 of record NZ_JBNDIU010000001.1, read on the forward strand.
AGACGGTCTGCTTCGACACGCCAGCCATCGCCGCCACCTCGTCCATGTTCGTCGCGAGGAAACCGCGCTGCAGGAACAGCTCGGTGGCGGCCGCCAGGATCGACTGGCGCTTTCTCGTCATTCGCGTCTCGACAGGGTTCGTCATTCTCAGCCACGACCTCTCACCGAAGCACGCGATAGCACAAGTTCCTGACTAGCACGACCGCATTGACAAATCAAACTGGACGGTACAGTTTGATGCGAAGTGAATGACGGAGATTACGGGTGACCAGGAGCGACAGCGGGACATTGAACGCACGATGCAGCTGCGGGCAGGTGCAGATGCGTGCCGTCGGCAAGCCGATCGTGGCGACCGCCTGTTATTGCGCGAGCTGCCGGAAAGCAGGCGCACTGCTCGAGGCACTGCCCGGTGCTGCGCCGGTGCTCAATAGCGACGGGTCCACGGACTTCGTGCTCTTTCGCAAGGATCGGATAAACTGCGTGCGTGGCGCCGAGCGGCTTCGCGAGCATCGGCTGACGCCGACGTCGAAAACCCGCCGTGTCGTCGCCACCTGCTGCAATGCGCCGATGTTTCTCGAGTTTACCAGCGGCCATTGGCTGACGCTCTACCGGCAGCGTCTCGACGAGGATGCCCGGCCACCCCTGGAGATGCGGGTGATGACGCGGGACCGCCGGGCAGATGTCAGCGTCATGGACGACGTGCCAAACTATGCCGGACATTCCGGAAAATTCATGCTGAAGCTGATCGGCGCCTGGGCGGCAATGGCTTTCCGGTCCCCGGAGGTCGATTATGTGAAGGGAGAGCTTGATGGCCACGGAACGTAAAAAGATCGAGATCCAGAACATCGTTTCCCCCGGACACGTCACACGTGTCGACAAGGTGAAGTACGATGCCATGAAGGACGCGCTTCTCACCGCGCTATCCCGTGAGCAGACCGCCCTCACGGTCGCCGAAGCAAAGCAGAAGCTGCTGCCATTGCTGCCGGACGATCTCTTTCCAGGCGGCGCCAAGGCCGGCTGGTGGCTGAAGGCGGTCCAGCTCGACCTCGAGGCCAAAGGCGTGCTGCGTCGGGAAAACACCAAACTGCTGCGCCTTCGGCTCGCTTAATCGACCGCGTCCGCTCTTCGCGGCCAGGTGGTGAGCCCGCGAAAGCGATAGCCTGCCGCAGGGCTATAGCTGTCCCTCCTGCAGCAAAGCATCACTCGAACCTTCGGCGCGCAACTTCATTGCGGCCACCTGATTTTTTGCGTTGCGAAATTATGGCTATTGAAAGGCAGGGCCGGTGCGTTAGGTGCTAGAGGGCGGGCAGTCGCGCGACTTGCCCCAGCCCGATCTGACGGCCGCGGCCTCCCTCGCGACCGCCGACCCCGAAACCGATTTTTCCCGCGCGGCCGCTCATTCGGGCCGCCCCAATGAAAAAGCCGTGCCACGGCGCCGTTCTTCAATTCGGGAGTTCCCACCATGCTCATTCTGACGGCCATCGTCTTCGCCCTCATCGGCCTTGCGCTCGGCGGCGGCGGAGCCAAGCTCCTGATGCTTGGCGGCAGTCCCTACTATCTCATCGCCGGTATCGGCTTCCTGCTGACGGCCATCCTTCTCTTCATGCGCAAGGCCGCCGCCGTCTGGCTTTATGCCCTCCTCATCCTTGGCTCGCTCGCCTGGGCCGTCTGGGAGGTCGGTTTCGACTGGTGGCAACTGGGGCCTCGTGGCGGCATTATCGTGCTGCTCGGCCTGTGGCTGATGCTACCGGCGGTCCGGCGCCCGCTCGGATTTGAGAGCCCGACAGGCGAACGGTATGCCGCCAGCGCCTGGCCGCTGGCGCTGGCCGTGCTCGTGTCGATCGGCATTGCCGGCTACTCGATGACCCAAGATCCGCACGACATCCGCGGCGATCTGCCGAGCGACGTGGTCGCCGCCGATCTCGGCGGCAACGTGTCGCCCGGAGAATGGCATCAGTACGGGCGCACGCCCTTCGGCCAGCGTTATGCGCCGCTCGATCAGATCACACCCGAAAATGTCGCCAACCTCAAGGTGGCCTGGCAATATCAGACGGGAGACGTCAAACGGCCTGAAGACGTGAGCGAAACCACCTATCAGGTAACCCCGATCAAGGTGAAGGACACGCTTTATGCCTGCACGCCGCACAACTGGGCGATCGCGCTTGATGCTGCGACCGGCGAAGAAAAGTGGAAATATGACAGCAACTCCGGCATGAACCCGGACCGACAGCACCAGACCTGCCGCGGCGTCACCTATTGGGCCGATCCGGCAGCGACCCCCGGCAGCGTATGCGCCGAGCGGGTCTATCTGCCGACATCCGATGCGCGGCTGATCGCGCTCGATGCGGCAACAGGTGCGGTCTGCACCAGCTTTGCCGACAACGGCGTGCTGCAGCTCGAAAAGGGCATGAAATACAATCCGGCTGGCTATTACTACTCGACCTCGCCGCCGGTTGCGGTTGCCGGCAAGCTGATCATCGGCGGCGCCGTCAACGATAACTATTCGACCCAGGAGCAATCGGGCGTCATCCGCGCCTTCGACATCAACACCGGTGCGCTGGTGTGGAACTGGGACAGTGGCAATCCCGATGTGACGACGCCGCTCGCCGAAGGCCAGACCTACAGCACCAACTCGCCCAACAGCTGGTCGGTGTTCAGCTACGACGAGGGCCTTGGCCTCGTCTATATCCCCATGGGCAACCAGGTCCCTGACCAGCTCGGCATGGGGCGCAGCGAACATGTGGAGAAGTATTCTTCCTCCATCGTCGCGCTCGATATCAATTCCGGTGGGGTGCGCTGGGTGCGCCAGACCGTGCACCATGACCTCTGGGACATGGACGTGCCGGCACAACCGGCGTTGCTCGACATCACCAAGGAGGATGGCACGGTCGTACCTGCGCTCGTCGGAGCGACGAAGCAGGGCGACATCTATGTGCTCGATCGACGGAGCGGCGAGCCGATCATCCCGATCGAGGAAGTCGCGGCACCCAAGGGCGCGATCCCGGAAGATTTTACCGCGCCGACCCAGCCGGTCTCCGGCCTGACCTTCATGCCAGCGCCGCTGCAGGAGCGGAACATGTGGGGTGTGACGATGTTCGATCAGCTCGCCTGCCGTATCTCGTTTCGCTCGCTGAAATACGAGGGGCGCTATACGCCGCCCTCGCTTGAGGGAACGTTGGTCTACCCCGGCAATTTCGGCACGTTCAACTGGGGATCGGTCGCGGTCGACCCGGAACGCCAGGTGATGTTCGGCATGCCAACCTACCTCGCCTTCACCTCGCGTCTCGTTCCGCGCGACCAGATCCCGCCGAAGGATCAGGACGAAAAGGGGTCCGAGCAGGGCCTCAACCGCAACGACGGCGCGCCCTACGGCGTCTTCATGGGACCATTCCTCGGCCCGCTGAAGATCCCCTGCCAGGCGCCGCCATGGGGTTACGTCGCCGGTGCCGATCTCAGGACCGGCACGATCGCCTACAAGCACAAGAACGGCACCGTCGAAGACATGACGCCTTTGCCGCTGCCCTTCAAGGTCGGCGTTCCCGGCATCGGCGGACCGATGATCACCAAGGGCGGCGTCGCTTTCCTCGGCGCGGCGGTCGATGACTATCTGCGCGCCTACAACGTGACGACAGGCGAACAGCTCTGGGAAGCCCGCCTGCCGGCGGGCGGCCAGTCGACACCGATGAGCTACACGGTCGGCGACAAGCAATATGTGCTGATCGTCGCCGGCGGCCATGGCTCGGTCGGCACCAAGCCGGGAGACTACGTCATCGCCTATACCCTACCCTAAAACGCGAGAAGGCATCCCTAATTCTCGCTATTGGGTTGCATCCGCAAGCCTCACGCAAGCCATTGGAAGCAGCGTCTCCCGGACAGCAGATTCCGGGGGATTCCCATGAAGATCGATAACAGCATCTCCAACTACTATTTCTCGCAGCGCCGCGCCCATTCGGGAACGGTCATGCCGCTCGAAGAGAAAGCCAGCATTGACGCGCTTCCGCGGCTTTCGCCGACCATAGCGCCGGCATCCGCGTCGGCCTCGGCTTCTCTGTCGAGTGCCCTGTGGAATAGCGCGACCCGGGAAGAAGAAGCCAAGCCGTCGATCAGAACCGACGAAGAAACAGCCTCCGGAGACTCGGTCAGCGACGAGTTCCTGAAGCGCGCCAGGATGAGCCTGGCGGAACAGATCCGCGCGCAAATTCTCGAGGCCCACGGCATCAGCGAAGACGATCTCAAGGCGATGGATCCGAAACAGCGCGAAGCGATTGAGGAGGAAATCCGCAAGGCGATCGAGCGCGCGATGGGCGTCGAAAAACAGCGTGATGATGCCGCGTCCGATATCGCCGACGGAAGCGCCGCAGCCTGAAATAAACTCGCCTGCAATCTTCAATTTTTCCTTATGCCGGGGTCGTCTGCGGCCAGGTGATCGCGATCGCGATCACCTGGCCGCAACAGCTTCATCGATGTCGACGATCAGATCATCCGGCTGAAGAAAAGCGCGTGGCAGAAGGCGCAACGACCAGTGACGAGCCGGCGACCGGCGGTGAGAGCGTTTCCGGTTTAGACGGGGCAGCAGAAACGCTCTATCTCCTTGTTCTTACGTATTTCCTGGCGAAAAGCCGCTGCCCACCTTTCCTGGAAATTCTTAGACCATCTCCGCCGCCATCCGACCGACGTCGGCAAAGACAGTGTTCAATTCGGCGAGTGGCGCCGTGGCCTCGGCAATATAGACCGCAATCAACAACGGCCCCCGCCCTTCCGGCCAAACGATGGCGATATCGGACGCCGAGCCGGTGGAATTCGTTCCCGTCTTGTCGCCGACCTTCCAGCCCTTCGGCAGACCCGCGCGGATGCGAAGGTCGCCGGTGGTGTTGGCAACCATCCACTCGATCAGGATTTTGCGCGACGCTTCGGTGAGCGCCGGGCCGAAGGCGAGATTGCCGAGCGTTTCCAGCATTGCGGCCGGCGTGGTCGTATCGCGCGGATCGCCTTTTGCGGCTTCGTTCAGCGTCGGCTCGTTGCGGTCGAGGCGTGTGGTCTCGTCGCCAATCGTGCGGAGCCAGGCGGTGAGCGCGGCCGGTCCGCCAAAATTTTCCAGCAGCAGGTTTGCCGCTGCGTTGTCGCTTGTCGTCATCGTTGCCGCACAGAGTTCGGCGATTGTCATGCCCTCGCCACCGATATGCTTCTCCGTTACCGGCGAATGGGCGATGATATCCTTCTGCGCCACGACGATGCGGCGATCGAGCTTTTCGGAACCCTGATCCGCGCGGGCGAGAGCGAATCCCGCCGCTAGGGTCTTGAAGCTCGAGCACATGGCGAAACGCTCGTTCTCGCGGCGGCCGAACGACACGTTGGTTTCCATATCGAGAACGGAAACGCCAAGTCGCCCACCGGTGCGCTTTTCGAGTTCGGCGAGCCGTGCCTCGGCGTCGTCGCCCGCGGCAGGGACGGCTTTTGCGACCGAACCGAAGGCGATTGAGGGATAGAGCAGCGCGGAGCCGACAAGCAATTGGCGGCGATTGATGAGCAGCGACATGTGTCCCTCCGTCGAGCGCCGTGCATATGGGCCGACGCTCTAACTGACTGTTGCAAAACATGCATTCGGATCGGCGCTGAGCCGAATCGATTGCTGCGCAGATCGCTAGGCGCCGATTGTGGCGTCCTTGTGCCTCCTTTTCCGAATAAGGCCGACGGCCCGAGCGCCCGGGTTCGTCGCTTGCGGCTCCACCGGATGGAATGGTATGAAGCCGCCGCAAAAAAGGGATAATGATCCGTGCGCCTGATCCGTTAGCGACGCTCACCGGCAAGAAAGAACCACCGACGCCAAAGCCGCCTCGCGGCACCGTTTGGCGTGGGCATTTTTTTGAAGGCCGATGAGAACGCCAACCGTGGAACCCATCGTTCTCCGGCCGTTTGCAGGATCATATCCATGACGACGACCAATTTATCCCTGCCCGAAACCGGTAGCCTGCGCGCTGGCCCGTTCGATCTCGGCTATCGCATTGAGGGCAGCGGTACGCCGCTTCTCGTCGTTGGCAGCGCCGTCTATTATCCCCGGACTTTCTCGGACCGTCTGCGCCAGCGGATAAAGCTTCATTTCATCGATCACTGCGGCTTCGCGCCGGCGCATGCGGCCTATACGCTCGATGATATCGGCTTCGACGTCGTGCTCGGCGATATCGAGCGGATGCGACGGCATCTCGGTCTCGATCGCTTCGCCATCCTCGGGCACTCCGGCCATGGCTACATGGCGCTCGAATACGCCAAGCGCCATCCCCAAAATGTGAGCCACGTGATCATGGTCGGCACCGGACCAAGCCATTCCGCGGACCACATGGCGCTTGCCGACAGCCGATGGGGGGAGATGGCAACACCTGAGCGCAAGGCGATCTTCGATCACGCGATGGCCGCGTTTGGCGCCGATATCGCCGCCCGACCGGAGGAGCGGTTCAAGTCGCTGCTCATCCGCCTTGGCGCCAAGAGCTGGCATCTGCCTGCCTTCGACGCGGCACCGCTATGGCGTGATGTCACCGTCAACAATCCCGTCTTCGACCATCTCTGGCGCGAGGTGTTTCGAGACATCGATATTCGTGACGGGCTCCACCGGCTTGCCATGCCGGTGCTCTTGGCACTCGGGCAATGCGATTATCTCGTTGCGCCGGCCGAGACCTGGGACGCCTATCGCCGGAACTTTCCGGATCTGACTGTCCGGATGTTCGAGAGAAGCGGCCACACACCGCAGCTTGAGGAAAGCGATCTCTTCGACGAGACGCTGCTTGCCTTTCTCGCTCGCTAACCGGGATTGCCAAGGGAAAGGCCCGATCGGGCCTTTCCTCCCACCCACACGTTGACCGGCGCCGGAAAGCGATTATCTAATGCTCCAGAAGCTATAGGTTTGGAGCATGGACATGTATTCGATCGGCGATCTCTCCCGCCGCACGGGCGTAAAAATTCCGACAATCCGCTACTACGAGCAGATGGGGCTGATAGCGGCTCCGGAACGCTCGGAAGGCAACCAGCGGCGCTACGAGAAGGGCGAACTCGAACGCCTCGCCTTCATCCGTCATGCGCGCGACCTGGGGCTTTCGATCGAATCGATCCGCGATCTGCTGGCATTGAGCCAGCATCCGGAGCGCCCCTGTGGCGAAGCGGACCGCATCGCCAAGGAACACCTGATCACCGTGCGCGAAAAAATCGCCCAGCTGCAGAAACTGGAGAGCGAACTCGAGCGCATCGTCGCCTGCAACGGCGACCACACGATCGGCGATTGCTATGTCATCCGTGCGCTTGCAGACCATTCGATGTGCGGCGGCGACCACTGAGCCCCGGCGCGGGGCAGCAGACTGGCGCCGACTTCGAACGGAGGTGAGACCACCCCTTTCCCAGCTCCGCGCAAAAATCACCGTTGACAAAAATGCGGAAACGGACAATCTACGCACATGATCAAGAACGCACCCATCTGCCGCGCGTATTTTTGGCTGTTCCCATAGGAGCGGCCTGCTGATCATTTTCAACAAGGCCGCCATCAGGCGGCTTTTGTTTTTCACGGCACCTGATGGCGAAAGTACCATGAGGAGCCGACAATGCTACAGACCGCCATCCCCTCTCTCCATCCGCTGCCATCGACGCGCCCGCCGATGGTGACGATCCGTTGCGCCAAGCAGCGCGACCTTCCCGAGCTGCGTGAAATGATCGCCGAGCTCGCCGCCCATCATGGCGACGCTGCCCCGATCACCCCGGAACAGCTCGAGCGCGACCTCTTCGGCCGCAGCCCCTGGATCACGGCACTTGTCGCGGAAGCCGGCAACCGGTTGATCGGCTACGCCATCCTCGTGCCTGTCTACCGGGCAGCGGAAGGCGCGCGCGGCATGGAACTGCATCATCTCTTCGTGCGTTCCGACAATCGTGGCACCGGCATCGGCCGCCACCTCGTCGCCAAGGCCCGCGAGCAGGCAAAAATGGCCGGTTGCGATTACCTGTCGGTCAGCGCCGCGACCGGCAATTTCAAGGCACACCATTTCTACGAGTCCGAGCGCTTCGTGCCTCGCCCCGTCACCGGCATGCGCTATATGCAGAAACTTGGCTGAGGAGGAAGCGATGCGGCTTGCGATCGTGCTTCATGAAGGGTTTGCGGATTGGGAATGCGCGCTGTTGATGGCGACGGCGCGCGCTCACCTCGGCGTCGATATCGACGTCGCCACCCCGGACGGCGCGTCGGTGACGTCGATGGGCGGCCTCGACGTCTCCGCGCATCTGTCGATCGACGCGCTCGACCCCGCGGGCTTCGATGGCCTGGTGATCTGTGGCGGCGCGATCTGGGGAACCGCCGACGCCCCCGACCTCTCCGCCACGATTCGCTCCTTTCATCGGCAGGAACGGTTGGTCGCCGCAATCTGCGGCGGCGTCGATGCGCTGGCGGCGAGCGGAATTCTCGACGCCACGGATCACACCGGAAACAGCCCGGACAGCCTTGCCTCACTCCGTGGCTATCACGGCCACGGCTCCTATCGCGATCAACCACAGGCTCTCAGCTACAATCGCGTAGTCACGGCCGCCGGCACGGCACCGGTGACCTTTGCGGTTGAGATCTTTCGCGTGCTCGGCCTCGGCTCGCCCGAACTCGACGGTTATGCGGCGCTTTATGGCCGCGAGCATGCGGCCGCAACGACGGCCGCATGAGCAAATTAAAGCGCTTCGCGATCTCTACTGCATGTTTCCTTAAATCGTAGCCGATTTAAGGAAACATGCAGCAATTCAAAGTGCTACAATGACTTTTGCGCGTCTGATAAGACGCGCGGCGCTGTTGTATCCGCTTGCCGCGCTTCAAGTTCTTGTCTTTTGCGCGACATGCTTCGGCTATCAGAGCCAAGTCGATATGTGCTCAAGCGGCTTCTTCACCTTGCCGGCGACGGGTACGGTCGCGTCGGGCGCGGGATAACCGACCACCAGGATCAGGAACGGCTTTTCGCTGTCCGACCGCCCACAGATCTCGTTGAGGAAATTCATCGGCGCCGGCGTATGGGTCAACGTCGCCAGCCCGGCATGGTGCAGGGCCGTGATCAGAATGCCGGTAGCGATGCCGACGCTTTCGTTGATGTAGTAATTCTTCTTCATGTCGCCCGGGTTGGGGCCACCGCGCTTCTGCGAGAAGATGGTAATGAGATAGGGCGCCGTCTCCAGAAACGGCTTGTCCTCATCGGTGCCGAGAGGCGCGAGCGCGTCGAGCCTTTCCTGCGGTGCCTTCTGCTGATAGAAGACGCGCTCCTCCTCTTCGGCCGCTTCACGCACCCTCGCCTTTATCGCCGGGCTTTCGATGACCGCGAAATGCCAGGGCTGATGGTTCGCACCGCTCGGGGCGGTACCGGCTGCCAGCAGACAGGTCTCGATCACCGGGCGCGGCACCGGACGTTCGCTGAAATAGCGCGTGGTGCGGCGGCGGTTGACGTCCTCGTAGAATTCAGCCGCACGCGCCGCCATCTCCTCGGGGCTGCGCTCGATCCATTGGTCGTGGGGCAAGGTTTCATGGGCACGCATGGCAAGTCTCCTCCTACAGCGCCGCGCGTCTTATCAGACGCGCCAAGGTCGCTGTAGCACTTTGAATTGCTGCATGTTTTTATCCTTGAATCGAATACGTTTTAAGGAAACATGCAGTAGTTCCAGGAGACGTTAGAGCGTGCCGGCCGCCCGGAATCAAGCGACGCGAACTACCCTTCAGAGTGCGGGTACGGCCTTGAGATAAGCGGCAATCGCCTCGCGATCGGCGGCGGTCAGCTTGGCCATATTCTTCTGGACCTCGACCATGGAGCCACCGACGGAATCGAATTCCGGCGTGAAACCGGTTTCAAGATAGGAGGCGATGTCGGAAGCGCTCCAGCCGCCGATACTCTTTGAGCCCGGCGTGATATCGGGGATGCGTCCCTCACCTTCCGGGTTCGGCGCGCCAGCCAGCCACTGGCCCGGCTCGAAGCCACCGAGCGCGTTTCGTGGCGTATGGCACTCGCCGCAATGACCCGGCCCTTCGACCAGATATTGGCCGCGCGCCAGCTTCGGATCGGCGGCATCGATCGCCACGCGTGGCGTGTCGGTGAGGAACAGCAGCTTCCAGCCGCCGAGCGCCAGCCGCATATTATAGGGGAACGGCAACTCGTGGCCCGGCGCGACATCACTGCTCTTCGGCAACGTCTTCATGTAGCGCCAGAGGTCGTTGATATCCTTCGGCGTCATCCGCGCGTAGGAGGCGTAGGGAAAGGACGGATAGAGATGTTCGCCGTTTCGCCCGACGCCCCGCGTCATGGCGTTGCCGAACTCGGCAAGCGACCATCCGCCGATACCGGCTGTTTCATCAGGTGAGATATTCGGCGCGTGGAAGGTGCCAAATGGGCTCTTCAACGGCGGCCCGCCGGCAAGAACCAGCCGGGCGTCGCCCTCGCTGCCGCGCTTTGCATGACAGCTGACGCAGCCGCCGGCCCAGAAAATCTGCTCGCCATTGGCCAGATCCGGTTCGCCGAGACCCTCCCAGTGATCGGCCGCCCAGGGCGCGGGCTTGGTCAGCCACCAAAAGGCCGCACCGCCGACAAGCCCCAGAAACACCAGACCCGAGACCAGCTTTCTAATCCGTCGGCCCATCAAGCTCCCTTTCAGCTGCACCCCTCAACCCGAAAGGTTCGCTCACACTCAAAACAGCGCGGCAAACCGCTACGAGCCTGGCGCGCCCATTATTGTGACAACGCGATGATGCGCCGACAAAGCCGGCGCATCATCTGAGAATTTCGGGGAGAACGACCTATCGTCAGTTCTTCTTCAGGCGATAAGTCTCATGACAGCTGCCGCAATCCTTGCCGAGCACGCCGAGTGCCGCACCGACCCCAGCCTGATCAGCAGGGAGCTGGGCGAGCACGGCGTCGGTGTCAGAACCGAGCTTGGCCGCCTTGGCTTTGAAATCGTCCATGTTCTCCCAGATCTTCGGGCTTGCTTCCGTCTCCAAACCGGTTTCGGAGCCAGCGGGGAAATGGTCCGGGAATACCTTGACCGTCTCGGAGATGGTTGTCAGCGACGCCTTGACGATCCCGGCGTCATAGGGCTTTTCGCCCTTGGCGATTCCACCGAGCGCACCAGCAGCCTGACCAACCTTCTTCATCAGAGCCTGACGAACCGCCTGCGGTTCGTCAGCCGCAGTCACGGCTGTAACGCCAAGCCCAGCAAGGGCGGCAGCAAGCATAATGGCGCGTATCTTCATCATGATCTCCCGGTCATTCGAATCCGCCTGTGCGGCCTTCGTGTTGAATGCGCCGGCATGATGTCATTTTAGCCTTTCGACGGAAGTAACATTTTTTTGATGTCCTTGTCACAACAGCATAATTTGACGCGGCCACGCGATTCTTGATCGTCTCGGCCCCATCATCCTATAACATGACTTCTATAGTCATGTTTGTACTTGGCGACTCTACCGTCTGCCAGCCCACCCCTGCCAGACGGTGAAGGCTGCGACCAGCACCAGAACAATGCCGGCGATGCGGCCGATCAGAACGGTCGCCCCGGGGCTGCCGACGAGAAAGTCGCGACCGCGACCGGCGGCGAGCGCCAAGCCGCCATAGACGGCAAGCTGGGTGGTGGCGATCATCAACGCCATGACGGCCGCCTGTGACCATACCGGCCCGAATTGCGGCTTCAGAAACTGCGGATAGACCGCCAGCATGAAGAGATAGGCCTTGGGGTTCATCAGGCTGGTGAGTGCACCCTGGCGAAAGCTCGCCCAGCGCGACAGCCGTCCGGTGCCGTCGATACCGCCGATGGTGATGGAACTGCGGATGAGGGAAAACCCGATCCAGGCGATATAGGCGGCACCGCCGATGAGCAGCACGTTGAAAAGCTGCGGCACCAGATGAAGGATGACGCTGACCCCGAGGGCCGCATAGAGCGTATGCAGCACACCGCCGGCCATGATGCCTGCTGTCGCCGACAGGCCGGAGGCTCGACCGCCGGTCAGCGAGTTCGCCAGCACGAAGATCATATCCATACCCGGCACGATGATGATGCCGAAGAGAAGGGTGAAGAAAAGCCAGAGATTTTCCGTGTAGCTCATGTCAGTTGTCCGAGATCCGTTCGATCGTTGCCTGAGCGGATTGCTTATTTTTCAATCCGTTGTCCAATGTTATAAGCGTCGTCAACTGACAGGGTCTTGTCAGGAGCGTTTTGGAACGGCGGAGTTTTTTCGATGCGCAAGGCCTCGCGCCTGTTCGAGATCATCCAGATCCTGAGGCTCGCCCGAAAGCCGGTGACCGCCGCTGAAATGGCCGAGGCGCTGGAGGTGACGCCGCGCTCGATCTATCGCGATATCGCTGCCCTTCAGGCCATGCGCGTGCCGATCGAAGGTGGTCGCGGCATCGGTTATATCCTCCGCCCCGGCTTCGACCTGCCGCCGCTGATGTTCTCGATCGAGGAAACCGAGGCGATCGTGCTGGCTCTGGCGCTGCTTGCGCGCACCGGAGACGAGGAGTTGAAGGCGGCAGCCGGCCGCGTCAACCAGAAGATCACCGGCGCGGTGCCAGAACCGCTGCGCCTCGCCTTTCGCTCCCAGGCGCTGCACGCCTGGGGAACGGTGGCGCCCTCGCCCGCCGGCGTCGATCTGGCGCTGGTGCGGCGGGCGATCCGGGACGAACGCAAGCTCGGCATCGACTATCGCGACGAACTCGGCCGCGCCACCGAGCGGAGGATCCGGCCGATCGCACTGATCTATTATTCGGAAACGGCCAACATCGTCGCCTGGTGCGAACTACGCCAGGCGATCCGCAACTTCCGCGCCGATCGGGTCGAACATTGCGAAGCCACTGACGACTTTTTTCCAGGCCAGGGCGAAGGTCTGCGGGACCTCTGGATCAGCGGCTGGCGGACACAGCCAGGCGGGGCGTAACCGTCTCCAACTGGAGTGTTCGATCCGTTTCGCGGCCGTAGCCGCGGATTTCCATTCTATCCGCATGGATCTCGACGATCGCATAGGCTGTCGTATCCGGCGTCTCGACCATGCCCTTGATATTGACGAAATGTGTGCCGTCGAGCAGGCCGTAATTGCCGTCGTGGTTGTGACCGCAGAAATAGGCGACGACGTTTTCGAAACGACCGAAGAGATCAACGATGCGCTGGCTGTCCCACATATTGTGGGCGTTCGCCGGATAGACCGGGTAGTGGCCCATGACGACCACCTGCTCGCCGGCAGCCTCCGCCTGGCGCAACGTCTCTTCCAGCCAGGCGAACTGAACGTCGCCGAGCGCGGCATTCCAGGGATGGGCGTTATCGGCCCCTTGCGATTTCAGCGTCTCGATCCACGTCTCGGCCGCGGTCAGGCGCGGGTCGCTCGCCGGCGGGGCAAAAAGGCTGACCTCATTGCCGTCGATCAGCACAAACCGCCAGCCGGCCGTCGCAAACGCCAGATAGGGGGCGGGCATGCCGACTCGGCCGAAAACCTGTTCGAGCCTCTCCGGATCGACCTGGAAATCATGATTGCCGAGCAGAAAATGCCGGGGATGCCGCAACTTTTCATAGAGCGGCAGAATGGCGTCAAAGCTCTGCCAGTCGCGGTCGATAATATCGCCGAGCGTGACTACGAAGGCCAAATCTTCGCCGTTGAAGGCGTCGACCGCTTCGGAAAGCTTGGCAAGGCTGTTGGCATAATAGCGGCCGAGAACGAGATTGGGTTCTCTGGCGGCATATTGCGGGTCGGCGATGACGCCGAAGCGGAGGAGAGGCGATGTGTTTGCGTGCATGGCGCCTCTCCCTAGCGCCGTGCGATGACACTTTGGTGACGGCGGGCCACCCCAGGCCCGATGCCGCCGCAAACGAAAAGACCCGGCGCAAGCGCCGGGTCTCGAAGTCCATACTAGCGAAGCCTTACTTGGAAGCCGCTTCGTACATTTCGAGCACGTAATCCCAGTTGATCAGGCTGTCGACGAACGCCTCGAGGTACTTCGGACGGGCGTTGCGATAGTCGATGTAGTAGGAATGTTCCCAGACGTCGACGCCGAGGATCGGCGACGCGCCGTGAACGAGCGGGTTCTCGCCGTTCGGGGTCTTGGAGATTTCGAGCTTGCCGTTCTTGACCGAAAGCCATGCCCAGCCCGAACCGAACTGGCCGGTGCCGGCGGCGATGAAATCGGCACGGAACTTGTCGTAGCCGCCGAGGTCCGACTTGATGGCTGCGTCGAGCTTGCCCGGCAGGCTGGTGCCGCCGCCACCCTTCTTCATCCACTTCCAGAAGTGGATGTGGTTGTAGTGCTGGCCGGCATTGTTGAACAGCGGCTGGTTGGTGCCATAGGACTTCTTGACGACTTCCTCCAGCGAGAGGTCGGAGAGACCGACTTCCTCGGCAAGCTTGTTGCCGTTGGTCACGTAAGCGAGATGGTGCTTGTCGTGGTGGTACTCGAGCGTCTCGCGCGACATGTAGGGCGCCAGCGCATCGTAATCATAGGGAAGGTTCGGCAATTCGAAAGCCATGTGGGCATCTCCTCTTGGCATGGGATTTCATCACGGAAATCTGTGAGCGGGAACATAGGCACCGGCCTTGACGGAGGCAACCGATGCAATGCCAAATTTTCCTCAACCCACGGAATATACTTTCAAGATCATTTTGAAAGCGCGAGCGCCCGAGCACATTCGCGCCACGTTTCGCGGGCAGCGTGCGCGCATTGCAACCATTTGAGAATAGGACTGTCCATGCTGCATCGCCCGATCCTGACCCTTGCCCTTGTCGCCGCAACCGGATTTGCCGCGACCGGCGCGCATGCAGCCTCCGGCGATGCCTGGGAAGAATTCCGGGCCGACGTTTCGGAGAAATGCACCGCGGCGGCCCCGTCGCTCGATAAGCCGGTGGTCGTCGTCGACCCGTTCGGCTCCGAGAGCTTCGGGCTGGCGCTGGTCAGCGGCAAGCCGAAGGGTGCGGAAAATGCCGTGACCCAGATCTGCGTTTACGACAAACAGAAGAAGACGGTGGAAATCGGCGGTGAACTGGCAGCCGACACCGTCACCGTCGTCGCACCGGCCGCGGACAAGTAGGCGACCGCCAACGATCATCGGCATTCACGAGCGTTCGCCGACAAGCGGTCCGGCTCCGGCCACCGAGCAACCGAGCAACCGGCCGGAAACCACTTCACCCAGCGCTACAAAGGGTTGCGAATCGCAACCGCTACAATTACCGGCAATTCTCCAGCCGGAGATTGCCATGAAACCGATACGTATTGCTTCTTTCGCCCTCGCCCTTACGACCCTAGCGTCCTGCGCACCAAGCCAGGGCGAGTACGAGAAAATACAGACGGCAGTTCAAGGCAGGCCCGCGCTTCAGCGCGCGATCGTGAAGGATTGCATCAGCAAGAGATGGTCGAAATCCGACCTGGAAACTGGCGCGTTGCTCATGAGCGTTCCGGTCAACAAGGTCCAGGCGCTGACCTGCAAGCGGTTGACGAGCGCTCTGGCATCGGGTCGGCTGAAATATGCTGACGTGCGCCCGGGCCAGCCGACGGTCAACCTCATCAAGATCGTGCAGGGACGCTAGGCAGTCTTTCAAGACCCAAGGGCGCCGATGGCAACCATCGGCGTTCTTCCATCCAGCCATTGCCACCATCGACTGACGAACGAACAGGGAAGCAAAACGTAAGGCGCTAAAGGACATCATGGAACATCAGACACTCGACAGCCTGCGCAAAACGATCCTGACCGCTTTTCCTGATCTTGCGGGGTCGACATTTGCGCTCGCGACCGCCGGCTGGCATTCGACCGCCGTCGATGTCGATGACCGCCTGATCTTCAAGTTCCCGCGGCATGAGATCGCGGAGAAGGCGCTGATCAAGGAAGCGTCCCTGCTTTCGGCAATCCGCCCCAATGTGTCGATGGCCGTCCCGGATCTTAGACTCCACAACGGACCGCCGCTTTTCTCGGTGCACGGCAAATTGAAGGGCGAGCATCTGGTAACAGACGACTATGTCGCCCTCACCGAACCGGAGCGCCGCCGCCTCGGCCGGGACCTCGGACAGTTTTACGCCGAGCTGCACCGGCTCGACGATGGCGAGATTGCGGCTGCGGGCGCCGGACCGGTCGAGCAATGGCAAACGGTGGAGGCGATCCGGGGCAAGGCCTTGCCGGCTCTTCCAACAGACCTTGGCACGCTGGCGGCGGAAACGGTCGAAGCCTTCGAGCGCCTGGGCCCCGACCCTCACGGCTCCACCTACGGCTTCTTCGATGGCCATGGCTGGAACATGGCCTTCGACCATGGGGAGCGCCGGCTCAACGGCATCTATGATTTTGCCGATTCGGGAATTGGCCCGCTTCACCGCGAGTTCATCTATTCGAATTTCATTTCGCCGGATCTGACGGCGCGAATTGTCGAAACCTACGAAGAGCTGACGGGTCGAGCCCTTGACCGGCAGCGCATCGCGGTGCTGACCGGCATGCATCGGCTGTCGGAGCTTGCCGAACTCGTCGACGATCCGGAGCATGCACCGACGATGCTGCGCAGCGTCGAGACCTGGGCCGCAACCATGGCGCGGGTATCGTAACCCGCGCCCGGCGCGGACCTTCTCAGGCGTCCTGGCTTGAATGCGCCCAATCCATGTAGAGATCGCGTGCCTTGGCGCCGATCGGCCCGGCCTGCAGGTCGCGGTCGTCGAGGCGGGTCACCGGCAGGACCTTGGAATAGTTGCCGGATGTGAAGATCTCGTCGGCGGCCTCGAAATCGGCCATCGACAGTGTCGCCTCGACGACCTCGAACCCGGCCTCGCGCAGCAGCGTCATGACGCGGAAGCGGGTGATGCCGGCAAGGAAGGTGCGGTTGGCGGCCGGCGTGAACACGACGCCATCCTTGACCAGGAAGACGTTGGACGAGCCGGTTTCGGCGATATTGCCAAGCATGTCGCGCACCAACGCATTGTCGAAGCCGCGCGACCGCGCCTCCGTCAGGATGCGGGCATTGTTAGGGTAAAGGCAGCCGGCCTTGGCATCGGTCGGCATGGATTCGAGCGTCGGCCGGCGGAACGGCGAGAGCGTCAGAGAAGAGCCGCCATGGCCGTTGCCCATCGGCGCTTCGAACAGGCAAAGCGCAAAGCGGGTCGATTCCGGGTCGATGGCAACGACGCCGGCCGCGCCATGCTCGGCCCAATACATCGGCTTGACGTAAAGCGCGGTCTGGCCGTCAAATTTCTTGGCGCCTTCCCAGGTCAGGGCCTCGATCTCTTCCGGCTTCATCGTTGGCTTCAGTCCGAGCGCCGTTGCCGAGCGGTTGACGCGCTGGCAATGCAGGTCGAGGTCCGGCGCGATACCGTCGAAGAAGCGGGCGCCGTCGAACACGGTCGAGCCCAGCCACATGGCATGGGAGGTCGGGCCGATCAGCGGCGGATTGCCGGACAGCCATTCGCCGTCGACATAGGTCCAGGTCACTGAGCGGGGGGATGTATCGACGGCCATCGGCGTCTCCTTCACGTTTTATCTTCCGTATCTTCCGCCATAACTCGAAAAAGCAGCATGGGGGTGAATGGGTACATCAAAAAATGTCATGGCGTCCATTCTGGAACGGTCGGGGGCCACATGCCAGAATGGCCCTCGACAGCCAAGGAGCCCTGCCCCGATGAAAGCCATGTACTACGACACCTTCGAGAAGACGCCCGAGATCCGCACGCTTCCCGATCCAACGCCGACCGAAAACGGCGTGGTCGTCAAGGTCGAGGCAACAGGTCTGTGCCGCTCCGACTGGCATGGCTGGATGGGGCACGACGCCGACATTCGCCTGCCGCACGTACCGGGCCACGAGCTCGCCGGCATCGTGACCGCCACCGGCCGCGGTGTGATGCGCTACAAGGTCGGCGACCGGGTAACCGTGCCCTTCGTTGCCGGCTGCGGCCGCTGCGGCGAATGCCGCTCGGGCAATCAGCAGGTCTGCGAGGCGCAGTTCCAGC
Source organism: Ensifer sp. 4252 (assembly GCF_050434565.1). Lineage (NCBI taxonomy): Bacteria > Pseudomonadati > Pseudomonadota > Alphaproteobacteria > Hyphomicrobiales > Rhizobiaceae > Ensifer > Ensifer sp. 4252. Next base: position 670,614 of record NZ_JBNDIU010000001.1, read on the forward strand.
CGGGCTTCACCCATTGGGGCTCCTTTGCCGAATATGTCGCGCTCGATTTCGCCGACCAGAACCTGGTGCACCTGCCGGAGAGCATGGACTTCAAGACCGCCGCCAGCCTCGGCTGCCGGTTTGCCACGTCGTTTCGCGCCGTCGCCGACCAGGCACGGGTCAAGGGCGGCGAGTGGGTGGCGGTTCACGGCTGCGGCGGTGTCGGCCTCTCGGCCATCATGATCGCCGCAGCGCTGGGCGCGCACCCCATCGCGATCGACATTTCCGAAGACAAACTCGCCTTCGCCAAAAAGCTCGGCGCAGTCGCCACGGTCAACGGGCGCGATACGGACGATGTCGCCGGCGCGGTGAAAGAGATCACCGGTGGCGGCGCCCATGTCTCGATCGATGCGCTCGGCCATCCCGTCACCTGCTTCAACTCGATCAAGAACCTGCGCCGGCGCGGCCGCCACGTTCAGGTCGGCCTGATGCTGGGCGATCATGCGACGCCCGAAATCCCGATGGCGCAGGTTATCGGCCACGAGCTCGAGATCTATGGCAGCCACGGCATGCAGGCGTGGCGCTACGACGCCATGCTGTCGATGATCGCCGGCGGCAAGCTGCAGCCGCAACAGCTGATCGGCCGCGAGATCTCGCTCGAAGAGGCGATCCCTGCCCTCGTCTCGATGGACCGCGCTACCGATCTCGGCATCAGCGTGATTACCCGGTTCTGAAGGAGGAAATCCCAAAGCCTGTTTGCTTTTAACTGCGGATGCGATTTTGCCCTTAAGTCAGAACCGGTTTCAGGGCAAAATCACCACAGGAAGAATCACGACGAGGTCCTGTCATGGCGCTAGCGGCAGCTGCCACCGGGGAAGAACTCTACAGCCCTGTTCTCGATGCCAATCCGGCCCATCCGATCGGGTGGCCCATCCGGATGATCATCAGCTCTCAAACCGAGGCCCGGCACAATCGGGTGCTCTGGGCACCGACGCACCTAATCTCGATGCGAGCGCCGGCGAGCCGGCTGCTGTCGATGATCGAACTGCCGCCGGAAAGGCACCTGGAACTCTATTTCGGCGACGCCACTGACCCCGATGCTCCCGATGCCGCCCGGCCGGACGCGATCGAGGCGGCCTTCCGCTTTATCGACGGCCTGCCTGAAGACGCGCATCTGCTGATTCACTGTCTGCGCGGCATCGGTCGCGCCACGGCGCTGAGCCTCGGCATTCTTGCCCGATACATGTCGCCCGAAGAGGCGGCCGCGGCGTTGCATGCGCTGCGACCGGAGGCCAAGCCAAACCGGCATGTGGTCGGGCTCTGCGACACGGCCCTTGGGCTCAAGGGAAAGCTTGCCAAACAGGCCCTGCGTTTCCCCGCGAAGGTCTGGAAACCCGGCAAAGGCTGAGGCCCGGTGGCGCAATGTCGTTGTGCAACGCACAAATCTTTGACATGATCGCGCAAAAGAACGGTATTCGCGGCGTGCCTGCACCGGAACAATGCGATAAGCCTTTGTTTTCGGCCACGCTTTGACGGGATAAGACATCTTGTCCCGCCGTGTGGCCGGGATGACGGACGGGAGGAAAGAATGTCCCACGCGGCCTATGTGTTCGATGCCTATGGCACGCTTTTCGACGTGCATGCGGCGGTTCGGCGCCATGCCGCCGAGATCGGCCCCGACGGACAGGCATTTTCCGAACTCTGGCGTGCCAAGCAGCTGGAGTATTCCTGGGTGCGTTCCCTGATGGGCGCTTATCAGGACTTCTGGCAGTTGACCGAGCAATCGCTCGACTACGCCTTTTCCCGTTTCCCTTCTGCTGACCGCAAGCTGAGGAAACCGCTGCTCGATGCCTATTGGACGCTCGATTGCTACCCCGAGGTTCCCGCTGTTCTGAAAGGGCTGAAGGAGCGCGGAGCGCGGCTCGCCATCCTTTCCAACGGCTCTCCGGACATGCTGGCTGCAGCGGTGCGCAACGCAGCGCTCGAGATCGTCATCGACGACGTCTTCTCCGTCGACACGGTGAAGACCTACAAGGCGGCGCCGGCGGTCTATGACCTCGTCACCACCCGGTACCGGCTTTACCCGCATGCGGTTTCCTTCCAGTCGTCTAACCGCTGGGACATTGCGGGGGCGACGAAGTTTGGCTTCCGCACGGTCTGGATCAACCGGGCCGATATGCCCGACGAATATCGGGATCAGGGGCCGGCGTTGATCCTGCCTTCGCTGGAAAGTCTGCAATTCGGTATCTGAGGATCTGTCTCCATGGCCTGGTCGGCGTCGCAATACCTGAAATTCGAAGACGAGCGCACACGACCGGCACGCGATCTGCTGGCCCAAGTTCCGGACCTGCCGTCGGGCGCGGCGTTCGATCTTGGCTGCGGCCCGGGAAATTCGACCGAACTGATCCACCAGCGGTTTCCGGACGCCTCCCTCTCCGGCCTCGACAGCGACGAAAACATGCTGCTGGCCGCCGCCAAGCGGCTGCCAGGCCTGACCTTCGAGAAGGCTGATCTGGCGACCTGGGTGCCGCCCGAAGGCGTTTCGCTGTTCTTCGCCAATGCCGTCTTCCAGTGGCTGCCCGGTCACCTCGACGTGCTGGAAAGACTGACCGCTTCGCTTGCGCCCGGTGGTACGCTTGCGGTGCAGATGCCCGACAATATCGACCAGCCGACGCATGTGCTGATGGAAGAAACGGCCCGCGGCGCCGACTTCGCCGGTGCCTTCGAGGGCCGAACGATCCGCCGCAATCCGTTGCCGGCACCGTCGGCCTATGTCGAGCGCCTGTCGCGACATGCGCCCCATATCGAGGTTTGGCATACAATCTACTATCACCGGCTGGCGAGCGCCGAAGCGATCGTCGAATGGGTCAAGGGCACGGGGCTGCGCCCCTATCTCGATGCGCTGCCGCCGGAGCGACGTGACGCCTTTGCCGCGGCCTATACCGACCGGATCCGTGACGCGTATCCGGCAATGAGCGACGGCCGGGTGCTGTTGCGTTTTCCCAGGTTCTTCGTCGTCGCCGTCAAGACCGACTGAGGCAGATCAGACAGAACGGCGCCCACACGGATTTCGACCCGGTATACGTCGCGGGCTATGCATCAGATCCGTTCTACCAGGAAGTCGATGAAGGCGCGGATGCGGGCAGCGAGATGTTCGTGGCCGGCGTAGACGGCGTAGACCGTTTCGATCTCGTCGGGCCGATAATCCTCCAGCAAGGCGACCAGCCGGCCTGCGGCCAGATCCGGCTCGGCATGGAAGCGGCCGATCCGGCCGATGCCGACACCGGCGAGACAGAGCTGCTGGACGATCGCGCCGCTCGAGACCTGCAGGTTCCCGACGACGGACAGAAGCTCGACCGCGGTTTGGCCGGGAACACGAAAGGCCCACTCGTCGACGCTGCGGCGGAAATTGAAGCGGATGCAATTGTGATTTTCCAGGTCGGCCGGCGTCTGCGGCACGCCGTGTTTGGCAAGATAGGCCGGCGACGCGATCACCACCGGCCGGCTCTCCATCAGCTTGCGCGCCTTCAGCGACGAATCGCGCAAGGGGCCGGTGCGGATCGCGACGTCGGCGCGTTCTCCAACCACGTCGATCAGGCTGTCCGTCAGGGTCAGATCGAGCCGCACTTCCGGATAGCGCTCGAGAAACTCGGGCGCGAGCGGCAGGATGTAGCGCTCGCCGAAGCCGACCGATGCGTTGACGCGCAGAAGCCCGCGGGGAGATAGCCGGCCGCCGGCTGCGACCAGTTGTTCGGTCTCGGCGATCTCTGTCAGAATGCGTTGGGCGCGTTGCAGGTAGACTTCTCCCTCCGGCGTCAATTGCAGGGTCCGGGTCGAGCGCACAAGCAGACGCGTGCCAAGCCGGTCCTCGATCCGGGTGACCAGCTTGCTGACGGCGGACGGCGATAGCCTCAGCCGCCGGCCAGCGGCGGAGAAACTGCGCGTTTCGCAGACGGCAACAAAGACCTCCATTTCACCGGCGCGGTTGTCCATCAGACACCTTTGAATTCAGTTCACAGTCGTTTATCCGATTATACGGATTATCGCGCAAGCTCTCCACCCTCATATTCCCCCTCGAACACATCAACGCCAAGACGCCCGGTCCTCCCAGCCGGGCGGGAAAAGGTCTTGTCATGCCCATTGCGCTCTTTGCATTGACGATCGCGGCCTATGCGATCGGAACCACCGAGTTCGTCATCGTCGGCCTGCTGCCGACGGTTGCCGACGATCTCCACATCACCCTGCCGCTCGCCGGCCTCATCGTCAGCGCCTATGCGCTCGGCGTCACCTTCGGAGCGCCGATCCTGACAGCGCTTACCGGCCGGATCGAGCGCAAGCCGCTGCTGGTCGGCCTGATGGCACTGTTCATCGTCGGCAACGCCGCAGCGGCGCTATCGCCGAGCTACGAGCCACTGCTTATCGCCCGCGTCATCTCCGCCTTCGCCCACGGCGTGTTCTTCTCCGTCGGCTCGACCATTGCCGCCGATCTCGTGCCCGAGGACCGCCGTGCCTCAGCCATCGCCATGATGTTTATGGGCCTGACGGTCGCCATCGTCACCGGCGTACCGTTCGGCACCTGGATCGGCCAGACCTTCGGCTGGCGCGCAACCTTCTGGGCCGTCACCGGGCTTGGCGTCATCGCTCTTGCCGCCATTGCAGCGCTGCTGCCGAATACGCTGACCAAGGCGCCGCCGGCACGGTTGATCGACCAAGTGCGCGTTCTCGGCTCCGGTCGGCTGCTGATCGTCTTCGCCATGACCGCGCTCGGCTACGGCGGCACCTTCGTTGCCTTCACCTTCCTGGCGCCGATCCTGCAGGAAATCACCGGCTTTTCGGCGGGCGCCGTCAGTCTGATCCTGGTGCTCTACGGGGTCGCGATCGCGATCGGCAACATCGCCGGCGGCAAGATCGCCAATCGCGATCCGGTGAAGGCTCTGGTTGGCCTGTTCCTTGCTCAAGCCGTCGTCCTGATGCTCTTCACCTTCACGGCGACCTCTCAAGCCTTGACGCTGGTGACGCTGGCGAGCCTCGGCTTCCTGTCGTTTGCCACCGTGCCCGGCCTGCAGCTCTATGTCGTACAGCTGGCCAAGCAGCATCGTCCCGGTGCCGTCGATGTTGCCTCGGCCCTCAACATTGCCGCCTTCAACCTCGGCATTGCCATCGGCGCCTGGCTCGGTGGCGTCATCGTTGCCTCGTCGCTTGGCCTTGGCATGACGCCGATGATCGGTTCCGTTCTGGTGGTGGGTGCGCTGCTGCTGACGCTTCTGAGCGGTGCGCTTGATCGCAAGGCAGAAACAGTCGCCCAGCCGGCTTGACCAAGCGGCCGTCTGGCCCACCTATATCCTCGCCTCTTTCCCGCCCGGCTCTTTGGCCGGGCGTTCTTAAAAAACAAGGAGTTCCCACATGCATTCGGTCAATTCCAACGGGGCCAACATCCCCGCGCTCGGCTTCGGCACCTTTCGCATGCCCGGTGCCGATGTGCTGCGCGTGCTGCCGGAAGCGCTGAAGCTCGGCTTCCACCACGTCGATACCGCCCAGATCTACGGCAACGAGGCCGAAGTCGGCGAGGCCATTCACAAATCAGGCATCGCCCGCGCCGATATCTTTCTAACCACCAAGGTCTGGGTCGACAAATATGCCCACCGCGATTTTCTCGCCTCTGTCGACGAGAGCCTGACGAAGCTCAAGACGGATCACGTCGACCTGCTTCTCCTGCATTGGCCGGGCGGCAGCGACGTGCCGATGGCCGAACGCATCGGCGCGCTGAACGAGGTGCAGAAGGCCGGCAAGGTTCGCCACATCGGCGTCAGCAACTTCAACACCGCCCAGATGGAAGAGGCGGTGAAGCTCAGCGACGCGCCGATCGCCACGAACCAGGTCGAATACCATCCCTATCTCGACCAGACGAAGGTGCTCGACACGGCCCGCAAGAACGGCATGTCGATCACCGCCTACTACGCCATGGCCAACGGCAAGATCCCGAACGAGCCGCTGCTGAAGGACATTGGTGCCCGCCACGGCAAGACCGCAGCACAGGTGACCTTGCGCTGGCTGGTGCAGCAGAAGGACGTGATCACCCTGTCGAAAACAGCAACGATCGAGCGACTGAAGGAAAACTTCGACATCTTCGACTTCGCGCTTGGCGACGGCGAGATGGCGGCAATCCATGGCCTCGCTCGTCCGGACGGCCGTATCGTCAGCCCCGAAGGCCTGTCGCCGGTCTGGGACAAGGCCGCCTGACGATAGTTTGCCGATCCGCCGCCGGTTGAGTTCCAAACCGGCGGCGGATGATCTATGCAGATCCCCAAGGGGATCGATGCCAATCTCCCCGGGGACGCGCTGTCGATGGGAGGGGCCGATGACGTCGAAGACCGTTGGGGTGGGCGACTTCGCTCCAGACTGGCCGGCCATCGTCGCCGTCGTGCTGGGTGTTACCGCCTTTTCCGTCGCTCAAGGGCTCACCTATCCGCTGATCTCGCTGTCGCTCGAAGGCCGCGGCGTCTCTGCCGCCACCATCGGGCTCAATGCGATGGGCTTTGCCGCCGGCCTTGCCGCGGCGACCCTTCTGCTCGGGAGACTGACAAAGCTTGCCTCGGCCGACAGGTTGATCATCGCCAGCCTCTGCGGCTGTTCGCTCTGCCTGGCAACGCTCGCATCAACAAGCTCGCTGCCGGTCTGGTTCATCGCCCGCTTCGCGCTCGGTTTCTTCGTCAGCATGGTGTTCATGCTGGGTGAAGCCTGGCTCAACACCGCCTGCCCGGACCGGCTGCGCGGCCGGGTTTCCGGGCTATACGGCGCCGGCATGTGCGGCGGTTTTGCCGCCGGGCCGCTGGCGATCCCGCTTCTCGGCACCAGCGGCGGCCTCGGCTTTGCACTGCTGGCGATCTACATTGCCCTCGTTGCCTTCCTCACCGGCCTTTTGACGATGGGCGCGCGGACGCGGCCGGAACCGTCGTCGACGCGCGATCTCTTCGCGTTCTTCCGGCACGCGCCGATCCTGATCCTGATGGTGCTGATGTTCGGCTTTGCCGATATCGCGGCGATCTCGGCGATGCCGGTCTATTTCGTCAAGACGGGCCACAGCCAGGCCTTTGCGGCGTTGAGCGTGACTGTGCTTGCGGTGCCGACGGCGCTGGCCCAGCCCTTTATCGGCGTGTTGCTCGACAAGTTGCCGCGTCGTCGGGTGGCGATATCAGCAGCCGCGGTGGCGGCAACCGGCTATCTCGCCATTCCGCTGGTCACCTCGGCACCGCTGCTATTGGCGCTGTTCGCGCTGATCGGCGCTGCCAGTTTCGCGCTCTATACGGCGGCGCTGACGATGCTCGGCGAGCAATATCGCGGCAGCATGCTGGTGGCTGGAAGTGCCGCCTTCGCGCTGGCCTATGCCGCCGGCAGTGCGGCCGGCTCGGGTGCCACCGGCTTTCTCATGACGCTGATCAATCCCACCGCCGGTCCGCTCGGCGTCGGCCTGGTGCTGGTCGTCTTCACGCTGATCTTTGCCCTCGCCGGCCGGCGATAGGCACTGCCGTCACCGTCCGCAAAGCCGCGCGAGCGCCTCGCCAAAAACCCGTGCTGCCGGCCCGAGCGGCTCGTCGATCCGATGCACGAGATAGGCCTCGGCAGAGACCTGGCTGTTGCGACCGAGCGAGGCCGTCGGCAAACGGACGAGCCGTCCTTCGGCGAGATCCCGCTCCACCTGCCAGAGCGGCAACCGCCCCCAGCCGAGCCCCGCCAGGATCATTGCATGTTTGGTGTCTTGGTTGCTGACGCGGCAGGTCTGCGGCGAAAGCACGCCGAAGTCGCGCCCCTCGGAACGCTGCGAGGGGTCCGACTGAACGATCTGCAGATGGTCGGCAAGTTCCAAGCTGCCGAGCACCCCGTTGACGGCGTTCAGGCCTAGCGGATGCCGTGCGGCAACCACTGCGATCAGGTGCACGTCCGTCAGCGCCTGCCGGCCGATGGCCGGATCGCGAAAGTCCTCACCGACCATGATGCCGAGCGTGAAGCGCCGTTCGATCAGGCCATCCAGCGGGCCGCCGAGTGGCGAGACGGCGAGCCTGATGGCAACGGAGGGATAGGCCACCCGCATTTCCTTCAATGCAGCGCCGACGGTCGCGATCGGGAACAGCGTATCTACGATCAAGGACAGTTCCAGCTCGACGCCTTCACCGAGGCCGCGCGCACGGGCACGCATGGCATCGACGCGCAGCAGGATGTCGCGCGCGTTGGCAAGCAAGGCTTGCCCTTCTGATGTCAGAACCGGCCGGTGGCCGGAGCGGTCGAACAGGGAAACGCCGAGCCCGGCCTCGAGATTGGCGATGGCGTGGCTGACGGCGGACTGGACGCGCGAAAGCCTGATAGCACCGGAGCGAAAACTGCCGCTTTCGGCAACCACCACGAAAGTCCGCATCTGGTCGAGGGTCAAGGCGTCAAGCATGATCGATTCCATAGATCAGTTTGATGAAAATTATATCACTTTTTCAGATCGGTTAAAGCCTCCATCCTCCCTGACAGCAGCGGCAGCGGCAGCGAACGCGCCGCAAGCCGACGCAAACGAACAAGGGAAACCGAAATGACAAAGATCCTCGTGCTTTACTACTCCTCCTACGGCCACATCGAGACCATGGCCGCGGCCGTTGCCGAAGGTGCGCGCGCGGCCGGCGCCAGCGTTACTGCGAAGCGGGTACCGGAGATCGTACCGGAAGCTGTCGCGATCAATGCCGGCTACAAGCGCGACCAGGATGCACCGGTCGCAAGCATTGCCGAATTGCCCGATTATGACGCGATCATCATCGGCACGCCGACGCGGTTCGGCAACATGGCCGCGCAGATGAAGAATTTTCTCGATCAGGCGGGCGGCATCTGGGCCAGGGATGCACTGGTCGGGAAAATCGGCAGCGTCTTCACCTCGACCGGCAGCCAGCATGGTGGCCAGGAGTCGACCATCCTCGCAACGCATACGGTGCTGCTGCACCTCGGCATGGTGATTGCCGGCCTGCCGTACAGCTTCAAGGGCCAGATGCGCATGGATGAAATCAGCGGCGGCTCGCCCTATGGCGCCTCGACGCTCGCCGACGACGGCAATGGCGGCGACCGGCAGCCAAGCGCCAACGAACTGGACGGCGCACGCTTCCAGGGCGGCCACGTCGCCGAACTGGCGTCAGCGCTGGTCGCCGGCAGGGCACGTGTGGCGGAGATGGCCTGATGTCGGCGGTCGTCGCTTTCGTCCCGGAGAGGACAAGCTGGATTGCAGTCACCGCCGTCGTTGCGGCCGGCATGGTCGCAGCGATGCAGGTCGGCAAGGGGCTGATCGCCGGCCCGCTTTTGCAGGCCGATCTCGGGCTCGACCTGACCGCACTCGGCTGGCTTACCTCCGTCTTTGCCATCGTCGGCGTTGTCGGCGGGATGCCGGCAGGCGCCATGGTCGCAGCCATCGGCGACCGGCGGATGCTCGGCGTCGGCATGGGCACCCTCGTGCTCGGCATCATGATCGGTGCCGCAAGCCCGAATTTCACGCTGCTCATCCTGTCGCGCATCTTCGAGGGGTTCGGCTTCCTGCTCGTTGTCGTTGCCGGTCCGGCAATCCTCATGCGCATTGTCGCCTCGGCGCGGCGCGACCTCGTCTTTGCGCTCTGGAGCTGTTTCATGCCGGCCGGCATGGCGATCGCCATGCTCTCGGGTTCGCTGTTTGCCAGCTGGCAGACGATCTGGTGGATCAACGGCCTCGTCGCGCTCCTCAGCCTGTTGACGGTCATCGCAGCGGTATCGCCCTCGCAGGTTAGGCCTCGCGCATCCGCCGGCGGCTTACTTGCGGACATGACCGCAACGCTGACAAGCCGCGGTCCGGTGCTGCTGTTTGTCCTTTTCGCCCTCTACAGCCTGATGACGTTCACGCTGTTCAGCTTCCTGCCGATCCTGCTCGTCGCGCGCATGAACGTTTCGCTCGGAACTGCCGGTGTGCTCAGTGCCCTCATCACGCTTGCCAACGTCATCGGCAATCTTGCCGCCGGCACCATGCTGTCCCGGGGCGTCGGCCGCGGCCGTCTGGTCATCGCCGCCGCCACACTGATGGGTGCCTCCGGCCTCTGGATCTTCCTTTCGCAATCGGGTGACACGGTAACGTCTGCACTGTGCGTGCTGTTTTCGGCGATCGGCGGGCTGATCCCCGCGACCTTGATCTCGACGGTGCCGATGCTGTCGCCGCGTCCGGCGCTCGCGCCGATGGCGATGGGTCTGCTGATGCAGGGGAGCAATCTCGGGCAGCTCGTCGGCCCGGTGGCCGTCGGAACCGCGATCGAAGCTTACGGCTGGACGTCGGGTGCCGCCTTCATTGGCGCAGGCGCTCTCTTCTGCACCCTCCTTGCGACCACCCTCGATCGCGTCCTTCGCACCAGGGTCGAGGAGAAGGCGTGATGGAGTATCTGTTCGACACCCTCTACGGCGCCGGCGCCGAACGGCTCAGCTTCGCCCCCGATTTCACCGGTCGCGCCTTCGTCCTTCGTCGCCCAGGTGGCAACCTGCTCGTCTACGCCTCGCGGCGACTTGCCGAAGAAGCCGGCAGCCTGCTGTCGGCGGGCGCGACCGTGCGGCAATATATCAACCACCACCATCAGGCGATGCCGTCTTGCGATTGGGCCTCAGGACACCTCGACGCACCGCTGTTCGGGCCGGAACTGGAACGCCGACAGATCCTGGCGCATTGCCGCATGGGCGGCAGCTTTGCCGACCGTGAAGCGCATTTCCCGGATTTCGAAGTGATCCCCACACCCGGGCACACGGCGGGCTCGGCCTGCTTTCTCTGGGACAATGGCCAACATCGGCATCTCTTCTCCGGCGATACGATCTACCTCACGGAAGGGCGGTGGATCGGCGCTGTCTTGCCCAGCAGCGACAGGGTGGCCTATCTCGCCTCGTTGGCGCTGATCAAGACACTCTCCTTCGACGTTCTGGTGCCCAGCCTGGCAAAAGGGCAACCGTTTCACCAAACCGATGCCCGGGAAACGCAAAGCCAGATCGATGCGATGATGCGGCGGCTGGAACGCGGCGCGGATGGTTAGAGCATTTCCAGGAAAAGTGCGAAGCGGTTTTCCGTCAGGAAATGCGCAAAAAACAGAGAGTTGGAGCGTCTCTACGACTCCATCCAAACCGGAAACGCTCTATCGTCGATCGAGGATAGGACACCCAGGCAACAAAAAACCCACCGGCGCGGGCACCGGTGGGTTTTCTTTAGACGCGTCCGAAAGGGATCAGACGAACTGGCTGAGGCCCGGGACCGAAGCGACGACTTCGTCGACCACGTCGGCGCCGGCTTTTTCCTTGGCGAAAGCAATGGTTTCCTTGGCGAGCGAGGTGATCTCGCCCATGCCGAGGCCCTGGCTCATCAGCTGCTGGCCGAGCGCCATGACGCCACCGCCGCCGATCGCCGACATCAGGCCGCCGAGCAGGCCGCCGCCGCCCGTGCCTTCGCCGTTATACTGTGCGATCAGGTCGGTCGCGCCCGGGATCGATTCGATCATCTGGGCAACCGGGCCGTCAGCCGCTTCGCGCTGCAGGAAGCCGAGAATCATCCCGACAGCCTTTTCGGCCGTCGCAGGCTCAAGGCCGACATTCTCCGTTACGCGCGTGACCAGTTCATTCATGGATAACTCCCTCGTTGAATTTTGACGTTGACGTCAAGGTAAATGATCGCTTCCGAAATGACAAGCAATGATGGATGGAATGCGGGGCAATCCACCAGCTTTCAAACAGCCCGTTGCGCATGCCGTCGCAGCGCAATTCTGCAGCTCCAGGGCGATCGTTTCACGCTCGCGACCGCTTGACAATGCGACCGATACGCCGCCGCCAACGCGGCATGTTCCGCAATCGCCTTGTTGCCGGGCGGAGCCGCACCGCCTATAACAGGATCGAGCCACATTTCGATGACGGGCCGCGACAAGCAAGCCGCGAACCGCCCGCTTTCATTGATGAAACGGAGATGAAGCCCACATGGTGGAAGAAGGCAAGCTCTTTATCGGCGCCAGCCGCAAGCCGGACGATACGATCAACAAAGGCGAATATCTCGACCTGAAATTCGGCAACCGCCACGGGCTCATCACCGGTGCCACCGGTACCGGCAAGACCATCACCCTGCAGGTCCTCGCCGAAGGGTTTTCGAACGCCGGCGTTCCGGTATTCTGCGCCGACGTCAAGGGCGACCTGTCGGGCATCGGCGCGATCGGCGAGACCAAGGACTTCATCCTCAAGCGCGCCGAACAGATTGGCCTGCCGACCAACCCCTACGATTTTCAGGAATTCCCGGTGATCTTCTGGGATCTCTACGGGGAAAAGGGCCACCGCGTCCGCACCACCATGTCGGAAATGGGGCCCCTCCTCCTGTCGCGGCTGATGCACGCGACCGATGCGCAGGAAGGCGTGCTCAACATCGCCTTCAAGATCGCCGACCAGGGCGGCCTGCCGCTGCTCGACCTGAAGGACCTGCAGGCGCTGCTCAACTATATGGGCGAGAACGCCACCCAGCTTTCCAACCAGTTCGGCTTCATCTCCAAGGCCTCTGTCGGCTCGATCCAGCGAGAACTTCTGATCCTGGAACAGCAGGGCGCCGAACATTTCTTCGGCGAACCGGCGCTGAAGATCACCGACATCATGCGCACGACCAATGACGGGCGCGGCGCGATCTCGGTGCTTGCAGCCGACAAGCTGATGATGAACCCGCGCCTTTACGCGACCTTCCTGCTCTGGCTCTTGTCCGAGCTGTTCGAGGAGTTGCCCGAAGTCGGCGATCCGGAAAAGCCGAAGCTGGTGTTCTTCTTCGACGAGGCGCATCTACTATTCAACGATGCGCCAAAGGTGCTGACAGAGCGCGTCGAACAGGTGGTGCGCCTCATCCGTTCCAAAGGCGTCGGCGTCTATTTCGTGACGCAGAACCCGCTCGACGTGCCGGAAACAATCCTCGGCCAGCTCGGCAACCGCGTTCAGCATGCGCTGCGCGCCTATACGCCGCGCGACCAGAAGGCGGTAAAGACCGCCGCCGACACCTTCCGTCCGAACCCGGAATTCGACTGCGCCACCGTCATCACCAATCTCGGCACCGGCGAAGCACTGGTCTCGACGCTCGAAGGCAAGGGCGCGCCAACGATGGTGGAGCGCACGCTGGTGCGCCCGCCGCAATCGCGCGTTGGCCCGCTGACGGCGGAAGAGCGTCAGAAGGTCATGGATGTCAGTCCCGTTCGCGGCCAGTATGACGAAGATTTCGACCGTGAATCGGCCTATGAAATGCTGACGGCGCGAGCCAGGAGAGCGGCGGAAGCGCAGCAGCAAGCCGAGCAGGCGCCCGTAGAGGCCAATACCGGCGGCGGCCGGTGGACACTTCCGGGCTTCGGCGACGAGGAGCCGGCGGCCCCAACCGGAAAGCAGGCCCGTCCGCGTTCCTCCGGATATCAACGCGAAACCGTGGTGGAAGCGGCGATGAAATCGGTCGCCCGCACCGTTGCAACCCAGGTCGGCCGCGCCCTGGTTCGCGGCATCCTCGGCAGCCTCAGCAGGCGCTAACACAAAAAAGGCGGCGGGCTGTCGCCAAGACGATACGAATGACGATCTCTGCACGCCCTGATCCGCCGGATCAGGGCGTGCCCGCATCTTGAAAGGAGCATTCCATGGACGTGAAAGATTCGAACGGCGCCATCCTCAACGACGGCGACAACGTCACCCTGATCAAGGACCTGAAGGTCAAGGGCACTTCGACGACGCTGAAGCGCGGCACCGTCGTCAAGGGCATTCGCCTCACCGACAATCCTGACGAAGTCGAATGTCGGGTGGAGAAGATCAAGGGCCTTGTGCTGCGCACGGAATTTCTGAAGAAGGCTTAGGGCCAGCGGCTAGATACCGACACGGCACAGAGGCGACTGGATTGCCTAGTGCCGTGTCTTGGCGACCGCGATACAGCTGGGTGGACGGCTGGTCAGCGCCAAATCACATCGTTGTGCCGAGGCGAATTCGTCCGTCAACTCCAACAGAGCCAACGCGATCTCGTCCCATCGCCATCCCGCCCGCTCCGCGAGATACGTCAACACCTCGAACTCCTCACGCATTGCAAACCTGCATTCGAATTCGCGCTCCGTGGGCGAGCCTATGTTCTTTGGTCCGGCGATCATCCCATTGCTCCTCCTGCACTATCAAACTCCGTTGGGGCGGACCGGGTTCGGTGACAGGGAACTTATTCCCCTCACGACAGGGGCCGTCAGGCAGGCAGGCATAAACCGCCTCTCGTCTTCCACGCCCGTTGGCGGATGCTCCCGGCCGCCCCTGCGTCAATGGAACCAATCGGTTCCTGGTCAGTTGCGGTAACACAGGAGGTACCGTTATGAAGAAACTCATTCTAGCTAGTCTTTTGTCGACCCTTGCTCTCTCCGGCGCCGCCTTGGCCCAGACCACGACCGTCGTGGTGCCGGGTGAGGTCAAAACCTATATCCTTCAACAGACCAGTCCTTCGGTCGTTTATGAAGGCACCGTCGTTGTGGGCGAGCCCCTGCCCGATGCGGTGGAGATTTACCCGATCCCGCAGCAGCCGACTTACGGCTACGTTGTCCTCAATGAGCAAAGGGTACTGGTTGACCCGCAAAGCCGGCGGGTGATCGAGGTTTTGCAATAGATTGAGGGGCCACGTCTCAAAAAAGCCCGGCGGAAGATCCACCGGGCTTATTTCTTTTGGATTACGTTTTGGAGGCCTCAAGCAACCGTCAGCGTGACGTCAATATTGCCCTTGGTCGCATGGCTGTAGGGGCAAACGATATGCGCCTTCTGGACCAGATCCTCGAGAACCGCCTTGTCGACGCCCGGCGACGAGATCTCAAGGGCCGCATCGATGCCGAAGCCGGTGCCGTCCTCACGCGGGCCGATGCCGACCGTGCCCGTCACCTTGGTGTCTTCGGGAAGCTTTACCTTCTCCTTGCCGGCGACGAACTTGAGCGCGCCGAGGAAGCAGGCGGAGTAGCCGGCAGCGAAAAGCTGTTCGGGATTAGTGCCGCGGGCGCCGTCGCCGCCGAGTTCCTTCGGCACGGTCAGCGTAACGTCGAGAACGCCATCGACGCTCTTGGCCTGGCCGGCGCGGCCACCGGTTGCAGATGCAGTGGTACGATAAAGAATGGGCATTGGCGGGGTCTCCTTTGCGTTTCGTTGTCGATGAGAATTACATACTGCAAAATTAAATTGCACGCAAATTAATTTTGCAAATTGCATTTTCGGCCCAAATTTGCGACAATGCTGAGATGACGACCAAAGCGGCACAATTCGACACACTCCCGGACGAGGCGCTGACGCTCGGCAAACAGCTCTGTTTCGCCGTCTATTCTGCTGCTCATGCCTTCAACCGCGCCTACAAGCCGCTGCTCGATCGTTTCGGCCTCACCTATCCGCAATATCTCGTGCTGCTGGCACTCTGGCAACAGGACGGAATGACGGTCAAACGTATCGGCGAAGAGATCGGGCTCGATTCGGGTACGTTGTCCCCTCTCCTGAAGAGGCTGGAGGCGGCAGGCTATGTCGGCCGCCAGCGCGACCCGGGCGACGAACGGCAGGTCATCGTCAGCCTGACGGCGAAAGGCCGCGACCTCAAGACGGAGGCCTTCGGCATTCTCGCTGATATCGGCAAGGCGTCGGGATGCAGCCTGGAGGAAGCCGGTGAAATCAGGGAAACCCTGCATCAGCTGACGCGACGGCTCTCCTCCAGCGAGAGCGAGAGCTGATCGCCACGCCGGTGGCAAATGTCGAAATTTCAAGACTTGAGAAACTTGCCGAGATCGGAGCGGCCGCGCCGATCTTCCCGGCACAAGACCGGGCGCCACAGGTCGGGCACCCGCACTATCTTGACACAGGGCGCTGTACGCGCAGATCAGACGACGAGGATCGGCGCCTTGCCGCGCACGCGGTCATAGAGATCCATGACATCCTGGTTGAGCATGCGCACGCAACCGGACGAAACCGCCTTGCCGATCGACTGCCATTCAGGCGAGCCATGCACGCGGTAAAGCGTGTCCTGCCCGTTCTGGAAGATATAAAGCGCACGGGCGCCCAGTGGGTTGTTGATACCCGGCGCCATGCCGCCATTGCTGGCCGAATACTTCGCCAGTTGTGGCTGGCGCGCGATCATCGAATCGGGCGGCGTCCAGCGCGGCCACGCCTTCTTCCACTGGATGACGCCGCGGCCGGACCAGGCAAAACCCTCGCGGCCAAGGCCGACGCCGTAGCGCAGCGCGCCGCCGCCCGGCTGGATCAGATAGAGGAACCGGTCGCCGGTATCGACGACGATCGTGCCCGGGCGCTCGCCGAAGGGATCGCTCACTTCCTGGCGATAGAAACGCGCGTCGATCTGGCGGTAAGGCACGGCCGGAATCTGGTAGCCGCCATCGTCGACAGCGGCGTAGATGTCGCCATAATAGGCGCTCTGCGGCGGCAGGCCCGTCGGTGACGGACCTTCCAAAATGCCCTCGGCACGCGGATCGACCCAACGCCCTTCAAGAGCAGGATTGCGGAAGACCGGCGCGGTTTCCTGGCGGAAGCGATCGGTGTTCATCGAGGACGTGCAGCTTGCAAGACCTGCCGAGGCAAGCGCGAGGCCGGATGTGCGGAGGAACTGGCGACGGGAGAAAATGACTGAAGAGGACATCGAACTCTGAAAGGCTTGAGTGCGGCGACGAACTGGAGTGCTGCACGAAATTGATTAATGAAACGATTCGCGCAGACCCGCCCAATTTAAGAATGCTGGCATCTACGGCTGGAACGAGGCTTGTGTCAGCAAACGTCGGATCGCGTTTGCGACAGCTTTTTCGGCGCTGCGCCGGCCCGGCTCAAATGCCGTCGGCGTTCAAGCCGGGCTGGCGCAACAGCGCCTCGAAATCCGCCGATGCAAGCGGGCGGCTGAAGAAGTAGCCCTGGATCTCGTCGCAACCGCTGTGGCGCAGGAACTCCACCTGCGCCTGGTTTTCGACCCCTTCGGCAATCACCCGCAGGCCGAGATTCTGTGCGAGCGATATGATCGCGGCGGTGATCGCCTTGTCGTCGACATCGGCCGGAATGTCCTCGATGAAGGAGCGGTCGATCTTCAGTCGACGCACGGGAAACCGCTTCAATGCACTGAGGCTCGAATATCCCGTGCCGAAATCGTCGATTGCCAGATGCACGCCGATCGCCTCCAGTTGGTGCATGGTCGCCAATGCGCCCGGCACGTCCTGCATGATCAGGCTCTCCGTCAGTTCCAGTTCGAGGTAGCACGGATCGAGCCCGACCTCGGCGAGTACGGCGGCGACATGCGCCGCCCAGTTTCGCTCGCGGAACTGCCGTGCAGAAACGTTGACGCTGACGATCAGCAACGGCAGCCCGGCCTCATGCCACGCCTTGCACTGACTGCAGGCGGCGCGCAGCACCCAGTCGCCGATCGGCACGATCAGCCCGGTCTCTTCGGCGAGCGGAATGAAATCGCCCGGGGAAATCATGCCACGCTCGGGATGCCGCCAGCGAAGCAGCGCTTCGGCGGCAAAGACCCGGCCGCTCTCGAGATTAACCTGCGGCTGGAAATGCAGCAGGAACTCTTCCTGCGCGATCGCCTGGCGCAACTCCGCCTGCTTCAACAGCTTTTCGTGGGCCTTGTCGGCCATTTCCTCGGTAAAGACCTGCAGATTGTTGCGGCCGAGTTCCTTGGCCCGGTACATAGCCATGTCGGCATTGGCGAGCAGCTCGCCGACCGTCTTGCCCTGGTTGGGGAAACAGGCGACACCCATGCTGCACGATATCTGCAGGCCGCGGCCGTTGATCTCCACGGGCGCGGCGATTGCCGCTCGAATATCCTCGAGCCGGGCGAGCACGACATCGCGCTCGCAGGGCAGGCCGTTCAGAAGAAGGATAAACTCGTCGCCGCCGACGCGCACGACCATGTCGGACTTGCGCACCGATGCGCGCATGCGCGTGGCCGTCACCTTGAGCAGTTCGTCGCCCGCCGCATGACCCAGCGTGTCGTTGACGAGCTTGAAGTTGTCGAGGTCGAGGAAGGCGAGCACCGCCCATTGCCCCGTTCCGCGCAGCGCCTCCAGGGCTTCGGCGACCTGCTCTTCGAATAGCGCCCGGTTCGGCAAGCCGGTCAGTGCGTCGTGGTGAGCCATGAAGCTGATGCGGTCCTCAGCCTGCTTGCGCTCGATCGCAATGCCCGCCAGGTGGGCGGCCATGGCGATCAGTTCCTTCTGCGGTTCGTCGGGAACGCACACGGTTTCCGAATAGAGGGCAAAGGTGCCGAGCACCTTTCGCTCGCGAGAATGGATCGGCGTCGACCAGCAGGCTCTGAATTCGTAAGGACGTACGATCTCGCGATAGTCCTCCCAGAGAGGGTCGTTGAAAATATCCGCAACGATCACCTGTTCGCCCCGCCAGGCGGCGGTGCCGCAGGAGCCGGCCTTGGGCCCGATCTCCACACCAATAGGCTTCGTCCAGGTTCGGTGCGGCGCCATGCAGCAAGCGGCGGCCGTCGGCCGACAGCAGCAGGATCGAGCCGCGGATGCGTGGCACCAGCGCTTCGATCAGCAGGATCAGCTCACGAAAGAACTCTTCGAGCGGCCGGCCGTTGGCGATCATCTCCAAGAGATGCGCCTGGCCTTCGAGCAGCCGTTCGGCAGCCTTGCGGTCGGAGATGTCGCGAGACACGCCGACGATGCCGACAATCTTGCCACTCTTGTTGCGCAGCGGCACCTTGGAGGTCATCAGCCAGCGATCGCGACCCTTGGTTACCATGGCGCGCTCTTCGATGCCGAAGATCGGCTCGCCCGTCTCGATCACCCGGCGCTCCACGGTGGCAATGACCTCGGCCAGATGTGGCGGATGCAGGTCGAAATCGGTCTTGCCGATGATGTCGCGAAGCGATTCCAGCCCGTTGTCGGCAACAGTGACGTGGTTGGCGATGAGGAAACGGCCCTCGGTATCCTTGGCATAGATGTAGTCGGGCACGTGGTTGATGATCGTTTCCAACCAGTAATGCCGGTCGGCAATGTCAGGGTCGGCGGGAAAGATCCGGCTCATCTCTTCGGCCAGGCGCGTGCTCGCGTCGATCAGGCGACGCGTATCCTCGTTGCCGCCCGCATTGAGGGCCGCATAACGCGGATTGCGGGACGTGTTCTTCGCCAAGCAAGGCCTCCGGAAGCACAATGTCGAGATCGGTCTGACTTCCCCAACCCACGATAGGCGGCCAAAGGTTAGCCGTCCCTAAATAAGACAAGGAAAATCGTGCAGAGGTTGCATTTGGTGCTCAACATAGCCGGAAAGAGGGGGCGGCGCGAGCCGCCCCATGCCAAATCAGGACAGAACCCTGCGCAATGGCGGAACCAGCATCAGTGCCTGGTCGGCAACGATCATCACGACGATTGCGATGCCGGTCAGCGGAAAGGCGAGCCCGAACAGCAGCGCCATCAGCCATAATCCCGCGTAGATGCTGCGGCGCGGCGGCATCGGCGGCACGCCGACGCGTCCGGCCGGGCGCCGTTTCCACCACATCACGACCGCCGAAACCGACACGAATATGATCGCCAGGCAGGCCGTGAGCATCAGCAACTGGTTGAACAGACCCCATTCCTGGCCCTTGTGAACGTTGACGCTCCATTCGATCGCCTTGCCGAGCGGTGGGTATTGGCCAAAGGCAATGTCCACCAGGGGCTCGCCGGAATATTGATCGATGTGCATCGTCCGTTCGCGGGCAAGATCAGCCGGAAAGATCGCCGCGGTGTAGACGCCGGTCTCGTCGCCGGGGATGGCCAGTTCATAGCCGGGAAGCATGCCGGCCTTGTCGGCAATCGCGACGGCCCGATCGAGCCCGATGGACGGCACGGAAGCATTGCTCACGGTCGACGTCGGAACGGGGGCGTTCTCCACCAGCCAGCCGGCCTTCGAGAGCACGTCGGTCGACACCTTCGCCGAGGTCGGAACGTCGTCCCAGAGCTGGGCCGGGTAGCCCATGCCGGCAGCCGTCAGCTTGCCGTTGACGGTCGAGCCCCAATAGCCGGACCAGAGCAGACCGGAAAAGGCGAGAAAGACGATGAGCAGCGCCGAGGCAATGCCCGTGACCGCATGCAGGTCGCGCCAGAACACCCGCCGTGCCGGCGCGCCGCGCACGGTGATCACGCCACCGGTCTGCTGTCGCGGCCACCAGAGATAGATACCGGTGAAGACGAGCAGGATCGCAAAGCCCGCAACGATCTCGATGATCGTTTCCACACGCTTGCCGAAAAAATCGAGGCTGTGCAGGTCCTCGACCACCTGATTGAACTCCTCGCTCGGGGCGACCATGTCGAGAATGTCGGCGGTGTAGGGATCGACATAGACCATCATCCGTCCGGCGCCGACGCCCACCGTCACGCGCGCCGACCGGTCGACGCCACCAGGCGTGCGATAGGCGACTGCCGTGCTGCCCGGCACCGCCTCGACGGCGTTGGCAACGATTGCGGAAGGCTGCAGTGGCACCTCCCCGACTGGAACGATATTGCGGTAGGCAAAGAGCGTGTCGTCGATCTCGTCGTTGAAGAGATAGAGCCCACCGGTCACGGCAAGGCTGATCATGAACGGAATAACCAGAAGGCCGGCGAAGAAGTGCCAGCGCCATATGGCGCGATAGAGTGAAATGCCGCGCGCGACGATATCAGGCAGTCGCGCCGCGCCGGAAAGAGATGCTGTCGTCATGGGTGTCCCCCGCGGGAAAAGCCCGGCGATGACCAGCCGGCGGCTTACCCTTGCTTGAAGTCTGGAAATGGTGGTTGCGCCAACCCCTGGAGTGAACGCGCCGCACGAGAAGCTCGCGTCGACGGCGCTCCGTCCTGGCATTCAACCCTTCAAAGGCAGATCAGGCAGCAAGCCGCGGGGGGGCACGCGGCCCGGAGCCCGCCAGCAGTACCGGTCGGGCAAGCAGAAGCTCCGCTGCGGGCGACGAGAGCGCCAGGAAGACGGACGAAACCTTGACCGGAAACACCTGTGGCGGAGGCAGGGCGACCGGCGCAGCGAGGCAGCAGGATTGGCAACCATGGGCCTTCGTGCCACCCTTGCCATCCGGATCGTCATGGCCGCTGAGGCAGAGGTCGGGAAGCGAGCCGTCGGGCAGGACATAAGCTGCCATCTCGGGTGCTGCCGACATGGCGGCACCCGCTGGCAGCTGAACCAGGGCTGAAACGGCGAAGACCAGCGCGCAGACGATGCGCACTGCCAGGTTCGTCCCGATCCATTCTCGCCGCCGCTGCGCCAAGCAGGCCTCCAAAATCGATGCCGGGATTGCTAAAGCGCGACGTGTTGAAAGACAAGGCGTCTTGCCGTCGCACCGATCGTTTCATCAAAAGATTTCATGCGAGATATCAACGCTTGCGGGTTCTTGTGGTCCCCGCGATTTCCTATGACGAGGACAGGCAAACGGCAGGAGGAAACCGGACATGCTGACGATCTATGGCGTCTATCGCTCGCGCGCATCGCGCAATTACTGGATGGCGGGAGAACTCGGCATTCCTTTCAAATCCGTGCCGGTGATCCAGGCGCGCCGGCTGGCCGATCCGCTGGCCGAAGACGCGCCCATCAACACCAAGTCGGTGCGCTTTCTTGCCGTCAATCCGATGGGATTGATCCCGGCGATCGACGACGACGGTCTTGTTCTCACGGAATCCCTTGCCAACAATCTCTATCTCGCCCGCAAATATGGTGGCTCGCTTGCGCCGGCCGACGTCCGGGAAGAAGGGCTGATGGGCAACTGGACGATGTGGGCGGCAACGGAAGTGGAGCCGCATGCCGTCCGCATCATTCTCACCTATGACGACCGCGCTGAAAATACCGATGAGGGCAAGGCGAAGATCGCGGCCGCCGCTGCAGCATTGGGCAAGGCCTTTGCCTGCCTCGAAAACCATCTCGACGGCCGCGACCATATCGTCGGCGACCGCTTCACCGTTGCCGATCTCAACCTCGCGGAGGTTTTCCGCTACGCCATGAGCCAGACGGAACTGTTCGACCGGCATCCCAAGGTCAAGGCGTGGCTGGCGCGCGGCCAGTCGCGTCCGGCTTTCAAGGCGATGATGGAGGTTCGGTCGAAGGAAGCCGAATAGGCATCGCACCGTAGCGATCGAAGTTAGACCCGGCGCACTCGGGGCGTCGCTAGTCTCTCGCTGGCGATACCCCAAAACGGGCGCGTGGCGCCTTGAGGTCGAGCAGCCGCATGCCCTCTTCGACCTCGTCGCGCACCCAACGCTTGAACGCCGTGGCGGCCTTGCTCTCCCGCCTTGAGGGCGAACTGACGAAGTAGTGGCCGTAGCCGGTTCTTGCGCGAATGCCGAAGGGAACGACGAGGCTGCCCTCGGTCACGGCGAAACCGGCCAGCGTCTGCCAGGCGAGCATCACGCCCTGGCCGGCGATCGCCGCATCGAGCACGAGTGAGGCCTCGTTGAAGGTATGGCGCACGCCCAATTCGGCGCCGGAGAGCCCGACCTCGCGCAGCCAGACCTCCCAGGTAAACATCGAATGGCCATCGATGACCGCCGGCATCTTTAGAATATCTGCAGGCTCGCGCAGGTTTTCAGCCATCGCCGGCGAGCAGACCGGGAAGACCTCCTGCTCCAGCAACAGCTCCGATTTAACCCCCGGCCAGCGGCCCTCACCAACACGAATGCCGACATCGACATCCGACGTATCGAGATTGACCAGCCTGGTGGTCGCATCGATGCGCAGCCTGATATCAGGATGGCGCTCGGCAAAACGGTTGAGCCGGTAGACCAGCCAGCGGGCGGCAAAGACCGGAGCGACGGAGATCGTCAGCACCGATTCGTCCCGCCGACGCGCCGAGGCAACCGCCTCGGCCAGTTCGCCGAACGCATTGCTCAGTCGCGCCAGAAACAGCCGACCGAAGTCCGTGGGCACCAACCCGCGCGATGTGCGCTCGAACAGGATGCGGCCAAGTTGCGCCTCGGTCTTGGCAATCTGCTGGCTGACCGCGCCGGGCGTCACCCCCAGTTCCTCGGAGGCCGTAGCCAGCGAACCCAGGCGACCGGCCGCCTCGACCGCGCGCAAACCGTTCAGGTGAATGGCGTTCAGTTCTCTCATATAGTTTTTCTAAACCTGTCATTCGGCAATCTCAATTGAAATCGTGACCAAACAGGCAGATGCTCTGAAGCATTGAAAGGATGGTCCGCCATGCTGAAGATTTTCTCCCTGCTGAAACCGACCCGATACATGACCAACACCCGACAGGACGCCTCGCTCTCCTGGGCGCGCGACCCGTTGCAGCATCCCGACCTCGAACGAATGGACGGGCGCGAACTCGGCGACCTGCCCTTCCCGGGCTGGCCCTGGCCGCGGACTGGCAATTGCGACTGCGCCTCGGCGGCCAGGCGATGAGCCACCCGCCGGCCAAGCATGATGGACGCCCGAGCGAAGACCTCGACGGCCCTTTTGCCCGCGTCGTGAAACTCGCCGACACCGCCGGTCTGCCGGAGGTGTCGCTCGGCACCTCCTATGGAACGCCCGCTCTGCTGGTGAAGGGCAAGAGCTTCACGCGCATGAAGGATGCAGAAACCCTGGTGGTCATGTGTGCGCTCGAAGAAAAGGAAATGCTGCTGGAACTCGATCCGGCCCTGTTCTTCGAAACCGATCACTACAAGGGGTGGCCGGCGATGCTGGTGCGTCTTGGCGCGATCGACGACGCAAGCCTGACGCAAAGACTGGTCGCCGCCTGGCGCGAAAAGGCGCCACGCAAACTCTCTGCTGGCTTTTCGGCATGAGGGCGCTCGTCAACGTGGCATTACTGACCCGCGAACGCGCACCGTCAACCGTTTAGCCCAACGCCCGGGCGTTACCGATGGATCGGCGGTTCTTGGCCGCTGCCCTCAATACAAGCGAACGTGATCGCACAGCGCAGTTTCGATCAGGAGCGGCGCCACGCCAGGCCCCGCGCCTCGACCGTCTTGATCCACCCGTCCTTGCAATCGCTATAGGCGTGGGAGTCGTCCGAGTGAAGGTCCCGGCATCTGGCCTTCTCATGATCGTAGGCGGCAGCAATCTGCGGATGGCTGCGCAGATAGTCGCGGAAGGCGAGATGGCGCTCGATCTCCGGCGAGCCAGCGCGATAGGCGTGCAACTGAACGAGCCTGCGTCCGGTCGCCGGATCGCTCTTGGTGCAATAGCGGCGACCGGGCAGACCGAGCTCGCCCCACCATTCGTAGCCATGCGCCTCGATCTCCCCGCGACGGCCGTCGAGCTCCGCCAGGTCCGCCACAACTGGCATGAGATCGAGAACCGGCTTGGCGTGGATCGCCGGAATGGCGGTCGAGCCGATGTGATGGACGGCCAGCAGACACGATCCGACGATCGAGGCGAACAACTGCCCTTCTGCCTGCGCATTCTCCGCCCATCGCGGGTCATGCGGCAACAACTCAACTTTGATCGGTGGGGGCAAATCGACACTCCTCGTCACATCGGGCACAGCGGATCATCGGGTTGATACCCGGGAAATGCCGATTCCGCCATGTGCCCAATGCCCCCGACAGTCGAACCGAACAAACGGATCGGTTAACTGCGGACGGCATAAACAAGGCTGACGGTGCCGTCCGGGCGCGATGTCGCGTCGTTGAGCCGCAGGCGATGCCGCTTTGCGATCGTTGCAAACAGCGCCTTGCCCTCCCCCACCACCAGCGGGTGGATCGTCAGGCGCAGTTCATCGATGAGGCCCTGGTCGAGCAGGCTGGACACCGTCTGCGCGCCACCGACGACATAGATCGTCTTGCCCGGTCGCTGCCGCAAGGCGTCGACGTCCGCTGCGTCCCGCAGCACCGTCGTGTTTGCCCAGCGGACACCGTCGAGCGTGTTGGACAGCACATAGTGCGGCGTGTTCAGGGCGAAGTCGGCGTATTCGATTTCCTCTGATGTCGGCAGGCTCCCGCTCAATTCCAGCGCGCCGTGCGGGTCGGCCTTGATCGCGCTCCAATATTGCTCGTAGCCCGAATACATACCGCTCCCGAGCACACACGCGTCGATTTCGGGCAACAGATCGAACGTATCCGACCAGGAATCCACCCAGTCGGCATAGCCATTGGGTCCGTCGATCTTGCCATCGATGGACATTTGCATGCCGGCAACAACCTTGCGCATTTCCGTCTCCTCTTCGGTCCTCTTATCAAGGACGAGCGGGACGCCCGGGCGCCGACAGGGTGTTCGAAATATTGTCTGGCGCCGACGCGACAAGAACCGGCAGCGGGCAGAACGCCAATTGGCGCTTCCGGTGGCGACGTGGGACGGATCCGGGCGTTCACAGACATCGCGCTCTCTTCCAATTTTCGCGCCTCGCCTATACCGATGCTAAATCCTTGCTGCACAGGTACTCCTCGATGATCGTTCGCGACCGCCCCAGCCTTCTCAAGCTCTTCTTCATCCTGCGCGGTTCGGTCATCCAGCGGATCTTCCCGCAGGTGCTGTTCGTCTTCGCGCTGTCGGCTGGTGTTGTCTGGTCGCACCAGGCCTTTCCCGCGATGGTGCCGAGCGTCAACAGTGGACCGTTCGCGCTTTTGGGCATCGCCCTTTCGGTGTTTCTCGGTTTTCGCAACAATGCCTGCTACGACCGCTGGTGGGAGGCCCGCAAGGATTGGGGGCAGCTGATTTTCGTCTCGCGTGACTTTGCCCGCCAGACACTGATCCTCGACGCGAATGGTGCGGAAGACCCAGACGGCGCGCGTGCGCGTCTGCTCAATCTGGTGATCGCCTTTGCACAGACGCTGGTCTGCCACCTGCGGCCAGGCAGCCAGCCGGACAAGGCGTTGAAAAGGTTGCCGGTGGATCTCCTGCCTGCCTACAAGGCCAGCCGCAATGCCCCCGACCTGCTGCTGCGCGAGATCGGTGCTCTGCTTGCCGGACTGCGTGCAACCGACAGGATCAGCGATATTCAATTGATGATGCTGGACGGCACGGTCGGACGCATGTCGGCCGTGCTTGCTGCCTGCGAGCGTATCCGCAACACGCCGGTTCCCTTCGGCTACACGCTGCTTCTGCACCGCACCGCCTATCTCTTCTGTTTCCTCCTGCCCTTCGGTTTTGCCGACGCGCTGGGGTGGGCGACGCCGTTCGTAACCGCACTCGTCGCCTATACTTTCTTCGGCCTCGACGCGCTTGGCGACGAACTGGAGGAACCGTTCGGCACTTTGCCGAATGACCTGCCAATCGTGGCACTCGCCGATACGATCGAGATCAACCTGCGTGAAGCCTTGGGGGAAAACGACCTGCCCGAACTGCCGAAACCGAAGGACTACATGTTGATGTAGCCGGGAGACTTCCTAGGGCCGCACGCTAGCGATGGTCAACACACGCCAGGATGGCTATAACGACATCTCGCAGCTTCTGGATTTATTTCCTACTTGCCATGCAGGGTTTCTAAGAGCGAAGGTTTCAAATGCGGCTCAGCAAGGCATTGAACGGGCTCATCGTCAGCCTCGGCCTCGTCGTTGTTCTCATGCTTGTGATGAATTTCAGGGTGGCCGAATTCGGCCGTGCCTCCAGCGCTGACAGCCTCACCGTCGAGGAGTGGGAGCAGAGGAAACTTGCTCTTCGCGAAGAACGCCATGCCTTTTCCCGTGCAGCGACCGGGTGCAAGCTCGGGATGGAAAAGCGCATTGCCGAGGGCCGGATCGCCAACGTCGACCTAGCGAAGCTGGGGTCTCACTTCGATGTGCGGCTGGCAGAGATTCCGGCAGCCTATTGCTGGCTGTCCGTCCGCGCCATTATCGACGATCAGATCAGCTATGAGGAGTTCGTCGCCTGGGCGGACGAACCCCCGCTCGACCTGCCCGAGAGACTTGCGGGCCGTTAGCCCCGAGCCCTAACCCTTCAGAATCGCCAGAACCCGGGCGACCGCCGGCCGCTGCGTCATGCGGTTGCGGTGATCCAGGATCCTCGGGAACCGTGCGGGGTCCACGCCATCCGGCTCGAGCCAGCCAGCGATGGTGAAGAGGTAGGGGTCGGCGATCGAGTAGGTATCGCCCGCAACGAAGGGACCGGCGAGCATCTTGGTTTCGATCAGTTCGAAGCAATCCGTCATGTTCGAAGCCACCTTGGCTCTCATCGCCTCATGCGCCGCCGGATCGTCCGCCCAGCGCGCACCGCGCCGGCCGTGCGCGTGGGCGACATGCACGGTGGAGCAGAGATAGCTCAGGAAGGACTGGATCCGTGCAAACTCGAAGGCATCGTCGAACGGCGCCAGCTTCGCTTGCGGAACGCATTGAGCGATGTAGGTGAGGATCGCCGGTGTCTCGGTAATCGTGCCGCGATCGGTGACGAGCGCGGGGACGCGCCCCTTCGGATTGACGGCGAGATAGTCGGGCTTGGTCTGTTCCGCCTTGGAAAAATCGACCGGCACGGCCGTGTAATCGATGCCAGTCTCTTCCAGCGCGATGTGCGAGGCCAGCGAGCAGGTCCCCGGGGTGTAGAACAATTTCAGCACATTACTCTCCTTGCCATTCAACGGCGACCCTGGCGCCACTGTTCGGGCCGCAGAAGAAATCAAGTCGCCACGGTTGACAAGCCAAATCCATCTTCAATACAACGTGATTGTTACGTTATAACATTATTTCGGAGTTACTCATGAAAAGCTTCATTTCCTCCCTGCTTGCCGCCGGCCTGCTGGCCACCGCAGCCACGCCGGCATTTGCGCATGGCGCCTGGATCGGCGAGCGCTGGGGCGACCTTGCTGTGATTTACGGCCATGGCCCCGCCGACGAAGCCTATGATCCGGCAAAGGTGAAATCCGTTTCTGCCCTCGGCGAGGATGGCAAGGCGCTGCCTGTCACCATCGAGCCGGCCGGCACCCATGCCCTGCTGAAGTTCGATGGCGAGCCGACCCTGCTCGCGCTCGAATTCGACAACGGCTACTGGAGCGAGGGTGCTGACGGCAAATGGGTGAACAAGCCGAAAAGCGAGGTGCCTGGCGCCAAGCAGGCGAGCCACTCGGTGAAATACAGCATCGCGCTTGTGCATGTGCACGGCGACATGCCGGCGTTCCCGGCCCAGCCGCTGCAGATCGTGCCGCTCGACAATCCGATCGGGCTGAAGCCCGGCGAAAAACTTCGCGTCCGCCTGCTACTTGATGGAAAGCCGCTCGAAGGCAAGGAAATCACCGTCGACTACGCCGGACTGCCGGAGCTCGTTTCCGAAAAAACGGACGCGAAGGGCGAAACCGAAGTGACCTTGCGCAATGCCGGCGTCAACATTCTCGCCGTCAGCCACGCAATTCCGCTCGAAGGCGATACCGCCGCCGACAAGAAGGGGCTGACGGCAACGCTGACCTTCGTCGCCGAGCCGCACGTGCACGAATAAGGTCACGTCTTTTCGGGCAGTCGGCACAAGCGCGACAAGGCACGCCTTGTGACATCCCCACAGCAATCGGCAGCCCGGCGCGTTGCACCCGCCGGGGCTGCTTTCACTCAGGCGACCCGCGCCTCGCTGCAACCGGGCACATCTTCGAGGCTGTAATAGACCGGAATGCCGCGCTCCCGGGCGATACGGACATCGTTGTCCGCCCCCTTGCTGTCGCCCGGCAGACGCAGCACGGCATCGCAGAGTGCCAGCAGCCGTCCAGCGACGGGATGGAAGATCTCCTCATAGAGTTCGTCGCCGATCCTGGCGCCGCCGGCGGCATGCCAGACCGGCAGCGCCACCCACTCCCCGATCATTGGCACATGGCCTGCTTTGAACAGCGCATAGGACGGCTCCTCCAGCCTTTTCAGATTTTCCGCCATCTTGGCCAGATCGTCGCCAGTGCCCGACCGATAGGGACCTGCAATCAGGATCAGCATGATTTTTCCTCATTTTTGCACGATATATCCAGATTATTCTGGAGTATTTATAATACTTCGTGCAATATCGTGAAGAGTCAAGGAGCGGAATGAATGCTGACCACACAGAGACGGACGCTGATCTCGGCACGGCTAAACCGCGACGGCGAGATCGTCGCCAAGCGTCTGGCGGATGAATTGGACCTTTCCGAAGATACGATTCGGCGTGATCTGCGGGAAATGGCGGCCGAGGGGCTGCTCAAGCGGGTGCATGGCGGCGCGCTGCCGCTCGTGCCTGCCCTGCCCGACTTTGCCGCACGTCAGGAGATTGCCAGCGACGTCAAACGCAGGCTCGGACACAAGGCGGCCGGACTTGTCGCCCCGGGGCAAACGATCTTTCTCGACGGCGGCACCAGCAATGCAGAAATCGCCAGAGCGCTTCCGCGCGAGATGCGGCTGACGATCGTCACGCACAGCCCGACCATTGCGGCCGAACTGGAGAGACATGACGCGGATGTAATTCTTATCGGCGGCAGGCTTTACAAGCACTCGATGGTGGCAACGGGTGCCGCCGCCTTGGCGGCCATTGCCGCTATCCGTGTCGACATCTTCTTCCTGGGCGTCACGGCGATCCATCCGGTTCACGGGTTTTCGACCGGCGACTATGAGGAGGCCGCGGTCAAGCGCGCCATCCTCGGCCAAGCCGCCGATACCTTCGTCATCGCCACAGCCGAAAAATTCGACGCCGCCTCGCCGCACCACGTCGCCAACGCCGAAGACATTGCCGGCCTGATCGTGCCGGGAGATATGAACGGCGATACTCTCGGCCCCTATCGCGACAAAGGCATGGCGCTTCTGTCTGCGTGAGACGCGGAGTACTGGTCGCTGCGGGGCGTGTGCGACAACGCGCGGGCGGGGTTCAGCCCCGCGCGTTCTTCCAATGAATATCAGGCGGCGAAGGCCTCCGTCACCCTGACGTCACCGACCGGGATGCCGTTCCAGTTCTTCATGGTGTGATTCGCCTGCGCCATCAGAGCCGCGTGCACGTCAGGCTCGTCCCGGAAGAAGCGGGCAAGCGTGGCGGTGACCATCGCCTCGGCCGCACGGGTGGCACCATCCTCGCATTTGACAGCGATGGCGATGCCCTTTTCCGGGATCGCCGCGCAGAAGACGCCTTCCGCGCCGGTTTTCGCGAAGATCCGGCCGGGTGCCGTTTCCATCAGCCGGGTGCAGCCCCGCTTCGTGCCCGCGACGTAGAAAGGCTCGGCCATGCAGGCTTCGATCAGCCGCTTCGATGCCCGTGCGCGCTCGGGCGCGAGACCGACGCCAGTCGCCATTTTCGCAAAACCATGCGCGAGGCCCTTCAGCGGCACCGCATAGGTCGGGATCGAGCAGCCGTCGACGCCGCAATTGTCGCGGCCGAGGATCGCACCGGTCAGGCTTTCCATGGCACCGCGGATTTCCTGCTGCAGCGGGTGGTCATAACCGACATAGCCCTTCACTTCAGTCCCGGAATGGCAGCAGGCGCAGATGAAGCCGGAATGTTTGCCGGAACAATTGTTGTGAAGCGCGCTCGGCGCCTCCATCGACCGTGCCTGACCGATCAGCGTCTTCTGGTCGGACGACCAGTGAGCGCCGCATTCGAGCGCCGAGACATCGCGGCCGGCAGCAGCCAGCATCTTCGTGGCAAGCGCGACATGTTCCGGCTCGCCCGAATGGGAGGAGCAGGCGAGCGCCAGTTCCCTGTTACCGAAACCATAAGCATCGGCAGCGCCGCTTTCCATCAGCGGCAGCGCCTGCATCGCCTTGCAGGCCGATCGCGGGAACACTCCGCTGTCGGTATCGCCCAACGAAAAGATCGTCCGGCCTTCGCTGTCGACGGCAATAACCAGGCCGCGGTGACGGCTTTCGACCAGATTGCCGCGCGTGACTTCGACGAGAACGGGATTCGACATGCCTTGCCCTCAAATTTCCTAGATTGGTGCATGCATTTAGCAGGAATCGGACAACAGGAAACCGGGGCTTTCATGAAATTCATCCGCAGGCTCGTTGCCGCCTTTCTAGTCATCTACCTCTTGCCGGCTCTGGCCTCTGCCGGATGGTGGTACATGAAGGAGCGTCCCCAGAGCTGGCGCGATGCCGATTGGTCGTCCGCAGGCATCCTGCCGAAACCGGCGCAAAGCCCGGATGCGGCAGTCTACATCTTTTCCGCCACGACGGGCGGCATGAAAGGTGCTGTCGCCAGCCACGCCTGGATCGTCACCAAGGAACAGGGCGCCCAGGCCTATAACCGCTACGACAAGGTCGGCTGGGGCAAGCCGATCCGCAGGAACGCCTATCCGGCGGACGCCCGCTGGTACTCGAACGAACCGCGGCTGGTTGCGACCGCCAGCGGCGCGGAAGCGAGCAGACTGATCCCGAAGATCGAAGCGGCGATTGCTGCCTACCCCTACTCATCCGCCGGCGGCTATCGGATCTGGCCCGGGCCGAACTCCAACAGCTTCGTTGCCCATGTGCTGCGCTCGGTCCCGGAGCTCAATGCGGTGTTG
This sequence comes from Ensifer sp. 4252, assembly GCF_050434565.1. Lineage (NCBI taxonomy): Bacteria > Pseudomonadati > Pseudomonadota > Alphaproteobacteria > Hyphomicrobiales > Rhizobiaceae > Ensifer > Ensifer sp. 4252. Next base: position 701,947 of record NZ_JBNDIU010000001.1, read on the forward strand.
CCGCCGGACGCTGTCGGGCGTGACTATCTGCCGGAGGGCAAGCTGTTCCAGATCGACGCCGATGGCCGCGACCTGCATGCGACGCTCTATGGCCTCGCGGGCATTTCGGCGGGGGTGCGCAGCGGCCTGGAGCTACATTTCTTCGGCCTCGTCGCCGGTTTCGACATTGCCAAACCGGGCATCAAGATCCCGGCTGTCGGGCGTTTCGGTCTTTGACGACATCGCAGGCGTGAGGGCATGCCGGCGCAGAATGCATTTGAAGATCAGGGTGGGAAATGCACGGCGGGCTAGAAATGGAAAAGGGCCGCGCGAGGCGACCCTTCCCTGAGTTTTGGCCAAGTGGCTGGCCCGGGCTTAGGACCCGAAGGAAGGCGGGGATCAGGCCGAAGCTTGCCTCGACGTGTTCACCTCTCCCATGCCCGTCACGACGACCGAAATCTCATTAGACATTGGATCACCTTCCTTTCTGTTCGTTATCGATTTATGCAAGGTAGGAGATTTTCCCGGGATTGCAAGGTCAACGAAGGTCGTAACTTAAGCCGCCGTCACGACGCGTTTTGCATGGTCATGACGAAGTTCGCATTGTCATGACGAACCTCGCATGGACATGACGATCTTGCCGATGTGGTCGCCCTCTTCCATCATCCGATGTCCGTCTGCCACCTGTTCGAACGGCAGCACCGCGTGGATGACCGGGGCGACGTTGCCCGCCTCGAGCAATGGCCAGGCCGTTGCCAGCAGGCCGTCGCGGATCGACTGTTTCTCTGCCGCCGTGCGCGGGCGGAGCGCCGAACCCATGACATGCAGGCGCTTGGACAGGATCGGGGCGATATTGGCTGCCTCGACTTTGGCGCCGCCAAGAAAGGCGATGATCGAGAGCCGCCCGTCCTTGGCAAGCGAACCAATATTGCGGTCGAAGTAGCGGCCACCGACCATGTCGAGGATCACGTCGACGCCCCGACCGCCGGTTTCCTCCAGCACGACCGACTTGAAGTCCTCGTCGCGATAGTTGATCGCCCGCTTTGCACCGAGCGCCTCGCAAGCCCGGCACTTCTCGGTGCTGCCAGCGGTGACGAAGACCTCTGCGCCTGACGCTTTTGCCAGTTGGATCGCCGTCGTGCCGATGCCGCTCGATCCGCCGTGGACGAGGATGGTCTCCCCCGCTTTCAGGCCCGCCATGTCGAAGACATTGGCCCAGACGGTGAAAAAAGTTTCCGGCAATGCTGCCGCTTTCACCGCGTCATACCCTTTTGGCCAGGCAAGCGCCTGCGTCGCCGGCACGGCCGCATATTCGGCGTAACCACCACCGTTGGCAAGCGCGCAGACCTTGTCGCCGATCGAGAAACCTTGCGTCCCCTCGCCTAGAGCCACCACTTCGCCGGCAACTTCCAACCCGAGAATGGGACTGGCGCCGGGCGGCGGCGGGTAGTCGCCCTTGCGCTGGAGCACATCGGGCCGGTTGATGCCTGCCGCTTCGACACGCACCAGAATGTCGCCGGCCTTGAGCGTCGGCAATGGTCCCTTCGACAGCACCATATGTTCCGGCCCGCCCGGGGATGGAAGATCAACGAAGGTCATTTCAGACGGTATTGGCATGGCGCAACCCTTCAAGTTTCACGCGCCATACCTAGCGCTACCCAGGCGCCGCGGAAAGGTCCGATGTCGATCCGGGCTGCCCGAGCTCGTCGCGAAGAAACGAAAGGATCAGTGCTGCGACCTCACCGGGACTCTCCCAATGCGGATTGTGGCCATGGCCCTTGAGCGTGATGGACCGCACGGAGGCGAAGGCGACAGCCAGGGCCCGCCGATCTCCGATGCCGAAAAGCGGATCCTGTGCCCCGGCGATGCACAGCACCGGCGCTTTGACTTGAGCCGCGTGCGATTTGAGGTCCGTTACCGCAAGCGCATCGAGGAGCGATCGCCAAACCGTCGTCGGCATTGCCGCGGCTTCGTGGCGCAGATGCCCCAGGAACGCCATGTCGACAGGCCGGCTGCAGGCATACCAGCGATCGAAGAAGGCGTCGTCGGGACGAAGCGGGTCTTTGAGGGCGCGTATGACTCGGGCCACATCCTTCCTCGGGCCGAAGTCCGGCTTGAGGCTTCCCGAGAGCAGAACCAACGCGCGCACCGCCTGCTGGCGGCGAGCGGCAATCTCGATCGCAATCATCGCTCCCATAGAATGGCCAACAAGCGCAAACTCGTGGACGCCAAGCCGATCGATCAGACAATCGACATCGCGGGCGAAGTCGGCAACCGCCATCCCCTCGGCGGGCATCGAACCGCCATGCCCGCCGAGGTCCGGAATGATGAGACGATATCCGCCGAAGTTAGAGGCGATCAGGCTGAAACTGCGGCTCGTATCGGAATAGCCGTGCAACAGAAGGAGTGCCGGCCCCTGTCCCAGGTCGACATAGGCGAACTGCCGACCGCCGGGCAGTTCTATCCGCCGTTTGACGCCTCCCCACGATTGCTGATCGACCACCATCAAAGACCGAGCGCGGATTTGACCGCGGTCAGCCCCGGCTGCCCGTCGTAGGTTGTCACGCCGGCGAGCCATGTTTCCAGACGCTGCGGTTCTTGCCTGATCGACTTGACCCCTGCCTCGTCGGGCGACAGACCGTCATTCATTAGGTAGCCCATGCCGCGGTTCTCGAATTCGACGTCGAAAACGAGGTTGTTCAACAGCTTGGCGACATTCGGGCACTCCTGCAGGTACCCCTTGCGTACCTGGGTGGACACCGTTGCCGCACCCAAATTCGGACCGTAGAACTTGTCGCCACCTGTCAGATACTTCATCGAAAACACGCTGTTCATCGGATGTGGCGCCCAGCCTTGGAACACGATGAAGGCCTGGTCACGAACCCGGCGCGTCACCTCGGACAACATGCCCTGCTCGCTCGACTCGACCACTTCCCAGCCTTCCAGGCTGAGGTCTGGATCCTTGATGGCATCGAGCATCAGCTGATTGGAGCCCGGCTCGATGCCGTACATCTTCCTTTCGAACTTGTCGGCGAAGGTTTTCAGATCCGCGAAATCCTTGACGCCCGCTTCCCAGACGTAGTCGGGAACGGCAAAGGTGTATTTCGCCCCGTCGAGATTGGTTCGTACCGTCTCGACCGAACCGTCCTCCCGATAAGGCTTGTAGTAGGCGACCATAGCCGGATCCCAGTAGCCGAGAAAAACGTCGAGGTCGTTGCTGCGCAGGCTCGTATAGATGACGTCGATGCCGAGAAGCTTGCTTTCCGGCTCATATCCGAGCGCCTTCAGCAAGGTCAGCCCGACGCCGGTCGTAAAGGCCAGATCGTTCCAGCCCGGTTCCGCCAGCCGCACGCTTTTGCACGCCTGCGGATCACCGGCAAAGGCGGAACTCGTGGCCGCCAGCAGCGCAGCGACAGATATCAGGCCCTTCAAACGTAGCATCACGATCCCCATTTTGTCCGGCTGGACTTTAAATTGACCTACCGGTCAACAATTGATCTTCGTGGAAAGTTTGTCAATATGAGAATCGCTTGGGAGAAGATGCATGCGATTGACGAAGATCAGCGAGATCAGGCGCCACGAGCTGCGGCGGGCGGCCTTCGAGGTCTTGCAGAGAGAGGGAATGGCCGGGGCAACCCTGGAAAAGGTGGCGACGCATGCCGGCGCCTCGAAGGGCATCGTGCTGCACTATTTTGCCAACAAACAGGAACTGTTCGAACACGCCATGCGCGAGGCGAACGCTTCCTTAAAAGAAGCAGTGGTCAAACGGCTGAACCGCGCACGCAGTCCGCTTGAACGGTTAGACGCAATCATCGAGGCCAATTTCGAGGAACGCTTCTTCCAGCCTTCCGTCTGCCATGCCTGGTTGTCGCTTTGTGCCGAGGTGCCGCGCGAACCACAATTGGCGCGGATTCAGAAGATCATTCACGCAAGGATGCGTTCAAACCTGCTGTCGGCGCTGGCGTACATTTTGCCCGCGAACGAGTGCGAAGATGTCGCGCTCGCGATCACATCGCTTATCGACGGCCTCTGGCTACGGCTTGGGCTCCAATCGGAAGGGCTGACGCGGGACATGGCGCTGGCACAGATGCGCGACTATCTCGCGCATCGTCTGCCGGCAGCGGTAAAATAGGGCCGCGGCACTACCGCAGCCTTCTATGGCCGGCCAATCTGCTCGCTACCCGTCGCTAAGCGCCCAGTGCCTCCAGAACAAGACCGCTGGCGCTGCCCTTGGCGCGAGACTTGATCTCCGCGATGCGGGCGCTGACGGCCTGGGCGTCAGAGAAGACGAAGCCTTCCGGTAGCCCAAGCACAGCGATCGAACAGCGCATCAGCGGAAAATCCCTGGCCGTGCCATCGCGACCATGGCCACTGATACGCCCCTCTGCCTGATGCTCCGGCAGATAGAGCTGGCGGACATCGGTGGCGAAGTCGTCAAGCAGACGGTGAAGGACGACCTGCAGTTCATCGACGGTGCAACCGCTGATGCCGACGAAGAAATCGTCACCGCCGACATGGCCGAGGAACTTCTCTTCCCCGATGAAATGCCGCCGCAGCAGAGCGGCAAAAAGCGAGATCGCCAGATCGCCCTTCTGGAAACCGTAGGTATCGTTGAACGGCTTGAAATCGTCGAAGTCGCAATAGCAGAAATAGCGGGGCTGGTCGCCGTCGAGGATCGCATCCTGGACGTAATCACGGATGGCGCGATTACCGGGCAACCCGGTCAGCGGGTTCTGCTCTTGCGCCGTCTTCAACTGCTTCTCGTTGATGATCTTTAGGAGCGACGATGCCGACAGGATGCCGGCGTAACGCATATTCTCGGTCAGGATCACGCAGTCGCTGCCGTCCATGCCGGCAAAGATCTTCAACATCTCGTCGGCCGGCGTATCGAGATCGGCGATCGGCGCCGGGCTTGCGAAATGCGAGATGCGGCGCTGGTAGAGACGGTTCTTCAGGAGGTCGCGGCCGAAGGGATGATAGATCATTTCCTTGACGTGATACTCATGCAGGATGCCGCGCGGCTCGCCATTGGCGTTGAGTACCGGAAAAAAGGGCTGGCGCGGGTTGAGGCGGAAGAGATCGAAGGCGGATTCGAGTTCGTCGCTTTCGCGCACCGTCGGCAATTGTTCGATCTGCTTGCGGATTAGAATGCTGTCGAGCGTCGCCGACGAGCGGTGGCCGCCGCCATTCAACGCCAGGTGCGGATAGGCCGGCTGCAATTCGCTTAAGTGCGTCGTCGGCCGGGCGATGAAATAGCCCTGCACAAGGTCGCAGCCAAGATCGCGACAGGTCTGGAACTCCGCCTCGGTCTCGACGCCTTCGGCGATGACCCGAGTGCCGAGCACATGGGCGGTGTTGACGGTGTGGCGAACAAGGTGGCGCTTGCGCGCATCGGCGTCGATGCCGGAAATGAAGTGCCGGTCGATCTTCACATAATCGACCGGCTGATCGCAAAGCAGCTTCAGGCCATTGAAGCCGGCGCCGAAATCATCGATGGCCAGCTTGAAGCCGGCGAGCCGAAGTTCGCGGACAAGCGCCGAGAAATCCGGCATCTTGCCGCTGTCGAAACGTTCGGACAGCTCGAAGCAGAGCGACGACGGCGCGATATTGGCGCGCTTCAGGTGATTGACGAGACGCTCGACGATCGCGTCTTCGCCGCCGACGAGGCGGGAATCGAAATTCAGGAACAGTGTGCGGGTGGAGAACTCCGGCAAAGTCGCGAAGGCCGCAACGGCACGGCTGTTGACCATATGCTCCAGCGCCAGCAACTGGCCGGCCTCTTCCGCCTTGTCGAGCAATTCCAAAGGCGAGGCAAAGCCCAGCTTCTGAAAGCCGCGCATCAGCGACTCGTAGCCGAAGACGGCACCGGTTGCCGCTTCGACGATCGGCTGGAAGGCGCTTTCGATCACAAGCTTTGCAAGCGTTACGATCTGGTCGTCGCCGAACCGGCGAAGCGAGAGAATTTCGGCGGGGGCGGCGGACATGCCGGGCTCCAGAAACTTGAGAACGGACGATCGGACGGCCGCAGGATGGCGACCAAGAGTCAACGAAGTCTTTCCCCTGTATGAAGCTTTGATGAAAGCTATATGACAGCTCCGCCCGCGCTGACCATTGTCGGACTTGCTAATAAAATCAGTAGTTTCATCAGTTCTTTCGAAACTGCGGCCCCTGTGTCGCGCCAGGTTCAGACGAGAGCAAGAACGAGGACGTAGCCGGTACCGATGACCACGCAGAAGGGGGCGTAGAAATACCGGTCGAGCGTGGCGAACGGCTCCTGCGGATGGCGGCGCCGGAAGATGGCTGTGAATGCAAGGGCGCCGCGGACAAGAAAGATTGCAGCCAGCAGCGCCATTCCCATCCACACCAAGCTCGCAGGCAAGATCGACGGTGAGCCCGAAACCAATATCAGCGGCAACAAGCCTGCCATGAAGACCAAGAACGCGACCATTGCCGTCAATCCGGCAGGCGGCATGGTCTCCAGGCCGGACGCGCCGACGACGGTTTTCGCGAGCGACGCTTCATCGTGACCCGGCCAGAGTCCGCCCCAAGCCCAATAGGCGTGAACGGTGGCGATCACCGAAAGAACAAGACAAATCGCCGAAGCGAGCGTTAGCGATAACATTTCATCCTCCATCGCAAGGTTCTGGCGGCTGTGCTCAGCCGGCCAGTTTGCTGAGGTTCACGGGCGTTGACCGCAATCCCAGCAGTGCCAGCGTGGAGATCAACAGGAACACGGCCCATTGCGGTGTCTGCCAGAGGGTGCCGACATAGCCGAGCCCGTAGCCGATGAAGAGGCCGGCATAGGCGAGATATTGCGCGACGACGGCACCGGCAAGCGCCTGCCGATGACGACGGCTGACCGATGCCCAAAGCAAGGCGACGCTGTTGACGGCAAGAACCGCCGATGTCGCGTGCCAAAGCAGCGACACGTAGACCTTGAGAACCGGCGACAGATCAGCCGCAAGCAATGGATCATGCACGTCGGGACCGCCCGCCAGCACATGAATGCCAGTCGTCACAAAGGAAAGCGCGGCTGCCGAAAGAAGCCAAAGGTTCATGATGTCGTCTCCAAAAACTCACCATACGGTAGCGTATGTACGCATGCTCATTGCACGAGTCAATACGGTGGCGTATGGGTGCGGCATGGCGACAAAGACACCTCTTTCAAGCGACGACTGGGTCAAGGCGGCCTTCCGCGCGCTGTCGACCGGCGGCGTGCAGGCGATCCGGGCAGAGGCGATCGCGCGCGATCTGAAGGTCAGCAAGGGTTCGTTCTACTGGCACTTCAGGGACGTGCCGGATCTGAAGGCGCAGATGCTGGAACACTGGGCGGCCCAAGCCACGGATGCGATCATTGCGGATGTGGAAGCAAACGATGGTTCGGGGCGCGAGCAATTGAGACTGCTGGTCGAGGCGGCGACCGGCGACCGCAATCTCGCCTATGGCGGAGTACAGGCTGAGGGGGCTATCCGCGAATGGGCGCGGTACGACGACGCCGCTGCGGCTGTGCTCAAGGTCGTAGACCAGCGGCGGCTCGCCTATGTCGCGAGACTGTTCGAGCGATGCGGCTTCTTCGCCGCCTCCAGCCGAAGCGGCGCGAACATTCTCTACGGCGCCTTGATCGGGCTTGAGGCGCTCGCCTCGGGCGAGCTTGCCGATCTTCGCACCGACATGCTCGCGCTGCTTTCAGCGCTTCTTGAGCGGGGCGGCGATCAAGGAGCCTAGCCCTTCGCCAGGACCCCGAAGGCGATCAGCGACAGGCCCTGCATCACCAGATCGACCGCCAGGAACAGGCCGAGGATCCAGAGGCTGTTGACCGGCCAGCCGGCGGCAATGATCAGACCGGCGGCAAGCGTGACCATACCGCCGAGCGCGACCCATCCCCAGCCCTGTATCGGCCGAAGTTTGAAGCTGACCCAGATGCGGAAGCAACCGGCAACGATCAGCGCGATGGCCATCAGGACGGTGAGGAAGGACGAGGCCAGCACCGGATTGATGAAGGCAAAGAGCCCGGCGATGGCGTAGCAGGCGCCGCTCAAGACCCAATAGAGCACGCTGTCCCAGCCCTTGACCTGGAAGGCGTGAGCGAGATTGAACAGGCCGCCGATCAGCATGATCAGCCCGACATAATAGACCGAGGCCACCGTCGCCATCAGCAGGTTGCCGAAGGCAAGCCCGCCGCACATGATCAAGAGCACGCCGAGCGCGACGAACCATCCCCATTTGCCGGCAACCGCCGCCTTGCCAGCCGGATCGAATGCATAGGTCATTTCAACCTCCAGTCCTTCGAATATCCAGAACGCTACCATCGGATTGAGCCGGATTTCTCTGCAAAAAGAAAGAGAAAACATCGCAGATTTTTATTGATTGATGAGTCAATCAAAAATAAACTGACCATAGTCAAGGGAGAGACGAATGCCCAAGGTCGGAATGGAACCTGTGCGCCGCAAGGCGCTGGTGGATGCGGCGCTGCGCGTGATCGGCGACCAGGGCACGCTCGCCGTCACCATGTCCGACATCGCCCGCCGCGCCGGCGTCTCCCCGGCGCTTGCCCATCACTATTTCGGCAGCAAGGAACAATTGCTGATCGAGACCGTGCGCAGTCTGCTAAGGCAACTGCGCGACGATACGGTGAAGGCGCTGAGCGCAGCGGCAACGCCGCGCGAGAAGCTGAGCGCGCTGATCCGCGTCTCGTTTCAGGCCAGCCAGTTTGCGCCCGACACCATCGCCGCGTGGCTCGCCTTTTATTCCGAAGCGCAGCGCTCGGAAGACGTCCGGCGCTTCCTCGTCGTCTATGCCCGGCGGCTGCGCTCCAATCTGATGGCGAGCCTCAAGGTGCTTTGCCCTGTCGATGACGCGGAACGCATTGCGGAAGGCGCAGCTGCGATGATCGACGGGCTTTACATCCGCCAGAGTCTGCGCTCCGCGCCGATCGGCATCGAAGCCTCGATCGCGCTGACGGAAGACTACGTCACCTCGCATCTCGACCAGCTCCACCGCCAAGGACGGGCCATATGACCGCCAGACCGAATATCCTGATCATCATGGTCGACCAGCTGAACGGAAAGTTCTTTCCCGACGGCCCGGCGGAATTTCTGCATGCGCCGAACCTGAAGAGCCTCGCCGCCCGCTCGGCCCGCTTTCGCAACAACTACACCTCGTCGCCGCTTTGCGCGCCGGCCCGCGCCTCGTTCATGGCGGGCCAGCTGCCGAGCCGCACCCGCGTCTATGACAACGCCGCCGAATACCAGTCCTCGATCCCGACCTACGCACACCATCTGCGCCGCGCCGGCTACTACACCGCATTGTCGGGCAAGATGCATTTCGTCGGACCGGATCAACTGCATGGTTTCGAGGAGCGCCTGACGACGGACATCTATCCCGCCGATTTCGGCTGGACGCCGGATTATCGCAAGCCGGGCGAGCGCATCGACTGGTGGTACCACAATCTCGGTTCCGTCACCGGCGCCGGCGTTGCCGAGATCACCAACCAGATGGAATATGATGACGAGGTCGCCTTCCTCGCCAACCAGAAGCTCTACCAGCTGTCGCGCGAAAACGACGATGCCGGCCGACGACCCTGGTGCCTGACCGTCTCCTTCACCCATCCGCACGACCCCTATGTCGCCCGCAAGAAATTCTGGGATCTCTACGAGGGTTGCGAGCATCTTCTGCCCGAGGTCGGCATGCTGCCGGAGGAAGATCAGGATCCGCACTCCAGGCGCATCATGCATTCCTGCGACTACGTCAATTTCGACTTGACCGAGGACAATATCCGCCGCTCGCGCCGCGCCTATTTCGCCAACATCTCCTATCTTGACGAGAAGGTCGGCGAACTCATCGACACGCTGACGCGCACCCGGATGCTCGACAACACGTTGATCCTGTTCTGCTCCGACCATGGCGACATGCTCGGCGAGCGCGGCCTGTGGTTCAAGATGAACTTCTTCGAAGGCTCGGCGCGCGTGCCCCTGATGGCCGCCGGCCCCGGCGTGACGCCAGGCCTGCACCTGGCACCAACGTCGAACCTCGACGTGACGCCGACGCTTTGCGACCTTGCCGGTATCTCGATGGACGAAGTGAAGCCCTGGACCGACGGCATCAGTCTGGTGTCTATGATCAACGGCGAAGAGCGCACGGAGCCGGTGCTGATGGAGTATGCGGCGGAAGCGTCCTACGCGCCGCTGATCGCCATCCGCGAAGGGAAATGGAAATATATCCACTGCGCGCTTGACCCGGATCAGCTCTATGATCTCGAAGCCGATCCGCTGGAACTAAGGAACCTCGCGGCAAATCCGGAGACACCAGTGCAGGCGGCAACGCTGAATGCGTTTCGCGACATGTGCGCCGCCCACTGGGACATGGAGGCCTTCGATGCCGCCGTGCGCGAGAGCCAGGCCCGGCGCTGGGTGGTCTACGAGGCGCTGCGGAACGGCGCCTACTATCCCTGGGACCACCAGCCGCTGCAGAAAGCATCCGAGCGCTACATGCGCAACCACATGAACCTCGACAATCTCGAGGAATCCAAACGCTACCCGCGGGGAGAATGACATGAGAGCCCAACCGCAAGCCTCGCACTTCATCGACGGCGACTATGTCGAGGACGTCGCCGGCACCGTCATCGAGAGCATCTATCCCGCAACCGGCGAGGTGATCGCCCGGCTGCATGCGGCAACGCCCGCGATCGTCGAAAAGGCGATTGCTGCAGCTAAGCGCGCGCAGCCGGAGTGGGCGGCCATGAGCCCGACCGCCCGCGGCCGCATCTTGAAGCGCGCCGCCGAAATCATGCGCGAGCGCAACCGCGAGCTTTCCGAGCTTGAAACGCTCGACACCGGCAAGCCGATCCAGGAGACGATCGTTGCCGACCCGACATCGGGTGCCGACAGCTTCGAGTTCTTCGGCGGAGTCATCGCCACTGCGCTCAACGGCGATTACATCCCGCTCGGCGGCGACTTTGCCTATACCAAGCGTGTGGCCCTCGGCGTCTGCGTCGGTATCGGCGCCTGGAACTATCCGCAGCAGATCGCCTGCTGGAAGGGCGCTCCAGCGCTTGCGGCTGGCAACTCCATGGTCTTCAAGCCATCAGAAAACACCCCGCTCGGCGCCCTGAAGATCGCCGAGATCCTGATTGAGGCCGGCCTTCCGAAGGGCCTCTACAACGTCATCCAGGGGGATCGCACGACCGGTCCGCTGCTCGTCAACCATCCCGATGTCGCCAAGGTGTCGCTCACCGGTTCGGTGCCGACCGGCCGCAAGGTCTATGAGGCGGCGGCTGCCGGCCTTCGCCATGTGACGATGGAGCTCGGCGGCAAGTCGCCGCTGATCGTCTTCGATGATGCCGACCTCGAAAGCGCCATCGGCGGCGCCATGCTCGGCAACTTCTATTCCACCGGCCAGGTCTGCTCCAACGGCACCCGCGTCTTCGTGCAGAAGGGCATCAAGGATGCGTTCCTCGATCGCCTCAAGGCCCGCACCGAAGCGATCGTCATCGGCGATCCGATGGATGAGGCGACTCAGCTCGGTCCGATGGTATCGGGCGCGCAGCGCGACAAGGTCTTCTCCTATATCGAAAAGGGCAAAGCCGAAGGCGCGCGTCTCGTCACCGGCGGCGGCATTCCGAACGCCGTCAGCGCCGAGGGCACCTATATCCAGCCGACCGTTTTTGCCGACGTCACGGACGATATGACCATCGCGCGTGAGGAGATCTTCGGCCCCGTGATGTGCGTTCTCGACTTCGAAGACGAGGCGGACGTCGTCGCGCGCGCGAATGCGACCGAGTTCGGCCTGTCGGCCGGCGTTTTCACAGCCGACATCACCCGCGCCCACCGCGTGGTCGACCAGCTCGAAGCCGGCACGCTCTGGATCAACACCTACAATCTTTGCCCGGTCGAGATCCCCTTCGGCGGCTCCAAGCAATCCGGCTTCGGTCGCGAGAATTCGGTGGCGGCGCTCAACCACTACAGCGAGTTGAAGACCGTCTATGTCGGCATGAGCCCGGTGCAGGCACCGTATTGAGGGAGAGCCGCCGTCCTACTGGAAAGCGGCTGCACTCTCCCCTCATCCTCGGGCGAGCGAAAGCGAGTTCCGGGGATCCAGCAGCGCCACGTCGGTGGCGCGAGATTCTTTCAAGCGACAGACGTCGCTTGGCTGGATTCCTGTGACGAGCACAGGAATGAGGGGTGGCGACAGCAGTCGCGGTACCGGCCGCTTCTTGGAGACGCAAGAGAAAGAGCACGACTATGCAGGCAGATTACATCATCATCGGCTCCGGCTCGGCCGGTTCGGCCCTCGCCTACCGCCTGTCGCAGGATGGCAAGCATTCGGTGCTCGTGCTCGAATATGGCGGCTCTGATATCGGGCCGTTCATCCAGATGCCGGCGGCGCTTGCCTGGCCGATGAGCATGGACCGCTACAATTGGGGCTACCATTCCGAACCGGAGCCGAACCTCAACAACCGGCGCATCACCGCGCCGCGCGGCAAAGTCATCGGCGGTTCCTCCTCGATCAACGGCCTTGTCTACGTGCGCGGCCATGCCGAGGATTTCAATCGCTGGGAAGACCTCGGCGCTCGCGGTTGGGCCTATGCGGACGTGCTTCCCTACTTCAAGCGCATGGAACATTCTCACGGCGGCGAGACCGGCTGGCGCGGGACAGACGGTCCGTTGCACGTCAAGCGCGGGCCAGTCACCAACCCGCTGTTCCACGCCTTCATCGAGGCGGGCCAGCAAGCGGGCTTCGAGCTTACCAACGACTACAACGGCAGCAAGCAGGAAGGCTTCGGCCTGATGGAGCAAACCGTGTGGCAGGGGCGCCGCTGGTCGGCGGCAAACGCGTATCTCCGGCCGGCGCTGAAACGGCTGAACGTTTCTCTCCTGCGCTGCTTTGCCCGCAAGATCGTGATCGAGAATGGCCGGGCGACTGGTGTCGAGATCGAACGCGGCGGCAAGATCGAGATCGTCAAGGCGAACCGCGAGGTCATCGTCTCGGCCTCCTCCTTCAACTCGCCGAAGCTCTTGATGCTGTCGGGCATCGGCCCGGCGCAGCATCTGAAGGACATGGGCATCGAGGTGAAGGTCGATCGACCCGGCGTCGGCGCCAATCTTCAGGACCATATGGAGTTCTATTTCCAGCAGGTCTCGACCAAGCCGGTCTCGCTCTATTCCTGGCTGCCCTGGTTCTGGCAGGGGGTCGCAGGCGCTCAATGGTTGCTGTCCAAGGGAGGGCTCGGCGCGTCCAACCAGTTCGAGGCCTGCGCCTTCCTGCGCTCGGCGCCGGGCGTCAAGCAGCCCGATATCCAGTACCACTTCCTGCCGGTCGCCATCAGCTATGACGGCAAGGCGGCCGCCAAGAGCCACGGCTTCCAGGTGCATGTCGGCTACAACCTGTCGAAGTCGCGCGGCAACGTCAGCTTGCGGTCCTCCGACCCGATGGCCGATCCGGTCATCCGCTTCAACTATATGAGCCACCCGGAGGACTGGGAAAAATTTCGCCATTGCGTGCGCCTTACCCGCGAAATCTTCGGCCAGCAGGCCTTCGATCAGTATCGCGGGCCCGAGATCCAGCCGGGCGAGAAAGTGCAGACGGACGATGAGATCGACGCCTTCTTGCGCGAACACCTCGAAAGCGCCTACCACCCCTGCGGCACCTGCCGGATGGGCGCCAAGGACGACCCGATGGCCGTGGTCGACCCGGAGACGCGGGTGATCGGCGTCGACGGTTTGCGCGTCGCGGACTCCTCGATCTTCCCGCACGTGACCTACGGCAATCTCAACAGCCCCTCGATCATGACCGGCGAAAAGGCCGCCGACCATATCCTCGGCAAGCAGCCGCTTGCCCGGTCCAATCAGGAGCCCTGGTTCAACCCGCGCTGGGCCGTCAGCGACAGATAGGATCGCCTGCGCCACGAGGCGCGTTTCGCCTGCATAGACTGCCGCAAAGTCTGCGGCATGTCACATTCACCGACGCTATCTCGTCCTGTCTTCTCAAGAGCCCGAGATGAAGGAGACGAACATGACGGCGAAGCTCGATCCGCTTGTCGCAACCGCTGCGGCAATGCCATCCTGGCTCCGCATGCGCGCTGGCCATTGCTTGGCCGCCTGTAGTGCACCGCAGTGGGGGATGTAATGGCCGAGATGACAGACGAAGACGTCAAGACGACCTTCGACCCGCTGCGTCCGCGACTGATCCGCATTGCCTATCGTATGCTGGGTTCGGTCAGCGAGGCCGAGGATATCGTGCAGGAGGCATTCCTGCGCTGGCTCGACGCCGACCGCGTGGCCGTCAAGGAACCATCGGCGTTCCTGCGCCGGGTCGTGACACGACTTTGCCTCGATCAGTTGAAGTCGGCAAGGCGGCGGCGCGAAACCTATCTCGGGCCGTGGCTGCCGGAACCGATCGTCGAGGAGAGCGACGACCTTGACGACATCACCCTGCCGCTGATGATGGCGTTGGAACGCCTGTCGCCGCTCGAACGGGCAGCCTTCCTGCTGCACGATGTTTTCGGCGTCAGCTTCGATGAAATCGGCGAGACGATCGGCCGCAAACCGGCAACCTGCCGCCAGCTCGCCAGCCGCGCCCGCGTCAATATCCGCAATGCCCGCCGCCGCTTTGCAATGCCACGGGAACGAGGCCTGGAAATCGCCTCCGCCTTCTTCGCGGCGTCGCGTGGCGGCGACATGCAACAGCTTCGTTCCTTGCTTGCGACCGAGGCGATCGTCTACGCCGATGGCGGCGGCAAGACGGTGGCACCAAGACGGCCGATCGTCGGCCTAGACAAAGTGATGAAGCTGCACGCCTCGCTGGCGCTGATCTTTGCCCAGACGATGTCGCGGCTCGTGCGTTACGATTTCATCAATGGGCTGCCCGGTTTCATCACCATCGAAGATGGGGAGATCCTGCAGACCACTGCCCTTGAGATCGAGCAGGATCGGATCACCGCCATCTACGTCACCCGCAATCCGGAGAAGCTTAAACATCTCCCGGAAACGCTGCGACATTTCGGCGGCCATGCCGTTCACTGAACGGCAAATGGCCGCGCCCTGACCGTCGCACTCCAACGCGCAGTTGCTGGAGCCGACAGCTCGCGACCCTGACCAATGCTTCAGCAAGCCTGCCACGCGCCGACGGCGCGCGCCTTTGCTCGCGCGACAAATCCAACACCAAAAACCAATGGAGACCGAACCATGAGCAACACATGCATCGCCGTCATCTACCACAGCGGCTACGGCCACACCGCACGACAGGCAGAAGCCGTCAAAACCGGCATCGAGCGGGTCGACGGCGCGCAATGCCTGCTCTTGACCGTTGAAGAGGCGCCGGCGCGCTGGAGCGATCTGCTCTCGGCCGAGGCGATTATCTTCGGCACCCCAACCTATGTCGGAGGCCCATCGGCCGCATTCAAGTCTTTTCAGGAGGCAAGTTCAAACGCAGTTATGGCCAAAGGTTATCTCTGGAAAAACAAGATCGCCGCCGGTTTCACCAATTCGGGAACCGCTTCCGGCGACAAGCTCGCGACACTGATGCAGCTCGCGCTCTTTGCTGCCCAGCACGGCATGCACTGGATCAATCTTGATCTGCCGCCGGCCAATCACTCCACCACCGGATCGCCTGATGATCTCAACCGGCTGGGTTTCTGGCTGGGCGCCGGCGCGCAGTCGAACATCGACCAAGGGGCCGATCTGGCGCCGCCGCAATCCGATCTCGCCACCGCAAGGCATCTCGGCCAACGCGTGGCCGAGGCGACGCTGCAGTTCGTGCGTGGCAGAACGGTCGAGCAGGCGCCTGCCCTCCCCGCGTGGAGAACGGCAAGCGACCGATAGAGGCGCGATCAGAGAAAGCCGATCCAGCGCCCGGCCAGAAGCGCGCCCAGCCACGCTGTCAACGAGACCGCCGCCGAGACACGAACGCGTCGTGAGACCGGGCCGCCATTTACGGCGGCCCGCCAGGCGCCGCCCAGATGCACACTGACAGCATTGGCGGCGCCGGCCCCGAGCAGACCGATCTTTGCGAGGAACGCAGCGTTCGTGGCATAGGCCGCCGGCCGAACGCTAAAGAGGCAGAGACCGGTCACGATCGCCAGGCACAGACCGACCGCGGCCGCGCGTGACAGAAACGGCCCAAGCACTTCAAGCGAGGTGTTGCCGAAGAAACCGAGCAACCGCAAATCCAACGGCACGATCGCGCCGATCAGAAGCGCGATCGCCAGTATGTGGGCCGCGTTGACGACGAGGTAGAGGATCGCGGATCGCCGCATCGCCGATGCCAGCGGCCACGCGGCGAGCCACTCCAGCAGCTCCGCCGCACTCATCCACCGGTCCGGATACGTTCCGGGTAAATGTCAAAGGTCTTGCCGGCCACCGTCACGCGCACCGCCTTCATGCGCTTCTCGTTCGGGTCGAGCGAGCGATTGCCAAGCGCCACGATCTGGTCGCCAACCTTGGCAACACCTTCGACGAAGCCGGACCGTTCCGTCTGTCTGGGATTGCCCAGCTCAACACGCCAGAGCCCGTCCTTTTCGGTTTCGACCTGAAGCGTCGGGTGCGGCGGCGCCATCGAAATCTCGCGGATCGTGCCGGCGAGTTCGATCTGGTCCGCCTCCGCCCAGGACCAGCCGTGATGGGCGTGGGCGCCTGTGACCAGAAGCAACGTCACCATGCTTCCGACAAGAACGCGCCCAGGAAAGGATGTCATCATCTCCCACTCCCTAATTTGCCTCGGGGCCGCAAGATTGAACCCGAAGCGTCGGATGGGAAAGCATCGCTCGTTCAACAAATCTTGAGCAATCCGGCTGTCAGGCGATGGTGGCATCGCCACGCGCCGCACGGCCGCGAACTGATGGTTGCATTATTCTTGTTCAGCAGCTTACAATTTAGCCATTCTTAATCTCCGGTTGTTATGTCTAGATAAGACGGAGCGAACGCTTGGCGGATGTGCCATGACGGCAATTTGCTGCATGCAATGCGATGACATCGGTTTCCAAACGCACGGAATCCATCGTTGCCGATCGGCTGCTGCCGGTCGATCAGTTGAAGACCGTCTCCGACATGTATGCCGTCGAGATCGTCGACACGACCCACAAGGTGCGAAGCGGCGCACTTGGCTGGGGAGCAGGCAAGGACGCGATCAATGCCGCGCTTTCCACAATCGACGGGCAATGGCGCACCTATGAAGCGACAAGGCTCACGCCGGGAGAAAAGAAGCTCACGGAGACTTTTGACAGAGCCCGCGTCGCAAGCGACGCGTCGATCCGCGGCCTCATGCAGATCATGGAGCAGCAGGACAAGGCCGAGCTCGAACGCTTCGTCGACACCAGGCTCTATGCCTCCGTCGACCCCCTCGCCGCGCCGACAGCGAATTGATCAAGCTGCAGCTTTCCGAGGCAAACAGCGAACTCAAGGCAGCCAGGGCCGAAAAGGACAATCTGGCCCTCTGGCAGACCGTGATCGCCGGCTTCGCCATGGCAATACTCGCAGCAACGGTGTGGTTCGTCATCTCAGGGCTTTTCCGGCCGCTAACGAAGCTGCGCGAAGCCATGCGCCAGCTCGCTGCCGGCAATCTCAAGGCGGCAATCTCAGGCGAAGGGCGCCGGGACGAGATCGGTCAGATGGCCGGGGCCGTTGCCGTCTTCCGCGACAATGCGCTCGAGCGCCAGAGACTGGAGCAGGAAGCCGAGGCAAACCGCTCGCTTTCGGAGCGCGAACGCGAACAGCGCGACGCGCAGAAGGCTCGGGAAACAGCTGAAGTCCAGGCGGCTGTCGAAGCGCTGGCCTTCGGGCTCGGCCGCCTTGCCGAGGGCGACCTTACTTATCGCATCGGCACTGCGCTTGCAGAGCGTCTCGATGCGCTTCGCACCAACTTCAACAGTTCGGTCGGCAATCTCGAGGACGCCCTGCGCTCTGTCGGCGACAATGCCCGCAGCATCAATGCCGGCGCCAGCGAGATCCGCTCGGCGGCGGGCGACCTGTCGAAACGAACCGAACAGCAGGCGGCCTCCGTCGAGGAGACGGCGGCACTCGACCAGATCGCAACGACCGTGGCGGATGCCAGCCGGCGTGCAGAGGAGGCCGGAAACCTGGTGACCAGAACCCGCGGCGCGGCGGAAAAATCCGGCGAGATCGTCGGCAATGCCGTCACCGCCATGAGCGGCATCGAGGCCTCCTCCCGCGAGATCTCCAGCATCATCGGCGTCATCGACGACATCGCCTTCCAGACCAACCTGCTGGCGCTGAATGCCGGTGTCGAGGCGGCCCGCGCCGGCGAGGCCGGTAAGGGTTTTGCCGTCGTCGCCCAGGAGGTGCGCGAGCTTGCCCAACGCTCGGCGCAGGCCGCCAAGGAGATCAAGGTGCTGATTGCCACCTCCGGTGCCCAGGTCAAATCCGGTGTCAACCTGGTCCGCGAGACCGGAACGGCGCTCGAGGGCATCATTGCCGAGGTGCAGGAAATCAGCGCGCATGTGACGGCCATCGTCGAAAGCGCCCGCGAGCAGGCGGCCGGCATCCAGCAGATCAACACCGCCGTCAATTCGATCGACCAGGGCACGCAGCAAAATGCGGCGATGGTGGAGCAGTCGACGGCGGCAAGCCACAGCCTCGCCCGCGAGGCCGGCGCGCTCAACGATCTGCTGATGCGCTTCAAGACCGGCAACGAGCGCCAGGCGCCGATGCATCTCGTGCGCAACGCGTCGGGCGAGCCGCAGGCTCCGTCGCCGGCGCACGGGCTCGGCCGCCGGCTTGCGGCTGCTTATCGCAATCCGGGAGCCGAGCAGGAGAAGGCCGGGCAGAGTTCTGACCGGCATCGTTGACCGATCACCAGTTGAAGCGCGGACCGAAGGGGCCGCGCTTCTTGATGTAAAGGCCGGGCAACGACGCGAAAGGAAGTATAAAGTCTAGTATTTTACTAGCTTATCTTACGTTTTTCACTGCTTTTCGATCTGAGAGGCAGATTTGCTCCAAACGCCCAGCATTAGAAACCGCTATTTCTGTCCCTCGCCACACGCGGCTGCGATATTCCTGACAAGTTGGAACAGGACGCAGCCATGACCACGTCACCCCTCGACGCTACCGCGAAAGCTCTGAACGAAGCGCTTGAAGGCCTGGATCTCGCAGGGCGTCTCGCGCTCGTCGCCGGCCTTGAAGGCCGCGCCGTCTTTACCACATCGCTCGGCATCGAAGATCAGGTGATCACGGCCGTCATCGGCAAGAACCGGCTGGCGGTCGATGTCGCCACGCTGCAGACCGGCCGCCTCTTCAACGAGACGGTGGCGCTGATCGACAAGACGGAAGAGACCTACGGCATCCTGATCAAGCGCTATCATCCGGAAAAGGCAGACGTCGACGCCTATGCAGCGCAATATGGTGCCAACGGCTTTTACGACAGCGTCGAAGCCAGGCATGCCTGTTGTGACGTGCGCAAGCTGAAGCCGCTTGCGCGTGCACTGGAAGGTGCCAGCTACTGGGTGACGGGGCTTCGCCGCGGCCAGTCCGGCAACCGGGCAGCGACCCCCTTTGCCGAGGCAGATACCGAGCGCGACCTCATCAAGATCAATCCGCTGGCCGACTGGGACATTGAAACCATCCGCACCTACGTCGCCACCAACGCCGTTCCGACAAACCCGCTGCATGCGCGCGGCTATCCCTCGATCGGCTGCGAGCCCTGTACCCGCGCCATCAAGCCGGGCGAGCCCGAACGTGCCGGCCGCTGGTGGTGGGAAAACGACGAGAAGCGCGAATGCGGGCTTCACGTCCCGGAGACCGCCAGTTCCATCATCCCGACTTCGAGCAGCGCCGCCTGAGGGCTGGCGCGCTCCTCCCAAGACAAAGATCCTCCCGGAGACTGAAATGCCCCTTACCCATCCGGAAACGGAACTGCACAACCCGCAGAGCACCAAGCCACCGCTTGACCCGCATCTGAAGGCGCTTGAAAACGAAGCGATCCACATCTTCCGCGAAGTGGCCGCCGAGTTCGAACGCCCGGTGATGCTCTACTCGATCGGCAAGGATTCCTCGGTGCTGTTGCACCTGGCGCGCAAGGCTTTCTATCCCGGCCGCGTTCCCTTTCCGCTTTTGCACGTCAACACCGGCTGGAAGTTCGCCGAGATGATCGCGTTTCGCGACGAGATCGTGAAGCGCTACGACCTCGACCTGATCGAGCACGTCAATCCGCGCGGTGCGGCAGAGAACGTCACGCCGTTCAGCCACGGTTCGGCGCTCTATACCGACATCATGAAGACCGAGGCGCTGCGCCAGGCGCTCGACGCCGGCCAATACGACGCCGCCTTCGGCGGCGCGCGCCGCGACGAAGAAGCCTCGCGCGCCAAGGAGCGCATCTACTCCTTCCGCACCCCCGACCACCGCTGGGATCCGCGCAACCAGCGCCCCGAGCTTTGGAACGTCTATAACGGCATGGTGCGTAAGGGTGAGAGCGTGCGTGCATTCCCGCTGTCGAACTGGACTGAGGTCGACATCTGGCGTTACATCCAGGCCGAAGACATTCCGATCGTGCCGCTTTATTTCGCCAAGAAGCGCCCGGTCGTCGAACGCGACGGCATGATGATCCTTGCCGAAGATCCGCGCCTCGAATTGCTGCCGGGTGAAACCAAGCGCGAAGAAGTGATCCGCTTCCGCACGCTCGGATGTTTCCCGCTGACCGGCGCCATCCGCTCCGGCGCCACGTCGCTCGACGACATCATCTCCGAACTCGAAACCGCGACCGTATCCGAACGCCAGGGCCGCGCCATCGACCGTGACCAATCCGGCTCGATGGAAAAGAAGAAACGCGAAGGATATTTCTGATGACCGCACCAGCAACCGCGAATGCCGTTCAGGAAGACGCAGCCGCTCACGTTCTGGCGTTTCCGGCCTTCGAAACGGCGCGCGCAACGCGCGACAGCCGCCCCCTTCGCCTCATCACCTGCGGCTCGGTTGACGACGGGAAGTCGACGCTGATCGGCCGGCTGCTTTGGGACACCAAGGCGGTCAAGGAAGACCAGGCGGCAACGCTGCGGCGCGATTCCAACGGCAAGCAGAACGACCTGGGTCTGCCGGATTTTGCCCTTCTGCTCGACGGCCTGCAGGCCGAGCGCGAACAGGGCATCACCATCGACGTTGCCTATCGTTATTTCTCCACCGACAAGCGCTCCTTCATCGTCGCCGACACACCCGGTCATGAACAATATACCCGCAACATGGCAACCGGTGCCTCGACGGCCGACCTCGCGGTGCTGCTGGTCGACGCCCGTGTCGGTCTGCTGGAGCAGACCCGGCGGCACGCGACGATCGCAACCCTTATGGGCATCAAGCAGTTCGTTCTGGCGGTCAACAAGATCGACCTAACGGACTATGACCGCGCCCGGTTCGACCAGATCAGCCACGAATTTCGTGAGCTTGCGCTGTCGCTCGGCGTGCGCCAGGTCACGGCGATTCCGCTTTCGGCACTAAAAGGCGAGAACGTCGTTTACGACGGCCGCGCTTCGATGCCCTGGTACGAGGGGCCGACGCTCGTCGAAGTGCTTGAACTGGCGACGACACGCTCCTCCCAGACCGTTGGCTTCCGCCTGCCCGTGCAGCGCGTCTCGCGCCCGGGCGAAAGCTTCCGTGGCTACCAGGGAACGGTTGCCGGCGGCGCGGTGAAGCCCGGCGACAGCGTCGTGATCCTGCCCTCGGGCATGGTTGCCAACGTCACCAAGATCGTCACCTTCGATCTGGTACGCAACGCGGCGGTTGCCGGCGATGCCATCACGCTGGTGCTCGACCGCCAGGTCGACGTCTCGCGCGGCGACATGATCGTCGCCATCGACAGTCAGCCGCTGACGGGCCTTGCCTTCGACGCCCATATCGTCGCGCTGCAGCCTGATGGCATCCAGCCGGGCAAGCGCTACTGGCTGAAAAGCGGCAGCCGCCGCCAGCGTGTCCAGGTGCAGCCGGCAAGCCAGCTGGACCTGAAGACGGGCAAGTGGGAGCATGCGGACCAGCTGTCGATGAACGCCATCGGCAAGGTTCACCTTGCCTTCGACGAACAGGCGATTTTCGACCCCTACGAGCAGAACCGCACGACGGGCGCCTTCATCCTGATCGACCCCGACACCAACAACACGGTGGCCGGTGGGATGATCACGGCCAAGCGCTCGGCACTTGGCGGCATCCATACGGAAGATGCCCGCGTGATCCTGTCGCTGCCTGCCGATCTCGCCGATCAGCTTATGGCAACCGAGCTGTTTGCAGGGCGTCGCGAGGATGCCGAAGTGCGTCGCGTCAGCGCTGGCCGGGCAAGCGAGATCATCGACACGATCGACGGCTGATCGCCGATATCCCAAGATCAAAAAGGGCCCACGAGGGCCCTTTTTCGTTTCTGCTGATTTATTTGATGCCTCGCAAGATTGCTCCTACCCCCTCTTCCCGGAACGACCTGCCGCACTACTTCCCAAGCACCGGGAAGGAGGAGCAGCCATGATGCTGGACCATGAACGGGAAGACGTGCCGCGCCGAGGCTTTCTGGGGCGGGCCATGACGATCGAGGCCTTTGCACGAAAGTACCGGCTGGACGCAGAGGAAACAAAACGGCTTCAGAGCCAGTTTGGGCCGACGGCTGGCGAGATCGAACTGCTGCAGACGGCACGGCGCAACGGAATGCCGGAGGAGTAACGCTTCGCGCCGCATCGGCGTGCTGTTGAAATTACGACCGCTGCTCGATGCTCGGAAGCACCATCGTCAGCGGCGCGGGATCCGCGTGCTGCCAAAGCTGGTATCCGACCACGCTGCCGAGGATGGCAGACCATATGGCGATCTCGCGGAATGTGAATATCGGTTCCTTCAACATCTGAGCCTCACTGGGAGAACGATTGTTGAAGATAATATCGCGCTTATTGTTCACCCTGATAAGACATCATTCAATGAACAGGCCGTTTCCAATTGAACAATAGCGATGCCCAACGTAGGCGGGTGCGGCGATGGAGATGCCCCTCACCCGAGGCTTCCGCCATCGCGATAACCATCGGAAAGATGGCCGCACGCGCGACGCCGAAGGCGGGATCGTCCCGAAATGGGACACCTGTCGACATTGCTTCACCTTGATTGGCGGTCGCGAACTACTTGGGTTCAAATTCACCCGGGCATTTGTAAGTTGGCGCGTCGATCATGATGATCGATAGGCCTGTTTCACCGTTTCCGAACGCCGTGGGACAGTCCGCCTGGCCATGGATCCTTTCAGGCTTTGGCCATGCAACAAAAAGGGCCCTTGCGAGCCCTCTCCTGTCATTCGATGCATAGTTGCCGATCAGCGGGTGCTGACCGCGGGCTCGACGTTTTCGTCTTCCGTGCGGCTGGCGAAGTAGTTTGCAAGCAGCGCACCGGAAATGTTGTGCCAGACGCTGAAGATCGCGCTCGGCACGGCAGCCACGGGCGAGAAATAGGCATTGGCCAGGGCCGCGCCGAGCCCGCTGTTCTGCATGCCCACCTCAATCGCGATCGCCTTGCGCTTGGCAAGCGACAGGCCGGCGGCCTTGGCGGCGAAAAAGCCCAGGAGATAGCCGAGGCCATTGTGCAGGACGACGACGGCGAAGATCAGCAGGCCGGAGCTGGCAATCGCGCCCTTGCTGGCGCCGACGACGGCGGCAACGATCAACACGATGCCCGCCACGCTGACCAGCGGCAGTGCCGGCACGGCGGCCTTGACCAGGCCCGGCAACAGCTTCTGCAGGAGAAAGCCCAGCGCCAGCGGCACCAGCACGACCTTGACGATGCTCATGAACATCGCCATCGCGTCAACAGGCAGATACTGGCTGGCAAAGGTCCATACGAGAAACGGCGTAACGACGGGCGCCAGAAGCGTGGTCACGCTGGTGCAGGCTACCGACAGCGCGACATCGCCCTTCGACAGGTACGTCATGACATTGCTGGAGGTGCCGCCCGGGCAGCAACCGACAAGAATGACACCGGCGGCCACTTCCGGTGACATCGGGATGATGGCCGTCAACAGTACCGCCAGCAACGGCATGATCAGAAACTGCGAAATGACGCCGATGCCGACCTCAAACGGGCGCTTGGCGACTTCCTTGAAATCGTCGAGCGAAATGGTGAGGCCCATGCCGAACATGATGATGCCAAGCAGCGTGACAATATAGGGCGTGACCTGCTTGAAAATATCCGGGAAGACGAAGCCGAGAACGGCGAAAAGAATGACCCAGAGCGCGAATGTGCGCCCGACAAATGCGGAAAACGATGCGACAGCCTTCAAAATTTTACTCCTTGGCGTGATGAGGGCTGTCTAGGCGCCGCGACCGGCGGCTTCAACACGCTTCGAACACAAAACTGCCTGTTGTCGCAATTTTGTGCCGATCGCGCCATGACATCAGACACAAACGAGACGCATATGGACATGGGCCGCGTCATGCGGATATCAGGCAGTTCTCACGCGACGACACACAGGATCTCAAGGAGACGAAGATGACCACGGACAAAAAACCGGAGACGACCGTGACCGTCGAAAAGCGCCTGAACGGCAAATGGTGTTTTGTCGTAAAGTATCGCGGCGTCACCCATCCGGCCCAGGGCAACTTCTCCTCGATGCTGCAGGCGCAGGCAATTGGCCAGTCGGTACTGAGGGCCTTGGAAAAACGGGGCTGAAAACGCGGGGTAATCGCATGCCGCTGTGCCGCCACCCAGCGGCACAGTTCGCTTCCACCCTGTACTTGATCGCGCGACGGCGGGGCGCCTGACTGTCCACATGGCCTTGCAGCCGCCATTCCGACTGGAGTTGGTCGCGCAAACGAACGGCCAGCAGCCGCCTGGCGACTACTCCGTCGCCGAGCGAATGATGTTGCAGAGACCGTCGCGCACGATGTCCTTGGAGGTCACTTGCCCGGCCTGGATGTCGAAGATGGCATCGACGCGTGTGCCGGCGCCGCGCTTGCGGGCGACGACCCGCAGCGTCTGGATGCGGCCCGACCCGGTCGTTTCCTGGAATGCGTCGACAGTGCCGAGCGACTTGTTGACCTTGATGCCGGAGAACCCTTCGGCGGCAACGCCCTGGGCAAGCCGCTGCAAAGCGGTGTCGGGTTTCAACTTGGAGAATTCCTGCCAGGTCTTGTAACTGATGGCCGTCACCAGCGGCACCCCGGATACCTTGAAATTCTTTTCGCAGCTCTGCGCCTGTGCCAGTCCGTGGCTCGCCAGAACCAGCGCCGATGCGACTATTGCCCGCTTGATCAACATTCCTTCTCCTCTCGACAACGACGATATAGCGGCCGAAACTACAACCCATAGTTATGATCCAGCAAGTCGAACATCCAGCAATGCACTGATATTCGACGAACGGCGCGATCACGCCTGCGAAGTGCGCGCCGGAAAGGATCGCCGCCGCAATAGAACTTCGAGGAGATATCGAACGGGGCGGAGAGTGGATTAGCGGCCAGCGCCTTCATCAAGTCGTGCGGAGACGAATTTCACAAGCACACGGCTTGCGCGCTTTGAAGGCGTCTGCAATCGGTCCGCACTCAAAACGGGCGGAACAGAATAGGAATTAAGGGATTGATTTAGCTGGTCGGAGTGAGAGGATTCGAACCTCCGACCCCCACGTCCCGAACGTGGTGCGCTACCAGACTGCGCTACACTCCGTGACCAGCGGCGCCTCTATAGAACAGGCATTTGGATTGCACAAGCACCTATTTCGAAAAACCTTCTCGGTCTCACCAAAAAAGCCGGAACAGTGGAAAACCCCGGTCGAAACTGCGATCCGCCTCTTGTCCGACACACCCGTCAGGCACACCAACAATCGACCGAGACTGAAGATGATTGCCGCCGCTTGGAAGGCCCCCCCTGACGGGGATGGCCTGTGTTGATTGCCTGCTGCCTCCGCTGCAGGTCTTTGCCCGCCATTGCCCGTCGCAGCGGCCCGGACAACCTGCTTGATTGCGATGTCTACGACGGCCCGCTGAAGGCGATCGCCGGAAGCGCCACCAAGATCGGCTGCAAGCTGATCGGGGAGTAGACCCACCGGAGCAGCTCTTGCCAGACACAGAGCGCGCCTGCGCAGCAGCAAGAAGCCAGCCTGTCCCTCTGCCCAAAGACTTCGCCCTTCAGGTAACCCTCGCTGCCGAGCGATTCGCACCGCTAAAGACAACGGTTTCCCCTGCCGCAGTGGCACGCGAAGACACCGAGATCTGCCCCAACGGATCACGTTGCCGTGAGGTTTCCGGGGCCAGATAGGGACTTTCTGCAACGCTTCGCATTTTCCTTAAATAGAATGCAGACTGCGGATTTTCTTTGCCGGCTTTTGGCGCTAGAGGCTCAACGGAAAGCGCGCAAACTCAGGGGATTGGGGCCTGCGCGCCACGCCTATTTCAGAACGAGAGCCAAAGGGACGAAAACATGAACTTCCGCATGATGACGGTGGCAGGCCTCGCGCTTGCGCTCGCAGGCTGCACCACGACGACGGGGATTTCCAGAAATGCGGTTGAATCCCGTTGGCTCGGTCAGCCGGCCGGCGGCTTCTTCGCCCAGTATGGTCCTCCCCTCTCCGACGTCGAAAGCGGCAGCTCCACCGTCTACAACTGGAAGGGCGGCTACAAGACTCGCAAGGTTCCGGCCCAGTACGAAACCGGCAAGGACGGCAAGCGCGGTAAGCGTATCTCGTCGGCCCGCACGGAATACCTGAGCTGCTCGGTGCAACTCACCGTCTCGTCGGACTACGTCATCCGTTCGATCCGTCTGGTCGGCGACCACAAGCGCGCCGGCGGCCCGAGCTGGTGCGAAGAATTCCTCGGCGGCGCCAAGGCGGAAAAGCCGGCTGCACAGGCAAGCTGATACCCAGCACATTCAAAGACGGATAGTCGAGACCCGCCAGCGTCCGTTGGCGGGTTTTGTGTTTCGGCAGCGGATAAGCGGAACGGCCGGAGTGAGCGACTGCCGCAACGCGTCGGTATTGATGGTCGAACAGCGCATGGCCGATTGATCTATGCGGAAACAACCCTGGCTGTTCTCGGCGTGGGCCATCTGAGAACATAGACGGGCGCCAAGCCGCTGCGCTGCTTTTGGAAGGTGTAGATCGCGAGGTGCCACGGCGACCCGTGCAACCGACGGTCAACGCGATGACCGCGGCGTGGAAGAAGCGTCGGACCTGAAGAACGAAGCCCGCCGATTTTCGTCGGCGGGCTTCGTTTTTAGACGTTCTTCAAATTCTCGAGTTCGGGGAACGGATACCATTGCAGCAACGGCATGCCGCAGGCAGAGGCGTTCGGGTTTGCGCTTACCGCGCGCGATCCTATTAGCCGAACCGAAATCGTTGAGCGCCCTGTATAGTCTCCCGTAGCATTCTTGGTATTCGCCCTCACGCAAACCAACTGAATCTTGCCGTTCGGCGTAGCGTCCGTGACACTCGAAATCTCCGCATCGCGCACGGAGTATTGATCAATCAGGTAGTCGCGCGCGCCTTTGACTATACTCTGCTTTATGGCGGCAGACGGCTCGCGCTGCGAGGCCATGACCCTATCGACTTGTTCTTGTGACACGCAACCGGACAACGCCAGTCCGCCGATGGCAAGTATGAGCAGTTTGTTTTTCATGGGGGTTCTTCTTATGCGGGGTTACTGACCCGCAACCCTAGTTATGAGGAAGTTGGGTTGCAAGTAAGGTGTTGGCGCCACCGACAACCCAAGATGACAAGACGATTGACCCCGAATGTCCTGCCAGGGGCTGTATCTGTTGTTAAAATAGGAATGGCTGGGGCGCCTGGATTCGAACCAGGGGATGGCGGTACCAAAAACCGCTGCCTTACCGCTTGGCTACGCCCCAACGGAATTGGCGAGAAATAGACTCGCCAAATCGAGCGCCTGATTAGCAAAGCTCGTGCCGCGTCACAATGATTAAGTTTGTGGTTCGAGCGGTTTTGTTGGGCTTTGTATGTCAGCATACACTTCGCCCCTGGCGAAACACCAGCGCCCGGCACCGTAGCGCCCTTCCCTTCCCGTTCGTCCCCTCCTATTGTCCGACGCAAATGGAGACCCCTATGAGCCAGTTTCGCGCCCGCCCGCCCGCCGTGCCCAGCATTCTTGTCGACGACGCGGTGGTGCGCATTACCCGATGGGATTTCGAACCCGGCGCCGATACCGGCCATCATGTCCACGGTCTGGGTTATGTCGTCGTGCCGATGACCGATTGCCAGTTCCTGCTGGAGGAGGAAGGCGGCAACCGCCGGGTGGATATCGCCAAGGGGGCCGCCTATCGGCGCGAGGCTGGCATGGCGCACAATGTCATCAATGCCGGTAGCGAACCGATGTCGTTCATCGAGATCGAATACAAGTGAAGGCCAGGAAGCGACGCATGCAGGGTCCCGACTTCGATCTCGACTTCAAGCCGGCGCATGGCGAGGCGGTGACCGTTGCCGACGGCGTACAGCGCATCACCGTCAACAATCCCGGCCCTTTCACCTTTCACGGCACCAACAGCTATATCGTTGGCAATCGCTCGGTGGCGGTGATCGATCCGGGCCCGGACGACGAGGCGCATTTCCAGGCGCTGATGACGGCGCTGGAGGGGCGCGAGGTTACCCATATCGCCGTCAGCCACACCCACCGCGATCATTCGCCACTGGCGCGGCGGCTGAAGGCCGCTACGGGCGCCGCAATCGTCGGCGAAGGCCCACACCGTGCCGCCAGACCTTTGCATGAGGGCGAGATCAACCCCTTTGCCGAGAGTTCCGATATGGATTTCGCGCCGGACATCATCCTTGCCGATGGCGGACGGATCGAAGGCGACGGCTGGGCGCTGACGGGGCTCGCCACCCCCGGCCACACCGCCAACCATATGGCGTTCGCGCTCGACGGCACCGGCACGGTCTTTTCCGCCGATCACGTCATGGCCTGGGCGACGACGATCGTCGCCCCGCCGGACGGCGCCATGGCAGACTACATGGCCTCGCTGGAAAAGCTGCTGACGCGCGATGACCGGCTCTATCTGCCCGGCCACGGCGGGCCCGTCATCGAGCCGGCCTCGTTCTTGAGGGGGCTGCGCGCCCACCGCCGCATGCGCGAGCGCGCCGTGCTCGAGCGCGTCCGCGCCGGCGACGGCAAGATCCCCGACATGGTTAAGGTTATCTATGCCTCGACCGACGCGCGATTGCATGGCGCAGCCGCCCTCTCCGTGTTGGCGCATCTTGAGGACCTGGTCGAACAGGGGCGCGTTGAGACCGATGGGCCGCCTTCCCTTTTCGGCGACTATCGCCTGACGCCGGGAGGGGCCGGCTGAAGATGCGGCGGCAAGCCCACAGCTACCGCGACGACCCGTCGGTACCGCGCTTTCCCGACGATCGGCCGGTGATCGTCTTTGACGGCGAATGCATCTTCTGCTCGGGCTGGGTGCGCTTCATGCTGCGCCATGACCGGCAGGCGCGCTATCGTTACCTGACGGCGCAATCACCGCTCGGCCAGGCGCTCTACCGGCACTACGGTCTCGATACCGAGAACTATGAGAGCAACATCTTGATCGAGAACGGTGTTGCGCGCTTCAAATCGGACGGATCGATCCGCACGCTTGCGGGCCTCGGCCTGCCATGGTCGCTGGTAAATGTCTGCCGTGTCCTGCCTGCTGCCCTTCGCGACCCGCTCTACGATCTCGTTGCAAGGAACCGCTACCGGATCGCCGGGCGCCGCCAGACCTGCATGGTACCGACCGCGGAAGAGCGCGACCGTTTCATCGCTTGAGACGCACGGTGCTTTGACTGATCAATCGCCGGCGATGCCGAGCAGCTCCGCATCGAGCGCCCGCAGGAACTGGTCGGCGAAGGCGGCGGCGATCCCGAGGTCGTGCTGGCCGTAGCGAGACGCGACACGCAGGTCGACGAAAGTCGTTTCCGCTTCTTCGCGCAGGCGGATCAGCACATCGAAACGAAAACCGGCAATCAGGGTACGCCATTCTCCCTGAAGCACGACATCGCTGGAACGCCGTCCCGGAATGGCGCCTTCCAGCGCCAATTCCGGCCGGGATTCCGGCACGGGTATGTTCTCCGGTTCAGCGGTGGCGTCTGCGCCGGCATTCGGCCGGACCGCCAGATCTTCAAGATCAGCGCGTGTGTTTTCGACGCCGAGTTCCTGCGTGACGCCGACACGCGTTTTCTCGACGACATTGCGCACACCCTGGAAAACGCGGTCGAGCGCACCGTCGTATCGTCGTCCGGTCAGGCCGGGATAGGCGATAATCTGTGCTTCGCGATCTTCGGGCGTCACAGCCGGATTGCGCTTCAGCCAGCTTTCTTCAGTCTGCGGCACCTTCAGCCAAGGTGGGGGCGTCACTGTGTCGGTGCTGACATCGTAGATCGCCGGTCGGGTCAGGTACTGCGCGACGCCGAAACCGATGAAACCGAGCGGCGGCGCGGCATAGACAAGGGCCGAGGCGGAGGCAATGCCGCCGATCGCGGCAACTTGCCAAAGTCGAGCGAGCCCCACCACGGCAAGCAGGACACCGAGCAGCGCAAAGGCACCGGAAAGCCCGACCAGTCCAAGGAAATGCGGCGTCGTCAACGGGCCGAACCGGTGCGCAGCCAAGGACAGGACGAAGATCGCAAAGGCTATGCGGGCAAAGCGGCGCGCCCAATGGGCGGCGTAGGAATAGGGGCGCTCGTACCGGACCATCATATAACGGAATCAATCCCCTGCATCGAAACAGACCAGCATTCTTAGACCATGGCCGGGGCCGTGAAAACAGGCAATAGGATGCGGCTGGAGACCTGTGCCGAGCGCCGGCAGTCACCTGCCGCAAAATCGCCATTCTCGTTAACCACCTATCAGACATCAGGAATATGCCCGCACGGCGGCAAAGACCGCAGTGGATCATCAACCGGAGGCAATGGCCGACGCCTGGGAACGGATCCAGCACGGCAAGATGGAGAGACATCATGGTCGCATCGCAAGCAGCCGTGGCAACAGCCACCCACGCAGCACCGCCTCCGCCGGCTGACGCCGGCATCCCAATGGCGCTGCTGGAGCTGGAGCTTTCCCTCGACGGTTTCTCCGGAAGCAAGGACGATTTCACCGCCTTCATCCGCACGGTGGCCGACAATGTCGGCGGCGAATTTCTCTTTGCCTTGCCTGCCTCCGGCCTGATCGACGATTGCCTGAGCATCGCCGTCCTTCGTCTCGGCGAGACCAAGGGCGACGCGTCGCCAATCCTGTTCGTCTGCCTGGAGGAAGAGGGCTCGACGATCCGGCTCGAGCACCCCGGCGAGAACACGCAGGACCTGAAAAGCTTTGCCGAATCCTTTGTCGGCGTGCTTGAGAGGATGTGACATCCGGGCTTACGGAAAACAGATTGACGGCCGCCTGCCGGCTGTCCCATCATGCCTCCATGCGATTGAATCGTGAATGCGAAATCCGTGTCGTGCGTTTCTACCTTAGGCGCAGAGTTGGGCTTGTGGCTGCGCCGAAGCCTCGACCCGCGATTGCACGATCCACCCTACCGATCTTTACGGCCATACCCGAAAAAATCAGGGTGGACACAACGGCCCGCCATGCGGCAGAGCTCTGTCCTGCAGGCGGCGGTAAAGACCTGAGCGACGCGGTGTGCCCAACAGCCTTCTGACAAGGATGCGGTTCGGGCACAAGCAAAGCCGATCTTTTGCCGAGCCGATCTGCATCCGCTCAGGAGGCATGAATACAATGAAGACCAAACTGCTGACCCTTGCCGCCATCGGGCTCTTGCTTGCGGCCTGCCAGACGATGACGCCCGAAGAGCGGCGCGTCGCCGACGGCAACACCTGCGCCTCCTACGGCTTCCGGCGAGGCACCGATGCGTTCGCCACCTGCCTGCAGCGCATCGAGCTTGACCGCCGCGCAGAGGCGCGCAGCTTCCGCTACGACAATGATATGATGATGTGGGGCTGGAACCGGCCGGTCGTCATTGCCCGCCCGGTTATCGTGCAGGCCAGGTAACTCTGAAACGAGATACCTACAGCGCCGCACGTCTTATTAGACGCGCAAAGGTCGCTGTAGCACTTTGAATTGCTGCATGTTCCTTAAATCGAACACGATTTAAGGAACATGCAGCAGCCCCGGACACATCTTGGCCCGGGGCGTTGACGTTATGGCCGGCATCGATGCCGCCTCACGCCTTGCCGTTGATTGCCGCCTGCGCGGCGGCGAGCCGGGCGATCGGCACGCGGAAGGGCGAACAGGAGACATAGTCGAGGCCCGCTTCTTCGCAGAAGCGGATCGAGGCCGGATCGCCGCCGTGTTCACCGCAGATGCCGAGCTTCAGGCCGTTCTTGGTCCGGCGTCCGCGTTCCGCGGCGATCTGGATCAGTTCGCCGACCCCGTCGAAATCGAGCGAGACGAAGGGATCCTGCTCGATGATACCCTTCTGCTGATAGGTCGCCAGGAACTGCGAGGCGTCGTCGCGCGAAATGCCGAATGTCGTCTGGGTCAGGTCGTTGGTGCCGAAGGAGAAGAAGTCGGCGGCTTCGGCTATCACGTGGGCACGCAGGGCGGCGCGCGGCAGCTCGATCATCGTGCCGACGAGATAGTCGATGTCGATCCCGGCTTCGCCGATCACCGCCTTTGCCACCGCATCGATGCGTTCCTTGACGTAGTCGAGTTCGGCACGCAAGCCGACGAGCGGCACCATGATTTCAGGCACGACCGGAGCACCGGTTTCGCGAGCGGCTTCGACCGCCGCCTCGAAGATGGCACGAGCCTGCATCTCGGCGATTTCCGGATAGGAGATAGCCAGACGGCAGCCACGATGGCCGAGCATCGGGTTGAACTCGTGCAACTGGTCGACGCGCTGGCGCAGGGCCGACGGATCCAGCGACAAAACGCCGGCAACGTCAGCGATTTCCTCATCCGTCTTCGGCAAAAATTCGTGCAGCGGCGGGTCGAGTAGCCGGATCGTCACCGGCAGGCCGTGCATGATGGAAAAGAGTTCGACGAAGTCCGAGCGCTGCATCGGCAGCAGCTTGGCAAGCGCCAGGCGCCGGCCGCCTTCGTCTTCCGCCAGGATCATCTCGCGCATCACATTGATGCGGCCATCCTCGAAGAACATGTGCTCGGTACGGCAGAGACCGATGCCCTCGGCGCCGAAGGAGCGCGCGGCGCGCGCATCGGCCGGCGTTTCCGCATTGGTGCGTACCGTCATGCGGCGGCTGGCATCCGCCCACGCCATGATCTTCCCGAAATCGCCCGACAGTTCGGGCTGAAGCATGGCGATCGCGCCCTTCAGCACCTGGCCGGACGAGCCGTCGATGGTGATTATGTCGCCCTTCTTCAGCGTCACGCTCGGCGTGATCAGCAATTCGTTGCGCAGATCGACACGGATGCTGCCGGCACCGGAAACGCAAGGGGTGCCCATGCCGCGCGCGACCACCGCGGCGTGGCTGGTCATGCCGCCGCGCGTGGTCAGGATGCCTTCTGCGGCGTGCATGCCGTGGATGTCTTCCGGGCTGGTCTCGATGCGTACGAGGATGACCTTGCGGCCTTCCTTGTCGGCCTGGACGGCCTCTTCCGAGGTGAAGACCATCTCGCCTGTTGCAGCCCCCGGCGAAGCCGGAAGGCCGGAGCCGATGATATCGCGGCGCGCATGCGGATCGATCGTCGGGTGAAGCAACTGGTCGAGAGAAGCCGGATCAATGCGGGCGACCGCCTCGTTCTTCGAGATCAGCCCGTCCTCCGCCATGTCGACGGCGATCTTCAACGCGGCCTTGGCCGTCCGCTTGCCGGAGCGCGTCTGCAGCATCCAGAGCGTGCCGCGCTCGATGGTGAATTCTAGGTCCTGCATGTCACGATAATGCCGCTCGAGCTTGTCGCAGATCGCGCGGAACTCGGCAAAAGCCTCCGGCATCAGCTTCTCAAGCGACGGCTTGTCGGAGCCGGACGCAATGCGGGCGGCCTCGGTGATGTTTTGCGGCGTGCGGATGCCGGCAACCACGTCCTCGCCCTGCGCGTTGACGAGGAACTCGCCGTAAAGCTCGTTCTCCCCGGTCGAGGGGTTGCGGGTGAAGGCGACACCGGTCGCCGACGAATTGCCGAGATTGCCGAAGACCATCGCCTGGACGTTGACCGCGGTGCCCCAGGCCGCCGGGATGCTGTGCAGATGGCGGTAGGTGATGGCGCGCGGGTTCATCCAGCTGGAGAAGACGGCGCCGATGGCGCCCCAGAGCTGGATTTCCGGATCTTGCGGAAACGGCTCGCCGAGCGCTTCCTCGATCGCATCCTTGTAGCGAGTGATGACATGCTGCCATTCGACCGCGGAAAGCTCGGTGTCCTGCTCGTGGCCGAGGCGGGCTTTCTCGTCTTCGAGGATTTCCTCGAACACGTCATGGTCGACGCCCATGACGACGTCGCCATACATCTGGATGAAGCGGCGATAGCTGTCCCAGGCAAAGCGCGCATCGCCGGCGTCGTGACCGAGCGCATGCACAGACTGATCGTTGAGGCCGAGATTGAGGACTGTGTCCATCATCCCCGGCATCGAGGCGCGGGCGCCAGAACGCACAGAAAGCAGCAGCGGACGGTTGGTGTCGCCAAAGACCCGGCCGGTGACGTCCTCCATCCGGCGAATGCCTTCGCGGACCTGATCGCGCAGGCCCTCGGGCATTTCGCGGCCATTGTCGAAATAGCTGTTGCAAGCATCGGTGATGATGGTCAGCCCCGGCGGCACCGGCAGGCCGAGACTGCACATTTCGGCAAGGTTCGCACCCTTGCCGCCCAGCCGGTCACGATCACCCGCACGCCCTTCGGCCTTGCCCCCACCGAAGGTGTATACCCATTTCATCATGCCTGCTCTCCACCCAGAAACAGTCTTTTATGACGATTTACAGTATATGCTTCAGCCTGGAAATGCACCCGCCGAAGATTTATGCTGCATCGCATCATTTTTCCGACTACCGAACGCACCGCGGCGGAAGACGAGGCTCAGCGGATCGTCGCTCGAACCATCTCCCCTTCAATGCGAACCTGTGGCTTCGCACCGGGGATCGCCGTTCGCGAACTGTCAATCCAGGAGGCCGTGGCCGTCACCCGATAGTCGATGAAACTGGCGGCATCGAAGCCGAGGTGAATGTCGAGCGCCTTTCCGGATATCTCCACGGTCTCGGACTGCCGGGTCTTCTCATAGATCAGCCGCACCCGCAGGGCGTCCACATCGAGCCTGACCTGTCCGACGTGGCCCTCGATCGAAACATCTGCTGCCTTGCCTTTGAGCGCGACACTCGAAAACTCACCCTGAAGCGTGGCTTGAAACGCCGGTTGCTGCACAGAGATGGACGCTCCTTTTTTCAGGTTGGCGCGAAGCTCGGTCTTGCACTCCTTCAGTTCCGGCCAAGAGGGCGCTGCCACATCGACGTAAAGGGTTGAACCTTCGACGCGCATCCGGGTTTCCGTTAGGCAATCGCTGTAAAACCAGCTGGAATAGAAGGCTGCGAACCACCCGGACCGCCTACTCTCGACCGAGGCGTTGTAGGGCAAGGCATCGTTGCTGGTGAGTTCGATTGCGCTTGCGTCACCCGTCGCGACGATCGCCGTGACACTGGTGATATCGATGTCCCTCGCCGATGTCTCGGCGTTGCTCGCCAGGGCGACGAGAAGGATGGGGGCGAGAACCATTGCTGGCGGTCCGATCAACATTTGACGCTCCATTCGTTGGGTCTGGCACCATCGCCGGACAGGAATAGCTCGCCTGAAATCGATATCGGCCGCGACCTTGATCGCGTTTTGGGTCGACCATGAACGCAATCAAGGGCATCATCCTGACGTTCGCTCCTACCTCCCTTCCGAAGAATTCACCTGCTCATGCTGTTTGTGCCGCTCCCCTTCGTCGTTTCCCTCCTGCTGATGATCGTGATTGTCCGGATGCTTTGGCAACGCGATGAGACCATGACCTTCGAGCAGCGCCTGTTCCTGCTGCTTGTCAGCGCCTATGCGCTGCAATCCGTGCTGATCGGCGTTCGGTGGGGCTACGATATCCGCGCCATACTGCCGGCGCAGGCGATGCTTGCGACGTTCAATGCGGCGCTCGCATGGGTTTGCTTCAGCAGCCTTGCAAACGACGGGTCGCCACGCATGGGGCAAATCGCCTGGCACCTGCTGCCCGCACTCATCGTCGGGGTAATGATGTTTGCCTGGCGCGATGCAGTCGGCACGGCGATCATTCTGTTCTTTCTCGGCTACGGGTTTGCCCTGCTCTGGCTTGCGCGGCTGGGTCCGAACGCACTGGTCGCCTCGCGCCTCGATGGCGTGCTTAGATCATACCGCTCGCTGCAGTTCACCGGATGGGCGCTCGTCGCCTCGGCTCTCAGCGACGTCGCCATCGGCCTCGACCAGACGCGCTATGGTGGCGCCTATTCCGGCGCGATCGTTGCAGCAGGCAACGTGCTCGCCCTGCTCATTCTCGGCACCGCCGCGTCGATCGCCAGCTTAGACGCATCCACAGACAGCGAACGGCAGGGCGCGGCGCCTTTGCCGGAAGAGCGCACTGCGACCGAAGAAGATGCCGAGATTGTGCGGAGCGTCGACGACCTGATGCGCAGGAAAGCGCTCTATAAGGATCTCGAACTCAACCTCTCGCGGATCGCCCGCAAACTCGGCGTGCCGGCACGGCGGATTTCCA
Source organism: Ensifer sp. 4252 (assembly GCF_050434565.1). Lineage (NCBI taxonomy): Bacteria > Pseudomonadati > Pseudomonadota > Alphaproteobacteria > Hyphomicrobiales > Rhizobiaceae > Ensifer > Ensifer sp. 4252. Next base: position 738,507 of record NZ_JBNDIU010000001.1, read on the forward strand.
ACGCCATCAACCGGATCCACGGCATCAGCGTCTCGCAATATGTCAACAACTATCGGGTCGAGGAAGCCTGCCGGCTGCTTTCGGCGACCGACGAGGCAATCACGCAGATCGCCTTCGAGGCCGGTTTCCTGACGAAATCGAACTTCAACCGCGAATTCCTGCGCGTCACCGGCAAGAGTCCTTCCTCCTGGCGCGAACAGCAGCGCGTGCCCGAATTTCGGAACGCCGCTTAGAGCCAAGCCGACGTGTGGCGCTGACGGCTGACACCGTCGGTTCATGACTGCACATTGCAGCATCCATCATCGACATCTAATGTTATGAGGCGATGAGGGGCACATCGGCGAATATCCCATCATGGCGAGCCGTTTCAGTCCTGTAGGCTTGGAGGGCAGGTCATGAAATGTCGTGCGATGCTGAGCTTTTCGGTGCTTTCGTTTCTGGTGCTGTTGTTTGCGGCGAACTCCGTGTTCGCCGACAATGGCGGCAAGCGGCTGGCGCTTATCGTCGGCATGAGCAATTACACGATCGCGGGAACCTTGCCGAACGCATCCCGCGACGCCGAAGCTTTCAGCGGCTTCCTGAAGAGCCAAGGTTTTGAAGCGGATCTGGTGCTGAATGCCGATCGCAAGAGCTTTGCCGAGGCGCTGTCGCGCTTCGCCCGCAAGACCGGGCCGCAGGACATTGCGCTGTTCTATTTTGCCGGCCACGGCATGCAGCTCCATGGCGAGAACTTTCTGATCGGCACGGATGCCAGGCTCGAAAGCGAGTTCGACGTGCCGGCGGAAACCGTGGCGCTGTCCGAGATCATCAATGCACTCGAAAAACGCGCACGGATATCGCTGGTGTTCCTCGACGCCTGTCGCAACAATCCGCTTGCCAACAAGCTGAATGTCGACGTCGATGGCGCCACGCGTGGGGGCGCTACCCGCGGACTTGCGCCGATCGAAACGCAAGGTTCCGGTACGCTGGTCGCTTTTGCAGCCGCGCCGGGACAGGTCGCAGCCGACGGCACCGACGGGCACTCACCGTTCACGCGTGCGCTGATTGCCAATCTGTCCGGCCCCGGGCTCGAGGTCGGCACTGCCTTCAAGCGTGTGGTTCGCGACGTGCGCAAGGATACGGGCGGCAAACAATCGCCGCAGATCCTTTCGTCCCTGTCGCTGGAATTCTACTTCGGACCGGAGGAAACGGCTCCGCAGACCCAGGCGGCCCTGCCGGTGCTACCGGTGCCAGCCACGGACCCCGAAGCACTTGAGGCGGAAAAGGATTTCAAGAAAGCTCTCAGGGTCGGAACGCCGCGGATCTGGCACTTCTTCGTCGAGAAGCATCGCTCAGGCGAATACGCCGAGCTCGGACGCCAGACGCTGGCGCAGATCGAACCCGCAGGGGTGCGTAACCAGTCTCATCTGCCGCAGTCCGTCGAAGCGCGGCTCTTGCCGGACAAAGACCAGCGACGCAACGTCCAGCTGGCACTCGCCGCCAAGGGATTTGCAGCTGGCGTAGCCGATGGCGTTTTCGGCGGACAGACGCGAGAAGCGATCAAGCTCTTCCAGAGCACCAACCGCCAACCGGCCAGCGGTTTCATCACTGAACGCACGGCAGAAACCCTCGGCATAAAGGTCAATGACAGTTCCGAGGGCATCTATAGCTCGCCGAAAGCCCGCCGGTATGACGTTGCCAACCTCGAGGGCCTCGAAACCGACAAGCGCGTGCTGGAGGCGCTGACCTGCCTGCGCCACTTCGAGACGGTCTATGGTGTGTTCGGCGGGCACCTCTATGTCGCCGTCAGAACGGGAACGATCCTGGCGGTGTATGCGCGGGGGATCGCCAGCGGCTGCGGTGCGCACCTTGCAGCGATTTCTTCAGAGGAAGAGAACGCCTTCGTCGCATCGCTTTTCAATGCCGACCAGAGCTTCTTTCAGGTTGGCTACGACGCTTCAGGAAACGTCAGCTACAAGATGGGTCCCTGGATCGGCCTTGCGCAAGATCCGCAAGGAAAGGAGCCGAGGGGCGGCTGGCGGTGGGACAACGGCACGGCGTTGACCTACACGAAGTGGTTCGCCGACATGCCGAACGAAAACAAGAAGGGCGACGATATCGGCATGTACTACGCCCATCGCCGAGGCAAAGTCGACACGAAGTCCGTTTACGTCGACATGTGGGACGATATGGGGGCAACCGACGGAACGGGTGGTCTCATTCTCGAATTCGACTAACCGCCCAGGGCCAGAGCCTAGACCACTTCCCTCAGCCGCTCTGCCGTTTGCAGATCGACCGAGACGAGCTGCGACACGCCCTGCTCCGCCATGGTGACGCCGAACAGGCGGTTCATGCGAGCCATGGTGATCGGGTTATGGGTGATGATGACGAAGCGGGTTTCGGTCGAAGCCGCCATCTCGTCCATCAGATTGCAGTAGCGCTCGACATTGTGGTCGTCGAGCGGCGCGTCGACTTCGTCGAGAACGCAGATCGGCGCCGGATTGGTAAGGAAGACGGCGAAGATCAGCGCCATCGCCGTCAGCGCCTGTTCACCGCCCGACAGCAACGTCATGGTCTGTGGCTTCTTGCCCGGCGGGCGGGCAAGGATTTCTAGGCCAGCTTCCAGAGGGTCGTCGCTCTCGATCAGTTGCAGCTCGGCCGTGCCGCCGCCGAAGAGATGGGTGAAAAGCCGCTGGAACTGGGCATTGACCACGTCGAAGGCGACGATCAGCCGCTCGCGACCCTCGCGATTGAGGTTCTGAATGGCGCTGCGCAGCTTGCGGATCGCCTCGATGACGTCGTCGCGCTCCTTCAGAAGCAGAGCCAGCCGCTCGGAAAGCTCCTTCTGTTCCTCTTCCGCCCGGAGGTTGACGGCGCCGAGGCGCTCGCGCTCGATCTTCAGCCGTTCCAGTTCGCGCTCGACGTTGCGCATATCCGGCAACGCCTCGTCGACCGCAAGCCCGGTCAGCCGCATCACCTCGTGCGGAGCGCAGGCGAGCGCCTCCTGGATGCGGGCCTCGATCTCGACGCGCCGCTCGCGGCTCGACACCAGCCGCTCCTCGGCGCGGCCGCGCTTTTCACGCGATTCCGCCAGCTCCGACAGCGCGGTCGCGGCCATGCGGTCGGCCTCGCGCTGGCGACCCTCGGCCTCGGCCAGGATATCGGCGGCCTCGCGGCGTGACGCCTCGGCCTTCTGCAATTCGTTCATCAGCGCGCGGCGCTTGTCGTCGAACTCGTCGGGCGCATCCATCAGGTCCTCGACCTCGTCGCGCGCTTCGGCCTCGCGATCCCGGAGGGTGGCGATATGCTCGTCGGCGCTCGCCGCCCGCGCCTTCCAGGTCTGACGTTCGCCTGATATCGCCGCAATCCGGCGCTGGCGTGCCTCGTTCTCGCGCGCAAGTCCGTCGTGGGCCGCGCGCCTTTCGGCAACCGCTGCACGATCGGCCGCCACATCCGCCGTTTGCGTGCGCAGCTTCAGCTCGAGTTCGGAAAGATCGGGCGCATCGGCAAGGGCGTCGTTGGCCGTCTCGATCTGTTCGGCGACCTCTTCGAGCTGGCTTTCGAGCTGACTCTTGGTTTCGGCAACAACCGCGCGGCGACGCGAGAGATCGCCCGATGCGCGCTCGGCCGCCGCCAGCGCATCGCGCGCTTCGCCAAGCTGGCGCGTGATCATGCGCTGGGCGTCACGGGCTAGCCGCAGCCGCTCGTCCTCGGCGCGGATGCGCGAGCCGGCAGCGGCAAGATCCGCCTCGGCGCGGCGGAGCGCCTCGCCGGCGTCGTCCGCTTCGGCATCGAGTTCGGCAAGGCGGTTCTTCTGGGCCAGCCTTAGTGCTGCAGCACTTGGCGCTTCGGAACCGGTCACATGGCCGTCCCACCGCCAAACCGAGCCCTGCATCGTCACCAGGCTCTGGCCGGGTTTCAACAGCGGCATCAGCCGCTCGGCCTCTGCCTCGCTATCGACGATGCCGATCTGGCTCAAGGCACGCGTCAGCGCCTGCGGGGCGCGAACGTGCTCGATCAAAGAGCGCGCGCCGTTCGGCAAGGCGGCATCGCCGGAATGGTCGCCCGGTGTACGCCAATGGGCGGGCGCTGCGTTATCGAGCGGCGAATCGAGATCATCGCCGAGCGCTGCTCCAAGCGCCGTCTCGAAGCCGCGATCGACCTTCATCTCCTCGACAACAGCCGGATAAGCGTCACCACCGGCCGCTTCGAGCATGCGACGGATCGTGCGCGCCTCGGTCTCGATACCGTTCAGGACGGCCCGCGCCCGATCGACCGGCGGGCGGGCGTCAGCCTCGGCGCGGCGGGTTTCGGCAAGGGCCTCTTCGATATCAGCGACATTCGCCTCGGCCTCTTCGAGCGCGGCCTCGGCCACTTCGACCTGGCCCTGCTTCTCGTGCGGGTCAGGCAGCGTCGACATCTGCCGGTCGAGTTCGTCAAGATCGCGGGCCTGATCGGCGAGCTGGCGCACCAGGCGGGCCTGCCGCTCCGAGAGATCCCGCAGCGCGCGCTCGAGCTGGTTGCGACCGGCCTGCGCTTCGGCGCGCTCCGCGGTCAGCCGGCTGAGATCGGTCTCGCTCACCGAAAGTTTTTCGTTCGCTTCTTCGAGCCGCTCCCTGGCTTCGGTTGCCCGGTCGTCCGCCTCGGCGAGCAGCTCGCGCAGTTCCTGGTCTTCTTCGTCGAGGCGAGCGAGAATACCGGCATTGTCGGCAACCAGGCGTTCCTCGCGGGCGATATCCTCGGCGAGCTGCGCCAGGCGGCGCTGCAGCTCGTCGCGGCGGCGCAGGATGCGGCCGGCATCTTCCTCAAGCTGCGAACGGGCGATCTGCAGGCGCTGCAATGCGGCTGCCAGCTTCGCCTCGTTCTCGCGCAGCTCCGGCAGTTTCAGGCTGGAAATCGCCTGATCCTTGGCCGCCTGCATCTGGGCCTGCGCCTTTTCGGCAACGAGTGCCGTCACCTGGTTTAGCTGGCTGGTTGCCTCGGCTTCGGCTTCCTTGGCGTGAACCCAGCGGATGTGGAACAGGATCGCCTCGTGCTTACGGATGTCGGCAGACAGCATCTTGAAGCGACTGGCCTGGCGCGCCTGCCGTTTCAGGCTCTCGATCTGGCTTTCCAGCTGCGAGGTAACATCATCGAGGCGCTCAAGATTGGTTTCGGCCGCTTTCAGCCGCAGCTCCGCCTCGTGCCGGCGCGAATGCAGGCCGGAAATGCCGGCAGCCTCTTCAAGAAGCTGGCGTCGCGCCTGCGGCTTTGCCGCAATCAGTTCGCCGATACGGCCCTGGCCAACCATCGATGGCGAGCGGGCGCCTGTGGACGCGTCGGCAAACAAGAGCTGCACATCCTTGGCGCGCGCCTCTTTGCCGTTGATCCTGTAGACCGAGCCCTGTTCGCGCTCGATGCGGCGCGTCACCTGGATTTCGTCGCTATCGTTGAAGGCGGCCGGCGCGGTTCGATCGCTGTTGTCGAGGTAAAGGCCAACTTCGGCGGTGTTGCGCGCCGGCCGATTGCCGGATCCCGAAAAGATCACATCGTCCATGCCGGACGCGCGCATGTTCTTGTAGGAGTTTTCCCCCATCACCCAGCGCAATGCCTCGACAAGGTTCGACTTGCCGCAACCGTTCGGGCCGACGATGCCGGTCAGACCGCGCTCGATGATGAATTCGCTGGGTTCGACGAAGGACTTGAAGCCGAGCAGGCGAAGCTTGTTGAACTTCATGCGGCGGACGCTGGCGCAGAACGCCCCTCGTCATCCAGCTGACGGGCATAAAAAACGGGCGCACGGCTGCTGCCGTCGCCCGTTTTCAGGAAAAGCGAAGGATCAGAGCTTGCTGTCGATGAGGGCCGACATGACGTCAACCGACATATCCCCAGAATAGTGCTCTCCATTGACGAAGAAGGTCGGCGTCGATTGTACGCCAAAGTCCTTTGCGCCCTTCTGCATAACTGCGTTCACATCATCCAGAAGTTTCTGGTTCGTCAAGCAGGACTCGAAGGTCTCCTGTGTAAAACCGGCAAGCTTGGACATCTGCAGCAATGCATCGCGACCATTCTGGGCGGCGGCCCACTGCTGCTGCTGCTTGAACAGCATGGAGATCATCGGGAAGTACTGGCCCTCAGGCGCGCAACGCGCCAGCATGAAGGCGGCAGCCGCACGCGGATCGAACGGAAATTCGCGCAGGACGAAACGAACCTTGCCGCTGTCGATATACTTCGTCTTGATCGCTTCGAAGGTGTTGTTGTGGAAGGCGGCGCAATGCGGGCAGGTCATCGACATGTATTCGACGATCGTAACCGGGGCGTTGGCATCGCCGATCGCCATTTCCGGCAGTGCGCCGGGCTCGAGCAGCTTGGCCATGTCGACGGAGCCTTCCGAGCTCGGCAGCTCGACCTTTGCCGGAGCGGCCGTCGACTGGGCGACTTCGGTGCCGGCTGGCTTGGCTTCCGTGGTCGTTGTCGGAGCAGCCGTCGTCGAAGCGGTCGTCATCGCGTCGGCCGGCTTGGCGTCGGCCTTGGCGGCCGTTTCCGTGGTTTCGGTCGGGGTCGCCGAAGCCTGCTCCTTCTTCTCGTCGCTGCAGGCGGCAAGCACAAGAGCGACGGTCGCGATGGCAATACCGCTGAGCAGGCGTTTGGAAAGGTTCATTGCGGAAGCGGACATGAATTTTACCCGTGTTCGGAGGGAATTGCAGTGCGGATTCGATATCTTGCCGCGCGCGGGGCGGCAAGGGGCAGCGTTTCAACAGAATTCAAAGAATTGTGACCGCCTGATGGTCCTGCCCTAACGCCGGCGTGGCGACATGACTGCGGTCCCGAGCCGCCGCAGTGCCGCCTTCAGCTCTTCGCTCTCGATACCCTCGACCATGGTTTCAAGCCGGCGGGCCGGTTCGCCCGAAAGCGGGCGCGGCGTGCGATTGCGTTTTGGCGGTGGCGACACCGGCTTTTGCACGATCCGCAGTTGCCCGATGGCGTAAAAGCCGAAGAAGCCATTGATGCGCTGGATCAGTTCGCCCTGGGCATGGGTGAGGAAAAGTGCGCGCGCGCCCTCGCAGGCAACCGTGAGCACGCCGGGCTGCTGACCGCCCTCGCCGGCAATTTCCGAGGCGCGGCGCGGCCAGGCGATCTTTTCCGGCCGGGTGCAGTCGGCAAAGTCGGCGCCGGCGATCTCGTCCCAGGAGCCGAGCAGCATGGTGTTGATGCCGGCGCGCTTGGCCAGCACCGGATCGATCAGGCCGTTGGCGACCTCGCTGATCTGGACCACACCCCTGCGGGACTTCTGTTCACTCACGAACGCGACTTTCTGTATGCAATGTCGATTGAGCCTTGATGCGCCGGCTCGCCTTCGCCAAGTATAGGCCGGAAAAGGAACTTCCGGCAAATCATGGCAAATACGATCACGGCGGCGAAGGCCGCCCCGCTTCTTCTTGAATGGTACGACCGGCACCACCGCGACCTTCCGTGGCGGGTCTCGCCGTCGATGGCGCGTCAGGGTGTGGTCGCCAATCCGTACCATATCTGGATGTCGGAGGTCATGCTGCAGCAGACGACCGTGCAGGCGGTGAAGGCGTATTTCGAGAAGTTCCTGACCTTGTGGCCGGCGGTCGAAGATCTCGCCGCCGCCGACAATGAAGACGTGATGAAGGCCTGGGCCGGGCTCGGCTACTACGCACGGGCGCGCAACCTGAAGAAATGCGCCGAGGCCGTGGCGCGCGATCATGGCAGCCGTTTCCCCGACACGGAGGAAGGGCTGAAGGCCCTGCCCGGCATCGGCGACTATACGGCAGCGGCCGTCGCCGCCATCGCCTTCAACCGCCAGAGCGCCGTGCTTGACGGCAATGTCGAGCGGGTGATCTCGCGGCTTTACGCCATCGAAACCCCGCTGCCGGCGGCCAAGCCGGAAATGCGTAGCCAAGTCGCAGCCTTGACGCCCGCCGACAGGCCGGGCGATTTCGCCCAGGCGATGATGGATCTCGGCGCGACGATCTGCACGCCGAAACGCCCCGCCTGTTCGCTCTGTCCGTTCCGGCCGCACTGTCTGGCGCTTTCCATCGCCGATCCCGAGACCTTTCCGCGCAAGGCGAAGAAGAAGGATAAGCCGCTGAGGCTTGGCGCCGCTTTCGTGGCGATCGATGCCCGCGACACCGTCTATCTGCGCAAGCGTGGCGAAACCGGCCTTCTCGGCGGCATGACCGAGGTGCCCGGCACCGGGTGGACTGCGCGGCAGGATGGCGACACTTCGGTCGAGGCGCAGCCCTTTGCCGCTGCCTGGGAAAACTGTGGCACGATCACCCATGTGTTTACGCATTTCGAGTTGCGCCTGTTGGTCTACAGGGCCAATGTCGCGCGCGCCGAGACCGGAAACGACGGCTGGTGGGAGCCGGTCTCTTCGTTGAAAGCCCAGGCGCTGCCGACGGTTATGAAAAAAGCGATCGCCCAGGCGATACCAGATGCCTTCAAAGCCAGTCGCTGAGAAGGTCGAACGAGGAACAGGTTCATGAGCAGCATCGAAATCCGACACATCGTCTTCGACATCGGCAAGGTGCTGATCCATTACGACCCGAACCTGCCCTTCAGCCGCATCATTCCCGACGAGGCGGAGCGGCAATGGTTCTTCGCCAATGTCTGCACCCACGACTGGAACATCGAACAGGACCGTGGCCGCTCTTGGGAAGAAGCCGAGGCGCTGCTGATCAAGGATCATCCCGAACGGGAAGAGCAGATTCGCGCCTTCCGCAAACATTGGCAGGAGATGGTGCCGCACGCCTATGTCGAAACGGTTTCGTTGATGGAAAACCTGATCGCCGAGGGCCGCGACGTGACGATGCTGACCAACTTCGCCTCCGACACGTTCCGCGAGGTGCAGCAGCTCTACCCGTTCCTGACCCTGCCGCGCGGCGTCACCGTGTCGGGCGATGTCGGCCTGATCAAGCCAGATGTCGCGATCTACGAGACCCATGCCCGCAATTTTGACCTCGACCCACCGGCGACACTGTTCATCGACGACAGCATGCCCAATGTCGAGGGCGCACGTCTGGCCGGCTGGCACGCGGTGCATTTCACCGACCCGGAAAAGCTGAAGGCCGATCTCGCCGCCTACGGCATCCAGCGCTGACAATCACGCCGGACAACTCGCCTCGATAGAGGTTTAAATTCCGCCACAAATGCCACTACCACCATAGATTGCATTCGATGCGGAATCGTCCTCGCGTTTCGAGACCGGCCGCATTCGGTCTGGGTGTTTGGGATGCTGTCCGCCGCCTCGGACGGGAGGGCATTGGGGCGGAAAGCCAGTAGTGTCAAGCGCACTCAGGCCGGAACCTCAGACATACTCGACCATCTGCCGCAAAGCAGCGGGATCGGTTATCCCGCTCCGGTACATGCTTATGATTGTTTCAGCTATCCGTTCGGCCTCCTCGCAAGTACGAGGCAGCCGGCGACGAATCAGCGTCTCCTCGAAGATAGCTTCCATCACATTGAGATCGTCAGGGTGAAAAATATTGAGATGCTGTTTCGCGAACATGCGCTATCCCAACTCGACTGGGGCGAAAGCGCGGGGTCTTTCAGGCGCCGGAGCCCTTGTCCAAGTCCGGCGATAGCTCAGTATGTGCTCATTGAGCGGATAAGCAAGAAAGATACGATCCGCTGCGGTGACAGGTTTTTGTGACGCAGAAGGTGTTACAGAAATCTGCTGGCAATTGTTCTTGCGCTCAATGCCAAACGATTTTGCGCGCTACACTGCGCCCTGGCACCGATCCGGCCAACGCATCCGAATAACCGCAGTTCGTCGAGGCGGCGATAAACATACAAACGCCCGGAAGCCTTGCGGATTCCGGGCGTTTAAAGCTCTCCTTCCGGGACTGAAGGTACAAAAACCGGGCAGAGTGCTTTCGAAGGACCTGGCGGAACTGGTTGATCAGTTCAGTTTTGCCAGGTCATTTCGAATGACGGTTCTGAGTTCGTCGATGGGCTTCAGGGTGTTCCCTTCTTCGAAGTGCCAGAATGTCCATCCGTTGCAGGCATCGAGACCCTGGACCTTGGCGCCCAGGCGATGAATGGAGCCGGCCTCGCCACCGGAGGCAAGCGTGCCGTCGGCGCGCACGATCGCGCTGTGACGTCGCTTGGCATCGGTCAGGACGGTGCCGGGCTTGATCAATCCGCTTTCGATCAGCGTATTGAATGCCACACGCGGCTCGGCCTTCTTGCCGGTCATGACCGACAGCATGGCCTTGCCGAGCGGCTCGACAGCGTCGATCCGCGCCGATGCCGCGTCAATATAGTCCTGTTCGCGCTCGATGCCGACGAAGTGGCGGCCGAGGCGCTTGGCAACCGCACCGGTGGTGCCGGAGCCGAAGAAGGGATCGAGGATGATGTCGCCCGGCTTGGTCGATGCCATCATGATGCGGGCGAGCAACGCTTCCGGCTTCTGTGTCGGGTGCACCTTCTTGCCGTCGTCGCCCTTGAGGCGTTCGTGACCCGAGCAGATCGGGAACAGCCAATCGGAGCGCATCTGCACATCGTCATTGGCCGCCTTCATCGCATCGTAGTTGAAGGTGTAGCCCTTGGCGCTGGCGTTCGGCGTCGCCCAGATCAGCGTTTCATGGGCGTTCTGGAACCGGCGGCCCTTGAAGTTGGGCATCGGGTTGGTCTTGCGCCAGATGATGTCGTTGAGGATCCAGAAATGCAGGTCCTGCAGGATCGCACCGACGCGAAAGATGTTGTGGTAGGAGCCGATAACCCAGAGCGTTCCGGTCGGCTTCAGCACGCGACGGCAGGCCAGCAGCCATGCGCGGGTGAAGGCGTCATAGGCTTCGAACGAAGCGAACTGGTCCCATTCGTCAACGACGGCGTCGACGACCGACTGGTCGGGGCGGGTCAGCATGCCGCCGAGTTGCAGGTTGTAGGGCGGGTCGGCGAAAACGACATCGACCGAATTGTCGGGAAGCGCATTGAGCGCTGCCACGCAGTCACCCTTGATGATGGAATCGAGCCAACCCAGCGGACGGGTGGAACGGGAGACTTCGGCAAGCGAAACAACTGATGACATGGACAACTCGCAAATACGCTTACTCGGGACGGACTATGGAGCTTATGGTTACCGAAGATGGTTACCAAAGCCTGAAGGCCATCAGGAAAAATTTCGTAATTGCGTTGCCGGACCAATCGCTTCGCCTGCCGGGAGCCGTCAAGCGGCGTGGAAGGCGCGGCTGTCGACCGGCGCCTGACGCCGCTCGTTCAAGCCATAATCGCGCACCACCGACGCAATGCGTAGACGGTAGTCGGCAAAGACGCCGTGACGACCGGCATCCTGGGCAGCGCGGTGCTCGGCACCATTGCGCCATTCCTTAACGGCCGCCTCGTCGCGCCAGAACGACAACGACAGAACCTTGTTGGGATCGGCGAGGCTTTGAAAGCGCTCTATCGAGATGAACCCGTCGATGCCATCGAGCAGTGGGCGCAGGTCGGCGGCGATGCCGAGATAGGTCTCACGACGGCCCTCGGCCGGCAGCACTTCGAAAATAACGGCGATCATGAGTTCACCCCTTTCCAGCCGGCCACGAAACGTTTTTCAGGAAGATGCGGTCCTCCTTCAGGATAAAACGCTCTTTGCGCGCGAACGCATAGTTTTCTTTGCCCAAGGGGTCGGCGACAAGCCGGGCGCGATAGGCCTCATAGGCGGCAAGGCTGTCGATGTTGTAGACGCCGTAGGCCGTCGTCGCCGAACCTTCGTGCGGTCCGAAGTAACCGATCAGATCGGCGCCGCAGCGCGGAATGGCCTCACCCCAGTTACGGGAATAGGCGGCGAACTCCTCCTTCTTGAAGGGGTCGATTTCGTAGCGGATGAAGCAGGTGATCATCTTGGTCTCCTCTTTCGGTGTTTTTCGACGCGCCCACTATGCCCGCTTGCCGACCCTCAATGCTTCGACTACGATCGAAGTATGAAGGAAGGTCCAGACATCGCTCTCATCGGCTCGCTGATCGGCGACCCCGCCCGCGCCAACATGCTGACCGCGCTGATGGCCGGGCGCGCACTGACGCCGACGGAGCTTGCGACGCATGCCGGCATCACGCTGCAGACCGCCAGTTCCCATCTTTCCAAGCTCGAGGCCGGGGGCCTGTTGAGCCAGCGCAAACAGGGCCGTCACCGCTACTACCAGTTAGCTGAGGACGAGGTCGGTCTGATGCTCGAAAACCTCATGGGGTTTGCCGCCAGCCGCGGCATGAACCGGCATCGACCCGGGCCCAAGGACCCGGCGTTGCGCAAGGCCCGCGTCTGCTACAACCACCTGGCCGGCGACTATGGCGTGCGCATGCTCGACAGCCTGATCGCTGCCAAACAGATCGAGGTCGCAGGCGACGACCTCGCCTTGACGGATGCGGGCCAGATCCGCATCGAGGCGCTCGGCATAAACTACGCATCGCTGAAGAATTCCCGCCGGCCGATCTGCCGAACCTGCCTCGACTGGAGCGAGCGGCGCTCGCATCTTGCAGGCTCGCTCGGCGAGGCGCTGCTGACGCTTTTCATCGACAAGGGCTGGGCAAGACGCGAAGACAACAGCCGCGCCATCCGCTTTACCGATAGCGGCGAAAGGGCCTTTTCAGACCTCTTCCCGCAGTGAACACGATTCCTCGGCTGCCCGCACGAGGGCATCGGTAAAACCGCCATCCGCAACGCGGCTGCAGAGGCCGGCCCATTCGCATTCGGCACAGGCGGCCACGGCTTTTCCCTTGGCAAAGGCTGAACGCAATCGTCGTAGCCTGCCGGCGTCGAGCACCAGCACCGATCCCGGTTCCAAGTGCCGGTCGAGGATGTCTGAGATCGCCGCGAGCGCAAGACTGTCTCGCCGTGTGATCCCGTCTTCCCGGCAATGGGCGCCGGCGTCACACAACATCGGCGCGCAAATGTCGTCCGGGCCGTCGACAACCGTGACGCTTTCGCCGGCGGATAGACGCTCGGCGATCCTGACATAGTTGCGCGTGAACGAGGGCGTATAGCCCTCGCCCACGAAGGTCAGCAGGCACAGCAGATGATGCCCGCGCAGCCGGACCGTCAAATGAGGTCCGTCGGCTTCTGTGCATAGCGCTGGACGGCTTTCAGCACGGCTGCAGCAAGCGCCGACTTCAGTATCGCGCCGAGCACGAATGGCGCGGCACCGAGTGCGATTGCCTGTTCGAAACCGATCAGCGTCGCAAGCCAGGCGGCACCGAGAGCAAGGCACAGCATGTTGGCGGCGAAATGGGCGGCGAAGCTCAGGATGACGCGATCACCGGTCCAACCGCGCTGCGCCAACCAGCCGGCGAGACCTGCGACCAAGGGAAAGGCGGCGAGATAACCGGCAGTCGGTCCGGCGAAATGGGCAAGACCGCCAGCGCCATTGGCCAGAACCGGAAGCCCGAGCATGGCCTCAGTCAGCCAGGCGAGGATGGTGGCGACGCCGAGCCGCCACCCATAGACGACGCCGATCATCGTGACGGCAAAGGTCTGCATGGTCACCGGCACCGGGATCATCGGCACGCTGATCTGCGAGGACAGCGCGAGAAAGCCGGTTCCAAGAAGCACAAACAGTGCCTTGGCCAGCCAGGTTTTGCCGTCGAGGCGGAGCGGATCGAAGAGGGGCGTGTGGGCGGAAGCGAGATTGGACATCTGGGTCTCCGTGAGCTGTTTTCAAATTATAGATAATTTCTGATTCTATCTATAATATCACCTCGACTACCGCTGGAAGACGCCCCGGTCAATCCGCAACGGCACAAGCCGCCACACGAGATCGCCCGTTGACACTCGCAACGGACCGCAAAACAAGGAAAATAAAATTATAGATAATTTACCAACTGCGGCGGCGACTGAAGCGTAACAGCTGCGTTCAAACGCCTATCCGACGATGGAAAACGCCTCTCGCGTCTCGCCGGCAGCGGTCTTGACCGGCGTCTTGCCGATCCAACCGACATGGCGCTCGAGGATTTTCGCCGCCTCGTCGCCCCGCCCTTCCCGCAAGGCGGCAAGGATCGCCCGATGGTCATGATCGGTGCGCGCTTCCCAGCTGGTCCGCCAGGCCGAGAACAGAAAACGGGCGCTGGCCGCATGCAGGTCGTCGATCGAGGCGAGCAGGCGCGGCATGCCGCAGGGCTCCAGGATCAGTCGATGGAAAGCGTGGTTGGCAGCCTCCCAGGAACGGACGTCGCGCGACGTGTCCGCGGCGACCGTGGCCGCCTCGGCACGGTCGAGGATGGCAGCAGTCAGATGCGGGATCGCGTGCCGCAGCGCCAGCACCTCGAGAACCGCACGCATTTCGGCGACCTCGCGGACCTCCTTGAGGTCGAAGGCGGCAACGCGGACGCCGCGACGCGGTTCGCTGACGGCAAGCCCCTGCGCCTCCAGCAACCGGAACGCTTCACGCACCGGCACGTGGCTGGCGCCGAATTCCTCGGCGATGTGATCCTGGCGCAGACGCTCGCCTGGTGTCAGCGCGCCCGAGATGATCCTCTCGGCCAGTGCCCGGCTGATGCGGCTTGCGATCGTATCGTCCCGTTGCTTGTCCATTGGCTACAGATAGAGGTGCCAGCAAGGCCTGTCGAGCAAGCGACAGCGGCCTTTCGACGATTTCCAAAGGTTGAGATTTCGGCCGCCATCGTATAAACCTTCGGCGTACAAAAGCACGCGCCGCGAAAGCGACCCTCCCCCTGCCTGCGGCGCCTCCTTCTCCCAGGGAAACTGACCCAAATGAACGGTATCGACCTCATCATCTTCGATTGCGACGGCGTTCTCGTCGATTCGGAAATCATCGCCTCGGAAGTCGAAGCGACCCTTTTGACCGAAGCTGGCTATCCGATCAGCATCGAGGAGATGGCAGAGCGCTTTGCCGGCATGACCTGGCAGAACACGCTGCTGCAGATCGAAAAGGAAGCGAGCATCCCGCTTTCGGCCTCGCTCATCAGCAAGGTCGACACGATCCTCGACGAACGCCTCGCGCGCGACCTCAAGATCATCGAAGGCGTCAAGCCGATGCTGGCGCAGCTGACGCTGCCGCATTGCATCTGCTCCAACTCGACCTCGGCCCGGCTCGCGATGATGCTCGGCAAGGTCGGGATCAAGGACCATTTCGGCCGCCACATCTATTCCGCCCGCGACCTTGGAGCGGATCGCGTCAAGCCGAAGCCGGATATCTTCCTGCATGGCGCCAAGCAGATGGGCGTCGCCCCTTCCCGCGTCCTGGTCATCGAGGACTCCGTTCACGGCATCCATGGCGCGCGCGCGGCCGGCATGCGCGTCGTCGGCTTTACCGGCGGCTCGCACACCCATCCCTCGCATGCCGACCAGCTGACCGACGCGGGCGCCGAAACGGTGATTTCACGCATGTCGGCACTGCCGGGCGTGATCGCCGCTCTTTCCGAGTGGTCGGAATCGATGACGGCCTGATCCGGCAAAGGCGGGCGCAAGCCGCCTGCAGACCCCTTTCGCCCCGGATTTTCACCGGGGCGGGAAAAAGCTCTCGGCCATCACGGCGGGCGTCCGATTAGGCGCCGAGGGACACGATGTCACATTGATGTGCGATCGCTGTCCCTCCGAAGATCTCCCCGGTTTTCGCACCGCGCACGAGGGCCATATCAAGCAAGCCCCTCAGGGGTATTTCTAGGAGGAAACATCATGCGTCTTTCAATGTTGACGGGCCTAACCCTGGCGGCCAGCGTTGCCTTCGGGCCGCTCGCGTTTGCCGATATCACCGTTGGCGTCATCACGCCGCTCACCGGCCCGGTTGCGGCCTATGGCGAGCAGGTCAAGAACGGCGCGGAAGCGGCCGCAGAAGAGATCAACAAGGCTGGCGGCATCAATGGCGAGAAGATCGTCCTGAAGATGATGGACGATGCCGGCGACCCCAAGCAGGCCGTGTCGGTCGCAAACCAGGCGGCCGGCGAAGGCATCCGCTTCGTCGTCGGGCCGGTCCTGTCAGGGACGTCGATGGCAGCTTCGGACGTTCTCGCCGAAAATGGCATCCTGATGGTGACGCCGACGGCAACCACGCCTGACCTGACCACGCGCGGCCTGTGGAACGTACTGCGCACCTGCGGTCGCGACGACCAGCAGGCCGAGGTCGCGGCAGCCTATGTGGTCAAGAACCTCAAGGACAAGAAGGTCGCCGTGCTGCACGACAAGGCGCCCTACGGCAAGGGCCTCGCCGACGGCTTCAAGAAGGGGATCAACGCCGGCGGCATCACTGAAGTCGTCTACGAAGGTCTCAACCCGGGCGACAAGGACTTCAGCGCCATCGTCACCCGTCTGAAGGCGGAAAATGTCGATGTCGTCTACTTCGGCGGCTATCATCCGGAAGGCGGTCTGCTCGCACGCCAGATGCGCGACCAGGGCGTGACCGCGCAGATCTTCGGCGGCGACGGCCTGTCCAACACCGAGTTCTGGGCGATCGGTGGCGAAGCTGCGACCGGCACGATCTACACCAACGCCAGCGATGCGACCCGCGACCCGGCGTCGGCTCCGGCCGTCGAGGCGCTGAAGGCGAAGAACATTCCGGCCGAAGCCTTCACACTCAACGCCTACGCCGCGGTACAGGTTCTGAAGGCCGGCATCGAAAAGGCCGGCTCCGCCGAGGACGCGACCGCGGTTGCAACCGCGATCAAGTCCGGCGAGGCGATCGACACGGTGCTCGGCAAGCTCACCTACGGCGAAGCCGGCGACCTCACCTCGCAGGCTTTCTCGCTCTACAAGTGGGAAGGCGGCAAGAGCGTCGCTGCCGAGTGATGGCTTAGCGTCGACAAATGAAAACGCCGGGGCAAGCCCCGGCGTTTTTTCGTTTCATGCAGCCGTTACAGCGGCTGATGCCAACCTGCGTTGGTATTACTTCTTGCGCTTTGCCGGCGGACCTTCGTCGAAGCCGACAAAGACCGTGGCGTTGGAACCGGAACCGGCCGGCAGCGTCACGTCCGTCTTGGTGAAGACGAACTGGCTCGAACCGTTTGCCGGGATCTCAACGACGTGCTGCACCAGCTCGGAATAGAGCGTCTTGTCTTCATCGGTTGCCGCCACCCGGATCGGCATGGTGACCTTGCCGGGACCGCCTGCGGGGCCGCTGACGACACGGCCCTGCACCACGACCGTTACCGTCATGGCCGTCTCGCTCAGCACGCATTGCCGGGTCGTATCGGCGAGCGACGCCTGATAGATGACCTTGGTCGGATCGTCCTTGCCGCCCTTGGCATAGGTGCGGAACGACGAGGTGCCTTCTCTCAAAATGACCTGCGGGCATGCTGCCTGGACAACGGCCGGCGTCGGCGTGGCGGCACTGCCGCCCGCATCGATCGCTCCGCCGGATTGCGTTTTGTTACATCCGGCGAGGACCGCGAGAAAGGATATTGCGAGGACAGGCCGGGATACTTTGCCAAACACGTTGAACAACCTCTGCTGAACCGGTTGAAACTCCTTGACCGAAATCTCGGCCGGAAGGCCTTTCATGGCCTTCGGGCATCGTCTATAGCAGCGGCGAATTGAAAAATCGATTGGGTCAGCCATCTCGATCGGAATTTTCCGAAACGACGCTGAGGCCGGAAATTGCACTGGTGACAAGAATGCGTGGGGACTTTGTCAAGGACTGACGCAATAAGACAGACGCGCTGCGGCCGGTTCGCATAGGGTCGCCGCGATCCGAAGGCAAGACGAAGGACTAGGATGGTGAAGTATATCTCGACGCGCGGCGAGGCCGCCCCCCTCGGCTTCTGCGATGCGCTGCTTGCGGGGCTTGCGCGCGACGGCGGTCTCTATCTTCCCAAGGAATGGCCGATTCTGTCGAAGAAAGAAATCCGGGCGCTGCGCGGCAAATCCTACCAGGATATCGCGTTTGCCGTGCTCGAGCCCTTCATCCACGGGGAGATCCCCTCGGCAAAGTTTCGCGAGATGATCGACGAGGCCTATGCCACGTTCCGTCATCCGGCTATCGCGCCCCTCGTCCAGACCGGCCCCAACGCCTTCGTCATGGAGCTGTTCCACGGCTCGACGCTCGCCTTCAAGGACGTGGCGATGCAACTGCTGGCACGCCTGATGGACTATGTGCTCGCCGAGCGCGGCGAACGGGCGACCATCGTCGGCGCGACCTCAGGTGACACCGGTGGTGCTGCCATCGACGCCTTTGCCGGGCGCGAGCGCACCGACATCTTCATCCTCTTTCCGCATGGCAAGGTTTCGCCGGTGCAGCAGCGCCAGATGACGACGTCGAAGGCGGGCAACGTCCATGCCATCGCCGTGAAAGGCAATTTCGACGACTGCCAGAACCTCGTCAAAGGGATGTTCAACGACGCGGCCTTCCGCGATCGCGTCAAACTTTCGGGCGTCAACTCGATCAACTGGGCGCGGATCATGGCCCAGATCGTCTACTATTTCACGACGGCGATCGCACTCGGTGGCCCGGACCGGAAGATTTCCTTCACCGTGCCGACCGGCAATTTCGGCGACATCTTCGCCGGCTACGTCGCCAAGCGCATGGGCCTGCCGATCGACAAGCTGATCGTTGCCACCAACGAAAACGACATTCTCGCTCGCACGCTAAAGACCGGCCGCTATGAAATGCGCGAGGTCAAGGCGACCACCTCGCCGTCGATGGACATCCAGATCTCGTCCAACTTCGAACGCCTCCTGTTCGAAGCGAACGATCGCGACCCGGCCGAAGTGCGCTCGGCGATGGACAGCCTCAAACAATCAGGCTCTTTTGCCATCCGCGAAAAGGCGCTGAAGGCGATCCGCAAGGACTTCCGCGCCGGCCGCGCCTCCGAAAAGGATGTCGCCAAGACCATTGCCAAGACCGTCGAAGAGACGGGCTACCTGCTCGACCCGCACAGCGCCATCGGCGTCTTCGTGGCGGCCAAGCACGAGAAGCCGTCGGCCCCGATGGTCACGCTCGCAACCGCCCATCCCGCGAAATTCCCCGACGCTGTAAAATCGGCAAGTGGTATTGACCCGGCGCTTCCGACGTGGCTTGCTGACTTGATGAACAGGGAGGAGCGTTTCGATATCCTGGATGCTGACCTGAAGAGCGTCGAGACTTTTATTGGCGGCCGTGCCCGTATCCAGGGGTAAGAACGAGAAGAAACGTATGATGAAAGTTGAGTGCACCCGGCTCCCTTCCGGGTTGACGGTGGTAACCGAGCAGATGCCGCACCTTGAAAGCGTTGCGCTCGGCGTGTGGATCAAATCGGGTTCACGCAACGAAACCGTGGGCGAACATGGCATCGCTCATCTGCTTGAGCACATGGCTTTCAAAGGCACCGGCCGGCGCACCGCCCGCCAGATCGCCGAGGAAATCGAGAATGTCGGCGGCGAAGTCAACGCCGCGACCTCGACCGAAACGACGTCCTATTACGCACGCGTCCTCAAAGATCACGTGCCGCTGGCCGTCGACATCCTTGCCGACATTCTCACCGAGTCGAGCTTCGACGAGGAAGAGTTGCGCCGCGAAAAGCAGGTGATCCTGCAGGAGATCGGCGCTGCCGACGACACGCCTGACGACGTCGTCTTCGACCGCTTCGCCGAAACCGCCTATCGCAACCAAACGGTTGGACGCCCGATCCTTGGCACGCCGGAGACGGTGATGTCGTTCTCCGCCAACCAGATTCGCCAGTATCTCGGCCGCAATTACATCACCGACCGGATGTTCGTCGTCGCGGCCGGCGCCGTCGAGCACGAGGCCTTCGTGCGCCAGGTCGAGGAACGCTTCTCGACGCTGCCGCGCACGCCGCTCGCAACGCCGGTTCTCGAAACCGCGATCTACACCGGCGGCGAAAGCCGCGAAACCCGCGACCTGATGGATGCGCAGATCCTGCTCGGGTTCGAAGGCAAGGCCTATCACGCCCGCGACTTCTACTGTTCTCAGATCCTCGCCAACATTCTCGGCGGCGGCATGTCTTCGCGCCTGTTCCAGGAAGTGCGTGAGCATCGTGGCCTCTGCTACTCGGTCTATGCCTTCCATTGGGGCTTCTCCGACACCGGCATTTTCGGCGTGCATGCGGCAACCGGCGGCGAGAACCTGCCGGAGCTGATGCCCGTCATCGTCGATGAGCTGCGCAAGTCGTCGATGAACATCGAACAGCAGGAAATCGAGCGCGCCCGCGCCCAGATCCGCGCCCAGTTGCTGATGGGCCAGGAAAGCCCGGCTGCACGCGCGGGCCAGATCGCCCGCCAGATGATGCTTTATGGCCGGCCGATCCCGAACGACGAACTGATGGAGCGCCTGTCCGGCATCACCATCGAGCGTCTGACCGATCTGGCAGGTCGCCTGTTCTTCGACACCGCCCCGACGCTGTCGGCGATCGGACCGCTCGAGCAGCTGGCGCCGATGAACGACATCCTGTCGTCACTGACAGGAAAAACCACCGTCGCGCACGCCGTCGCAAGCTGATCCGGCGCCCCAGGGCATCCCGCGTTCAAGTGGAATCACCGAAGGCGGATAAGATGCCCTAGAATCAAAGTGCTAGAGCGTCCTTAGTGCGTTCTTCTGAACGCACGGCGCTCTAGGTTCCGGCCGGAACTGCCATGGCCCCCGGGCCGGCGAAGCGTTTGCGACTTTTCGTAAAATCGGATTCGATTTGTGCGCAAAGTTGTGCAACGCTTGGATTTGCGACAGCGCAAAGGGCGCCGTCCGCCGGGCGGTTAAGGATCTTCCGCACGTTCAACTGGAAGGCCTCGGAGGCACATATGACACGATCGGTTTTTCGGTTCCTGTCGCGGCAGCCCGAGACGATCGAGATCGCCAATCAGGATTATCTGCTCCGCCTCCCCCGCTACGCCGATTATCGCCAATGGTACCAGCTCAGAAGCGAGAGCCGCAGCTTTCTCGAGCCGTGGGAACCGACCTGGCGTGCCGACGAAATGACGGAAAGCGCCTTTCGCAGCCGCGTCATCCGCAACGAGCAGGAATTTGCATCCGGCCAGGCCGTGCCGCTCTTTCTTTTCCACAAGTCTGCGGAGACCCTGCTCGGGGGGCTCACCATCGGCCACATCCGTCGCGGCGCCGGGCAAAACTGCATGATCGGCTACTGGATGGGCGAGCGTCATGCCGGCCACGGCCATATGTTTGCCGCCCTCAAGCTTGCGATTCCCTACATCTTTTCGAGCCTTGAGTTGCACCGTATTGAAGCAGCCTGTATTCCGGAGAACTCAAGAAGCATCCGGCTCCTTGAAAAGGCCGGTTTTGAGCGTGAAGGCTACTTAAGACAGTACTTGAGGATTAACGGGCAATGGCGTGACCATGTGCTTTTCTCTCTCCTGTCCGATGATGCCGTACCGAACAGGAAATTGCCCCTTTGATGCCTCTAACCCGATCGCCCTTCGCATGGTCAGCCTCGAAGCTGGCAGCGTTTCTGATCGCTCTCACGACGCTTTTCTGCGCCTTTGGCGGCATTGCCCATGCTCTTGAGCCGGTCAAGATTTCGCGCGAAGACACCGCACTCGACCTGACCGCGACGACCGAGATCTACAGCGGCCGCAGCGAAGCCTTCCAGGTCTCGACGGCGCCGGGCGCCGACGGCATCGTCCGGCGCATCGAGGTGCGTTCCAGCACCGAGAACCATCAGGGCGACTGGGCGGTTTTCGCGCTCGCCAACGTTTCGGGCGAACAGCTCGACCGCGTGATCGTCGCGCCGCATTTCCGCCTGGTGAATTCCAAGCTCTTCTGGCCAGACCTCGGGTCGCAACGCATGCTGTCGATCACGCCGAGCGAGGGCTTTGCGCTCGAACGGTTGCCGAGCGACGATTCGGACGTCTTCCAGATCACGCTCAATCCGGGCGCAGTTATCACCTTCGTCGCCGAGCTCGCGACGCCTGAGCTGCCGCAGATCTATCTCTGGCAGCCGGACGCCTACAAGGACACCGTCAACGCCTTCACGCTTTATCGCGGCATCGTGCTCGGTATCGCCGGCCTTCTCGCCGTGTTCCTGACGATCCTGTTCGTGGTCAAGGGAACCTCGATGCTGCCGGCAACGGCGGCGCTCGCCTGGGCGGTGCTTGCCTATATCTGCGTCGACTTCGGCTTCTTGTCCAAGCTCATCAGCGTCACGGCAGGCGACGAGCGGATATGGCGAGCGGGAACCGAGGTCTTCCTGGCGGCGGGCCTCGTGATCTTCCTCTTCACCTATCTCAACCTCAATCGCTGGCACCAGCATCTGGGCTATGCGACGCTCGCCTGGATCCTCGGCCTCGGCTTGCTCTTCGGCGTTGCCGTCTATGATCCGGCAATCGCATCGGGTATCGCCCGCCTCTCCTTCGCACTGACGGCAACCGTCGGGATCGTGCTGATCGCCTATCTCGGCTTCAACCGCTACGACCGGGCCATCCTGTTGGTCCCCGCCTGGCTGCTCATTCTGGTCTGGCTGTTCGGCGCGTGGCTGACCGTCACCGGCCAGCTAGCAAACGACATCGTCCAGCCGGCGCTCGGCGGCGGCCTTGTCCTGATCGTGCTCTTGATCGGCTTTACGGTCATGCAGCATGCCTTTGCCGGCGGCGCCTACCAGCAGGGCCTGTTCTCCGATCTCGAGCGCCAGTCGCTGGCGCTGACGGGGTCCGGCGATACGGTCTGGGACTGGGACGTGGCGCGCGACCGGGTCGTCACCATTCCCGATATCTCGCTGCAGCTCGGCCTGTCGATGGGCTCGATGCATGGCCCCTTGCGCAACTGGCTGCCGCGGCTGCACCCGGATGACCGCGATCGCTTCCGCGCCACGCTCGACGTCCTGCTCGAACACCGCCGCGGCAAGCTCAACCACGAATTCCGCGTGCGTGCAGAGGATGGCCATTATCACTGGCTGTCGATCCGAGCCCGCCCGGTGCTTGGCGCCAATGGCGAGATCATCCGCTGCGTCGGCACGATCATCGACATCACCGAGCAGCGCAATTCGGTCGAACGTCTGCTGCACAACGCGCTGCACGACAATCTGACCGGCCTTCCCAACCGCCAGGTCTTCCTCGACCGCCTGCAGGCCATCCTGCTGATGGCCGACACGACGACCGCCCGCCCGACCGTGCTGGCGATCGACATCGACCGCTACAAGCAGGTCAACGACCTCCTCGGCATTGCCGCCGGCGACAACATCCTGATCGCACTGACGCGCCGTCTGCGCCGCCTGCTGCGCCCGCAGGATACGCTCGCACGCATCGGCGGCGACCAGTTCGGCTTGATCCTGATGTCGGAGCGTGATCCTGCCAAGGTCGCCGATTTCGCCGATGCGGTCAGCAAGGCGATCATGGTGCCGCTCAACTACGGTAACCGGGAAATCAACCTCACCGCATCCATCGGCCTCGTCTCCTGGCTCGACCAGGAACAGAGCGCTGCCGGCCTGATCGACGATGCGGAGCTTGCGATGTTCCGCGCCAAGAAGGAAGGCGGCAACCGAGTCGAGCCTTTCCGCCCGGCCTTCAGAACCTCCGGCTCGGATCGCATGCAGCTTGAAGCCGATCTCAAGCGCGCCATCGAGCGCAAGGAACTGTCGCTGGTCTATCAGCCGATCGTGCGGCTCAGCGACGCCGAGATCGCCGGCTTCGAGGCTCTGATGCGCTGGGATCACCCCAAGCGCGGCAATGTCTCGCCGACCGAGTTCATCCCGATCGCCGAGAATTCCGACCTGATCAACCAGCTCGGCATGTTCGCCTTCGACAAGGCGACCAGCGACCTCACCGAATGGCAGATCCAGACCGGCGACCTGCCGATCTTCGTGTCGATCAACCTTTCGAGCGCGCAGCTGCTCAACAACGAGCTCTATGACGACGTTCGCGCCGTTCTCAACAAGAACCGCTGCGACCCGGCCAAGGTGAAGATGGAGCTGACGGAATCTCTTGTCATGGAGAACCCGGAACAGGCGCGGCTCGTTCTCGAGAAGCTGAAGGAAGCCGGTTTGAAGCTGGCGCTCGACGACTTCGGCACGGGACACTCGTCGCTCTCCTATCTCACCCGCTTCCCCTTCGATACGATCAAGATCGACAAGGCGCTGGTGCGCGACCCGAGCGACAAACGCGGCATTCTGCTGCGCTCGGTGATCACGATGGCGCGCGAACTCGATATGCAGGTCGTGGCCGAAGGGATTGAGTCCGAGGAAGATGCGATCCAGCTTTCGCAGATGGGCTGCGACTACGGCCAGAGCTTTCTGTTCGGCCCGCCGATCGGTTCGGAGTCGATCCAGCGGCTGTTGAAAGAGCGGTTTCCGTTGATGAAGCGGGCTTAAGGCCCACAAGAAAGGGCGCCCCTGGGCGGCTGCGGATACACCCGCAGCCAAATGTCTCACGCACGGGGCTCGCTGATGAAGTGCCGGATTTTTGGCGCCCGGTATCAGGCGTGGCCGGCCTCGATCGACAGCATCGCAGGACTGACGCCCATCAATGCCAGAGCGCGATCGTATTTGTCGCCTAGAGCCTTGTCGAAGATCAGTTCTTCGCGCGCCGGGCAGGTCAACCAGCCGTTCTGGGTGATTTCCGCCTCGAGCTGGCCGGGACCCCAGCCTGCATAACCCAGCATCATCGTCGCCCGGTGCGGCCCCTCCCCGCGCGAGATCGCGCGGACAATGTCGAGCGTGGCGGTCAGGCAGATGTCGTCGCTGACCGGAATGCTGGAATCGCTCAAATAGTCGTCGGAGTGCAGCACGAAGCCACGCCCGGTCTCGACCGGGCCGCCAGCCTGAATCTGGAAGTCGCGGGTCATCGCCGGCAGACGGATTGCCTCGTCCTCGTCGAGGATTTCGAGGTGCATCAGCACATCGGGAAAGGTCAGCTGCTGCGGCCGGTTGAGGATGAATCCCATGGCGCCGTCGTCCGAATGGGCGCAGATGAAGATGACGGTGCGGGCAAAATTCGTGTCAAACATCCCAGGCATGGCGATCAGGAACTGACCGTCAAGGAAACCGCGTTCCCGTTTCTTCTGTGCCATGGGTATCGCCATAATGCGGACAGCCTACCAATTCGTCGCGAAATGAAAAGCGCTTCAACGTCGCGACCGCCAAATAATGCACGTACCGCGTTTGCCGCGCCATGTGTGATCAAACATTTATGATCTCCGCGCCCAAGGGGCGTCTGGAGCGCTGCCGGTAAAAGCGATATTGCTTTAGCCATGATCAAACGCCCCACATATGAGAACATGGTCCAGCGCATCGGCACGGCAAGCCTTCTCGTCGCATTTTTTCTGCCCGCCGGCGCACAAGCTGCATCCAGCGAATGGATGACATCGGCAGGCGGCATGATCCGCATCGTTGCCGCGCCAATGAGGCAGGACGGGACGATCCCGGCAACGCTCGAGGTCAAGCTGAACCCGGGCTGGAAGACTTACTGGCGCGAGCCCGGCGCCAGCGGCATTCCCCCGCAGATCACCCTCGATCCGGCCGAAGGCGTCGTCCTTGAAAAAATAGGCTTTCCCGTTCCGAAGACCTTCGACGACGGCGTGGTGCGCTATGTCGGCTACGACAAGTCGGTTGCCTTCCCACTCACCCTGAAGCGCCTGCACGGCGAGGGAGACGTTAAGATCCGCGCCTCGGTGTTTCTCGGGATCTGCGAGGACATCTGCATCCCCGTGCAGGGCGAACTGGACCTGACCCTCAAGCACGGCGACTTCGACAATCCGCTCGATGCCGCCCGCATCGACGGTGCGGTTGCCGCCCTGCCGGAGCCTCCCTCCGAGGACTTCAAGGTGACAAAAGCTGTCTATGACGAGCACAAGGCAGCGGTGCAGCTTTCGTTGCGGCTGCCGCCTGATACCGGCAAGGAGCACCGCGAACTGTTTCTTGCCGGCTCCTCCGGCGTTACCTTCGGCAAGCCGGTGATCACTCAGGCGGGAGGCGCAGAGCTACAGGCCGAAATCCCCGCCCGGCTCTCCGGCAAGGACAAGACGCTGAAGGGAAAGGCGGTCATCCTCACCGTGCGCGCCGACGGGCGCAGCATGGAAACGACCCTTGCCTTTGAATGATGCGCCTCTATAGTCCTGCCGGTTTCAGGCGATGGCGTCCGAGGACGCCCGCCGGAGACGCCCGGACGCAAGACAACTCAAGCCGCGACGACGCCCTGCCGGAACGCCGGCCTGGCCATGCGCGCAACGCAAGGAGAATGCCGTGACCATTGCCGTCGGAGACAAACTGCCCACTGCTACCTTCAAGGAAAAGACCGCCGATGGTCCGGTGGAAGTGACGACCGAACAGCTTTTCAAGGGCAAGCGCGTCGTGCTCTTTGCCGTGCCGGGCGCCTTCACTCCCACCTGCTCGCTCAACCATCTCCCCGGCTATCTCGAAAACCGTGACGCCATCCTGTCGCGCGGTATCGACGATATCGCCGTGGTTGCCGTCAACGATCTGCATGTCATGGGTGCCTGGGCGACATCGTCGGGCGGCATGGGCAAGATCCATTTCCTTTCCGACTGGAACGCCGCCTTCACCAAGGCGCTCGGCATGGATATCGACCTCTCCGCCGGCACGCTCGGCGTCCGCTCCAAGCGTTATTCCATGCTCGTCGAAGACGGTGTGGTGAAGACGCTCAACCTCGAGGAAAGCCCGGGCCAGGCGACCGTCTCGGGTGCTGCCGCCATGCTGGAACAGCTCTGAGAGCAGACACCGATTCCAATAGAAACGGGCCGTTGCGGCCCGTTTTTCATTTTGCGAGAGGATCCGGTCGGCGCCCCTTCTTGTAAGGCTCCATGCCCTTGCGGGCGAGTTCGTCGGCGCGTTCGTTTTCCGGGTGGCCGGCATGACCCTTGACCCAGTGCCAGGTAACCTTGTGGCGTCGGTTGGCCTCGTCCAGCGCCTGCCAGAGTTCGCCGTTTTTCACCGGCTTCTTGTCCGCGGTCCTCCAGCCGTTCTTCTTCCAGCCGTGGATCCACTTGGAGATGCCGTCCATCACATATTTGCTGTCGGTATGCAGGTCGACCTCGCAAGCGCTCTTCAGCGCGTCGAGGGCCGAGATCGCAGCCAGAAGCTCCATGCGGTTGTTGGTCGTTTCCGCCTCACCGCCACACAGATCCTTTTCGACTTCGCCGTAGCGCAGCACCGCGCCCCAGCCGCCCGGCCCCGGATTGCCCGAGCAGGCACCGTCTGTGAAGATATCCACGTGTTTCATGCCGAGGCCTCTTCGAGCCGGAGGCCATATTCGGCACTGGAAACGATCGCCCGGTGGAACCGGATCTTCGTCAGGTATTCGAGCGGATCCTTCTTGACCACCAGCGCGCCTGCCGGCGTCATCAGCCAGTCGTAGAGACGCGTCAGGAAGAAGCGCAACGCCGAACCGCGGCAGAGCAGCGGCAAGGCTTCGACCTCATCCGCCGTCAGCTTGCGCACGCTCTCATAGCCCGAAAGCAGCGCCATGCCCTTGGTGATATTGTAGGAGCCGTTCTTCTCGAAGCACCACGAGTTGAGGCAGACGGCCACATCGTAGGCGAGATAATCGTTGCAGGCGAAATAGAAGTCGATCAGGCCGGAAAGCTGGTCGCCGAGGAAGAAGACATTGTCGGGGAACAGATCGGCATGGATGACGCCGTCCGGCAATGACTTCGGCCAATGGCTCTCGAGATGCGAGAGTTCGGCGGAAATCTCGTCCTTGAGACCGGTCTGCACCTCGTCGGCGCGTGCCTCGGAATTGACCCAGAGCGGCCGCCAGCCGCCGACCGAAAGCGCATTGGCGCGCTTCAGGTCAAAGCCCTGCCCCGCGACATGCATCTCAGCCAGTGCCCGGCCGACCTCGCGGCAATGCTTGGCCTCGGGCTTGCGAAGCCACATGCCCTCGAGGAAAGAGATCACGGCGGCCGGACGGCCGGACAATTCGCCCAGAAGCTCGCCATCGGCGCGCGGCAAGGGCAGCGGGCAGGAAAGCCCGCGATCGGCCAGGTGATGCATCAGCCCCAGGAAGAACGGCAGATCACCCGCATTCACGCGCTTCTCGTACAGCGTGAGGATGTAGGCGCCCGTCGTCGTGTGCAGCAGGAAGTTGGAGTTTTCGACGCCCTCGGCGATGCCCTTGTAGGACGTCAGCTGGCCGACGTCATAGGCCTCGAGAAAGGCGCTCAGGTCGTCTTCCGTGATATCGGTGTAAACTGCCACGGTTGTTCACTTTCAAGGTAGGCGGCAAGATATGCGGGTTATTCGCCGTTGACGAAGGCCATGTCGGCGGCGGTCAGCGGCACGTGCCGGATCTCGCGGTTGACGAGGAAGTTCTCGTTTTCCTCGACGGTGTCGGCAAGTTCAACGACGGCGTCGTACCGCTCGCGGAACGCCTCGATGATCTCGTTGACAATCACCTCAGGTGCCGACGCGCCGGCAGAGAGGCCGACGGTGGAGATTTCGCCGATCGAATCCCAGTCTATTTCCGCTGCCCGCTGCACGAGAACGGACTTTTTCGCGCCGGCCTTCAGCGCCACTTCGACGAGGCGCTTGGAATTGGATGAGTTCGGCGCACCGACGACGAGGAACAGATCGCAGCCGGGTGCCGCCTGCTTGACCGCTTCCTGACGGTTGGTGGTGGCATAGCAGATCGAGTCGGCGGCCGGCGCCGTCAGATTGGGGAATCGCTCGTGCAGCCGCTTGATAACGCCCGCCGTATCGTCGACGGAAAGCGTGGTCTGGGTGACGAAACCGAGATTGTCCGGATCCGGCGGCATGTAGACATCCGCATCCTCGATCGTCTCGACGAGGGATACAGCGCCTTCCGGCAACTGCCCCATCGTGCCGATGACTTCGGGGTGGCCGGCATGACCGATCAGCACCACGTGGCGACCCAGCCGATTGTGGCGCATCGCCTGCTTGTGGACCTTGGAGACCAGCGGACATGTGGCGTCGAGGTAGAACAGGTTGCGCGTGTCGGCATCCGCAGGCACCGATTTCGGCACGCCATGGGCGGAAAACACCACCGGCTGCTTGCGATGCTCCGGCGGGATTTCATCGAGTTCCTCGACGAAAATTGCGCCCTTGGCTTCCAGCCCTTCGACCACATAGCGATTGTGCACGATCTCGTGGCGAACATAGACCGGCGCGCCGAATTCCTTCAACGCCAGGACGACGATCTGGATCGCCCGGTCGACGCCGGCGCAGAAGCCGCGCGGCCCGCAAAGGCGAATGGTGATCGGGGATTTTGCCGCGGATGATGCCATGGATCAGGATGCCAGTAGAACGAAAACAAGGGCTGCGATTGCCGGACCGCCCTGGATCAACAGGATGCGCGGCTTGACCGACCACGCGCCATATATAGCGGCAACGATCACGCACACAAGGAAGAACACCTTCAACTCGAAGGCAAATGACGCATCCGGCTGCAGCAGAGACCACAAAAGTCCGGCTGAAAGAAAGCCATTGTAAAGCCCCTGATTGGCGGCAAGCACCCGTGTCGCTTCCGCCTGCTCCGCCGTCATGCGGAACACCGAACGCCCCTCAGGCCTGGTCCACAGAAACATCTCCAGCACGAGAAAGCCGAGATGCAAAAGCGCCGTCAGCGCGATCAGGATCGTCGATATCAAACCCATTCCCCATGTCCCCCAGTTGCGTCGATCAGGGATAGCACGGCGCTGTTGGGCCGCCTACGGCTTGCGCCGCATGACAAAGACACCGCTGACGATGACCAGGGCTCCGGCAAGGCCGTACCAGGTCAGCGCATATTGCAGATGGCTGTTCGGCAGATCGAACTGGGTAACGCCGCCGATCGGAAGTCCGCCCGGATTGGGCGTCGCATCGGCATCGACGAAGAACGGCAGGACCTTGTCGGCGGAAAGCCCGACCGACGATGCCATCGTGTCGAGGTCCTTCCAGTAGAAAATATTCTTGGCGAGGTCGTTGTCCGGGACGATCGAAGACGGCTTTTCGGCGAGCTTCGGCCTTGCGAGGCCGTTGATCGCCACGGAGGCCGGGAGCTCGCCCGCCAGACGGGTCGACGACTCCTTCTGCTCAAACGGGACAAACCCGCGATTGACGAACAGGAAACGGCCGTCATCGAGCATCAGCGGCGTGAAGACATAATAGCCAGTGCGGCCGTTGTAGGTCGCGAAGAAGTGGCGCTCCCGACTGTGGTCGAACCTGCCGGGAACCGAGACGGTGCGGTAATCGATATCCCCGCCTTCGGCTGTGATCTTTTCGATCTCAGCAAGCGTCACCGGCGGTGCCGACCGACGCTCGGCAATTGCTTGAAGCAGGCCCTCTTTCCAGTGCAGCCGCTGCATCTGCCAGGTGCCGAGCGAGACGAGAATGGCGAAGGTGATCGCGAGCAGGATGAAGGCACCGAGGCGCGCAACAAGACTGCCCTTTTTCCGGGTCTCGATCTCAACCACGGTCGATCTCGCCCGGCCGCGCGTTGTTGCGATACTGCAGGTTGATGAGGATGCCCTTCAGCATGCGCGTCAGGCCGAGGCTGAAGACGATCGCCAGCGGTATCCAGAGCAGGAAATGCAGCCAGAGCGGCGGATTGAGGTTGACCTCCATCCAGAGTGCCGCGCCGACAACGATGAAGCCGACTATAAGGATGACGAAAACGACAGGACCATCGCCGGAATCGGCGAAGCGATAGTCGAGATCGCAGCTGGCGCAGGAGGGCTTTACCGTCAGGAACCCGTCGAACAGCTTGCCCTGGCCGCATCGCGGGCACAGGCCCTTGATGCCTGTCATGACCGGGTCGACCGGCGGATAGAGGGCTTTATCGTCACTCACGGATTGATCTCGATCGGGGTGTTGTTGGGAACCATGTCCCAGATTTCATCCATTTCCGCATTGGTAACCGCAATGCAGCCATCCGTCCAATCGAACATCTGCGTCATAAACGCCAGCCAGCCGAAATAATTGCGCTGGCCGTGGATCATGATCATGCCGCCGGGATCGACACCCTTGGCTGCCGCTGCCTTGATATCCTCGGGCCTGGGATAGGAGACGTGCATCGACAGGTGATAACCGCTCTTGTCGTTTCGCCAGTCCAGGACATAGAGACCTTCCGGCGTTCGCCGGTCGCCTTCGCGTTCCTTATGTCCGATGGGATTGCCACCAAGAGCGACCGAATATTGGCGCAGCATCTGACCGCCGCGATAGAGCTGCAGGATGCGCTTCTCCTTGTGCACAACCACGCGGTCCGCGAGATCGGCGGCGGAGGCTGAAAAGCATACCGCCAGAAGCCATGCCGCCGTCACCGCAGCCACGCGAATATTCATCTCAGCTCGCCCCATCGATTCCACCGCCATGCAAACAAAAAATAAGGCGACTGCATGGTCGCAGCCGCCTTATCGAGAAGAGCGTGAGCTCTATTCCTCTTACATGTGAGCGACAGGCGCGCCCCAACCACCCCAGATGTAGATGGAGAAGAAGAGGAAGAGCCAGACGACGTCAACGAAGTGCCAGTACCAGGCGGCCGCTTCGAAGCCGAAGTGCTGCTTCGGCGTGAAGTCGCCACGCAGCGCGCGCAGCAGGCAGACGAGCAGGAAGATCGTGCCGACGAGAACGTGGAAGCCGTGGAAACCGGTCGCCATGAAGAAGGTCGCGCCGTAGATCGAATCCTTGAAGGCGAACGGAGCATGCGCGTATTCGAAGCCCTGGACGTAGGAGAACAGCACGCCGAGCAGAACCGTCAACGTCAGGCCGTAGACCAGGCCCTTGCGGTCGTTGTGCAGCAATGCATGGTGGGCCCAGGTTACCGTGGTGCCGGAAAGCAGCAGGATGACGGTGTTGTAGAGCGGCAGGTGCCAAGGATCGAGAACCTCGATGCCCTTCGGCGGCCAGACGCCACCGGTGAAGGCCGTACGGGTCGCCTGGATGGCTTCGCCGGGGAAGAGGCTCGCGTCGAAATAGGCCCAGAACCAGGCGACGAAGAACATCACTTCCGAAGCGATGAACATGATCATGCCGTAACGCAGGTGCAGCGACACGACGCGGGTGTGGTGACCCTCGTGCGCTTCCTTCACCGTGTCCGACCACCAGCCGTACATGGTGTAGAGGACGACGGCGAGGCCGATGAAGAAGACCCACGGATTGGCAAGCTCTGCGCCGAACAGCTTGAACGAGCCGCCCGAGAGATAGCGCATGTAGCCGACACCGCCGAACGCCATGACGAATGCGCCGATCGAGGCAAGCAACGGCCAGGGGCTCGGGTCGATGATGTGGTAGTCGTGATTCTTCTGATGCGCATCGGCCATGTCAGTAATCCCCGATAGGTCTTTCTCTTGTCGCCCTTCCGGCTTAGCCGAAACGGGCCTCCAGTCAAAGTTTGTTCTCAGTTTCGCCCGTCTTCACCTGTGCGACCGGCTTCGACGGTTCGCGCGGGTAGAAGGTGTAGGAAAGCGTCAGTGTCTTGATGTCCTTGGTCTCGACCGCATTGACCATGTCCGGATCGACGAAGAATACCACCGGCATCTCCATCTCCTCTCCCGGCTGCAGGGTCGTTTCGGTAAAGCAGAAGCATTGAACCTTGTTGAAGTAGGCGCCCGCCTGCATCGGCGTGACGTTGAACGTCGCCTGGCCGGTCGTCGGCTTCGACGAAAGGTTCTTGGCGCGGTACATCACCTGCACCGTCTCGCCGATCCTGACGTCGATGTCGCGCTGGACCGGCTTGAACTCCCAGGGCAGACCGCCCGACGTATTGGCGTCGAAGGTGACCTTGACCTTTTCGTCGAGGATGACGTCGGATGCCTGCTCGACGCGCTGCGTCGTGCCGTTATAGCCGGTAACGCGGCAGAACATGTCGTAGAGAGGCACGGCCGCATAGGCCATGCCGGTCATGCCGACTACGAAGGCAACGCAGGTGCCGACGATGACGCCGTTCGAACGCTGCTTCTCACCGGGGTTCTGAGAGGTCGTCATATCGCGCTTCCTCAGTTGACCATGCCGTTGCCGAACTTGATCAGCGTGACGACGTAAAAGAGGACGACCAGTCCGGTCAGCACGAGACCGAGCGCAATGTTGCGGCCGCGGCGGGATTTCTTCTGGGCTTCGTTCAGCTTGACGGTTTCCATCAGGCAACACTCCCGGCATTCAGCCAGATATTGACGATCAGGTGATCCGCCATCAGGGCGGAGAAGATCACGAACAAATACATGATCGAGAAGGCGAAGAGCTTCTTGGCGGGCAGCATGCGCTCGTCCGACTCGGGCATGCGCAACACGCCGATCGAATACCAGACAAAGCCGAGACCAAGTACCGCTGCAACCGCCCCATATCCGATGCTCGCAAAACCGAGCAAGGTGGGACAGATGCCGATCAGCGCGGTCAGAACCGCATAGATGACGATCTGCTTCTTGGTCGTCGCCTGGCCGGCGACATTGGGCAGCATCGGCACGCCGACTGCGCCGTAATCGCCCATCTTGAACAGCGCGAGCGCCCAGAAATGCGCCGGCGTCCAAAGGAAGGTGATGAGGAAGAGAACGATGCTCTCGACCGATACGCCGCCGGTCACGCAGGCCCAGCCGATCATCGGCGGGAAGGCACCGGCAGCACCGCCGATGACGATGTTCTGCGGCGTCGAGCGCTTCAGCCACATCGTATAGATGACGGCGTAGAAGAAGATGGTGAAGGCGAGCAACCCGGCTGCGAGCCAATTGACGGCGAGCCCGAGGATGATCACGGAAAAGGCTGAGAGCGTCAGACCGAAGGCCAGCGCTTCCTCGGGCAGGATCTTGCCTGCCGGGATCGGACGCTTGGCCGTGCGGGTCATGACGGCGTCGATGTCGGCGTCATACCACATGTTGAGCGCGCCGGAGGCGCCGGCGCCAACGGCGATGCACAGGATGGCGATGAAACCGATGAAGGGATTGATGTGTCCGGGTGCAAGCACGAGGCCTGCAAGCGCCGTGAACACGACGAGCGACATGACGCGGGGTTTAAGAAGCTCGAAATAATCGCGTGCAGAGGCCTCGGACAGGCGCGGTGCACCATCCATGCCAACTGCTTCGTGATTGTCGATGACCGTCATGTCTCGTCCTTGATCGTCTTTTGCCCATACGGGCCGTCTTTTGCCGGTTCTCCGGCGGGGTGAAGCCGCCGGAACCGGCGGCTTCTGTTTCTTTCCCATCACTTGATGCGCGGGAGCTGTTCCCACTGGTGGAACGGTGGCGGCGAAGACAGCTGCCATTCCAGCGTGTTCGCACCCTCGCCCCACGGATTGTCGCCAGCGACGCGCTTCTTTGCGAAGGCTTCGGCAACACAGAAAAGGAAGATCAGCACGCCGACGGCTGCGATGTACGAGCCGTAGGACGACACCATGTTCCAGCCGGCATAGGCATCCGGATAGTCGATGTAGCGGCGCGGCATGCCAGCGAGACCCAGGAAGTGCTGCGGGAAGAAGATCAGGTTCACGCCGATGAACATGACCCAGAAGTGCAGCTTGCCGAGGAACTCGGAGTACATGTAGCCGGTCATCTTCGGGAACCAGTAGTACCAGGCAGCGAAGATCGCGAACACGGCGCCGAGCGACAGAACGTAGTGGAAGTGAGCAACCACGTAGTAGGTGTCGTGCAGCGAACGGTCGAGACCGGCGTTGGCGAGCTGAACGCCCGTGACGCCACCGACGGTGAACAGGAAGATGAAGCCGATCGCCCAGACCATCGGGGTCGTGAAGCGGATCGAACCACCCCACATCGTTGCGATCCACGAGAAGATCTTCACACCGGTCGGAACAGCGATAACCATCGTCGCGAAGACGAAGTAGCGCTGCGTGTCGAGCGACATGCCGACGGTGTACATGTGGTGCGCCCACACGATGAAGCCGACGGCGCCGATCGCGACCATGGCGTAGGCCATGCCGAGGTAGCCGAAGATCGGCTTGCGCGAGAAGGTGGAAACGATGTGGCTGACGATGCCGAAGCCCGGCAGGATCAGGATGTACACTTCCGGGTGACCGAAGAACCAGAACAGGTGCTGGAACAGGATCGGGTCGCCGCCGCCTTCAGGCGCGAAGAAGGCCGTGCCGAAGTTGCGGTCGGTCAGCAGCATGGTGATGCCGCCTGCCAGAACCGGCAGCGAGAGCAGAAGCAGGAAGGCGGTGATCAGAACCGACCAGGCAAACAGCGGCATCTTGTGCAGCGTCATGCCCGGAGCGCGCATGTTCAGGATCGTGGTGATGAAGTTGATCGCACCGAGGATCGACGAGGCACCGGCAATGTGCAGGCCGAGGATCACGAGATCCATCGCCGGCCCGGGCATGCCCGACGTCGAGAACGGTGGATAGATCGTCCATCCGCCCCCCGCACCATAGGCGCCCGCCGGACCTTCGACGAACATCGAAAGCAGAACCAGCAGGAAGGCCGGGATGATCAGCCAGAAGGAGATGTTGTTCATGCGCGGGAACGCCATGTCCGGCGCACCGATCATGATCGGAACCATCCAGTTGGCGAAGCCACCGATCAGCGCCGGCATGACCATGAAGAAGATCATGATGAGCGCGTGCGCGGTCGTGAACACGTTGAACATGTGCTTGCCGCCGTCGATGGCAGCGTCGCCCTCGAAGCCGTAAACCATCTGCGCCAGACCATGGAAGATCTGGATGCCCGGTTCCTGCAGCTCGGCGCGCATGAAGATCGACAGCGTGCCGCCGATGATGCCCGCGAAGATCGCGAAGATCAGGTAGAGCGTGCCGATGTCCTTGTGGTTGGTCGACAGAAACCAGCGCTGAAAGAAGGTCAACGGCTTGTGCGCGTGGTCTGCGTGGCCATGATCGGAATGATCATGGCGTTGGTCGTGATGAGCGGCTGTTCCAGCCATGGGTCGAGCTCCCCTTACCGATTACTGTGCGGCGTTAGCGGCGACGTCAACGGCCTTGGCCGCGCCGTCGATGGACGCCATGAGCGCCTTGTTCGCGTCGCCGATATTGGTTGCGGCGGCAGCGAGCCAGGCGTCGTATTTTTCCTGCGCAACAACGCGGATGGCGATCGGCATATAGGCGTGGTCCTTGCCGCAGAGCTCGGAACACTGGCCGTAGTAGAGGCCTTCGCGGTCAGCCTTGAACCAGGTTTCGTTCAGGCGGCCGGGAACAGCATCGATCTTAACGCCGAAGGCAGGCATTGCGAAAGCGTGGATGACGTCGGCAGCCGTGACGAGCAGACGAACGGTCTTGCCGATCGGAACGACGACTTCGTTGTCGACGGCGAGTAGACGCGGATATTCGACCTTGTCTTCCTTGCCGAGACTCGCACGATCTTCTTCCTTCATCAGCAGACTGTCGAAGGAGAGCGGGCTTTCGCCGACTTCATATTCATAGGACCAGTACCACTGGTTGCCCGTCGCCTTGACCGTCAGGTCCGGATTGGCCGGCGGTGTCAACTGCGCGGTCAGAAGCTGGAAGGACGGGATCGCCAGGAATAGCAGGATGATGACCGGACCAACGGTCCAGACAACTTCAATAGCGGTGTTGTGGCTGGTCTTGGAGGGAACCGGATTGACGCTCTCTCGGAATTTGACCACCACGACAATCAGCAGCAGGAGGACAAAGAGAGTGATCGGAATGATGAACCACAGGGTATAGTGCTCAAACCACGTGATCTCTTCCATAATGCCCGTCGCAGCCGTCTGAAAGTTCGTCTGCCAATCGACAGGCTTGTCAGCGAGGGCGCTCGAAGCAAAAAGCAGA
Organism: Ensifer sp. 4252; assembly: GCF_050434565.1. Taxonomy (NCBI): domain Bacteria; kingdom Pseudomonadati; phylum Pseudomonadota; class Alphaproteobacteria; order Hyphomicrobiales; family Rhizobiaceae; genus Ensifer; species Ensifer sp. 4252. Next base: position 775,009 of record NZ_JBNDIU010000001.1, read on the forward strand.
CAGGCAAGCGCTGCCATAACTGCATAAGCCTTATTTTTCACAATATGTCTCCCCAATGCGCTTGATCAGGATCAAACCGGAACGCAGAATCCCTGCGATACTGCAGCGCTTCAAACCACAGTTTGCCCAACGCCGCAACATCTGTGCAATCAACCCCATGCGGCATTTTTGCACAAATGCGACTTTTCTCACAGGCACCCCTCGGAACCCCAAGCGAATCGACTTATATGCCTCGATCTGCGCCACTGACGGCGCTATCACGCCGCGTCAGCGCGACAATGGCGTCCCGCGAGCCCAATTTCCGCCATACGGCGCTGGAATGTACCCCACAGGGCTTTTCATTTCCCCCCGCGCGCTTCAAGAATAGCCCTGATGATTCGACGTTTTGAGGTTTACATGGGCCTGCCCCTTTTCTCCCGACTGTCGGCTCTTGCCGCTCTCGGATTTGCCGTCCTCGCCCTTCCTACGGCGAGTGCTGCCCAACAACCCGCTGGCGCGCCCGGAACGGTCAAGTCCAACCACGGTGCATGGTCGATCGTCTGCGATCAGCCGGCAGGTGCGTCAACCGACCAATGCGCCCTGATGCAGAACGTCATCGCCGAAGACCGGCCGGAAGTCGGTCTCTCGGTCGTCGTGCTGAAAACCGCCGACCGCAAGGCGAAGATCCTGCGCGTTCTGGCGCCGCTCGGCGTGCTGTTGCCGAACGGCCTTGGCCTCAACGTCGACGGCAAGGATATCGGCCGCGCCTATTTCGTGCGCTGCTTCTCCGACGGCTGCTATGCCGAGGTCGTGCTCGAAGACGAACTGTTGAAGACCTTCCGCTCCGGCGCAACGGCAACCTTCATCGTCTTCCAGTCGCCGGAAGAAGGCATCGGCATTCCGGTCGATCTCAAGGGTTTTGGCGAAGGCTACGACGCCCTGCCGTAACGGTACCTGTCACCGACTTTTTTAGAAGCCGCGCCTCGTGCGCGGCTTTTTCGTTTCAGCGACCAAGGAACAGGCAAAAAATGGAAAAGCCCGGATGTTCGTCCGGGCTTCCAACACTTGAAGAGCTGCAGTCGTTCAGCTTCAGATGATGTCGGTCGCGGCGATCTTGATGCCGAAGCCTTCGAGGCCGACATAGTGGCGCTCGCGCGAGGCGATAAGCCGGATCGAGCTGATGCCGAGATCCTTCAGGATCTGCGCACCGAGACCGATCTCCAGCCATTCGCTTTCGCGGGCCTGTGCCTCGTCATGGGCTTCGCGGTCGTGCTTGCCCTTGCGGGCGGTCTGCGACACGCCGACGCCAACAGAGCCTTCACGCAGATAGACGATGACGCCCCTGCCCTCTTCGGCCATGCGCTTCATGATCCGGTCGATCTGGCAGTCCTTGCCGAAAACGTCGGCGCCGACGTTTTCAAGGTGCAGGCGAACCGGGATGTCGACGCCGTCCCGGATGTCGCCGAAAACGACGGCGAGGTGCTGCATCGGATCCCAGGGCAACGAGTAGGAATGCCCCTTGGCCATGCCGTAAGGCGTCTCGATGTCGAACGAGCCGCCCTGCTCGATCAGCGTTTCCTTGCGCTGACGGTAGGCTATCAGATCGGCGACCGAGACCTGCTTCAAACCGTGCTTTTCGGCAAACGCGCTGACCTGCGGGCCGCGCGTGACGGTGCCGTCATCATTGACCAGTTCACAGATGACGCCGATCGGCGGCAGGCTTGCGAGCTTGCAGAGATCGACGGCGGCCTCCGTATGGCCCGAGCGCATCAGAACGCCGCCTTCGCGGGCGACCAGCGGGAAGATGTGGCCGGGACGGACGAAATCGGTCGGGCCGACATTGGGGTTGGCGAGGTTGCGCACCGTCAGCGTGCGATCGTCGGCCGAGATACCGGTGGTCGTGCCGTGCTTGAAGTCGACCGAGACGGTAAAGGCGGTGGTGTGCGCCGAGTCGTTCTCTGCCACCATGGCATTGAGATTGAGGCGCTTTGCCTCTTCGCGCGGCATCGGAGTGCAGACGATGCCCGATGTGTGGCGCACGATGAAAGCCATCTTCTCCGGCGTACAATGGACCGCGGCGACGATCAGGTCGCCTTCATTCTCGCGACCGCCATCGTCAGTGACGACGACAATCTCGCCGGCTTCGAAGGCACGGATGGCATCAACGACACGCTTCTGGTCATAGGACATCTTGTTCTTCCCGAACTCTATTTGGGGCCGAATTATTTACAGCGCCGCGCGACTTCAGGCGCGCAAAGGTCGCTGTAACACTTTGAATTTCTGCATAATTTTATCCCTAAATCGATCCCGATTTAAGGAATTATGCAGTAAGGCGGCCGGTCTGGCCGCGATCACGCAGGTAGTGGTCCGCAATCGCGCAGGCAACCATCGCCTCGCCGATCGGCACCGCACGGATGCCGACGCAGGGGTCATGGCGACCCTTGGTGCGCACATCCACCTCGTTGCCGTCACTGTCGATCGAACGACGCTCGGTCAGGATAGAAGAAGTCGGCTTGATCGCAAAGCGGGCAATGACCGGCTGACCGGTCGAGATGCCGCCGAGGATGCCTCCGGCATTGTTGGACAGGAAGACGGGCTTGCCGTCTTCGCCGATGCGCATCTCATCGGCATTTTCCTCGCCGGTGATTTCGGCCGCGCCAAAACCGTTGCCGATCTCGACGCCCTTGACGGCATTGATCGACATCAGGTTTGCAGCGATGTCCTGGTCGAGCTTGGCGTAGATCGGCGCACCGATGCCGGCCGGCACGCCCTCGGCCACCACTTCGACGACGGCGCCGATGGACGAACCGGACTTGCGGATACCGTCCAGATACGCCTCCCAGACCGGCACGATCGCCGGGTCCGGCGCGAAGAACGGGTTGTTGTTGACCTCTGCCCAATCCCAATTGGCGCGGTCGATCTTGTGCTTGCCGATCTGGACGAGTGCAGCACGCACGACGAGGCCCGGCACCACCTTGCGGGCGATACCGCCGGCTGCGACGCGCGCCGCCGTTTCACGCGCCGACGAACGGCCGCCGCCGCGGTAGTCGCGAATGCCGTACTTGATGTCGTAGGTGTAGTCGGCATGCCCCGGGCGATAGCGCTTGGAGATCTCCGAATAGTCCTTCGAGCGCTGGTCGGTGTTTTCGATCAGCATCGAGATCGGCGTGCCGGTGGAGATCATCGTCTCACCGTCCTCATCCAGCATCACGCCGGAGAGAACCTTGACGAGATCGTCCTCACGGCGCTGCGTGACGAAGCGCGACTGACCGGGCTTGCGCTTGTCCAGCCAGGCCTGCAGTTCAGCCAGCGTGAAACGAATGCCGGGTGGGCACCCGTCCACCACGCAGCCGAGCGCGGGCCCATGGCTTTCGCCCCAGGTGGTGACGCGGAAGAGATGACCGAAGGTATTGTGCGACATGAGGCAACCGAACTCTGAGAAGCAACGGACGTACATGTTTCATGTACGGGCGCCACTCTCTTAGTGGAAAGCCGGGACAGGGGAAAGTCTTTCCGACGGGCGCTCCAAATTTGCGACCGGCTCAGGAGGCCAGCCGCAGCCCACGTTCGGTAGCGAACGCCAGGAAATTGTCTGCGCTCAGCGGCTTGGAGAAGGCATAGCCCTGCAGCAGATCGCAGCCGAGAATACCGAGCATCTCGGCGTGCGCCATGGTCTCCACACCTTCAGCCACCGTCTCGATGCCGAGCGAGCGGGCGATATCGATGATCGACCGGATCAACGCCTGCTCGGTGCGGGCGCTGAGAACCGGAACCACGAGCTGCCGATCGATCTTCAGCCGCTTCGGCTTGATCTTGAGCAGGCTGACGATGGACGTATGGCCCGTGCCGAAATCGTCGATCTCGATGTCGATGCCGAGTTTCTTGATGCCCTCGATATTGGCGGTGACGATGTCGTCGCTTTCATCGAGGAAGATCGACTCCACCAGTTCAAAGGAAATTTGCCCCGGCACGATGCTCAGGCCCTCCAGCGAGGCGAGCAGCCGCTCATCCTGCAGGCGCTTGGCCGAGACATTGACGGAGATCTTCGGCACACGCAGACCGGCAGCCGCCCATCGCATCTGGTCGGCCAGCGATTTCTCCAGGACGAGGCGGTCGAGGGCAGCGGTAACGTTCAGTTCATCGGCGATCGCCAGGAACTTGTCCGGCGTCAGAATTCCCTGGCGCGGATGGCGCCAGCGGATGAGCGCTTCCACGCCGGAGAGCGCCAATGTCGAGGCGTCGAACTGCGGTTGGTACCAGGGCACGAACTCGTCGCGCTCGATGCCTTCGAGGATTTCATCGGCGACGCGTTTGGCGGTGACGACTTCGGCCTGGAGGATCTGGGTGAAGAACTGATAGCGGTTGCGGCCGTTTTCCTTCGCCCGGTAGAGCGCCATGTCGGCATTGACCAGCAGCTTGCGTGCGTCGGCATGCGCCTGGCGGGCCACGGCAACACCGATGCTGACGCCGAAGCGACAAGGAAATCCGTTGTAATCGACGGGCTGGCGCATCTCGGCGATGATCCGGTCGCACAGCGCTGCTAGTGCGGCATCGCCGGGCGCGCCGGTGACGACGACGACAAATTCGTCGCCACCGATGCGCGCGACGATGTCACCCGGCGCAATGTTGGAGCGCAGGATCTCCGACGCATGAACCAGCATCGCATCTCCGGCCGCATGGCCGAGCGTGTCATTGATCTGCTTGAAACGGTCGAGGTCGATGTGAAGGATGGCGATGCTCTGGGGCGCATCGGCGCTCTGGCCGGTCAGGTGTTCAAGCGCCTTGTCCAGCATGCGGCGATTGCCAAGGCCGGTCAGCGGATCGTGCAGCGAATTGTGCTCGATGCGGGTCCGCGCCTGTTCGAGCTCGGCATTCTTGGCGTCGGCCATCGCCTTGGCGGCGCGCAATTGCTCGGTCATCACCACGTCGTCGGTCACATCAAGCGCAATGCCGACCAGCTTCCTGCGCCCCTCCGGCGAGACATGCAATTTGCCGACCGAGCGAATGTGCCTGAAGGCACCCTCCGCCAGAATCACGCGGGCCTGGTGCACATAGGTCTCACGGGCGCCGATCGCCGTGTTGACGGCCGATAGCGCGGATCCGCGATCGTCAGGATGCAGCGCGTTGAGCCAAGTCGCTTCGGTCGTTGCGCCGTCGGTGTAGACCAGCCCGTAGAGCTGGTGCATGCGCTCGTCCCAATAGGTAACGTTGCTGTCGAGATCCGCCTCCCACATGCCGCAACGATAGCTGTCGAGCGCCAGATCGAGCCGACGCGACAGCTTCTCCAGATCCTGCTCGCGTTCGTAGAGCCCCTTCAGGGCTTGCTCGAGTTCGAGGTTCTGCTGATCGACCTGCGCCTTGGCAGCTCCCAGCCTTTCGTTCTTGAGCACGTCGTCGGTCACGTCCCAGCTAATACCGGTGATCTTCGAGCGGCCGTCGACCCCCTGATGGCCGGAGCCGACATTGCGGATGTGTCGGATGCTGCCGTCAGCCAACACCACCCGGTACTGCGAACGGTATTCTAGGCCCTCGTCGAGGCTGCGGAAAAGCGCATTGGCGGCAATGCCGACATCCTCGGGGTGCACCGTCGAGCGCCATTCATCGTAGGTCGGCTCGTCATCATGGACGCTGAGCCCATGCAGATGGAACATGCGATCGTCCCAGGAGCGCTCCTGCGTGGCCTGATCGATTTCCCATATGCCGATCTTGGAGGCTTCGAGCGCCAGGTTGAGGCGATGCGAAAGCGTCATCACCTCGCCTTCGCGCGCCCTGAGCTTGGCGATGTTGCGCTGGCGCTCGTTGACCAGGCCGCCGGTCAACAGAATGGGAATGACGACGACGGCGACCGCCGCAGCAATCGCCAGGCGCAGGTCGGTGCTGTTTTCCGGAAGCTGATCCCAGCCACTGATCGGTGTCGCTGCCAGCTCCCAGACGCCGCCTGGGAGAACGAGCTGGCGCTTGGCCGGGGTCGTTCGGAAAACGCGATCATCGCCAAAGAAAGCATCCTGAATGCGCTCGGGTTCCGACACGTCGCGGATCGCGAGATGCACGTCGACATGACGGTGATCGCCCGTGAACTCCGGCGTCTCAACGCCTTCCTCAAGCAGGCGGGCGGATCGATAGAGGGCCTTTTCATCGATGATTGCTTCAACGTAGCCCCACCGCTCCATACGCCCCTGGATCTTGGCGAAGACCGGCAGGAAGAGTTCAAAGCCGTTGCGCCCGCTTGGCAGACGGATCGGCCCGATCATGACCGGTTTCACCGTCGACGACGCCCGCTCAACGGCGCGGCGGGTCGCCCCGAACTTGTTGAAGTCCGTGCCGACGAACCATTGCTGGCTTTCGCGCGGAAACGCGACGCGCACCACGCCACCCGGGGCTGCCGACGCCCGCGCCATCTGCGGGTTCTGCAGCAACAGCTTGGTCGACATGACGGTGAAATCGTCGGCGGTCATCTCAGGATGGACGCCGATGCTGTTGGCGAAACCATTAAGGGCCGCGATATTGGTATTGATCTCCGACTGGAGGCGATTGGCAATGAGGTTCAGTTCATTCTCGACGTCGATCCTGAGATCACTGCGGGAGTTTTCGCGGTTTTGGCGCTCATAGACATGGCCGCCGCTAAAGACGACGATGCCCGCGATGGCGGCCGGTATCAGCGACGGTTTCGCAAATCTGGCTGCCGCCCGAATGCGTTGGCGCAGAACGTCAACAATCTTCACTCTATTCCCCTCGATCCCCAACCAAAGGTAGCGATCGAGTCTTAAGATTGGCTTTCGTCACATTTCTTTGGAAAACCCTACAATTCATGGGGATACAATACGGAAGCACCGCTGGCTCCACCGGCCGAACGCTTGAAAACTGCACGTTTGGCGTTCAGTCTCCCTCAACCGGCCGGGCACTCCCGAAATGGAGGGAAAGCCTGTCAAAAGCTACGGTGCAAGGCAATTTTTGCCACAATCGGGGATCAAAGGGTGATGACAAGAAGAATCGCAGATACATTGAAGAGGGCAAGAAAGATGCGTTTTGTCATTGCCGCGCTCATGGCCACCGCCGGCTTGCTTTCGCCTTTGTCGGCCCTTGCCGAAAGTGCCGATGTAGAGGCTGTCATTACCGGCGTCGATACCGATCGCCTCAGCCTTCAGCTCGACGATGGCAAGAGCTATCAGGCGCCTGAAGAATTCAACTTCGAAGGTCTCACCGCCGGCGTCAAAGTTCTCGTGTTCTACACCGAGGTCGACGGCAAGCGCGTGATCAACGATCTCGAAATCGTTCAGTAAGACTATTCAAGAGCCAAGTCCCGCCCCTTGAGGGGCGGGCTGCTGATGCGGCTCCGCCGAAGCCATCAGATCCAGCCGATGGAATTGCCGGCAATCCTCAACAGACGATCCTGCGGGATGGCAGCGGAAGCCGCCTCATCTTCGTCCATTTCACCAAAAAGCTTGAACAGCGCCCGGATGACACCGCCGTGGCTGACGCAGACTGTCGGCTTGCTCACGTCCTTGAGCCATGCGGCAATCCGCCAGGACAGGATCTCGTAGCTTTCCGCATCATCACCAGGCGGGATGAAATCCCATTTCACCTTGCGTCGCTCGGCGATACGCTCCGGCACGGAACGCTTCAACTCCGGCAGGGTAAAGCCTTCCCAATCGCCGAAGGAGACCTCCTTCAACCGGTCGTCGGTGCGGTAGGCGGTTGGATCCAGACCCATGGCCAGGCGAAGGCGTTCCATGGTTTCACGGGTGCGACCGAGCGGGCTGGCGACGAAATCGAACCGCGCGGCGTCGGCACCGAGGATAGCGCCAAGCGCCATCCCGTTTCCGGTCGCCTGCTGGCGGCCGGTGTCGTTGAGAGGGATGTCCTTCTGCCCCTGAAGGCGGCTTTCCGCATTCCAGTCCGTTTGTCCGTGACGGATCACATAGATCAGCACTACATTTCGCTCCGGGCAGGAGGTTGTTCGGGCCGGTCGGCGGCGCCGATCAATCCTTGATGACGGAGATATCCGGGGCGTCGACAGCCTTCATGCCCACGACATGGTAACCGCTGTCGGCGTGATGGACTTCGCCGGTGACGGAGCGCGACAGGTCCGACAACATGTAGAGGCCGACATCGCCGACTTCCTCGATGGTGACGGTGCGACGCAGCGGCGCGTTGTACTCGTTCCACTTCAGGATGTAGCGGAAATCGCCAATACCGGAGGCGGCCAGCGTCTTGATCGGGCCGGCGGAAATGGCGTTGACGCGAATGTTCTTCGGACCAAGGTCAACAGCGAGATACTTGACGCTGGCTTCGAGCGCAGCCTTGGCAACACCCATGACGTTGTAGTTCGGCATGACCTTCTCGGCGCCGTAGTAGGTCAGCGTCAGCATCGAGCCGCCGTCCGTCATCAGCTTTTCAGCGCGACGGGCAACCGAAGTGAACGAATAGACCGAGATCTGCATCGTCTTGGCAAAGTTTTCCGGCGACGTGTCGACATAGCGGCCGGTCAGCTCGTCCTTGTCGGAGAAGCCGATCGCGTGCACGACAAAGTCGATCTTGCCCCAGTGCTTTTCAAGCGCGGAGAAAACCTCGTCGATGGTGGCTTCGTCGCTGACGTCGCAGTGGCCGGCCAGGAAGCCGTCGATTTCCGCCAACAGCGGCTCGACGCGCTTCTTCAGTGCATCCCCCTGATAGGTCAGCGCAACTTCGCCGCCCTGGGCATGGATCGCCTTGGCGATCCCCCACGCGATCGAACGGTTGTTCGCGACGCCCATGATGACGCCACGCTTGCCCTTCATCAAACCCGATGCCTGAGCCATGCATTGTCCCCAATACTATCTGCCGGCATCGACGACGGCCGACGCCAGACTTCACAAAATTCAAATACGCCAAGCCGGCGCGGTCAGCGCACGTGCGGCAAATTGTCGAGAATTGCCTATGGCATAGCCGCTGCGGTGGTTCAAGCGCGGCCGAGATCAGGAACTGTTAGTCCCCGTAATATTGGGTCAAAGTGTCAGCAAACCGTCACAAATAGAGGCCGTCGCGCAGCGATTTCATCAGATCGGTGACCTTGTCATCCGGCGTGTCGCGCAAAATGAGCCGCAACTCAACCAGCAGATCGCCACGCGCGCCATAGGCGCCCGGCAGCCCGAAGCCTTCGACGCGGATGACCTTGTCCGACCCGGACCAGGCCGGAACGACAACCGCCACCTCGCCGATAGGTGTCGAAACGACATGCTCGCAGCCGAGGACCGCGCTCTGCAGATCGACGGACAGTGTCGTCAACAGATCCAGCCCATTGGTTCGGAACGCACCGCTCTGGTCGACGCGCAGGCTGACGACGACGTCGCCGCGCGTCATGCCGGTGACGCGATACCCCTGCTCGGCCAGACGGACCGTCTGTCCGTCGACGGCACCCGGCGGTATCTGGACCTTGACGGTTTCACCGTCGGGCAGTTCCAGCGATAAGCGCTGACGATCGATCAGGTCCTGGATGGTGACGGTCAGGTCGACAGCGAGATCGGGAACCTTGTCGGCGGTCTTGGCCGCCCGACCGCGAATGCGCCTGACGATGGCGGCCACCAGCTCGGCGGCGGGTGCTGCAGCGCGCTGCATCAGCGGCGGCTCCGCCTTGGCGACGGCCTCCTGCTTCGGCTCGCTGGCAGGTTCGGGTTTTGACTCAGGGGGCGCCGCGGGTCTATCCGCGGCCCTCGCCGCAGCCGGCCTCGGGGCCGGCTTGGCGGTTCTTGCACGCGCCTCCGCTCCAAAAATCTGCGAAACCGCTTCCTCGGCGGTCTCTGCGTCGACGGGCTGCTCCTCCGGTTCAGGGCCGCGCATCTTCGCCTTCATCGCCTCCATGCGGCGCAGCTCGGCTTCGCGCCGGGCATAGTCGTAGCGGCTTCTCAGCTTCGGGTCGCGCAGCAGCTCGTAGGCCTTGCCGGCCTCGGCAAAGCGCTCGGCGGCAGTCGGGTCGTCCTGATTGTGGTCGGGATGGATAGCCTTGGCGACCGAGCGCCACGCCGCCTTGATTTCGTCCTGACCGGCGGTGCGCCGGACGCCGAGGATTGCATAGGGATCACGCATGGTTTGCTACCATCTTCTCTGATCGGCGGCCTCTCCCGGATGCCCGCCTTATGCCTCAAACCAGGGATCAAGCTCAGTTATGGCATGTCCCGTTCAGGGGCGAGGATGGGCAGAACTTGCTAAATATCGGTTAGCCGGGATGACAACGGAGCAGGCCAAAACGACGATCGAACCGTTCCTGCCGCGGTTTGCCGAAATGTGGTTAATGCAGGATTTCAGGCGCGCGGGCCAAAGCTGGTGAGGTACCACTCGCCATCGCCGAGCTTGCAGGTGCTGCCGTCGAACTTGGCAATCCCCTCGTAGGAATGGCGGGTCGTGGTAAAGCGACGGCAAAGCATGCCGCTGGCGTTGTCTTCCTGAATGCTGCTGATGACCCCGGCACTGCCGGAAGTGGCATTGGCCCAGGGGATGGGGTTGAGCGACCCCTGCCCGAGTTCGGCCGAAGTCACCGCGTTGCGAACCAGGACCGCATCGGAAAGGCCATCCGAGGTTTTGGCAACGGGAACGGTACCGGTTGAAACGGTGCGGTCGACGCCGCCACCGAACATGTCGAAACCGGCTCCCATGCAACCAGACAGGATGAGCACCGGCAGGCAAATTGCCGCGCCACGTATCACTGAGAAGGAATACCCCTTCTTGCCATCGATCCACTTTGCTATGTCTTGCACGGCAATCCTGTCAGACTCGCAAGAGCCGCACGTTTCCCGAGGAAGTCAACAAGCAGGCTCTGACATTTTCGATGCGGAAACGCCGATCGGGCTCATCCCGAAGCGTTTCCGCGCCAGACATCACGGCGTTAGAAGGCAATATGGCGGTGAATGAGTTAACAAGCGGTGACTTCACGGAAGCAAATGAGCCCTTTTCCCTTTTCGGCACATGGCTGAAAGACGCGGAAGGCAGCGAGATCAACGACCCCAACGCCGTGGCGCTGGCGACCGTCGACCCCGACGGGCTGCCGAATGTGCGCATGGTTCTGCTCAAGGATTTCGACGCGCGCGGCTTCGTTTTCTACACCAATTTCGAAAGCCAGAAGGGCCGTGAAATTCTCGGCGCCCGCAAGGCTGCCATGTGCTTCCACTGGAAATCGCTCCGGCGTCAGGTGCGGGTGCGCGGGCCTGTCGAGATCGTCTCGGACGCCGAGGCGGACGAATATTTCAAGTCGCGGCCGCGCGGCAGCCGCATCGGCGCCTGGGCGTCGAAACAGTCCCGCCCGCTCGAAAGCCGCTTTGCGCTGGAAAAGGCGGTCGCCGAATATACCGCCCGCCATGCGCTCGGCGAAATCCCCCGCCCGGAATACTGGTCCGGATTCCGCATCCGCCCGACCTCGATCGAATTCTGGCACGACCGACCGTTCCGGCTGCACGATCGCCTGGAGTTTCGCCGGGAGACGCCCGAAGGCGGTTGGGAAAAGGTGCGGATGTACCCCTGACGGGCGGGGATCCGGCAACTAGCTGCGTGCGAGTCGAAACGGAATGCCCGAGGCGAGCGCCGAGACATAACGGGCGCGCTGGAAGTGACCGTTGAGCGAAATGCGCGGCAAGGCGTGCAACGGCGTCGCCGCCGCTATTGTGCCCGGCATCGTGGTGACGGCGACCGTAAAACCCAGATCGGCGACAAGCCTGTGATCGCGCGGCGAGACGGCCGGGCGATCACCATAAGGATAGGCAAAGCTGCGCGGCCTCTGGCCGACGATGGCTTCGACGCGGGCGGCAGAAGCCTCAATCTCTTGGGCTGCCTGTTCATCGCTGAGCCGCGCGAGCGCGCGGTGGCTTATGGTGTGCGCCCCGAGGCTGGCGAGCGGGCTTTCAGCGAGGAGACGGAGACCGGCTTCGTCGAGCGTCAGCGTCTTGGTGATCGCGAACGCATCGATCCCGTGTTCCAGCGCCGTCGCGTCGAGTGCGGCAACCGCGACACCTTCTCCACGACTGTGGATATAGGCGGCCATGCGGCCAAATATCGCCTGCTTGTCCGCAGGGCCTTCAGCGTCGAGCACCTCCATACCGTTACCGAAATCAAACCGGAACCGCCCGGTTGCCGAGAGCAGATCGGCCAGAGTTTCCCACCAGAGCGTATGAGTGCGATCGACGAACCCGCCGGTCACAAAAACGGTGAACGGCACGCCGTGCCGCGTAAAGACCGGAAGGGCATGATCGAGATTGTTGCGGTAGCCGTCGTCGAGGGTGAAGCAGGCGAAGGGCGCACCATCCGTGTCAGCAAGCACCGTCGGCAAATCGTCGAGCGCGATGAAGCGATAGCCGTCCCGCTTCAGTCGGGTGATAGCCGTATCGAGAAACGCCGGAGTGATTTCGAGGTGGGCGTTCGGATCGAAGGCCCGGGCAACCCGCGGGCGGACATGATGCAGGGTGAAGATGGCGCCGCGCCCACGCGCATCCGCCATCAGGCCGGCACGGCTTAGACTGTTCGCCAGTTCGAGCCCGCCTGTTATCACCGCGCGTCGCGCCCTCATCTTAATGCTTGCCGTGATCCCGCCCGCCATATCAGTCCGTTCAAATCAGTTTTATCGCCCACCGCAGAACGTCTTGCGCCTCAATCGGTTTGTGGAGGATTTCAAGCGTTGTGGTGTCCCTGGCGCGTCAGATCTGGCGCACTACCATGGAGGTTAACTGCGCGAGCGTTAAACCTTGCTGAAGGGCGACGGCGTTAATTTTTGGTTTACCACCCCGACGAAAGTCGCAGAGAAAAATCGCATTCTGCCTCAAAGTTGCAGCAAAGACACGGCCTTGTCACAAAACGACACAGCTGCGCGCCTGTTCGACGGCGCTTTTCGATGGGGACACGCATGAAAACTATCCGCCGCCTATTGCTGGCGATGTGCGCTCTCGCCTTGGGCTCTGCGACGGCGTTTGCCGGCAGCGCTTCACTGGTGCTCGATGCACGCACGGGCAAGGTCCTGTCGTCGGAGAACGCAGATACGCAGAACCATCCGGCATCGCTCACCAAGATGATGACGCTGTATCTCACCTTCGAGGCGCTCCGGCGCGGCGACATCAGTTGGGACAGCAAGATCAAGGTATCGAGGGCGGCGGCCGCCAAGCCGCCGATGAAGCTGGGACTTAAGCCGGGCAGCACGATCACCGTGCGCGAGGCGGTCTATGCCATGATCGTCCGTTCGGCCAACGACGCAGCCGCCGCTATGAGCGAAAAGCTCGGCGGTTCGGAGCAGAATTTTGCCAGGAAGATGACGGCCAAGGCGCGCCAGCTGGGCATGAACCGCACCGTCTTCATCAACGCATCCGGCCTGCCGGCAAGCAAGCAGGTGACGACCGCGCGCGATATGTCGACGCTCGCCGTTGCGCTGATGCGCGACTATCCCAGGGAATACCGGCTGTTTGCCACGCCAAGCTTCACCTTTCGCGGTCGTAAGATCCGCGGCCACAACAACCTGATGTATCGTTATGACGGCATGGACGGCATCAAGACCGGCTACACCAATGCCTCCGGCTTCAATCTCGTCAGCGCCGTCAGGGACGGCAACCGGCGCGTCATCGGTGTCGTCATGGGTGGGCGCACGGCGCGCAGCCGCGACAACAAGATGGCGGCATTGCTCAACCGCCATGTCGGCAAGGCGTCCACTGGCCGTCAGCTGGTGGCTGCCGCCAAGATGCGCAGCCCTGCGGCAGTCGAGGTCGCGTCGGCCGCGACGATGTCGGACGTGCCGCTGCCCTACACGGCGCCGCATCGCGCCAAGGGCGACAGCGTTGCAGCCTTGATCGTCGCGTCATCGACAACGGTCGTTCCGGCCGAGCGACCGACGGCCATGGCCGAGGTCGAAAACACCGCTGCCGTTCCAGCCGCCGGGCACTGGCAGATCCAGATCTCGGCCGCACCTTCGGCTGAAGCAGCCCGCGCGCTGCTGGCACAAGCGCAAGCAGCCGGCGGCGACATGCTGGCTGAGGCGTCTCCTTACACCGAAGCCGTCGGCAACGGTGCCGGTACCATCTACCGCGCCCGTTTCGTCGGCTTCAGCAGCCGCGACGCTGCCGCTTCCGCCTGCAGCGCGCTGAAGAAGCGCTCCTACGATTGCATGCTGCTGCCGTCGCGCGGCTAACATTGACCGACGTGGAAAACGCCGCGTCTGGCGTCGCCAAGCGAAGATCGCGGGCAAGTGCCCCGGCCGACTTTGACCAAGTTACTGTTTTCGGCAAGCGCCCGTCGGTCCGACGTCGGAGCAAACTGGTGATTGCGACCTCTCTCATCGAAGCTGCTCGCCTCGTTCGGTCGCCGGCGGGCTCTACTGCGCGTGTCTCTTGCCAAAGCGATTGGCGATCCACCAGTCGCACTGCTCCTCGCTATAGCCGAGCAGCAGACCTTCTTCCCGCTCATCGGCCTCCGTCCATGGACGCCAATGATGATGCAGCGCAAGGCGCTCTCGCTTGAACCGCTCGAACCGCCACTCCTCACCGTTCAAGGCATAGGTGACATAGATGGCTCGCATCTCTTTCTGTCCGCCATTAGTCGTCGGGCACATTTGGGTCAGTTCAAGAACGTCCCGATGGAACCGACCGGAGGCGACGTGCGGTGCAAAGGTTCGTTGCAGATCCTCGAACCAGGCGTTCTCGCCCTCGCTGCAGAAGAAGGCAAACGGTTTTCGACCCTCGAGCATCAACGGCAACTCATACCCGGTGTGCACGAGATAAGGCACGCTTTCGATGCTGTGCGGTCGGCACAGCTCGGCTTCATCGGCCGTATCGGGAAGGGCAATGGCGCAGACCGAAGCGAGCCGCAGCAGCTCGCTTCGGTCGAGACGAAAAGACACGGGATCGAGATCTAAGCCACGCTCCATCCCCATCAAAAACGCGACCTTCTCGGCATCGGCCTCGAAGCGTAGGGGCAGTCGGTCTCCGGCGACAGGAACGACAGCACGAAGACCGCCATCGGTTACGCCTGCGTGCCGCCGACGGTGATCTGGTCCATGCGCAGATGCGGCTGGCCAACGCCGACCGGCACCCATTGCCCGGCCTTGCCGCAGTTGCCGATGCCGGTATCGAGCTTGGTATCGTTGCCCACCATCGTCACGCGCTTCATCGCGTCGGGGCCATTGCCGATCAGCATCGCGCCCTTCACCGGCGCACCGATCTTGCCGTTCTCGATCATGTAGGCCTCGGTGCAGCCGAAAACGAACTTGCCGGACGTAATGTCCACCTGGCCGCCGCCGAAGGAGACGGCATAGATGCCCCGCTTCACCGAGGCGATGATTTCCTCGGGCGTCCTGTCGCCTGACAGCATGTAGGTGTTGGTCATGCGCGGCATCGGCACATGGGCATAACCCTGGCGCCGGCCGTTACCGGTCGGCTGCATGCCCATCAGCCGGGCATTCTGCCGGTCCTGCATGTAGCCGATGAGCTTGCCGTCCTCGATCAGCACGTTGTAGCCCGATGGAGTGCCCTCGTCGTCAATCGAGATCGAGCCGCGACGTGCCTCGATCGTACCGTCGTCGACGACTGTCACACCCTTGGCGGCCACCTGCTCGCCGAGCAGGCCGGCAAAGGCAGAGGTCTTTTTGCGGTTGAAGTCACCTTCGAGGCCGTGGCCGACGGCTTCGTGCAGCATCACGCCCGGCCAGCCCGAGGCCAGCACCACATCCATGGTACCGGCCGGCGCGTCGATCGCATCGAGGTTGACCAGCGCTTGACGCAGCGCCTCGTCGGCACCCTTCTTCCAGTTTTCCTCGGTGATGAAGTCGCCGAAGCCACGACGCCCGCCGATGCCGTAGGAGCCGCTTTCCTGGCGATCGCCATCGCCGGCGACCACCGAGATGTTGATGCGCGTCATCGGCCTGATGTCCTGAACGCGGTGGCCATCGGCGCGCAGAATGTCGACGAGCTGCCAGCTCGCGGCGATCGAGGCCGTCACCTGCCGGACCTTGGGATCCTTGGCACGCAGATAGGCATCGATCTCCTGCAGCAGCGCGACCTTCGCCTCAAAGCTCGGCTCGCCGATCGGGTTTTCGTCGCCATAGAGCTTCTTGTTGGTGCGTTGCGGGGCGGCCGCATACGAACCCGCATAACCGCGCGTCACCTGGCCGACCGCATCGGCGGCACGGCGAAGCGCCGCCAGCGACAGCTCACCGGCATGGGCATAGCCGACCGATTCGCCAGCGACCGCACGCAGGCCAAAACCCTGATCGGTGTTGAAGCTGCCGCCCTTTAGCCGGCCGTTGTCGAAGGAAAGCACTTCGGCCTGGGCATGTTCGAGAAACAGTTCGCCATCGTCGGCGCCGGCAAGCGTCTCCGACAGAACCTTGCGGATCGCCGCCTCATCGGCATCGAAGAGGCTCATCAGATCGGTGTTCATGGTCGTGCGCTCCCGCGTCATAAGTTCGATGGCCTCCATTTAGGAAGGCGAGTGGTTCAAGCCAAGGAAAATATCGATCAAGAGAGCGAAGCGTTCCAGCCATCGAGGCGTTCGATACGCTCGACCCCGGTGAAGCGGGCGACCCGCTCGAGTTCCGCGTCGATGCGCTCCATGCGACCGGAAGACGCCTTGACGCCACGCTCCAGCCAGAGCCGGCGCACAGCAAGACTGCCGCGCTTGCGGTCGGCCTTCATGTCGATACGGCCGATCAGCCGGTCGCCTTCGATCAGCGGGAAGACATAGTAGCCATACTCCCGCTTCGGCTCGGGCACGAAAATCTCGATGCGATAGAAGAACCCGAACAGCCGCTCAGTGCGATTGCGGTCACGCAGCAAAGGATCGAACGGGCTCAGAACACGCACGCGGCCCGGCGGGTCGGGAATGTCGCCAAGCCCATCGGGAAAGCTTGAGAAGGCGTAGGACGATCGCGGCTTGCCGCCATCGATCGGATCGATCGCCACGTCGATCAATTCGTCGCGATGTTCCGCCACCCAGGCCTTCGCTTCATCCGGAGAGACCAGATCCCAGAAGGCGGCGATTTCGCCGTGGGTGGCAAAGCCCAGACGTTCCAGCGCGCTGCGGCAGGCCCAGTCGATGAATTCGTGGTGCTCCACTTCGGCATCATGATGGTGGGGCGGAATGACCCGCTCGGTCAGGTCATAGACCTTCTGGAAATTCTCGCGCCGGGCGATCGCCAGCTTGCCGGTGCGCCACAGGATTTCAAGTGCCGTCTTCGAGGGATGCCAGTTCCACCAGCCGCCCGACGTGTGCTCGGCCTCCTTGAGCTCGCGGGCAAGCACCGGGCCGCCCTCTGCAATGCGCTGATAGGTGTCGTCGCAGCTTTTCTCAAAACCCTCGCCGCGCCACTTGCTCCAGCGGTCGACGATCGTTTCGCCTTCCCATTTGAAGCGGTGCTTCCAATAGCGGTAGAAGCTGCTCGGGATAATCGATGCATCATGGGTCCAGTGCTCGAACAATTCGCCGTCGTCTTCGAGCAGCGATGTCAGGTGTTCCCGGCGGTAGGTCTGGTTGCGCGAAAACAGGATCTGGTGATGGGCGCGTTCCACCGTTGCGATGCTGTCGACCTGCACGAAGCCGATGTCATGGATCAGCTTCAGCAGGCCGTCCTTGCCGAGCGCGCGGTGTGGTGCGCCGGACAGGCCCTGCTTTGCGAGGAAGATGCGCCGGGCATCGCTATTGGAGATCCGAATCGTCATGAGGGAAAGAGTAGGCTTTTATTCCCATATTTCAAACTGAAGCTTGATTCAAACTGCATTGCCCTCGTCCGCCGACTTGGCCTATAGAGCAAACCGCAAACCGCGAGGGACGGGATGGACATCCGCTTTACCGATTGCTCGGTCCGCTTCGGCGAACGGGTGGCACT
Source organism: Ensifer sp. 4252 (assembly GCF_050434565.1). Lineage (NCBI taxonomy): Bacteria > Pseudomonadati > Pseudomonadota > Alphaproteobacteria > Hyphomicrobiales > Rhizobiaceae > Ensifer > Ensifer sp. 4252. The sequence goes on from NZ_JBNDIU010000001.1 coordinate 792,809, forward strand.
GCAGCCGCTGACGCTGACGATCACCGAACGGCGTGTCGGCATCATCGGCCTCAACGGTTCCGGCAAGACCACCTTCGCGCGGCTGATCAACGGCCTTGTCAAACCTTCGCTCGGCAGCGTTACCGTCAATGGTTTGGATACGGTCAAGGACGAGCGTGCCGTGCTTTCCGAAGCCGGTTTCATCTTCCAGAATCCGCAGCACCAGCTGATCATGCCTGTTGTTGCCGACGACATCGGCTTCGGCCTGAAGAACCGCGGCCTGAAGGGCGAGGAAATCGATAGGAGAACGCAAGCCGTACTGTCGCGTTTCGGCGTCGAACACCTGGCGCGCCGCCGGGTCCATGAACTCTCCGGCGGCGAGACCCAGCTTATCGCTATGGCGAGCGTCGTCGTCACCGATCCCAAAATCCTGATCCTCGACGAACCGACCAACCAGCTCGACCTGCGCAACCGCCGCCGCGTCGCCGACACGATCGCGTCGCTGGACGAAGATACACTGGTCATCACCCACGACCTGCCGCTGGTCGAAGATGTCGAGCGCCTATTGCTCTTCCACGAGGGACGGCTTGCCGCCGATGGCGCCCCGCCCGAAACGATCCGTCGCTACCACGAGATTGCTGGATGCTGACGAGCTTGCACATCGAGGGCAACAGCTGGCTGCACCGCCTTCCGGTGCGCGCGAAGCTTTTGGCGCTGGTGGCACTCAGCATTCTGCTTTTCCTCACCGGCTCGCTGCTCGTGCACCTGACTGCGTTTGTGATTTCAGGCGGGCTCTACCTCTCGGTCGGCCTTACCTTCCGCGAGGCGCTGAAACGCGTCGGCTTCGTCTTCTTCACGATCTTCTTTCTCGCGGCCGTGAACCTCTTCCTTCTCCCCTTCAACGAAGTCGCCGCGTTGGCCCTGCGGCTGATGGCACTGGTGCTCTTTGCTGCGGCGGTTACGGCAACGACGACGATCGGCGCTTTCATGGACGAGATCACGGTGCTTTTGACACCTCTCGAACGCCTGGGATGGGTGCGCGCTGCCGATGTCAGCCTCGCGCTTGGGCTCGTCCTGCGCTTCGTGCCCGACATTCTCGCGCGCTACCAGGCGATTCGCGAAGCACACCGGGCACGCGGGCTGCCGGTGCGGCCGTTGACGATCATCGGCCCGCTGATCATTCTGACGCTCAAAGATGCGGATACGATTGCCGCAGCGATTGACGCCCGCGGATTTCGACGCCAATAAATTCGCGCACACTAATAAGCAAGGAACTGGAACAGCATGAACACCAGAGACCTCGTCCTAATCGCCCTCTTTGCCGCGATCGTCGTCGTGCTCGGCCTCATTCCGCCGATCACGCTCGGCTTCATACCAGTGCCGATCACCGCCCAGTCCATGGGCGTGATGCTCGCCGGCTGCATTCTCGGCGCCAAGCGCGGCGCACTCGCCTTCCTGCTCTTCCTTCTGCTCGTCGCCATCGGCCTGCCGGTGCTATCAGGCGGCCGTGGCGGTCTCGCCGTGTTTGCCGGCCCGTCCGGCGGCTTTATCCTTGGCTGGGTCGTTGCGACCTTCGTCACAGGCCTGATCGCGCAGCGCTTCGTCCGGGAAGGCCAGGCTGAACTGCGCCAGTTCGTCGGCTTCTTCCTCGCCTCGGTGATCGGCGGCATCGTCGTGCTCTATGCGATCGGCATGCCCTGGGTATCGGCCGTCACAGGCACGCCGCTGCTCGCGGTTGCCACCGGTTCGCTCGCCTTCCTTCCCGGCGACCTGCTGAAGGCCGCGATCGCGACGCTTGCCGCACGCGCCGTCTTTGCCGGCTATCCGCTGCTGCCGGTTCGCGCCTGAACCGATGCCGTTTGCAGCCGCCATTGCACGCCATGCGGAACAAATCCCGCATGTCCCGGCCTTCCGCATGGAAGGCCGGGTTTTCACATTCCGGGAGCTTGCGCTTTGTGCGGGTCAACTGGTTTCCGCGTTCGGGAACCTGACTGCAGACTCCGAGAGTGAAAACGTGCTGCCCGGCACCACGACGCTGATCGCTCTGGAGATCGGCAACCATCCCCTTTTCGCCGCCGCATTCGCCGCTGCAACATCGGGCGGTCATTGCGTGGCACTGATCGACCCGCATCTGCCTGACGCGACCCGTCTAGCAATGCGTGAGCTGCTACGACCCGACGTCCTCGTTCGCGCTGACGGCGACGGGCTGCGGCTCGACGCAACCGCTACCGGCCAAAGCATAACTTTCACGGCCGGTTCCGGCGACGATAGCTCGCCGATCGCCATCGGCGCCGATGACGAGCCGTTTCTCGTCGTCTTCACTTCCGGCACCACGGGCATGCCGAAAGCCATCGTGCGCGATCGCGGCTCCTGGCGGCGCAGCCTGAAGACCGGGCCGGATTTTTTTGGCACCGACGGCAACACGCGCACCTTCGCCCCCGGCCCGTTGGCGCATGGGCTGACGCTCTATGCGCTCGCCGAAACCCTGGTTGCCGGCGCCGAATTCGTCGGCATGGCACATTTCGATGCGGCGCGCGCGTCCGAGACTATCGCCTCGCTGGACGTCAGGCGGCTTGTACTCGTGCCGACGGTGCTGCGGCGACTCTGCACAGCGCCCTCCGCTTCGACCTCAGTGCGGAAGATCACGGTTGCCGGTGCCAAACTGACACCCGCCGATCGTGCGGCCGCTGCGAAAACCCTTCCGCAGGCGGAGATCATCGAATACTACGGAGCATCCGAGCTCGGCTTCATCAGCGTGGCCGGCCCTGGAGACACCGCATCGGCGACCGCCGTCGGACGGGCGTTTCCCGGTGTCGGCCTCATCGTGCTCGACGAGAATGAGAGACCGCTGGCATCAGGTGAAACCGGCACGATCTTCGTCGACAGCGACCTGATCTCGAACGGCTATATCGGTGCCGGGGATGGTGCGGGGCTCAGGCGCGTCGGCCGGCTCGCAACCGTCGGCGACCTCGGCTTCCTCGATGCCGATGGCACCCTGCATCTCGTCGGGCGCTCCGGTGGCATGGTGCTCTCCTGCGGCAACAACATCTACCCGCAAGAGGTCGAAGCGACGCTTTCCGGGCATGCCGACGTGCATGCGGCCTTCGTTCTCGGCCTAGATCATCCCGATCTCGGCAGCGAACTCGTCGCCGTCATCGAGCCGAATGCTGTGACAGTCGACCGAGCATCGATCGACCGTCATCTCAATAATCATCTGCCGCGCTATAAACATCCACGACGGATCTGGCTTTGCCGTGCCTTACCGATGACGCAATCTGGTAAGGTGGCGGCCGGCACTCTCAAGCAATGGATTGTGGACGGACATGACGCCCTTGAGCCCTTCGTCTGACCCATCGCGTACACCGGTGATCGTGGCGGCCCTGCGCACGCCGATCGGGCGTGTGCGCGGCGTGCTCGCGGAAATCGAACCGGCTCGCCTCGCCGCGCCATTGATCACCCGCATTCTCGCCGATGTCGGTCTGGCGGCGGATGCGGTCGACGACGTTATCCTCGGCAACGCCGCCAACTGCGCCGGCAATCTCGGGCGGCTGGCGGCGCTCGAAGCCGGACTTCCAGTGTCGACACCAGGCCTTACCATCGACAGGCAATGCGGTGCCGGGCTCGAAGCCATCACCCTTGCCGCGCGGCTCATTCAGGCGGGCGCCGGGCGCTTCTACCTTGCCGGCGGCACAGAGAGCGCCAGCCGCGCCCATATTCGCCTGAGGCCGCCGACGATCCCCGGCGAAGAGCCTCAACCGATCAAGCGCTCGCGCATGGCGCCGGACGAGATCGGCGATCCTGACATGGGCGTTGCTGCCGAAAACGTTGCGACGGCCTGTGGCATTTCCCGCGAAAGACAGGATGTCTTTGCGCTCGAAAGCCAGCGACGCGCCGTCGCCGCCCAGGGCGCCGGGCGGTTTTTACGCGAAATCGTACCGATCGAAACGACAGCCGGGACCGTCGACACGGACGAATGCCCGCGCGCCAACGCATCGCTCGAAACCCTGCAACGACTGAAACCCGTCTTCGTCAAGGACGGCACGGTGACAGCCGGCAATGCCTGCCCGATCAACGACGGTGCGGCGATGGTTCTGGTCACCAGCCTTGCCGAAGCGCAACGCCTCGGGATTTCCTTTGCGCTTCAGTTCATCGACGCGACGACCGCCGGCGTGCATCCCGATCTGCTTGGGCTCGGGCCGGTGCCGGCGATGGCCAAGCTTAGGGAGCGCAATCCGAAACTCGACGTCGACGCGATCGATTTCATCGAGTTCAACGAGGCCTTCGCCTCGCAGGTGCTCGGCAGCCTCGATCAACTCGACATCGCGCCGGATCGGGTCAATCTCGACGGTGGCGCCATTGCGCTCGGTCACCCCTATGGTGCCTCCGGCGCGATCATGGTGGTGCGGCTTTTCACGCAGATGCTGGCAGCCCCGATAGAAACGGAAGCTTTGGCGATGATGGGCATCGGCGGTGGCATGGGCGGCGTCGCGCTGTTCCGCAGCCTGCGGCCCAACGAATAATTTCCTGATGGTTCAGAGAATGTAGCTGCCGAGCCATTCGCGCGTTGCGGCCGGCACCGGCAGCGGCGTATGCCGCTCGCGATCGACGGCGACCCAGACGATCTCGAGCTCCGCCGCAAGCTGGCCTGCCGCCTCGACGCGCACGGCAAAGCTTACCGAACTTCCGCCGATCTTGGCGACAGTGACGATGAAGCGCGCCGGCTCGTCATAGCGCAGGCCGCGATGGAAGACGCAGGCCGAGCGGCGCACGAGATAGGCGGGCTCATGGACGGCCGACGGCCGATGCCGCCAGAGATGGGAAAGTGCCGCCTCGGCATGGGCATAGTAGGCGGCATTGTGCATGTGGCCATGCATGTCTATATCGCGAAACGGAATGCGGATTTCCGTGACGTTCTCCCGCTCCCTGCCGTCCATGCGAGGTCCTCTTAGAATGCGCTCCACCCTCGTTAGCCAGTTCGGCGATCCGCGACAAGTGATTGCGCTCGTCGATGCCGAGCGCATGCCGCCGGGGCCCGGCGAGGTCGAGGTCGCGCTCTCCCTGTCGGCCATCAATCCCTCCGACCTCATTCCGGTCACCGGCGCCTACAGCGCACGGACCACCCTGCCCTTCGTGCCCGGCTTCGAAGGCGTCGGCACAATTGCCCGCGTCGGCGCCGGCGTTACGACCTTGAAGCCCGGCGATCGCGTGATCCCGATCGGCGCAAGCGGTCTCTGGCAGGAACATCTGGTGCGACCCGCCGAATGGTGCTTTGCGGTGCCTGACGATATCGACGACCGCCAGGCGGCCACCAGTTACGTCAATCCGCTGACGGCACTTCGGCTCATCGAAGCGCTCAAGGCTCATTTCGGATCGATGACCGGCCGCAGGATCGGCGTGACCGCTGCGGGTTCGGCCATCGGCGGCATGCTGACGAAGCTCATCGCGAGCGAAGGTGCAAGGCCGGTCGCGATCGTTCGCAACGAACGCAGCGCCCAGCGGCTGGCTTCCGACGCCGTGGGCGAAATCGTCGTTGCCGACGAGGGTCGTCTCCCTTCGGGCCCTGCTTTCGACGCCATTCTCGACGCGGTCGGCGGGCCGTTTGCCGGCGACCTTATCAGCCGAACGCTGCAGCCAGGAGCCGCGTTCATTCAGTATGGCGCGCTTAGCGGCGTGCCCGTGCCGATACCGGCGATCCAGGCGCGGCCGGACGTGCGCTTCTCCTTTTTGTGGCTGAGAACCTGGGTGCACGCCGCCGGGCGGCAGGCCATCGAAGAGGCTTTCACGCAGAGCTTTGCCGGCCTTCGCACCGGCCCTTTTTCAAGCCGGATTGCGCAAATCTACCCGCTCAGCCGCCTTGATGAGGCTCTGGCGCATCAGGCGGATTCTCGCCGCGACGGCAAGCTGCTCATCGATACGCGCTGTTGAAAATCAGCACTTTCCCTTGGGCGCGCCATGGACCTTGGCGGGATGCAGCACTAGTTTCGGCGCATGACCACGCTGCTCTATGAAAACCCGGTCTTCCTGGAACACGAGGTTCCGGAAGGTCACCCCGAACGGCCGGACCGGCTGAAGGCGCTGAACCTTGCGCTCGAACACCCGAATTTCGCCGACCTCAAGCGCGTAAAGGCGACGAAGGCGAGCGAAGACCTGGTGCTGCTCGTGCATCCGGAGGAGCACCTGCGTACTGTTAAGCGCGCCATCCCCGAAGAGGGTATCGCCAATCTGGAAGCCGATACCTATGCCAGCCCGTTCAGCCTCGAGGCGGCGCTGACCGGCATCGGCGGCGCGGTCGAGGCGGTCGATGCGGTTTTCACAGGCAAGGCCGACAACGCTTTCGTCGCCGCCCGTCCGCCCGGCCACCACGCCGAGAAGAACAAGGCCATGGGCTTCTGTTTCTTCAACACCGTTGCGATCGCCGCCCGCCACGCACAGGTGGCGCATGGGGCAGAGCGCGTCGCGATCGTCGATTGGGACGTGCACCATGGCAACGGCACGCAGGACATTTTCTGGGACGATCCGTCGGTACTTTTCTGCTCGACCCACCAGATGCCGCTTTATCCCGGCACCGGTGCCAAGGACGAAACCGGCGTGAAGGGCAATGTCGTCAACGCACCGCTCTCGCCCAACACCGGCAGCGAGCATTTCCGCGAGGCGTTCCGTTCTCGCGTCCTGTCGGCGCTGACCAATTTTCGACCGGACTTCATCCTGATCTCGGCCGGTTTCGATGCCCACCACCGCGATCCGCTAGCGCAGATCAACCTTGTCGCCGAGGATTTCGACTGGGCGACCGGCCGCCTGCACGAGATCGCCGGCCGCAGCGCCGGCAACCGCATGGTCAGCCTGCTCGAGGGCGGCTATGACCTGCAGGGGCTGGCCGAGTCGGCCGGCATGCATATTCTAAGACTGATGAGAGGGTAACCATGACCACCACCACGCAACCGGACGTTTCGGCCCTCTCCTTCGAGCAAGCCGTCGAGGAACTGGAACGCATCGTCTCGGCGCTGGAACGCGGCGATGTCGCGCTCGACAAGTCGATCGAGATCTACGAGCGCGGCGAAGCGCTGAAGAAGCACTGCGAGGCGCTGTTGAAGGCGGCCGAGGACCGGATCGAAAAGATCAGGCTCGACCGCGCCGGCAAGCCGCAGGGCGTGGAACCGCTCGACGCCGAGTAACCGTCCGGGGATTGGTCAACGTCCGGAAACGCTGCGTCTTCGCCTCGCTCCTACCCGCAACCCGGGTTCGGCGCTACTCCATAATTCCTTAAATCGGAATCGATTTAGGGAGAAAATTATGCAGCAGGTATCAAGCGCTACAGCGTCCTTTGCGCGTCATGTTTGACGCGCGGCGCTGTAGGCTCGCTCAAGACCATACGAACAACGGGAGCGTGCACCATGTCCTTCTTTCCGGGCCCCGACCCGCTCGCCGGCGACAAACCCGCCTGCGATGCCATCGAACACCTGATCATCCCCCGCACCAGCGACATCGGCGGCCTGCAAGTTCGCCGGGCGCTGCCGACCGCCAAGCGGCGGCTTGTCGGGCCGTTCATCTTCTTCGACCGCATGGGGCCGGCGCTTTTGCGCGCCGGTGAAGCCATCGACGTTCGGCCGCATCCGCATATCGGCCTTTCGACCGTGACCTATCTGTTCGACGGCGAGATCAAGCATCGCGACAGCCTCGGCACTGAAATGGTTATCCGCCCCGGCGACGTGAACCTGATGACCGCCGGCCGCGGCATCGTTCACTCCGAGCGCTCTCCGGAAAACCAACGCGGTCACGAACGCTCGATTTCAGGATTGCAGACCTGGCTGGCGCTCCCCGACCACAAGGAAGAGATCGACCCGATCTTCGACCACACCGAGCGGCACATGCTGCCGCAGCTCAGCGACGGCGGTATCGACGCCCGCGTCGTGATCGGCAGCTTCGAAGGGCAGAAATCCCCGGTCTCCGTCTTTACCGACACGATCTATGTCGATCTCAACATTGCGCCCGGCAAGAGCGCACCGTTTGCCGCCAATTGGGAGGAGCGCGCGCTCTATATCCTGTCCGGCGAAGCAATCATTGCCGGCGATCACTTCGCCGACAATCAGTTGCTGGTCTTCCGTCCCGGCGATGAAATCACCGTCACCGCCGGTCCGCTCGGCTGTCACATCATGCTGTTCGGTGGTGCAGCACTCGGCTCGGCCCGCCATATCTGGTGGAATTTCGTGTCGTCGTCGAAGGACCGCATCGAGAAGGCCAAGGAAGAGTGGCGCACTGGCCGCTTCGACATCGTACCCGGCGACGAGGAGGAATTCGTGCCCCTGCCCGCCGGTTGAGGGCACGGGATAACCACGACTGCTTGCCGCTTCGAGTTGCCGCATGTTTCCTTAAATCGATTTCGATTCAGGGAATCATGCGGTAGTGTCTTGGACAACGACGCAGGAAAGCCTAATTTTGCATTCAGCAGCAATTGCGTCTAAAGAGCCGCTTTAACGGTACCACCAACTATCGCGCACCCGATCCCTGCGGTGCGCATGAGGCATGCAGCGTGACACAACTGCCAACCAACCCGATGCCGGCAACCCCCTTGCTCGACAAGGTGACCTTTCCCGACGATCTGAAGAAGATCGACGACAGGGATTTGCCGCAGCTTGCCGGCGAAGTTCGGGCAGAGATGATCGATGCAGTCTCGCGCACCGGCGGTCACCTCGGCGCGGGCTTGGGCGTCGTCGAGTTGACGATCGCCATCCACAAGATATTCAACACGCCGCATGACCGGCTGATCTTCGACGTCGGCCACCAGTGCTATCCGCACAAGATCCTGACCGGCCGTCGCGATCGCATCCGCACGCTACGCCAGGAAGGCGGCCTTTCCGGCTTCACCCGTCGCGCCGAAAGCGAATACGACCCCTTCGGTGCCGCGCACTCCTCTACATCGATTTCCGCCGGCCTCGGCATGGCGGTTGCCGCCGATCTCGACGGCAAGAACCGCAATGTCATCGCCATCATCGGCGACGGCGCGCTTTCGGCCGGCATGGCCTATGAGGCGCTCAACAATGCCGGCGCGCTCGATGCCCGCCTCATCGTCATCCTCAACGACAACGACATGTCGATCGCACCGCCGACCGGCGCCATGAGCGCCTATCTGGCGCGCCTCGCTTCCGGCCGCACCTATATGGGTATCCGCGAAGTCGGCAAGAAACTGACGGCTTACCTCGGCAAGACGGTCGACCGGGCGATCACCCGCGCCGTCGAGCACGCCCGCGGCTACGTCACCGGCGGCACGTTGTTCGAGGAGATGGGCTTTTATCATATCGGCCCGATCGACGGTCACTCGTTCGAGCACCTGCTGCCCGTGCTGCGCAATGTGCGCGACAACGCCAAGGGCCCGGTGCTGATCCATGTGGTGACGCAGAAGGGCAAGGGCTATCCGCCCGCCGAAGCCGCTGCCGACAAGTATCACGGCGTCAACAAGTTCGACGTCATCACCGGCGCGCAGGCAAAGGCAAAGCCGAACGCCCCCGCCTATACCTCGGTCTTCGCCGAAGCCCTGACGCAGGAAGCGGGCTTCGACGACAAGATCGTTGCGATCACGGCCGCCATGCCATCCGGCACCGGGCTCGACAAGTTTGCCCTAGCCCATCCCTCTCGCTGCTTTGACGTCGGGATTGCCGAACAGCATGCGGTGACCTTTGCGGCCGGTCTCGCCTCCGAAGGCTACAAGCCGTTTGCAGCGCTTTACTCCACCTTCCTGCAGCGCGGCTACGACCAGGTCGTCCACGACGTGGCGATCCAGGGCCTGCCCGTCCGTTTCCCGATCGACCGCGCCGGCTTCGTCGGCGCCGACGGGCCGACCCATGCGGGCTCCTTCGACACCACCTACCTCGCCACCCTGCCCGGCTTCGTCGTCATGGCGGCGGCCGACGAGGCGGAACTCAAGCATATGGTGCGCACGGCGGCAGCCTATGATGCCGGCCCGATCTCGTTCCGCTATCCGCGCGGCGAAGGCGTGGGCGTCGAGATGCCGGAGCGCGGCCAGATCCTGGAAATCGGCAAGGGCCGCGTGGTCAAGCAGGGTTCCAAGGTGGCACTGCTCTCCTTCGGCACGCGCCTCGCCGACTGTTTGATGGCCGCCGAAGATCTCGATGCGGCAGGCCTTTCGACGACCGTTGCCGATGCACGCTTTGCCAAGCCGCTCGACCACGATCTCATCCGCCAGCTTGCGCGCCATCACGAAGTGCTGATCACCATCGAGGAAGGCGCCGTTGGCGGCTTCGCCAGCCATGTGCTGCAATTCCTCGCCGAAGACGGGTTGCTCGACGGCGGCCTGAAAGTTCGCCCGATGGTCATGCCCGACATCTGGATGGAGCAGGCAAAGCCTGAAGCGATGTATGCCGCCGCCGGTCTCGACCGCGCCGGCATCGTCTCCACGGTGTTCAAGGCGCTCGGCCAGAAGCAGGATATCGGCATCGGCGCGGCTGGCTAAGGCTACGCGGCCGAAGGCGGAATGTGCGACGGCCGCTATGAGCGGGCAGTCAGAGACACAAAGACCCCGGTGATGAATGAACTGACCCCCGAAAGTTGGCCCTCTAACTTCGGGGGTCTTTGCTTTATTAGGCGACGATCAGAATTCCTGCCAATCGTCCTGCGCCACCGCCGCATTGCCATGCGATACCGGGCGGGTCGCCCTTGCCGAACGCATCGGTGCCGACGGCGCCGCCATCGTGCGTGCCATGGCGCGCAGATCGCTTGCCACAGTCGTGCCATTCGCGCGACCCGGAAGCGTGAAGCGGGTGATGAGCTCGCGCAGGCGGCCGGCCTCACTGGCAAGCTGGGCACTGGCAGCGTTGGCCTCTTCGACCATTGCCGCATTCTTTTGCGTCACCTGATCCATCTGGTTGACGGCGGTGTTGACTTCGCTCAGGCCCACAGACTGTTCGCGCGCCGAAATAGCGATCGCGTCCATGTGCTGGTTGATGGTGGCCACGTGGCCACCGATCGCCTTCAGAGCCTCGCCGGTATCGCGCACCAGCTTGACCCCACCTTCGACCTCGACGCTGGAATTGCGGATAAGCTCCTTGATTTCCTTGGCGGCCTTTGCCGAGCGCTGGGCAAGCTCGCGCACCTCCTGGGCGACGACGGCAAAGCCTTTCCCGGCCTCGCCCGCCCGCGCCGCTTCGACGCCGGCGTTGAGCGCCAGGAGGTTGGTCTGGAAGGCAATCTCGTCGATGACGCCGATGATGTTGGAGATCTGGCCGGAGGAATTTTCGATACGGCGCATCGCCTCCACCGCACTCGCCACCACGACGCCCGATTTGGCCGCGCTCGAATTTGCCTCGCCGGCCACGATGCGCGCTTCTTCGGCACGCCGGGTGGAGCTCGTGACGTTGGCGGTGATCTCGTCGAGAGCCGCCGCGGTCTCTTCCAGCGATGCGGCCTGCTGCTCCGTGCGCCGCGACAGGTCGTCGGCACTTTCGCTGATTTCTTGCGAGCCGCCGTCGATCGAGCCGCTGGTATCGGCGACCGCCGCCAATGCATCGCCGAGCCGGGACACGGCCGAATTCAGGTCATGACGCAGTGGTTCGAAGTCTGGAGCAAAGGGTTCGGACAATTGGAAGGCGAGGTCGCCGGCGGCCAGGCGCTGCAGGCCGCCAGCGAGACCGAAGGTCGCTTGACGAAGGCGGGCCTGGGCGGCAGCTTCAGCTTCCTCCTGCAGGCGTATCCGCTCGGCGTCGGCGCGCGCGCGGTTTTGCGCGGCCTCCTTCTCCAGCCTCTGGTTGGCGATGGCCGCCTGCCGGAAGATCTCGACGGCGCCGGCCATTTCGCCGATTTCGTCCTTCCGGCCGGCATAGGGGATAGCGGACACGGTATCGCCCTCGGCAAGACGCGTCATCGAACGGGTGGTGGCGACGATCGGCCTGGAAATCGTCCGACCGACGAGAAAGACGGTTGCTGCGATGATGGCGATGGCCGCCAGGATCGCGCCGAGTGCGATTTTCTCAGCGAGCTGCTGAATCGCTGCGCTTTCGATCTCGGCGTCAACCTTCTCGGTCTCGATCGCCGTCGCCATCTGCTCGAAGATCGGCTCGACACTCGAAAAAGTCTCCGACATCCGCGTGCGCAAGACCGTCTCGTTTTCGGCCAGTGCGGTGTAATCCGCGAAGGCGATACTGTAATTCTTCAATGCCGCCAGGATCTTGGCCCGGACGTCCTTGCCGCCAAACGCCTCAGCGGGGAAACCACCGAAGGTCTTGACCTCTTCCGCATGCTTCTCGACGTATTTGTGATCGCGCCGCATGATGAAGTCTTTCTCGTGGCGCCGCATCGTCAGCATGCTCGCCTGCAGCCCCTTGTCCGAAACGGACTTCAGCGCTTCCTCGATCGAGTGAACGGCAGCACGCATCGCGCCCTCCTTGCCGGCTGACGGCTCAAGGCCGAGCGTGCGGTTGGCATCGGCAACCGCCACGAACTCACCGAGGTAGCGCTCGTAGCCCTCGGAGATCAGCTTGAGCTGCGACAGCGTCGACTGGCTGTCGAGCAGATTGCCGAGGGCGGCGATCGTCTCATTCGCCTTGGCGGCGATTTCCTGATGCGAGGCAACATATTTCTCCTCCCGCCGCAGCAGGAAGTCCTTCTCCGCGCGACGGTTCTGCAGGAACTGGCTTTCAAGCACCAGAAGCGTGCGGTCCGCGTCCCTATGGGTCTGCACCTGCTGGCGGTAGTCCTCCTCTATGTTCCGCTCCACGACAAAGATGCCGACGATGGCGAGAATGCCGGCGACGGCGATCGGCACAAGCAGGCCAATGCGGTGCGAGAGCCTGAGATGGAAGCGGGACATGCGGGAAACTCCTTGCGCCGGGCGGCGTCAGGTCGAGGGATGATCAGATGCGTCGGGAGGTCCGTCTTGGGGCGGAGATCCTGCATCATGCAGGCTGCGACATCGGCCGAAAGTGCCACTCATCATTTAAGGAGGAGTGAATATTACCCTATCCATTAGAGGTTTTGTTGCCAGGTCTTTCCCGCCGCGCGGCCCGCTCTGCAGCGAGGGGGCTTGCCATAAGGCCGGCAACCCTCCATGAGAAACACATGTCAGAAGAACGCCAGAACGAAGAACACAAGAACAGAGTCCGCCTCGACCAGTTGCTGCTCAATACAGGACTGGTGGCCAGCCGCGCCCGTGCCCGCGACGCGATCCAGCGCGGAACCGTCAAGGTCGATGGCCGTACGGTCACCAAGCCGTCGTTGGCCTTTGCCGAAAGCGTGACCATCACCATCGACGATCCGGCACAGGACTATGTTTCGCGCGCAGCGCTGAAGCTTGCCGCAGCGCTCGATCATTTCGCGCTCGATCCCACCGGTGAAAGCTGCGTCGATATCGGCGCCTCGACCGGCGGCTTCACCGAAGTGTTGTTGAAGCGCGGCGCCGAGCATGTGGTTGCCATCGATGTCGGCCACGGCCAGATCCACCCGCGCATCGCCGGCGATCCGCGCGTCACGAGTATCGAGGGCCTCAACGCCCGTGCGATGACCGAGGACGACATCGAGAACCGCGACGTCACCTTCATCGTTTCCGACGTCTCCTTCATTTCGCTGAAACTCGCCTTGCCGCCGGCACTTGAGATGGCCCTTCCCGGCGCGCACTGCATCCTGCTGGTCAAACCGCAGTTCGAGGCCGGTCGCGATGCGATCAGCAAGGCTGGCCTGCTCAAGGATCCAGACAGCGCGCCGGCGGTTGCCGCCGAACTCGAGCGCTGGCTTGTCGAGGACATGGGCTGGCAGAGCCTCGGCCTCATCCCCTCGCCGATATCAGGCGGCGACGGCAACGTCGAATTCCTGCTGGCCGGGAAAAAGCCATGAGCACCCAGACCTTGACGATTGCCCGCCTCGGCGCGCAGGGCGACGGCATTGCCGAAACCGAGGCGGGTCCCGTCTATGCGCCCTTCACCCTGCCGGGCGAAAGCGCAGCACTGGCGGTCAACAAGTCTCAAGGCACATTGATCTCGCTGCGCGAAGCATCGCCTGATCGGGTCGAGCCGCACTGTCGTCATTTCGGCCCGGATGGTCAGAACGGCACCTGCGGCGGCTGCACGCTGCAGCATGCGGCCGATGGCCTCTACCAGACGTTCAAGCGCGACCTCGTGATCAGCGCCTTGAAGTCGAAGGGGTTGAAGCCTGATGTCGCACCGCTAATCGTCGCCCATCCAGGAGAGCGCCGCCGCGCCGTGTTCACTGCCCGCAAGACCGAGAAAGATCTGCTTCTCGGCTTCAACCAGGCGGAAAGCCACCACATCGTCGCGATATCGGAATGTCCCGTCACGAGCCCGGGTATCGTCTCGCGGCTCGCCACCATCGGCAAGATCGGCTCGGCCATGGCCGTCAACGCCGAACCATTCCGCATAACCGTCCTCGAAACGCTTTCAGGCCTCGATCTCTCGGTCGACGGTATCAAGGGATTTGGCGACCGCGAACGCCGGCGCACCGTCGAGACGGTTCTCGGCGAACGTGGCATTGCCCGCGTCAGCCTCAATGGCGAGATCATCGTCGAACCGACGAAGCCGGTGATCGAGTTCGGCGGTGTCGCGGTCTCGCCGCCCCCCGGCGGCTTCACCCAGGCGACGCTTGCCGCGGAAGAGGCGATGGCGGCGCTGGTGCTCGATCATATCGGTAAGGCAAAGCGCGTTGCCGACCTGTTTGCCGGCAGCGGTACCTTTGCGCTGCGTATGGCCCGCAAGGCCCGCGTGCACGCGGTCGAGGGTGAGGACAAGGCGCTGAAGGCGCTCGACTTTTCCGCCCGCAATACGCAAGGGCTGAAGCCGGTGACGATCGAGAAGCGCGATCTCTTCCGTCGTCCGCTTATGGTTCAGGAACTGAAGGTCTACGACGCTATCGTCTTCGACCCGCCACGCGCCGGCGCCGAGGTACAGTGTCAGGAAATCGCCCGCTCCGGCGTCAAGAAAGTCGTCGCCGTTTCCTGCAATCCGATAACGCTTGCCCGCGATCTCGCGATCCTGGTTGCTGCCGGTTATCGCATCACGTCGGTCACGCCGATCGACCAGTTCCTCTGGTCGGCCCATGTCGAGGCAGTCGCAACGCTGGAAAAATAGAAAAAGGCCCGGTTTTCCGGGCCTTTTCTCATCGTTCGGGTTGATACGGCAGCTTTATGCCGCCCGGCGACGGGACATCGGTGCCGGCGCATAGGCGCTCTGGGTATTGCCGAGGTTGAATTGGGCGAGAAGCGCATTGAGCGAGGCGGCTTCCGAGGCGAGACCGTGGCTTGCCGCCGTCTGCTCTTCCACCATCGCCGCGTTCTGCTGCGTGCCCTGGTCCATCGTGTTGACCGCGGTGTTGATCTCCTGAAGGCCCGTCGACTGTTCGCGCGTCGCGGTCACGATCGCGCTCACATGCTTGTTGATCTCCTGAACCTCGGAAACGATCGTCTCCAGCGCCTTGCCGGTGTCGCCGACAAGCGTCACGCCGCTGCGCACCTGGTTGCCCGAGGTGGTGATCAACGCCTTGATCTCCTTGGCCGCATTGGCCGAGCGCTGGGCAAGCTCGCGCACTTCCTGGGCGACGACGGCAAAGCCCTTGCCGGCATCACCGGCACGCGCCGCTTCAACACCAGCATTCAGCGCCAAGAGGTTGGTCTGGAAGGCGATATCATCGATGACGCCGATGATGTTGGAGATTTCGCCCGAGGACTTCTCGATCGCATGCATCGCCTCAACAGCATTGGCAACGACTTCGCCGGACTTTTCCGCACCGGCCCGGGTGCGGGCGACCAGCGCACCGACTTCCTCGGCGCGGCGGGCGGAATCCTTGACCGTGGTGGTGATCTCCTCAAGCGCTGCTGCCGTCTCTTCGACGGAGGCAGCCTGCTGCTCGGTGCGACGGGCGAGATCGTCGGCGGCCGAGCGGATTTCCGTTGCACCGGCATCGATGCCGCGGGCGTTGGCGCCAACGGCGCAGAGCGTATCGTGCAGCTTGGCGACCGAGTTGTTGAAGTCGGCGCGCAGGCGGTCGAGACGATCGGCAAACGGATTGTCGATGCGGTAGGCAAGATCGCCCTCGGCCAGACGGCCGAGACCGGTCGCCAGGCCGTCGACGGCCTGCTGCACTTCGGCGGCGTCACGGGCATCGCGGGCCTGGCGCTCCAGACGCTCGCGCTCCGACAGCGAGCGGTTCGCGTCCGCTTCGTCTTCGAGACGGGCGCGCTCGACCGCATTGGCACGGAAGACGCCGACGGCCGCGGCCATCGAACCGATCTGGTCGCGGCGGTCTTCGCCGGGAATTTCGACGTTGAGATTGCCGGCCGCAAGCTTCTCCATCGCACCGGTCATGTCGGTGACCGGGCGGATGACCAGGCGGTTGAGGAAGGTTGCGAGGAAGACGAGCATGACGCCGACGGCGAGAATGGTCGCGACGGTGGCGGCAATGCGGAACTGGTCGATCGCCGAATAGGCGACATCGGCATCGATGACGAAGCCGACATACCACTCGACCGAAGGCAGGCCCTGAACCGGGACGAAGCTGACGATCATCGGCTTGCCGTCGAGTTCGGTGTTCATGATGCCGGAGCTGATCGTCGGCGTATCGATCGGGAAGGCCTCCGCGAGCGTCTTGGTGACGAGCTTGGCGTCGGGATGGACGAGGATCTGGCCATCCTTGCTGGCGAGGAAGGCAAAGCCCTCGCCGCCGACGTCGATGCCCTTGACCATCGATACCAGCGTTTCCAGCGAGAAGTCGCTGCCGGTAACGCCGTAAAGCTTGCCGTCGCGCTTGACCGGAACGGCGGCGCTGATGATGAGGTCGCCGGTCGAGGCGTCGACATAGGGCTCGGTCAGGACGCGCGCATCGGCCTTGACGGCCTGCTGGTACCATGGGCGCTGGCGCGGATCGTAGCCGGCCGGCATCGGATTGTCTGGCCAGGTGATGAACTTGCCGCTCTCGTTGCCGACATAGGTCGAGATGAACTCGCTGGTCAGCACGTCGTTCTTGAGGATCGGTTGGACGCCATTGTCATCGGTCGCGCGACCGGCGGCGTCGGCCACCATCGCCGTCAATGTGACGCGGCCGTTGAGCCACTTGGCGACGCTCTGTGCCGCCTGAACGCCGGAGGACGAGATGTTTTCTTCGACCGCCTTGGTGGTGGTATCGTACTGAAGCGTGTCGATATAGACGGAGAAGCCGGCAAAGGCGGTGACAACGACACAGGACGCGGCGACAAGAATGCGCGTCATGAGGTTCGATCGCTTGGACAAGATGGGCTCCTAACAGGGGCCGGCGTGCTTCGCCGGACATGAGCTCTCGATGATTTTCACGCGCAGCATCGCTCACCCGCCGGAATGGCGGTTGGTCAAGCCTCGGGAAAACGTTGAACATGCCAAAAAGGCGGAGCCAGCCATGCCTCATGCGGCCGGGGCCTACCCTCATGAGGGTAGGCCTATCGCGCCGCACGCTAGCGATTGCTATTTAAGAAGCGATTAAAATTGACATGTGCAAGTTCGGGATGCGGGGAGCAACGCGATCTTCACACTGGGGCGGCTAAAAGACCGCCCCCAGCTTTGCTTGTCCCGGCACCGAAAAGGATGCAGGGAATCGCCCTAGCGACGCATGAAGGCCTCGAACGCGGCCCTTGCCTCGGCGCTCTTCAGCTGTGCGGCGAAATGCTTCGCCTCTTCGTCGATGCGCGCAATCACGTCGCTGCGATCACCGCGGACGAGATCGCGGGCGATGCGCAGCGCCTCCGGCGGCTTCTTGGCAAGTCGCGCCGCGAGCGACAGCGTCTCGTCTTCGACGGCATCCTGGCCGACGATCTTCCAGATGAGCCCGGCTTCGAGCGCGTCACGCGCCTCCAGCGGCTCGCCGGCTGCGAGCAGGGCAAAGGCGCGCTGGTGTCCCATGATGCGCGGCGCAATCAGGCTCGATGCCGCCTCCGGCACCAGGGCCAGATCAACGAAGGGTGTCTTGAAGACCGATCGGGCGGAAGAGATCGTCAGATCGCAATGCAAATGGATGGTCGTGCCGATGCCGATTGCCAGGCCGTCGACACCGGAGACAACGGGCTTTGCCGCAGTCGCGAGTGCCTTGAGAAAGTCGATGACCTCATTTCCCATGCTGCCGCCCATGGCGAACGCCAGAAAGTCGGCCATGTCGTTGCCCGCGGAAAAGCAGCCGTCGGTGCCGAGGAAAGCGGTGACGCGAACGGCAGGATCGCTGCCGGCGACCGTCAGCGCGTTGGTCATCTTCGCGTACATGTCACGCGTGATGGCGTTCTTCTTTTCCGGCCGGTTGAAGCGGATGACCTGAACACCCGGATAGGCCTCCGGGCGTTCGACAAGCACCTGGTCGGTCATGATATTTCCCCTCAACCCAAGACGGCGCGCGCGGCAGCAAGGCTGTCGGCACCGGTAACGACGCGATCTTTCAAGGCGGCGGTTTCCGCCAGCATGTTTTCCGCGGCAAAACGGCTGAGAGCGATGCGCTGCTCATCCTTGCCATCAGACGCTTCGGCGAGACCACCCTTGGCGAGGTAGGCACCCGTTAAGGCAAGGCCGAACAGGCGCTGGTAGGCTGTGGCCCCGGCCAGTGCCTCAGAGAGCTTGCCGGCCGACACGGCCGCAAGCAGCCATTCCGTCGCATCGGAGAGATCATCGAGCGCAGCATCGAGGCGCGCCGCCGTCTCGCCAAAACCTTCGCGGTTGGAGGCGCGGACCGCGGCGCCGATTTCACGCAACTCGGCGATGAAGCCGCGAACGTGTTCGCCGCCCGAAAGCGGCAGCTTGCGGGTGACGAGATCGATCGCCTGAATGCCGTTGGTGCCCTCGTAGATCGGGGCGATGCGGGCGTCACGCAAGTAACGGGCAGCACCGGTCTCCTCGATGAAGCCCATGCCGCCATGAACCTGGATGCCGAGCGAGGCGACGTCGACGCCGGCATCGGTGGCAAACGACTTGGCGACCGGCGTCAGAAGGCTGGAGCGCTCCTGCCAGCACGTCGCCTTTTCGCCTTCTGCCGCATGGCCCATGTCCACCGCGTGGGCGCAGGCATAGGCGATGGCGCGTGACCCTTGCGTCAGGGCCTTCATCGTCAGCAGCATGCGCGCTACATCCGGGTGCTCGATGATCGGGCTCATGCCCTGGCCGGACCAGCCGGGCGCCTTGCCCTGCGTGCGCTCTTTGGCAAAGGCGATCGCCTTCTGGGTGGCAGCATCTGCGATTGCAACGCCCTGCATGCCGACCGCAAGACGGGCGTTGTTCATCATCGTGAACATGCAGGCAAGGCCGCGGTTTTCTTCGCCGATGAGGTAGCCGATCGCGCCTTTCTCGGCGCCGAACTTGCCGTCGCCATAGATCATCGCGCAGGTCGGCGAACCGTGGATGCCGAGCTTGTGCTCAAGCGAATGGCAGAACAGATCGTTGCGCTCGCCGAGCGAGCCGTCGGCATTCACCAGGAACTTTGGCACGAGAAACAGTGAAATGCCCCTGGTGCCCGCAGGCGCATCCGGCAGCCGAGCCAGGACGAGATGGACGATATTGTCGGTGAAGTCGTGTTCGCCCCAGGTGATGAAGATCTTCTGACCGAAGATGCGGTAGGTGCCGTCGTCACGGCGCTCGGCCCGGGTCTTGAGAACGCCGAGATCCGAACCGGCATGCGGCTCCGTGAGGTTCATGGTGCCAGTCCATTCGCCGGACACCATCTTCGGCAGGTAGGTAGCCTTGAGTGCCTCGGAACCGTGCTTCTCCAGCGCGTCGACCGCCCCCATCGTGAGCGTCGGCCCGAGCGCAAACGCCATCGAGCCGGCGTTCCACATTTCCATGGCCGCGACATGCAGCATATGCGGCAGGTTCTGGCCGCCGAATTCCTCGGGCGCCGTCAGCCCGTTCCAGCCGCCACCGATCCAGTTGTGATAGAGATCGCGCCAACCGTCCGGTGTCTGAACCTTGCCATCGACGAGGCGCGAGCCCTGCTTGTCGCCGACGTCGCCGAGCGGCGCCACTTCCTCGGTTGCGAACCGTCCGGCTTCCGAAAGAATCGCATCCACGAGATCCTCGCCGAGGTCGCCAAGCGCGCCGCTTTCCAGCGCACCGGCCATTCCGGCCACGTGCTTCAGCGTGAATGCAATCTCGTCAACGGGTGCCTTGTACATGATGATCCTCCCAGACACCGGGCGCTTTCGCAGTTGCCGGCGCATCTTCGTTTGGCCGAACACTATTGATTTTTACGTAAACGTCAACGTCATTTCAGCCCCGCGCGGTGATGGTTGCCGGTGCTGACGGCACCGTAACAAAACTGTCATCAACGGCGCATAGAAGCCAGTAACGATGGCCATCGCCAAGGCGCTCAAATGAACCTGATTTCCCCCGAGATACCCGGCCTGGTCTGGGCCTACCGCTTCCTGCCTGGCGAAAGCCGATGCCAGCGCATCGCCAACGATGCCTCGATCGACGGTCTCATCCAGGGCGACGGCTGGGTCTGGCTGCATCTGGCGCTTTCGGACGCGCGAACGCCGGCGCTCATCGAGCGGATCGGCAACCTGTCGCCAGCCGCAGTCACGACGCTGACCAGCCACGATACCCAGGCCGCCATCACCGTTTCCGACGACATCGTGCACGGAACGCTGGTCGATTTCGAGCGTACTTTCGATGCGGTGACGAAGACGATCGGCTGGCTGCATTTCGCGGTCAGCGACAAGGTGATCATCACCACCCGGCTGCATCCGTTGCGCAGCATCGACCGAGTAAAGGCCGCGGTCGAAAAGAGCACCAAATGCGCGCGGCCGATCGATCTCTTCGAAATGCTGGTGGTTGAATTCCAGCGCACGCTGATCTCGCTGGTACTCGAACTGACCGAAGAGCTGAACGTCATCGAAGATCATGTCTACGGCGAAGCCGGCCACCGGCAGCAGCCGGGCCTGGCGCCGTTGCGCCGGACGGTGGTTCGTCTTCACCGGCATCTGCGCACGATCCTTGCGCTGCTTCGCCGCGCCGGTGCATCTGATGAAGACGAGGTGCCGCCCGGCTTCATCGACGTTACCGAGCGCCTCTACGATCGGCTCGAGGCCGTGGATCGCGACGTCTTCGCGCTCCAGGAACGCGCCAGGCTACTGCACGAGGAAATCGACAGCAAGATTTCGTCCGAAACCAACCGGCACCTCTACATCCTGTCGCTGATGACGGCCTTCCTGTTGCCGCCGACGCTGGTCACCGGCTTCTTCGGCATGAATACGGGCGCCCTCCCCTTCGCCGATGGCAGCGGCACGCTTTACGCGGCGCTGTTCATCGCGCTTTCCATGGGCCTTGCCTGGTGGATTCTCAGGCGGATCGGCATTCTGTAGCCGCAGCCCGACATGAAAAAGGCCGGGAGAATTTCGCGACCTCTCTTGCTTGCCAGCTCTTGCCGCCTCAGCTGTACGGTGAATAGCACTGCCGGCGCGGGGCGCCATAGGGCTGGTAGGTGTTGTCGTAAGCCCTGTAGGAGCGGTAGCGGTCGTAGCACCACTGCACATGGCGGCTGCCATAGGCAGGCGCGGGACGCTCGTAGCGCGGCGGCTGGGCAATGGCTCCGCCGATGATCACGCCGGCACCAAAGGCAGCCATCGGGTACCACCAGCCGTTGTAGTAGCGATAACCCGGACGGCGATAGTTATAACCGCGATAGCCGTTGTAATAGTAGTAATTGCCACGCCGTTCGTAGCCGGGTCGACGGTACTGGATCTCGGTGGCGTCGCTCTGCCGTTCAACACGCGGCGGAGCCGGCATGAAAGCCCGGGACGGCACAGCCGAAGTCATCAAGACCGCGGCAGCAATCACTGCGGAGAACCACTTGCCTGTCATTGTTCTCATATAACTCTCCATAAGAGCACCGTGCGCCTCTTCCGACGCCAGCGAGCCACCATCACAACCGCCAGTTTTGCGCGATTTTATCCCTGTGTCGATACTGATCCCGACTCTTGCTCGATCGAAAGCAACGAAATCCTGGCGCAACGCCTAAGTGACCGGTTTTGTTCCATGTTCCGGCATGCGAAGTCGCGCGTCCGGCCGACGATGCACATGGCGAGAGGCCGCCCTCGTTGTTGTGATAGGTGCTCTGTGGAGTTGCAGATAGCGGGCCGGCCCACGGTAGCGCCGACAACAGAAGAACTCGCTCATATACAGCCGCAAGTCTCTATACATTCGCCACGGTCTCAAGCACAGTCGGCTCGGGGACTGGGATTTACGATCCATTAACTGTAGAGTCGGCAATCTCACTGAATGGCAAAGCGGTATATCTCCACCATACGGATGATTCTGCGCCTCGCGACCCTTCTGGGTCTGGCTTTCGCGGCGGCGAACGCACGCGCCGCCGAGCTCGAGCCCTGGAAGTCGAAATCAAACGCCATCATCGTTGATGCCTATGAGATGAACAGCATCGACTGGGAGGCAATGCTTTCCGACAAGCGCATCTCCGGCTTCATCGGCAAGGCCTCCGACGGCCTGCCGGAAAGCTTTTCCTGCACTGGCGATCACGGCGGCGATACCGTCGCCCACTGCAAGACGATGTGGCGCAAGTACGCGGTCAGCCGCGAGCTGTACCAGACCCGCCGGATGATCGCCCGCGCCCATGGGCTGCTGTGGGGCGCCTACCATCTCGCCCGCCCCGGCAACCCGGTCGATCAGGCCAACCACTTCCTTGACTATGCGACCCCGCGCGACGACGAATTGATGGTGCTCGATCTCGAAGGCATCGACTCGGACAAATACATGTCGCTCGACGATGCGGCGATCTTTGCCGGACACATCAAGACCCGCACCGGCCGCTACCCGATGCTCTATACCAACCACGTCACGGCAAAATACATCGCGGCCAACCGCTCCAAGCATCGGCTGCTGTCGCGTCTGCCGCTCTGGTATGCCCGCTACAAGCCCGATATCCGTCAGGTTTTCCCAATGGGCAACTGGGACAGCTATGCGCTGTGGCAGTTCTCCTCCGGCACCAACTGCGGCAAAAAGCGATGCCCTTACCGTGTGCCCGGTACGCTCGACGACATTGATGTCAATGTCGCAGCAATGAACAGTGCCACCTTGCGATCAATCTGGGCCGGCGGCGCCCTGTTGCCGGAAAAGGCGATGCCGCTCGTTCTCATTGCCAAAGCCGACGACGGGGTCGGCGCGGCCAGCGCTGCCCAGGCGACGGTTAAAATCGAAAGCCAGCCCTTACTCATCAGCCGAGCCGAAGCTGCCAGTGCCGCCGGCGAGGGCGTCGACACGATGGCGACGGGATCGATCGATTTTGGCCGGCATGACCGCACCGTGCGACTGGCGGCCAACCGCTGACGGTTCAGTCGCGGAAAGAGCATCCCTCCCCGCGACCATCACCACACTGTCAGGCTTCGATCTGCACGTCTCCAAGCGGCCGCGAGCAGCAGGCGAGGATGTAGCCCTCGTCGATTTCGTCGTCGAGGATACCGCCGTTGTGGTTCATCTCGACCTCGCCGGCGACCTTCATCACCCGGCACGTACCGCAGATGCCGCCTTCGCAGGCGGCCCCGATCCTGACGCCGTTAGCCCGCGCAGCCTGCAGGATCGTCTGGCCGGGCTTGGCCTCGATCTCCTTGCCGCTCATGGTGAACACTACCTTGGCGCCTTGCGCCTCAGCGTCGGTTGCCGCGCCTGCCCTGACGGCGATCTCCTCGGCTGCCGGTGCCGCCGCCGGCTGGAAGCTTTCCTCGTGGTAACGGCTCATGTCGAAACCGGCCGCCTTCAGCAACTCGCGCACTCCGCGCATGAACGGCTCAGGACCGCAGCAAAACACCGTACGCTCCATGAAGTCGGGCGCAAGCAGCGGCAGCTTGGCACCGTCGATGCGGCCGCGCAGCCCGTGCCATCCGTGCCTTGACTCATGCCCCTCGACCACGAAGCCGAGGTTTAGCCCAGACATCTGGCGCGCCAGCACTTCGAGCTCCGAGCGGAACAGGAGATCATCGGGCCGGCGAGCGCAGGAAATGAAAGTGACATCGGTCTCGGGAACGCAATCCGCCATCCAGCGCGTCATCGACATCATCGGCGTGACGCCGGAGCCTGCCGATATGAACAGGTATTTTTCGCCGGGATGCCGCACGAAGCTGAAATCGCCAAGCGGGCCGAAAGCCTTCAGGCGCATGCCGGGCTTCAGGTGATCGAACATCCAGCGGGTGCCGATACTGTCGGCTTGCGCCTTGACGGTGACAGCAATAGACAACGGCCGCGAGGGCGTCGACGACAGCGTGTAGGTGCGCATCACCGGCTCGTCGTCCGTAACCGGCAGTTCGAGCGTGACGAACTGCCCGGGCAGATAACGAAACCATGCCGGCTTCTCGGCCCGGAACGTAAAGGTCATTACATCGGCGGTCTCGACGACCGCCGATGTGCATTCGAGCATGTGCTGCCTGTCGATCCAGACATGAAGCGCATCGAAGTGATGGAACGAGGATGCCATCTGCATGTCAGGCGACCCGGAAGAGCGGAGCAGCGTCGCCTTGCAGGCGCTGTTCCATGAACTTGCAATACCACTCGACGAACTGCATCACGCCGCCTTCGTGATCGGGCGAATAGGGGCCTGGCTGGTAGGCCGGAGAGCGAATACCGAAAGCGTTCTCCTCGACGATCTGTCGGTCCTGATCGTTGGTCTCGGTCCAGACATGCGTCAGTTCCTCGAGATTGTAGTCGACGCCTTCGACCGCGTCCTTGTTGACCAGCCACTTCGTCGTCACCTGTGTCAGCTCCGGGCCGAGCGGCAGCACACGGAAGGTGATGGCATGGTCGGCCAGCACATGGTTCCAGGTCGATGGATAGTGGAACAGCAGGAGCGTGCCGATATGCTTCTGGCTGACGTCTGCAGACAGCTGCTGCCGCACGGCGCGGGTGCCGGACATGGTGTAGCTCTCGGCGTCGTCGATCAACGGCATGCGCGCCGAGCGGAACTGGCCCGTATCGGACATGCGGAACTCGCTCGGCAGCCCGGCCGCTTCGCACTTGGCCCAGTGCGCGGCAATGACGGGATCATCCTTGGCGCCCTGCACACCGGTCGCCGTCGGCGCCTCGGGATAGGTGCGGCAAAGCTCGGGATGGTTGGCGGCGCAATGGTAGCATTCGCGGTTGTTTTCCCAGACGAGCTTCCAGTTGCCCTTTTCGATGATCGTGCTTTCGAAGGCGACTTTGGTTTCACCCAGGCGATGCGGCGCAAGATAGGGCGCGACCATGTCGCGGAACGGGCCGAAATCCATCGGCTGTTCGGACAGATTGATGAAGATGTAGCCGCCGACTGTCTCGCAGTGGATCGGCTTCAGGCTGTGGGCGGCCTTGTCGAAATCCTCCCCCATCTGGCGGGCAAAGAGCAGCGTGCCATCGAGCTCATAGGTCCACTGATGATAGGGACAGACGAGCTTGGCGGAAGCCCCCTTGTGCTGCGAGCAGACACGCGAGCCGCGATGGCGGCAGGAATTGTGCAGAGCGCGGATCGTGCCCTGTCGGTCACGGACGATGACGAGGGGGTAGTCGCCGACCTGGACGGTGAAATAGTTGCCGGCGCGCGGGATCTCGCAGTCGTGGCCAATGAACAGCCAGTCCTTGTACCAGATGCTCTCGAGATCCTGCCTGTAGTAGTCGGGGTCGATGTAGAAGGCCCGGTCGAGGCTGTAGCCGTCGCGTCGACCCTTCAGCTTGCGGAGCATATCGCCCTTGATGTCCATGTCCTGTCCTCGTTCGCCTTGTTTCGGAGAGGCAGGACTGGAACCCGCGCAGGCGCATTGCCTGTGCGATGACGGCTCCGATCCGGCTGCCCGCCGCAACCCGTTACGGTCTGTTCGTGTCAAGGCTGGTTTCCGGGCTCAGGAGCCGTCCGCAAGGACCAGCCCGGCGCCTTCCCGGACGGAACCGTCCAGTGGCTTTGTGCCGAGGCTTTCGCTCCACCACCGTTGCGGGGGCAGCGCCGGGTTTTGACCGGCTTCCCAATTCTCCGCCTTCCCTAAAAGGCAGCACCTTGAGTAGGCATATCTAATCGCCGAAGCCATCGTCGCAGCTGCCGATTAACGACATCCGATTCCAGAAAGACGACACAGCACATCGAGCGCATCAAACGCCTCGTGACTGGTCATTTTTCAGTGTAAACAATGGGATAGATCAAGGATTAGGCAATTGTCGCTTTTTCCGGCAAGGCTTGCGAGAAAGCGCGGATCCTTCGCCATTTTGCGACATGCCTGTCCGCGCCGCGGAGCCAGGTCCCCCGACGTGAGTGAAATCTTCCATTAACCATAATGCATTAGCGTCGCCTGACGGAGAAACCGGCCGAACCGGCAAACAGCGCATTGAAGTTCATGGCAAAGCTCAAATACTACGACGCCGCAGCCGAGAAGCTGCCAACGATCGCTCCGAAGACAGCGGTCCACACCGAGTTCCTGCGCACCGGCCGCATAGAAAGGCGCCAGTGGTCGCAGCGCGAACGGCGCTATCTGAGCTATGACGAGGTTGCCGAGCGCACCGGCCACAAGCTGAAGACCGCCGGCGAAACGACGCACAAGCGGATGAACGACTTCCATACCTCGATCCAGTTTCCCAAGATGATCTTCCACCGCACGCTCGCTGGCCGGCCGCATCTCGGCTATTGCCACGTGACGGCGGCAAGGACACCTCTTGCCCAATCCAAGGACGTCACCTGGTCGTTCTATTTCGCCAACTTCTTCTGCGACCTCGGCGACGAGAAACACTTCTTCGAACGCATCCAGACCGGCTATTCCCGAATGTACTTTGCCGTTGCCATCGAGCCCGACGCGCAAGAGGGACAGATGACCATCAATCGCAGCGTTCGCGACAACGGGCTGCTCTTTCGCACCGACGATCCGAAAGTCGCGCTCAAGAACGTGCTGATGCTCGGCGCACGCGACGAGGCACTGAGGCGCATCATTCGCAGCCTCTGAAGCGCAGACCCGGCTCCCTGAAGAAAATCGTTCTGTTTTCGCCGTGGCTCCTTTAAGGAAGCCTCGGAAAGGGAAAGGGAAACGGAAGCGACATGGCCGAAATCATCGATACACGGACCGAGCCGGAACGGGCGATCGAGCGCGCTTGTGCGGTGCTTGCCGAAGGTGAGCCCGTCGCCATCCCCACCGAAACGGTCTACGGCCTGGCAGCGGATGCCACCAATCCGGGTGCGATCAGCCGCATCTATGAAATGAAGGGGCGTCCACGCTTCAACCCGCTGATATCGCATGTGTCCGACATGGCGATGGCCGAAGCCCACGTGACATTCGATCCGTTGTCGCGGCGCCTGGCCGAGGCCTTCTGGCCCGGCCCGCTGACGTTGATCCTGCCCCAGCGCACGACAAGCACCGTGCATGCACTCGCCTCGGCCGGCCTCGACACGCTCGGCATCCGCATGCCTGATGGTTTCTCACGTCGTGTGATTGCCCGCTTCGGCGGCCCGCTCGCCGCCCCGAGCGCCAATACTTCGGGCAAGATCAGCCCGACAAGCGCTGCCCACGTGGAAGCCGATCTCGGGCCGCGCCTCAAGCTCATTCTCGACGCCGGTTCGGCGGAGATCGGGCTTGAATCGACGATCATCAAGGTCGAGGATGGCGCGCTGCGTCTGCTGCGTCCGGGCGGTCTCGACGTCCTCGAAATCGAAAGACTGACCGGCCTTGCCGTCTCGAGGCCCGAAAGCGCCGGAGCAACGATCGAGGCCCCGGGCATGCTCGCCTCTCACTACGCACCGGGCGCCGCGGTCCGGCTCGATGCCGCGGACGTGCGCCCGGGAGAAGCCCTGATCCGCTTCGGCAATGCGTCGCTGCCCGGCGAAGAGCACGCCGCGATCGTGCTCGACCTCAGCCCGGCAGGCAGCCTGCGGGAGGCGGCTGCAAATCTGTTCGACTATATGAAGAGGGCGGATGCCAGCAGCGCCGCAACCATCGCCTTCGGCCCCATCCCTTCGGAAGGGTTGGGCGAGGCGATCCTCGACCGGCTGCAGCGCGCTGCAGCCCCCAGAGACTGACCGACAGACACTGAAGCGCCGGCGGGCGCATTTGCGAAGGCAGGGCCATGACCACGACGATCCCCTCTCCCGAACTGATCGCCTCCTTCATCGACATCGTCGGCAGCGCCAATGCACTGACGAACCCCACGGACATTGCCCCGTACCTCGTCGAATCCCGCGGGCTCTACAAAGGAACTACGCCGATGGTGCTTCGCCCCGGTTCGGTCGAGGAAGTGTCGCGCATCATGAAGCTTGCAAGCGCGACCCGGACGGCGATCGTTCCGCAGGGCGGCAACACCGGCCATGTGGCCGGTCAGATCCCGCGCGAGGGCAAGGCCGATATCGTCCTGTCGCTGCAGCGACTGAACCGAATTCGTGACATCGACCCTGTCGGCAATGTCATCGTTGCCGACGCCGGCTGCATCCTTGCCGACATCCAGAAAGCGGCCGACGATAACGATCGGCTGTTTCCGCTGTCGCTGGGGTCGGAAGGCTCGGCCCGCATCGGCGGCAACCTCTCGACCAATGCCGGCGGCACGGCGGTGCTTGCCTATGGCAACATGCGCCAGCTTTGCCTCGGCCTCGAAGTGGTGCTGCCAACGGGCGAGATCTGGGACGGCTTACGCCGGCTGAAGAAAGACAATACGGGCTACGACCTGCGCGACCTGTTCATCGGTGCGGAAGGCACGCTCGGCGTCATCACTGGCGCGGTGCTCAAGATGTTTCCGAAGCCGCTTGGCCACCAGGTGGCCTTTGCCGGCGTCGGCAGCGTTGAGCATGCGCTTGCCCTGTTCGACAAGGCGTCAAGCCTCTGCGGGTCCGCGCTTACCGGTTTCGAACTGATGCCGCGCCTTGGGGTGGAGTTCACGACAAGGCATATTCCTGGCGTGCGCGATCCGATGGAAACCGTTCACCGGTGGTATGTGCTCATCGACATTTCCACCTCCGATTCCGCCGAAAGTGCCGAACGCATGGTGCATGAGCTACTGGAGCAGGGCATCGTCGCCGACCTGGTCGAGAACGCAGTGATTGCGACCAGCGAAGAACAGCGCAAGGCGCTGTGGCACATGCGCGAAAGCATGTCGCCAGCGCAGAAGCCGGAAGGCGGCTCGATCAAGCACGACGTGTCCGTCCCCGTTTCGAGCATTCCCGCCTTCATGAAAGAAGCCGATGCGGCGGTCATGCGGGCAATGCCAGGCGCGCGGATCTGCTCGTTCGGCCATATGGGCGACGGCAACATTCACTACAATATTTCCCAGCCCGTCGGCGCCGACAAACAGGCCTTTCTCGATCGCTGGCGGGAAATGAACGCCATCGTTCATGGCATCGTCGCGAAGTACAACGGCTCGATCTCGGCCGAACACGGCATCGGGCAGTTGAAGCGCGACGAGCTCGCCGAGGTCCGCCCCGAGATCGAAATCGAGCTGATGCGTCGCATCAAGCTCGCCTTCGACCCGGCAGGCATCATGAATCCCGACAAAGTCTTGCGGGCGCGTTAGCGCGTTTCCAGGAAAAAGGGATCGCGACACGCGCGAGCAGCGCGGGGTTTACCGGCCGCCGGCTCTCAGCTGGGCAAGCGAGAACAATGCGTCGGCACTGATGCCACCGCCGCTGCCGCCCGTCAGAATGGCAAGCCCCGGATTGACGTCCGTGTTGTTCTCGACGTCATAAAGCGCCGTAAAGCGCTTCATCAGCTTCTCAAGCTCCTCGGGATCCTGAAGATCCTTGATGTCCATCAGACGCTCGATGTAAGCGGCCTGCGTCTCGATCTTGGCGCTCGACAGGCCCTCGGGCATGCTGTAGGCGGTGCGAACGACCTGCATCAGCGCGTTGTCGGCGAGCAGGTCATAGGGCGTGGTGATCTCCGGCGCCTTGCGCTTGAAATAAAGCGCCAGGCGAACACCGGCATTGTCCTCGCCTTCGCTCTCCTCAAGCGTCTGGTTCAGGTAGAGGTCGAAGGTCATGGTGAGCCCACGCCGCGTCTGTATCTGCCCGGCTTCGCCTGAGACTATCTTTCCGTCCTTGTCGAAATTGAAGGCGGAAACGATCTCCCGATACTTCAAGCCGTTCGGATCGGTGTTGATGAAGCTCTTGCGATCGTTGAGGTCGGACGTGAACATCTGCTTGAGGTAGTCGGTTTTGACGCCCTCCGGGTCAATGCCGGCGCCGATCAGCACGACATCGACGAGGCGCTTGTCCTTGAGGAAATTGTCAAGCGTCTCGATCTTCTGGATCTGCGTCGTATAGTACTTGCTTTCCTCTTCCGCCTTCGTCTTGGCAGCCTTCTTTTCGTCCTCCGTGCCGAAGCGCGATTTCTCGACGATGTAGGCCTTGGCCGTGTTGACGATGTCTGCCTCGTTCTGTGCCAGCTTGGGTGAGCCAAGCGTACCGTCCGGATTGAAATTGAAAGCCTTCACCAGCTTGATATAGCGTTCGTCACGCAGCGAATTGGCGTAGCTCGTCGGATTGTTGAGATTACTGGTCAGAATCTGCTTCAGCTTGCGCGGTGTCAGGTCTTCGTTTTCGAGGCCAAAGGCGCTGAGCACGAAAGACCGCAGTTCGCTGTTGCCGACCAGATCATCGACCGTGCTCATGGTCTTGACCAAGAGCTTGTAGCGGCTGATCTTGCCCTCGTCTGCAGCATCGTCAGCGTCGTTGTAGTGGACCATGTAGCCACTGGTGGTGGTATTGGTCTGTTCGCTCGTCTGTGCCTTGGTGCCCGCCGGCAGCGTCCCGTCCGGCTGGAAATTGAACGCCGCATGCAGAGCCTTGTAGGCCTTGTTGTATTCACCGCCGAACTTGTTGACGTAACTGTTCGGGTCGTTGATGTCGCTGGTGAGAATGTTCTCGATCGTCGCACTCACGGTAGTGGTGGGCAAGCCGAACCCTATTCTGACGTATTCTGCGATGCGCGGGTCGGCCACAAGCTCCGCAACGGTCGTGATCGAACCGATCTTCTGCTCGAAGTAATCCCGGTTAAGGATGGCTCCCGATGGGGTCAGCCGAGGGCTGCTGAAGATATAGGCCTCATTCAGCATCTTCTTCTTTTCGTCGGTGATCGCCTTGCCGCCCGCGGCCACGCTGCCATCGGCTTCGAAGTTGAAGGCGCCGTTCAGTTGCCGATAGGCGTCGAGCATGCTGATCTGCCTATTCAGCATGCTCGCCTCGGTCGAAAGCTGGTTCATCAATGCGGTCGACTCGTTACCGACCGGCGGCAGCTTGGTGTTGAGGTCGGCGATGGTGGCGTTGTTGGCGTCGATTTTCGCCTGTATCGCCGGCTTGTCGGCACTCGGCGCCTCGGCGAGCTCTGAAATCAGCCTGCTGTTGTCGCTCATCGCAGTCGTGCGCGTCTCAAAATCGTTCAGTGTCTTCACGACTTCGGTGCGTCGGGTCTGCGCCGCGGTCTGGGAGTTGGCCAGATCCGCCGGCTCGGCGGTCAGCGCGTACCGCACCTGATCATAGGAATAGTTGCGCGTGTCGATGCCGAAGATGCCGAAGGCATAGGAACGCAACCGTTCATTTCCGAGGAACTGATCGACGTTGGTGACAAGATCCATGGCCGCGTTGAAATAGGTGTTGTCTCCTTTGAGAACAGTGTCGAGATTGGCGACCCGTTCGTTATAGAGACCGATCAGTGCGTCCTGCTGCGCCGTCGTCTGTGCCGCGGCCGACGATGTGCTGAAGCTGAACGCTTCTGCAAAGTTGCTGTAGCGGTCGTCCGTGAGGCGTTTGGCAAAGCTGTTGCTATCCTTGAGATCGCTTTCAAGCACCTTGCGCATGAAGGCCTTGGCATAGGTCATGTCTTCGAGACCATGCGCCTTCATGGCATAGGAATAGAGCCGGTAATCGTCGAGGAATTCGTCGACCGTTTTCACGTTGCCGATATTTTCCTTGTAGTACTGGGCCTCGCGCGCGACCAGCGGCCGGTCGGCAACACGATCGAGGCTGGTCCTCAAGTCGCTCGTGATCCGGCTGTAGTTGAGATAGGTCGAAACCATGCCTGCTGCCCCGTCGCTTACCCAGGGGCGGGTCACACCAATCCCCCGAAACAGAATTCTGACACGGCACGATTGCACGACAGGCTTGTGTGTGGCTTTTCGCCGGCCGCGACCAGGCCATTGCCAAAAATGCGAGCCGCCGCGTTGACGAAATGGAAACCTTGACCGCTCGGCTTTTGCTAACCATCGAAAAACGCAAAGTTTTCTTAACCGCGATTTTTAAGTCGACCGGAAGGGGAGCCGCCTATTCTCCAGCCATAGAGGACGAAAAGTCCCGAAGAGAAGACCGGAAATCGGCTCTCAAGGAAAAACAAGGGCGATTGAAATGCGCAATACACTCTCTCAACCCGCATGGGTCGAAAACACGCTCCGGCTCGACCCGAAGCGTTTTCCTCAGCAGGCAAGCTACGTCCTGCGTGGCCACACAGGCAATGTCACGATCAGCCTGGACGAGCGTGGCGCGGTTCTGCGCAAGGTGCTACCATCAAGCGGCCTGCCGCTTTCGATCGCACTGCCGGCGCGGGCATTCAAAGGGGTCGCGGCACGCGCGATCGACCACGGCGACGGAGACGTTACAGTGACGCTTGAACTTCATCATGACGATCCGGACCTTTGTGTTCCGCTGCTCGTTGCACATGATCTTTCCGACATCGCCGCTGACTGGCGCGCCTGGGCCGAAGCCTATCGCATTCCGATGCTGATGGTCGAAGCCGATGGCGTCGCTCGTGCCCTCGAAGAGCATCTCGGCGAGGTTCGCACCGCTCCACTCAAGCCGCGGCGCCGCCACTCCTTCTTTGCCGACCGCAGGCCGCGCTTCCTCGTGCGCCGCTCCACCGGCCGGCTTGGCGTCCACATGAAAATCGACGGGCGCGAAATCATCGCCCGCAGCTAAGGTTAACCGAAAACCTCCAGTGCAAAAGCCGGCCGTTCCCTGCGGCCGGTTTTTTGTGTGCGGCTACTGCATAATTCCTCAAATCGGATTCGATTTGAGGAATTATGCCGTAAGTCCAAAGTGCTACAGCGTCCTTAGCGCGTCATATTTGACGCGCGGCGCTGCAACGTCGAACCGTTCACGGCCAAATCGCGGTGTTCCTTCGGAAACAGCCGCCTCGCCTTCTTCGTGCCATATCCGGCTCATAGCCAAGGTCACGAAAGAAGGAGATACCCGATGCGCAAGTCCCTCGCCGCCACCATTGACGCAATCCTTGCGATTTTCCGTGCGCGCACCGAGGCGAAGAAGCGCAAGGCGGTGACGGAAGTCAGCTGGGCCTGACTCGTTCGGCTCTTGCCGACGTCTTCGAAAACTCCGAAGACGTGTATCAAGGGATTTGGATAAGCTGCCCGATCCTCCGCCAAGCCGGAGGATTTTTCATATCAGCCGAACGAAAAGGGCGGCGACGAGCCCGGCGAAGATGATCAGCCCCACGACACCGTTGAACTCGAACAATGCCCGGCATTGCAACGGGTCGTGAATGTTCAGCACCAGGATCTGATAGATCAGCAGAACCGACGCGACGAGCAAACCGAGATAGGCAAACGGCCCGGCTCCTGCGGCGAGAAACGCCAGCAGCATCAGCACAATGGCCAGCCCATAGAGCCCGATCAGCCAGGGACGTGGATTATCGCCGAAGCGGCGAGCCGTCGACCGGACGCCGATAAGTTCGTCATCCTCCCTGTCCTGATAGGCGTAGATGGTGTCGTAACCGATCGTCCAGGCGATCGCCGCGCCGTAGAGCAGCACCGCTGCGAACGAAAGCGTCCCGAACTCGGCCGACCAGCCCATGATCGCCCCCCAGGAAAATGCGAGACCGAGGAAGAACTGCGGCCAGTCGGTAAAGCGCTTGGCGAAGGGGTAGATTGCGACAAGCCCCAGCGACAGAATGCCGAGCAAAATGGTGAAGGCATTGAACTGCAGGAGGATCACCAGCCCGACGAGCGCCTGCAGCACCATGAAGGCCTTTGCCTGAAAGCGGGAGACGCGACCGGATGGCAAGGGCCGCGAGCGCGTTCGCGCCACTTCCATGTCAATGTCGTGGTCGACGATATCATTGAAGGTGCAGCCAGCGCCACGCATGGCAATGGCGCCGGCGATGAACAGGAAACTGTGAAGAACGAACCGGCCGAGCGAGAATTGTCCCGCCGCCGCCCCCGTGCCTGCAGCCAGGGCGACCGACCACAGGCATGGCCACATCAGCAATTGCCAGCCGATCGGGCGGTCCCAGCGGGCAAGCTGCGCATAGGGCCAGAGCGCGCGCGGCAGCACGCGATAGACCCAGTTGTTCGACGGCGCGTCGTGGACGCGCCCGGAATCGGCGGAGGACGTGTTCATGCCCCTGTTTGACGCCACACGCCGGGACGGTCAAGCGGTTCGATGCCGCACCACCCCGACGCTTGGCGCCACCGTTCAGGGAAGCGTGAAGTCGAAGCGGTAGGTGGCCGACAGGCCGACGAGGAACTGGTTGCGGCTGCCGCGCTCACGCACGAGGCTGGAGTCGGCGGCCGAGCCCATCAGGCGTCGATATTCGGCATAGGCGCCGGTTTCGAGTTTTTCCGTTGCCTGCCAGTTGATCGCAGCACCGACGCCGGCGGAATGAATGCCGCCATGCGGATTGTAGGTGCTGAGGCCTGATGCTGCCGATTCGGCATCGTTCACACCATAATAGGCGTCGAAATAGTCGCTGGTGGCGGCCGTCATACGCGGACCGGCGGAAATGCGCACATTGCTGCTGATGTCGGTAAAGGCGTCGGCGGTGACATCGGCAACAAGACCGTGGTGGCTGCGAATACCCTGGCGGACTTCCGCGCGTACGCGCAACCAATCGGTCGGATAGACCTCGGCGAAACCGCCGAGCTCTCCGCCGAACTTGACGGGATCGAGCCCCCTAAGATCGCTCGATGTATCTTCGTCGCGTTCGAAGATCAGCTTGCCGGCGACACCGGCGCGGAAGCCGCCCTGGTCCAGCAGCGCATAAGACATATTGTCGTTGCGCGACGAGAAGCGGACGGTGCTGCCCGCCTTGCCGAGCGATATCAGCGGTGCGGCCTGAAACATGCGCTTGGAAGCGCCTTCGTATTTCGGGCCGAGAAAGCCGGTCGCACCGACCTTCAGGTACCAGTCGCCGGACCAGAAATACTGGCCGTCACCTGCCGAGGCGGTGCCTGCGGACAACAAAAGGGTTCCAGAAAGGAGAAGAAAAGAACGGATACGCAAGGAACAACTCCGGAAGAATCATTCGCCGGGGCGAAGTTTGAACCGTGCCCCATGCGCGGAACAGTGGCGCAATCTGGACGGGCACGGGGCGACTTATTGCCCCTTGTTCCTACGATTCCGTTAACCAGGTCAATTCAGCGCCCGTTTGCCATGCCAGCCATGGCTCCTACCGGCCCTGGTACATTTTCAGGTAGTGACTGGGTGCGCTTCCAAGCATGCGCCGAAACATCGTGGTGAAGGCCGCAACGTTCTCGTAGCCGGCATCGAGTGCGACATTGGTGACGGATTCACCGTCCGCAAGGCGCGGCAACGATGCGAAGATGCAGGCCTGCTGGCGCCAGGTGACGAAACTGACCCCTGTCTCGTTGCGAAACAGTCGCGTAAATGTCCGTCGGCTCAAACCAAGACGATCGGCCCACTGGTCGATATTGGCGGTTGCCGATGGCGCCTCCAGGAACTGCCGGCAGAGCAGCGCCAGCTTCTCCTCACGCGGAAAAGGCAGGCCGAGCGGCCGCTCATGCAGAAGAGCGATCTCTTCGAGCAGGAGATCCATGATCAGTTGTTCCCGCCGTTCCGACATGGTCTCGCTCTCGACGCTGACCAGCGCATCGACCAGGCTGCCCGCAAGCGGGGTGATCTCCATCACCATCGGCCGCTCAGCACGCAATAGCGACGGCGTGAAATAGATCGAGTGCATGCGCACATCGCTGATCATCTCGGTCGAATGCTCGACCCCCGCGGGGATGAGAAGCGCGTGTCCCGGCGGGACGAGCCAGCGCCCGTGGGCCGTGCGCACAAGGACAACGCCTTGCCGCGCCCACCACAATTGCGTGCGGGTGTGGCTGTGGAGCGGAACAGTCAGGCCTGCGCCATAATCACGGCCGAGAGCGAGCACGGCCGAGTTTCCGGCCTCTATCCAGTCCAGGTTCCTGAAATGGTCGGCGTCGGGCAGCTCGGGCAAGGTTACTCGATGGATCGGCATTGGCCCACTCGCGAAAGAACTCGACCACATCACAAAAGCAGGCCATGAGCAAGATCAGTAGAGATATCCCTCGCCGCATACAACCATCGAGACGGCAAGGAACATCCATGGCAACGGTTACTTCAACGGGGGGCATAACCCCGGAAAAGACGGCATTTTCCGTCATCCTGGCAGTCAGCTTCTGCCACATGCTGAACGACATCATGCAGTCGCTGCTGACGGCACTCTATCCCTTGCTCAAAGCGAACTATTCGCTCGATTTCGTGCAGATCGGGCTTCTGACCTTTACCTTCCAGCTGACCGCGTCGATGCTGCAGCCGGCCGTCGGCATCATCACCGACCGCTGGGCGCTGCCCTATTCGCTGCCAGTGGCAATGCTTTCCACCTGCTCCGGCCTGATCCTGCTCGCCAACGCCCATGATTTCTCGATGCTGCTTTTGGCTGCAAGCCTGATCGGCGTCGGCTCGGCGATCTTCCATCCGGAATCTTCGCGTATCGCACGGCTTGCCTCGGGCGGACGGCATGGCCTGGCGCAATCGCTGTTCCAGGTGGGCGGCAATGCCGGCAGCGCCATGGGGCCGCTGCTCGCCGCCTTTATCGTCATTCCCTTCGGCCAGGGCAGCCTCAGCTGGTTCTCGATCGTGGCGATCATCGGTTTCTTCGTGCTCTCCTGGGTCAGTACCTGGTACGTGCGCCACCGTCGCTCGTCGATGAGCAAGCCGGCACCGAGCCGCGCGCTGCCGCTGCCGAAGAACCGCGTGATCTGGGCCGTTGCCGTCCTGGTGCTGCTGACAGCCACCAAGAACGTCTACATGGCCAGCATCTCCAGCTACTTCACCTTCTTCGTCATCGAGAAGTTCAGCGTCACCGTTCAGGAAGCACAGTTGATGCTGTTCCTGTTCCTGGGCGCTGCCGCCGCCGGCACTTTCCTCGGCGGTCCGATCGGCGACCGTTACGGCGCGCGCTTCGTCATCTGGTTCTCGATCCTCGGCGTCATCCCCTTCGCGTTGATGCTGCCCTATGCGGACCTCTTCTGGACGGGCGTGCTGTCGATCATCATCGGCTTCATCTTCTCCTCGGCGTTTTCGGCGATCGTCGTTTTCGCGCAGGAACTGGTGCCGGGTCGCGTGGGGTTGATTGCCGGCGTCTTCTTCGGCTTTGCCTTCGGGTTCGGCGGCATGGGTGCAGCCCTTCTCGGCATTTTTGCCGACCGTCAGGGCATCGAATTCGTCTATACCATCTGCTCCTACCTGCCGCTGCTCGGCATTCTGACGATCCTTCTGCCGAGGATGCCCGCGCGGCATTAGGCAGACATCGAACGGCACATTTTTCAACGGGCGCCGCCACGCGGCGCCCGTTCTGTTTTTTCTGACCGACAACGCCTTGCTTCAGCCATGCTATTTCCCGCAGCCCTGCGTAATCATTCATCAATTTTTGCGCGTTACGGTCGCTGGATGGGGCTTGGGCAGGGGTAGACAATGCGAGGGCGATCGGCGATTCCCGCCTTTTTGACGACGTTGCTCATGGCAACGGCGGGGCAAGCCGAAACGCTCAACCTGCTGATCTGGGAATCCTATATCGATCAGGCGATCCTCGATCGCTGGACGGCGATTACCGGCGTCGCAATCCATCAGGTCTACTACGACAACGGCGATACCCGCGACGAAGTGCTCGCCGACCCAAACAGCATCGTCGACCTGGTCGTGACCGGCGAGAACGGCGCCGCGCTCTTTGGGCGCAGAGGCGTCCTGGAGGCGGTCGACGAAACCAATGTCGCCTCCCTCAGGGACTATGACGAAAGCTGGCGAAAGCGCTGCTCGGACCATGGCCTGCCCTATCTGTGGGGCACGATGGGCATTCTCTATCGGTCGGACATGCTGCCTGAAGCGCCGACGTCCTGGCGCGACCTGATGCAGCCGGCTCCGGCGCTGACCAAGCACGTCGCCATGTATGACGATCACAACGAGGCCTTCGTCGCCCCCCTCATGCTGCTCGGCGAGTCGATCAACACCAACGAGCCGGCAACACTCAAGACCGCCTTCAACCTGATGAAGCAACAGGCGCCGGCGGTTCTGACCTACGAATACGTCATCAGCTCGATCCAGAACCAGGCAATCGGCAAGGACATCCATTTGGCGCTTGGCTATAGCGGCGACCAGCATGTCCTGAATGAAAAGGCCGGTACACCGGGCGTCTGGCGCTATGTCGTGCCCAAGGAAGGCACGCTTTCCTGGCTCGACTGCATGTCGGTCGTCGCCAAGTCGCCAAACAAGGCGCGAGCGCTCGCCTTCCTCGACTATATCGGCTCGCCCGGAAGTGCCGCCGCAAACGCGCAAGCGCTCAATATGCCGACGCCGAGCAAGGCCGCCTTTGCGTTGTTGCCGGAGGCGATGCGCGCGGACCAGGCGATCTACCCGTCGCCAGACATTCTGGCCAAGAGTCAGTACCAGCAGGAACTGTCAACGACGTCGGTGCAACTGCGCCGCCGCATCATCAGCACATTGGCGAATTTCCAGTGACCCTCGGCAAGCGCGCACTCATCCTGATCTTTCCCGTGGTGCTGGCCGGCTATCTGCTGGCGGCGATCTCGGTCCATGTCACCCAGAGCCGCTCGATCCGGGCGCTTGAACATGCCAAGCTGTCCCAGCGGCTGGAACATGCCGCCGCCGTCTTCCAGAACGAGATAGGGCGCAGCAAGGGCTTCCTCAATGCGCTCCTGAACAGCAATTCGCTGCGTCAGTACATCTCGGAAACCGACAAGAATTACCGGGCCAATGCGCTCGGCGTCCGGCTGCAGGAAAGCGTCAAGTCGCTTTCCGACGACCCGATGGGCTACGTGTCGCTGGCGATCCTGACATCGAACCTGCAGTCCGAATACTATTTCGAAAACAGCTGGGATCCCTTCGCCGAAATCGACGAGGCGCAACTCAACCTGGCACGGCGACTGATACGCGAAGAAAAGCTCGCCGACTGGACCTACCTCTACGACGCCGCGCACAAGGCCCGGATCGTCTATTCCTACTTCCTCGATCCCGTTACCTTCACGCGGCCGCTGCCGAGCAAGAAATCGGGCGCGCTGCTTGTTCAGGTGGCGATCCAGCCGGATCGTTTCCTCGACATGCAGGAGACCTTGAAACAGGAATACGGCGCCGACGTCGTGCTTCAGCCATGGCCGCTGGCGGTCACCGACGACCTTTCGGCAAGCGTGCATCTCGGGCCGTCGCTTTATGCGACGCTGACGGTTTCGGACAATCATTTCGACCGGCTGATGGCACAACAAA
The DNA here is from genome assembly GCF_050434565.1 of Ensifer sp. 4252. Taxonomy (NCBI): domain Bacteria; kingdom Pseudomonadati; phylum Pseudomonadota; class Alphaproteobacteria; order Hyphomicrobiales; family Rhizobiaceae; genus Ensifer; species Ensifer sp. 4252. Next base: position 832,217 of record NZ_JBNDIU010000001.1, read on the forward strand.
AACTGCTGCTGGCGCTTGGCGCCGTGGCCATGAGCCTGTTTTCGATCTGGCTGATCATCGTTCTCATCCGGCGCTTCATCACCGACCCGATCGCCACCCTCGACGCCAACGTCATGGCCGTCATGGTTGGCGCCCATGACGAGATCCGCAACATGGACGAGAAGGGCGAGATCGGGCGACTGACCGAAAACATCAGAGAGCTGCATCGCCAGTCCGAACAATCGCTCAAGCTGGTGCAGCGCAGCTCCTGGACAGACACGCTGACCGGCATCAGCAATCGCGGTCATTTCAACGCCGTTGCCGCGGGCATCGTTCGTGAGGCCATTGTCTCAGGCGAAAAATGCAGCCTGCTGTTTATCGACATCGACAACTTCAAGTTCGTCAATGACAAGCACGGCCATGAGATCGGCGACGAACTCCTGAAAACCCTGGCAACGCGCATCGCCGAGAATGTCGAAGCGATCACTGAGCGACGCGGCCAGAAGCCGGCGATCCTGGCGCGGCTCTCGGGCGACGAATTCGCGGTGCTGGTCCGCTCTCGACCGGGCGACGGCACCGTGCGGGAAGTCTCCGCCGCCATCCTGGGGCTGTTCGAAGATGGTTTCGAAGTCTCCGGCAAGAGCTATCCGGTCACCGCCAGCATTGGCGCCGCCATCTGCCCGGATGACGCAACCAATCTTGCCGAGCTGATTTCGAATGCGGACGCGGCGATGTATCAGGCAAAGACCAGTGGCAAGAACCGCTCTTCCCGGTTCTCGCGCGCCCTGCACGACAAACGCACGCGCCTGCGCCAGATCCAGGACGAGTTGCGCTCGCTCGATCCGGACGAACAATTCCATCTGGTCTACATGCCGATCGTCGGCACCGACGGGCGAGTGACGGGCTGCGAAGCGCTGCTGCGCTGGTACTCGCCGGTACTCGGCAACGTGACGCCGGACGAATTCGTGCCGATCGCCGAAAGCTCCGGCCTCTTTACCAAGATCGACTGGTGGGTGATCAACCAGGCAATGTCCGACTGCCGGCAGCTGAAAGCGCTGTTTGGCCCCGATACGATCCTGGCGATCAATATTTCCTCCGCCGAACTGCATTCCAAGGCGATTGCCGATTATTTCTCCGATTGCCTCAACCGCCATGGGCTGCAGCCGCAATCCATCGAAATCGAGCTGACCGAGACTTTCGCAGTCAAGTTCAGCGACCAACTCCGCCGCAACATCGACGAGCTTCGCAGTAAGGGCTTCCGCCTGTCGATCGACGATTTCGGAGCAGGCTATACCTCGGTCCAGCAGATCATCGAATACACCGCCGATACGATCAAACTCGACCGGGCGCTCGTCTCGAACCTCACGGCATCGCAATCGCTGCCGGTGCTGAAGGCGTTGATCGCGCTGTGCCACGCCAAGGACGTTGCCGTGGTCGGGGAAGGCGTCGACACGCCAGAGAAGCTCTCGATGCTGACCGCCGCAGGCTGCGATCTCTTCCAGGGCTACCTCATCAGCAAGCCGCTACCGCTCGAGGATCTCGGCATCTGGGCGCTGACGCGCACTGCCCGCTACGGCAATGAGCAGGGTGATCGCAAGAACCAGCAGGCAATCGCCTAATCGCGTGATCGGTGCTCCCACGTTCCAGCACCTGAGAGATGGGATGCCTTCAACAGCGGGAATCGTGCCTCACGACCCCCTGCCCCCTTGACCTGACAGCCGCCTCGCCTTAACCGCAACGCAACAATTTCGGCATGTCGGGGGCAGGCAATGAAGGTTCTTCTGATCGGATCGGGTGGACGCGAACATGCGCTGGCATGGAAGATCGCGCAGTCGCCGAAATTGACCAGGCTCTATGCCGCACCCGGCAATCCGGGCATTGCCGAGGAAGCGACCCTCGTTGCGCTCGACACCGACAACCATGCTGCGGTCGTTGATTTCTGCCTGAAAGAGGCGATCGATTTCGTCGTGGTCGGACCGGAAGGTCCGCTCGTGGCCGGCCTCGCCGACGTGCTGCGCTCTGCCGGTATCGCCGTCTTCGGCCCTTCCGCTGCTGCGGCCCAGCTCGAAGGGTCCAAGGGTTTCACCAAGGACCTCTGCGCCAGATACGATATCCCGACCGGCGCCTACGGTCGCTTCACCGATGCGGAAGCCGCCAAGACCTATGTGCGCGACCAGGGCGCGCCGATCGTCATCAAGGCGGACGGACTTGCCGCCGGCAAGGGCGTGACCGTCGCCATGGAACTCGACGAAGCGCTCGTTGCTATTGACGACTGTTTCGACGGCGCCTTCGGCGCGGCCGGCGCGGAAGTGGTGGTAGAGGCTTATCTCGACGGCGAGGAGGCAAGCTTCTTCTGCCTCAGCGACGGCAAGACCGCGCTCGCGCTCGCCTCGGCGCAGGATCACAAGCGCGTCGGCGACGGCGACACCGGCCCGAACACCGGCGGCATGGGCGCCTATTCGCCAGCACCTGTGATGACACCCGAGATGACCGAGCGCACGATGAAGGAGATCATCGAGCCGACCATGCGCGGCATGGCGGAGAGCGGACATCCCTTCTCCGGCGTGTTCTTCGCCGGGCTGATGATCACGGCCAAGGGGCCGGAACTGATCGAATACAACGTGCGTTTCGGCGACCCGGAATGCCAGGTGCTGATGATGCGCATGAAGAGCGACCTCTTGCCGCTGCTCTATGCTGCCGCGACGGGCACGCTTGCGGGCATGGAAGCCGAATGGCGCGACGAGACGGCACTGACCGTCGTCATGGCATCGAAGGGCTATCCAGGTAATTACGACAAGAACACGCCCATAGCAGCACTTCCGGCAGCCTCGCCTGAGACCAAGGTGTTTCATGCCGGCACAGCGATGAAGGACGGCAGCCTGGTGGCCACGGGCGGGCGGGTGTTGAACATCACGGCGATCGGCGGAAGCGCGAGCATTGCCAAGGACCGCGCCTATTCGGCCGTCGACGGCGTTTCCTGGGACAACGGCTTCTATCGTCACGATATCGGCTGGCGCGCAGTTGCCCGCGAGAAGGTCTAATCGTCATCGGCAAATGCGCCGGATCATTCAATCTTTACCAATTCTCCTGACGGGAAGGTAAGACAGAACGCATATTCTCGCCCACTGCATGGTTCCTTAAATCATTGCCGATTTCAGGACAAAACATGCAGCACGTCAAAGTGCTACAGCGACCTTTGCGCGTCTGATAAGACGCGCGGCGCTGTAGAACAATCTGGGGAGAAGATCGATGCGCCTGTTGCTGATCACCACCGCCGTTGCACTTGCTGCAGGCAGCGCCTGGGCATCGTCGATCGAAGCCGTCGTCTCCGGGGATGCGGTCAATTCCAGCGTGGCGTCCGTCTCCTGCGCACAATGCCCGCCGCTGCAGATCAAGAAGAAGGTCACCTATGTGGTGCCGGAGATCGAGAACGGCAGCGAGAAGGTCGAGCTCAAGCAGATCAACGGCGAGATGAAACTCGTGCGCACCGAAGCCTGGCTCGGCGGCTCGCCCGTTGTTTTCGTCAGCAAACCATCTGAGGACATCCTCAAGGCAGCCGCGAGCGGAACCGAACAGGTTGATATGGCCACCACTGCGGCGGTTCAGACCATCACGCAGCCAGAACAGGCCATCGCGGCATCGATGGCGGCCGAAAGCTCACGGCAATTTGATCCGTCGGCTCTCGAACTTCGGTTAAACTGATTGCCTAATCGGGAAAGTTCCCTGCCCCAGTCAGCCGCCCCTGCATTCAAGGCTGACGGGCAAATTCGCTGAAACAGCGAGAGATTGCGCCCCTGAGAGAAGCAGGGGCGCAATCTTTTTATCTTGCCTTTTGTTTGGGCTTTTTATCTGGTCTCACGTGGGCCATCGATCCGCTCGATCAACGCTTCGATCTCCCTGTCGGAATAAACCTCGATGCCGTTCCTTGCGAGCAGCGCAGCCGTAACCCCCTGCCCCGCACGGCGTGCGCCGGAAAACGTGCCGTCGTAGACGAAACCCGATCCGCAGGACGGGCTGCCGTCGATCAACAGCGCGAAACGACAGTCCGTTTCGCGCGCGAGCGCCAGCGCATTTTCAGCGGCGTCCAGGAATTCGCCGGTGACATTGCGGCCGGTGTTTTCAACGACAGTTGCCCCGCCATCGAGCACGTCAGTGCCGGACATGCCGGACGCGATCTCGGCCGGCGGACGTGGGACCGGCATGCCGGCTGACATTTCAGGACAGATGGTGACGAGCCGGCCCTCTTGGCGCCAGCGGTCGATGGCCGGATGGATGAGCGGCTTCGACGCGCCATCGTAGCGCACCGCATGGCCCATGAGGCAGGCGCTGACGAGGATCTTCGCCGTCATGCGCCCCTCCCCGTCATCCCGCGATCTTGGAGAAATCGGCAACCGTGCCGGTCGCCGAACGGATGAGACCGAGCAGCGCCAGTCGGTTTGCCCGGATCGACACGTCATCGTCATTGACGAGAACGTCGTTGAAGAACTGGTCGACCGGTTCGCGCAGCTTCGACAGGGCCTGCATGGCGGAGCGGAAGTCTTCCTTGGCGATCGCCTCGCTTGCCTCGCCGGAGCCGAGCTGAACCGCGGCGTGCAACGCTTTTTCGGCATCGAGACGCAAGAGGCCAGCGTCGACAGCGTCGGCCACGGCCGTGCCCTTCTTCTCTTCCGCCGCGAGGATCTGCGTCGCGCGTTTGGTACCGGCGAGCAGGTTCTTGCCCTCTTCGTCGGTGATGAAGGCGGTCAGCGCCTCGACGCGGCGGGCGATCATCAGGAGATCGTCTGCATCCGACGTCAATACCGCATCGATCAGGTCGTGGCGGGCGCCGAGATCGCGCAGATAGACCTTGAGACGATCATGGAAGAAGGAGAGCAGGTCTGCCGAGACATCGCTCGTCAGCGCCGGCTTCTGCGCCCTAAGAGCGGTGAGCGCGATCTCGAAGAACGGCGTGAGCGGCAGTCGCGCCTTGCCTTCAAGGATGAGGCGGATGACGCCGAGAGCGGCACGGCGCAGGGCATAGGGGTCCTTAGAGCCGGTCGGCTTTTCGTCGATCGCCCAGAAACCGACGAGCGTGTCGAGCTTGTCGGCAAGCGCTACGGTTACGGCAACGGCGTCGGTCGGCGCGCGATCCGAAGGGCCATTCGGCTTCCAGTGATCTTCGATCGCCGTCGCCACTGAGTTGTCCTCGCCCTGGAGCAGCGCATATTTGCGGCCCATGATGCCCTGAAGTTCGGGGAACTCGCCGACGGCTTCGGTGCGCAGATCGGCCTTTGCCAGCACCACGGCACGATCGACCAACCTGGGGTCGGCGCCGGTCACCTTGGCCAGTTCGGCGGCAAGCGCGCGGATGCGCGCAACACGCTCGCCCTGCGTGCCGAGCTTGGCATGGAAGGTGACGTTCAGCGCATCGAGCTTCGCCATGCGCTGGTCGAGCGGCTTGTTGAGATCGAGAGCGAATTTTTCGGCCGACGGCTTCAATGTTTCGAGATCCGGCAGGTTGCCCTGGTCGCGGTGCCAGAAGTGCGCGGCGTCCGACAGGCGGGCGCGCACGACCTTGCCGTTGCCGTGCACGATCTCCTTACCGCCGTCCTTCGCTTCGATGTTGGAGACGAGGATGAATTTGTTGGAGAGCGTTTCCGCACCTGGCGCGCGGGTCACGAAACACTTCTGGTTGGTCTTGATCGTCAGCCGGATGATTTCCGACGGGATTTCGAGATAGCTCTCTTCAAAGCTTCCCATCAGCACCTGCGGCCATTCGACGAGGCCGGAGACCTCCTCGAGCAGGCCTTCGTCCTCGACGAGTTCGAGGCCGTTGGCAAAGGCGATATTATGTGCGTCCGCCGAGATCATCTGCTTGCGGCGTTCGCCGTCGAGCACGACCTTCGCCCGCTCCAGCTTCTCGGCATAGTCGGCGAAGCGGCGCACGGTGATCGCTTCGGGCGCGTGGAAGCGATGGCCGTAGGTGACGTTGGAAGCGACGATGCCGTCCACCTCAAAGGGGATCGCATGGGTTTCGTCGGTTTCCGAGCCGAAGGTGCAGACAATCGACTGCAGCGGGCGAACCCAGCGCAAGGCGCCCGGCTTGGCCGAGGCGGCACCGGAACGCATCGGCTTCGGCCAGGGAAAGTTGCGGATGATTTCGGGCATCGCCTCGGCGACGAGCTCTTCGGCCGGACGGCCCGGCTTGACGATATGGGCGACGTAGAAATCACCCTTCTTCGGATCGCTATGGACATGCGCCTCGCTGATCGAGGAAAGGCCGGCGCCGCGCAGAAAGCCTTCGATCGCCTTTTCGTTGGCGTCGGTGCGCGGACCCTTGCGGTCTTCGCGCACATCGGCGGACCGGGCATTGAGGCCACGGATGTCAAGCGTCAGCCGGCGCGGCGTCCAGTATTCGCGTGCACCCTCATAGGTCAAACCCGCTTCCACCAATGCGTCGGTCAGCAGCTTCTTGAGGTCGCCGGCCGCCTTGCGCTGCAATCGGGCAGGAATTTCCTCGGAGCGGAGTTCGATAAGAAGATCGGGCATGGGAGATGACTTTTTCTGTTCCGGACGGTTGCGGCCGACTTAGCAAGCTCTGGCGAAAATGTCACCAAGCCCGACGATGAATTTGACTTAGAGGCGGCGGGTCTACGGCGCGATCACCAGCCGCCGCCGCCACCGCCACCACCACCGCCGCCGGAAAAGCCGCCGCCGGTCGAAAAGCCAGATGACGAGGATTTGGGCGGGGGCGGCAGGGAAGAGGTCATAGTATCGGCCATCGAGCCGGCAAAGCCGCCGATCCGATCCCCGAACGTCGTCGAGCCGAAGCCGTCGCCATGGTACCAGGCAGGCTGGTAGGCGGCAGCGGCAGCCGCCCCGGCAGCAGCGGCCAGCAGCCAGCGATCGAAGGTCTCCGTCCACGGTTTCTCCACCCCGAGCGCCACGGCATAGGGCAGCAGCGTCTCGAAATGCCGGGGCGACATCTCCGGTGCTCCTTGCATGTTCATCCGGTCCTTCTCGGCAAGCGTCATGTATTGCCTGAGCCCATCGATGCCGTCCATCATCCGGGTGCCGAGCGGTGTCGGCGCGCCCATCAGGAAGAAGAACAGCACATTGACGAGCACGATGCCGCCGATCGCAAACAGGAGCGGCAGTTCGTCGGTCTCTGTGGCGGAATAGAAGACGACCGCAAGAATGCTCGAAAAGATGGTGAAGGCGACGAAGCCGATGAAAGCGATCACCACGATCGACATGATGCGGCTCATCAGGCTCTTTTCGCGCCGCAGGGATTTGCCGAAGGAAACGGCGAGGATCGAAATGACAAAGGCGATGAAGACGGGAACGATGACCAGCGGGATGCTGTCCTCGCTCAGATCGCCGAACAGGAACACCGCGGCGATCGCCAGAACCGAAAGCAATACGCCGGCGATGATGTAGCCGGTGTTGGCCAGATAGTATTTGCCCCGGTGCTCGCGCTCCATGGCGTTGCGGAAGTCGGCGCCTGTTGCCTGTACCTTGGTGCCATTGGCCCTGTCGATCTTCAGCTTGCCGCCGGCGGCATTGACGGCCTTCATCAGGCTCGCCTCCCCGGTCGGAAGTTTTTCGCTGCGGCCCTTGCCGGTTGCGGCAATGACGATGGCGCTCTTCAGATCCTCGAGGACAACGTGGCCCTTGACCGCGAGGCTGAGTGCCGATGCAGAAAGAGCCGTCCAGCCTTCGCCGGAAAAGCCCCGGTTGTCGATATAGTTGACGAGTGCGGGCGAAATGCCCTCGGGCGCGTCCCAGCGCGGCACCATGACGCCACGTTCCGGATCTCGCCCCACCTTCAGCCAGGCGCGGCCATAGTAGAGCGCCACAAGGACGAGACCCGTTCCGGCGATCAGAAGCGCCATGTGATCACGCATCCACCAGGCGTTCTCCTGGCTCGTGGACGGCTGGTCGATGCTACCCTTCGGCATCTTGACCGCGATCGTCAGCCCTTCCTTCGGCTCCAGCCGCCGGGTGGTCGCAAAGAAAATCTCGCTGCCTTCCTCCGACGCCCGCGCGTCCTTGCCGGTCGCGCCGTAGCCGCCGGTGAAAACGTCGAGCGCCACGGGCCGCACGCCTTCCGGCAGATTGACGGTGGCGCTCGCCTCATCGATCGGGAAGGCCCATTCGGTGCCCGTCACGTTCCAGTAGAGTTCGTCGTGATCCTCGAAGAAACGGATCTGCCGGCTCGTCTCGTAGGTGAACTGAAACGTATGCTCGCCGTGCAGCAGAAACACCTCTGCGGATCCGGTGTAGATGCGGACGCCACCCGAGATCGATTCGGTGCGGTAGGGCTCCTCCTCGCCGTCGCGCTCGACCGAAAGCAGCTTGAAGTCCACTTTGCTGCGGCGGCCCTTAGCGTCGGTGAAGGTCAGCGGCAGGTCACGAAAGATACCCCGCCGGATCTGGTTGCCCTCGGCATTGGCCGTGATCGTTTCGGTGACCGTCAGCGTCCCGTCCTTGGCGACATCGATCACCGAATGATAGGACGAGAACACTTCGTCCGCCCGCCCGACGCCCGCCGTCGCCAACAGGAACAACAACATGCCAAACAGGGCGACAAAGCGGGCCATACGGTCTCAGACCTTTCGATCGATCTCTTGAGCATTTCCATTCTTAAACGGGGTCATGGAAATGCTCTCTCTTTGGGTTTTCGCATTTCCTGGCGGAAAACCGCTTCGCACTTTTCCTGGAAAAGCTTGAGAAGCGGTTTCATCCGGCGCGATATCAAGGACGGTCACCGGTAAAGGCGACGCCGAGCGAGGCAAGTGCATCCCAATAGGCCGGATAGGTCTTGGCGACGCAGCCGGGGTCCTCGATGGCAATGCCGTGGATCTTCAGCCCGGCAAGGGCGAAGCTCATGGCGATGCGATGGTCGGCAAACGTGTCGATCGAAGCCGGCAATGTCTGGCCGGCAAGCCCCGGATCGGAGGAGACGATGAGATCGTCGCCCTCTTCGTGGGCTAGCCCCGGGCGGATGGCAGTCAGGCCGAGAGACAAGGCACGGACGCGGTCGCATTCCTTCACGCGCAGATTGGCAAGGCCGACAAAGCGCACGGGCGTCTCGTTGAAGGCGGCTAGAACCGCGATCGTCGGTATCGCGTCCTGCATCTGCGACCCGTCGATGACGGTGGGAAGATGCGGGAAGCTGGAGATGACGGCGTGGGCACGGGCATCGGGTTGCGAAAAAACGGAAGCCGGCACGCCCAGATCGATAGCCCCTCCGGTCAACACTTCCGCTGCCCAGAGATAGGTCGCGGCCGACGCGTCAGGTTCGATCGCGAAGTCGGCGGCGCGATAGCCCGTCGGCGCGACCTGCCAGACGGATGGGCTCAACTGCTCGACTTCGGCGCCGAAGGCACGCATCGCCGCGACCGTCAGGTCGATGTAGCCGCGCGCGCCGATTTCGTCGCCTGCAAGCTCAATGCGGACAGGGCCTTTTGCGCCGGGAGCAGCCATCAGCAGAGCCGATACGTATTGGCTGGAAAGGCCGGCGTCGATTTCGATCCGTCCGGCGGGAAAGCCGCCCTTGCCATTGACGGTGACCGGCGGGCAACCTGTCTCGGACGTCACCTCGACGCCGAGTGTGCGAAGTGCGTCGACGAGCGGCTTGATCGGCCGCTTGCGCATGTGCTGGTCCCCATCGACGACCACCGGGCCGTCAACGAGAGCCGCTGCGGCCGTCAGGAAGCGCGTAGCGGTTCCCGCATTGCCGAGGAACAGGGGCGCCGACGGCGACGCAAGCCGGCCGGATCCGGTAACGACGAATGTGGTGTCATCCGGCTCACTGACCTCGACACCCATTGCCCGCAAGGCATCGGCCATATAGCGGGTGTCGTCGCTCTTCAGCGCGCCCGTCAGCCGGCTCGTGCCCTTGGCAAGACCCGCAAGAAGCAGCGCCCGGTTGGTGATCGACTTCGAACCCGGCGGGCGAACGTGACCGCGCAGGGGGTGGTCGGTCGGCAGGATGGTCAGCTTCTTCACGGTATCACTCATGCTCGGGTCTCTTTAATGCAAGTAGCGCCGAGGCTGTCGGCCTCGGCAGGCGTGTCTTCTATCAGTCGATGGCGTGATAGGGGATCGTCCCCGATCAGAATTTGACTTGCGGCACCGCTCGGTCCGCCTCGTTGGCGATCTCGAAATAGCCGGCCTTCACGAAGCGGAAAGCGTTGGCGATGAGGTTCGACGGGAAGCTCTCGACCTTGACGTTCAAGTCGCGTGCCGCACCGTTGTAGTAGCGGCGCGACATCTGGATCTCGCCCTCGATGGTCTCCAGCGAGCGCTGCAGTTCCGCGAAGTTCTCGTTGGCCTTGAGATCGGGGTAGGCTTCGGCAAGGGCGAAGAGCTTGCCAAGCGCCTGCGACAGGGCGCCTTCGGCCGCGGCTCGCGCCTCGACATCGCCGATTGGTACGGCCTGGGCGCGATTGCGCATCGCGATGACTTCCTCGAGCGTCGACTTCTCGTGGGCGGCGTAGCCCTTCACCGTCTCGATCAGGTTGGGGATTAGGTCGGCGCGCCGCTTCAACTGCACGTCGATACCCGACCAGGCTTCTTCGGCGATCTGCCGCGCCTTGACGAGGCCGTTGTAGACGAAAACCAGATACAGGATCACGGCGACGGCGATGGCCAGACCAATCATGCGATACCCTCCAAAAAAGCTCGGCAGAGATTAGCACCGGCTTTCCAGCTTCATAGACCTTTCTGCAGCATTCAGGCGGAGAAACGCACTCCTCCCCAAATGCAAGCCGAAGGCGGTGAACACACTGTTCACCGCCAGGGCATATCGCCAGGCCCAAACACCTCGATTCCTGTTCCATCGGGAACCGCAGGGATCCGGACGATGGGCGATAGTCGCGCCATCGAACAACCCCGGATACGAAGTGAAGACCATGAAAACGCTCGCAACTCTCATCAACGTGATCGCCTTTACGGCGCTCTTCGTTGCCTATGCGAACGTTGGTTCTTCCGAGAAACCGTCCGGCGTTCGCAGGGCCCTGCAAACCTACTCCGGCCAACTCTATACCGATACCTATCCGTGCCAGAAGCCGACCTGCAAGAACGGCATCAAGGTCGCCGCGATCGCGTGAGATCTATCCCTTCACGATCCGCGCCGGAATTTCGCTGGCGGCTTCATCGGCGCCGAGACTGCTGACATCGAGCTCGATCAACTGATCGCATTTTCCCTTCAACAGAACATGCCGGCTTCTGAGATCGATCAGCACCTGTGGATCGGTCAGCTTGTAGGCCCTGGAACGCCCCGCCCGCGTCAACCGCTTCAGGTTTTCCTCCACCGAACAGTCGAGAACGACGGCGACCAAACGGGCACGTCGATCGGCAGCCAGTGCCGCATAATCGTCGAATGCCCGGCTGTCGAATTCATCATTGGACAGTGCATCGGTGAAGAGGAAGGATTGCGAAGCCTCGGCCCGGCGCACATGATCGAGCACTGCCGTCCTGACGGTCGCCCGCAGCAACCAATAGAGCGGCGTGCCCCTTGCAAACAGCGCCTCAGCCGGATTGATCAGCGTGTGATTGTCTGCAAGCCTCGCGCCGAGAGGTTCGGCGAGATGGCGTGCGATGGTGAGCTTTCCGGTGCCCGGCCAGCCATTGATGTGAACGATGAGGCTGGCTGGCTCGGCGATCAAGCGGCGTCCCGGTTGAAGTTCGCGCCGCCGGCGTCGGTCAAGAGGAACGCCTCGCCGCAGGCCTTGGCAAGTGTGCGGACGCGCAGAATGTAGCTTTGCCGTTCGGTCACCGAAATCACCCCGCGCGCATCGAGCAGGTTGAAGACGTGGCTCGCCTTGATGCACTGGTCGTAGGCGGGGAAGACGCACTTGTGCAGGTGGTTGTTGGTGCTGTCGGCAGGCGCGCCGGCCGCCAGCAGAGCCTGGCACTCTACCTCGGCATCGATGAAGTGCTGATGCAGCATGGCGGTGTTGGCGTATTCGAAGTTGTAGCGCGAATATTCCTGCTCCGCCTGCAGGAACACGTCGCCATAGCTGATCTTCTCGTCGCCTTCGCGGCCGTTGAAGTTCAGATCATAGACGTTGTCGACGCCCTGGACATACATCGCCAGACGCTCGAGACCATAGGTCAGCTCACCGGCGACCGGCGAGCATTCGATGCCGCAGACCTGCTGGAAATAGGTGAACTGCGACACTTCCATGCCGTCGCACCAGCATTCCCAGCCCAGGCCCCAGGCGCCCAGCGTCGGGCTTTCCCAGTCGTCCTCGACGAAGCGGATATCGTGCAGCAACGGATCGAGGCCGATCGCCTCCAGCGAGCCAAGATAAAGCTCCTGCAGGTTGGATGGGTTCGGCTTCAGGATCACCTGATATTGATAATAGTGCTGAAGACGGTTCGGGTTTTCGCCATAGCGGCCGTCGGTCGGGCGACGGGACGGCTGAACATAGGCGGCGCGCCACGGACGGGGGCCGAGCGCGCGCAGCGTCGTTGCCGGATGAAACGTACCGGCACCGACTTCCATGTCGTAGGGCTGCAGTACAGCGCAACCCTTGTCGGCCCAATAGTTGTGCAGCGTCAGGATCAAAGCCTGGAACGAGCGCTTGGGGTTCATGTGGTCGGGCAGCGAGGCGGTGGTCATGGGGAACGTCCGAATTCTTCACGAAATGAGAGCCGGACAGGTGCCACGCCGGGCGACAGGGGTCAAGCGCTCAGGCCGATCTGCGTGCACGCAAAGGTGCACGAAAAATCTCAGTCGTCTTCGCGCTTAAGCCGGTATTCGCCGGTCTCGGGATCCTTGACGAGGGTTCCGCTGGCGCCGGTCTGCTGCTCGCGGCGCGTTTGATCGCGCTGACGCGTCAGCTTCTGGGCATCCGCAATGAACTTGCGGTAGCCGATCCATAGAACGAAGCCTGCGATCAGGAGCAGGATAAGCTGCGGCATTTTTCCTCCCTACTGCATATTTCATCCTTAAATCGAACTCGATTTAAGGATGAAATATGCAGCCATTCAAAGTGCTCCAGCGACCTTTGCGCGTCTAACAAGACGCGCGGCGCTGTAGGCCCGTCGCGCCGGTCGCGGTTCAAAGCCCGAAACGCGCCCACAATGCCCTTTCCTCTACTGCTTCGGCAAGGCCCGCCATCGCAGAAGCCGCGATCGGCGCGGCGATATCGCCAGCAATCGATGCACCGGTCTGGCGACGCCCGAAAAGACTGCGCGCCGGCTGGATCAGTTCGAGCCGCGCCTTCTCGCCATACCGCTTCTTCACCTCGCCGCGCAGATCGCCAAGACCGTCGATCAGACCCAGCTCCAATCCGCGCCGCCCAGTCCAGAAAAGCCCGGAAAAGACGTCAGGATGGTCGGCCAGCAGTTGCCCGCGGCGGGCCTTCACCATCTGGATGAAAGTATCATGGATATCGAGCTGCAGGCTCTTCAGGAATTCGATATCGCGTTCTTTCTCCGGCTGGAACGGATCGAGCATGACCTTGTTCTCGCCAGCGGTATAAACGCGCCGCTCCACGCCGATCTTCTTCAGCAGTTCCGGAAAGCCGAAGCCACCGGAGACGACGCCGATGGAACCGACGATCGACGTCGGATCGGCGATGATCTCGTCGCCGGCAAGCGCGATCATGTAACCGCCGGAAGCGGCCACGTCCTCGACGAAGACGAGCACGCGTTTCTTCTTCTCCTGGGCGAGATCGCGGATGCGCTGGTAGATCAGCCGCGACTGCACGGGCGAACCGCCGGGAGAGTTGATCGAAATCGCCACGGCCGGAGCCTCCTTCACCGCGAAGGCTTTCTCCAGCAGGGGCGCGGCCGAGGCCAGATTGAGCACTGGGCGAAACTGGCCGCCACCGGCCATGATTGCGCCGTGAAGCCGCACGACGGGGATCGCGATGCCATCCCGCCGAAAACGCCTCGGCATCAGCCTTTTGAAGAACCCGGCCATTTCAGCTCCTGCAATACGAACACGTGTTCCTGCATGTATGCACTGGTCGTCCAAACGCAATGCCGCATACGGTAAATCAACGGCGCCGATAGGCAGCGCGGCCGTTGTTGAGGTCGTCGACATCGCCGGAAAAGCGATGCGCACCCTCCTCGTGCACGATCAGCGGCGCTCGCAGCACCAGCCGCTTGCGGCTCTGCTTGATCGCGGTCACGAGGATGCGCACGGCATTCTCGCCGATGCGCGGATGCAGCGGCGTAATCTCGATGCCACCGAAGCGGCGGCCACAGGCGGCAATGATATCGGCGATCGATTCCGGCCGGGCGATCAGCGACAATTGCCCGCCCGGCTTCATGATCGCGCCCGCCGTCTTGATCCAGATCTCGAACAGGTCGTCACTCATCGCATGCGCCTCGGCCTTGAGGCTGTCCGGCGTGCGCCGGTCGGAGGCATCGTTGAACGGCGGATTCATGATCACGTGATCGAAGGCATCGTCGGGCAACCCGGCGGCGCGGCGTGCCCGGCCGGCAAGCGAGACGTCCGCCTCGATGACCGACACCCGGTCGGCGAAACGGCTGTTCTCAGGAAGCGCGAGGCTTCGGCGCGCAAACGCCGCCATGGTCGGCGAGCGCTCCACCAGCACGACCTCGGCCGGATCGAGCCGCGAGGCGACTGCCATGCCGGCAGCCCCCGCTCCGGCGCCAAGATCAGCCACGCGGCAGGAGCGGTCGCAAGCAACCAGCGAAGCGAGCAACATCGCATCCATGCCGGAGCGATGTCCCTGCCCCAGCGGCTGCACGACATGGAACCTGCCGCGGTGGAATGCATCCACCGTTTCGGTCTCAACGAGCGTCATAGGCCGTTCGCTCATGGCCGATCGTCGCCCGTGGGCACCGGTGAACCGCCGATCATGCCCGCAACTCCGCTTCCAACCCCGCTTCGACGAGGATGCGGCGCGCGGCATCGGCATCGTCGTCCGACACGAGGAAACGACGCGGCAGCAGGCCCAGCGATCCCTCCAGAATGCTCATGCCCTGATCGGCGATCAGGCTGTTAATACCGGCGTCCTTCATCAGGCTCTCGGCAAAAGAGAGCAGAACGACGTCGTTGGTGCGGATCAATTCCTTCATCCAGCGGTTTTTCCTGTCCTATTTCAGCAAGCGGGACAATTCGCCTCTTGCCGCACGTGGCCCCCCTTCCTATTGTCGAAAGCGACAATGAAAACAGGAGTCCCGGTGTTGGGCGTAGTGATACCGCTGGAAGACAGCAAAAACAAACTGGCGTCCGTCAAGCCGCTCGTTGACTTGACGTCTCCCGACATGGAACGCGTCAACCAGCTCATCCTGTCGAGGGCCGGCTCCGACGTCCAGATGATTCCTGAGGTTGCCAACCACCTGATCTCGTCGGGTGGCAAGCGCCTGCGGCCGATGCTGACGCTCGCCTCCGCCTCCATGTTCGGCTACGAAGGCGACGCTCACGTCAAGCTCGCTACCAGCGTCGAGTTCATGCATACGGCAACGCTGCTGCATGACGATGTCGTCGATGAAAGCGATCTGCGCCGCGGCAAATCCACCGCTCGCACCATCTGGGGCAACCAGGCAAGCGTGCTCGTCGGCGACTTCCTGCTCGGCCAGGCCTTCCGCATGATGGTCGATGTCGGCTCGCTCGACGCGCTCGACGTGCTGTCGACCGCCGCCTCGGTGATCGCCGAGGGCGAGGTGCTGCAGCTTTCCGTCGCCAAGAACATGGAGACGACCGAGGACGACTATCTCCAGGTCATCCGCGCCAAGACCGCAGCGCTCTTCGCCGCTGCCGCCGAAGTCGGCCCGATCGTCGCCCATACCAGCAAATCCGACCGCAATGCGCTCAAATCCTACGGCATGAATCTCGGTCTTGCCTTCCAGCTCGTCGATGACGTGCTCGACTATGGCGGTTCGGCCAGCGATCTCGGCAAGAATGTCGGCGACGATTTCCGCGAAGGCAAGATCACCCTTCCGGTGATCCTGTCCTATCGCCGCGGCACGCCGGAAGACCGCGCCTTCTGGCGACAGGCGATCGAAGGCGGCGACAGCAGCGACGCCAACCTTGAAAAGGCGCTCGGCCTGATCAAGCGATATGGCGGCTTAAGCGATACCATCGCCCGCGCTCAGCACTATGGCACGATCGCGCGCGATGCCTTGGCACCGCTCCCGGTTTCGCCGTGGAAATCGGCGCTGGTCGAAGTCATCGACTTCTGCATCGACCGGGTCAGCTGACGCGCCCCTCCGGCCGAAGCTGGACAGCCAAGAGGAATTTCTTGCCGCGTTGCGCCAAAAAAGCCATTCTGTTCCTCAAGAGTTGTGGCAGGCAACACGTGGCTGATTCCAAGACAACCCTCAGTCGTGCGCAAGGCCGAGAGATCGGCAATGAAAGGTTTGACATGCGGCAAAAGACGATCCTCCGCCTTCTCAGCGGCGCTGCACTGATGGCTCTTGTCTCGGTCAGCGCCAGCTATCAGGCTTTCGCCGAGGAAAAGGCCGCCGTGGAGGAGACCGAACCCTTCGACATCACCTCCGTCAACACCTTTGCTGGCGCGTTCCTCGCCGCCCGCACGGCCGACACGGACCGTGATTTTGCCGCGGCCAACGAGCTTTACCGCATCGCCCTGCAGTTCGAGCCGAACAACAACGAAGTCAAACAGCGGCTGATGATCACCCTGCTGATGGCCGGCAAGTTCGACGAAGGCGCCAAGATCGCCGAGCAGTTGAAATCCGATCCGGCGGTCGAACGCATCACCACGGTCATCCGTGCGATCGAGGCAATCCGCAAGCGCGAATATCGCAACGCGCAGAAGCTCCTGAACTATGAGGGCCCGAACGATCTCGACCGGCTGATGAACGGCCTGCTTTCGGCCTGGGCCAAATTCGGCCAGGGCAAGCCCAAGGAAGCGCTGGCGCAGGTCAATGGTCTCGAAGGGCCGGACTGGTTCCGCGTGTTCAAGAACTACCATGCCGGCGCCATTGCCATCGCTTCTGGCGACAAGACGACCGCTCGCGCCAAGCTCAACGATGCGATCCTCGATCGCGAAGGCGGCAGTGCTGCGCCCGACACGTTCATGCGTGCGGTCGAGGCATTGGCGCGCTTCGAGGCACGCGAAGGCAACAAGCAGAAGGCGCTCGACACCATCGCCGTCGGCGAAAACCTCGTCAACAACTACACCCCGCTCGAGGCGCTTCGGAAAAACATCGAGACCGGCATCCCCCAGGAGCAGCAGGTCAAGACCGCACCACAGGGTGCGGCAGCCGTGCTATTTTCCATCGGCGGTGCGCTCAACCGTGACGGCGCCGAAGACATCGTCTCGCTCTATCTGCAGACGGCGCGTCGTCTCGACCCTGACAGTGCCGACATTCTCGTGATGCTGGCCGGCATCGCCGAGAACCTGAAGAAGCCGAAGGAAGCGATCGAGCTTTACCAGAGCGTGCCCGAGGCTTCGCCGATGCGCCGCCTGTCCGAGTTGCAGCTTGGGCTCAGCCTCGCCAGCATCGGGAAGGTGGATGAAGCCAAGAAGCATCTCAAGGCGCTGATCGACGTCGACCCGAAGAACATCCGCAACTATCTCGCCTATGGCAGCGTGCTTTCCGATGCCAAGGACTACAAGGAGATGGGTGAGCTTTACGACCGCGCCGTCGACGCGATCGGCCCCGTGCCGAAGCGTAGCGACTGGACTGTGTTCTTCCAGCGCGGCATTGCTTACGAGCGCCAGAAGCTCTGGGACAAGGCCGAGCCGAGCTTCCGCAAGGCTCTGGAACTCAACCCGGACCAGCCGCAGGTGCTGAACTATCTCGGCTATTCCTGGGTCGACATGAACATCAACCTGGAAGAAGGGCTCGACATGATCCGCAAGGCGGTCGAGCTGAAGCCGGATGACGGCTACATCGTCGATTCGCTTGGCTGGGCCTATTTCCGCATGAACCGCTTCGACGATGCGGTGGTCGAGCTTGAAAAGGCAGCCGAGTTGATGGCCGGCGACCCGACGATCAACGACCATCTCGGCGATGCCTATTGGCGCGTCGGCCGCAAGCTGGAAGCTGTGTTCCAATGGACGCAGACACTTGAGCTGAAGCCGGAGGAAGCCGAGATCCCGAAGATCAAGGCCAAGATCGAAAACGGCTTGCCGCCGGTGAAGGAAGTTGTCCCGGCCTCTGCGGACGCCAAGGAAACCGCGCCGAAGAAGGTCACCCCTGAGGCACCGGCGCCGAACAAGAAGTCCTGATCGTAGCATGCTTAAAGGCGAGATCGCGGGCTTCGCGCTGACGCAGACGGCGCCCGCCAAGATCAATCTGGCACTGCATGTCGTCGGCCAACGGGCCGACGGCCACCACCTTCTAGAAAGTCTCGTCACCTTTGCCGATCGCGGGGATCGGATCGGCCTGACTCCGTCGGATGAAGACCGTTTCACCCTGTCGGGCCCATTCGCCGCCGAATTATCGACGACGGGCGAAGACCAGGGCGGCAATCTCGTGCTCAAGGCGCGGGATCTGCTGCGTCAGGCCCTGGCCTCGCAGAACGTCGACACCGGCCCGGTACACATTCATCTTGAAAAGAACCTGCCCGTTGCCTCGGGCATCGGCGGCGGGTCTGCGGACGCGGCCGCAACCCTGCGCGGGCTTCTCGACCTCTGGCGAACCAGCATCGAACCGGCATTGCTCGCCGCCTTGGCGCTCAAGCTCGGCGCCGATGTGCCGATGTGCCTTGACGGCAGACCGCTTATTGCGAGGGGCATCGGCGAGGAGATCGCGCCCGCCTCAGAGCTTCCCTCCTTTCCGATCGTGCTGGCCAATCCCCTAATCGCCGTCTCGACGCCGGTGATCTTCCGGACGCTGGAAAAGAAGAACAACCCGCCGCTTGCGATCCCGGGTGGTCTCTTATCTCCTGCGGCGTGGCTTTCGGCCATCGCGGCGATGCGCAACGACCTGGAGCCGCCGGCGCGCCTGCTGCAGCCGGTGATCGCCGATGTCTCCGGTGCGCTGGCAACGAGCGGAGCCGCGCTGGTGCGGATGTCCGGTTCCGGCGCCACCTGCTTCGGCCTGTTCGATAGCGACGAAAGCGCGCAGCGCGCCGCCCGCACTCTTTCTGCCGCCCATCCCGAGTGGTACGTTCTCGCCTGCAGAACGGTGGGCAGAGGGAACTAGAATGGCCGGTATCAACGACAATCGTTCTTTCATTCCTGTCGGCATCGCCATTCTGACGGTGTCAGACACGCGCACGCTGGCCGACGACAAATCCGGCGACACGCTTGAGGCGCGGGTGCGCGACGCCGGCCACCGTCTGGAAGCGCGCGCGATCGTGACGGACGATCGGCAAAAGATCCGCGACCAGGTGGAAGCCTGGACGCTCGACGACACCATCGATGTGGTGATCACCACCGGCGGAACCGGCTTTACCGGCCGCGACGTCACGCCGGAGGCGCTCGAGCCGCTGTTCGAAAAGCGCATGGATGGCTTCTCCGAAGTCTTCCACCGGATTTCCTATGAGAAGATCGGCACGTCGACGATCCAGTCGCGCGCGACCGGCGGCGTCGCCAACGCCACCTTCATCTTCGTCCTGCCGGGCTCACCCGGGGCCTGCAAGGACGCGTGGGACGGCATTCTCAAGCAGCAACTCGACTACCGGCACATGCCGTGCAACTTCGTCGAGATCATGCCGCGGCTCGACGAGCATCTGAAACGGGGCTGACCGGGCCTGTGCCGACCCGCATCCGCTGCCGACACGGCGGTAGACTGTGCGAATGTATGACGCAACCGGCCTGTTCCCCAGGGAACTGCGAAGCTCCTATTTGTCTGCTAGACGTTCAACGGTCAGCTCAGATGAGGGATCGCAACGAGACCCGAGCAAGTCCTTCAAACGGAGCAAAGACGAGCCATCGCCGATGTCCCCCGGCGACGGGAACGAAAACATACGACGTGCGGCTCGCCCGGTCGCCCGGACAGGAATTTGCTAGCAAGGATGTTTGGTAGCTGCTTGGAGGTGCCGTCCGCAGGACAGGCACCTTTTTTGTTGGCGTCGAGCGCGCACTGAAGCGCGTCGCGATCCTTCATTTTCGCTTGCTGCGCTTTACGCTCTTGGCTTTGCGCCTGTCGTCCTCACAAAACCGCTACACACTCTCGCGCGACAGCCTAGCCGCCCTGCCTGCTGTCGAGCGCAACCCAGGCCGGAACCAGCTCGGTCGCCAGCTTTCGTACAGCGCGGATATTTGTCATCTCACTCAGCTGCATCTTTCCCCGCGCGACTGCCAGGGCGTCGCGCTTGCGCATGAGGAAACCTGCCTCCAACGGCTTCCCCCGCCGCGCAAGGCGATGCAGAAACGGCTTGCGGTGGAGGCGTGACGGGGAGAAACGGGCTGGGCCTTTGTGAAGCGATACATATTCGACGAGCTCATCCACCCAGCGCCCGATCGGCCGCGCACCGGGCTCAAGCAGCATCAGCCATTCGCCGCGTGCCGAGCGCACGATTTCGCCCAGATCCCAATCGACGCAGAAGCGGCAGCCGGCCGCATCAGCCACGCGCACCGACCCGTCCTTGGAGCCATGATCGAGGATGATGACATCGCTGACCAACCCCTCAACCGCGCCTGCCACGAGCACCGACAGCGTCTGCGCCAGTTCGGCCTCGTTGTCGCGTGTTTCCATGATGATCGTCAACATAGCTGTTCCTACCGCATTGCAGCGTAAAATGCTACATCCCCACGCCGCACCGCTCTCGCATTCTCCCTGGCCTCCGACCCGCCCTGCTATTCTCATTTCAGCGTGCATGATTTTTGTTCTTGAATTGTTCTTGTTTTCGCGATAGGAAAATAATCAGAACAAAACGGGATCAAACACGCGATCCCTCGGAGATTCCGATGAACGAGCTGTCTCAGATCAGGCAGGGTGCGCTCGCACCCGCCAACACGGCAGAGGTTGCCGAAGCATTGATGAGCGGGACTGGTCTCAGGATCGAGGTTGATCGTCGCCGCGGGCGGGGTGCCGGACTGAACATATCGGGCCGCTTCGAGCCGCAGGCGCGCGAGGTTTTCGACGACGGTTGGGAGAGCCTTGAAGACCTCCCTCCCTTCAAGACCGAGGTGCAGGTGGAAAAGCCGCGCTCGGTGATCAGCCGCAACGATTCGCCGGACATTTCCTTCGATCGCTCGATCAATCCTTATCGAGGTTGCGAGCACGGATGTATCTATTGTTTCGCCCGCCCGACGCATGCCTATATGGGACTTTCGGCCGGCCTCGATTTCGAAGCGAAGCTCTTTGCCAAGCCGGACGCTCCGCGCCTACTAGAGCGCGAGCTCGCCCGTTCGGACTACAAGGTGAGGCCGATCGCGATCGGCACCAACACCGATCCCTATCAGCCGATCGAGAAGGAATGGCGGATCATGCGCCAGATTCTCGAAGTGCTGCAGGCCGCCAATCACCCGGTGATGATCGTGACGAAGTCGGCGATGGTGACGCGCGACATCGATCTACTTGCACCAATGGCTGAAAAAGGGCTTGCACGGGTCGGCATTTCGGTGACGACGCTCGACCGAAGGCTGGCGCGCACGATGGAGCCACGTGCTTCGACCCCTTCCAAACGACTGGAGGCGATACGCTCCCTCACCGAAGCCGGCATTCCGACGGGCGTCCTGGTGTCGCCGATCATCCCGGCCCTGAACGATCATGAAATCGAAAGGATCCTGGAAGCTTCCCGGGCGGCAGGAGCGCTGGAAGCCACCTACGTGCTGTTGCGCCTGCCGCTCGAGGTCAGTCCGCTCTTTCGCGACTGGCTGCTGCGAAACTATCCGGACCGCTATCGGCACGTGATGTCGCTCATCCGCTCGATGCGTGGCGGCAAGGATTACGACGCCGAGTTCGGCAAACGCATGAAGGGCGCCGGTCCCTATGCCTGGCAGATCGGCCGGCGGTTCGAACTTGCGGCCAAACGCCTCGGCCTCAACCTCAATCGTCGACAGTTGCGCGACGACATTTTCGTGCCGCCGCTGGGAACCGGCGTACAGCTTTCGCTGCTCTAGCGGCAACCGGTAGTGCGTATGTCGCTGGAGGCGCGAAGTTTTCGGCCACTTAAGCGCTGAATATGCGGGGTATCACTGGCCGGAAGATGCCGGCGGTACCGGTCTTGATACCGTCGCATGGCTCCCTGGTTCGGTATCTCTCTGGGAAGCCGACCCTGCCGTGAGTCTACAGCGCCGCGCGTCTTATTAGACGCGCAAAGGTCGCTGTAGCACTTTGAACTGCTGCATGTTTCCTTAAATCGAAAACGATTTAAGGAAACATGCAGTAGGCAAACAGCGTGTGTTGCGCGTCCTGTCTGGCGCGCGGCGACAGAATTGAATTCCGGCGTCTCCTCCGTGCCTCAGGATGACGCTGGCATACCCCCCGGCTGCCGCCGCACTCAGATCGGGGGACTTGAAGAGAATCGGTCGATCATGCGAGTTTCGCCGCATGACACATCGCAGATCGATCGATTCTCCCCTTTTCCCGGATATTCTCCTTGAGCCCGATTTCAGCTTTGAACTGGCTGCCAGAAAGGACGGCGCGTGGCCTGTCGCCGGCGCCGACGAGGCGGGACGCGGACCGCTTGCCGGCCCGGTCGTTGCGGCCGCCGTCATTCTCGATCCCGACGCCATCCCAGAGGGCCTGAACGACAGCAAGAAATTGAGCGCCGCTGAGCGTGAACGGCTGTTCGACGAGATCCTGGCGAGCGCCACCGTTTCCATCGCCTCATCCTCCGCCACGACCATCGATACCATCGACATACGCAAGGCGAGCCTCGAGGCGATGCGTCGGGCCGTCGACGGCCTGTCCCTGACCGCCCGCTTCGTGCTGGTCGACGGCCGCGATGTGCCGCCCGGCCTTGGGTGCCATGCCAAGGCGGTGGTCAAGGGCGACGCCCGCTCGCTTTCGATCGCAGCGGCATCGATCGTCGCCAAGGTGACGCGCGACCGGATGATGGAACGGGCCGATGTCGCTCACCCCGGCTACGGCTTTGCTGTTCATGCGGGCTACGCGACAGTGGTGCATCGCAAGGCGATCGATGCCAAGGGGCCCTGCCCGCTGCATCGCATGAGCTTCCGTCCGCTACGCAAGGATTGACGTTCGACATCGTTGAAACCTTGGCCGTCTGGATGGGCACAACCGCCGCCGACGGCGCTGCCCCCGAAGGTGCGCTTGACGGCTCAGCGCGTCACAGAGGGCGCAGACGAGCCGTGCCGCTGTGCCGGGCCTTGCTGTGTATCTCCCCGCCCTGTGTCGAGCCACTACGGTCGCCGGATCTGCATTCAACATGCCGACCGCGCCTGACCACCGGCCGGGCCTCCGCGAAGGCTTTCCCTCGGTCGAGCCCAAACAGCTACCCGACGTCACGGAAGACATCCCGGACTGGCGCTCGCACGCCTTGCCCCGGCCTATCCCAAAAACAAAAAGCCCCGCGCGAGGCGGGGCTTTCAAATCGTGTCTTACAGGCGAAGCTTAGTTCAGGCGCGACTTGACTTCGCCAAGTGCCTTCTTGAACAGCTCGCTCTGGGCGCCGGCGTCAGCCTTGGCAGCAACAACCTTTTCGGCAGCGCTTATGGCCAGATCGACGGCAGCCGAACGAACGGCGTTGATCGCGTCGCTTTCGGCCTGCTTGATCTTCTGTTCCGACAGCGCGGTCCGGCGGGCGACGAATTCTTCCGTCTTCTGCTTGGCTTCGGCGGTCAGCATTTCCGCTTCGCGCTGGGCGGCGGCAACGATACCGGCAGCTTCCGCTTCGGCATCCTTGCGCTTGCGCTGGTATTCGGCAACGAGGGCCTGGGCTTCTTCGCGCAGGCGCTTGGCTTCCGCCAGTTCGTTGCTGATCTTGTCAGCGCGTCCGTCGAGCGCCTTGCCGATCATGCCCGGAACCTTGAGGTAGGCAATCAGGACGAAGAACAGGATCAAGCCGACGAGGGCATAGAAGGTCGCATCAAGATGCATGGTTCAGTGCTCCTCAGTTACCGGCCGATGCCTTGACGGCAGCGACGATCTCAGCCTTGGTGACGGTGCCACCAATGAGCTGCTTGACGACGGCGGTCGCAGTTTCCTCGGCGATCACGCCGACGTCTGCAAGTGCCTTGGTCTTGATGTCGGCGATGCGGTCTTCCGCAGCGGCGATCTTCTTGGAAAGATCGGCTTCGACAGTGTTGCGGTCGGCGACAGCCTTGGACTTGGCAGCTTCACGCGCGCCGTCGGCAATCTGATGACCCTTGGCCTTGGCAGTTGCCAATTCCTGCTCATAAGATGCGATGGCGGCGTCAGCTTCGCCCTTCAGGCGCGACGCTTCGTCGAGATCCTGAGCGATCCGGTCGTGACGGGTTTCAAGAATTCCGCCGATGCGCGGAATGATGACCTTCGACATCAAGAGATAGAAGAGGCCAAACGTGATCGCGAGCCAGAGCAGCTGCGATGCGAAATGGGTCGAATCAAAGGGCGGGAACACGCCGGAGCCAGCCTCGCCTTCGTGGGCCACACCCGTTTCGGTGTGCACCTCACCGGCCGCAGCGGCATCGTGTGCTTCGGCGCCTTCAGTGGTGGTTGACTGCTGGGCATAGGCCGCGGTCACAAACATGCTCACCTCCAGGTGCACTCAAGAATATGCGCGGCCGCGACCCTTTGACAGGTCGCGGCCGAAACTCCAGCCGTTATTAGACGGCGAAGAGGAGGAGCAGGGCTACGAGCAGCGAGAAGATGCCCAGAGCTTCCGTAACGGCGAAGCCGAATACGAGGCGGCCGAACTGGCCGTCAGCAGCCGACGGGTTGCGCAGCGCGCCAGAGAGGTAGCTGCCGAAGATGTTGCCGAGGCCGAGAGCCGTGCCGGCCATACCGAGGCAAGCCAGACCTGCGCCGATGTACTTTGCTGCTTCCGCTTCCATGATTGAACTCCTTCGAATGGGTGTTGCGGCTTAGGATTGCGCTTCCGACGGAGGACCGGCCGGAAGCAAGCGACTGTATTCCTTAGTGGCTTCCGGGGTGGACAGCGTCGTTGAGGTACATGCAGGTCAGTACCGCGAAGACATAGGCCTGGAGGAAGCAGACGAGGAATTCAAGACCGGTGATAGCGACGGTCATGATGAGCGGCAGGATCGCACCACCGATGCCGAGCGCGCCAAGGGCGCTGAGCGAGGTGACGAAGCCCGCGAAAACCTTCAGCGTGATGTGGCCGGCCAGCATGTTGGCGAACAGACGGACCGAAAGGCTGATGGGACGGGAAAGGAACGAGATGATTTCGATCGACACGACCAGCGGCAGCAATACGCCCGGCACGCCGTGTGGCACGAAAAGCTTCAGGAAGCCGAAGCCATGCTTGTAGAAACCATAGAACAGCACCGTACCGATGACGAACAGCGCCAAGGCAAAAGTGACGATGATCTGGCTGGTGATGGTGAAGAAGTAAGGGAACATGCCGAGCAGGTTCGCCGTCAGGATGAACATGAACAGCGAGAACACCATCGGGAAGAACTTCATGCCGCCGCTGCCGGCGCCTTCGCGCAGCATCGAAGCGATGAATTCATAGGACATTTCCGAAACCGACTGCATGCGCGTCGGGATCAGCCCGCGCTGCGATGTGGTCAGATAAAGGAAACCGGCAGCGGCACCCACGGTCGCAACCATGAACAGCGATGCATTGGTGAAGGAAAAGTCAATTCCGCCAATTTCGATCGGGACAATCTTGTTGACCAGGAACTGGTGGGTCGGATCGTTTGACACCGCGCTTCTCTTTCGTTCTGCCCGCCTTTAGAGCGGATACCGTGTTTTCAGGGCGACGCCTCAGGCGTCATCTCCGTCCGTCTTGTCATTCCCAGAACTGCGCTTGACCGAGTCGAGTGTTGCCACCATCCCCGCCGAACGCAGTACATTCAACACACCGGCGCAAAAGCCAAGGAGCAGGAAAATGATCATGCCCCACGGCCCTGTACCCGCAAAGTGGTCCAAAAGATAGCCCAGAAACGCCCCAACCACGATGCCAGCGATGAACTCGCTGGAGAGCTTCATGGCCGCCGCATAGCCTTTGCGGCTTTCGGCGGCACGGGCCTCAGCACCATCCGGCTCACTGGGTCGCTTGGACTCAATCTTTTCGCCGAGCTGCTTGAGCCTTGCTTCCAGACTTTCCTCGGGTTTCTCCGTCACGTGGCTCTCCCCTTGTCGTCCTACACGGTCACGACCGTGATTTCGGTCACACAAAAGGCTGCTGTTCAAGCCACGTTTCAGCCCCATTTGAAGTCGCGCGCAACATAGTTTTAGGCATCCGCATAGTCAAGGCGTGCGAAGCGCTTCGCCGTGGACAATATTTTTCAATGATTTCATCAGCTTGATAGCATTCAACGCCATCATACTGGCAGACAAGGCCGGGAATCGGCAGATCGCGAGCCAGAATCTCCGGCCCGCGATCGGTGCTTGTGCGCCAGGGGTCGGCAGCTGAACTGTGTCAGCTCCAGCCGCCGCCGTAGGTCCGGTAGAAGATGTGCAGGCCGATCTTGCCGACACGCTTCATCGTCTTTGCCCAGGCCGGGTTTACATAGGTTGCGTGATAGTGTGTTGCGGAGCCGACTTCGGGCAGCCAGATCTTGCCGGCGGTTACCGCCATGGCAACGTCCTTGGCTTCTTTCCAGTGCGAGCGGGAATAGATCAGGTCGCGGATCATGTCGCAGGCGAAGGAGAACTGGCAGCGGTTGCGCCATGCCTTGTTCTGGTAGACGACGCCGCAGATCGTCTTTGGATAGGTCGGATTGCGCACCCGGTTGAGAATCACCTGTGCGACGGCTGCCTGCCCTTTCAGCGGTTCGCTGCGCGCTTCGAAGTAGATGCCTTCGGCGAGGCATGTCTGCTCGTCCTTACCGAAGACCCCCGCCGGCAGCGGGGTCGCGGCCCAGGCGTGATCCTCGGGAGAGATATCGGGAATGAAGCGTCCAGCATTCTTGTCCTCGCGCAGGATCGAATCGAAGGGCGATTCACGCGCATAGTCCGGCTCGGGCCGGACATACGCAGTCGCGAGAACGTCGGGCTTGTCGTTGGTGACGAGCTTGGCCAGCATCGGCGAGACGCCGGGATCCGTCTTCGGCGGCTTCTTTTTGTAGAAGGCCGTGGCGATCTCGATCTCCTTGCCCTGGATCTTCGGCTTGGCGAAGACCATCTTTTCGGCGCCCTCGAAACCGGGCTCCATCAGCGAGCTCGTGCGCTGCAGGATCGAGCCGGCGGTAAAATCCTTGGGCGGGGTGACGGGGGTGACGGCGACGATGCGGCCCTTCTTGCCCCGACGGTTGACGCGGTCTTCATCCGGCGTGCCGGCGTGCTTGCTTTCCGCGGTCAGAGCGACGCGGCTGCCATCGGGAAGATCGATACCGGCGCCGCCATCGAGCGCGCCCGTCGTGATCGGATCGGCAAAGACCATCTCGACTTCGTGGATCGATCCCGCCGGCGACGGCGTCATATACATCCGCCAGCGTTCACCGCCACGATTGATACCGGACAGGAAGGTCGCAAGGTCCGAATGGGCTGCGACCGTGGGGAGACCGATATACACGGCAAGGCCAATGAGTGCCGGAGCCAGCCAGGCGGAGAAATTCACACCAAATTCGCGACGCAGTTTGCTACTCTTACGCACCAACCGACTCCACGCAACGCTGATCGAAGGCACGGCTCTGCCCTCGCCGGCGATGGGCCAGCGGACAGTTTCCGCGCGGGACGCTACAGCGCCGCGCGTCTTATCAGACGCGCAAAGGTCGCTGCGGCACTTTGAATTGCTGCATGTTTTTGTCCTTAAATCGGCTACGATTTAAGGACAAAAACATGCAGTAGGACAATGAAGCCGCCGGACGCTCTGCCGACGATGCTTCGTTCGAGCCTTGAAAATGAAGCATTAACCTTGATGTTTGGTTAATGCGTCTTCACTGAAGGACAGGACGGGCGACCTTTCGGCTCGCCACCCGCCTTTGCGGCCTGCATCGTCAGATGATGACGTGAGAGCCAAGCTCAACGACACGGTTTGTCGGCAGGCGGAAATAGTCGGAAGGATCGATCGCGGCATTGGCGAGCGCGATGAAAAGGCGGTCCTGCCAATGCGGCATGCCCGACTGGGCGTCCGGCACCAGCTTGCGCCGGCCTAGATAGAACGACGTCGACATGATGTCGAACTTCAAGCCCGACTTGCGGAAGAGCCCCAGCGCCTGCGAGACGTTCTGCGTCTCCATGAAGCCGAAGCGCATTTCGAGCAGGGTGAAGCGTTCGGAAAGCGGCTGCACGCTGACACGTTCGGCCTTTGGTACTTTCGGCGTATTGGCGGTGCGGATCGTCAGGATGAAATTCTGCTGATGCAGCACGTGATTGTGCTTGATGTTGTGTAGCAAGGCCGCGGGCGTCGATTCCGGATCGCTCGTCAGGAACACCGCCGTGCCGGGCACTGAAACCGGCGCATGTTCGCTCTTGCGCTCGATCGACTTGACGAAGCTTGCCAGCGGAATGTCGATGTGGCGCGTCTTGGCATGAAGGATTTCCGTGCCGCGTTTCCAGGTCCACATGATGACGATGAAGGTGGCGGCGATCAGCACCGGCACGTAGCCGCCATCATGAATCTTCAGCATGTTGGCGCCGAGGAAGACAAATTCCAGCGCGAACAGCGGCAGCAGGACGGCGCCGGCCCATAGTGCCGACCAATTCCAGCGCGCGCGCAGGAACTCGAAGGAGAGAACTGTCGTGACAACCATCGCGCCGGTGACCGAGATGCCATAGGCGGTGGCGAGCGATTCCGACGAGCCGAAGACGAAGACCAGTGCCATGACGCCGAACATCAGCAGCGTGTTGACGTTGGGCAGATAAATCTGCCCGGTGTGTGTCTCCGACGTGTGGAAGATCGCCATGCGCGGCAGGAAGCCGAGGTGGATCGCCTGCCGCGTCAATGAGAATGCGCCCGTTATCACCGCCTGGCTGGCAATGATCGTGGCAAACGTCGCGAGGATGACGACCGGAAGCAGCGCCCATTTCGGGAACATCAGGAAGAACGGGTCCGACATCGCCTCGGGGTTATTCAGGATGAACGCGCCCTGGCCGAGATAATTGAGCGTCAGTGCGGGAAAGACGATGAGAAACCAGGCCCACTGAATCGGGCGACGACCGAAATGGCCGAGGTCGGCGTAGAGTGCCTCCGCCCCGGTCACCGTCAGGAATACGGCGCCGAGCACGATGATGCCGACATAGCCCTCATTGAACATGAAGCTGGCGGCATAATAGGGATTGAAAGCCTTGAAGATCGCCAGGTCGTCGGCAATGTGGACGAGACCGATGCCGCCCATGACCAGGAACCAGACCAGCGTAATCGGTCCGAAGAAGTTGGAGACCGCCGCCGTGCCCTTGGACTGCACGGCAAACATCAGCAGCAGAATGACCACGGCAATGGGAACGACATAGTCCGACAGCGCCGGGGTCACGAGTTTCAGACCCTCGACGGCCGAAAGCACGGACAACGCCGGCGTGATCATCGCATCGCCAATGAACAGCGCGGCACCGGCAATGCCCATGAAGAACAGGATGGCCGTGTGGCCATTCCCCGTTTTCATCAGCAGCGCCAGCAGCGAGAGCGTGCCGCCCTCCCCCTGGTTGTCGGCGCGCAGCAGAAACAGCACGTATTTGATCGTGACGATGATCGTCAGCGTCCAGATCATCAGCGAAATCAGGCCGATGATTTCGACATCGGTCACGCCGTCGTGGGAGACCGGGCGCAGCGCTTCGCGAAACGCGTAGAGCGGGCTGGTGCCGATATCGCCATAGACGACGCCGATGGAGCCGAGGCCGAGGACGAGCAGCCGGCGCAGGTCTTTCGACCCTTGTGTGGAAGGGGCATGCGGTTGGGTCATGCGTGTCCTACTGGCTGTTACAGCCAACCTTTCCAGCGAAAGAAGAAAAACGGTATCACGGCGGATATCACCATGGCGGCCAGCGCCCAGGGGTAACCAAGCGGCCATTCGAGTTCCGGCATGACGCGAAAGTTCATGCCGTAGACGGAGGCGACCAGCGTCGGCGGCAACAATACCACCGAAGCGATCGAGAAGATCTTGATGATGGCATTCTGCTCGACATTGATGAGGCCGAGAGAGGCGTCGAGCAGGAAGGTGATGTTGCCGGAGATGAACGAGGCATGTTCCGACAATGTCTGGATGTCGCGCGAGATCGAGCGGCAAAGCTCGCGGCTGTCCTTGTCTGCCTGAACCTCGGGAACCGTATAGACGAAGGTCAACAGGCGCGAGAGCGACGCGAGACTGTCGCGGGTCTTGGCGACCAGCCGGTGATGGCCGGCGACATCGCGCAGGCGCGCTTCCAGAAAATGCGGCGGACGACGTTTGACGACGGCCTTGTCGCCAAAGACCTGCAGCGACAGATCGTCGATCTTGCCCACGGCCTGCTCGAGAATTTCGGCAGTGCGGTCGGCAATCGTTTCGAGCAGCCGGGTCAGCATGACCACACCGTTCGGGCAGCCGCCCGGAATCCGGTGCATCGCCGCCTTGAAGAGCGCGAAAGCCCGCGGTTCGGCGTAGCGAATGGTCACAAGACGCCCGCCATGCAGGATGAAGGCCACGTCGGTGAGATCGGGAATATCGGTTTCCGAGCGATAGACCAGCGACGCCGTCATGAACACGGCATCGGCCTCGGTATAAAGCCGGCTCGACGGCTCGATGTCTTTCAGGTCGTCGCGCGTCGGGATGGAGATGGCCAGAAGCTTCTCCATCATCAGATCCTCGGCCTTGCTCGGCTCGACGAGATCAACCCAAACGATATCTGGGCGCAGGGTACCGGGCTCATCCGCCACCGACAGGGTGACGGTCTCTCCGTTGGAGCAATAGCCCGTGATCATTCAGACGCCCTTCGCGCAGCTGCGGCCCCGGGCGGAGGTGCGAACCCGAGCGAAAGTGAGCAACCGCATCGGCGCCACAGTATTCCCACAATCGAAATCCATCGGATGAAGCGTTCCGCCAGTCAGGACAAAATCCTCAACCCGGTCATCGCGGGAGGACAAGATCTCCAGCGAGAGGGCGCTAAGTTGGGCACCTTCGCAAGTGCGGCACGGCATATGGCGCAACACAGACGCAAAATCAATGCCCCTTTGATACCTGACACAGGCGTCGTCTACCGTTCCGGCGTCACCCTACTGCATGTTCGGCCGAATCGAAATCGGGTCACGGACAAAATTGTGCCGCTATTCCAGGGGGCTGCGGCAGGCGGCCTGCAAGTCGGGATGCCACCGCAGCGATGGCATCGGACGAACTGTGGATGAAGGACTATTCGAAGACGATGCTCGGCATCGCGCGGCTCTTGTCGTCGCGAGCCGCAGACATCTCGGCCCAAACCTTGGTCGCGATGTCGCGGTAGATGCCGGCGATCTCGCCGTCCGGATCGGAAACGACCAACGGCGTGCCCGCATCGGATGTTTCGCGGATGCCCATGGTCAACGGCACTTCGCCGAGGAAGGGCACGCCGATGCGCTCGGCCTCCTTGCGCGCGCCGCCATGGCCGAAAATATCGTAGCGCTTGCCGGTGTCCGGGGCGACGAAGTAGCTCATGTTCTCGATGATGCCGAGCACCGGCACTTCGACCTTGCGGAACATCGCCAGCCCCTTGCGGGCGTCGATCAAGGCCAGGTCCTGCGGCGTCGAGACGATCACCGCGCCGGCGAGCGGAACTTGCTGCGCCATGGTCAATTGCGCGTCGCCGGTGCCCGGTGGCATGTCGACAACCAGCACATCGAGATCGCCCCAGGCGACTTCGCGCAGCATCTGCAGGAGTGCCGACTGGATCATCGGGCCGCGCCAGATCATCGCCACTTCCTCGTCGACGAGGAAGCCCATGGACATCACCTTGAGGCCGTAGTTTTCCATCGGGCGGATCATCCGGCCTTCGATCTGCTGCGGCCGGCCGTGTATATTCAAGAGGCGCGGCATCGACGGGCCATAGATGTCGGCGTCGAGCAGGCCGACCTTCAGGCCGTTGGCCTTCAGCGCCAGCGCCAGGTTGACCGAAGTGGTGGATTTGCCGACACCGCCCTTGCCGGAGGCGACGGCGATGATTGCGCCTACGCCGGGAATGCCTGCCTTGGCGGGCGCGCCGCCGGCCGGCCGCTGGCCATGGGCATGACCGGCATGGGCGCCGGCCGGTTGCGGACGCTGTACCGGGGCAGCCGCAGGCGCGGCCTTGCGATCGGCCGTAAGCGCGACCATCGCTGCGCTGATCCCGGGGATTTCCCGCACCACGCGCTCGGCTGCAGCGCGCATCGGCTCCAGCTCCTTGGCCCGATCGGCCGGCACGGTGATCGAGAAATAGGCCTTGCCATCCGAAATGAAGACATCCGACACGAGCCCGAGCTCGACGATGTTGCCTTCCATGTCCGGTCCGCGGACGGTTCGCAGCTTATCGAGAACCACGTCTCTGGTGACTTCCGGCATCGCGCCCTCTCATTCTCGGTTATCTCTTGGACAACTCTGTTATGCCTTAGATAATCGAGGCTGGGCGCTTCGCCAATGCGACATAACAGAAAAAGCAGGGCCGCCACTCAGCCTGGTGTCCGTACATCCGGGATCACACGAGATTGAGTGGCGGCCCTTTTTGTCGCGACCTTCTTGGGCGCTGTCTTGTTTTTAGTCCCCTCTGGACATGCCTCTAACAATGCAGGATCCGTGCCAGATTCGAGGAAAAACAAAAAAGCGAATATTTGCAAATAGTTAGATTGGAGGTTGCTTGCCCGGCACCCCGAGAGCATCTGCCCAGTTTGTGAGCAATGGTTTCAAATCCGCACAGGATCGGTGCATTTCAGGTCCGCGACACAAGGCGAGGATGCACGTTCGAGCAGCCTCGAATCCGCCGGCACGGAACGTGCGCTAGCTGATGTAGCCCTTCTTCATCGCCTTGACGACAGCCTGCGTCCGGTTCACCGCGTCGAGCTTCTTGGTGACGTGGTTGAGGTAGTGGTTCACCGTGTGCTCGGAGAGGCCAAGAATGCCGGCAATCTCGGCGCTGGTCTTTCCCGCCGCCGTCCAGCTCAGGCACTGGATCTCGCGCTCGGAAAGGGACGCACTGCTGTTCTTCCACACGGAGCCGATCTCGGCCAACCGGTTGTAGACATGGATCGCAATCATCTGCAGTTCCATGGTCACCGTCATCGGCAGCTCGGCTTCCGGCCCCATCAGGATAACGGCGCCGCGGCCGCCTTCGGCATCATGCACCGGAAAGTAGCTGGCCTGAAAGATGCCGTTCTCGCGCAGCATCGCGATGTATTCCCGGGCTGAGTCGGGCTTGCCGCCCTCGCCTTCCCAGGCCTCGAGCGTCACCTGGAACGGCGTCGTCGTTTCCCGCAGCCGCTTTACGCCGGTGCTGAAGCGCAGCATCGACAGGCTGTCATATTTGTTGAGCAGATCGGCCGGCATGTTGGAAATGACCGTGGTTGCCGCCAGGCGCTCGACATCGATGGAAGGGATCGAACAGATGAGAAAGGTCTTGAAGCCAAACATCTGCGTGATCCGCCGCATATAGCGGATGATGTCGAACTGGGTCTCCAGTTTTGCGATCTCGGACGCGAAATCACCGCCCCGGGGCAGATCTGCGTCAGTCGTCCCGGTGGTCATCGTATCCTGCATTCGCGCGTTCCATGGCATTCATCAATTATCAAATAGACCGACCTGCAGGCCAATGCCAACAGATGATCGAGATTCCCTGCCCTACGCGCCCAAAAGCCTGTGTATTTCCCTACAAGCGACCTGCGCCATGCCGCAGCATCCAGCTTTGATGTGCAGAAAGTGCCAATTCTCAGTTGATCAAACCGGCACGCATGGCCTTGGCGACCGTCTGCACGCGGTTGACCGAATCCAGCTTTCGCGTCGCCCGGTTGAGATAGTGGTTCACCGTATACTCCGATAGCGCCAAGATTCGCGCCATCTCGCTCGTGGTCTTGCCGGCGGCGGCCCAGCGCAGGCATTCCACCTCGCGGCGCGACAGGCTTCCCGACCCGCGTCGCTCGCGCTCACGCACCTCGGCCAGCTTGCTGAACAGAATGCCGGCCCACAGATTGAGTTCCTGCATTTCATCGTTCGACACCACGGGGCGGTCGCCGCCAAAGGCAATTGCTGCCCGATGGCCGCCGGCGTCGTGCACGGGAAGATATATGCCGCGGGGCATGCCCGCCTGTTCGAAGACGCAGATCGCCGCATCGCCCTTGCCGTCGGCGCGGCGGCGCGCCAGTTGATGGGCATCATAGGTAAACGGTATGGTGCTGCGGCGCAGGCGCTGGATCACAGGGCTGCCATTGATCAGGCCAGCGCTGTCGTAGCCTTTCAGGAACTCGACCGGATAGGTCGTCATGATGGCGTTGGCCTCAAGGCTGTTGCAGCCGGTATCCGGAACGGCGAGCACAAGGAAACCACGGAAGCCGTAGGCGTCCGCAACCTGCCCGATCACCCGCCTGATATCGTCCTCGCAACAAATCGGCCCTCTCACGGACCGTCCGTCAGGAAGCATCAACGACGCCATATTCGCGCTGAAATCGATCATCTTCCGCCCTTCTCCACATCCAGCTCCGGGGAGGAGCACGGCCGCTGACGCCGCATGAAGATCACGTCAAAATTTCTATCAATGTCATATTCGACTCTGTCCGCGGGAAACCGCAAAGCGAGTCTGATATATTAACGTTATCGAGCTTGGAACACTACGTCCAGTCGAAGTTTCTAATTTACCGTAAAGTGAACTCAAGGTCCACCGCGGCCCGGACCGAGGCGAATCGCGGCCTCCTCCCCGATCGCCGCCGCCGCCGTCCGCACCGCCCCCGACCAGGCGGTCAGTTGCTCCATGCTCACCCGATAGGCCGGTCCCGTAACCGAGATTCCAGCCGTGAGGTCGCTACCCGAAACACGGATCGGCGCAGCCACGCAACGGATCTCTATCTCATGTTCTTCCCGATCGAAAGCGTGTCCGTCGCGGCGAATGTCCGCTATCTCCGTCAGCAACGTTTCGGCCGAGCGATGCGTATGCGGCGTGAACGCGTGGAACGCCATTTTTGCAACAAGCCGCTCCAGTTCCGGTTGCGGCAAAAGCGACAGCGCCGCCTTGCCGATGCCGGTGCAATAGGCGGGCGAGGCTTTGCCGATCTGCGAACTCATGCGCACCGTCTGCCGGCTTTCGACCTTGTCGACATAGACGATCTCGATTTCCCTGAGGATGCCGAGATGCACGGTCTCTCCCGTCAACTCGTGCAGGCTGCGAAGATGTGGTTCGGCAACGTCGCGGAAGCGATTGCCGGACCAGGAGCGATAGGCAAGCGTGAGCAGGCGCAGGCCCGGCTCGTAGCTGAGATCGCGCCGCTGCACGAGCAGCCCTTCCTCGACGAGATGGCTAAGCAGGCGATGCAGAGTGCCGCGCGGCTGCCCCGATCGCGCGAGGATATCGGTGAACCGCTGCGGCCTGTCGGCCATGACCACCGCTTCGAGGACGGCCATGGCCTTGCCGAGCGTGCCGGTACCCGCCGCCTCGCCATCCGCAAACACTGTCGGTTCTAATCTCATGTCGCCCGCTTCATTCCGGCCCCTTGCAGGTCCAAGGCTCGCCATCTGATCTTGACAAGATAACCTTCATCGCCCGATAATTCCATATAATAAAATCAAGTTCCACATATCGGAACGATGAAATCTGCGAGCGCCCCGGAACGGCGCGAATGGGGAGTGCCGGACCGATGCCGTTGCCTGCGGCCCAATTTCATGACCTGAGAGATCGCTGTATCCTTTTAACCGGCGGTGGCGCCGGCATCGGTGCCACGCTCGTCGAAGGCTTTGTTCGCCAAGGCGCCCACGTCGCCTTCGTCGACATCGACGAGGCCGCGAGCCGAGAGCTCGCCGACAGGCTGTCCGTCGAGACCGGATACAGGCCGCTCTTCATTCATGCCGACCTGCGCGACATCGACGCGGTGAGGCGGGCCGCCGAAACGGCCGCGGCATCTCTCGGCGCGATCCACGTGCTCGTCAACAATGCCGCCCGCGACGACCGGCAGCAGCTCGAAAGCGTCACCGAAGAGAGCTGGGACGAAAGCCAGGCCGTCAATCTCAGGCACCTGTTCTTCATGAGCCAGGCGGTGGCGCCGCACATGCGGCGTGCCGGCGGCGGATCGATCGTCAACTTCTCGTCGATCGCCTTCCTGCTCAACATGGGGGAAATACCGGCCTATGCGACGGCCAAGGCGGGCATCATCGGATTGACGAAGTCGCTTGCGGGCAAGCTCGGCCCCGACAACATCCGCGTCAATGCGATCCTGCCCGGCATGATCGTTACCGAGCGTCAAAAGAAACTCTGGCTCGACGAAACGGCGATCACAGCGATGCTGGAGAAACAATGCCTGAAGCGAAGCCTGACCGCCGAGGACCTCGTCGGCCCGTGCCTTTACCTGGCATCCAACTGTTCTATGGGCATGACGGCCCAAACGATGATCATTGACGGAGGCGCACTTTGATGACCGCAGCCTATTATGCCGCAGTCGACTGGGGAACCACGAGCTTCCGGCTCTGGATCATTGCCGAGGACGGCACGGTGCTTGCCGAAAGGCGCAGCGGCGAAGGCATGACCACGGCTGCCAAGACCGGCTTTTCAGCCGTTCTGGAAGCGCACCTGGCGGCGGTTGCCGCACCAACACACCTACCCGTCATTATCTGCGGCATGGCGGGTGCCAAGCAGGGGTGGCTGGAGGCCGGTTATCTCGACACGCCCGCTGCCCTCTCGACAATTGCCGTGGGCGCCGTTGCGGTGCCCGATGTCGGGCGCGACATCCGTATTCTGCCGGGTCTGGCCCAGCGCGACCCGCAACATCCCGACGTCATGCGCGGCGAAGAGACCCAGTTGCTCGGCGTTGCCGGCAGCCTTGGCGACGGCCGGCACCTCGTCTGCATGCCCGGAACCCACAGCAAATGGGTGCGGCTTGATGGCGGCAAGGTCACCGGTTTCTCGACCTTCATGACCGGCGAATTGTTCGACGTGATCTCCAAGCATTCCATTCTCAGCCACTCGGTCGCGGATGCGCAGGTTTTTTCCGGCGACAATCCCTCGTTCCTCGCCGCCGTCGCTGCCGCGTGCGCCAACCCGGCGCTCGCCACCAATCTGACGTTCGGCGTGCGCGCCGGCCAATTGCTGCGTGGCACGACGGCGACCGACGCCAAGGCGACGCTGTCGGGCACGCTGATCGGGCTTGAGATCGCCGGCGCGCTGGCAGCGGCCGGAACCGTCGATAGCGTCTGCCTCGTTGCCTCCGGCTCTCTCGGCGCGCTCTACCGCGCAGCGCTTGCAAGCCTCAATCTTAGCCCGCGGATCGTTGATGCTGACGAGGCCGTGCGCGCCGGCCTTTCGACTGCCGCACAGGCAATCTGGCCCCTCTGACCGAAAGACTGCTGATATGAACCGTATCCCCTTCCCACCGATGAAATATCCGCTGGTCGCCATCCTGCGTGGTCTCAAGCCCGAGGAAACCGAAGGCGTCGTCGGCACGCTGATCGAGGCGGGCTTCACCGCGATCGAGATCCCGCTCAACTCGCCCGACCCGTTCCGATCGATCGAGACCGCCGTGAAGATGGCGCCGGAGGGCTGCCTGATCGGCGCCGGCACGGTGCTGACGACGGCACAGGTCGAGCAGCTTGCCGATGTCGGCGGACGGCTGATGGTCAGCCCCAACGTCGAGCCGTCGGTGATCCGGCTGGCGGCGCAAAAGGGCATGGTGACCATGCCCGGCGTCTTCACCCCGACGGAGGCGCTCGCGGCCGCCGCGGCCGGCGCCACCGGCCTCAAGTTCTTCCCGGCAAGCGTGCTCGGCCCTTCCGGCATCGCCGCTATCCGCACCGTGCTGCCGACCGATGTCGAAGTGGCGGCCGTCGGCGGCGTGTCAGAGGAGAATTTCGCCGATTATGCCAAGATCGGCATCAGAAGCTTCGGGCTCGGGTCAAGCCTCTACAAGCCCGGCATGAGTGCCTCCGACGTCGGCAAGCGCGCCGTCGCGACAGTCAAGGCCTACGACGCCGTCTACGGAGCACGATGATGAGCGATAGCATTCCCTTTTCCGGCAGCATCCTTTGCGAATCGACCTCGATCCTCGGCGAGGGGCCGACCTACGACCCCGGCAGCGGCACCGCCTGGTGGTTCAACATCAAGGGCCAGGAACTGCACGAACTGCATCTCGAAACCGGCCGCAAGACCGTGCACGCGCTTCCGTTCCTCGGTAGCGTCCTTGCCGTCATCGATCCGTCCCGACAACTGATCGCTTCCGATCAGGGGCTTTTCCTGAGAGATACGCAGACAGGCGCGTTCAGTCTCGTAACGACGCTGGAGGACAAGCCCGGCAATCGCTCGAACGACGGCCGCGTTCATGCTTCCGGTTCGCTGTGGATCGGCACCATGGGCCGCAGCGCCGAAAAGCAAGCGGGCGCGATCTATCACGTCGCCGGCACAAAGGTGACGAAGCTCTATGATCGGATCACCATTCCCAACAGCATCTGCTTTTCGCCTGAGGGAACCGTTGCCTATTTCGTCGACACCGATGTCAACCACCTGATGCGCGTCGACATCGATGCGGAGACCGGACTTCCGACGGGCGAGCCCGGCCTGCTCGTCGACAGCAGCGGCGAGGCCGGTGGCATCGACGGCTCGGTTTGCGATGCCGACGGCCTGATCTGGAATGCCCGCTGGGGCAGCGGCACAGTCGACGTCTACAGGCCTGACGGCGTACGCGTCGCGCGCTATGCAGTGCCGACGACGCAGCCGAGCTGCACGGCCTTCATCGGGCCGAAGGCCGACCGCATGCTGGTGACATCGGCCTGGCAGGACCTGGGCGAAGCGGCGCGCGCGGCCGATCCGCATGCCGGCAAGACCTTCGAACTCGGCGTCAGCGTCAAGGGCCGGTTCGAGCCGTCTTTCCGCCTCTGAGCGGAAGCCCTTGGCGAAACGCCAATAAAAAGTCATACAATTCGTCCACGCGATCAATCGCATGGTGAGGAGGAAGCTCGCATGAGCGACAAGAAGAAAGAACTGCGCAGCCGTCATTGGTACGGCGGCACCCACAAGGATGGTTTCATCCATCGCTCCTGGATGAAGAACCAGGGATTTCCGGACCACGTCTTCGACGGTCGTCCGATCATCGGCATCTGCAATACCTGGTCGGAACTGACCCCGTGCAACAGCCACCTGCGCATTCTGGCCGAAGGCGTAAAGCGCGGTGTCTGGGAGGCCGGCGGCTTTCCGGTCGAGTTTCCGGTTTCCTCGCTCGGCGAAACGCAGATGCGGCCGACGGCCATGCTCTTTCGCAACCTGCTGGCGATGGACGTCGAGGAGGCAATCCGCGCCTATGGCATCGACGGCGTGGTGCTGCTCGGCGGCTGCGACAAGACAACCCCCGGCCAGCTGATGGGCGCGGCTTCGGTTGATTTGCCGACGATCGTCGTTTCCTCCGGGCCGATGCTGAACGGCAAGTGGAAGGGCAAGGACATCGGCTCGGGCACCGACGTCTGGAAGTTTTCAGAAGCCGTACGCGCCGGCGAGATGAG
Organism: Ensifer sp. 4252; assembly: GCF_050434565.1. Lineage (NCBI taxonomy): Bacteria > Pseudomonadati > Pseudomonadota > Alphaproteobacteria > Hyphomicrobiales > Rhizobiaceae > Ensifer > Ensifer sp. 4252. The sequence goes on from NZ_JBNDIU010000001.1 coordinate 871,696, forward strand.
CGTTCAGGAGTTCATGGCGGCCGAGAGCGGCATGTCGCGTTCGCCCGGCGTCTGCATGACCATGGGCACGGCCACCACCATGGCGTCGATCGTCGAGGCGATGGGCCTGTCGCTGCCGACCAATGCCGCCCTTCCCGCTGTCGACGCACGCCGCATGGCGCTGGCGCACATGACCGGCAAGCGCATCGTCGAAATGGTGCATGAGGATCTGCGCCTGTCGAAGATCCTGACCAAGAAGAATTTTGAAAACGGCATCATCGCCAACGCGGCGGTCGGCGGATCGACCAATGCGGTCGTGCACATGCTGGCGATCGCCGGCCGTGCCGGCGTCGATCTCTGTCTCGAGGACTTCGACCGCGTCGGCGGTCAGGTGCCGTGCATCGTCAACTGCATGCCATCCGGCAAGTATCTGATCGAGGATCTCGCCTATGCTGGCGGTCTGCCGGCCGTGATGAACCGCATCCAGCACCTGTTGCATGCGGATGCGCCGACGGTGTTCGGCATGCCGATCAGCCGATACTGGGAAGACGCCGAAGTTTTCAACGACGACGTCATTCGCCCGCTCGACAATCCGCTACGGGCAGCCGCCGGCATTCGCGTGCTCAAAGGGAACCTTGCGCCGAACGGTGCGGTCATCAAGCCGTCGGCCGCCAGCGAACATTTGCTGGCGCATGAGGGCCCGGCCTATGTCTTCGAGACGATCGAGGACCTGAAGGCCAAGATCGACGATCCGGACCTGCCTGTGACAGAGGATACGATCCTCGTGCTCAAGGGCTGCGGCCCCAAGGGCTACCCCGGCATGGCGGAAGTCGGCAACATGCCGATCCCGCGCCGGCTGGTCGAAAAGGGTGTGCGCGACATGGTGCGCGTTTCGGACGCCCGCATGTCCGGCACGGCCTTTGGAACCGTGGTGCTGCATGTCAGCCCGGAATCGAACGCCGGCGGACCGCTGGCGATCGTCAGAACCGGCGACCGCATCCGGCTCGATGCGCTGAAGGGCGAACTCAACCTGATGATCAGCGACGAGGAGTTTGCAGCCCGCATGGCCGCCTGGCAGCCGCCGGAGCAGAAATGGACCCGCGGCTACTACAAGCTCTATCAGGATACGGTGCTTCAGGCAGACAAGGGCGCCGACCTCGATTTCCTCGTCGGCGGAAGTGGCAGCGAGGTTCTGCGCGAAAGCCATTGAGGACTGGCGTTGCACCAAGCGGCACTGGCGTGGAAACCCCGTCGTTTCGGCGGGGTTTTCTTTTATCCAGCCATCGATCTGCGACCGATCCGCAACTCTGTGGCCGGCGCCAAGGTGCGCAGGCGCGACCAGGTCTCGTAGCCATGGATGGCGAGACCCACCGCAATGAAGAGTTCCTTATATTCGGTCGGATCCCATATGCGCACGAGTTCGTGCGCCTGAAGCACGAACAGTTCCTGGATCGCCACGATCAGGATGGCGCCGACGGTCAGCACGATGAATTCCCGCCACAACCCACCCCGCAGTGCGAGATCGGCAATCACCAGCAGGATGATCACCGTCATCATCACCATCATCTGGGTCGGCAGCATGCTCCAGTTGTCGCTGTTGAAGGCCGCCATCGGTGCGCTTGCTGCCAGCACCAGGACGCTGGGCGCGAAAGCTTCGAACCGTCCGAGCGCAAACCCTTTGCGAAGGTAAAGCCAGATAAAGGGCGCGAGCGTCAGCAACACGAAGCTGCCGGTGTAATAGAGCAGCTCGGAGAAGCCGGTCGAGATGTTGTGCAGGTTCAATTCCTGCTGCTTGTTGAGACCAAGCAATGCGTCGGGCGTGGAAATGCTGAACACCCGTTGCATCCAGGATATCTCTTCCATGCCGACGACGAAGAGGATGCAGCTGAAGGATGCCGCAGCGCCGGCCACGAGCCATGCGATGCGATCGGCGCCACCGCGCGCCGCGCGCAATTGACCGATGGCCGCTGACGCGAAGAACACGCTCGAGGCAAAAATCAACAGGGCGGAAAGCCACTCGAAGACGTTATCCTCGCGGGCCAGGGCACTGAAGGTCGCGGCATCGACGCTGAAAAGCAGGGCGGCGGCGGCGGCGAAGACCAGCATGGCGATGCAGATCCACAGTTCTCGGCGCGAGGCCAGCCGAAGCACGGGCGCGCCGAGCCAGGATGCATCACGCGTAAACCCCTGAATAGCCGCAAGCGACAGGCTGAGCGCCACCCATGCATGCCAGAGATTGTAGGGTTCGACCTCAGGCACTCGCTCCGAAAAGTAGCGTACGCCGAACAGGCTGCGCTCGATCCCGACAAGGCAGACCATTACCAAAACGGAAAGCAGGGAAACGGAGAGAAATCGCCGCGGCAGAAACATGGAGAACCGTCCAGATCAACAGGACGGAATATCCACAAAGGATACCTTTCGCTGTCCTCCGCAAGTATCGGCAAGAACACTCAAGATTGTATGAATGTAAAGAAGCAATCAATAAATCACTAAAATACGGAGCTGGAGTGATGAAGGTCTGATATCTGGCGAAAGATGAGCCGCCGCCGTCGGCGATATTGATCAGCAGCCATCGGAAGCCGGCGCATGACTGCCGCAGTTACGGCACGATCACTTCAAGTTTTTCTGGAACCGTTTCTGCCGCCGGGCGTTGCTTTGGTATCACCGGTGCGGTGGAAACCTGTCGACCATCAGGACCGCGCCTTGATCGACAACGTCAAGGAAAGGCAGTTTGACATGACCAAGAAACTTGTATCTTCCGTTGCGGCCGGTGCGCTTATCGCGAGTGTTGCGTTCGCGCCGATGACCTTCGCTCAGGACGCTACTCAGCCTAAGCCGGCCGAGCCGCAGACGATGGAAACGCAGCCGGTTCCGGGTGCCGAAGCACCCGCTGATCAGGTGCAGACGACACCACCGGCAACCACCGACGCACCAGCCGACATGGCTCAGTCTGACGGAACGTACCTGACCGAGCAGGCCGCCGACCAGATCGCGACCAGCACCTATGTCGGCCAGACCGTTTTTAACGCCGGCGACGAAAAGGTCGGCGAGATTAACGACCTGATCATCAAGAAGGACGGCGGCGTTGAAGCCGCGGTGATCGGTGTCGGCGGCTTCCTGGGTCTCGGCGAGAAGAATGTTGCGGTCCCGTTCGATCGCATCGAAATCTCCGAGCAGGCCAATACGGATGCCCTAAAGCTGACAACGACGGAAACCGCCGAAACCTTGAAGGCGGCTCCGGAGTTCAAGACCAAGGCGCAGCAGGTTGCCGAACAGAACGCCAACCAGCCGGTTGACACGTCGACGACCTCGTCAACAGGAACGGCCCCGGCTACCCCGATGCAGCCGGCACCGGCTGAGGGTACCCAGCAGTAAGCTGGATTAAGAAACGACCAGGAGACGGAGCGGCGGTTTCACCGCCGCTCTTTTTGTTCACACAAGCACGCCGTAGCGCAGCGCGTCGTAGATGCCGGCATGGATGTTGCGGCTGGCGACGGCATCGCCAATGCGGAACATATCAAAGCCCGCGCCCGGGTTGCGCAACTGGATCGGGTTTTCGCCGCGAAGCAGCGCCTTGTAGTCGATGGCGCCCAGATTGCGAGAAAGCGGCTTCAATTCGCGATAGAGATCGTCCATCGGCACGGTGCCGTGCTCGACCACCACCTGGGCCACGCGGCGCTCGCTCGATGCCATTTCGGAGAAGTCGGATCCGAGCGTCGCCACCAGCCCATTGCCGTCCCGCCGAACCGACCGCAGGCGGGTGTTGATCGTCACACGTACATTGTGATCCGCGAACGCCCTGGCATAGGGCACATGGTTCATACCGCCAACTTCCGGTGCGAACATGCGCTCCGGGGAAACAATCTCAAGCGCGACGCCAGCGCGTGCGATGAGTTCGGCCGCAGTCATGCCGCTATGGGCGCCGTTGTCGTCGTAGAGCAGCACCGGTCCTTCCGGCTTGATAGTACCGGCAATGATATCCCAGCTTGATACGACCAGATCGTCGCCTGCCTCCAGCGCCGGGTTTTGCGCGATGCCGCCGGTGGCGACGACGACAAGATCGGGCGAGCGCTCCAGAATATCGCCTGCGCCGGCAAAGACGTTGTAGTGAACAGGCACGCCAAGCCGCTCCAGTTCCGACAGCCGCCAGTCGACGATGCCGATCAGCTCCCTGCGGCGCGGATTGCGCTGGGCAAGCAGGATCTGCCCGCCCGCTTGCCCAGTTGCCTCCAGGATTTCGACCGAATGGCCGCGCTCGGCAAGCACACGCGCCGCCTCAAGGCCGGCCGGACCGGCACCGACGACCAACGCCTTTCGCTTCGGCCCTTCGCTTCTGGAGATGACGTGCGGCACGATCGCCTCGCGCCCGGTCGCCGCATTGTGAATGCAGAGCGCGCCGCCGCCCTCGTAGATGCGATCGAGACAATAGGTCGCGCCGACGCAGGGACGTATCTCGGCTTCCCTGCCCTCTTCGATCTTCCTGACGATATGCGGGTCGGCGATATGGGCGCGGGTCATGCCGACCATATCGAGCTTGCCCTCGGCGATCGCATGGCGTGCAGTCGCCACATCGGCGATGCGGGCCGCATGGAAAACCGGAAATTTGGTTGCCGCCCTGATTTCACCGGCAAAATCGAGATGCGGCGAGGCCGCCATGCCCTGGATCGGGATCACCTTGGTCAGCGGTGCATCATGGTCGATGTGCCCACGGATGATGTTGAGGAAATCGACCTTGCCGGAGTTTGCCAGACGGCGGGCGATCTCGATGCCCTCCTCTTTCGAAAGGCCTTTATCCCAATCCTCGTCGGCGACCATGCGCATGCCGACGATAAAGTCGGGGCCGACGGATTTGCGGATGGCATCGAGCACCATGTCGGTGAAGCGCAGGCGGTTGTCGAGCGAGCCGCCGAAATTATCGTCGCGATGGTTGGTCGCCGGCGACCAGAAGCCGTCGATCAGGTGGCCGTAGGCCTCAAGCTCGATACCATCAAGGCCGGCCGCCTGCATGCGGGCGGCGGCTGCCGCATAGTCGCCGACGATGCGCTCGATATCCCAATCCTCGATCTCCTTGGGAAAGGAGCGGTGCGCGGCTTCGCGTACCGGCGAGGCGGAGAGAACCGGCAACCAGTCGCCCTTGTTCCAGCCGGTGCGGCGGCCGAGATGGGTGAGCTGGATCATCACCGCGGTATCATGCTCATGACAGTCATCGGCGATCTTCTTCAGCCAGGGCACGATCTCGTCACAATAGGCATGGAGATTGCCGAAGGCAGGCGGCGAATCCTCCGAAACGATGGCGGATCCCGCCGTCATGGTCAGCGCCATGCCGCCCTTGGCCTTTTCAAGATGATAAAGGCGATAGCGATCCTTCGGCATGCCGTCTTCTGAATAGGCGGGCTCATGGGCCGTCGACATGATCCGGTTCTTGAGCGTCAGGTGTTTGAGGCGGTAAGGCTGGAGCAGCGGGTCTTTCGGCAGCGTCATTTCTGTTCCCTTGAGCGCCGCCTGTCCGCCGAGGTCGGCCGGGGGACGCTCCATCATTCTTGTTATGCGCATTCTCAAGGAAGGCTCGGCGTCGGCTCAGTACCAGGCGTCCGCCATGCCATTCTTGCGACGAGAGACATAGTCCGTCAAAGCGTCGTCGATCGCCACGTCCAGCGGCGGCGCTTCGTATTCGGCCAGCGTCTTCTTCCAGCTCCGGTTGGCCCGCACCGCCATGTCGGTTCCGCCCTCTTCCGTCCATTTTTCGAAGGGCTCGTTGTCGGACAGGCCTGAATCCCAGAAGGCGGTCTGATAGTTGCGCATGGTGTGGTCGCAGCCGAGGAAATGGCTGCCGGGCCCGACCTGCAGGAAGGCGTCCATGGCCAGCGTGTTGTCGTCGACGACGACGCCGGCGAGATAGGAATGCAACGCGCCGCAGAAATCCGTGTCCATGACGAATTTTTCGTAGGACATCGCCAGCAGCCCGTCGACGAAGCCGGCCGAGTGCAGGATGAAATTGGCCCCGCAATGCACCGCCGACAGCATCGACATGACGCCTTCCTGCATGGCCTGGGCATCCGGCAGCTTCGAATTCGAGAAGTTGCCGGCACAGCGCAGCGGCAGACCGAGCCGGCGTGCGAGCTGGCCGACAACCATGCTGCCGATCGCCGGTTCCGGCGTGCCAAAGGTCGGCGAACCGGAGCGCAGTGACATGGACGACAGAAAGTTGCCGAAGATGACCGGCGCGCCTTTGCGCTCCAGCTGGGTCAAGGCGCAGCCGGCCAACGTTTCGGCATAGGATTGCGCGATCGCTCCGGCATTGGTGACCGGCCCCATGGCGCCGCCAAGGATGAAGGGGACGATGACCGCAGCCTGGTTTGCCCGCGCATAGGCGCGCAAAGACTTCGTCATGGTGCCGTCCCAGACGAGCGGCGAATTGACGTTGACGTTACCGAGGATGACACAGTTGGCATCAACGAAATCGCGTCCGAAGAGAATGCGCGCCATCTCGATCGAGTCTTCGGCACGGTCTTCCGCGGTGATCGAGCCCATAAAAGCCCGGTCGGAATATTTGATGTGGCTATAGACCATGTCGAGGTGGCGCTTGTTCACCGGAACATCGACCGGCTCACAGATCGTGCCGCCGGAATGGTGCAGCCAGGGGCTCGACTGCGCCAGTTTTATCAGGTTGCGGAAGTCTTCGATCGTGCCGTAGCGCCGGCCGTTGTCGAGATCGGTAACGAAGGGAGAGCCATAGGCCGGCGAGAAAACGACGTTGTTGCCGCCGATTTCGACGCTGTGGGTGGGATTGCGGGCATGCTGGGTGAACTGACGTGGTGCGGAGCGCAAGATTTCCTTCAGCATGCCGGGTTCGAAGGTCACCCGGACGCCATTCAGCTTGGCACCGGCGCGTTTCCAATGCTCGATAGATGCCGGATCGTCGCGAAATTCGATGCCGACTTCGGCAAGGATGCGGTCGGCAATCTTCTCGATCCGGAGCAGGCTTTCCTCGCCCAGGATATCGTAGGTCGGAATGTTGCGGATGATGTAGGGGACGCCAAGGCTCTTGGCGCTGACACCGCCGCGCTGCGGTCTTGAACCCCGTGTCCGTCTCGGTGCTTCACCCGCTGTCGCAGCCACCATTTCCATCGCCGTCCTCCCATCATTCACAGTCATGGTATTGACGAAAAATCACGTTGTAACGCTGGAAAAAATTGAGCCATGCGATAAGCCTAAGTTATGGAAAATCTCCGTCGCCTGCTCCCTTCGGCTGCAAGTCTCATCGTCTTCGAGGCTGCCGGCCGCCATCAGAATTTCACCCGCGCCGCCAACGAGCTCGGCATGACGCAGGCGGCGGTCTCCTACGCCATTCGCGGGCTGGAGGAGCAGCTGGGCGTGCCGCTCTTCCACCGCGTGCATCGCGCCGTAGAGTTGACGGAGGCGGGCGAGAAATTCCATGCCGACGTCTCGGTCGGTCTGTCACGGATCCAGAAGTCGGCAGAAGACATCCGCTCCAAGGGGCGCGAGACCAATGTGACGCTTGCCGCATCGACCGCTTTTGCCTCGATGTGGATGCTGCCGCGCCTCAACCGCATGCGCGAGGATCTGCCGGAGATCGATCTGAGGATACAGACGAGCGTGCGCGATCTCGATCTCGACGAAGAGCCGATCCCGCTTGGCATCCGCGGCGGCGACCCAAGCCATTGGCCACGCTACCATGCGGCGCTTCTGGCCGAGGAGGTCGTCAATGCGGTGGCGACGCCGGCCTATATCGAACAGCATGGACTGCCAAGCAAGCCGGCCGATTTGCTGCACCACAACCTCATTCATCTCGAAGAGCCTGTGCGGCGCGCCTGCGACTGGACCGAATGGTTCGCCAGCGCCGGCCTTGCCTACCCGCCGCAGGCGCGGCGTCTAGCGATCAACGACTATGTCCTGGTGATGCAGGCGGTGCTATCAGGCGAAGGGGTGGCTCTCGGCTGGGAACACCTGACCGATCCGCAGGTTCGCTCCGGCGCGCTGGTGCCGGTCTGCGGTCACGTGCTGAAGACAGGGATGGCCTTTTATGTCGTCTGGCCGCGCTCGCGCGAGCTGAACAACCAGGCGCGACGGGTCAGGGATTGGTTGCTGGCGGAGGGCACGCGAAATCGAGCTGAGGATGCCAAGGACTGAAACCTGCGATTACGGCAGCGTCTAGAGTTGGGCTGCGACACCGCGATAGCGGTCCGAGAGGTAGCGCATCGTCGCAACGGCGTCGGCCGGCTTGCCGTAGAAGTAGCCCTGGCCCATGCCGCAGCCGAGCGCCTTCAACTTCAACGCCTCGGAAAAGTCCTCGATGCCTTCGGCAACGACCTCAAGCTCCAGGCCTTCGCACATCGACACGATAGCCTTGATGATATGCTCGGAGGCCCGGTCGGCCGAAATCCGCGACACGAAGGCCCGGTCGATCTTGACCTTGTCGAAGGAGAAGTCGCGAAGGCGTCCAAGGCTCGACTGCCCGGTGCCGAAATCGTCGAGCGAGACACGCACGCCTGCCGCCCGAAGCTCGGTCACGATCTTCTGGGCGGTCTCAGCATCCGCCATGACGGCGGTCTCGGTAATCTCCAGTTCCAGCCGCCGGGGGTCCAGGCCAATCTGGTTGATGATCGTCAGGAGACGCGCGCTTGTGGCCGGGTCCATCAACTGTGCCGACGACAGGTTGAACGACAGGAACAGCTCCTTCGGCCAGGCGAGTGCCGCATGCGCGGCCTTCCGCAACAGCGTTTCTGCCAGCGATTCGATGAAGCCGCGCTCTTCTGCCAAAGGCACGAAGACAGCTGGCGAAACGTAGCCGAGATCGGCATCGCACCATCTGGCCAGGGCTTCGAAGCCGACGACGGCGTCGTTGCGCAGATCGACGATCGGCTGGAAATGCACGTCGACCTCGTTGGCGATGATCGCGTTGCGCAGCGCCTGCTCCAGCTGCGTCGCCCGTTTCATTTCCTGGGCGATTTCCTGGGAATAGACGGTGATCTGACCGCGGCCGCGACGCTTGGAACGATAAAGAGCCGTATCGGCGCTTTTCAGCAAATCTTCGAAGACCTCGCCAGCAAAGGGATAGACGGCAAAACCAAACGAGGCGGAAAGGCGCACATTGCGATCGCCGAGATCGAAGGGCGCCGACAGCACTTCCTTCAACATCTGCCCGACCTTCTCGGCCCCCTTGCGCTCGAAGACGAGCGGCAGGACGAAGGCGAATTCGTCGTTCTCGGAGCGAATGATTGTCGCGCCTTCAGGCGCGCAGGCTTGCAGCCGATGGGCAACCTGGCAGAGGATCTCGTCGCCGGCGCGTGGGCCGAACAGATCGTTGATCGGCTTGAAACCGTCGATATTGGCCAGACCGATGGTAAAGGGCGCGGGATCGCTGGCGCGCTCTTCGGCAAGATCGCAAACGGTCTTGCGCAGCTGGCGCGCATTGCCGAGCCCGGTCAACGGATCGATCGAGCCGTCGATAGGCGGAGCGTCCCTGCCGATGCGGTGATAGGGGGTTTCGCCCGACATCATCGGCCAAGCCCCCGGATTTCAAAAGAGCCAGCCCGTCCGCGCCGGGCAGCCGACAAGGCAAGCCGGTCCGCGGAGCGATGGCGCGCTTCCGGCAAGGTTCCGACGTTGACGGCTGAGGGGCTGCGATGCATTCCGGAGGGGCTCTACACTTTTTGGCAATACGGTGCAGAAGATCGCAATCGGGGGTTAACAATCCGATATCGGCTCGCTCCAAGATCTGCCATCGACATCCCCAATTCTAGCGAGTTGACACGATTTCCGTTCAACCTGTCGCTCGCATGGCCCTTACCGGCATGAATTTTCGCAGCACGGCCTCGATCATATCGGGGCTGACCGGCTTCATGATGTGATCATCCATGCCCGACGCCTTGCACTGCTGGAGATCGATATCGAGGGCCTGAGCGGTCACGGCGATGATCGGCGTTCTATCGCCTCTCGCCTTTTCCGCTGTTCGAATGGCGACTGCCGCATCGAAGCCGTTCATGACAGGCATGGACACATCCATGAGGACGAGCGCCGGTTGAAGCTCGTGCCACAGCTCGACGGCCTCGCGACCGTTGGCTGCAATACGATGGGAGACACCGAGCCCTTCCAGTATCTGCGCGAAAACGAACTGGTTGATCTGGTTGTCTTCAGCAACAAGGACGTCGACCTGTGAAACCGGCACGGACACTGCGCCCTCGTCCTCAAAGGAGATCGACCAGTCCGATTGCAGCAGTGGCGAGGCTTGCGGGCGCTCGGCGCAAACACGGAAAACCTCGGTCAGAACAGCAGCGGCGTCCTGATCGGCTTCGACGGTGACGACGGGGCAATTGCGCCAGGCGGCCGGAACATGCTGACCGTCCGGAAAGGCGCTGTCGAGGAGCAACACGTCGAGCTTCAGGCCGGCGCTATCGGACGCCATGCCGAAGGCAGTCAATTCGTCGAGGTTGCGCACCGCACAGGCTTCCAGGCCCGAGCCGCGCAGACGCGCGACGAGCCGGTCTTCCGTCAACCGATCGGCCGAGGCAAGCAGAACGCGCAGACCGCGCGCCGGAAGGGTCTCGATCATCGATCCCGCCTCGACCAGTTGCTGCACGTTCAGCGCACGAAACGGATCGTAGAAATTCTGGGCCGGCGCAAAGATGCTGTAGTCGTTGATCTGGAGACCGCCGGAGGGAGCGGAACCGTCCTCGGAGCCATTGTACCAGCCGGCGATATCCGTCACGTCGTTCATGCAGGTCACGACGAAATGGCGGCCGGGCATGCCGACGCGATACTTGCGGGTGAGAACCCAGAGGTCGCTGCCATCGGCGCGGACGATATGCTCCGCCTCCGAATGCGACTTGCCGGTTTCAAGCACGCGCCGATCGGACTGCTCGAACCGTTCGGCAAGTTCGCTGTCGACCAGATCCCAGGCCGAACGACCGAGGATAGCCTCCTGGGAAAGATCATGGATGAGGCAGAAGGCCTTGTTGACGGCGATGTAGTTGAGGTTGCGATCCTTGACGCAGATCGGATTGGGCTGAGCATCGAGGATCTCCTCGGTCAGCTCGACCCGCTCGAGATCCGTCTGCAGTTGCTCGTCGCGCTTCCTCTGATCGGAGACATCGATGATGGACAGGATGCCGATACCGCTGGAGAGACGGCGCTTGCGCATGGAAACCCAGCGCGTACGGCCGGCGCGCTCGACATTCTCGTAGCGCTCGCGCCAGTGCAGCGCCATATGCTCGGCAATCCAGTCCTCGCGGTTCGTCCGACGCCGGCTGTTTTCGGGAACGGTTCCGGGGCGAACGCCGGTGTCGTAGACGGCGCCAAGGAAATCGCGCAATCGCGTTCCCGGCAGCAGCATCTCGGATGGAACGGGGAAATATTGTAGCATGGTGCGGCTGGCAAAGAGGATGGTGTCGTCCCGGCCGCAGACAAGCATCGCTGAGCCGAGCGCATCGCAGCTCGACTCAAGAATGATCCTGTTGATGTCCGCGCCGTTTGGCGCCCCATCGTTCATTGCGCTGTCCTCACTCGCCTACTGCATGTTTACTTAAATCGTCTCCGATTTAAGGGCAAAAGCATGCAGCCAATCAAAGTGCTACAGCGACCTTAGCGCATCCAATAAGACGCGCGGCGCTGTAGCGGCGGTTTCATTTCGGGACATGCTGGGATGGCCTTGGAAGGCGCCTCTTCGAGCGGGGTGACACGACGTCCAGCAACGCCGTAGTGCTCCAAAGACAAAACCCGTGATCATTCAGGTTGTTGTGGAAAATCGCAGCAGAATATTAAGGGGCAATTAAATCTCGGTCTCATTTTTGGGCGCACCAATGGGTTGCATAACCAAAGCCCGATAATAGAAGACGTCAGACGGGGACAGAGCTGTATTTCCGCTTCCGTTCCGTCCCCGAATCCGGGAAAATAGAGCATGGCCATCAAGCAGCTCTCCGAGACCCTCATCAATCAGATCGCCGCCGGCGAAGTCATCGAACGCCCGGCCAGTGCCGCCAAGGAACTGATCGAAAACGCGCTCGATGCCGGTGCGACCAGGATCGAAATCGCCACCGCCGGTGGCGGCAAGACGTTGCTGCGCGTGACCGACAATGGCGCCGGCATGCAGCCGGCCGATCTGGAGCTGGCCGTCAAGCGGCACTGCACCTCGAAGCTCGACGACAACCTGTTCGATATTCGCACGCTCGGCTTTCGCGGTGAGGCCCTGCCTTCGATCGGATCGGTCTCCCGGCTTTCGATCACCACCCGGACGGCTGGTGCCCCCGAAGGCGCCGTCATCTCGATTGCCGGCGGCAGGACGGATCCCGTTCGCCCGTCGCCCGCCAATACCGGTACGGTCGTCGAAGTCCGCGACCTGTTCTTTGCGACCCCTGCCCGGCTCAAGTTCATGAAGTCGGAAAAGGCAGAGGCGTCGGCGATCTCGGATGTGGTGCGGCGCATGGCGATCGCCTTTCCGAAGGTGCGCTTCGTGCTGTCGGGATCGGATCGGACAACACTGGAGTTTCCGGCGACCGGCGACGACCGGCTCGCCCGCATGGCCCAGGTGCTCGGCAAGGACTTCCGCGACAACGCCATCGAGATCGATGCCGCGCGCGAGGACATAAAGCTGACCGGCTTTGCCGGCGTGCCGACCTACAACCGCGGCAACTCGCTGCAGCAATATGTCTTCGTCAACGGTCGCCCCGTCCAGGACAAGCAACTGTTGTCCGCCATTCGCGCGGCCTATTCCGAAACGATCCCGCATGGCCGCTATCCCGTGGCGGTGCTGTCGATCGCGCTCGACCCGGCGCTCGTCGACGTCAACGTGCATCCGGCGAAGTCGGATGTCCGCTTCCGCGATCCAGGCCTCGTGCGCGGGCTGATCATCGGCGCCATCCGCGAGGCCCTGGCGCGGGAGGGCGACCGGGCGTCGACGACAAGTGCAAGCGGAATGATGCAGGCGTTCCGCTCAGGGCAATACCGGCCGCAGCAGCCCTGGAGCGCGGAAAGCTCGCCCTACCGGCCAGCGCATTTCGACACCATGCTTCGCGGTCTGTCCGAGGCACCACAAGCAAGCTTTACCGCTTTCTCGGCTCCGTCGGCTCGCACAGCTTCGCCTTCGGTCGAGCCTGAGCGGGCGATCGCAGACGCGCCGGCACCGCAATCCTTTCCGCTCGGTGCCGTGCGCGCCCAGCTTCACGAAAACTACATCGTCGCACAGACGCAGGACGGCCTTGTCATCGTCGACCAGCACGCCGCCCATGAACGCCTCGTGTTCGAAACCATGCGAACGGCGCTGCATTCAAAGCCGGTCGCCGCCCAGGCATTGCTGATCCCGGAAATCGTCGATCTTTCCGAAGACGATTGCGATCGACTGATGACGCATGCAGACGAGCTGGGTCGCCTCGGCCTCGGCATCGAGCGCTTCGGCCCCGGCGCCATCGCCGTGCGGGAAACGCCGGCCATGCTGGGCGAGATGGATGCCGCAGGCCTCGTGCGCCAGCTTGCCGACGAGATAGCCGAATGGGACACGGCCAACGGGCTTGCAAGCCGGCTTGAATATCTCGCCGCGACGATGGCCTGCCATGGATCCGTCCGTTCCGGCCGCCGGATGCGCACCGAGGAAATGAACGCGCTGTTGCGCCGGATGGAAGCGACGCCCGGGTCCGGCCAGTGCAATCACGGTCGGCCGACCTATATCGAGCTGAAGCTCTCCGACATCGAGCGACTGTTCGGCAGGAGCTGACCCGCGAGGCTCCGGCACGGCGAAATGCGCTGGCATTTTACCGGGAGCCGGGCTAGATCAAACAGCAGACCATGAAGACGGAACGGGCTTAGAAGATGATGAACCGGTTTGAAGGAAGCGCCTCGCGCGAAGCGAAGATCCGTTATCTCGACGGCGACTTTCAGATCGTTCTTGCCGGCTCGCACGTCATCTGCGCGATGACGGGCAAGACCATCCCGGTCGACGAACTGCGCTATTGGAGCGTGGCCCGCCAGGAGCCCTATGTCGACGCGGAAGCGTCGCTCGAGGCCGAAAAGCGCGCAGGCGCCCTGCCGAACCAGCGCCGCTAGATCATTTCATTGCTTCGTTGAAACAGTGGAATGATCGAACTCTTTGCAATGACGCAAAGGACGGAAAACCGTTTCACACTTTTCCTGGAATTGCTGTAAGCTTTTCCAGGAAAGGCACGAAGCGATTTTCCGTCAGGAGATGAGCCTCGCCCGCCATCGTCCTCCGGGGGACGCAGCCCTCACGACCCTATTTTTGTTCCGCTTCCCGCAATTTGCGGGCGCGTGCCGCCGACAGCGCAGCTGTCACGATCTTTGCCGGTGCGGACGGATCATCGAAGTGCACATCGATTTCGACCACCCGGCTTGCCCCAGCCAATTCCGCTGCCCGGCCGTGGCCGGGCTCCAGGCGAACCATGTCCTTGGCCGTGGTCACAAGCGTGCAGCCGAGCGCGGCCGCCTTGTCCAGAAGGTCCGATATCTCGTCCTCTGAAAAGTGATGATGGTCGGGGAAGCTGCGCGTTTCCTCGATGAGCGCGCCGGTTTCACGCACCGTGCGATAGAATTTTTCCGGGTCGGCGATGCCGGCCCAGGCCAGCACCTTGACACCGTTCAGCGAGCCGTCGTCAAGGCGGACAACCTCCGCCTCGTAGATCTGCTTGCCGGCTCGTGCGGCGCGACGGATCAAGGCGTCGGCCTCGGCGCCATTGCCGATCTTCAACAGCGCGGTCGCATGGCGCAGCTGATTGGAGATCGGTGCGCGCACCGGGCCTGACGGCACGAGGTAGCCATTGCCGATGCCACGTCGGGAATCGATGACGAGCAGTGCAAAATCGAAGGCGAGCCGCGCGCTCTGGAAACCATCGTCCATGATGATGATATCGACGCCTTCGGCCACCAGCCGGCGGGCACCATCGACCCGGCGACGGCACACGACCGTCAGTGCCTCACGCGCCAGCAACAGCGGCTCGTCACCGACGTCGCGTGCCCTGTGGTGTTCAGGTTCGACGATCGTCGTCACATCGAGCGAACCGCCATAACCCCGACTGAGGAAACCCGGCTTCAGACCCTTGGCCCTGACGGCACGCGCAAGCGCGATCGCCGTCGGGGTCTTGCCGGCACCGCCGACCGTGAAATTGCCGATGCAGATGATCGGGACCGGCACGGATGCCCGGCGGGCACGATCCATGCGCAAGCCTGCAATACGTCCATAGATCCAGGAAAACGGCCACAAAGCCCGGGCACGCCAATCCGCCTTTGTCCACCAGAACGGCGGCGCTTCCGATACCATCTTTGTTTCCGTCACCCCGTCTGGTCCTTCCGGGAAGGACGATGCACATCTCGGCTGCCGCTGCCCAAAAATGCGGCGGCATGTCTGCCGACAAAAAACGTCAGAACGCGGAAAAAGGCAAGCGGCACAAGACAATGCCGGTTCCGACAGGCTTCCCGTCTAGCTCAGACCCCTGCTTTCCACAGCAAGGCCGGCCGCCTTCCAATCCGGAAATCCGCTCTCGAGGCGGCGGACAGCAAAGCCCCTCTCGTGCAAGACCGTGACCGCATCGAAGGAAAGGGCGCAATAAGGCCCACGGCAATAGGCGACGATCTCGCCCCCGGCGGGCAGTTCGGCAAGGCGTCGTTCGAGTTCCTCGATCGGAATATTGATCGCACCGGGAAGATGGCCCGACGCGAATTCGTCCCGCGGTCGAACATCCAGCAGCGTCACGCCTCCTTCCCGCATCCGCAGCAGCAGTTCGTCGCGCGACATCGCTTCGAGACGGTCTGGCCGGTCCAGACGATCTGCAACGAGTTCGCGGATCTGCGCACGATTGTGCTCGGCATACTGCCGCAGGGCCGAAAGCAGGCCGATCACCGGACCGGTCCCCAGCCGATAGAGCACGCGCTTGCCGTCCCGGCGAGGCTCGACAAAACCGGCACGCCGCAATTGCTGTAGGTGCTGTGACGCATTGGCGATGCTGAGGCCGGACAGTTCGGCAAGGCGCTCCACCGAGCGCTCGCCCTGGGCGATGTGCTCAAGCAAAAGCAGGCGCTGAGCGCTCGCAAGCGTGCGGGCAAGCTCGGCAAACTCCTCGAAGATATGAAGTTGAAGATCGGTCATTGACAGAAGCCTAACACTTCTCCATCAATCATTCAATTGCTCAATTGAATGACATCCTGGTGTGCCGTGGAGCGCGATCGGTCGATGCGGCGGCCATGAACATGATGTGAAAGGATACGGACATGGAAACGGATCTGGTGTTGCGGGCCTTCCTGATCGGCATCGGTGCGACTGCGGTCATGGATCTCTGGGCGGTGGCGCTGAAACGTTTGCTCGACATGCCGTCCCTGGACTATGGCATGGTGGGTCGGTGGATCGGCCATTTTCCGCAAGGCCGTTTCATGCACCAGCGTATCGTAGCGGCGGCCCCCGTTCGTGGCGAACGGCTGATCGGCTGGACCGCCCATTATGCGATCGGCATTGTCTTCGCGGGGCTTTTGTTACTGATCTGGGGACATGACTGGGCGACACGGCCGACGCTTGGCCCGGCACTGATCATCGGCCTCATGACCGTAGTCGCGCCGTTTTTCCTGATGCAGCCCGGCATGGGGGCCGGCATCGCTGCCTCGAAAACGCCGAGCCCGAATATCGCGCGGCTGCGCAGCCTGCTTGCGCATGCGATATTCGGGCTCGGGCTCTATCTGTCGGCGTTGGTTCTATCGATCCTCTGGCGATGATGGGGCCATGTTCGCAACCGTAAGTGCGGCAGCGACGGAAATGCGGCTCAGCGAAAAACCTAGAGGACGGCTTCGAGTTCGGTGATATCGGCCAGGCAATGGTCGGAGGCATCGGCCAGCGACTGGCGCGAGCCGGTGCCCGTGAGCACTGCGACAGTCATGCCGACGCCGGCGTTGCGGCCCATGTGCATGTCGTGATTGTTGTCGCCGACGACCACGACCTGCTGTGGATCGAGCCCAGTGGCTGCGCAGAAGCCGAGCACCATGCCGGGCTCCGGCTTGACACCATAGCCGCTGTCGTAGCCGGCGACGTAATGCAGATAGCCGTCAAACCCGAAGCGCCTGGCGGTTTCGCGGATCGAGCGCTCGTTGTCGCTGGATGCGACACCGAGGCGATACCCCTTGGCATGCAGACCGGCAAAGAACGAACCGAGGTCGGTGACCGGCACCGCATATTCGGCCGAACGGGCAAACAGTCCGTCAAACAGAGTCGTCAAGGCTTCCACGGTAAACGGCGCACCGGCGGTCACGAACCCGGTCGCGATCTCGACCGTGTTGCCGGCGGCAAGCAGGCTGTCGGGCAGCACATGGCCGGTATCCGGATCCATGCCGCCCGCCTTGAGCAGAGCGCGCGCCAGAACCTCGTCGCCCTTGGCGGCGATCTTCGCCAACTCGTAGTTCACCGGCACCCAGCTCTTGGCGTAGTCGAGCAGCGTTCCGTCCTTGTCGAACAGGATACCGGCGATGGCTGTCGGTGCGCTCATGGTGATCTTACGTCTCCCGGTGCGGTCAGAGGTCGCTGCGCGGTTCGAGCCGCGCCTTGACGACGAGCGGATTGATATAGGGCTCGAGCCCCTTCATTGTCGCCGACAGCGCGCCGCGCATCTCTTGCACGGTTTCGAGGCCGGCATCGATCATCGAACGACGCATGTCGTCGTTGACGAGCAGGTAGTTGACGCCCTTGGCCAGCATCTCGGTATCGCGGACGATCTTGGCGCTGCCGTTCTTGGCAAGCATCTGGTAGGTCTCGCGGAAATTCTGGACGTTGCCGCCCGAAAGAACGGCGCAGCCGAGCATTGCCGGTTCCAGCGGGTTCTGCCCGCCTTCGGCAAACAGCGAGCGTCCGACAAAGGCCACCTCGGTCAGGCGCAGATAGAGTCCCATCTCGCCGATCGTGTCGCCAAGGAAAATATCGACGTCTGATGTCAGCGGATCGCGACGGGTGCGACGCGCAACCTTCAGCCCCTTGGCCGTCAGCGCCGCCTCGATCGCATCGCTGCGCTCGGGGTGCCGCGGCACGATGATGGTCAACAGGCCGGTGCGCTCCTTGAGGGCACGATGCACGACGCCAGCGGCACTTTCCTCACCGTCGAAAGTCGAGATCGCCGCCCAGGTTTTGCGCGTGCCGATCTGCTGGCGATATTCTTTCAACGCCTGCGGGTCGTGTGGCGGTGCGTCGGTATCAACTTTCAGGTTGCCCGATACCATCACCGGCAGGGCGCCGAGCGTGCGAAAACGTTCGGCGTCGACATCCGATTGAGCGATGACGAGCGCGAGGTTCTCAAACAGCGCATCGGCGAGCGCCGGCCGCTTCTTCCAGCGCGCAAACGTGCGGTCGGAAAGGCGGCCGTTGACCAGAACCTGCGGGATGTGGCGTCGCCCAAGTTCCAGGATGGTCATCGGCCAGATCTCGGATTCGGCGATGATGGCCAGATCCGGCTGCCAGTATTCGAGGAAACGATTGACCGCCGGCTTGAAATCGAGCGGCACATATTGGTGAATGACCGCCGAGCCGAGGCGCCCGGCCGCGACCCGCGCCGACGTCTTCGTGCCGGTCGTCAGCACGACATTGATGCCGCGACGATGGATTTCCTTGATCAGCGGGATGACCGCATTGGTCTCTCCGACGCTTGCGGCGTGGAACCAGACGAGCGGACCTTGCGGACGCGGCACGCTGGCATATCCGTAACGCTCGCGGCGGCGCGCCGGGTCCTCCTTGCCCTTCGCGGCGCGCAGGGCAAGATAGGACCACACGAACGGATAGATCGCCGAACCAATCCAGCGATAGCTGGAGAGCGCCAGCCGGGCGCGAAAGCTGCTCATGGCCTGGGCCCCTCGCCCAATGGAAAGCTCGGGCGAAGGTCAAATGCGGCGAGCGCGCGGGAACGCGCCGCGCATGCCGACGGCGTCGGCATCAATCGTTTTCCGGATCAAGCAGGCGATGCATGTGAACGATGAAATAACGCATATGCGCATTGTCGACGGTCATCTGAGCCTTCGACTTCCAGGCGATGTGCGCGCTTTCGTAATCGGGATAGATGCCGACGATATCGAGCTTGTCCAGGTCACGGAAATGAACATCGGTGAGCGTGGTCAGTTCACCACCGAAGACCAAATGCAGACGTTGTTTCTTCTCGGAGTCGTGAGCCATTGGAGTTCCATTTTCTTATAGGGTATGGGCGTTGGTTTGCGGCATTCGGCTTGAAAGGTCAATGGCCCTCGAGGGTCCTGGAGGCAGCAAGCAATCCCGGCAATGTCACCTTCGACGCCGCGCAAAGAAGGCCATGAACGACATTGGGGCGATTGTACGACAGGGCCCGAGATTCAAGCGTATTGATCGCCCCGCCTGCCCTTTCGAGAATGAGGTCGGCAGCGGCAAGATCCCAATCATGAGAGTTCTTCTTGACCACCGTGCCGTCGATCCGCCCATCCGCAACCATGGCCAGCCGATAGGCGAGCGAAGGCACATGCGGTACCCGCACGAAGCCGTTGCGATAGGACGGCGCTAGAGCCGAAACGATGTCTTCGGCAACCGCGACATGCAGCGCTTCGCCATCGTGGACGTCGCGCACGCGAATGCTCGCACCGTTCTTCAGCGCCGGGCCATCCACGGTTGCCTGAAAGACCTCGTCGAGCGCCGGCGCATAGAGAACGCCGGCAACCGGCAGGCCACGGTGGACGACAGCGACGCTGACGCACCAGAGATCCTTGCCGGCGATGAAGGCGCGGGTGCCGTCGATCGGGTCGATGACGAAGACGGTCTCACAGGACAGGCGGCTCTCATCGTCGTCGGTCTCTTCCGAGAGCCAACCGTAATTCGGTCGGGCGAGCAGCAGACGTTCCTTGAGAATGTCGTTGGACGCGATATCGGCCTCGCTGACCGGCGAACGTCCCTCGTTCTTCCAGCGCACATCGGGCTCGTTTCGGAAGTAACCAAGAGCCGTTTCGCCGGCGGCGATCGCGGCGGAAAGGATCAGATCCAGATCCTCCTTCCACGTCGCGATCGATGTTGCTTTGTCTGACATTCAAATCCCTATGCGCCGGCACATGGCCGAACGCTTTTGTCTTGGCTATTGACGTCCGCTGCTCACAGGCCGGCGAGCGTCATGCCTTCGATCGCGAGCGTCGGTGCGGCAACGCCAAACTTTCTGTCGATGTCGTCGGCCGGCGTGATCTGCATGAACATCTGCTTGAGGTTCGACGCGATTGTCACCTCGGACACGGCAAAAGACAGCTCACCGTTCTCGATCCAGAAGCCGGACGCGCCGCGGCTATATTCGCCGGTCACCATGTTGACGCCCTGGCCGATAAGCTCGGTCACGTAAAAGCCGGTTCCGACACTGCGGATCAGGTCTTCGCGTGAAACCGAACCCGGTTCGAGCGCCAAATTGGTCGAGGCCGGATTGACCGTCGGGCCACCGCGCACGCCGCGGCCGTTGGTCTCAAGGCCGAGTTCGCGCGCAGCCGAGGTCGACAGGAACCAATGGTTCAGCACCCCATCCTCGACCATCGTCAGCTTCGACCCGCTGACGCCTTCGCCATCGAACGGACGCGAAGACGAGCCTCGCACGATCAGCGGGTCGTCGGTCACCGAAAGTCCCGCCTTCATGACCTGCTTGCCCATCATGTCGCGCAGGAAACTGGTCTTGCGCGCGACAGACGCTCCGTTGATGGCGCCGGCCAGGTGGCCGACGAAGCCGCGCGCCATGCGCGGATCGAAGACGACGGCAACGTTCTTGGCGGTCGGCATCTGGCGGGGGTTGATCCGCGCGACAGCACGCTCGCCCGCCACCCGGCCGATGTCATCGGCCGCACGCAGATCGTCGAAATAGATGCGACTGTCGTAATCGTAGTCGCGCTCCATCTTCGTGCCTTCGCCGGCGATCGCGCTCACCGAACGGCCGAAGCGGGTGGCCATGTAGGAACCGGAGAAGCCCTGCGAGGTCACGAGCACGAGCCCGCCCATGCCGGCCGACGCACCTGCACCGCTGGAATTGGTGACTCCAGAAACCGCAAGCGCCGCCTCTTCCGCGGCGAGTGCCGCCTCGGTCAGGGCTTCCGTCGAAACCTCCCGATTGTCGAAGAGTTCAAGATCCGGGTAGGATTTCGCCAATCGGTCCGGATCGGCAAGCGAAGCGAAAGGGTCCTCCGGCGAGGCCTTGGCCATCGCCACGGCCCGCTCGGCGAGCACCTTCAGATCGAAGCCGGGATTGGCCGAAACGCTGGCGACGCGGTTGCCGACGAAGACGCGCAGCGAGAAGTCGTCGCTTTCGGATGCTTCGGTGGCTTCAACCTTGCCGAGGCGCACCGAGACGGAGCGGGAGCGCCCGCGAACGACGACGGCGTCAGCCGCATCGGCGCCTGCCTTGCGGGCAAGATCCACCAGTTCGGCGGCGCGTTTTTCGAGGGAGGCGGAATCGATCGTTTCTGACATGATGTGGCCTTTCATTCCTGCCCCATTTATTGTGCACTGAAGCATGCATCAAGGGCATTGGCATGATTCCCGCCCATACACCGTAATGTTACTCCCGCCGAAACCTCCGTCTGCCCGAGGCAGGACGACGCAATATCGAAAGCCGCGCGCATGACGACGACACCGATCCTCTACTCCCAGGCGCTGATGCTGCTCGGCGGCGCGGTGCTTGCGGCGCCGCTTTTCAAGCGCCTCGGGCTCGGTACGATCCTCGGCTACCTCGCGGCCGGTATCCTCATCGGGCCGGTCGCCCAGACGATCACCGAAGGCGAGGAGATCCTGCATGTCTCCGAGCTTGGGATCGTCTTCCTGCTGTTCATCATCGGGCTGGAGTTGAAGCCGTCGCGGCTCTGGCAGATGCGGCGCGACATCTTCGGCCTGGGCACCGCACAGGTGATGATGACCGGCGTCATCCTCTCCTATGGGATCGCGCTGACCGGCATGCTCGACCATGCAGGAAGCATCATCGCCGGCTTCGGACTGGCGCTTTCTTCCACGGCCTTTGCAATGCAGATCCTCGAGGAGGGGAACGACCGCAACACACGCTTCGGTCAGCGCGCCTTCTCGATCCTGCTGCTGCAGGATCTGGCCATCGTCCCCCTGCTTGCGCTGATCCCGCTTCTGGCAGCACAGGCGCCGGAGGATACGACGACGCCGCTTGAGGATTTCGCCGTCGCCATCACCGCGATCGCGGTCCTCTTCGCTGCCGGCCGCTACCTGCTCAACCCCCTGTTCCAGATCATTGCCCGCACCGGCGCCCGCGATGTGATGATTGCCGCAGCGCTTCTGGTGGTGATGGGGGCGGCCACGCTGATGCAGATGGCCGGTCTTTCCATGGCCATGGGTGCGTTCCTTGCCGGCGTGCTCCTGGCCGAATCCTCCTATCGTCACGAGCTCGAGGCCGATATCGAGCCCTTTCGCGGCATCCTGCAGGCGCTGTTCTTCATGGCGGTTGGCCTGTCGTTGCAGCTCGGCGTCATCATCGACAAATACCTTGTGATCATCGTCGCCGTGCCGCTGCTGATGCTGGTGAAAAGCTTCGTGCTCTACTGGCTCTGCCGGCTGGCAGGTTCCCATCACAACGACGCGGTGCGCATCAGCCTGCTCCTGCCGCAGGGCGGCGAATTCGGCTTCGTGCTGTTTACGGCGGCAGCCGCTGCCGGCGTCTTTTCGCAGGGCAACGCGTCGCTGCTCGTTGCCATCGTCACGCTTTCGATGGCGCTGACCCCGATCGCCTCCATGCTCGCCCCACGCCTCATGCGCGAACAGGACGAGATGGCAGACGAGATGGAGGAGGATTTCGAAGGTGCGGACGCCGACGTGCTGATGATCGGCTTTTCGCGTTTCGGCCAGATCGCTGCGCAGATCCTTCTTGCCGGCGGTCGCGACGTGACGATCATCGACCACTCGGCCGCCCGCGTTCGCCAGGCGGCGACCTTCGGTTTCCGGATCTACTTCGGCGACGGCAACCGGCTCGATGTGCTGCGTGCCGCCGGCATCGAACGGGCGAAGCTCGTCGCCATCTGCACCCAGAAGAAGGAAACCACCGACCGGATCGTCGACCTTGTACAGGCCGAATATCCGGACGCCCGGATCTTCGCCCGCTCCTACGACCGGCTGCACACACTTGAACTGCGGGCAAAAGGCGTCGACTACGAGCTGCGCGAAACCTTCGAGTCCGGCCTGCTCTTTGGTCGAAAGACGCTGGAGGCGCTGGGCGTCGGCAACGACGAGGCGCTCGCCATCATGGATGACATCCGCAAGCGCGACGAGGCCCGCCTGGTTTTGCAGGAGGCGGAGGGCATTACCGCCGGCCGCGACATGCTGCATTCGCAGCCCGTGCGTCCCGAGCCGCTGGTCAAGCCCAAGCGCGACGTCGACCATTCCTTGGAAACGGGCGAGAGCATCCTGCCGGGGTTGCCGGCTGACGAGCGGGAAAGCGCCTAACAGGGATGGGGACCGGTCAGCGCCTTATCCGGAGACGCCAGTCACCTTCATTCGCTCCTCAAGCGTGCGCTTGAACTGATCCTTGATGCCGGCGGTCGCCGCCAGGACTTCCTTTGCGCGCAGAAAGTCCATCACCCGGTAGCGGCCGACATCCGGCCGCAACATGATATCCGGCGCACCTTCCTTCAGTTTCATGGCGATGATCGACTGCATCATCAACTGGCTGGCGCCGAACAGGCTGTCGATGCGGCTGGGGATCGTCTTGCCATCGCCGTCCGGGCCACCGACGACATCGACGGCGACAACGATCTCGGCGAGGCCGCGCAGATGGTCAAAGGGAATGGGATTGTAGATGCCGCCATCGATCATCACCCGCCCTTCTATCTTCACCGGCATGAAGACCGCAGGCAGAGCCGCCGATGCGGCCAGCGCCTTCTGCAGATCGCCTGTCGCGCAGATGTGCTCCGTCTGACCGTAATAGTCGGTGACGACAACCTTGAGGGGAATATCCAGTTCTGAAAACGTCGCGGGGATGGCTTCGGGCAGGAACGCCTTCAAGACGCGTTCGATGTTGAACTGGCCGAAACGAAAGCCGTTGGTCACCGCTTCAGACCAGCTAGCCGGCCGCAGCTGCCACAAGCGGTTGACGACCTCGCGGCGGTGGCCGACGGTCGCAAGCGTGTGCTCCCGAATTTCCGCGCCGCTGAGGCCCGCCGCCATACCGGCGCCCATGATGGCGCCGATCGACGAACCGGCGATGACGACCGGGCGAATGCCCAACTCGTCGAAAGCCTCGATGACATGAATATGGGCCAGCCCCCGGGCACCGCCGCCGCCGAGCGCCAGCGCGACCGACGGCTCGCTCGCGCTAACCGGCGAAATATCCGCGCTGGAAACGTCCGGTTTCATCAAGCTGCATCCCAAGTTCAGCTGGCAGTCTAACTTTGCAAGCGAATCAAAAGTGTGACGTCAGACGCCGCGGAAGCGGTAGAAATGCATGCGCGTATCGCCGAACACCCTGACGTCCAGCCGCTCGAAAACGGCTGTTGGCGCCGGCTGAACGTCGGCACGCTCCTCCAGCACCACCAGGGCATTCGGAACCAGCCAATTGCCGAGCGCGGCCGACTCCAGCGCCTTCTCTCCCAATCCCTTTGCATAGGGCGGGTCTGCGAAGACCAGGTGGAAGGGCTCCATCGTACCGACGGAACCGAGGCTGGTCGCATCCCTGCGGAAGACTTTGGCGCGGCCTTGCAGGCCGAACGCCTCGATATTGTTCTGCAGCAAGCCCCTGCCCTCGACGCCCTGTTCGACGAAGAGTGCCTGACGGCACCCCCGAGACAGGGCCTCGAGGCCCACGGCCCCGGTGCCGGCGAAAAGATCCAGCACCCGGGTGCCATCGAGAGCCTCCGGATAGGAATGGCTCAGGATGTTGAACAGGCTTTCGCGCGTCCGATCGGTCGTCGGACGGATATCATTCGACTTGGGCGTGGCCAGACTGCGGCCACGGAACTCTCCGCCGACAATGCGCACGACCGCTTAGTTTCCTCTGCCGCGCGGCTTGCCGCCGGCCGGGCGCCCACCGCCACCGGGACGGCCGCCACCACCGGGCCTGCCGCCGCCGCCAGCTGGTTTCCCGCCACCGGGCTTGCCGCCACGCGGACCGCCGGAGCGTTCACCAAAGGATTTGCCGCCGGATGGCTTGCCACCGAACGACTTGCCGCGAGGCTTGTCGCCGAACGGGCGGTCACCGCCTTCGCGGCGTGGCGGACGATCGCCCTCGGCGCGAGGGGCTCTCGGTTTGTCGGAATAGCTGCGTGGACTGCCTTCGGCGCGGGCAGGCCGATCGCCACGTGGGCGGTCGCCATCTTCGCGACGCGCAGGCCGGTCGCCTTCAGCGCGCGGGAACCGCGGCTTGTCGGAATAACTGCGCGGGCCGCCCTCTGAGCGCGCCGGCCGATCGCCACCTTCGCGACGCGGGGGACGATCACCGTGGTCACGCGACCTGCGGTCGCCGGCATCGCCCGACTTGCGCCGGCCGAAGCCGCCATCACGGCCTTCATCCTTGCCCCGACGAGCGGGTTCGCTGGCGCTGATCCATTCGCCCTCTTCGTCCCGACGCTTTACCGGTGCGGCAGACGCCGGACGATCAAAGTCCCTGGGCGCGCCGCCCTTGCGGTCTGGATCGAACTTACCGGATGATTTTGTTGCAAAGCCATCCTTCGTGCGGCCATAGCGTTTGGTATTCGGAGCGCCATCCGGGCGCTCGCGACGGGCCGGCTTTGCCGAGGCATCACCTTCAGCGGACTTGGGCTTCTTCTCGGCCAGCGGACGCGCGCCAGGCGCCATCCAGACATTGGCCGTGCGGGCGCGCTGCGCCGGCGTGCGCTTCGGCCGGTCCTCGAACTTGGCGTCGCCGCGGTCCTCGCGGGGGCCGCCCTTGCCACGGGGGCCTTCCTTGCCACGGCCACCGTCGCGGCGGTCGTCACGACGAGTGTCGAGACGGGAAAGCGCGCGTTCGCGTTTGTCTTCCGGCTTTTCCCAGCGGTTGGCGCGTTCGGGCTTGCGCGTGTCGGAGGCTTCGCCTTCCGGCGCTTCGTTCGCAACGGTTGCCGACTGATCGTTGTACAGCGGCGCGTCGAAGTTCGCCTTGGCGTCTTCGATCAGGCGCGGTCCGAGTTGGTCGCGCAGCGTCCGACCACGGATTTCCTGCACATGGCCCTCCGGCAATTCGCCGAGCTGGAACGGGCCGTAGGAGATACGGATAAGGCGGTTGACGTCGAGGCCGAGCGCGCCAAGCACGTTCTTGATCTCGCGGTTCTTGCCTTCACGCAGACCCATCGTGATCCAGACGTTCGAACCCTGCACACGGTCGAGCGTCGCTTCGATGCCGCCGTAAAGCACGCCGTCGACGGCAATGCCTTCCTTCAGCTTGTCCAGTTCGTCCTGGTCGATTTCACCATGGGCGCGCACCCGGTAGCGGCGCAGCCAGCCGGTCGACGGAAGCTCGAGCACGCGGGCAAGTCCGCCGTCGTTGGTCAGCAGCAGCAGGCCTTCGGTGTTGATGTCGAGGCGGCCGATCGACAGGACGCGCGGCAGTTCGTCCGGCAGGTTGTCAAAGACCGTCGGGCGGCCTTCCGGGTCGGCATTGGTGGTCACCAGTCCGGCCGGCTTGTGGTAGAGCCACAGGCGGGTGCGCTCGATGCCGCGGATCGGATTTCCGTCAACTTCGATGCTGTCGGCGAGCGTCGCGTTGACGACCGGCGTGTCGAGAATGACGCCGTTGAGCCTGACCCGGCCTTCCATGATCATGCGCTCGATATCGCGGCGTGAAGCAACGCCAGCGCGCGCCAGGATCTTGGAGATGCGCTGCGGCTCGTCGCTGCTTGCGGCGGCGGGCTTCGGGCCTGCCTTGGGCGGCCGCGAGGCACCGGCTTCAGGCGCTGCCGCCTTCTTGCCAGCGAATTGAGGTTTCTTGTCCCGGCCAGCGGGCTTGCCGCCAGGCCGCTTGGGCTTGTCTTTGGATGTCATTTGTGTTGCCTGCCTTTTGCGGCTGTCCTATCAGGTCGGAGCCCGTGGGTTAAGAGAAATTATTGTTTGAGCGATGGCTGATACGACACGCTTCATGGATGCGGCCCTCGAAGAGGCCAAAAAGGCCGGCCAACGTGGCGAAGTGCCGATCGGTGCCGTCGTCGTTTTCAATGGCGAGATCATTTCGCGCGCCGGAAATCGAACCCGCGAACTCAACGACGTCACGGCTCATGCCGAGGTCGTCGCGATCCGCGAAGCGTCCATGGTGCTCAACGACGAGCGGCTGGCGGGCGCCGATCTTTACGTCACCCTGGAGCCGTGCACCATGTGCGCGGCGGCGATCTCCTTTGCCCGCATCCGTCGCCTCTATTACGGCGCTGAAGATCCAAAGGGGGGCGCGATCGATAGCGGCGTGCGCTTTTACGGCTCGCCGACATGCCACCACGTGCCCGATGTCTACTCCGGGCTTGCCGAACGGGAGGCCGCAGACATCCTCAGGGATTTCTTTGCCGGGAAGCGCTAAGCGAGCGAACCCTCAGCCGGCTGCGAAGGTCTCAAGCGCGGCACCTGCGAGCCGGTAACGCGTCCACTCCGACATCGGCTCGGCACCAACGGCTTCGTAAACGCGGATTGCCGGCTCGTTCCAATCGAGCACGCTCCACTCGAAACGGCCACAGCCTTCCTCGACGGCGATCTTGGCCAGATGCTTCAACAGCATCTTGCCAGCGCCGGAGCCACGGCAATCCGGCGTCACGTAGAGATCTTCGAGATAGAGCCCCTTGCGCGCCTGCCAGGTGGAATAGTTGTAGAACCACATGGCGAAACCGGCCGGCTTGCCGTCCTTCTCGCAGATCACCGCACGGGTGAGCGCATCCGGGCCAAAGAGCGAGGCCTGCAACTGCGCGACGGTCGCCTCGACTTCGTCGGGCGCCTTCTCATAGATGGCCAGTTCGGTGATGAAACGCAGGATGGTTTCCGCGTCTTCCGGTCGCGCGTCGCGAATGCTGATCGTCATGACTTAGAAGGGCCAGTACCACTTGCTGCCGGAATTCTTGATCTGCGCTTCCTTCTTGCGGCGGCGCTCCTTGAGCTTTTCCGGCTCACCAAGGTCGGCTTCCGAGCCCTCCGGAAGGCGGCGGTATTCGAGCGGCGGATCGCTCAGGAAGCGGCGCTTGTCGGCGTAGGCGCCCATCTCGATCTTGCGCGCATCGCGATAGGCTTGCTGCTGCTCCTTGGCCGAAAGACGTCGGCCATTGGCGCTGGCCTTGGCGAGCGGCGAGACGTAGTTCGGGTTGTTCTTGTTCGCGTCGGCTTCTTCGCGCAGACGGTTGCGCGCTTCTTCCGGAGATTCGACCCACTCCGGATTCGCTTCGCGGCTAGCAAGCGACTTCTGCGGCTCCATGAGGGCGGTCTGCTGGCCGGACGGCGGCAGGACCAGGCCAGGACGTGGCTGATACTTGACCGGATCACGCTTCTGCGGAGCAAGGCTCACAGCGCTTCCGAGATCGTCCATCAGCTGTTCGCCTGCCGTCTTGTCGGTGCCGTAGGTCGGACCGCCGATGCAGCCGGAAAGCACCAGGCCGCTCGTCATAATGGCGGCAACGCTAGCAAACAGTCGCAACTCTCGCGTCATTTCCATGAGATTCCTTCTAGCCGGCCACCGTCACGTGCGCGGCCACTCAGCGCCATGGCGGAAAAATCCGCCAAATTTCGGGCAGGTTTTACCGGATGAATGCGGTAAGCGCAATTCATCCGGTAAATGATCCCTTAAGCCTTGAAGCCAAGTTCCCGTAGTGCGGCAGCATCGCGGGCAGACACCTCAGGGTAGAGCGCGTCCGAACCGACGTCTGTCGTGATCCGCCACGAGCGGGCGCACTTGCGGCCAACGGCCGCCTTCGGGATGACGCTGACCTTGGCGACATCAGGCAGACGGAAGGCATCGGGCGGGCCTTCGCCCGCCTCCACGGAGATCGACGAGGTGATGCAGATCTCGGCGAAATCTTCGCCTTCAAGTGCCTTCAACAGCTCCGGATCGGCGATGTAGACGACGGGAGCCGCCTCCAGCGAAGAGCCGATGCGCTTCTCGCGGCGCTCGATTTCCAGCGCCCCGGTCACGACCGTACGCACTGCGCGGATCTTTTCCCACTTCGCCTCGAGAGCGTCGTTCTTCCATTCCGCCGGGATTGCCGGGAACTGCTCGAGATGCACCGAGACCGCATCGGGCTTGCGCGACAGCCATGCTTCTTCGCAGGTGAAGGGCAGCATCGGCGCAAGCCACAGCACCAGGCAATCGAACAGCTTGCGGATCACCGCAAGTGCCGACCGACGACGAAGGCTCGACGGTGCGTCGCAATAGAGCGCATCCTTACGCACGTCGAAATAGAAGGCGGAGAGTTCGACGTTCGAGAAATCGATCAGCGCGCGGGCGATCCTCTTGAAGTCGAACGCATCATAGCCTTCCCGAACGACCTGATCGAGCTCGGCCAGGCGATGCAGCATCAGCTTTTCCAGCTCGGGCAGATCGGCGTAGGCGATCTCCTCGCCTTTGTCGTGCGCCAGCGTGCCCAGCATCCAGCGGACGGTGTTGCGCAGCTTGCGATAGGCGTCGATGTTGGTCTGGATGATCGTCTTGCCGAGGCGCTGATCTTCCCAATAGTCCGTCGTCATCACCCAGAGGCGCAGGATGTCGGCGCCGGCATCCTTCATCACTTCCTGCGGCGTGACGGTGTTGCCCTTCGACTTCGACATCTTCTCGCCCTTCTCATCCATGGTGAAACCATGAGTGACAACGGCGTTGTAGGGCGCGCGACCACGCGTTGCGCAGGATTCGAGCAGCGACGAGTGGAACCAGCCACGATGCTGGTCGGAGCCTTCGAGGTAGACGTCGGCCGGCCACTTCAGGTCCGGACGATCCTCAAGCGTGAAAGTATGCGTCGAGCCTGAATCGAACCAGACGTCGAGAATGTCCATGACCTGGTGCCACGTCTCGTGGTCGTGGTCATTGCCGAGGAAGCGATCCTTGGCACCTTCGGCAAACCAGGCATCGGCGCCTTCCTGCTCGAAGGCTTCGAGAATGCGGGCGTTGACGGCTTCGTCGACGAGGATCTCACCCTGCTCGTCAGCAAAGATCGCGATGGGCACGCCCCAGGCACGCTGGCGCGAGAGCACCCAGTCCGGGCGTCCCTCGATCATCGCACGCAGGCGGTTCTGGCCGGCGCCGGGCACGAAGCGGGTATCGTCGATAGCCGACAGCGCGCGCGAGCGCAGCGTCGTGCCGTCGCCGAAGCCCTTGTCCATGTAGACGAACCACTGCGGCGTGTTGCGGAAGATCACCGGCTTCTTGGAGCGCCAGGAATGCGGGTAGGAGTGCTTCAGGCGGCCGCGCGCAAACAGCGCGTGTCGGCCGATGAGCGCCTTGATGACGCGATCATTGGCATCGCCCTTCTTGCCCTTGTCGTCGAGTACGCGGCCGGCGCCACCTTCGGCGTCCGGGCCAAAGCCATGGGCGTCTGCGGTGAAGTAGCCGGCGTCGTCGACGGTGAACGGGATCGCCGAGGAGATGCCGCGGGCTTCGAGCGCGCGGGCGCTGTCCATCCAGGCGTCAAAGTCTTCGCGACCGTGACCGGGAGCGGTATGAACGAAGCCCGTACCGGCGTCGTCTGTGACATGGTCGCCATCGAGCAGCGGCACCTTGAAGGCGTAGCCGCCACCGAGGCCATGCAGCGGATGGGCGCAGGTGACCGCTGCCAGCTCAGCGCCCTCGATATCGCGGACGAAATTGAAGGTGAGCTTGGCCTTGGCGGCGGACTCTTCCGCCAGACGCTTGGCGAAGATCAGCTTCTCGCCGGGCTGCGGGCCGAAATCGTTCTCGGCGGTCGCAACCTCGTAAAGGCCATAGGCGTAACGCGAAGAGAAAGCGATGGCGCGGTTGCCGGGGATGGTCCAGGGCGTGGTCGTCCAGATCACGACGAAGGTGCCGGCAAGATCCTGCGGGCCGTCGGTGACCGGGAACTTCACCCAGATCATGTCGCTTTCGACGTCGGCGTATTCGACTTCGGCTTCGGCCAGCGCCGTGCGCTCGACGACCGACCACATCACCGGCTTGGAGCCGCGGTAAAGCTGGCCCATCTTGGCGATCTTCATCAGTTCGCCGGCGATGCGGGCTTCGGCGTGGAAGTTCATCGTCGTGTAGGGATTGTCGAAGTCGCCCTCGATGCCGAGGCGCTTGAACTCTTCCGCCTGGATCTGGATCCACCCCGAGGCGAAGTCGCGGCATTCCTTGCGGAATTCGTTGACCGGAACCTCGTCCTTGTTCTGGCCCTTCTCGCGATACTTTTCCTCGATCTTCCATTCGATCGGAAGGCCGTGGCAATCCCAGCCCGGCACGTAGTTGGCGTCGAAGCCGCGCATCTGGAACGAGCGGTTGATGACGTCCTTGAGGATCTTGTTCAGCGCATGGCCGATATGGATGTTGCCGTTGGCATAGGGAGGGCCGTCATGCAGCACGAATTTCTCGCGACCGGCGGCCGAGGCGCGCAGCTTCTTGTAGAGACCCATCTTCTGCCAGCGGGCAACCGTTTCCGGCTCCTTCTGCGGCAGGCCGGCGCGCATCGGAAACTCCGTCTGCGGCAGGTAGAGGGTGGAGGAATAGTCGATCTTCTCAGCGGTCTCTGTCATGGTCTTTGCAATCATCTTTTCCGCGCGGATCGTCGCGCATGCGAAAGGGTGGTATCTGGCGCCTGATCCCGAAATCCGGATCGATTTTCGGAAGGGATCATGCGCAGCTTCAAAGTTTCAGAGCGACCTTGGCGCGTCCAAGAGACGCGCGGCGCTCTAGAAATGACTGGGGCGTCGGAAACGCCGAAATCCCGGACCTTCCGGCGGCCTAGTGCGCGCGGAAAGCCGGGCCAATAATTCGCTGATCGATGGTCAGTCGACGGTGCCGGGTCATGGTGGCCGGTTGTTTAAGGCGTTTTCGGCCTTTTGAAAAGGTCCGCCGCTTCAGCGCGACGGATTTCTTTAGGCGAAGTTGATCCGGCGATCGATATCGCTCAAGGGTGTGACGCCGGAGAGCAGCGCCCTCGCCTCGTCCTCGTCCTTTCGGATCTGCGCTACCAGCGGGTCGAGCCCTTCGAACTTCAGTTCGTCGCGAAGGTGACCGAAGAACGAAACCGAACAGACCTCGCCGTAGAGATCGCTGGAAAAATCGAAGACGAAGGTTTCAAGCAGCGCCTCGCCGTCGCTGTCGACCGTCGGGCGCTGGCCGAAGCTGGCTACACCATCATAGAGCGAGCCGTCAGGCCGGCGGAAGCGCACAGCATAAATGCCGGCTCTAAGTTCGACCTCCGGCGGCAGACGCATATTGGCCGTGGGATAGCCGAGGGTACGTCCGAGCTTCTTGCCGTCGATCACTTCGGCCTCGACCGTGTAGCGATAGCCGAGCAGGCCAGCCGCGTGAGAAACGTCGCCCTGCCCGAGCAGCGACCGGATGAAGCTCGAGGAGATCACCGAGGCGTTCTCGTCGCGGAAAGCGTCGACAAGCGTCACCCCGAAGCCATTTTCGCCGCCCGCCGCCATCAGGAAGGCAGGACCGCCTTCGCGCCCCTTGCCGAAATGGAAATCGAAGCCGGTGACCACATGCGAGGCATGCAGCCAATCCAGAAGGATCCGATGGATGAAATCGGACGCGGAAAGCTCGGAGAAGGTGCGGTCGAACGGGTATTCAATGACCGCACCAAACCCCATGCCTTCAAGGATACGGGCCTTCAGTGGCGCGGGCGTCAGCCGGAAGACCGGCGTGTCCGGTCGAAAGACGGTGCGCGGGTGCGGCTCGAAGGTCAGAACCAGAGCCGGTACGCCGCGCGCCGCGGCTTCTTCCAGCGCTCGCTCCAGCACCGATTGGTGGCCGCGGTGAACACCGTCGAAATTGCCAATGGCGACTACGCCGCCGCGCAGGCGCTCGGGCAGGGGGTCGCGGGTTTCGTTGCGATGAAAAACCGTCATCTCAGTCTTCCCGTCACGCGAGCCTGGGCATCCACCACTTCGGCGAGGCGCCTTCCTTCTTCAGGAAGGCTGTAAGCTTCGCTTCGTCGGTCCGGCTTTCGTTCATGTATTCCTGCGCATGAATACCGGCGCTTATGTAGAGCAGATCGAAACCGGCATCCTGGGCACCCTTGACGTCGGTCGGCATGCCGTCGCCGACAGCGATGACACGCGACAGATCGAGTGGACCGCGAACGGCCTTGGCTTCCGTCAGCGCTGCGCGGTAGATCGAGATATAGGGTTTTCCGGCGATGCGGGCTTCGCCGCCGAGCTCCTCATAGAGCTTGGCGATGGCGCCGGCGCAGGGGATCAGCCGGTGGCCGCGCTCGACCACCAGATCCGGGTTGGCGCAGATAAACGGAATCTTGCGCTTGGCAAGACCGGTCAGTGTCGCGCGGTAATGCTCCGGCGTTTCGGTTTCATCGTCATAGAAGCCGGCGCAGACGACGGTCTCTGCATCTTCCGACGAAACGATCTCGGTGCCGAGCCCTTCGAGCAACGGCAGATCGCGTTCGGCGCCGATGAAGAAGATCTTCTTGTCGGCTGCAGCGATCAAAGTGCGGGTCACATCGCCCGACGTGACGATGCGATCATAGGCTTCATCGGGAACGCCAAGCCCACGGATCTGTACCTTGACGCTCGGGCTCGGCCGGGGCGAATTGGTGATGAGGACAACCGTCAGGCCTGCGGCACGCGCTTCCGCCAGGGCCTCGCAGGCCGACGCAAACGCCTGAACGCCGTTGTGGAGAACCCCCCAGACGTCACAGAGCACGACGTCATAACGCCCTGAGATTTCCCGAAAACTGTTGATCCTTGCGGCCATGCGGGCTTCCTGCAAACTCGGTTTCCGGCTTGCATGGCAAGGAAGGCCCGAGAATACAAGCCTCGGCCCACGAAAAACGCCGCCATTCCCAAGGATTCGACGTTCGACCACGCTAGCACCGAGGCCGAGGCACACAAGGATCGGACATCGGAGGCGAACCACGTCGCAGTCGGTGGGCCACAGGCCCCAAGGCCCGCGATGCCAACCGGATCGGGCCACCAGACCAGGCAAAACCTTCGAGATCGGATTTGCCCAAATTCCGACCGCTTCATGCAATAGGCAGTCGAACGTCCCGACCCGGCCGCCGTTCGTTGCCTGTCATCAGCCGCAAATAACCATGTCGCCTGAAATTTTTTGAACGGCCAATCCTTGACTCGTCCCGGACCCAGCCTTATCTCGGCCTCGCTAGCACTCGACAAAAGGGAGTGCTAACACCCATCCATCGGGTCGACGAGCGATCCGTAGTGTCATTTGATCGAGGGATTAGACTAATGGCAAGCACCAATTTCCGCCCGCTGCACGACCGTGTTGTCGTCCGCCGCGTCGAGTCTGAGGAAAAGACCAAGGGCGGCATCATCATTCCGGACACCGCTAAGGAAAAGCCGCAGGAAGGCGAAATCGTCGCTGTTGGCTCGGGCGCCCGTGACGAAAGCGGCAAGGTTGTCGCTCTCGACGTCAAGGCTGGCGACCGCGTTCTGTTCGGCAAGTGGTCGGGCACCGAAGTCAAGATCAACGGCGAAGACCTTCTCATCATGAAGGAAGCCGACATCATGGGCATCATCGGCTGATCAGCCGTCGCCCCCACCTTTCCATGACAACCAATGGGCAATGAGCCCGGGAGTTTTCTCAAATGGCTGCAAAAGAAATCAAGTTCGGCCGCACCGCGCGCGAAAAGATGCTGCGTGGCGTCGATATCCTCGCTGACGCCGTAAAGGTCACGCTCGGCCCGAAGGGTCGTAACGTCATCATCGACAAGTCCTTCGGCGCTCCGCGCATCACCAAGGACGGCGTATCGGTCGCCAAGGAAATCGAACTCGAAGACAAGTTCGAAAATATGGGCGCCCAGATGGTCCGCGAAGTTGCTTCGAAGACCAACGACATCGCCGGCGACGGCACCACGACTGCAACCGTTCTGGCCCAGGCGATCGTTCGCGAAGGC
The DNA here is from genome assembly GCF_050434565.1 of Ensifer sp. 4252. Taxonomy (NCBI): domain Bacteria; kingdom Pseudomonadati; phylum Pseudomonadota; class Alphaproteobacteria; order Hyphomicrobiales; family Rhizobiaceae; genus Ensifer; species Ensifer sp. 4252. Next base: position 906,652 of record NZ_JBNDIU010000001.1, read on the forward strand.
GCCAAGGCTGTTGCTGCCGGCATGAACCCGATGGACCTGAAGCGCGGTATCGACCTCGCCGTCACCGAAGTCGTCAAGGATCTCCAGGCCAAGGCCAAGAAGATCAACACTTCGGAAGAAGTCGCACAGGTCGGCACGATCTCGGCCAACGGCGAGCGTCAGATCGGCCTCGACATCGCAGAAGCGATGCAGAAGGTCGGCAACGAAGGCGTCATCACGGTTGAAGAAGCCAAGACCGCCGAAACCGAACTCGAAGTCGTCGAAGGCATGCAGTTCGACCGTGGCTACCTCAGCCCCTACTTCGTCACCAACCCGGAAAAGATGGTCGCTGACCTCGACGACGTCTTCGTTCTCCTCCACGAGAAGAAGCTCTCGAACCTCCAGGCCATGCTCCCGGTTCTCGAAGCTGTCGTTCAGACCGGCAAGCCGCTCCTCATCATCGCTGAAGACGTCGAAGGCGAAGCTCTTGCGACCCTCGTCGTCAACAAGCTGCGTGGCGGCCTGAAGATCGCTGCCGTCAAGGCTCCGGGCTTCGGCGATCGCCGCAAGGCCATGCTCGAAGACATCGCCATCCTGACCGGTGGTACCGTGATCTCCGAAGACCTCGGCATCAAGCTCGAAAACGTCACGCTCGACATGCTCGGCCGTGCGAAGAAGGTTTCGATCTCCAAGGAAAACACCACGATCGTCGACGGTGCCGGCCAGAAGAGCGACATCGAAGGCCGCGTTTCCCAGATCAAGGCTCAGATCGAAGAAACCACTTCTGACTACGACCGCGAGAAGCTGCAGGAACGTCTTGCCAAGCTCGCTGGCGGCGTTGCCGTGATCCGCGTTGGCGGCTCGACGGAAGTTGAAGTGAAGGAAAAGAAGGACCGCATCGACGACGCGCTCAACGCGACGCGCGCTGCTGTTCAGGAAGGTATCGTACCGGGCGGCGGCGTTGCCCTGCTGCGTTCTTCCGTCAAGATCACCGTCAAGGGTGTTAACGACGACCAGGAAGCCGGCATCAACATCGTTCGTCGCGCTCTGCAGGCTCCGGCCCGCCAGATCGCTGAGAACGCTGGTGACGAAGCCTCCATCGTTGTCGGCAAGATCCTCGACAAGGACCAGGACAACTTCGGCTACAACGCTCAGACCGGCGAATACGGCGACATGATTGCCATGGGCATCATCGACCCGGTCAAGGTCGTTCGCACCGCCCTTCAGGACGCAGCTTCGGTTGCTGGCCTCCTCGTCACGACGGAAGCCATGATCGCCGAGCTGCCGAAGAAGGACGCTCCGGCAATGCCGGGCGGCATGGGCGGCATGGGCGGCATGGACATGATGTGATAGGGCGCTAGCCCAATCGCAGCATTGTCCATAAAGCTTCGCCCATGCACTAAGAGCGGTTCAGCGCGTCAAGCGCGCTGAACGGGCGGCATGGACATGATGTGATAGGGCGCTAGCCTTATCGCGGACCTGTTCAAGCAGATCCACGGTGATCCATTCGGATCGGAAAGGGCGACCCTCGGGTCGCCCTTTCTTGTTTTTGCGGCAATCCTGCGGTCGCATCTAACGTGCACGTCAAAGCTGTCCGCAGGAAAAATTACCCGGCAACTGCAACGGCACTAAAAAAGCGTTGAAGTCGAAAAAAAACGAACTATAACACCGCCCCAAGTGGACAGAGATTCACGAGAGACTGGATGGTGGGCCTAAAGCGAGCGAAAAATCGCTCAAACTCTTCATATTAACTGTGTGTCCAAGCTCTCTTTGAGAACATCACGCAAAGCATATAAGTATTTAATCGCAAATTAAGCCGGCCTTTCCTGCGAAATCGTTTCGCTTGGCGAGCTACGTCACAGTTTGGTGACCTTCCCGTACAGAAAGACGCAAACGACTTATCGTGCGTGTTCTTCCTCCTATGGGTCGATGGCTGGCGAGGGTTGTATATTGGGGATGGGCCTGCCTGGTCGGAAGACGACCTTCGCCAGGGGCCGTGCTGGGGTAGACCGTGTTTAAGATCACGAGAACAAATACAGTTCCCCTCGGTGTCCCGGGACAGATGCATTCCGGTCTCCCGCATCAGGAATTCCTGGAACAGTTCTGCGCGTCCGAGGGCTGGTCCGGCGATCTGTCTACGGGCTTGTTCCGATTGGGCGAGAAGGCTTCCGCGATCCACGGCCTCAACGAGAGCGAATGCGGTCTGCTCAACTTCGTGCGCTGCTACGACCCCGCCGATCGCAATCACGTACTGGAGCTTTTCGAGCAGGCGGCGACCACTTGCTCGTCCTTCTGCTTCTCGACGACGATCAGCCTTGAGTCCGGCCACAAGCAGCCGGTGTTCTGCATCGGCGAATCCTCGGGCCTCGAGGAGCGCTATTCAGGTACGATCCACGGCATCTTCTTCTTCCCGCGCTTCCTGGTCGAAGGCACAGGAAAGATGCTTCTGCGCCAATAGGCGCATTCCCGGCCTCAGAGCGCTTCCGGTTTAAACAAAGCCGCACAAGCGCTCTAGCTCTTTGTTTTTACACATTTTCCTGATTGAAAACCGCTTCGCACTTTTCCTGGAAATGCTCTCAATGATGTTTGGCCCTGCCCGCTATATCGCGCGGGCCGTGGCGACCTTCAGGCGGCGGCCACCTTGCCGGTAACAAGGGTCGATATCGGTGCCGGCCTGCCGAGCAGATAGCCCTGCGCTTCGTCACAGCCTTCCGCCTGAAGGATATCGAGCTGCTTCTGCGTCTCGACGCCTTCGGCCAGAACAGGAACGGAGAGGCTCTGGCCGAGAGCGAGAATAGCGCGGACGATCGCCTTTGCCTGCGGGCTTGCTTCCACTTCCGACATGAAGCTCTTGTCGAGCTTGATCTTATCGAACGGGAAGGACCGCAGCGTCTCGAGCGACGAATAGCCGGTGCCAAAGTCGTCGATTGCGATGGTGACTCCAAGCTCCTTGATCTGGCGAAGGGTCAGGAGCGCGCGCTCCTTGTCGTCGATGATCGTCGATTCCGTGATTTCGAGTTCCAGCCGCCTCGGGTCAAGCCCGGTTTCGGCGATGACCTCCTCGACCAGGCTGACGATATCGCCATTGGCAAGTTGCACGGGCGAAAGGTTGACGGCGATCTTGTGGGCGCTTTGCCAGCCCGCGGCTTCGCGGCAAGCCTCGCGCAGAACCCATTCGCCGATCGGCAGGATCGCGCCGCATTCTTCCGCAAGCGGAATGAACTCGTTCGGAGGCACGAGGCCACGCTCGGGATGATGCCAGCGCAAAAGCACCTCATAACCGATGACGTGGCCTGACATCACCGACTTCTGGACCTGGTAGTGTAGGGCCAGCTGCTTCTTCTCGATCGCATCCCACAGATCGTTGGCAAGGCTGCGGCGCTGGCGTGCAGCCTCATCCATCGACACTTCGTAGAAGCAGACGCTCTGGTTCAGCGCTGCCTTGGCGCGGTACATCGCAAGGTCGGCATTGTTGATCAGCGTGTCGGCCGTCTCGGCATCCTGCGGATAGATCGCGACACCCATGCTGCCGCCGGACTTCAACTCGAAGTCGCCGAAGCGCATTTCTTCATGCAGGCTCTTCTCGATGCGTCGGAGGAAATCGTTGAGTTCTGACAGTTCCTCGAAGCGCTTGACGGCCGCGAACTCGTCACCACCGAAGCGGGCCACGAATTCGCCCTCCTGCAGCAGCGACTTCATCCGCTGGGCAATCGTCACCAGCACGAAATCGCCGGCGGCATGGCCGTGCAGGTCGTTGACTTCCTTGAACTTGTTGAGGTCGAGGCCGATCACCGCGACCTTGCGCGAGAACCAGGCGGCCGCGTCGAGCTCTTCCTCCAGATAGCTGTTGAACTGCAACCGGTTCGGAAGGCCCGTCAGGCTGTCATGGCGGGCGAGAAACGAGATCTGCTCCTCGCTGTCGAGGCGCTCGGTGATGTCCTCGTAGGTGCTGACCCAGCCGCCGTCGGCAAGGGTGCGATGCTTGGTCAGGATCGAGCGCCCGTTCGGCAGCTTTTCGACGATGTCGCCACCGCCCTTGCCGACCATGTCGACGCGGTGCTTCTGATAGAGTTCTTCCGATTTCGCCCGGGCGATTGCCGGATCGGAATAGGTGCGGGCAAAAACCTCGTCGAGGATCTGGCGGAACGTCAGCCCCTTTCCGGCCAGCGTCTCCGAGAAACCGAAGATCTCGCGGCAGCGCCGGTTGGATAGCAGCAGGCGGTCGCCGCTGTCGAACAGGCAGATACCCTGCGACATGTTTTCGAGCGCGATGTCGAGATTCTTGCTCACTTCGGCGATGCGATCCGCATCGACCTTCTGCTTGGTGATGTCCTTGACGATCTTGATGAAGCCCGCATGGGTGCCATCCTCATGCAGGAACGGGTCAATCACCACATGCGCCCAGAAGCGCGTGCCATCCCTGCGGTAGCGCCAGCCTTCACACTCGAACTTGCCGTTGGCATAGGCTTCGTCGAGCGCCTGTTGCGGTATCCCTGCCCGCTGATCCTCGGGCGAATAGAAGCATGCGAAACTCTTGCCGACGATTTCGTCTGCAGTATAGCCCTTGTTGGCTTCGGCTCCGGCATTCCAGCTCGCGACATGGCCTTTCGCGTCGAGCATGTAGATGGCGTAGTCCTTGACGCTTTTCACGAAGCGGGCGAATTCGCGCTCGGACGCGGCAGCGGAAAGCTCCGCATGATGCGCAAAGCCCGCGGCAAGCAAGACCATGGTCAGCAGGAAGAAAGCGGTTCCGGCGATGACGAAAGCCAGAAAATGCGGCTGTATCATCCCCTCCGGCGACGGCAACAGCAAATCGGCCTCGATCGTCACCGCACCCATCGCCGTGAAGTGCAAGGCGACGATACCGAGCGTCATGAACAGTGTCGCCAGAATTTTCGCCTTCAGCTGCCGATCGACATGTGTGATGGCCCGCAGGGCGGCGATATCGAACAGCGAACCGGCGACGACGGAGGTGACGACCAGCGTCCAGTCCCAGCGGATGCGGCCTGGAACATCGAGCGCCGTCATGCCGAGAAAATGCATGCAGGCCACACCGAACCCAAGAACGATGCCGCCAGCGATCCAGGCGACAGGTCCCTGCGCATAGGTGGCAATCAGCAGTGCCATCGTCGTCAGAACGACTGCGACGCCGAGCGACAGGACCGTCAGATCGATCTGGTAGCCGAGCACGACGCCTGGGTCGTAGGCAAGCATGGCGATGAAGTGGGTCGCCCAGATGCCGAAGCCGCTGGCGATGCCGGCAGCCACAGCCCATATCGCCTTCGCCTTGCCTGCGGATGCACGTCCTCGCTGAAGCAAGGTCACCGCACCGTAGCTCGACAGGAAGCAGATGAGGGCGGCGAGCACGACCAGCTTTGGATCATGCTCGACCACGAGGCATGTAAGAACCTTAAACATCGCCAAACGCCTAAATGAAATTTCTGGTCCGGAAATGGAACTCCCACTTCCGGTTCATCGCTTCTGTTGGCGTCGTGCCGTTTAAGGAATGGTGAAAGTCAGCGCACAACGTCCGTTTCGAAACAGGACAATGCTTTCGTCCTTAACGAAGGCTGAAATGCCACCGCCTTGTAGTTGAACATTTCGAAGCGCTCTATGACACTGTGACGGTCGCACCGCTAAGCCTGGGCCAGAAGCGCCTTCAGATCCGATTGCGGGTCGGCAATGACGGCCCTGTCCGGATGAATGCCCGTCTCCAGCAGCTTCTTGCCGGTGACGTAGGCCTTGGCGTCGTTGATCGCGTCGACGGCCAGAAGTTTGCCCTCACGGAAGTACCAGACCGAAACGCTGCCCTCGCGCTGACCGGGGCGAACGATGGTTTCGTCGTGGCCGAGGCCAAAGCCGGCGATCTGCAACTTCACATCGTACTGGTCCGACCAGAACCAGGGCTTGGGGGCATAGGGCTCGGCACCGCCGGCAATGACGGCGGCGACCGCCTCGGCCTGATCCACGGCATTTTGAACCGATTCAAGGCGGATGCGCATGTTGTCCCAGGGCTGGACGGCGCAATCGCCCATCGCGAAGATCGCCGGGTCCGCAGTGCGGCCGTGGCTGTCGACAACGATGCCGCCGGCGGTTTCGAGGCCGGCGCCGTGCGCTAGATGATCGTTGGCCGTCACGCCGATGCCGACGATGACCAGGTCGATCCGAAGCACCGACCCGTCGGACAGCTCGACACCGGTCACGCGGCCATTCTCGCCAACCAGCCGGTTGAGCCCCGTTCCTTCGCGAACGTCGACACCGCGCGACCGGTGGATCTCGCGCACGATGCCCGATGTCGCCGAAGAGGCTACGCGTTGCAGGATGCGGTCCGCCATCTCGATCACTGTGACCTCGAGCCCGAGCGTGCGTGCAACGGCCGCCGCCTCGAGACCGATATAGCCGCCGCCGACGACGAGCGCCCGCTTGCCCGGCTTCATCTCTTCAGCCAGCAGATCGGCGTCACTGAAGTCGCGGACGGTGAAAACACCGTCGAGATCGCCGCCGACCGAGGCCGGCAACCGACGGGGGGTGGCGCCGGTTGCAAACGCCAGCGTCTCGTAGTCTAGCGACGTGCCGTCGCTCAGCGTCACGCGCCTGGTGACGCGATCAAGCTCAGTCACCGTGGTCGAGAGACGGATGTCGACATTGTGCTCGCCGTACCAGGCCTCCGGCCTGTAAAGCAGCCGATCGAGGCTCATCTCGCGAAGCAGGTATTTCTTGGAAAGCGGCGGGCGCTGATAGGGCAGGCTCGCCTCGGACGCGACGATGGTGATCGGTCTTTCGTCCTTCAACGCCCGCAGTTTGGCGACCAACGCAAAAGCGGCCTGACCGCCACCGATAACAACAAGTCTTCCGGACACGCTCTCACCCGTCATTTATTCGTTTGTACAATAAGGCGTAGCCTTTCCGCCCGAGCCTCGTCAACTCGAACGACGGCGACAATGACCGACCGGTCAAACCTTGGCCGGGATCTCCATGCCGTTTTGAGCTGCCGGACGCGCCAGTCCGCGCTCGACCCAAGCCATCACATTCGGGAAGCTCTTGTAGTCGAGCACATCGGCGCCGCCATAGAACCTGCGCGCGCCTTCGACCCAGGGATAGGTGGCGATATCGGCGATCGTATACTCGTCGCCCATCAGCCATTGCCGTCCCTGAAGCCGCCCCTCCAGCACGCCGAGCAGCCGTCTCGATTCGTCGCGGTAGCGCTCGACCGGATAGGAATTATTGGCAACCTTGTCGGCAGCGAATTTGAAGAAGTGGCCGAACTGCCCAAGCATAGGGCCGACGCCCCCCATCTGGAACATCACCCAGCAGAGGGTCTCATAACGCCCGGCCGCGTCGGACGGCAGGAGTTTCCCTGTCTTTTCCGCAAGATAGATAAGGATGGCCCCGGACTCGAACAGCCCGATCGGCTTGCCGCCAGGGCCGTTCGGATCGATGATCGCGGGAATGCGGCCGTTGGGGTTGAGCGAAAGGAATTCCGGCGATTTCTGGTCGTTGGTGTCGAAGGAGATCCGGTGCGCCTCGTAGGGCAATCCCAATTCTTCGAGCGCAATGGAGATCTTCACGCCGTTCGGCGTCGGCAAGGAATAGAGCTGGACGATGTCCGGGTTCTTCGCAGGCCAGCGCTTTGTGATCGGAAAGGCGGAAAGATCGGCCATGAAATGCTCCTCGAAACGAATGGCGCAACCGGCCCTGCCGCTTGCGCCGCGTAGATAAGGTCATTCGCACGCATTTGTCAGCCAGTGAGGCAAAATTTACCGCGTTGCGATAATCGCTTCGCCCGGAGTAGACGATGCGCCGTGTTCGCAGGCGCGATCAACGAGGGCGTGGTCACCGGCGACTGGGATGGCCGCGCATGTCTCGCCGATCGGCGCCTATGATGCCAGGCACGACCGCGTGCTGGTGATGGACATCGATCGCGAGTGGTACTGCCCTACTGGACCCCGACCGAAACCCTCTTCAAGCCGATGCAGCGACCGGCGCCCAAGGACCAGGGCGTGCTGGCCGGCGAGACCGGCGGCTGGGTGCACGTCTCGAAAAGCTGATGGCCGCCGCCCGACAGGGCGCGTGAGCGGCGAGACCTAGGCTTCAAAGCGCGTCGCGCACCGCCGAAAGAATGCGACCGACGATCGGGTCGCCGTCATGCGCCGGCTTGCGCGCACGCACCAGGCAGGCCTCCGACCGCAGAATGACGCCGTCGGCAAGGATCTTCAGGTGGTTGGCATGCAAGGTCGAACCGGTCGAGGTGATGTCGACGATGATATCGGCGGAGCCGGAGGCCGGTGCACCCTCGGTCGCTCCGAGGCTTTCGACGATGCGGTAGAGCTGGATGCCGTGGCTGCCCGAGAAATGGTTCTGCGTCAGCCGCCAGTATTTCGTAGCGATCGCCAGCCGTCGCCCGTGGCGGGCGCGGAAGTCGGCAGCGACGTCCCCGAGGTCGGCCATGGTATCGACGTCGTACCAGATCTCCGGAACCGCAACGACGACATCGGCATGGCCGAAGCCGAGGCGGGCGCAGAACTCGACGCGGGCGTCGGCATTGGCAAGCCCCTCACGCACGAGGTCTTCCCCGGTAACACCGAAATCGATCGAGCCGTTACCGAGCTCGCGCGAAATCTCCGAGGCGGACAGGAAGGCGATCTCGACATCGTCCCAGCCTTCGACGCGGCCGCGATAGGAGCGGTCGTTGCCGACGGCGACGATCTTCATGCCGGCGCGTTCGAAGATCGCCGATGCGTCATCCTTCATCCGCCCCTTGGACGGCAGCGCGATGGTGATGGTCATGCGGCACCTCCGCTGGCGGCGATCGCCGCTTCGATCCGGTCGAGCCAGAGCGAGAAGCCGACGGCGGGAATATGCTCGCGCGCGCCAAGCAGGGTCAGGAGCCGGTCGAAGCGGCCGCCACCGGCAAGCACGGCCAGCGTGCCCTCGGCTTCGACTTCGAAGACGAGGCCGGTGTAATAATCGAGCGGGCGACCAAAGGCGGCGCGATAACGAATGGCACCGATGTCGGCGCCGATATTGGCAAGTGCTGCCACGCGCGCGTCAAAACGCGCGAGCGCTCCATCGAGCGTCAGCCCGGTCTTCTCGGCAAAGCGGAAGAGTGCTGCCGGCGCTTCGGCAAGCGGCATGTCGAGCGCCAGGAATTCACGCACAAGGTCCAGCGTTTCCGGATCGAGCCGGGTATTCGCCAGTTCCATCTTTTCCTTGAGCCGGCGGGCAATGTCCTGGGGCGAACGGCTGGCATTGGTCGAATAGCCCGTCGCCTCCATGGTTTCGCCGATATGGGCGACAAGCCGCGCCTCGTCATCAAGCATGCCGGCGATCGCCAGCCGCTCGACTTCGGGACCGAAGACGCCGGCAGCCTTTGGATCGGCAAGCTCGGCAAGCAGCTTCTGCAGATGTTTATGGTCGCCGAAGGCATGGATCAGCCGCTTCTGCCAGCCACCAGGCAGGCCACAGGCACCAACGACCGCTTCGAAGACCGACTGGTCACCGAGCGTGACCGCCAGGCGCCGACCGGGAAGGCGATTGGCAACCACCTGCATGGCATTGCCGATCGCACGTGCGTCTGAGGCGGCGATATCGGTATCGCCGAGATCCTCGATGCCGGCTTGATAGAATTCATTGCCGCCTTCACGGCGCTGGCGGAACACTTCGCCGAGATAGGCATAACGCTTGGGCGTGCCGGTTGCCGTCTCGATGTGGCGAAGGCAGACCGGAATGGTGAATTCCGGCCGCAGGCAGAGGCTCTCGCCGGTCTCGCTCTCGGTCATGAAGATGCGGCGGCGAAGGTCCTCGCCAGCCATGGCGAGAAACGGCTCCGCCGGCTGGATCACCGGGGTATCGACCCGAAGCGTGCCGAGACTTTCGAAGTCGGCAAGCAGCTCTGCGGAGAAGGCGGGAAGGTTGATCAGAGGCATCGCCGTCAGCCAGCCCTCGCCCGGTCCTCGGCCTGTGCCGCGAGCATTTCACGCACCTTTTCGACAAGTTCGCCTACGGGCACGGAGACCTGCGCCACCCGCGCCTCGCGCCATGCCGCATTGTCCTCGATTTCGCCCGACAAGCGCTTGCCCTCGATCAGGTCCTTGATCTGCACCAGACCGGCGGCGCGCTCGTCACCGCCCTGAATGATCGCCAGTGGCGCACTGCGACGGTCGGCATATTTCAGCTGGTCGCCGAAATTCTTCTTGTTGCCCTGGTACATCTCAGCGCGAATGCCGGCATGACGAAGCTGCTGCACGAAGCGCTGGTAGTGGCCCATGCTGTCGATGTCGCGGTCCATGACGCAGACAACGACGGGTGCCACGACTTCGGCCGCTCCGAGCTTGCCGAGGTTCTTGAGCGCCGTCATCAGACGCGACACGCCGATCGAGAAACCGGTGGCCGGCACCGGCTGGCCCATGAAGCGCGACACCAGACCGTCATAGCGACCGCCGCCGCCGACCGAACCGAAGACGACCTTTTCGCCCTTCTCGTTGGTGACGGCAAACTGCAGTTCGGCCTCAAAGACCGGACCGGTGTAATATTCGAGACCGCGAACGACCGAAGGGTCGATCTTGATGCGGTCGGCCTCGTAGCCGGCGCTCACGACCAGGCTGCGGATGGTGTTGAGTTCCTGAACACCCTCGCCGCCCTTGGCCGTGCCGGAAACGAGCGCCGCGAGTTCGTCGGCGCTTTCGGCATAGTTCTGGATACCGACGAAGAACAGAACCTTGTCGATCTGCTCGCCGCTCAGACCGGCGCCCTTGGTGAAGTCGCCGCTTTCATCCTTGCGGCCTTCGCCGAGCAAGAGGCGTACGCCTTCGGCACCGAACTTGTCGAGCTTGTCGATGGCGCGCAGCACCGTCAGGCGGGCATTTGCCTTGTCGTCGCCGCCGAGGCCAATCGCCTCCATGACACCGTCCAGAACCTTGCGGTTGTTGACCCGGATCACGTAGTCGCCGCGCTTGATGCCGAGCGCTTCCATCGTGTCGGCCATCATCATGCACATTTCGGCATCCGCCTGGACGCCGGCGGCGCCGACCGTATCGGCATCGAACTGCATGAACTGGCGGAAGCGGCCCGGACCCGGCTTTTCGTTGCGGAAGACGTAGCCGGCGCGATAGGTGCGGAAGGGAAGCTGGATCTCGTTGAAGTTTTCGGCGACGTGACGGGCGAGCGGCGCCGTCAGATCATAACGCAGCGACATCCACTGGTCGTCGTCGTCGGTCAGCGAAAACACGCCCTCGTTCGGGCGATCGCTGTCGGGCAGGAACTTTCCAAGCGCGTCGGTGTATTCGAACAGCGGCGTTTCGACCGGATCGAAACCGTAACGCTCGTAGACTTCACGAATCTTGGCGATCATCTCGTCGGTCGCGCGAATATCGGCAGCCGTGCGATCGACAAAGCCGCGCGGCAGGCGCGCCTTGAGCTTCTGCGGTTTCTTTTGTTTCTCGGTCATGGGGAGCATTCCGGGCTATCAGCGGGTTTGGAGCTTTCCCTATCGGATCGAGGCATGGGCGGCAAGGGTTTGCGCAGCGCAAAGCGGCTCCCGAAGCGCCGGAAATCAACGATGGGGCCAGCGAGGCGCGGATCGCGTCTTCTCTTGGCCACAGACCATCCTAAGTTAAGCGCATGCGCCTTGCCGCCACCATGCTCCTGTTTGTTGCAGCCCTTTTCTCCGGAGCGCCTTCGGCGATGCGCGATCACGATCGGGCAACGCTCGCCGCCACCCAAGTCCCTCCTGCTTGTGTGACCGTCATCGTCGCTCACCTTCGGGTGCGCTCTCCAGCGGCTCTGACAAAACAAAATTCAACATGACCCGCCGCAAAAACCGGCCGACATTTCGGCGATTGTATGGCGCTGCCCCAGTCGCGCGAGATGACAATGAGATGAGGAAGGAAACCAGCATGTCTTTCAAAACGATCGCAGCAGCCTTGGTGCTGGCCGCGTCCCTCCATGCTCCCACCATCGCTCAGGATCATAGCAGCACGCATCACGGATCAGCGGAAACGGCGGCGCCGGCCGGCGACACCTCCGCTTCCAGCAAGGCCTTCGCCGAGGCGAACGCCCGCATGCACAAGGGCATGGACATCGCCTTTACCGGCAACACCGATGCCGACTTCGTGCGGGGCATGATCGCCCATCACCAGGGCGCGATCGACATGGCCAAGGTCGAGCTCGAATACGGCAAGGACGATCAATTGCGCAAACTGGCGGAGGACATCATCAAGGCCCAGGAGGGCGAGATCGAGATGATGAAAAATTGGCTTGTCAAGAACGGTGGCTAAAGCCGCTCCTGGAAAGATGCAAATTCAAGGTTGCGGGCGCGTAAGCGCCTGCCGCATATCCTCGACCGTCGTGCGACAATGGCAGCCTTCGATATGGTCGTTGACGAGGCCCATCGCCTGCATGAAGGCATAGATCGTCGTCGGGCCGACGAAGGTCCAGCCGCGCTTCTTCAGATCCTTGGAGATCCGCGTCGAGGTTGGCGTCGTCGGATTGGCGGCGATCACCTCGTAACTGACGAATGTCGGCCGCTCGTCCGGGCCGGGTTCGTGCGACCAGAAATAGGCCGCAAGCGAACCGAACTCGACTTTAAGCTCCTGGGCGCGCTTGGCGTTGTTGATGGTCGAGACGATCTTGCCACGATGGCGCACGATGCCGGTATCGCCAAGGCAGCGCTCGATGTCGGCATCGCCGAAGGTCGCGACCTGGTCGAAATCGAAGCCGGCGAAAGCGGCGCGAAAGGCCTCGCGCTTTCTGAGGATCGTCAGCCAGGAGAGGCCGGATTGAAACCCTTCCAGGCAGATCTTCTCGAACAGGCGCCGGTCATCGGTGACCGGCCGTCCCCACTCCTCGTCGTGATACCGCTTATAGTCATCGAGATCGCTCTGCCAGGCGCAACGCCCAAGGCCGTCTTCGCCGATCATTATGCCCTTGGTCGTCATTATCAGCCCCGTTTCATCCTGCTCTTCCGCATTTACCATTCACAAACCAGATTCCTAAAGCGACGGATAACCCTACCCAAAGCTTTATCGGCGCTTCGAGCCTTTCAGGCGCCGCCGTTTACCATTCCGTGGCGCCGCGATGACACGATCGCGGCATTGCCAAGGCGCATGCCGACCGTCCTGGAGACCCGTTCTCCGGCTGGCCGCGCCCCTTTTTGATACGTTTCGGCGAAAGGTAGCGAGTCCGTCCGATGTTGAAAAAATCCCTTCTTGTAGCTGCATCCATCCTCACTCTCGTCGCAAGCCAGGTGGAGGCCCAGGACCGGTACCAGAACCGGCCGCCGGTGATCGTCAGCCCCGACCTGACCGCCCCGTGGGTGATGCAGCTCGGCGGGCAGCCGCAGCAGACACGCCGGGTCATCTACCGCCAGCAGATTCCGACGACCACCCGAAAACAGTATTATCAGGGCCAGACCGTAAAGCCGCAGGCAAAACGCCGTGTCGGCGCACCGCTGGTGCAGCCGGTCAATGCCACCCGCGCCCAGCGGCCCGTCAAGTCGAAGTTCGATCCGCAGTACCTGCCGCAGACGGTTGCCTACGACGGCAAGGAAAAGGCGGGCACGATCGTCATCGATACCAACAACCGCTTCCTCTACCTCGTCACCGGCAACGGCCAGGCGCGACGCTATGGCGTCGGCGTCGGCAAACCGGGGTTCGAATGGGCCGGTGCGCACAAGGTCACCCGCAAGGCGGAGTGGCCGAGCTGGACGCCGCCGAAGGAAATGATTTCGCGCGAAGCCGCCAAGGGGCACTACCTGCCGGCCCGCATGGACGGCGGCCCGGAAAACCCGCTTGGCGCGCGCGCCATGTATCTCGGCTCGACGCTTTATCGCATCCACGGCACCAATGCGCCCTGGACGATCGGCTACGCGGTGTCCTCAGGCTGCATCCGCATGCGCAACGAGGACGTCGTCGATCTCTATGAACGAGTGAATGTCGGCACCAAGGTTATCGTCATATAATTGGCGCTTTGCATAGAATATTCGCCTCCGCCCATACGTCTTCCTGTTGCCGGTTCGTGATCTTCAGGCAACAGGCGGGTCTCAAGATACAAGATCCGCCATCGCGTTGATGTATCCCGGACTTGAACTTCGGGCCGTTTTGCATAGCCTTGATGTAACGAGGGCTGAGAGGGAATCATATATGAAACGTCATGCCAGCAAATTGGCCGCGATCGCCATCGCGGCCAGCACTATTCTTGCCGCCGTCAGTGCTCAGGCTTTCACGCCCGCACCGACATCCGGAACCACTGCCAGGAACAGCGATGTCGTTCTTGTCGCGACACAGAAAAAGCCACCGAAACAATTCTGGCGCACCAAGGTTCGCTTCAGCACCGACGAAGCCCCCGGCACGATCATTGTCGATACCAACAACAAGTTTCTCTACTATATCGACGGCCCGAACCGCGCGACCCGATACGGCATCGGCGTCGGCCGCGACGGCTTCGGCTGGTCGGGCGTGGTGAAGGTGGGACGCAAGGCGGAATGGCCGACCTGGACGCCGCCGGCGGAAATGCGCCGCCGCGAAGCCGCCAAGGGCCGCATCCTGCCGATCACGCAGGAAGGCGGCATCGACAACCCGCTCGGCGCGCGCGCCATGTATCTCTACAAGGGCGGCCGCGACACGATCTTCCGCATCCATGGCACCAACCAGCCGTGGACGATCGGCCAGAACATGTCGTCCGGCTGCATCCGCATGATGAACGCCGATGTCGAGCACCTCTACGACCGGGCCGGCGTCGGGACCAAGGTGATCGTCATCGGCCCCGGCAGCAAGACCGGCGACACCTACTTCAACGATCGCGGCGTCGATATCTTCCGCCAGATCTTCGGCGGCTGATACGCCTGTCAGGGATAGGAATGCCGGCGCCATGGCGCCGGCATTTTTCGTTTCACAGTCCGGCCGGCTTCGCTCCGCCATAGGCCCAGTCAAGCAGTTCGACCGTGTGGACGATCGGGATCGCGGTGCCGGTCGCGATCTGGGTAATGCAGCCGATATTGCCGGTGGCGATCACGTCGGGCTTCGTCGCGGCGAGGTTCCTGACCTTGCGGGCCTTGAGTTTCTGCGAAATCTCCGGCTGCAGAATGTTGTAGGTGCCGGCCGAGCCGCAACAGAGATGGCCTTCTGCCGGATCGCGCACGACGAAACCCGCCTGCTTCAACAGCTGCTTCGGCGCCAGTGTGATCTTCTGGCCATGCTGCATCGAACAGGCGGAATGATAGGTAACCGTCATGCCGCGCGGATCCTGCACCGGAAGGTCGAGCGTCGACAGGTATTCGGTGATGTCCTTCGCCATGGTCGAGACCCTTGCTGCCTTTTCCGCATAGGCGGGGTCGAGGCGCAGCATGTGGCCATAATCCTTGATCGTCGTGCCGCAGCCGGATGCGGTGATGATGATCGCATCGAGACTACCTTCGTCCGCCACGCTCAGCCAGGCATCGACATTGCGCCGCGCCGCGTCGAGCGCCTGATCTTCCCGGCCCATGTGATGCACCAGCGCCCCGCAACAGCCCTCGCCGGCCGAGACGATCACCTCTATGCCGAGACGGGTAAGGAGACGGATGGTCGCCTCGTTGATCTCCGGCTTCAGCACCGGTTGCGCGCAACCGTTCAGCAGCGCGACGCGGCCGACGCGTTTGCCGCTGGCGGCGTGGGTGCCCGGTATCGCTGTCGCAGAAGGCTCCGGCACCGCCTTCGGCGCCAGGTCGAGCATCACGCCGAAGGTCTTGAGGGCGGTCACCCGTTTCAGAACCTTGGCAAAGGGCCTTCCGAGAGCGGCCGCCTTCAAGGCGAGGCGAAAACGCGCGGGATAGGGCAGAACCTGCGCGAGCACCGCGCGGGCCAGCCTGTCCTTCAACGGCCGTTTGTAGGTCTTCTCGATATGGACACGGGCGTGATCGACGAGATGCATGTAGTCGACACCCGACGGGCACGTGGTCACGCAGGCAAGACAGGACAGACAGCGATCTATATGGGTCACGGTTTCCGTGTCGGCCGGCCGACTGTTCTCCAGCATGTCCTTGATGAGATAGATGCGTCCGCGCGGGCTGTCGAGCTCGTCGCCGAGCGTCACATAGGTGGGACAGGTGGCAGTGCAAAAACCGCAATGCACGCATTTGCGCAGAATGGCCTCGGATTCGGCCACATGCGGATCGGCAAGCTGCGCGGGCGTAAAATTGGTTTGCAAGCGGCTACTCCAGTATCGGGGCCCAGCCCCTGACGCGCATCGCGACCCTTCAGGATCGCCTGCGGCACTTCAAGCTCTTGTTTTCGCATGTCGCTATCGCAAACCGCTGCGCGACATGTTTTAGATCATCCAGCTTTCCGGATTGCTGATCGGCTCTTCGCGGGCGGCACGTTGCAGGCCGACGACACAGCGCACGACGATCCAGACCGCAGTGGCGATAAACCCTAGAAACCCGATCAGCAACACCATCAGCAGCGCTGAAATGACGCCAAACAACAGCGCGATCCAGAACGTGCGGATCGCCCAGGTATAGTGCGTCTGGACCCAGGGCGCACCCTTGCCGCGGTTGAAATAGGCGAGCACGACACCGACGACAGACGTGATCCCGACGGCGAAGGCAACGAGATAGAGCACATAGATGACCTGGACGTTGACCTTCCCGGGCTCCAGCCAGCGATCGGTTTCTCTGGGAAGCGGAGCCTGCGGACCATTGTCACTCATCGATACCTCCCTGTCTCGTCATTTCCCCGTGTGTCACGAGACGGCCTGCATCCGGCCGGGATTGAAGATCCGCTGCGGATCGAACTTTTCCCGGACGCGTTCGCTCAATAGCGCCACCGGCGTCGGTTGCGGCTCGAACGATGGAATGGTCGCGCGAAGGCTGTCGCTTGCGCGAACGAGGCTCGCATGTCCGCCGCCGAGCGCCTTGATATAGCGGCGCACCAGCGCTGCCTCGGGATCGGCCTCCATGCGCAGCCACACAAGCCCGCCCTGCCAGTCATAGAAGGCATCGACACCCGTTTGCAGGCGCAAGGCCGCAACCAGCTGATGGCCAGCGGAAGGCGCGACCGAGACGCGCCAAAGCGGCCGATCCGTGCCGTCCGCATAGGGTTTCACATCGCGGATCTCCGACCAGAGCACCGCCGACTGCTCCGCATCGAGCCGCGATACCGCACCGAACCTTTCGAGTGCCTTCGACAGCTTTTCCGCACGGATCGAGACCGAAGCCTGCAGGCCCTCAAGCCGAAGAACGGTTGCCGCACCATCCGGCAGGGCGCCACCGATGAACCGGCCGCGCACGCTCTCGGCCAGATGCGCCGCACCGGAAGCCTCGACCGTTTGCGCCATGGCTTCCGCCATTACCGCCGCCGCTTCGGCGTCGTTCAAACCGGATACCACGACGGTCTCAGAGGCCGGCGGCTTCGGCAGCACGCGGAAGGTCACCTCGGTCAGAATTCCGAGCGTGCCGTGGGAGCCCGCCAGCAGTTTTACCAGATCGAGGCCGGTGACGTTCTTCATCACCCGGCCGCCGGCCTTGATCGCATCGCCCCTGCCATTGACGAAACGGACGCCGAGCAGGCTGTCGCGGGCGGCACCGGCGATGATGCGCCTGGGCCCGGAGACATTCGCCGCGAAGACCCCGCCGATCGTCGGTTCACCGGTCGTTGCAAAGATCGGGCGATGGTCCATCGGCTCGAAGGAAAGCATCTGCCGGTTTTCGGCAAGGGCCGCCTCGATCTCGGCAAGCGGCGTGCCGGCGAGCGCGCTGACGGTCATTTCCGCCGGGTTGTAGCTGATGATACCGGTGAGGCGACGGGTGGACAGCACCCGGTCGGCGCGCACGGGATTGCCGAGGCCGGATCGCGTGCCGCCGCCGATGACGGCAAGCGATGCCCGCTCAGTGGCCATCGCCCGAACGACGGTCGCAATCCCCTCTTCGCTCGCGGGCTCGAAATGCACGATCATGCGGCGGGGCGTCCTTCGAGCGGAAAGACCTTGGACGGGTTCAGGATCCATTGCGGATCGAAGGCGGCACGCGCCGCCATCTGCTGATCGAGATCGGTCTGGGTGAACTGATGCAGCATGAGATCGCGCTTCTCGATACCGACGCCATGTTCGCCGGTCAGGCACCCGCCGGCGTCGACGCACAACTTCAGGATATCATTGCCCGCACTTTCGGCGCGCGCCGCATCTTCGGGGTCGTTGATATTGTAGAGGATCAGCGGATGCATGTTGCCATCGCCGGCATGAAAGACATTGGCGACGCGCAGGCCGTAGGACGCGACGATCTCGCCGGTGCGGCGCAGAACATGCGATAGCTGGCTGAGCGGCACCGTGCCGTCCATGCAGATATAGTCGGCGATGCGTCCGGTCGCGCCGAAGGCCGATTTGCGCCCCTTCCAGATCAGCGCCGCCTCGAGCGCCGACTGGCTTTCCTTGATGGTGGTGACGCCGTGGCGGCGGGCAACGTCGATGATGCTTGCCAGCATCGCATCCATCTCGGCTTCCGAGCCCTCCACCTCGACGATCAGCAGGGCCTCGACATCCAGGGGATAGCCGGCATGGGCAAACGCTTCGCAGATCTCGATTGCCGGCTTGTCCATGAATTCCATGGCGACGGGGATGATACCCGAACCGATGACGTCGGCGACACAGGCGCCGGCCGCCTCGGACGAGGCAAAGCCGAACAGCACCGGGCGGGCGCCCTCGGGCTTGGCGATCAGCCGCACGGTTGCCTCGGTGACGATGCCGAGCTGGCCCTCCGAGCCGCAGACGAGGCCGAGCAGGTCATAGCCGGCGGCATCGAGCGCCTTGCCGCCGAGGTCGATGATCGTGCCGTCGAACAGCACCATCTTCACCCCCAGCAGATTGTTGGTGGTGACGCCGTACTTCAGGCAATGGGCGCCGCCGGAATTCATGCCGATGTTGCCGCCGATGGTGCAGGCGAGCTGCGAGCTCGGATCCGGCGCGTAGAAAAAGCCGTCGGCGGAGACGGCCTCGGAAATATTGAGATTGGTCACACCGGCCTGAACCGTCGCCGTGCGGTTGAAGAAGTCGATATCGAGGATGCGCGACATCTTCGAAAGCCCGATCACGACAGCATCTTCCTGCGGGATCGCGCCTCCGGAAAGAGACGTGCCGGCCCCGCGCGGCACGACGGGAATGCCGTAGCGGCTGCAATATCTAAGCACGGCTGCGACCTGTTCGGTCGTCTCAGGCAGGGCAACGGCGAGCGGCATGCGGCGATAGGCGATGAAGGCATCGGTCTCGAACGGCTTCAATCCTCGCTCGTCGCTGATGAGGCAGCCCGATGGCAGCAGGTCTGCGAGGTCAGCGGCGATCTCGCGGCTGCGGGCTATGACGGCTGGCCTTGGCTGCAGAAAGCCGATCGTTTCCGCCATCAGTTCCTCCGCCCACATGTCAATTGGTTCATTTTCTTTACCACTAGGATAGCCCCCTCGCAAATGCTATTGAGCTTTTCCATTTCGGAAACAGTGGCAACGATTGATGACGAATTTAGGCGATCTTGAGATCTTTGCACGCGTCGTTTCCTCCGGCAGCATGTCGGCCGCCGGGCGGGCGCTCGGTTTTTCGCCGGCGGTCATCTCCAAGCGGATCAAGCGGCTGGAAGATCGGCTGGGCACGCGCCTGTTGCAACGCACCACCCGGCAGATCTCGCTGACCGAGGCTGGCCAGGGCTTCTACGACCGCGTCCTCGGCATCTTGACGGGCATCGAGGAGGCAGAGGCCTATGCCTCGGGACGCTCGTCGCAGGCGCAGGGTGTGCTTCGCATTTCGGCGCCGACCTCCTTTGGCCGCATGCATATCGCCCCGCATCTGACCGGCTTCATGAAGGACCATCTGGACCTCAAGCTGCACATCGTGCTCACCGACGACTTCACCGATATCGTCGCCGAAGGGTTCGACATGGCCGTGCGCATCGGTGAGCTGACCGATTCGAGCCTGGTGGCGCGCAAGCTCGCACCGGTCCGCCGGCTGCTCTGCGCGTCGCCCGAATACATCGCCCGAAACGGCGCCCCGAACGAGATCGGCGACCTCGCCAAGCATTTCTGCCTGCCCGCCCACAACAACGACAACTGGAAGCTCGAGGGACCGGAGGGGTCGCTCGTCTGGCACCCAGAAGGGCCGCTTGTGACCAATTCCTCGGAGATCGTGCGGGCGGCGGTGATCGCTGGCGCCGGCATCGCGTTGCGTTCCACCTGGGATATCGGCCCGGAACTGCGCAGCGGCCAGCTGGTACAGGTGCTGCCGCAATGGGAAGGGTCGAAAAACCTGACGCTTTCGGCCGTCTATCCGAGCCGCCAGTTCCTGCCGGCCAAGGTGCGCCTGTTCATCGATTATCTCGCCACCCTTTACGGGCCGGTCCCCTATTGGGAGCAATAGGCGCTATTTGTGCTCGCCGTCGCCGTGATGGTGGCGGATACGGCGCACGATGAGCCAGACTCCGGCGACGGCGAAGGGAACCGCAAGTCCGGTCAACAGACCGGGATCGATCGGCAGCTCATGGCTGACCGCCTTGGCGAGATAGCCGAACAGGCCGACGACGTAATAGGAGATCGCGGCGACCGACAGGCCCTCGACGGTCTGCTGCAGCCGCAGCTGCAGCTTTGCACGCCGGTCCATCGAATTCAAAAGCGCGCTGTTCTGCCGTTCCAATTCGACATCGACCCAGCTACGCAGGAGCGCGGTGGCGCGCGCCAGCTTGCGCGACAGGTTCGCCTGCCGCTCCTCCACCGACTGGCAGGTGCGCATTGCCGGCGCCAGGCGGCGCTCGAGAAAGGTGCCGATGGTCTCGTAACCAGGGACCGCGGTCTCGGCCAGGGTTCGGATGCGCTCCTGGACGATGCCGTAATAGGCGCGGCTGGCGCCGAAGCGGTAGAGGCTGAGTGCCGCACCTGCCTCCAGATCGGCGGCGAGCCGGGTGATCTCCGCAAGCATGTCGTCCGCCTCTTCACGGACGTTCTCCTTCATGCGCTGGGTGATCGCCGTCAGGCCGTCTTCGGTGCGGCGGATCTCCGGCGACAACGACTGCGCCAGCGGCAGGCCGACCATCGCCAGGGTGCGGTAGGTTTCGATATCAAGCAGGCGCTGGATCAGCGCACCAGTGCCGGCCTCGGTCATGCCGCGGTCGATCACCAGGATCTGCGTCAGGCCGTCGCCGTTCTGGCGAAAATCGGTAACGAGGATCGCCTGGCCGTTTTTCGTCTCGCTGTAACAGAGGCTGGTCGGGTCGAAGGCCTTGATCGCTTCGCGGGTCTCCGGCGAATCGGCGCGGATCTCGAGGCGAATGCCTGAGATGAGCGAGCCGGGTGGCGAAAAGCCGTCGCCGAAGGGGTGGATCGCCACCTCGCCGCCGAAATGTTCCGGCGCCGGGCCATCCCAGAAATAGGTCGAAAATTCCGTATGCCGTTCCCAGCGCAACGTGCCCTGCCCCCAGGCCATGGCATGGTGGTTGGCGTCGCGCCCGGGCGGGGCGATGCCGCGCGAGCGGGACAATTCCGACAGAACGGCATGATCGACGATCGAGCCGCCCTCGGTCATGAAGGCGAGCTGAAAGATCACGCGCGGCGTCGCCACCAGGGCGTAAGGCCGCGAATGGACCTCGCCCAGTGCCTGCGCTCGCATCGGCGCTACCGGAAATGCAAAACTTCCCTTTGCCATGAAGCGCTTTATCCCCCTCACGCGTTCATCATGACTTTCTTATCAACCGAATGAGCAAAAGCAAAAGGACGCATTGCCGCAGTTTGACTTTTGTCAGGCCCAGCAAGTGAGGGTCGGCGAAGTGGACAAGGAAATTGACCAGTTGACTGCCGATGCCTAGATTGCGGCGCATGGGAGACCCAAGCGTGACCGAAGACCAGATCGACCTCTATGCCCGCATCAGCCACAGCCGTACTGCGGACGAGGTCGTCCAACAGATCGAGCTTCTCATTCTCGAAGGCATCCTGCGCGACGGCGATAGGCTGCCGGGCGAACGGGAGCTGTCGAAGCGCTTCGACGTGTCGCGGCCGATCCTGCGCGAAGCGTTGAAGGAACTGGAGACGCGCGGCCTCGTCGAGAGCCGCCACGGCGGCGGCACCTTCGTTGCCGATGTCGTCGGCGAAGTCTTCTCCAAGCCGTTGATCGAGCTGATTGGGCGCCACCACAAGGCGACGCAGGATTATCTCGAATATCGCCGCGAACTCGAAGGCCTGACGGCGGAACTGGCCGCGACGCGCGCCACGGATTTCGACCGCGATATCCTCACGCGCATCATCGAGCGCATGCGAACCGCGCACCACGATGGCGATTTCAACGACGAGCTGGCCTCCGACGTCGAGCTGCACCAGGCGATCGGCGAAAGCGCCCACAACATCATCCTGATGCACACGCTGCGCGCCTGCTATCGGCTGCTGACGCAGGGGATATTCTTTCACCGCAATTCGGTCTTCGATGCGCCGGGCGCCCGCGACCGGCTGCTTTCGCAGCACGAGGCGATCTATGACGCGATCATGGCCGGAGACCCGAAAGCGGCCAAGGCCGCCGCCCAGAGCCATATCGATTTTGTCGCCGCCTCGACCCGCGAGGCGGAGCGCACCGGCGAGTGGGCGCGCATCGCCCGGCTGCGCCTTCAGCAACGCGATCAGGCGAGCTGAAGCCCGGACCAACGCCCGGTTGCCGCCTTGCTGGCAATCCCGGCGCGAAGACACCATATTCTGTCGCATCGGGACCACAGTTTGCAGCGAAGCTGACCGCATATCCGGCAGCCGACGCGGTGCGACGTTTACACGCAACGCGACGCTGGCATACTGGCGGGAACGTCCAACGAACACTGATTCGCTAAGAGGAGAGCAAACGACCTTGAACTTCCTGAACCGGCTCGCATCCGATGTGCAGCTTATGCTGCGTCGACCGGCGCGCATGCAATATGCAGCGCTCTGTTTCCGTGTTCGCAAGAAGTCCAGGGCGCTCGAGATTCTCCTGATCACCAGCCGTGATACCGGCCGCTGGGTCATTCCCAAGGGGTGGCCGATGCAGGGCAAGCGCGCCCACGAAGTGGCCGAACGCGAAGCCTATGAAGAGGCAGGCGTCAAGGGTCGGGTGCAGAAGGCACCGGCCGGCTTCTATCTCTACAAGAAGCGCATGGATCACGGTCTGAAGATTTCGGTCAAGGTTCAGGTCCATGCCCTCGAGGTAGACGATCTCTGCAAGCACTTCCCAGAGGAAGGCGTGCGGAAGCTGGAGTGGGTCAGCTGCGAGGAGGCAGCCAGCCGCGTCGCAGAGCCGACACTGAAGGAGCTTATCCTCGCCTTCGGCCGCCGCGTGGCCGAACCGCCCTCGCCGGCGCCCAAGGCCGTCAACGGCTAGCCGGAGCAGGCGATATCTTTCGCCGCCTCTTGCACAGCTTTGCAGACATCATCAATTCCGCTTGAAAGCGTTTCGCGGTGGCAGTAGTGGCCATGGTGAAAAGGGAGATCACCATTGCCAAAGCCGCGCATGCGCCTTGAAAAGCAAACGCTCGACAAGGACCTCGACAAGTTCAGCCTTGCCGAGGAGGCGTCGCAGCAGGTGATGCGTGGCCTGGCAGCGCCTGGCCTGGCCCTCCTGTTCCTCCTGCTGAGCATGGCATTCGCCGCAAGCTTCGTGACGAACTCGGCAACAGCGCCGATTATTATCGCCGCCGCCGCTATCGCCGGCTACATGGCGATGAACATCGGCGCCAACGACGTGACCAATAACGTCGGCGCAGCCGTCGGTGCCAAGGCAATGTCGATGGTGACGGCGCTCACGATCGCCGCCATCTTCGAAATCGCTGGCGCCATGCTGGCCGGCCGTCAGGTAACGCTGACCGTCGAGGCGGGCATCATCTACGGCGAACATATTCTCGGCCCTGAGACGATCGTCTGGGTGATGATGGCGGCACTCGCCTCATCGGCCGTCTGGATCAATATCGCCACCTATTCCGGCGCACCCGTTTCCACGACACATTCGATCATCGGTGGCATCGTCGGCGCAGGTATCGCCGCTGCTGGCGTCTCCAGCGTGCAATGGTGGTCGCTTGCCGGCATCACCGCCAGTTGGTCGATTTCTCCAATCCTCGGCGGCGGCATCGCCGCTGCCATCCTTGCGTTTCTCAAGGAATTCATCATCTACCGTGAGGACAAGATTGCATCGGCCCGGCGCTGGATGCCGGTGCTTCTCGGGGTGACGGCCGGCAGTTTCACAGCCTATCTCGCGGTCATCGCGCTGGTTCAGGTTGCCGCGATCTCGCTGACATCCGGACTGGGGCTCGGCTTCGTCGTCGGCATCATCGTCTACTTCCTCAGCAAGCCGTGGATCCACCGGCAATCTGAGGGGCTCGACAACCGCAACCAGTCGCTGCGCAAGCTGTTTCGCGCACCGCTGATCCTGGCCGCCGCCCTGCTTTCCTTCGCTCATGGTGCCAACGACGTCTCCAACGCCATCGGGCCCTTGTCG
Organism: Ensifer sp. 4252; assembly: GCF_050434565.1. NCBI lineage: Bacteria > Pseudomonadati > Pseudomonadota > Alphaproteobacteria > Hyphomicrobiales > Rhizobiaceae > Ensifer > Ensifer sp. 4252. The sequence continues at coordinate 931,072 of NZ_JBNDIU010000001.1, forward strand.
GCAATCGTTTCCGCTCTCGACGGCGTCATCACGACGCAGCGATCGCCAACACCCCTTTGGGAACTTGCCATCGGTGCCATCGGCATATCGTTGGGCCTTTTGCTCTACGGCCCGCGCCTGATCCGCGTCGTCGGCCAGGAAATCACCCGCCTCAATCCGATGCGCGCCTTCTGCGTTGCGCTGGCAACCGCCGTAACAGTGTTGCTCGCCTCGGCCTTCGGCCTGCCGATCAGCTCGACCCATACGGCGGTCGGCGCTGTGTTCGGCGTCGGCTTCTTCCGCGAATGGTATACCCGGCACTCGAAGCGTCGCCTGGAATATGTCCGTCAGAAAACCGGGCACGCAGACTTCATGGGATCGGCTGAAACCAACTTTGCAGAGGTCCGCCGCCGCCGCCTGGTGCGCCGCTCGCATTTCCTGACGATCGTCGCCGCGTGGGTCATCACCGTTCCGGCATCGGCCCTGCTTTCCGCCGTCGTCTATCTCGTTCTTTCCGCCATTTTCATGTGAAGGTGAATTCCACATGCGCGCCAATTTCCGCATGCAGCGACTTTTCGTTGAGCACCCTCTTCTGGCCGGCTCCGGGCAGGAAGCGACCAAGGAGCAGTTCAACTACCTGATCAACGTGCTCCGCTACGAGAAAGGCGCCTCCATCCTCGTCTTCAACGGGCGCGACGGCGAGTGGCGGGCCGAGCTTTCGCTTGCGAGCAAAAAACGCCTGATCCTGACCGCCGTCGAACAGACCCGCCGGCAGCCGGCACCGTGCGATCTCGTCTATCTCTTTGCGCCGCTCAAGGTCGGCCGCCTCGACTATCTCGTGCAGAAGGCCGTCGAGATGGGGGCCGGCGTGCTCCAGCCGGTGATGACACAACATGTCCAGGGCAAGATCGGCAATCTCGACCGGGTGCGCGCCAATGTCATCGAAGCCGCAGAACAGTGCGGCGTGCTCGGCATTCCCAGTGTGGAGGAGCCACGCCGGCTTGAAGACCTGTTGCAAGGCTGGCCCGCGGATCGCCGCATCATCTTCTGCGACGAAGGCAGCGACAGCCAGAATCCGCTGCCGATCCTCAACGGCATCAAGGAGAAGAAGCTGGCGCTGTTGATCGGGCCCGAAGGCGGCTTTTCCGATAGTGAGCGGAGCCTGCTGCGCAGTCTCGATTTCGTCACCGCTATTCCGCTTGGCCCCCGCATTCTCAGGGCCGATACCGCAGCGGTTGCGGCCATGGCCGTCATACAGGCAACGGTCGGTGATTGGCACTAACCGGTCGCCTGCACGCAAGCGCGGCGCATACTTTTTTTGAATAGATCTTGAAAGAAATTGACTTGCACCGCACCTGATTACGGTTCAAGCAGCCACCAACACTTCCGCTGACCGGCGGGAACCGCTCAAGCAAAAGAAGACGCTCATGGCCCGAGATACCACCGACCAGACGCCGGTAACCTCTGTCGCTGACCTGACCGCTTATCTCGCGGCGGGTTCGAAGCCGGAGGAGCGGTTCCGGATCGGAACGGAGCACGAAAAGTTTGCCTTCTTTAAGGCGGATAACAGCCCTGTGCCCTATTTCGGCGACGCCAGCATCCAGGCGCTGCTCAATGGCATGGCTGCAAAGAGCGGCTGGGAACCGATCGTCGACGTGGGCAACATCATCGGCCTTGCCGAGCACTCCGGCAACGGGGCGATCTCTCTGGAGCCGGGCGGCCAGTTCGAGCTTTCCGGTGCGCCGCTCGAAAACCTGCACCAGACCTGCAAGGAATCGAACCAGCATCTCGCCGTCCTGCGTGAAGTGGCAGAGCCGCTCGGCATTCGTTTCCTCGGCATCGGCGGCAGCCCGAAATGGACGTTTGACGAAACGCCACGCATGCCGAAATCACGCTATGGCATCATGAGCCGCTACATGCCCAAGGTCGGCACCAAGGGCCTCGACATGATGTATCGCACCTGCACGATCCAGGTGAACCTCGACTTCTCTTCGGAAGAGGACATGCGCCGCAAGATGCAGGTGTCCTTGAAGCTGCAACCGCTGGCGACGGCCCTGTTTGCAAGCTCACCCTTTACCGACGGCAAGCCGAACGGGCTCCTGTCCTGGCGCGGCGATATCTGGCGCGACACGGACAACCAGCGCTCCGGCCTGCTGCCCTCGGCTTTCAAGCCCGACTTCGGATTTGCCGACTATGTCGAATGGGCTCTCGACGTGCCGATGTATTTCGTCGTTCGCGACGACCACTATCACGACTGTACCCATGTTACCTTCCGCCAGTTCATGGCCGGGGCGCTCAAGGGCGAGATCGCCGACTGGCAGCCGAACATGGGCGACTGGACCAATCACCTCTCGACACTGTTCCCCGACGTTCGCCTCAAGCGCTTCCTGGAAATGCGCGGCGCCGACGGCGGTCCTTGGCGGCGGATCTGCGCGCTGCCTGCCTTCTGGGTAGGCCTCCTTTACGATGGCGACGCCCTCGCGGCCGCAGAAGCGCTCACACGCGACTGGACCTTCGAGGAGGTCGGCGCGCTGCGTGACGCAGTGCCCGCCCAGGCGCTCAACGCAAAATTCCGTGCCGGCAGCCTCTACGATATCGCCCGCGAAGTCGTTTCGATCTCACGCGGCGGCCTGAAGCGACGCAACCGGCTGAACGGCGACGGCATCGACGAAAGCCAGTTCCTGGCGCCACTCGACGAAGTGCTCGCCAAGAAGGCAACGCTCGCCGAGGATCTGCTGTCGCTCTACAACGGCCGCTGGAACGGTTCGGTCGATCCGGTCTTTGCCGAGTACCAATACTGAGACCGTAAGCCTTCGATTAAAAAGCGGTTTCCAGCCCCGGATTTCCCGTTATAGTGCAACGACATGCGTCGTTTGGCCGAAGGGAACCGGGGATGGCACCGCTTTTTGACATGTTCACGCAGGCGCAGAACGGACAGGCCACGGAATTGATGGCCCGGCAATTCGGGCTGGCCCAGGAGCAGATGGCCAAGGCCACAGCAGCACTGCTTCCGGCCTTTTCCGCCGCGTTCAAGCGCAACACCACAAACCCCTACGATTTTGGCGCGCTGCTGACGGCGATGTCCAGCGGCAACTATGCCAAATACTTCGAGGATGTGAGCCAGGCGTTCACGCCGCAGGGCATGGCCGACGGCAACGGCATCCTCGGCCAGCTCTTCGGCTCCAAGGAGATGTCGCGCGCGATCGCGGCCCAGGCGGCCCAGGTCACCGGCATCAGCCAGGAGATCTACAAGCAGATGCTGCCGGCCATGGCCGATACGCTGATGGGCGGGCTGTTCAAGCAGGCGACGGGCCAGTTCGCCGGAGCGAACGGCGCCTTTGCCAACAATCCGATGGCGACGATGATGCAGCAATGGATGGAGGCGACCGGCCTTGCCAAGAAGCCTGAGCCGCAAGCCAACCCCTTTGACAATCCCTTTACGCAGGCGATGCAGGGCTTCTTCGGTGCCGGCAAGAAGGAGGAGGCGACCAAGGCGCCCGACTTCTTTGCCGACAATCCGTTCATGAAGGCGTTCCAGGACATGATGCAGACTGGCGCCGGCGCGACCGCCAAGCCGGCTGCGGACAACCCTGCCGTCGCCCAGTTCTCGCAGATGATGAACAGCATGTTCGACAGCGGGCTGGAGATGCAGAAGGAATATCAGAAGAACATCGAGGCGCTGTTCGACAGCTACAAGACCGGCACTGGTGATAAGACCTGAGCCAGGCTGGAGCATTTCCAGGAAAAGTGCGGAGCGGTTCTCCGCCAGGAAATGCGTAAAAACAAAGAGATAGAGCGCTTCTGCCACCCCGGCTAAGCCGGGAGCGCTCTAGGACGCGCGCCTCACCTATCCGACATCCGCTGAAAAGAAAAAGGCCCGGTACATGTCTTGGTTCATGTACCGGGCCAAGCGGCAGGGTCTATTGGCTCTACCCTGCGGGGAACGTTTGGGCGCGCGATAGAGGCAGCAGCACCGAAACTTTTAAAATTCGTAGCATGACCCGCGTCGGCGGCAGCTTGCGCGGATCATGCTCGACTGGCGCATCTCAAGCGGCGGGACGCGCCATGGGGAAATCAATCGTGGCGGATCCCCTTGTAGAAGAGGCTCACGCGGTTTCGCGACGCACGCGTCAGGTAGCTGGCGGGATTGTCGAAGAAGGGCGAGGTGATCGCCTCGTGCACATCTTCGCGCCGTAGCCCCATATCGAGCAGTTGGCGGTCATCCAGCTCATTCAGGCGCGCGATCTGGCATCGGCTTCGAAACAGGCGCCATGCAGCCGTCATCACGCCGACAACGCCAGCGGCGCGGGAGGCATAGGACTGCTTTCCTGCAACGAGGTCGAGATCGATGACGTGGTCGGTCGTGCGCATGACGGTACTCCTTTTTTCAGGCACGAAGAGACCCGTCCCCTGCGCGAAGTCAAACGCAGGGGTGGGCCAGGGAAGTTGGGAATCGCCGGCAACCTTGCCGGCCGGGATCAATGAAATTTGCCCCTCATAGATCGCAAATCCTTATTGATCAGTCCAACGAATGTTTTTAATGATATTCATCAAACAATCTTATGGGTGTATCACGGCCATGTCCGCACCGCTTGACATCGATCAGCTGCAAACCTTTGTCGCGATCGCCGACACGGGCAGCTTCACCAAAGCCGCCGACCGGGTTTTCAAGACGCAGTCGGCCGTATCCATGCAGATGCGGCGCCTGGAAGAACGCATCGGCAAGCCGTTGTTCATGAAGGACGGTCGCGGCAACCGCCTGACCGTCGAGGGTGACCGGCTGCTCAATTTCGCCCGCCGGATGATCCGCCTCAACAACGAGGCAATGGCCTCCTTCGACGACAATCGGCTGGAAGGCACGCTGCGCATCGGCACGCCCGACGACTATGCCGACCGCTACATGCCGGAGATCATCGTACGGTTCGCCAAGACGCATCCGAACGTCGAGCTCTACATCATCTGCGAACCTTCGGTGGACCTTGCCGAGAAGATGGCGAAGGGCGATCTCGACATCGCGCTGGTCACGCACAATCCGCGTGCGCGGGCCTCTGACGTGGTGCGCACCGAGCCGCTGTGTTGGGTCAGCTCGATCAACCATCCGCTGCCGGAAAATGCCCCGATCCCGCTCGCGGTCGGCCGACGCGATTGCCAGTGGCGGCAGGCCGCCTGTGCTGCGCTCGATGCGACCGGCAAGGAATACCAGATCCTGTTCACCAGCTGGTCCTCGACCGTGGTCGCAGCCGCCGTGCTCGCCGGCATGGCGGTTTCGGTGCTGCCGGAATCGGCGCTGCGTCCGGGCATGAAGGTGCTGACGCTTGCCGACGGCTTTCCGGCGCTCGCTCCGGTGCAGATCGGCATCATGAAGCGGCCGGGTCTCTCGCCGTCGCTGTCGAACGCCATCACCAACCACATCACCGCCTGCCTGGACAACATCACGCCGATCACCGTTAACGACGACATCGATGGCGATATCAAGGGCTTCCCGCGCTATCCGCGTCTGCGGCAAAGCCACATGCTTCCGGGCTGGTAAACATTTCCAAGCTGATCAAAAAAAGGCCGCGCATCCCAAGGGACGCGCGGCCTTTTTCAATGCAGAGACCAGGAGACAGGGGCCATCTGGTCCCTGCCGTGCCCCTGCCGATTGTTCGGCAGCCGTGCTGATCATATCGGCTTCGTTGTCCGGATGGACCAGCTTAAACTGTGCGGGCTGACGCCCGACGATGTTGCCGAGGCCGCCTGATGGCGGGCGCCGCTCAGGCGAGCTTAGCCTTCAGAAACTCCACGGTGCGGCTCCAGGCGAGGTCGGCTGCGGCCTTGTCATAACGGGCGGCCGACGTATCATTGTTGAAGGCGTGGTTGACGCCGTCATAGACATAGATCGTCGCGTCCTTGCCATTGTCCGTCAGCGCCTTGCGATACGCGTCGATGCCCGCATTGATGCGTTCGTCGAGGCCGGCATAGTGCAGCAACAGCGCCGCCTTGATCTTCGGCACGTCCTCGGTCTTGGCCTGCGCGCCATAATAGGCGACACCCGCCTTGAGATCGGGTGCGCTGACCGCAAGCCGATTGACCAGCCCGCCACCCCAGCAGAAGCCGATGGCGCCGACCTTGCCGGTCGACTGCGCATGCTGCTCAAGAAACGCTACTGTCGCCACAGCATCGGCATTGGTTTCGCCGGCATCGAGCGCGCCGATCATCTCGCGTGCCTGGTCTTCGTCGGTCGGAGTGCCGCCCGATGGCGACAGGAAATCCGGTGCAAGCGCGATGAAGCCCTCAAGCGCCATGCGGCGGGCGACATCGCGAATGTGCGGGTTGAGCCCGCGGTTCTCGTGGATGACGATGACGGCCGGCAGCTTTCCGGTCATGTTTGCCGGGCGAACCAGATAGCCCTTCATGTCGCCGTCGGCGCCGGGATAGGAGATGTCCTCGCCGACGATGCGATTGTCGCTGTCTGCGATCATTTCAGCCTTGGCGCTGCTGGCGGCAAGCAGGGGGGCGATTGTCGCTGCGGCCGCCGCAGAGCCGGCAAGCGCCGTCAGCGTTTCCATGAAACGGCGGCGATCCAGACTAAGGTGGGTGTACTCGTCGTAAGCGTCGATCATTGCCTGCGTAATGACAGGTTTGTTCATGACGGCCTCCTTCGGTTTTTCTCCTCTGCGGCAGTCCAACGGAATACCGCCCGCGACAGAATAGGTCAGCGGGCAGTATCGGACATACAAACTTGCGTTACCGCGTGTGAGTGGCGAGGAGCCGCTCAGCGACAGGTCGATCAACTGTTGAGATCAAGGACGATGCGGCCGTCAATCTTGCCCTCTTCCATGCGCTGAAAGATGGCGTTGATGTTCTCGATCTTGTCCCAGGTGAAGTGGGAGGCAACCTTGCCCTCGCCGGCAAACTCCAGCGATTCCTCGAGATCCTGCCGGGTCCCGACGATCGAGCCGCGGATGGTGATGCGCTTCAGCACCGTATCGAAGATCGGCACGCACATCTGGCCCGGCGGCAGACCGACCAGCGCCATCGTTCCCTTGGAGCGAAGCATGTTGAAGGCCTGCTCCATTGCCTTCGGTGCTACGGCCGTCACCAGGGCGCCATGCACGCCGCCGGTCGCCTTCTGCACCTGCTCGACCGCATCCTTGCCGCGCGCATCGACGACGAGATCAGCGCCAAGCTTGCTGGCCAGCGCCAGCTTGTCGGGGAAGATGTCTGCGGCTGCGACATGCATGCCCATGGCCTTGGCATATTGCACCGCCATGTGACCAAGGCCGCCGATGCCGGAGATCAGCGCCCATTCGCCGGGGCGCACTTCCGTTTCCTTCAGACCCTTATAGACCGTGACGCCGGCGCAAAGGATGGGCGCTGCGGGGCCGAACTCGAGTTTATCAGGCAGGCAGCCGACGAAATCCGGGTCGGCGAGACCATATTCTGCGAACGTGCCGTTGACGGAATAGCCGGTGTTCTGCTGGCTGCCGCAGAGCGTTTCCCAGCCGGTCCGGCACGGCGTGCAGCCACCACAGGCGGTGTGCAGCCAGGGTACACCAACGCGGTCGCCCTCCTTCAGCCGCTTGACGCCGGAGCCGACCTTGGCGACATAACCGACGCCCTCATGGCCCGGAATGAACGGCGGATTGGGCTTTACCGGCCAGTCGCCGTTCACCGCGTGCAGGTCGGTATGGCAGACGCCGGTCGCTTGAAACTTGATCAGCACCTGGCCGGGACCGGGCTCCGGAATCGGCATTTCCTCGATCACGAGCGGCTTGCGGAATTCGCGCACCACGGCGGCTTTCATCGTTGCGGTCATATCGATCTCCGATGCTGTCTGTTCGACGTCGGCGCAAGGGCCGGCCGCCGAGCGCGCAAGGCGCCAGCGACAGGGTTACGCTAACAACGGCGAGACTATCCGCAAAGTAGTGACGGGCGTTTGATACGCATCAAAGCGCGAAGATCATCTTCGAAAGTGTCGCAGATTTGCGCCAGTCGTGTCGGAGCGGCACGAGGTCCATAACGCCGCGTGTCTTTTGAGATGCGCAAGGGCCGCTGGAGCGCTCAGGATTGCTAGATGTTTTGTCCTGAAACCGGCGACGACTTCAGGAGACATGCAGTCGTCAGCTCATCGCCATCCAGACGGAAAGCCAGATCCACATGCCACCAAGCGTCGCCACGCCAGCCATGAACAGCGGCCGGCGATAACGGATACGGTTACTGGTGACATGGACGAAGGCATGCAGATAGCGCGAGGCAATGAACAGCCAAGCGAGCCCCAGCGAGACGATGTTATCAGCCTCGGTGATGTAGAGCAGCACGCAGCAGACGTGGAAAAGCACCGGCAGTTCGAACTGGTTGGCGATGCTGTTGCGAACGACCAGGCTTTCGGTCGGCTCATCCCGGTTCTCACGAAACTGCGAGACCTGCACCTTGCCCGCGCGCACAAGGCCGACACGGCGGAACGACAGAAGCGCGTAGAGGACGAAAACGAGCAGCACATGCGCCACCATCGGCCAGAAAATCTCGAAGCCCGTCATCGCTCTTACTCCACGCGAACAATCAACTCAGGAAAAACAAGGGCGCCTGACGACGCCTCACATTAGGAAAAAAACGGGGGCGCCAGAAGGCGCCCCCGTGAAGAAGCTTAGTGCGAGCCCGGATAGTTCGGGCTTTCACGGGTGATAGTGACATCATGCGCGTGGCTTTCACGAAGGCCGGCGCCGGAGATGCGCACGAAGGTGGCGCGTTCCTGATAGTCCTTGATCGTCGCGCCGCCGACATAGCCCATCGACGCCTTGAGACCACCAGCGAGCTGATGCAGGACGCCGGAGACCGGGCCCTTGTAAGGCACCTGGCCTTCGATGCCTTCCGGCACGAGCTTCAGCGTGTCGCGGACTTCGGCCTGGAAATAGCGGTCGGCCGAGCCGCGCGCCATTGCGCCGACGGAACCCATGCCGCGATAGGCCTTGAACGAGCGGCCCTGGTAGAGGAACACTTCGCCGGGGCTTTCGTCGGTGCCGGCAAGCAGCGAGCCGACCATGACGGCGGAAGCGCCTGCAGCGATCGCCTTGGCAAGGTCGCCCGAAAACTTGATGCCACCGTCGGCAATGACAGGAATGTTCGACGCCTGAGCCGCTTCGACGGCAGCCATGATCGCGGCCAGCTGCGGAACGCCGACACCTGCAACGATCCGCGTGGTGCAGATCGAGCCCGGGCCGATGCCGACCTTGACCGCATCGGCACCGGCGTCGATCAACGCCCGGGTGCCGTCAGCGGTCGCGACGTTGCCGGCCATGATGCGAACCGAGTTCGACAGCGTCTTGACGCGGGTGACCGCATCGAGAACACGCTGCGAATGGCCGTGTGCGGTATCGACGACGATGAGGTCGACGCCGGCGTCGATCAGCCGTTCGGCGCGCTCGAAGCCGTCATCGCCGACGGAGATGGCGGCGGCGGCGCGAAGACGGCCCTGCGCATCCTTGGAAGCGTTGGGGTTCAGCTGCGACTTCTCGATGTCCTTGACCGTGATGAGGCCGACGCAACGGCCCTCGCCGTCGACGACCAGCAGCTTTTCGATGCGGTGCATATGCAGCAGGCGCTTGGCTTCCTGCTGGTCAACGCTTTCCTTAACGGTGATGAGGTTTTCACGCGTCATCAACTCGTAGATCTTCTGGTTCGGATCGGAGGCGAAACGCACGTCGCGGTTGGTGAGGATACCGACGAGACGGCCCTGCTTCTGGCCGCCGTTACCGCCGTTTTCGACAACCGGGATACCAGAGATGCCATGAATCTTCATCAGACCGAGGGCGTCCGCCAGCGTCCCATCGGGACCGATGGTCACCGGATTGACGACCATGCCGCTTTCGAACTTCTTGACCTGGCGAACCTCTTCGGCCTGCTCGACCGGCGTCAGGTTGCGGTGGATGACGCCGATGCCACCGGCCTGGGCCATGGCGATCGCCAGACGTCCTTCGGTCACGGTATCCATGGCCGAGGACAGGATCGGGAGGTTGAGGTCGATATCCTGCGCGATGCGGGTCGAGATGTTCGTCTGTCCCGGCATGACTTCGGAATGCCCGGGCTGGAGCAGAACGTCGTCGAAGGTCAGAGCCTCCAGACCGGTTGCCGTTTCGATGATACGCGCCATGGCCAATTCCCTTCAATAACGAAAATCCCCGGGAAACGGGCTGCGATTTGCCCACCGGGTGACTTCAAAGCTTGTCTTGGAAGTTGGCGAGGGCTCGTAACACGGATATGTCAGGATGAAAATAGCAAAGCCCGGGAAATGTCCCGGGCCTCACCCATTGTTGTTGCAGGGCAACATTTTTGGCTGTCTTAAGCTCAGATATCGAGCTGATAGCTCGCCGGCACGAAGCGATAGCCCTGATCCTGCACTTCGACGAAACCGACGGCCGGGAACGGCATGTGATAGCCGATGAAGGGCGACCTTTCGCTGGCGATCATATCGAAGACCTTGCGGCGCGAGGCGGCGGCGGCAGCCTTATCCATGTCGAAACGCACCTCCCAGTCCGGCCGCTGCAGCGACAGGACATAATGGTTGGCGGTGTCGGCCGTCAGCATCATCGCCTTGCCGGCCGATTCGAGACGGAACACCATGTGGCCGGGCGAGTGGCCGAAGGCGGCCATCGCCGAAATGCCCGGCGCAACCTCTGCGCCGTCGCCGATGAATGTCGCCTTTTCGGTAAGCGGCACCACCTTTTCCAGCACGCCCTTGTGGCCACCCTCGGCCGGCGTGCCGACCCGGGCCGGATCCTTCCAGAAGGAGTATTCGGCCTCGCCGATGATGTAGCGGGCATTTTCAAAGGCCGGCTTGCCGCCCTCCATCAGGCCACCGATATGGTCGCCGTGCATATGCGTCAGCACCACCATGGAAACCTGCTCGGGTGCATAGCCAGCCGCACGGATACCTTCGATGAGGCGGCCGGAACCCGCTTCGCGCCCGGCTTCGCCCAGACCGGTGTCGAACAGGATCACCTCGGTGCCGGTATCGACAAGAACAGGCGAATAGCTGTTGAGGAGCGCGTCGGTTGGAAGAAAATTCTGGGCCAGCAGATCGGCTACGGCCTGTTCCGACTGGTTGGTGCCGTAGGTTTCGTGCGGCTTTGCCATGACGCGCGTGCCGTCGCTGATGACAACGACCTTGAACGCGCCGAGTTTGAGAGCCCGGATGGGCGGCTGTGCTGCTTGCATTTCGCGGTTGTCCGTTTTTTCCTGCGCTGCGGCTGACCCCGCCATGATCGAGGGCGCCGCCAATACACCAATTGTCCCCGCCGTCATCAAGGTGCGGCGCTTCATCGACATCTCACTCGTCATCATTTTCTCTCGAAATTGCGGCTTCGTTCCATCACTCGGCCAGAACTACGGCGCCGCGCGTCTTATTAGACGCGCAAAGGTCGCTGTAGCACTTTGAATTGCTGCATGTTTTTATCCTTAAATCGAATACGATTTAAGGAAACATGCAGTAGCGTCTTGACAGCAATGGACAGGCGGGATCACAGGCTTTTGATCTGCAATCGTCGGTTTGGTCCCGACAAAGCCATCGGAAGCGCTAGCTTGGAGCCAAGCTGACGCCGCCCACCCCAAGGCAAATTCGCATGAACCGTATCGTCCCGATGATCCTTGCCGTCGCGCTCTTCATGGAGCAGATGGATTCCACCGTCATTTCCACGTCGCTGCCGGCCATCGCCCGCGATATCGGCGTCGGGCCGATCACACTCAAGCTGGCGCTCACCTCCTACATGGTGGCGCTGGCGGTCTTCATTCCCTTGAGCGGCTGGATGGCCGACCGCTTCGGCGCCAAGAAGATTTTCCGCGCAGCGATCCTCGTCTTTATCGCCGGATCGATCCTCTGCGCCATCTCCAACAGCCTGCTGGCTTTCGTTCTGTCGCGGTTCCTGCAGGGCATGGGCGGCGCGATGATGACGCCGGTCGCCCGCCTCGTGCTGGTGCGCAGTGCGCCGCGCAGCGAACTCGTCTCGGCGATGGCGCTCTTGACGATCCCGGCACTGGTCGGACCGCTCGCCGGCCCACCGCTCGGCGGCTTCATCACCACCTATTTCTCATGGCACTGGATCTTCCTGATCAACGTGCCCGTCGGCATCGCCGGCTATATCCTCTCCGGCATCTACCTGCCGGAGATGGAGCCGCGCAATCCGCCGCCGGTCGACATTGTCGGTTTCCTGCTCGGCGGCATCGCCGCATCCGGCGTCGTCTTCGGCCTGTCGGTCATCAGCCTACCGGCGCTGCCACCGATCATCGGCATCGGTTCGGTCATAACGGGCGTGATCGCCACGCTGCTCTATATCGCCCATGCCCGGCGCCATCCCCACCCGGTGCTTGACCTCAAACTGTTTCACGACAGCGCGTTTCGCGCTGCCCAGATCGGCGGCACGGTGTTCCGGATTTCCGTCGGTGCCGTGCCCTTCCTAATGCCGCTGATGCTGCAGGTCGGCTTCGGGCTCAACCCGTTCCAGTCCGGCATGATCACCTTCATCGGCGCGGTCGGTGCGATCACCACCAAGTTCTATGCGCGCCGCGTGCTCGCCTTCGCCGGCTTCCGCACGACGCTGATCATCGCCGCCATCATTGCTGCGGTCACCACCTTCGCCAACGGCTTCTTCACGCCGGCTACGCCCTATCTCGTCATGATCACCATTCTGCTGATCGCCGGCTTTGCCCGCTCGTTCTTCTTCACCAGCGTCAACGCACTGTCCTTTGCCGATATCGACGATGCCGATGCCAGCAAGGCAACGTCGATGAGCGCGGTGTTGCAGCAGATCAGCCTGGCGCTCGGCGTTGCCGTTGCCGGCGCGATCCTTGAAATCGAGACGTCGCTCCGCGGCGGGCCGCTGCAACTCGACAACTTCCACACCGCCTTCATGATCATCGCGATCGCCAACATTCTGGCGGCAATCCCGTTCCTGACGATGGCGAAGAATGCCGGCGCCTCGGTCTCCGGACACAGGCTGCCCGGGCGCGAAATCGAAACGACGGCCGGAAAGTAATAGTGCCAGCGCAGGTTGGTAAGAGCTATTCCGGCCGTTCGCAGACTGCCGACAGCTTGTTGCCGTCGAGATCACGCACCCAGGCGCCATAGAAATGGGCGTGGAATGGGCGCAGGCCCGGCGCTCCCTCGTCGATGCCGCCCTGGGCAAGGGCTGCCGCGTGGAAAGCATCGACAGCTGCCCGTGTTTCGGCAACGAGCGCGATCGTCGCCCCGTTGCCGAAGGTCGCCGGCTTGCCGTTGAAGGGTGTCACCACCCAGAACCGGCACCTGATATCACCATCGGCACTGTAGCCGATTTCGGTCTCGTCCTGCCGCTGGCGACGGTATCCGAGCGTCGCCAGCACCGGGTCGTAAAACGCGCCCGCGCCGTCAAGATCGTTGGTACCGACCGTCACATAAAGCAGCATGGCTTAATCCGCCGCCTCGTCTTCCGCCGGTTCGTCGGTGTCGGTGGCGCGGCGTCCCTTGAAGCCCTTGGCGAGCAGGAACATTTCCACCGATTCGGCGCGCGAGGAGGCGGGCTTGATGTGAATGACCTGGCGGAAGTTCTGCTTGAGCATGTTGAGCAGATCGCGCTCGGTGCCGCCCTGGAAGGTTTTTGCGAGGAAATGCCCGCCCTCGGCGAGAACGTCGACGGCAAAATGGGCCGCGACTTCGCAGAGATGCATGGTGCGGAAATGGTCCGTCTGTCGGTGCCCCGTCGTCGGCGCCGCCATGTCGGAGATGACCAGATCCGGCGTGCCGCCGATCGCTTCCATCAGCTTTTCGGGTGCCTGCGGATCGAGGAAATCCATCTGCAGGATGCGAACGCCCGGCAGCGGATCCATTTCCAGGAAGTCGATCGCCGCAACACGCGGATCGGTATCCGTCGAGTTGGTCACCTTGGCGGCGATCTGCGACCAGCTGCCGGGCGCTGCACCGAGGTCGATGATGCGACGGGCGCCATTGAGGATCTTGTGCTTCTCGTCGATCTCCAGCAGCTTGAAGGCGGCACGCGCCCGGTAGCCTTCGAGCTGGGCCCGCTGGACATAGGGATCGTTGATATGGCGCTCGATCCAGCGACGGGACGAAGCCTTGAGCTTGCCCTTCTTGACCTTCTGGCCAAGCTTTCGGCCGCTGCGGTTGCCGCCAACAGGAGGTTTCGTCATGCCTTGTTTCCTTCGTGGCGGCTACTGCCGCACATTCCTTCGGGCGCGCTAGCGCTGCCGCATCTGCAGATGTTATCGCACAATTGCCTAAATCGGTTTCCGATTGAAGGAATTATGTGGTTGAGCTGCGCTGGTGCCGGCGTGGCCGAGAGCGCCGCCAGGCGCCGTCGTCCGCCATCATGTCGGTGAGCAGACCTTCGCGAAGCCCTCGATCGGCGACCCGCATGCGCGTCGACGGCCAGCGGCGACGGATCGCTTCGAGGATCGCGCAACCTGCCAAAACCAGATCGGCGCGATCAGGGCCGATGCAGGGGTTTGCCGCCCGTGCGTCAAAATCCCATGAAAGCAGCCGCGCCTGCATGGCGGAAACTTCGTCGTCGGAAAGCCAGAGCCCGTCGACGCGGCGGCGATCATAGCGCGGCAGATCCAGGTGGACGCCGGCAAGCGTGGTCACCGTGCCGGACGTGCCGATCAGGTGGAAGCCGCTGCCGGCAATGCCCGTTGCCAGCGCCTCGACCGGCGGGCTGTCAAAACGCGACAGCATGCCCTCGACTTCCTGAACCATGGCTTCGAAGCTTGCGGGAGTGACATGCTCGCCACCATGGCGCTCGGAAAGGGTCACGACGCCGACCGGCAGCGAGGTCCAGTGAGTGATGTGATTGGCAAGCCGGTTGGATCTGTTGTCGCCGATGCGGATGACAGCGATCTCCGAGGAGCCGCCGCCGATATCGAACAGCACGACCGACCTCGTTTCGCGATCGACCAGCGACGAGCAGCCCGACACGGCAAGCCGCGCCTCGGTCTCGCGGTTGATGATCTCGAGCTCAAGCCCCGTTTCCTTGGCCACGCGCTCAAGGAAGGTCTCACCGTTTTCGGCGGCGCGGGCAGCTTCGGTGGCGATCAGCCGGCGGCGGCGAATCAAACGTCCACCCAGCTTGGTGGCGCAGACCTTTAGCGCCTCGACGGCGCGGTCCATCGCGTCGTCGGACAACCGGCCGCTGGCACCCAGCCCCTCGCCGAGCCTGACGATGCGCGAGAAGGCGTCGACAACCCGGAATTGGCCGGGGCGGGTCGGCTGCGCGATCAGCAGGCGGCAATTGTTGGTGCCGAGATCCAATGCCGCATAAAGCGGCGCCGGCGGCTCGCTGGCGGCGAGGAAGGGTGCACGCGGGTGGTCGGCGCGCGGGCCAGCCTGACCGCCGGGCTGAGGCGCCCCGGGCCTCGACGCGGTTGCACCGTCGTTGGCGCGCGATTGCGTCTGCTGCCGCTCGCCCGAGGTGAGTGGCCGTCCCTGAATGCCGCGGCGATGCCGCACCTTCTTGTTATGCTTGTGCCCCTTCCTGTCGCCCATGGCCGGGTCGACAAGCTGCACGTCGCGACCACCCGCGGATACGGGTGCGGCCTGAGCCTGCTGTTTTGCGGATTTCGAACGACGACGCCGTTTGCGCTTGCGCGCCGGTTCCGCATCGTCTGGTCCTGCGGGACGCCCTGCCACACCGGCACCGCCGGGTTGGCTGGCAATTGCAGACGGCAAAGCAGACGACTTGCGCCGTTTCCGCTTGCCCTTGCCGTTGCGCGGACCCATCTTGTGTCCATCGCTATGGCCTGCTGCCGACGCCCCGGATTCGGACGGCTTTTCGCCGTGATCGGGGTCTTTCACTTGTCTCAACCATCGCGCCGCGCAAAGCCTTTCGGCCGCTCAAGGCGCTTTCTCGATTTTTCGTTGGGGCGACTGTACCAGTGCCGCCCCCATTCGCCAAACTTTTTTTGAGAAACGGCTTGTGCACAACAAAGGGGCCGCGCACCCCTCCCCTGCCCAACGCCCGCAGACAGAACCGGTTGCGGGTTCACCGGCCTGCTCACATCGCCGCCGGAGGAGATCATCGTCACCGCATCTGCGATTTTTTTTTCAAAAGGTATTTGCATCGGCCGCCGATTTGTTTATAAGCCCGCCAACCAACCCGACGGGCTTCGCCCCGACGGCGGCTTTGGGGAATAGGTTAACGGTAGACCCACGGACTCTGACTCCGTTAGTCCTGGTTCGAATCCAGGTTCCCCAGCCAAATTTCTTTTTTCACAAACAAATTCAGTCGCATGGCCGCTTCGACGACTGTAGCGCTCACACGCTTGGTCGCCTCTTTCGAGCGATTCTGGCTCGGTCGAGGCGCCGTACCTTATGCGCAGCAATCAAATACGCCTTTAGATTGCATTAACGATGTCTACTTACTCTTTGGTAGGGTTTCCAAAGGGGTGGGCAGATGTTTCGGACAAGCGGTTTTCTTGTTTTTCTTTTGTCGAGTGCACCTCTCTTGTCGAGTGCACCGCTTGCAGCGGCCGCCGATATCGACGGGCCACTGATCGGGGCAGACGACTATTATGAAGCGCCGGTCGAACAGTCATCGCTGGGCGTGACGGGATATATCGAAGGGGCCTATGGAAGCGTCATCGACTCACCCGGTGATATCGATGCCGACGCCTGGGCGCTGCGCGGGGCCGTCAACTTCGATGCGGGTGGCGGCTTCAATCTCCAGACTGATCTCGGCTACGCCCGCGCCTCGATCGAGAATGCGAACACGAATACGTATAACGGCGCCTTGCATGGTTATTACCGGGACAACCTCTATGCGGCAGGTGTGTTCGTGCAAGCGGCGCGTCTCGATGCAGGCTTCGACAGCCACATCAACGATTATATGGGCGGCATCGAGGGCGCCTATTTCCAGGACACATGGACCATCCACGGTGCAGCCGGCTACGGCCAGGCGAGATGGGAAGGGTTCCACGCAGACCATTACATGGCCGCGCTCGGCGCCCGCGTCTACGCGACCGACAATGTGCGCTTCGATCTCGACGGCGCGCTCGACCGCATTACCGACAGCGGCATCGACTACGATATCCGCAGCCTGAAGCTGACGGCCAACTATCGCCCGGAATCCTTCCCGGTCACATTATTCGGCGGCTACAAATACGCCGACGAGGAGGTTTCCGGTTTCGGCTCGTCGGTGTCAGGCGACAGCAGCACGATCTTCGGCGGCCTGCGATTCTCCTACGGCTCGAACAGCATCAAGGACGAAGAGCGTTTTGGACCGACCTGGTCCAACAACAGCCGGTCGTTTTGATCGCAAGACGTGTGGGCACATGGTCGCCGCATCGTTGTGCGCCGACAGATCGGATGCCGAACATCACCGCGACTTTCCACGGACACCGGTGCGGTCGCGCTGAATGTCTACGACGCGTGGCCTGCCCGCAGACATGCGGCGATGATCAGGCTAGCAAAGGTCGACATCGCAGATCGTCACGAACGCCGCCGCGGTGGCCCGCCACATCATCTCTTGCGCGCGACGATATAGGGACGGTGGTCGTTGCCCTTGGTTGCGTGGTTTTCCGTGGCAAGCACGTCGAAATCGGCGGTATGGATGATCCGACCCAAGTCCGCCGCCCTGAAGATGCCGGCATAGGGCGCCATCCGGAGCGCGCGCATCGCAGGTAGCAGCGCCAGCCGAATGAGCGGGTTCATGTCCCCGACGCAGGGCGTCTTGGAAATGAACAGACCTTGCGGCACCAGCAGGGCGTGAATGTGGCCCAGCGTGCCCGCCAAGTCGCGGACGAGATGGAGATAGTTGAACCCCATGATGACGTCGAACTGCGTTTCTTCGGGCGTCAGCGCCTCGGCGGTTGCGACCCGGAAGGTTAGCTCCGGGATAGGGTCGGCGGCGCGTTTTTCTTCGGCAACCGCGATCATTCCGGTAGAAATATCCGTCGCAAGATAGCTGTGCGCATGGCTCGCGAGCCGGAGCGCCGTTGTTCCTGTTCCGCAGCCAAGCTCCAGAGCCCGGTCGCTTGACCTCAACAGAGCACGGGTTCGCTCCAGCGTGCGCTCATATCCGGCCCGATCGGCAATCTTGCCCATGGCGTATTTCCGCGAACTCCGGTTCCAGAAGCGGGCGTCTGCCTCCGTGCTCATGGTGAGTTTTTGCCTTTCCAATGCGGGCGCCGGGCCGATGTGCCAAGAATTGCCCCATCGACCATGCGAGGATCAAGGTCGGGTGAAGCGGACGTGTAGATTTGAATGAGACCGCCGACACCTTGTCAACGCCGCTTGCAACTGCCACGCTAGTCCCTGCGTGATTCATGGTTACACACGGGAGGGCACATGGCTCATAAGTTCGAGATCTACAAAGATAAGGCCGGCGAATATCGGGTTCGCTTCAAATACAACAGCGAAGTGATGTTTTCGACCGAAGGCTATTCGAGCAAGGCAAGCGCTCAGAACGCCATCGATTCGATCAAGAAAAACGGACCGAACGCCCCTGTTGAAGACAACAGCCAGGCTTGACTAAATTCACATGAGAGGCCCGCCGATGAGGATCGGCGGGCCTTTTCCTTGAAGGTGGGGCACCTTGCCAAGCGCGCAATCTGGGCAGTTGTTTCCGGCTGAATGAGCCGCGGCTACGGCGAGCCTAAATCAGACCACGGCTGGCGAGATTGCGCATCAGCGCGGCCATGCCGAACGTCCAGGGCGGGCAATCCGTCGACAGGCGCACCACGTTGGTCAGACTACCGAGTTCAGCATTTGAAATCGTCACCACATCGCCAATCTTGTGGGTGAAGCCCTGCCCCTTCTGGTCGCGGTCTTCGACCGGGGCAAACAATGTGCCCATGAACAGCATCAGCCCGTCGGGATATTGATGGTGTGGCCCGATCGTCTGGGCGACGAGGTCAAGCGGGTTGCGACTGATCTCCGCCATGCTGCTCGTTCCCTTCAGGCGGTAGCCATCGGCGCCCTCGACCAGCAACTCGAGTTCGGCCCTGCGCACATGGTCGATCGTGTAGGTCTCATCGAACAGGCGGATGAAGGGACCGATCGCACAGGAGGCATTGTTGTCCTTCGCCTTGCCGAGAAGCAGAGCGGACCGGCCCTCGACGTCGCGCAGGTTGACGTCGTTGCCGAGTGTCGCTCCCTTGACGGCGCCGTCAGAGGCAACGGCCAGCACGATTTCCGGTTCCGGATTGTTCCAGCGCGAGATGGGATGAAGGCCGACATCGGCGCCCCAACCAACCGAGGACAACACCTGCGCCTTGGTGAAAACTTCCGCGTCCGGGCCGATTCCGACCTCGAGATATTGCGACCAGACACCCTCCTCGATCAGCGCGGCCTTGACGCGGGCAGCCTCCGGCGAACCGGCCTTCAGGTTTCGCAGGCTGTCGCCGATCACGGCAGTGACGCGCGCGCGGATCGCCTCGGCTCGGGCGGCATCGCCGGCCGCCCTCTCTTCGATGACGCGTTCGATCATCGAACGCGCAAAGGTGACGCCACAGGCCTTCACGGCCTGAAGGTCACAGGGCGCAAGCAGGCGAACGGTCGACCTCTTACGCTCTCCGGTGAGCACGTCCGTCACCGACGCGAGCCGTTCGCCAACCAGTTGATGGATATGGGCGACGGGGTCGGGAAGCTCCAACAGGTCGCGCATGGTGGGCGCCAGTTTCGAGGTGATGTCGACAATCGCGCCATCCCTGACGGTCACGAGCGCCGGTCCATCGATATCAGGTCGCCAGACGCGCCCGACAAAGGTTCCGCTTCCGTATGCCTCAAGCGTCATGATCGCTCCCTCAGAGAGACGACTTTCTTGCAGCGAAAACAGCGGGCTGTAAAGCGCACTCGATCATGGCCGGTTGTACCCGATGGAACATTGCAAGTTTTCGCGCGTTTTCTGTTGCAGAGCGCGTCCAGTCGAGCATGCGAGGTTCGCAACGTTAGTCTGCAACCGCACAACCCGGCCCACTGCCATTGCCGAGGCCGTTCCGGCCAGCAAGCCTCTAGGCCGGAGGACGCCCAGAAAGGATGTGAACGCGATGAATCAACGTGAAGAGTTTAAGGAAAAGCCGCTCATCGACCCGGTGACAGGTCAGCCGACGCCCATGCCGACAGATCCGGCGCCGGTCCGTTCGGGGCGCAGTAGCTGGCCGCTCGTCATCATCCTGCTTGCCGGCCTCGTGCTCGCGCTGATCGCCTGGCTCCCAGCAGAACTGACGCGGGATTCGGCCGAGACGGCAAAGCCACCGGCCACGACCGACCAGTCGACAACCGGCCAGACGGCGACACCGCCGGCAACGGATACGACCACCGCTCCCTCAGGCGGAACGATGACCGCCCCGGAAACGACGCCGCAGCAGGGCACGACCCCGCCGGCGACGAACGGAACGACGCAGCCGGCACCGGCGCAGTAACGGCTCTGTCCTCATGCTTGCCTTTGCCGGAAGTAACCCTTCCGGCAAAGGCCTCGCCTTGCGTCCTTCGCGATGACATCAAGCGGTCCGCGACAGCCTCCGAGAGACGCCAGGAGCAAATGCGGCCAAACGCTACCTGAAGAACAGGCTGGTTGAACCGACGCCCTCAAGGCGGCGTCGACGCCAACATCACCCTTGAGCCCTCTGCGTCGACGCCGCTTTGACCACCGCATCCCACCCCGCAGCACAACAGTCGGCAATCGCCATCAAGGTCTGGCGCGATGCACCGTCGCGCGCATGGATCGACATTCCGTGCTGGATCGACGTGACGTAGGCGGCAATCGCGTCGCAGTCAGTTCCCGCGGGAAGATCGCCTTCCATCACCCCTCGCTCCAGACGGTGCTGCAATGCCGTCTGCTTTTCCAGCCGTCGGGCTTTCAGGCCATCGCACACCGCCGCGTCGCCCCCCTCCATCTGCGGGGCCGAGAGCACGACCATGCAGCCGCGTGGCTCGGCCCCTTGGGTGAAATTCTCGGCCGACCGACGCAATAGGTCGTGCACCGCCTCCCTTGCCGTCGGCGCGCTGTCGAGAAATTCCCAAATGCCGGCGCCATCGGTCCTGCCATAAAGGTCAACGGCCTCCAGGAAAAGCTTCGCCTTGCTGCCGAAGGCGGCGTAGAGGCTCGGCGGATTGAGCCCCATCACCCGCGTCAGATCGGCAAGCGAAGTGTTGTCGAACCCCCTGTCCCAGAAGATTTCCATCGCGCTACTCAGCGCTTCCTCGCGTGAGAAATTGCGCGGCCGGCCACGGCTGGACATCGCATGAACTCCTTTTTTGTATCGATCAATACATAAATGACTTGACAGCGCGAGGCAAGTCGCCACGTATATATGTATCGATCACTACACATATGGAGCGTGAGCGTGTCGAATCTGAGAAACAAGGTAGCGTTGGTGACAGGCGGCGGACGCGGCATTGGTGCGGCGATTGCCAGGCGGCTGGCAAGTGAGGGCGCCATAGTCACCATCACCTACGGTCAGTCACAGGCTAAAGCCGATGCGCTGGTTACCGAAATCGAGCGGGCGGGCGGCCAGGCGCTCGCCGTTCGCGCCGACAATCGGGATGCCAGCGCGGTGGAGGCCGCCGTCAAGACGGTCGTCGAGCGGCACGGCCGCATCGACATTCTCGTCAACAACGCCGGTATTTATGAAGCAGCCGCCATTACGGACGTGACCGCGGAGGATTTCGACCGCACGGTCGACATCAATGTGAAGGCGGTGGTGCTGGCCACAAGCGCTGCGGCAAGACATATGCCGGAAGGTGGGCGCATCGTTTCGATCGGCAGCAATCTGGCGCAGCGCGTTCCCTTTCAGGACATCAGCCTCTATGCGCTCAGCAAGTCGGCGCTCGTCGGCTTCACCAAGGCGGTCGCGCGCGACCTGGGGCCGAAGAGCATCACCGTCAACATCGTCCATCCGGGCTCGACCAATACCGACATGAACCCGCAGGACGGCGAGCATGCGGATCCGCAACGCGGCCTGATGGCGATCCCGCGGTTCAACGATGCCAGCGAAGTGGCGAGCCTCGTCGCCTGGCTTGCCGGGCCCGAGGCGCAGGGCGTGACCGGCACCGAATTCACCATCGACGGCGGCACCAACGCCTAGAGCATCGACAGGAAAAGTGCGAGGCGGTTTTCCGTCAGGAAATGCGTAAAAACAAAGAGATAGAGCGTTTCCGTGCCCCGCGCCTGAACCGGAAACGCTCTAGCCGGCGACCAAATACAGAAGAGGCCGGAAGCGATGCTGCCGGCCTCTTTGGCGATCGGATAAACGATCAGGAGAAGAAGCGCTCCGGACGATAAGGGGCAATGTCGATCACCGTCTTCTCGCCGGTCATGGCTTCGGCCAGCGCCCGGCCGGTGACGGGCCCGAGCGTCATACCATGATGGGCATGACCGAAGGCGAACCACAGGCCCTGGTGACGCGGGGCCTTACCAATGATCGGCATCATATCAGGCGTGCAGGGGCGAGCGCCCATCCACGGTTCTTCGTCGCGGCGTTCGGCCAGCGGGAAGAACTCGCGCGCCACACGCTCGGCGCGGGTCAGCTGCACCGGCGTCTTCGGCGCGTCGCGCCAGGCAAATTCCGCGCCCGTCGTCAGGCGGATGCCGCGCAGCATCGGCGCCAGGAAATAGCCCTTCTCGGCATCCAGCACCCAGTTGTTGAGCTGGGCGCCTTCCTGCATGCCGTAATGCATGTGGTAGCCGCGCTTGACGGCAAGCGGGAAGTGGTAGCCGAGCTTGCGCGTCACGGTATCGGCCCAGGGCCCAAGCGCGACGACGACCTCATGCGCCTCGAGCGGGCCTTCGGGCGTCGCCACCCGCCAGCCCGGACCTTCGAGGATGTGTTCCACCGTTGCCGCATCCCCGGAAACCAGCCGGCCGCCAAGCGAATGGAAATAGGTGAGATAGGCCTTGTTGAGGCTGTGCGGATCGCGGATCGACCAGGGATCGCTCCAGCGCAGGCCGCCGACGAGATCGGCCCTGATCGAAGGCTCAATCGTCTTCAACTCGCTGGTCGAGAGCTTCTGGTGATTGACGCCGAAACCGGTCGACAGTTTCTCTGCATCCTTGTAGGCGGCGTCGCGCTCCTTCTCGGTGCGGAAGACCTTCATCCAGCCGTCCTTGCGGATCAGGTCGCCCGCGCCGGAGGCATTGATGAGATCCTCATGCTCGGCAATCGAGTTTTCGATCAGCGGCGCATACATGTGGGCGATGCGCTGGTGCTGGGTGAAACCCGAATGCCACCAGTAGCGCGCCAGGAACGGCACAAGTCCCGGCAGGGCGCGAACATGGTAGTGCGCGTCGATGGTATTGTTCAGCGCGTAGCGGAACAGTGCCCCGAAATCATGCGGGAAACCGTAAGGAAACACGCCTTCGCGCTGGATCAGACCAGCATTGCCGTAGGACGTCTCTTCGCCTGCGCCGCGACGATCGAGCAGCACCACCGACTTGCCACGCCGCGCCAGATGGATGGCGGTCGATATGCCGACGATGCCGGCGCCGAGAACCACTACGTCAGTCTTCATGTGCAGGTGCCCCGCTACTCGATCGGACCATCAGCAGCGATGCACGCCGCTCGGTCCACGCTACTTCTTTTTCAGCCCATTCATGATCTGCTCGAGGTAACCGAGCAGAACCGCCGACACCACGAAAGCAAGATGCATGATCGTCGCCCACATCAGCTGCTGGCTGGTATATTGCAGGGTGTTGAGGAAGATCTGCAGAAGGTGGATCGACGAGATCGCGACGATCGACGATGCGACCTTGATCTTCAGGCTGCCGGCATCCAGCTTGCCAAGGAAGGAAACCTCGGCATCAGCCTCGTCGAAGCGGCTGACGAAGTTCTCGTATCCGGAGATCATCACCATGACGATCAGGCTCGCCACCAGGGCGGCGTCGATCAGTCCGAGCATCGACAGGATCATCTGGGCATCGTCGTAGACGAAGACCATGCTGGCGATCTTCAGGAACTTGTACATGAACGAAACGCCGTAGAGCGCCAGCGCTGCAACTAGTCCGAGATAGAAAATGACCAGCAGCCAGCGACTGGACAGGATGATCCGTTCTACGAGGAGCTCCAGCGATTTCATGTGTTCCGCATTCCTTTGGTGCGCGTCAGATCCGTTTTGGCATGAATAGCCAAGCACACCTGGGAGGGCAAGGGATGTAACCGGAGCATCGCGACATGCGAAAGGGACGAAGTCTTTCGACGTTCGTCCCTTGTTGATTTCATCAAGCGGATCAGCGCCTGGATCAGGTTCTGCGCATCAGCCCCGCAACCAGCGAGATCACCAGGAAGGCGAGGAACAGGAAGAACAGGATCTGCGCAATACCTGCTGAAGCACCAGCAATACCGCCAAAACCAAGTACACCAGCGATGATTGCCACTACCAGAAAGACGAGTGCGTAGTAAAGCATAGGATATCTCCTTGTATGCGTCGCTGGAAATGAAACGTCATAACTGCCTATTTTGTTCCAACCCAGCCCAAAGCATGAAGGAAAGGATCGAAACTTCCTGTTAACCACGATCGTCAAAACAGTCTCGATTTGGCACGGCCGAGACGAAATTCGCCAGGAACCTTCCTGATAGTCCTACGTTGTTCCCTCAAGGAATGAAGCAGGTTCGACATGAAGATGCCAATGTCACACATTTGGAAGTCCGCAGCTGAAACCGCGCGCCGAAAAACCGAACTGCCGGACAGCAATCTTCACATCGGTCGAACGATGCGTGATCTCTACGCACACAACACAGACAAGCCGAGCCAGAACTTAAACAATCTTCTCGAAAAACTGAAAAAGACCGAGCCGAAACCGAAGAGGTAGTTGTGCAGTGCCGCTCTTTCGCTAAGGGGTCAAAAACCAGAAGCAAACCCCGCGACGGTTGATCACTACAGCAACGTTTGCTTTGGGCCTTCGGCTCGGTCAGGTTCGCTTATCAGTGGCGGGAAGCCCACTCGTCGATCTGGCGCTCGGCTTCGTCGCGGGCGATACCGTAGCGGGCCTGGATACGGCCGGCCAGTTCCTTGCGCCGCCCGTCGATGATATCGAGATCGTCATTGGTCAGCTTGCCCCATTCGGCCTGAGCCTTGCCCTTCAACTCCGCCCATTTGCCCTGGATGATGTCCCAGTTCATGTTTTCATCCTTTCACACAGCAAGAAAATAGGCGCGACGTTGGTCGCCGCGCCTCGCAGTGACAGGTTCAGTTGCGGAATTTCGGCTTTTCGTCCGCGCGCGCAGCAATGGCGTAGGCATAGGCACCCTCGTCAGCAATCACCTTGACTTCGAGCTGGCGTGACGGCGTGATCCGCCACTCGATCGTCGCGTCCTCTACGAAAAGGGCCGGATCCACTTCGGCACATTTGCCGTAGGCGCTCTTGAACGCCTTGCCGACCTCCTCGATCGACGGCGAAAGCAATTCATGACATTCCTCGACTGTCTCGAAACCGACGACCGGTGTCGGGACTTCACGGCAAGCGGCGTCGCCCTGCATGCAACCGACGAGGACCATGATGGCAGCGATATGTTCCATCCGCATGCTCCTTCCATCAAAAACTTCAACAGCAAACGGTTATGAACGGCGCGAAGTTCCATCGGGCCGACTCAAATTTCGTTCGATGCCTTCGCTGGAGCGAGCACTCGACACGGTATTTCATGCCCAGTGGGATGGTTGCGGCTGACGAAACAGGGTCACAGGCGCGCGTGAGAGCAATTGCCGCTGGCCACCCGTCAAAACCCGGGATCGGTGACAGATTCCGGGAAGAATTTGCCCAATGGAACAAATCGGCGTGATCGTCGTTTCCACAGCAATAACAAGCGCCGCACCCGTGGCGATACCACAAGGGAGACATTGATGAGCGGTGCAGATCCGCCCGTTGCGAGCAATCCAAAGGTGGTTAAGATAAGCGCCAAGCCCGGTTCAGGGCTGGCGCCGGCAAGAGGTGTTCCCTTTTGCGAACGGCCTCATTGTCGTCATTCTGTTCGTCCTCAGTCCCCCGCAACCGGTCTCGGTCGAATGCATCCTTCAATGTTCAACGAAGCAAACCTCGGATAGGAACGCGTCATGAAGAAGATACTTATCGTAGCAAGCCTGATCCTCCCCTTGGCGGCATGCACGCAAACGGAGAAGGGCGCGGCGATCGGCGCGACCGGCGGCGCAATCATCGGCGGTGCAGCCACGGGCAATGTCAGAGGCGCTGCAGTTGGCGCAGCCGTCGGCGGTGTCGCCGGCGCGCTCATCGGCAATGCCAATGAACCGGGACGTTGCATCTATCGCGACCGCTACGGCCGCCGCTACGAGGCTGCTTGCTAAGACGAAAGGCAGAGAGATCCAGGGAAACGGGCTTCGGCCCGTTTCTCATGCCTTGGGCCTACAGCTCGGGGCGAACCTTTTCGTCGGCAGGGCTCAGCGCCTCGGCGTCATCCAGTTTTTGCAGAAGATCGATGAAAAGGTCGGGCACCGGCTCCTGTTCGATCGCGCGGTAGAGCGCTTTCAGCTTCGAGCCGATCAAGCCGTTCGGATCTGAGCCTCTCGCAGCCTTCGCCGTTTCTTCTAGCCCTACGCCACGCTCGTCCACAGGATGCTCCATCCCCACAATCCCCAAGCCAGACGGCGCTCGAACCACCTTGAGCACGCGTCGCTGTTGCCTGCTTCCCATAGGCCGAAAAACGTGTTCAAAACATTCACGTCTTTCGCAGGATGCTCATTGTCCTCAGAAAACAAGCGAATCAGATCAGACCCAAGGAAGTACTTGATGTCACTTTCGACCCGTATTGCACCACACCTTCCCTTTCTCCGCCGTTACTCCCGCGCCGTGACTGGCTCGCAGGCTGCCGGCGACGGTTATGTGGCTGCGGTTCTGGAAGCTTTGATCGAGGATATCAGCCTTTTTCCGGAGGGTTCCAACGACCGGATCTCCCTCTACAAGCTGTTCTGCTCGCTGTTCGAGAAGGTCTCCATCGACCGGACGGAGAACGTCTCTCCATTCGCCTGGGAACAGCAGGCTGCCGCCAATCTTTCGCTGATCGCGCCCGCGGCACGGCAGGCTTTTCTGCTCGTTTCGGTCGAAGGTTTCTCGATTGCCGATGCCGCCGAGATCATGGGGCAGAGCCAGGCGGCGTTTTCCAAGCTGCTGACGGTGGCTTCGGAAGATATTTCGCGCCAGGTGGCAACCGAAGTCCTGATCATCGAGGATGAGCCGCTGATCGCACTCGATATCGAAGATATGGTGACGAGCCTCGGCCATCGCGTGACCGGCATTGCCCGCACGCATAAGGAAGCGCTGGATCTTTACCGCAAGACGGCGCCGAAGATGGTTCTCGCCGACATACAACTGGCCGACGGCAGTTCCGGCATCGACGCTGTCAACGAGATCCTGAAGGATGCGGCGGTACCGGTGATCTTCATCACCGCCTTCCCCGAGAGGCTGCTGACAGGCAAGCGGCCCGAGCCCGCCTTCCTCGTGACCAAGCCATTCAACCCGGATATGGTCAAGGCGTTGATCAGCCAGGCTCTGTTCTTCGACGAACACGCCCGCTCGACACGCGGGTAACGCTCACGCGCCGCAAGTATCACGCTGGCAGCTGCCGTTCAGGCTGCTGCTCGCGCACCTCCTCGAAGATCGTCATGGCGATCAGCGACAACGGCAACGCCAACATGGCGCCGACCGCGCCCCACATCCATGTCCAGAAGATGATGGCGACGAAGACGAGGAACGGGTTGACCTCGAGCCTGTTGCCCAGGATCGACGGGATCACCAGATTTTCCATGACCAGATGAACGACGAAGAACGCTGCAGCCGGCGCCAGCGCCAGGAGGATGGCTTCGTGCGTCATCAGCCCGCCACCGAGCAGGGCCAGCGTCATCATGGTCACGCCGAGATAGGGTATGAAGCTGGAGACGAAGGCAAGCAGCCCCCAGAGCGGTGGCATGGCCAAGCCGCCGACCAACGCGATGACCATGGTGACGACGCCGAGCGCCAGATAGATCAGGCTGGCAATCGAGAAGTATTGCGCGAGCGCGTTCTCGATCGCGTTCATGGTCCGGATCGTGCTCAGACGCTGCTCTCGGCTGGTGAAGGCGAGGATGATGGTCCTGCGCAGATGCAGGCGCCCGAGCAGGAAAAGCCCGAGTGCAGCAAGGAAAATCAACGTCTGGACCAATGCCGGTGTCAGCCCGCCGACGACAGCTCCAAGAACCGGGCCAGCGTTCTTCATGACAGTGTCGGCAAGTGCGCCGTTGCCGGTTCCCCGCACCAGCGCCTGCCGCAGCCATTCGAAGCGCTCGATGAAGGGCAGCACGCGCTCGACAACCCCCTCCGCCAACTTCGGCGCCTCCTGCGCCAGTTCCGTCAGAGGGCCGAGCAAGGCGCTGACCACCGAGGCAAGGCCAAGGACGAAGAAAAGTGCCAGCAGCAGCCCACCCATGATCGGCGGCAGGCCGAACTTTGCCAGGCTATCGGCTGCACGGCCGAGCACGATGCCGACGACGACCGCGAGCGTGATTGGCATCAAGATCGTTTCCATCGAGTAGACGGCAGCCGAACCGGCGATGACGAAGAGGCCGATGATGCTCCAGGCGACCATCAGATCGATGCCGTCCCGCTTCGGCTCGGCCGGCAGCGCCGCCTCGACGGACGCCTTCTCCTCTTCGGCAATGCGTTTCAGCTTATGGTAAGCTGCCGTGTGGCCGGATGTGTCCAATGCCGTCCCTCGCCTTCTTTTGTAACGCGCTACGCCTTGTCGGGCGGACCCGATCGTTCAGTGTCGTTCGGGCGGAAACACATGCAAGGTGAGAGACAGAAGTCCAAGACCGAGAACAATGACCAGAAGGGTATGCGCCACATCGGTGGCGGTGTCCGGGACGAAACCAAAGCCGATCAGTAGACCTGCAAAAACAAGCACACAGACCCGCGGCAGCCAGTAGAGCATCGACGTCCCTCCCATTTTTTGTGGAACAGGAGGTAAACGTGCGGGCTGTCGAATGGTTCCTGCGTGGTGCCCGAAGGCGGGACCGACACGACAAAAGAAAACGCCGCCGTGCGTGTAGCACGGCGGCGGAAACCTAACGTCGCGCGAAGCCCATTCGGCTTCGCTGGGCGGCTTAAAGCGCGGCGCGATCTCTCAGATTCGATTACTGCACTTTAAGATCTTGTTTTTGCGCATGTCGTTATCGCAAAACCGCTGCGCACTTTTGCGCGACATGCCTTAGGCGGCGGCTGCGACGACGATCACTTCGACGAGGTATTCCGGCGTTGCAAGCTTGGCTTCACCGGTGGCGCGCGCCGGAGTGTGGCCCTGCGGTGCCCAGGCGTCCCAGACCGAGTTCATCTTCGGGAAGTCGGCCATGTCGGCGAGCCAGATGGTGGCCGAGAGGATGCGGGTCTTGTCGGTGCCGGCGAGCGCCAGAAGACGGTCGACTTCGGCAAGCGCCTGCTTCGTCTGGGTCACGACATCGTCACCGGCATTGCCGACCTGGCCAGCGAGGTAGACAGTGTTGTTGTAAACCACGGCCTGGCTCATCCGGGGGCCGGTTTCGAAACGCTTGATTTCCATGATCGTGTTCCTGAAGTTGGGCCGAACGCTGAATGGTCGGCCGAAATGCGGCTGCCCGCCGCCGGAAGGCGAGAAGTGAATGGCGGCGCGAAAGCTCTACACCATCGGCCCGGCAAGGCCA
The DNA here is from genome assembly GCF_050434565.1 of Ensifer sp. 4252. Taxonomy (NCBI): domain Bacteria; kingdom Pseudomonadati; phylum Pseudomonadota; class Alphaproteobacteria; order Hyphomicrobiales; family Rhizobiaceae; genus Ensifer; species Ensifer sp. 4252. The sequence continues at coordinate 960,668 of NZ_JBNDIU010000001.1, forward strand.
AGAAGCCGGGGAATTCTTTCCCCCGGCCTCGCTTTGGTCAGACAGCGCCGAGAAGCTCAGGCGGCCTGTTTCCTGGCAAGCCGTGCCTTGATGCTGGAAACGTCGGCGCGGGGCGTCGCCGCAAACAGCGTCTTGGTGTAGCTGTGCTTGGGATCGGCGAAGACCTCGTCGCGGCTGCCGTATTCGACCGCCTCGCCGAAATACATCACCATCACGTCGTCGGCGATGTAGCGCACCACCGAAAGGTCGTGGCTGATGAAGACGTAGGTCAACTGGAACTCGTCCTGCAGGTCCGCGAGCAGGTTCAGCACCTGCGCCTGAACCGACAGATCGAGCGCCGATACCGGCTCGTCCAGCACCAGAAGCTTCGGGTTGAGCATCAGCGCGCGCGCAATGGCGATACGCTGGCGCTGACCGCCCGAGAACATGTGCGGGTAACGATTGTAGTGCCGCTCGTCCAGACCGACCTTCTTCAACATCGCCATCGCCCGCTCGCGACGTTCGTCGGCGGGCGTCTTGGTGTTGATGATCAGCGGCTCGGTCAAGATGTCGCCGATCTTCTGGCGCGGGTTGAGCGAGCCATAGGGGTTCTGGAAGACGATCTGCACCTTGCGGCGCATCTCCGGCGTCAGGTCGCCCTTGGTGATGTCGATCTTGTTGCCATCGATCAGCAGTTCACCCGATGTCGCCGGGTCGATCAGCGTCAGGATGCGGCCAAGCGTCGACTTGCCGCAGCCGCTTTCGCCGACGATCGCCAGCGTCTTTCCCTTTTCGACCGAGAAGCTCACGCCCTTGAGCGCATGCACGGTCTTGGCCTTTTTCATCAGGCCGCCGGGGATATGGTAGTCGCGCACCAGATTGCGCGCTTCGAGAACGACGGTCATCGGGCGGCTCCTTGAAGGCTCGGCTCATCGACGAAAAGCTCGGTGATGGTCGGCAGCCGGTCACCGGTCGCATTGTCCGGCAAGGCCGCCAGAAGCGCGCGCGTGTAGTTGCTCTTCGGCGATTCGAACAGCGACAGCACGTCGGCCTCTTCCATCTTGCGCCCCTTGTACTGCACGACGACGCGGTCGGCGGTCTCGGCGACCACGCCCATATTGTGGGTGATCATGATCAGGCCCATGACATGCTCGGCCTGCAGTCGCATCAGGAGGTCGAGGATCTGCTTCTGGATCGTGACGTCGAGCGCCGTGGTGGGCTCGTCGGCGATCAGGAGCTTCGGATTGCAGGCAATGGCGATTGCGATCATCACCCGCTGGCACTGACCACCCGACATCTGGTGGGGATAGTGCCCCAGCCGTTCGGCCGGATCGGGAATGCCGACCGCCTCGAACAGCTCGATCGCGCGCTTGCGCCGTGCCGCCTTGTCCAGACCGAGGTGAATGCGCAGCACTTCCTCGATCTGGAAGCCAACCGTGAAGCACGGGTTGAGGCTTGCGACCGGCTCCTGGAAAATCATCGAAATGTCCTTGCCGATGATCTTCTTGCGCTCCGCCGACGACATGCCGAGCAGGTCGCGACCGTTGAACGTCAGCTTGTCGGCAGTAACCTTCGCCGTCCAGGGCAGGAGGCCCATGGCCGCCAGCATCGACACGGACTTGCCCGAGCCGGACTCGCCGACGATCGCCAGCACTTCCTTTTCATGAACCTTCATCGACACGCCGTCGACGGCGCGGAAGGGACCGGTGGCCGTCTGGAACTCGACGACCAGGTTTTCGATTTCGAGAAGCGCCATGATCAGGACCTCTTCAGCTTGGGATCGAGTGCATCGCGCAGGCCGTCACCCATCAGGTTGATCGCCAGCACCGTGACCAGGATTGCAACACCCGGAAGCGTCACCACCCACCACTTGCTCTGGATGAACTCACGCGCTTCGGCGAGCATCGTGCCCCACTCCGGTGTCGGAGGCTGGGCGCCCATGCCGAGGAAGCCGAGGGCAGCAGCGTCGAGGATCGCGCTCGAGAACGACAGCGTCGCCTGGACGATCAAAGGCGCCATGCAGTTCGGCAGGATCGTCTTGAACATCAGGCGGCCGTGGCCGGCGCCTGCCACCTTCGCGGCAATCACGTAGTCACGGCTCTTTTCGCTCATGACGGCAGCCCGCGTCAGGCGGACGAAGTGCGGCTGGAAGACCAGCGCGATGGCAATCATGGCATTGGTGAGGCCCGGCCCGAGAACGGCGACCAGCACGAGGGCCAGAAGCAGCGACGGGAAGGCCAGGATGATGTCCATCACACGCATGATGACGGTATCGACCCAACCGCGGAAGTAGCCCGCGATCACGCCGATGAAAATACCGCCGACCAGCGAAAGCGTGGTGACGATGACGCCGACGAACAGCGAGAACTGAGTGCCGTAGATCAGGCGCGAGAGCATGTCGCGACCGACGGCGTCGGTACCGAGCAGGAACTCGGCGCGGCCGCCTTCCTGCCAGACGGGCGGGATCAGCACGGCATCGCGGTACTGGGCGGTCGGGTCATGCGGGGCGATGATCGGAGCGAAGATCGCCAGCAGGACGAGGAACAGGAAGAACACGAGGCCGATGACGGCACCGCGGTTCTCGGAGAAGTAATACCAGAATTCGGCCAGTCGCGCCCGGCGGGACGGATCTGTCGAAACGGCGCTCGTTGCAGCAGCTTGAGACATATCGCCCTCCTTAGTGCCGGATACGCGGGTTGATGAGACCGTAGAGCAGGTCGACGGCGAGGTTCACCAGCATGATGATGCCGGCAATAACCAAGAGGCCACCCTGAATGACGGCGTAGTCGCGCCTAAAGACGGAATCGACCATCCACTTGCCGATGCCCGGCCAGGAGAAGATCGTCTCGGTCAGGATCGCGCCGGCGAGCATGACACCCACCTGCAGGCCGATCGTGGTGATGACCGGGATCATGGCGTTTCGAAGCGCGTGAACGCCGACGACACGAAAGGTCGAGAGGCCCTTGGCGCGCGCCGTGCGCACATAGTCTTCCGAAAGCACTTCAAGCATCGCCGACCGGGTCTGGCGCGCAATCACGGCCAGCGGAATGGTGCCAAGCACGATCGTCGGCAGGATGAGATGGCTCACCGCAGACTTGAAGGCACCCGCCTGCCCCGACAACAACGAGTCGATCAGCATGAAGCCTGTGACCGGCGGGAAGAAGTACATCAGCGAGATGCGGCCCGAAACCGGCGTCCACTGCAGGATGCCCGAGACCAGCATGATCAACAGCAGGCCCCACCAGAAGATCGGCATGGAGAAGCCGACGAGGGCGGTGCCCATGATCGTCTGGTCGACGAAGGAACCGCGCTTGATCGCCGCGATGACGCCGGCGGGAATGCCGAGCACGATCGCGAAGATGATCGCGCAGAGCGAAAGCTCCAGCGTCGCCGGGAACAGTTCGAAGAACTGGTCGATCACCGGCTTCTTCGTCACGATCGACGTGCCGAAGTCGCCCTGAACGACGCCCCAGAGATAATCGAGGTATTGGATCACGATCGGCCGGTCGAAACCGAGCGCGTGTGAAATTTCCGCATGCCGCTCCGGCGACATGACACGCTCGCCCGAAAGCAGGGCGACAGGATCGCCCGGAAGCATGCGAATGAAGGAGAAGGCAATGATGGAGACCCCGATGAAAGTCGGGATCAGGACCGCCAAACGCCCCAAGAGAAATCGAAACATGTTTTACCCCGCGCCACGTTGCCGCGCCGTTGTCTCCCGGCGCTGGCACCACTGCATGTTTCCTTAAACCCTTCGGATTTGAGGGCAAAAACATGCAGCAACTCAAAGTGCTACAGCGACTTTTGCGCGTCTGACAAGAAGCACGGCGCTGTAGTAGATGCAAAGAGGGGCGTTTGCCCGTGGCAAACGCCCCCTTTCGGATCAGTTCATTAGCTTACTCGACAATATCCACGCCGTCGAAGGCAAAATCGCCGAGCGGGCTCTGGACGAAGCCTTCGACATTCTTGCGCATCGGGACGACCGACAGCGAGTGGTCAAGCGTTGCCCAAGGCGCTTCGCGCTTGAACACGGTCTGAGCCTCTTCGTAGAGCTTGGTGCGCTCTGCCAGGTCGGACGTTTCCTTGGCCTTCTTTACCAGGGTGTCGAATTCCTGGTTGCACCACTGAGCGCGGTTGTTGCCGCCGACAGCGTTGCAGCCGAGAAGGGTGTCGAGGAAGTTGTCCGGGTCGCCGTTGTCGCCGGTCCAGCCGAGGATGACGGCACCGTCACGGTCCTTTGCCTTCGACTTGTCGAGGTATTCGGCCCATTCGTAGGACACGATCTCGACCTTGACGCCGATCTTGGCGAAGTCAGCCTGCATCAGTTCCGCAGCGCGGCGGGCGTTGAGCATGTACGGGCGCGAAACCGGCATCGCCCACAGCTTCATCGACAGATCCTTGACGCCTGCGTCTTCGAGCATCTTCTTGGCTGCGTCGAGGTCGTAGGTGTCGTCCTGGAGCGTGTCGTTGTACGACCACATTGTCGGCGGGATCGGGTTGGTTGCCGGCTGGGCAGCGCCCTGGAACACCGCATCGACGATCGCCTGCTTGTTGATCGCCTTGTTCAGCGCCTTGCGCACTTCCGGCTTGTCGAACGGAGCCTGCGTCGTGTTGTAGGCGAGGTAAGCAACGTTCAGACCGGCCTGTTCCATGACCTTAAGGTTCGGATCGGCCTTCATGGCCTGCACGTCGGCCGAGTTCGGGTACGGCATCAGGTGGCATTCGCCGGCCTGCAGCTTCTGGAAGCGAACCGAAGCGTCGGTGGTGATCGCGAAGACGAGGTCGTCGATCTTCTGCTTGCCACCCCAGTAGTCCGGGTTTGCCTTGTAGCGGATGACGGCATCCTGCTGGTAGGCGACGAACGCGAACGGACCGGTGCCGAGCGGCATCTGGTTCATCTGGTTCATCTTGCCTTCGGCCTGCAGCTTGTCAGCATATTCCTTCGACAGGATCGAAGCGAACGGCATGGCGATGTTGGCGAGGAACGGTGCTTCCTTGCGCGTCAGCGTGAACTTGACTGTCAGGTCATCGACCTTCTCGACCGACTTGATGACTTCCGGGAAGCCCATGCCGGCTGCGTATTCCCACGAAGCGCCGGTCACGTACTTGTTCCAGGGATTGTCCGCCTTGAGCTGGCGCTCATACGAGAACACGACGTCGTCAGCGTTCAGCTCGCGAGTGGGAGTGAAGAACTCCGTCGTCTGGAACTTCACACCCGGACGCAGCTTGAACGTGTATTCAAGGCCGTCGTCGGAAATGGTCCAGCTCTCAGCGAGGCCCGGCTCGGTTTCGGTCGTACCCTTCTTGAACTCGAGCAGGCGGTTGTAGACCGTGTGCGCCGCTGCGTCGAACGTCGTGCCGGCGGTGTAGAGGCCCGGGTCAAAACCCTCCGGCGAACCTTCCGAGCAATAAACGAACGTTTTCGACCAGGCGGAGCCGGCCATCAGCGTGGCAAGCGCCGTCGCTGCGAAGAGAGTAGTGAGCTTTTTCATGAACTTTGCTTCCCAGATTTGTTCTTGTTCTCGTATTTTCCTGACGCGGAATGACGTTTGCCCCCGGTCAAGGCCGGATGGAACGACATTTGGCGTCGCATTGCAATAAGTCGCCAAACAAATTTGTCTATGCGAAAAATTCCTCCTACGGCGGAGCCGGAAATCTGTCCACTGTTTTAGAACACCCTGACATTTCCATGTGCTTTTTCGGCCGCTGCCCGGCCGGCGTGCAGCGCCCCGATCCAGTTCATCGTGACGGCGTGACTGATGTGCGACGGTGAAAAGGCGGGAGTGCGGAACGGGTCAGATGTAGCCGACCGAATCCACCATGCACCCGCCCTGCGTGTGTCGGCCCAGCCGGACGATCGGGCGATTCGACGAAATCGCAAGAAATGGTCAATCCCAAGATAGTTGGGTAGAAATCCCCCGTGCGATCGTGCAATAGAACCTAGACAAAATCTCGGGGGAGACAATCGACGTGCCAAAACGTCCTTGGGAGGGGGCGGCATCCGCCTCTCGGCGCTTTCAACATCGCGGCGACGCGACCGCGAGACGACCGCGATGACGCCGATCCGCAATTTCGCCACCGGCTTCATGCGGTTGACTGAGCCGGTCTTGCGAGCAGACTGCCGCCTCGCGACAAAGGGGTAGCGCACGCGTGGCAAGTTTGCTGGAAAATCACAGACGCTACGATCTCCGCGACGATCTGGAGAAAGCGCTCAACCGCGTCGACTTCTTCCGCATCTTTCACATGATGGCATTGCGGTTCGGCTTCAATCATTTCGGCATTCTGCAGCTCGGCAACGAGAACGACGCCTGCATGTTGTCCACCCGGCTCGTGCTGCACGATCTTCCGTCGGGCCTTGCGGAGGAATACGACAAGCGCCATCGGTTCGGCGATTCGCTTTTCTACAAGACCCTGCACACGTCGATCATTTCCTCGGTCTGGAGGTCAGGCGATCCCGGCTGCGCCAATGGTCAGAACCTGCTGGTCCAGCTCGGCTTCGAGCTGCTCTTGAGCGTGCCGGCGCATGCGGCAGCGACAGGCGCGCGATACGCCGTCCTGTTTCTGGGTGACGGCAACGACATCGGCCGCTCCGAGCATTTCGAGCTGACCTATGATGCGGTCTGCGCCTTCGACTATTTCTATCGTATCGCGCTTTCCAACAAGGCCGGTATGGGCCTGACACCGCGCGAGACGGAGATCCTCAAGTGGATCTCGCATGGAAAGACGGCAAGCGAGATCGCGCTGATCGTATCGGTCTCAGAACACACCGTGAATTCGCACACCGCGACGATCCTGAAGAAGCTGGATGTCGTCAATCGGACGCAAATGGTGGCGAAGGCGATACGCGAACAGATCATTCAGTGAAGCCGATCGACGGGGCGATCTGAATCTGGCGGCGTCGCAAGGCGGAACCGCTCACAGCAGACGCCGCAGAAACGATGCAAACTCGCCGCCCCACCCGCTTGCCGATGACAGGCGCGCGCAGCAGAATGGCTCCCGGTCACTCAGGTACTTGGACGATCATGACACAAAAAGCCCATATCCTGCTCGTTGACGACGACCCTGCAGAGAACCTCATTCTGCGCGGGCTGATCAAGAAGGTCAGCACTATCGAGATCGAACTGCATTATTGCCAGACGATCGAAAGCGCGCTCGAATTCCTCCGCTCTGGCAAACCGGTCTCGATGGTGTTGATGGACAACCGCCTTCAGCCGCAGCGCGACTTCCGCGAAACCGTACCGGCGCTCCGGTACCAGGGCTTCATCGGCCCGATCGGCGTGATCTCGGGGTCGCTCGTCGAGCCCTATTTCCAGAGCCTGGAAGAGTACGGCGCAGATTTCCGGATCGACAAGTCCGAGATCGATCCAACGGCAATAGAGTTCATCTTAAGGGAATATCTGGCGCCGAACTGAAGGGGCGGCCGGCAGCCGCTTTGAGCGGCTACATCATGCAAGCGTTACGGCGCCGGGCGTCAGACGCACGGAGCCGTAAAAGCTAGATCAGGCCGCGGTCGTCTGCGGGCGCTTGGTCTCTTCCAGGCCGAGCAGGAAGTTAATCTGCGGACGCGCCTTGACCAGATCGTCGATGGTGTAGCCCTGAAGCACCTCGAAGAACGCGTTCAAAGCCTTGCGCAGAGCGGCATTGAGGCCGCAGCTGTCAACCAACGGGCAATCGATTTCACCAGCTTCAAAGCACTCGGCCATCGCGAAGCTGTCTTCCGTCACCTTGACCACATCGAACAGGGTGATCGCAGAAGCGGGCTTCGGCAGTCGTACGCCGCCGTTGCGGCCACGAACGGTCTCGACAAGGCCGGCGCGTGTCAACGGCTGGAGAATCTTGAACAGAAACAGCTCGGAGACGCCATAGGCCCTGGCGATTTCAGGAACGCGGCTGAGCTTCTCGCCGTTTGCGGCGCAGTACATCAACATGCGAACTGCGTAGTTCGTTTGTTTCGTCAGTCGCATCATTCGCTCCGGAATCGAGAGGTTTATCGAACCTTCATATAGGACGGATCGTAGTTTGGAACAATTCCAAAATACCAAAAAAGTCACATCTGCTTGATCGTTAACCGTTTCCCGGTTGACTGTTTGGCGGCTGCCAATCAAAAAGATGAGCGATTTTGTTAACTTAGCTCACACCAAAAAATGGAGGAAGCCATGTCCGTTTCAAGAGCTGCAATGGGCGTATTGTCTCTTACCGCAAGCCTGTTCGCGTCCACCGCGGCCTGGGCCGATGGCGAGGTCAACATCTATTCCTATCGTCAGCCCGACCTGATCAAGCCGCTGCTCGACGCCTTCACCAAGGAAACCGGTATCACGACGAACGTGCTCTTCCTCGACAAGGGCCTCGTCGAGCGCATCCAGGCCGAGGGCGCCAACTCGCCTGCGGACGTGATCCTCACCGTCGACATCAGCCGCCTCACCGAAGCCAAGGACGCAGGCGTGACGCAGCCGGTCGTCAACGAGACGATCAACAAGGACATTCCGGCACACTTCCGCGACCCCGATGGCAACTGGTTCGGCCTGACCACCCGCGGACGCGTCGTCTACGCCTCCAAGGATCGCGTCGCCGAAAACGACATCACCTATGAAGAGCTCGCCGATCCGAAGTGGAAGGGCAAGATCTGCACCCGTGATGGCCAGCACTCCTACAACATCGGCCTGTTCGCCTCGATGATCGCCCATAACGGCGAAGCCGAGACCGAGAAGTGGCTGACTGGTCTCAAGAACAATCTGGCGAAGAAGCCCGATGGCGGCGACCGCGACCAGGCAAAGGCGATCCTTGCCGGCGAATGCGACCTCGCACTCGGCAACACCTACTATGTCGGTCTGATGCTGACCAACGAGAAGGAGCCGGAGCAGAAGGAATGGGCAGCGGCCATCAAGGTGCTCTTCCCGAACGCCAAGGACCGCGGCACGCATGTGAACATTTCGGGTATGGCGCTCGCCAAGAACGCTCCGAACAAGGACAACGCGCTGAAGCTGATGGAATTCCTGTCGGAAGGCGAAGCGCAGAAGATCTACGCCGAGCAGGTCTACGAATATCCGGTGCTGCCGGGTGCCGAGCCCTCCGACGTGGTCAAGTCCTTCGGCACGATCAAGCCCGACGAGCTGCCGTTGGCCGACATTGCCGCCAACCGCAAGAAGGCATCGGAACTGGTCGACAAGGTCGGCTACAACGACGGTCCGCAGGACTGATCAAAACCATCGCATGAATTGGAAGCAGCGGGCCGTGTGCCCGCTGTTTTCGTTCTGATGACAGCATCGCGCCTTATGTGGCGACGCGGCTCGACGGGCAGAGGCCTACTGACCCTGCGCCCTCAGTTCGCCGGCATAATCGAGGATCGCCTTGCGCCGTTCCGGCGTGCCGGGATGGGTCGCCAAGATGCTGGTATCGGAACTGTCGCCAAGCTCCTTTTCGAGCAGGTCGAAGAACCGTGCGATCGCCGTTGGGTCACGCTTGGCCTTCAGCATCAGTTCCACCGAATGCCGATCCGCCGCCGCTTCCGCGCTACGCGAATAGGAGAGCGTAAGGAGGCCAGCGCCCTGCACCAGAATGTCTTCAACACCGGACCCGATGTCGCCGCCGATCATCATGATCAGCCCGGCGACGCCGGCGGCACGGTAGATCTGCCGCAGGCTATGCTCGAGCTCGACGTGACCGATCTCGTGCGCCAGCACACCGACGATCATTTCGGTATCGTCGCCGGCAAGCTCGATCAGCTCATCGGTGACAATCAGCGTGCCGTCGGGTAGCGCGAAGGCATTCGGGCCGATGGTGCCACCCTTGCGGAAGTTGAGGCTATATCCGCCCTCGCCGCGATCGGACTGGCGCGCGATCGCATTGAACCCGTCACGGATCTTGTTCTGCCGCTCAGCTGCAAGCGCCGACGTGTCGAGCAGCGTTCGATCCATTGTTTCCAAGGTGCTTGCCGACATGATCTTCGGCACGATCGGCGGCGTCACCAGCACGGCGACTTCGACGAGCGCCGGCACGGCATAACGATAGATGGCCACGCCGCAGAGCACGGTCGCCAAAACGACCGCGATCAGGCGCGGGTGGAAACGCTCCCACTCGTGGACGAGACTGGTTTTTCCCTTCCGTTTGAGGAAGCGATCCATGGCGTCGTTGTCGGTCGTCTCGAACAGCGAACCGTCGGGAAACTCGACACGACGCGGAATGGCGCCGACACGCGCGGAAATGTCGACGGCGGCAAGCACGCCGCCTGCAAGTTCGACACCGTCCTCACCCAAGGCCTTGACGCCGCCGCCATCTTCGATCAGCCGCGAGGGCACCGACCGGCTGGAACCGGCCGGATGCCACTCGCCAACAGCAATCTCTGTGACGCTAGAAGCCAAAGTCGAAGCCTTCGAAATCCATGAACTCCGACCCGACGGCCGAACCTTCCTGGGCGATCTTGTCGAATATCTCGCCGACATTACCTTCGAAATGTACACCCGTATGTTCATTGACATAGCGCGTCATGCGCACCGCAGCCCAGGGACGCATCAGGCCCAGCGTGAAGAGGGTGACGATCACGTTGGTGATCGCGATCCAGGCGTAACGGCCCCGCGACAGATCGCTCGTCAACTGATGCTTGCCGTCGAAGGTCGTTGCCGACCAGGCGACGTTGCGAACGCCGGCACGATAGAACAAAGCCGCGACCCCGAAGATCGAGAAGAACGCGATGTAGCCGATGACGAACAACGCAATCATCGAAACCTGCATTTCCGGGGTGGCCACATAGGAACCGTCGAACAGCGTCATGATCACGGCCAGGTTGAGGAAACCGATAAAGGCGATGATCAGCAGGCCAGCAACGATGATGGCCGCCGACAGGAACCAGGACTTGTAGATCGCACCGACCGAAGGATCGGTGGTAAATGCCCTTTGTCCGTAACGCAGGTTGCTACCGATGTAGCGGTAGGACCAGCGGCTGGCGAGCGGCACCAGGATTCCGAGCGTCAGAACCGAGATGACCGGGCCGACGATAAAGGCGAGGAACGCACCGCCGACGCCGCCGACGAAATCGAACCGCACATTGCGATAGCTGGTGACGCGGGCACTGAAGCGCAGGCCTCTGACAACCAGCCACGGCACGAAGGCCACCAGCAGCAGCGCAAGGATGATGCCGGCGATCGGCACGAAGGTCAGCATAACGTTGTAGAAAATCAGGTAGGCGAACACGATCACCCGGCCGATCAGGATCTGCTTGCCCTTCGCATGATATTCGAAGGCGCGCCCGAGCAGCACCGTATTGCCGTAGAAATAGCGGTTGCGGCGGACTTTGGCCCAGGCGGAATAGATGCCGAGCGTGATGATCGTCAGCAGCACGTTGACGATCCAGATGCCAAAATACTCTTTCCCGCTGCCGGTAAACGACAGGCGGTGGAAATTGTCCGGTACCCTCTGCGTCAACGTCCCTTGCATCGACGCCGTTTCGGCCACGACCATGATAAAACCTCTCTCAATGAAATCAGCTTGCGGCGGCCAGCTATCACACAGGCGCCGCGTTGCGACAGAATGACGTCATTTGTGAACCCAGCGAACTGTGGCTATCCCCCCGGATGAGCCTTCCATGCAAAAGAACGGTCGAAATGCCTGCAATATTCGATCAAGGCGCGAATCAATTTACCGCCGCCTCGAGGATATCAAATTAGTTGCAGCGCAACATGGCATGCAACAGGAAGTGCCCGGCAAGCAACAAAAAAGGGCCTCCCGAAGGAGGCCCTTTAGGCGGGAGGATTTTTATCCCGTGTTTACTTCATCGTCGGCATGACGAACTCGGCACCATCCTTAATGCCCGACGGCCAGCGCTCGGTGATCGTCTTGGTCTTGGTCCAGAACTTGATCGAGTCCGTGCCGTGCTGGTTGAGGTCGCCGAAGGACGAGGACTTCCAGCCGCCGAAGGAGTGGTAGGCGAGCGGAACCGGGATCGGAACGTTGACGCCGACCATGCCGATGTTTATGCGCGAGGCGAAGTCACGGGCAGCATCGCCATCGCGGGTGTAGATCGCGACGCCATTGCCGTATTCGTGCTTCATCGGCAGGTCGAGGGCTTCCTCGTAGTTCTTCGCGCGAACAACCGAAAGAACCGGTCCGAAGATCTCGGTCTTGTAGATGTCCATGTCCGGGGTGACGTGGTCGAACAGGCAACCGCCGATGAAGTGGCCGTTTTCATAGCCCTGAAGTTTGAAGTCGCGGCCGTCGACCACGAGTTTCGCACCCTGCTCGACACCGCTGTCGATCAGGCTTCTGATGCGCTGTTCGGCTTCCTTGGTGACGACCGGACCCATGTCGGCCTTTTCGTCGGTGTAGGGGCCGATGCGCAGGCTTTCGACCATCGGCGTCAGCTTCTGGATCAGGCGGTTGGCGGTTTCTTCACCGACCGGAACGGCAACCGAGATCGCCATGCAGCGCTCGCCGGCCGAGCCGTAGCCGGCGCCCATCAGCGCATTGGCGGCCTGGTCCATATCGGCGTCCGGCATGATGATCATGTGGTTCTTGGCGCCACCGAAGCACTGGGCGCGTTTGCCGTTCATGGCAGCGGTGCCGTAGACGTAGCGAGCGATCGGCGTCGAGCCGACGAAGGATACGGCCGAAATGTCGGGGTTGGTGAGGATCGCGTCGACCGCGCTCTTGTCGCCGTTGACGACGTTGAGGATGCCGGCCGGCAGACCTGCCTCGATCATCAGCTCGGCCAGGCGGACCGGAACGGACGGATCACGCTCGGACGGCTTCAGGATGAAGGCGTTGCCGCAGGCGATCGCCGGGGCGAACATCCACATCGGGATCATGGCGGGGAAGTTGAACGGCGTGATGCCGGCGCCGATGCCGACGGCCTGGCGGATCGAGTACATGTCGATGCCCGGGCCCGCACCTTCGGTGAACTCGCTCTTCTGCAAGTGCGGAATGCCGATGACGAATTCGCAGACTTCCAGGCCGCGAACGAGATCGCCCTTGGCGTCTTCGATCGTCTTGCCGTGCTCGCGCGACAGGATTTCGGCCAGCTCGTTCATGTGGGTGTTGAGGAGTTCGACGAACTTCATGAAGACGCGGGCGCGGCGCTGCGGGTTGGTGGCGGCCCACTTCGGCTGCGCGGCCTTTGCACTGGCGACGGCAGCGGCGAGTTCCGCGTCGCTTGCCAGCGCCACGGTGCCCTGCACTTCGCCCGTTGCTGGGTTGAAGATGTTGCTCTTGCGCCCGCTGGTGCCGGCGACGCGCTTGCCATCGATGAAATGACCGAGTTCGTACATGGATGTCTCCTCCTGACCTTGATTGTGGCGGCATGATCGCACTACGATTTGAACAAAGCAATTTCCGATATTCAGCAACCGTTGTGCGCAGATTAAAGTCCATGGAGATCAGAAACATGAATTGGGACGACGTGAGAATGTTTCTGGCGGTCGCGCGCACCGGGCAGATCCTTGCCGCTTCCAAGCGGCTCGGCCTCAACCATGCTACGCTCAGCCGACGGGTGTCCGCCCTTGAGGAAACGCTGAAGACGCGGCTTCTGGTACGCCGCCCGAACGGCTGCGAACTGACGGCCGAAGGTGAAATCTTCCTGGCGGCAGCCGAACGCATGGAAACTGAGATGCTGGCGGCACAGTCGCAGATCGGCCGCATCGACACGGCGATTGCCGGCACCGTGCGCATCGGCGCGCCCGATGGGTTTGGCGTCTCCTTCCTTGCACCGCGCCTCGGCCGGCTGACGGCGCGATATCCGGAACTGAAGCTGCAGCTCGTACCGGTGCCCCGCTCTTTCTCGCTGTCGCAGCGCGAAGCCGATATCGCCATCACCATTGAAAGACCGGAACAGGGACGCCTGGTTTCCTCCAAGCTCACCGATTACACGCTCGGTCTCTACGCCTCTTCGACCTATCTTGCGCAGCACGGCACGCCGCAAACCATCGACGACCTCAAGCACCATCGCCGCATCGGCTATGTCGAGGACCTGATCTTCACGCCGTCGCTCAATTTCTCCGCCGAGATCATGCGCAGCTGGGACGCCGCCTTCGAAATCTCCAGCGCCACTGGCCAGACGGAGGCGGTGCGCTCCAGCGCCGGCATCGGCATCCTGCACAACTACATCGCCCGGCACACGCCCGAACTCGAGCGCATCCTGCCGGAGACCACGATCCGGCGCGCCTATTGGACCACCTACCACGAGAGCGCGCGCGACCTGGTGCGCGTGCGCACAGTAGTGGCGTTTCTGCAGGAACTGGTGACGGCAGAGCACCAGATGTTTGCCTGACCGTGCTCCAGAGCCGGAGGGATTCGGGACGATCACGCCGGCGAATGTCTCTACCCACAGAATCCAACGCGGCGGTCTCGCCAAGCGCGTTTTCGCTGTCAATGTGCGACTTGTGAAGCTGCCGACATCAATTCTTCGGAGTTCAGCGCTTGGCACATATTTCGGCCCCGGCCCTCAACTTCCGTGAAGCTCCAGCGCACCACACCTTCCCGATCGAGCAGGAACTGGCCGACGAGCTGCATATGGCCGGGTATCCTCACCTGCTGATCGGCTTCCGTGATTTCGTACCCATCCTTCTCGCTGAGAAGATCGCCCGCGGTCGCCGGATCCATCGGCTCAGGCAATTCACCCGGCCGATCGACCCGCATCGTCATGATCACGTCCATTCCGACCTTGCGTGGCCAGTCGGTCTCATTCTCCGTGAACTCGACGAGGGGTAAGCCGAAGGCGCGGTGTGAAGCTCGCTCCGGATCCGATGCAGCAAGAAGACCGGGTATCGGATGATAGCGGAAATAGAGTCGCGCGCGCTCGACCGGGGTGTTGACCACCGCCAGAGAATCGACGCCTTTTTCGCGCAGGGCCGCGTTGCACTGTGCCATCGCCGCGACATGGCGTCGGCAGAACGGGCACAGCAGACCCCGAAACAAACCGATCAACAACGGGCGACGGCCGCGAAAATCATCAAGTGCGATCTTCCCCTCGCGTGAGATCGCATCCAGCACAAGGTTCGGAGCCTGGTCGCCCGGTTGTAACGGATGGTCCAGATGATGTGCAGACATGGTCAACCTCCTCGCCCGAAAGACCAGTGAAGAAGAGGCAGCACAACAAGTGCTTCGAGGTCGAGCCCGTACTGGGCGCAAACGTCCTGCTTCGTCGCAGAACGCTCTCGACCTCCGCCACGTTGCGAGGTCGAGATTAAGCGCTGCATGGCCTGACCTCTCGTCTTAGCGTACAGCCAGGATCGACCTGAGAATGGCCTCACATTGACCCACGAGCAAGCAGTAAACAGCGAATCGTCATCCGTGCAAGACGGCACGGCGGCGAGGACGAATGACCTTCCTGACACGCGCCTTGCCTGGTTAGATGGACACTCCGGCCTCGCGGAGTCCGTCCGCCAGTCGATCGAGCACATTGGGATCCCGGTAGGGCAAGGCCCGCCTGAGGTGATCGATGGAAAAGTTCGGATTAACCTCGAATACCTCGCGCCAGTAACGGCGTGCTTCCTCGTGGCGCCCGATGCGACCATACAGGCAGGCGAGATAAAAGCGCGTCATGTCCGATCGCGGCGCAAGCGCCAGCCGCCGCTTGAAGGCGATCTCGGCCTCGCCGAAACGGCCGAGGTTCAACAACGTCCTCCCCAGGAAATGCAGCGACAGGTCGAATTGCGGATCGAGCCGATGCGCCCGTGTGTAGAATGGCAGCGCGTCTTCGTACCGACCTTGGAAATCCCGTATGGTGCCAAGTGCAGCATGGCAGCTCGCGGAATTGGGATCGAGTTCGATCGCCCTTTGAGCGGCACGCTCCGCTTCGTCGAAGCGCCGCATCCAGCAGAGCACGAGCGAGAGAGCGTGATGGCCATGCGGCTCGTTATCGTCGGTATCGATGGCCCTTTGTGTCAGCTCCAAAGCGCGTTCAAGATCGTCGGCCGTCCCGCCGTTCCACCGATTGATGAAATCGGTCAAGGCGATGATCGCGAGAGAAGCGTAGGCAGCCGCAAGCCCCGGATCGATGGCGATGGCACGCTCGAGCATGCTGCGCGCCTCCGCGGACGATATGGCGTTGAACTGCAGAATGGCCTGGCGGGATCGGACCAGCAGATCATAGGCTTCCGGATCGACCTTGCCGGGGCTCTCGCGTCGCTCTTCCTCGTCGGTTGTTAGCTTCACCTTGAGCGCGGTGACGATGGTGCGGGTCACTTCGTCCTGAACCGCGAAGATATCTTCAATTCCCCGATCGTAGCGCTCGGCCCATAGATGACCGCCGGTCGTGCCGTCAATCATCTGGGCATTGATGCGGATTCGATCAGCGGCCCGGCGCACGCTGCCTTCCAGGACATAGCGGACGCCAAGTTCCTGGCTCACCTTGCGGATATCCGGCGCCTTGCCCTTGTAGGCAAAAGAGGAGTTGCGGGCGATCACGAATAGACCGGATACCTTTGAGAGGTCCGTGATGATGTCCTCGGTGATGCCGTCGGCGAAATAACCCTGCTCCGGGTCGCCGGACATGTTGTCAAACGGCAGAACGGCTATCGATGGCTTCTTTGGAAGCTGCGGCGGGGCTTCGGCGACAATCTTGACGGGATCGTTCGTGCGGTCGTCCGGCGACCACGTCCAGATGTGCACCGGGCGTTCAATGTTCTTGACCTCGTGATGACCGCTGTCGACGAAGTCGAGGTCGATGCGACCATGCACATATTCATGAACGCCATCCGAAATGGCCACGCTGCCAGGCCTGGCAAGCGCCTCGATACGGGCCGCCACGTTGACCCCATCGCCGTAGAGATCGCTGTCGGCGACCATGATGTCGCCCATGTTGACACCGACGCGCAGCACGATCGCCGCGTCCGGCGGAACATCGCTGTTGGCGGCTGCCATGGCCCGCTGGAGGGCGGCGGCGCATTCGACGGCGTTGACGGCGCTGGAGAACTCTACGAGCACGCCGTCGCCGGTCCTCTTGAAGACGCGGCCCTGATGTGTGGCGACGAGCGGCTCCAACACCTCTTTCCATCGCGCCATGAGCTGCGTGTAGGTGCTTTTCTCGTCACGCTCCATAAGCCGGCTGTAGCCGACTACGTCAGCCGCCAAAATGGCGGCAAGCCGCCGTGTGATGGGTTCGTTGGCCATGGACAATGGCGCCTTCCTGGGGCGCCTTCCTAGCGCCCATTGGCGAAATTTTACTGGCGTCTTGTTCCCATGTCCATTCGGCTTGAAGCTGGTTGGTCGTTATCCAACATCGTTGCTGGGCGCACCAAGCTCCACCCGTGTGGCGGTTCAAAAAAATGTCGTCTTCAGGGTGCGATCCGGCCCTCGGGAACGACCGCTCGGGTCGATGGCGGAGATGGACACAGCGACATCTGGAATTCCGCGCCTGCCTTAAAGCGGATTCTAGCGCTGGAACAACCAACCCGCACCGTCGATTGTGGTGCATTTGTCGTGCAAATATCCGGAGAACGTCGATAGAGACGGAAGAGGGTGCGCGAAAAGCGCTTAATATCAGATAGATATGGAGAGAATGGTACGGTTGGGGGGTCTCGAACCTCCGACCTCAGGTGCCACAAACCTGCGCTCTAACCAACTGAGCTACAACCGCACATACGAGCGACATCAGTCGCTTGGCGGCTCACATACGGAGACTTCCGCCGCTTTGCAAGCCTAAACTTGAGATTACCCTGCAAAAAGACCGGATGGCAAGCCACCCGGTCCCATTCATGCCCAGCGCGGCCAGGGGCCGGCGCGGATCAGACCTTCTTGAAAGAAGACATCGCCTTTTCAGCGGCTTCCTTGCCAGGCTTTGCAACATTCTCGGCAACCTTCTTGGTTGCTTCCTGCATCAACTTGGTCTGTTCGACGGCAAGTTCAGCCTGCTTGCGGAAGAAAGAGGTCTGCAGTTCGACGAATTCGGACAGCGACTTCACGCCGAGCAGCGCTTCCATGTGCGAAAGCGAGTTTTCGGCATTGGTGCGCAGGGCGTCGATGGCCTTGAGGCCGAGTTCAACGCTACCGGTCTGGGCGCTTTCAAGCGTCGCTTCGACGGTTTTGCTTGCTTCCTCGGCAGCGGTCTTCATCTTGGAATAAGCGTCCTTCGACTGGGCAGCGCCCTTTTCCGCGAAGTCGCGGAAGCTGTCGGCAACCTTTGCCGGATCGAAAGAGGAGAGGGAAAATGCGTCGTCGGTCTTCTTGGTAGCCATGAAAGCGCTCCTTGGTGTCAGGGCCCTCTTTTGAGGCGCCGTTGATTGATGCACGCTATATAATCGATCCGCTTGTGCATTGCAATAAAATTGTGCAGTGCACAAAATCACCGGCGTTAACCCTTCGCAATGAAAGGGGTGAGCGAGAGGCGCGGATTGCTGGACCCTCAGCCGCTCGGCGGGTATTAATAGAGTGTTAACGTACCAGCGATCCGTCAATAGGCCCGTCCATGCCCGCAAGACAGTACCCCTTCATCGACATTGCCGTGCATGAGCGGGTGCGCGAACATTTTGCGCGCGGCGATGCGGCGATCCTGTTTTCGAGGGACCTTAGCCGCGTTCTCTGGGCCAACGATCAGGGTGCCGCCTTCTTCGGCGCAGACTCGATCTACGACTTCATCGACACGGGCCCCAATGCGAACGACCTGTCGGCGCGCCAGTTGAAGGCGGCTGCAACGCAGCTCGGTTCGGTCGGCGACCGTCGTCAGCTTTTGATGCGCATTGCCTCGGGCTTTCGCAGCGTACCGCTCAATACGGCCGTGGAACTGATCCGTGTCCGGCCGGACGAGCTGGGCGTGCTGTTCACCGCACCTCATTCCGGTAAGCCGCTTTCGACGGAGGATCGCGCAGCGCGCATGATCGCCGGCCTCGACGGTCCCGACACGCACATGGCCGTGCTCGATGCCGGCGGCGCGATCGTCGCCCAGTCGCCAGGCTTTGCCAATCTCGGCATGTCCGACGAGACGCGCCGCCAACTCGTTGCCGCCGTTGCCCGCGACCATGACTGGCTGATCAAGCGTCCGGTCGCCACGGCAAAGGGACACCTGCCCGCCGCCATCGGCAAGATCGCCGATGGGCCGGCGCTTCATCTTCTCTTCGCGGTGGAAACCATCTTGGGCAACCTCGATCCGGATGACGCACCGGCGGAAGCTGTCTTGCCGCCAGCAGCCGTTGCGGACGTCGTCGAGGCCGATGTTGTTACCGGCGACGCACCCGCTGTCGTCGAAACGGACGCAGCCGTGGCTGCCGCTGCAGTAGAAACGGTCGACGCTCAATCGGCTCCCGCCGAGTTGGCCTCGACGGATGAGCAGATCGTCGCTGAAAGCGAAATCGAGCAGCCGCTTGCAGAGGCCGACGATGTCGTGGCGGCGGTCGAAGCCAAGAAACTCTCGATCGACCTCATCGCCGACGCCGATGTCGAGACGCCAGTGGAAACAGCGACCGCCGAGGCATCAGATGCAGCCCAGGAACAGACGGACGCCACGCCAGAAAGCGCGGAGCAGTTGCCGTCCTCCGAGACGGCACCTGCCGCCGAGGTAGCGCCTGTCCCCGATGCTACACCGGTTGAACCGCCCGAACACAAAGGCGCCCCTATCGGCGCTCAGTCCGACTTCGCCTTTGCGACCGGCGGGCGGGCGGTGCGGTTCGTCTGGAAAATCGACGCGGAAGGACAGTTCAGCGAAATCTCGGAGGAGTTTTCCTCCGCCGTCGGGCCGAAGGCCGCCGACGTGATCGGTGTTAGCTTCGCCTCGCTTGCCGCGCGCTATGGTCTCGACCCCGACAACAAGATCAACGAACTCTTGCACCGCCGCGACACCTGGTCCGGCAAGACGATTTTCTGGCCGGTTGAAGGCACGAGCCTCAAGGTTCCGGTCGACCTCGCCGCCCTGCCCACCTACTCGCGCTCGCGGGAGTTCGACGGTTTCCGCGGCTTCGGCATCGTGCGCGTTGCGGACGCCATCGCGGACGAAAACGCCAACGGCCTTTCACTCGATCGTGACGAGGATGCGATTGAGGTGGTGGACATGGCCGCCTCGGCTTCGGCGGATGACCTTACAGTCGCTGCAGAGACGACCAACGAGATCCCGATCGCTGGCGAGCGTGACACCGACGAGCCCTCGCCTTTTGCTGACGAGCCGCAGCCGACCGAGACGATAGCGATCGACCAGCCTGCAGCGTCTGCCGATCCTTTCCTCGGCGAGCGGCCGGCGCTTCGCATCGTCGAGACGCCCGGACGGCGTGCTTCTGACAAGATCATCGAGCTCGAGCAACACCGCCCGGCCGGTTCGAGCGCGCTTACCCGCGGCGAACAGGCGGCGTTTCGTGAAATCGCACGCCAGCTCGGCGAGAATTTTGTGGCACGCCCAGAAGCGCAAGACACCCAACCGGACGACGCTTCAGGCGACACCATCCAAGCTGAAACCGAGCAGCAAGCATCTGAAATCCTCGATGAGACAACTCTTGAGGCCGCGTCGAGCGAGCCCGAACTCGAAACGCCGGAGGCTTCGAGTGAAGTGGCGGCAGCCGAGCCTCGATCCGACGAGCTGGCCGAGGCGGGCATGGATCCGGCTGCGATTGCGACCGTCGGCTTCAGCGGCGAGATCCTCGACAGCCTGCCTGTCGGCCTGCTTGTGCATCTCGGCGACGACCTGCTGCACGCCAATCCGGAATTCCTGCGGCTGACGGGCTACGACACGCTCGATGATTTCAAGGAGGAAGGCGGCATCGATGCGCTCTTTGCCAATGACGAAGAGATAGGTGACACGGAGCCCGACGGCACGATGACGCTGATCCGCAAGACCGGGCAGCTCGTTGCGGTGACGGCCCACCTGCATTCGATCCGCTGGGACGGCAAGAGCGCACTGATGCTGGCCCTGGCATCGACCGAAGCCTCGCAGCCGCATGAAAGCGAAGCGAGCCCGGTCGAAACCGCTCCGGTTCCCGTCGCCGACGAGCAGGTCGGCAAGCTCAAGACCGAAATCGACGAGCTGCGCTCGATCCTCGAGACGGCGACCGATGGTGTCGTCATCCTCGGACACGACGGCGATATCCGCTCGATCAACCGCTCGGCGAGCGCGCTCTTCAACTACGATGAGAGCGAAATCCGCGGCAAACCGTTTGCGGCGCTCTTTGCCCATGAGAGCCAGAAAGCGGTCATCGATTATCTGCAGGGCCTGTCCGGATATGGGGTTGCCAGCGTACTCAACGATGGCCGCGAAGTGATCGGCCGCGAGGCGGCCGGCGGTTTCCTGCCGCTGTTCATGACCATCGGCCGTCTGTCGGCGTCCAACGGCTATTGCGCCGTCATCCGCGATATCACCCAGTGGAAACGGACTGAGGAAGAGTTGCGCAACGCCAAGCGCGCGGCCGAGACTGCAAATGCCCACAAGACGGAGTTCCTGGCGCGCGTCAGCCACGAAATCCGCACACCGCTCAATGCGATCATCGGCTTTTCCGACATGATGGCGAGCGAGCATTTCGGCCCGGTCGGTCATCCGCGCTATATCGAATATGCTGGCGACATCGGCCGCTCAGGCCGCCATGTGCTCGATATCGTCAACGACCTGCTCGACATCTCGAAGATCGAGGCAGGCGAGATGGATCTCGATTTCGGCTCCGTCGAAATCAACGATGCGGTTTCCGAAGCGGTGTCGCTGGTGCAGCCGCAGGCAAACAGCCAGCGCGTCATCATCCGCACGTCGCTTTCGACAGCGGTGCCGAGCGTGGTTGCCGACAGCCGCTCGATCAAGCAGATCGCGCTCAACATCCTGGCGAACGCCATCCGCTTCACGCCATCGGGCGGGCAGATCGTGGTGTCGACCTCCTACGAGGCGAACGGCAGCGTGATCCTGCGTATCCGCGACACCGGCGTCGGCATGACGCGCAGCGAACTCGACCAGGCGATGAAGCCCTTCCGGCAGGTGACCACCGGTGGCCGCAAGCGCGGTGACGGCACCGGCCTCGGCTTGCCGCTGACCAAAGCCATGGCTGAAGCCAACCGCGCGCACTTCGCCATCACCTCGGCACCGAACGAGGGCACGCTGGTGGAAATCTCCTTCCCGTCACAACGCGTCTTGGCGAACTGACGACAGATGCTGTAAGGAAATGTTGACTTGGGGACGCCAGTTTGCTGGCATCCTCACGGCCATTTCTACTGCATAATCCTCCCCTTAAAATCGGAGTCGAATTACGGGGAGGATTATGCAGCGAGTTTCAAGTGTTACAGCGTCCTTAGAGCGTCATGTCCGACGCGCGGCGCTGTAACCGTTTCGCTCCGGATCAGATCGATTGCAGTCCACGTCACAAAGCCTCAAGCGGCGCCGCACCGGCGCGAGAACCGGCCTTTCGCATCCGCTACTCGCCGTCTGGGCCGGGGGCGCTTCGTTGATCGTGCTGATGCCGATCCTCGCCATTGCATGGCTGGCGATCTCTGGCGGCGGCGCCGACTGGCCGCATCTCATGCAGAACGTCATCCCGCGCGCCACCATCCGCACGTTGATGCTGATCGCGTTGACCGGTGCCGCCACCGCCGTCGTCGGCATCTTGACCGCATGGCTGGTGGCGAGTTGCGAGTTTCCGCTGCGCCGGTTTCTGTCTGCCGCCCTGGTGCTGCCGCTCGCCATTCCCGCCTATCTCGCGGCCTATGCCTTCGGTGAGCTGTTCACCTTCACCGGGCCGGTGCAGGGGCTGATCCGTGCCATCTTCGGTTTCAAGACCAGCCGCGACTACTGGTTTCCCGATATCCGCTCGCTCGGCGGCGCCGTCCTGGTGCTGAGCTCCGTGCTCTATCCCTATATCTATCTCGCCTGCCGCTCGATGTTCCTGATGCAGGGGCGCGCGGCGGCCGACGTTGCCCGCACGCTCGGCGCCGGGCCACTCAAGGTGTTTTTCCGCATCCAGATCCCGATGGCACGACCGGCGATCATGATCGGCCTGACGCTGGTGGCGATGGAGACGCTGAACGACATCGGCGCCGTCGAATTCCTCGGCGTGCAAACGCTGACATTCTCGATCTTCGACACCTGGCTCAACCGCGGCAGCCTTGCCGGCGCGGCGCAAATCGCCTGCATCATGCTCGTTTTCGTCATCGGCCTGATGATGATCGAGCGGGCGGCGCGGCGCAGGCAGCGCTTCTCCAGCCAGAAGACGACATCGGCAGTCCATGATGCCAGCAGGCTTTCGCTTTCCGGCTGGAAGAAATGGACCGCGACATCGGTCTGCCTGCTTCCGGTCCTCTCCGGCTTCGCAGTCCCGTTCCTGATCCTCGGCAATTACGCGCTGAAGCGGCTCGATCAATTCATCGAGCCGCGCCTGTTGAACGCGCTCTTCCATAGCATTCTGGTTTCCGGTTCCACCGCGCTGGTCACGGTGCTGCTCGGCTTCGTGCTTGCCTATGCGGCGCGCACCGGGCGCTCGCGCTTCACCGACACGGCCGGCCGCCTCGCCTCCTTCGGCTATGGCGTGCCCGGCACGGTTCTGGCCATCGGCGTGCTCTTCCCGCTGGCAGCACTCGACAATCTGGTTGACGCCGGCTTTCGCAGCACCTTCGGCATATCCACGGGCCTCATGATGACGGGAACGGGCTTTGCCATCATCTATGCCTGCACTGTCCGGTTCCTCACCATGGCTGAGGGCACGCTGGAAGCGGGCTTTCAGAAACTGTCGCCGCACCTCGACATGGCTGCACGGGCTCTTGGCCGCACCGGAGGGCAGACGCTGCGCACCGTGCTTCTGCCGATGATGCGCCCGGCCGTCCTGACCGCGGCCCTTCTGGTGTTCATCGAGACCATGAAGGAACTGTCGGCGACGATCATGCTGCGTCCGTTCAACTTCAACACGCTTGCGACGCTTGTCTACGAGGACGCATCGCGTGCGAAGGTCGAGGATGCATCGGTGGCTGCGATGATTATCGTCGTTGCCGGCATGATCCCCGTGATCCTGGTTTCGAGATCGATGGAACGTCGGCCCTAAAGCATTTTCAGGAAAAGTGCGAAGCGGTTTTCCGTCAGGAAATGCGCAAAAACAAAGAGGTAGAGCGTTTCCGCAGCGTCGACCGAAACGTTCTGACGCGCCATCCCGAAGGCAAAAAAAGAGGTGGCTGGGAGGCCACCTCGACAATTCAATGCTAAACCAACAAATGCTCGAGAAGTAATGACATCATGTCTGCGGCGGCATCGCTGCCAGGCGCCGACCACTCATAGGCCGGCCTCAAGTTGGCATGACCATGCGCCCCCAATCGTAAACAAGACCTTACCAGCCGATCCGACAATTTTAGGGATTTATCAGCAAGTCTGAAGCCTTGGTTAATTCCGAAAGCGCGAACAAGTTAACGGCCCCTCAATTTTTGAGGGCATCGAGCCCGGCAAAAAGGTCGAGCGCTTCCGGGTTGGCGAGCGCCTCCTTGTTCTTGACCGGGCGGCCATGCACGACGTCGCGGACCGCCAGTTCGACGATCTTGCCGGACTTCGTGCGCGGAATATCGGCAACGGCGATGATCTTCGCCGGCACGTGGCGGGGCGATGCACCGGTGCGGATACGGTTCTTGATCGCCTTCTCCAATTGCTCATCGAGCGAGGCGCCGGATGCCATGCGCACGAACAGCACGACGCGGACGTCGTCTTCCCAATCCTGCCCGATGCAGAGCGCTTCGGCCACCTCTTCCATCTGTTCGACCTGATTGTAGATCTCCGCCGTACCGATGCGCACGCCGCCGGGATTGAGCGTCGCGTCGGAGCGGCCATGGATGACGATGCCGCCATGCGACGTCCATTCGGCAAAGTCGCCATGGCACCAGACGTTGTCAAAACGTTCGAAATAGGCGGCGCGGTATTTGACGCCTTCGGGGTCGTTCCAGAACATCACCGGCATCGACGGGAATGCCTTGGTGCAGACGAGTTCGCCCTTTTCGCCGCGCACGGAGCGGCCCTCATCATCCCAGACATCCATTGCCAGTCCGAGACCCGGGCCCTGGATTTCGCCGCGCCACACAGGCTTCAGCGGATTGCCGAGCACGAAGCATGAGACGATGTCGGTGCCGCCGGAGATCGACGCAAGCTGGACGTCCTGCTTGATGCCCTCATAGACGAAGGTGAAGCCTTCGGGCGACAGCGGCGAGCCGGTCGAGGTCAAGAGCCGCAGGTGGGAAAGGTCGTGGGTCTTTGCCGGCTCGAAACCGCCTTTGCGGACCGCGTCGATGTACTTTGCCGACGTGCCGAAGACGGCAAACGTTTCTTCCGCCGCATAATCGAAGAGCACGTTTCCATCAGGGTAGAACGGCGAGCCGTCGAACAGGCAAAGCGTCGCGCCGACCGCGAGGCCCGAGGCGAGCCAGTTCCACATCATCCAGCCGCAGGTGGTGAAATAGAAAAGCTTCTCGCCGTCGCCGAGCCCGCAGTGGAAGCGATGCTCCTTCAAATGCTGCAGCAGCGTGCCGCCGGCCGAATGAACGATGCACTTCGGAACACCCGTGGTCCCGGAGGAGAACAACACATAGAGCGGATGGCTGAACGGCAAGCGCTCGAAGGTGAGCGCCTTGGTCTCGAACGGAGCGATGAAGTCTTCTAGCGTCACGCCTTCGGCGATCGAAGCCGCCAGAACTCTGCTTTCGCCCGCATAGGGAACGATGAGGGCCGGAACGCCGAGAGCCGCGGAAACTGCGCGAACCTTGGCATCGACGTCCTGGCGTTTGCCGTTGTACCAATAGCCGTCGCAGGCGATGAACAGTTTCGGCGAGATCTGGCCGAAGCGATCAAGAACACCCTGCTCGCCGAAATCGGGAGAACTGGACGACCAGATCGCACCGATCGACGCGGTCGCCAGCATGAGAGCGATCGTTTCGGGCATATTGGGCATCATGGCGGCGACGCGGTCACCCTTGCCGATGCCGCGCGCTTTCAGCGCCTGCTGCAGCCGCGAGACCAGCGCGCGCAGGTCATCCCAGGAAAGCCGGTAGCTGACCTTGTCCTCGCCGCGGAAAACGAGCGCATCGCCACCGCCGGCGCGCCGCAGCAGGTTCTCGGCAAAATTCAGCGACGCCTCGGGAAAGAACCGGGCGTCGAGCATGCGATCGCCGTTGACCAGAGCCGTCGCGCCACGATCGCCGATGACTTCGCAATGCTCCCAGACCGCCGTCCAGAAATCGCCGCGTTCGGCAACCGACCACGCGTGAAACGCGTCGTAATCGGCAAAGTCTTTGCCGAAGCGCTCACCGCACCAAGCGATGAACTGCGCCATCGGGCTGTGCTCGCGGATCTCTGGACCGGGAACCCACAAAGGTTGCTCAGACTGCATGCTTTCCTCCACTCCTACTCCGCGCCATCTATACCATGCTGCAACGCAAAATAAACAGCAGGGGACCCCGCTCCGGCATCGCATTGGCGACATTTCCATGTCGTCCGCATTTGATTTATGCGGGCCGAAAGCCTATCCAAGCAGCGTGATCCCAAGAGATGGGCAACCTGGCGGAAATGAAAAGAAAAATCCTGCATATGATGGGTAAATCACGCCTTTGGTCACGGCTTCGTCGTCGCCATTTCCTCTGGCCGGCGGCGATCGGCATCGTGCTGGCCCTCGGATACAACGCGGCCCTGCCGCTCGTGATCTCGACGACGGACGTGCGGCCGACAATGGAGCGCATGCTCGACGCCTGGTCGGGTGGCAAGAGCAGGATTACCGGCGAGCCGGACATCCGTTTCTGGCCGAACCCGACGCTGACATTACATGGAGCCACGATCGAGACGACCGACGGCAATCCCCGAACACTCGCCCGGATCGGCAGCATCACGGCAGCCTTCAGCCTCGTTTCCGCGCTTCGCGGCGAACCGGCACTCGAAGACATCCGCCTCATCGAGCCGGTGGTGACGCTGGAGCGTGGGATCGACGGCACGCTCAACTGGGAACGGCCGCGCTGGCTTGCGCCGCTAGAGGCGAAAGCCGACAGCGACGACACACCCTTCGGCGATATCACGATCGAAAATGGCCGCCTGCAGGTCTTCGATCGGACGACCAACTATGCGCGCGAGTTTCCCGGCATATCCGGCACCGTGAAGTGGCCGTCCTTTGCCGGGCGCCTGAATGCGCGACTGTCGAGCATGATCGGCGGGCAGGCCGTGAGCTGGACGTTGGCCTGCGACGAGCCGCTGACGCTTTTGGCCGGCCGCAACACGACGCTAAACACATCGCTGACCTCGCCCCCCCTCAACTTCTCCTTCGAAGGCGTCGGCAACCTGTCGATGAAACCATTCGCCTCCGGCCGGCTCCAGGTTTCAACCGCTTCGCTGCCGGCGCTTGCCGCCTGGTTCGAGGGGGCCTCGCATGAGGAGCTGCCCGAGAGCAGCTTCAATCTCAATGCCAATGTCACGACCGGGGACGCGACGCTGAAGCTGGACGACCTGCAACTGGCGATCGGCGGCGCGACGGCGACCGGCGTGCTCGACGTTGTCGCTCCCGCCGACGACACGCCGCGCGTCGAGGGCACGCTCGCCTTCGACAGGATCGACCTCAACGGACTGCAACCGCTTTTTGCGCAGCTTCCGGTCGATCCCGAAGAACTCGCCAAGCATATGACGGACGCTTTCGCCCGCACCTGGCGCGTCGACGTGCGCCTTTCGACGCAGGAAGCAGCGATTGGCCCATTGCGGCTGACCGACGTGGCGGCCGGCGTCATGGTCGATCACGGGCGGGCGTCACTCGATATCGGCGACAGCACCTATGCCAATGGCAGGCTCAGCGGCCGCCTTGTGCTGTCGGAAGCGGGCTTGACGCGTGGCGGCAAGCTCGAGCTGCTTCTCAAGGACGCGGATCTTGCGGCCGCCGTCGCCGACTTCGGCTTCACAGGCCCCGTGCCGACGGGACGCGGCAACGTCAACCTCGACCTGGCGACCGATCAGCCGTTCTGGACGCCGCAGGCAGCCGACGCATCCGGACGCCTGACCTTGTCGCTTGCCAACGGCAGACTATCCGAATTCGACGCCGATGCCTTCTCGAACCTGGTCCGCAAGGGTGAGTTCTTCTCGCTGTCGCAGGCCAGCAGCGGCACGTTCGATTTTCAGCGGGCCGACATCGAGGCGCGTTTCAGCGACGGATCGGCCCGGTTGAACCGCGCAACCTTTACCGGGCCAACGGGCAGCCTGTCGGTCAACGGCGTCATACCTTATCGCAGCGGCAGCCTGGCTCTTGCCGGAACCTTTACCGACGCAACGAATGCAGCCCAGCGATTGCGGTTCTTCGTCGGCGGCTCCTGGCCGAATGCGGTGATCTCGCCACTTTCCGTTCTCGGCGAGCCCAACTGAAACGGCCGGCGCTTTAAAGTACCGGCCGTTCTCTTGAAAACTGAGCTGAGCTCTACTGCGCGAAAGCGGCGCGCTCGTCCTTCTCCCGTTGGGCCTCACGCTGTTTGGTGACAACAGAGGCAACGACGACGCCGATCGCGACAATGCCGATCAGGATCGTGCAGATCGCGTTGATTTCAGGCGTCACCCCGAGGCGAACCTGACTGTAGATCTTCATCGGCAACGTGGTGGCGCCAGGGCCGGTGGTGAAGCTCGAGATCACGAGATCGTCGAGCGACAGCGTGAAGGCCAGTACCCAGCCGGAAAAGACCGCCGGCGCAATCACCGGCAGAGTGATCGCAAAGAAGGTCCTGACCGGGGTCGCGCCCAGATCCAGTGCCGCCTCTTCGATCGACTGGTCGAAGCTCAGGAGCCGCGACTGCACCACGACAGCAACGAAGCACATGGTGAAGGTGATGTGCGCAAGGGTGATCGTCCAGAAGCCACGGTCGAGCCCGATGGCAACGAACAGCAGCAGCAGCGACAGGCCGGTGATCACTTCAGGCATGACGAGCGGCGCATAGACCATGCCGGAAAACAGCATGCGACCGCGAAAGCGCGTGTAGCGCACCAGCGCGAGCGCCGCCAAAGTCCCGAGCACCGTTGCGCACGTGGCCGAGATCAGCGCGACGCGAATGGTGACCCAGGCCGCATCGAGAAGCGCCTGATTGTGCCAGAGCTGCGCGTACCACTTGGTCGAAAACCCGGCCCATACCGTGACGAGCTTCGATTCGTTGAACGAGAAGATCACCAAAAGCACGATCGGCAGATAGAGAAAGCCAAAGCCGAGCACGATCGAGGCAATGTTGAAGCGTGACCAGTTGCCCATGACCTACCTCCCCTCGCCGTCGGCTTTGGCCTGCGCGTTCTGGAAGAACACGATCGGGATCACCAGGATCAAAAGCAGGATCGTCGCAACCGCCGAAGAGACCGGCCAGTCGCGGTTGGCGTTGAACTCGTTCCACAGCGTCTTGCCGATCATCAGCGTTTCCGATCCGCCGAGCAGATCCGGGATGACGAACTCGCCGACAGCCGGGATAAAGACGAGCAGGCAGCCGGCAACGACACCGGCCAGCGACAGCGGGAACGTGACGCGCCAGAAGGCAGAGAAGGGCGTGCAGCCAAGATCCAGCGCCGCTTCCGTCAGGGTGTGGTCCATCTTCTCCAGCGACGAATAGATCGGCAGCACCATGAACGGCAGGTAGGAATAGACGATGCCGATATAGATCGCCCAGTTGGTGTTGAGGATGATCAGCGGCTGGTCGATGACATTGATGCTCATCAGGAACTGGTTGAGCAGTCCTTCCGGCTTCAGGATGGCGATCCAGGCGTAAACACGGATCAGAAAGCTGGTCCAGAACGGCAGGATCACCAGCATCAACAGCGTCGGGCGGATCGATTTCGGCGCCTTGGCCATGCCGTAGGCAACGGGATAGGCGATCATCAAGGTCAGCACCGTCGAGATGCCGGCGATGATGACGCTCGACACATAGGCGTTGAAGTAGAGAACGTCCTCGGTCAGCCAGACGTAGTTGTCGAGCGAGAACTCCCGCGCCTTTTCCATGATGCCGGAAAGGCCGCCGACGAGATCGAAGACCGGCGTATAGGGCGGCATCGCCACTGCAGTCTGCGACAACGAGATGCGAAAGACGATGAAGAAGGGGATCAGGAAGAAGAACAGCAGCCAGGCGTAAGGGATGATGATGACGAGGCGGCTGAAGAGGGCTGATGCGACTCTCGCCATGGCTTCAATCCTTCAAGACGACGCCGGCGTCTTCGCCGAACGAAATCCAGACCTGCTGGTCGTAGCCGAAGGGATCTTCGACTGCGCGCACCGCATTCAACGACGACGCCTTCACGACCCTTCCATCCTTCAATCTGATGTGGAAGACGGTCATGTCGCCGAGATAGCCGATGTCCCAAATCTCACCCTCGACGGCATTGACCGGCGCGTGCGTCGGTGGCTGCCGGGTGACACGGATCTTTTCCGGGCGAATGGCGACCGCGGCCTTGGCGCCGGCGGCCGGCTTCTCGGACGATGCCATGCGGATGGGAAAGCCGTTGCCGGTTTCAATGCTGAGATAGCCGTTTTCGGCGGTAGCGACGGTTCCGTCGAAGATATTCACGTCACCGATGAAATCGGCGACGAAGCGCGAATTGGGCGCCTCGTAGATTTCCGCCGGCGTTGCCACCTGCGCGACCTTGCCGTGGCTCATGACGGCGATGCGGTCGGCCATCGTCATCGCTTCTTCCTGGTCGTGCGTGACCACGACGAAGGTCAGCCCGAGCTCCTGCTGGAGGTCCATCAGTTCGAACTGGGTTTCCTCGCGCAGCTTCTTGTCGAGCGCGCCGAGCGGCTCGTCGAGCAGCAGCACCTTCGGCCGCTTGGCGAGCGAGCGCGCCAGCGCGACACGCTGACGCTGGCCGCCGGAAAGTTGGTGCGGCTTGCGCTTGGCAAACTTCTCGAGCTTCACCAGCTTGAGCATCTGGCCGACGCGCTCGGCGATGTCGGCCTTCGGCATGCCGTCCTGCTTGAGGCCGAAGGCGATGTTGGTCTCAACGGTCATATGCGGAAACAGCGCATAGGACTGGAACATCATGTTGACCGGCCGCTTATAGGGCGGAATGCCGGCAAGGCTCTGACCGTCGAGGATGATCTCCCCCGAGGTCGGCTGCTCGAAACCCGCCAGCATGCGCAGCAGCGTCGACTTTCCGCAGCCCGATGCACCCAGGAGAGCAAAGAATTCGCGCGTGTAGATATTGAGCGAAAGGTCGTCGACGGCGGTGAAATCGCCGAATTTCTTGGTGACGTTCTTGACGGAAATGAATGGCTTGGAAGCGGGATCCGCCCAGGGGGCGAAAGAGCGCCTGATACTGCCGAGTGACTTCATCATCTATCCCCGAATGATACAGCCGATGGGCACTCTCGTTTTCCCCGGTGCCCCTTTAAGAAAATTGCCCGGATTTTGAGGTCCGGGCAATTCGTTTCGCTCTTACTGGCCGGTGACGACCTTTGTCCAGAGCCGGGTCAGCACCCTCTGCTCCTTCGCCTCAAACGGCGTGACGGTGAAAAGTTTCTGCATCACATCATCAGTGGGGTAGATGGCGGTGTCTTCGAGAACAGCCTTGTCCAGGAACTGCTGCGAAGCCTTGTTGCCGTTGGCGTAGAAGACATAGTTCGACGCCTTGGCGACAACCTCCGGCTTCATCATGTAGTTGACGAACTCATGCGCTTCGGCGACATGCGGAGCGTCTGCCGGAATGGCGAGCATGTCGAACCACATCTGCGCACCCTGCGAGGGGATCGCATAATCGACCGTCACGCCAGCCTTGGCTTCGGCAGCACGGTCCCGAGCCTGAAAGACGTCGCCGGAAAAGCCGACCGCGAGGCAGATATCGCCATTGGCGAGGGCGTTGATATATTCCGACGAGTGAAACTTGCGGATATTGGGGCGAACGCTGGCAAGCAGTTCAGCCGCCTTTTCAAGATCGGCTGCTTCGTGGCTATCCGGATTGAGACCGAGATAGGCGAGCGCCGACGGCATCACGTCCGTCGGAGAATCGAGAACATGGATGCCGCAATCCTTGAACTTGGCGGCCAGTTCCGGCTTGAAGATGACATCCCAGTTGGGCTTCTCGTCGGTGCCGAGAATTTCCTTCATCTTGTCGACGTTGTAGCCGATGCCGGTGGTGCCCCACATATAGTCGACGGCATATTCGTTGCCCGGATCGTACTTGGCCGTACGTTCCATGATCACGTCCCACATATTGGCGAGGTTCGGGAGCTTGGACTTGTCGAGCTTCTGGAACACGCCGGCTGCGATCTGGCGCTGCAGGAAGGTCGCCGTCGGCACGACGACGTCATAGCCCGAGCCGCCCGCGAGCAACTTGGTTTCGAGGATCTCGTTGGAATCGAAGACGTCGTAGACGACCTTGATGCCCGTTTCCTTGGTGAAGTCTTCCAGAATGCTGCTGTCGATGTAATCCGACCAGTTATAGACGTTGACCACCCGCTCCTGCGCCGAAGCGAGCATGGTCGAGCCGGCCAGCATGACCGTCGCCATGGTTGTAACGATGAATTTGGACATGCAGTTCCCTCGTTATTATCGGTCCGGACAAGGCCGCCCCGTGACACGGATCCAGGCCCATTCCGGATCGCTCCGGAGGCGAGGTTAGGCATGTTTCTCGACAACCTCAAGCGCTTTCGTGCCGGAAAGACGCGGCCCTCTTCAACCACTACGTTTTCGCAAGCTGAGGAAAATCGGGCACTTATACCGGCGGGCGCGATCTCCCACACCGACAGGCCCACCCGCGACCGGCGTTAACCATGGCGACAACCAGCCGGAACGTGCACTCGTTTACGATTGATTAACCATAACGGGCATGCAATTTTTCCCCTCGGTTGTGCATCAGGGTCTGAACAGTGTCATGAGTGGACGGAACCGCAGGATCGATCCGAGGGAGCTGAAGCGCCTCTCGATACTTGAGCCGCAGAAATCGCTTGCGGCCATAGCGGCCGACTGGGCGATCATCGCCGCGGTTATCGCCGCCAGCGAGTATGCCGACAACTTCCTCGTCTACCTGCTGGCCGTGGTCGTGATTGCCGGTCGCATGCATGCGTTCGGTTGTCTCGTTCATGAGGCGGCGCACTACCGGATCATCAAGAACCGCAAGCTTAGCGACTGGATGAGCGATCTGTTACTCGCCTGGCCGATGCTGGCGACTGTCGATGGCTACCGGCAGAACCACCTGGCACACCACCAGCATGCCAACACAGACGATGATCCGGACTGGACGGCCAAGCTCGGCATGGCGCAGTTCACCTTTCCGCAGAAGGTCGCGCGTGGCGTGATGCAGTTGCTTGGCTATCTCGTCGCGGTCAACTCGATCCGCGACATGGTGCATATGGCCAAGCGCATGTCGAAGAACGACCGGTCGACGCGGAGCTACAAGATGCTGCGCCTCGGCTTCTATGTTGTTGCCGCCGCGATCTTCACCCTGCTCGGCATCTGGCGCGAATTTGCGCTCTATTGGCTGGTGCCATTCTTCACTTTCTTCTGCCTGTTCCTCTACGTGCGCAGCGTGGCGGAGCATTTCGGCAACATGGACTATAGCGACGAGCTGACGAGTTCACGCACGGTCTATCCGCATGCCTGGGAAAGACTGTTCTTTGCTCCGCACAACATCAACTACCACCTGGAGCACCACCTCTATCCCGGCGTGCCATTCTATAACCTGCCCGAACTGCACGCGATCCTGATGCGCGACAAAGCCTATGCGGACAAGGCGCATATCACACGCGGCTATACGACCGGCTTGCCGGCCGAATGCTTCTCCGCCAGCGCGCCGCTGCTGCCGAGCCAGCACCCCGTCAGCTACTGAAAATCAAACACGCTGAGACCAGTCGCCATCTCGTCGAGCCCAAGCGGCCGTGTGACCGGCGGCTCGGCACGTGCGAGACAGCCCTGCCGCTCGCAGAGGCGACAGGCCGCCCCGACGGCGACCGAGGGCGCGCGCACCACGCCATAGACGACTTCATCGGCAAAGGACGCCTCGCAGCCAATCAACAGCGCGGTGCGGCGAACCCGCTCCTCAAAACCCGCCTGCGGACCATCGAGCGTGCGCGATACCGTCAAGAACGCCGCTCCCTCCGTTGTCTCGATGCGGTCAACCAGGATCTGCCCCGGCACCGAGAAGGCGGCATGGATATTGAGCTTCGGACAGCCGCCGCCGAACCTCGCCTGCGGGAAACCGGATGCGCCGGAACGACGGAGCCGATGCCCGGCATTATCGATCTCCATCAGCAAAAATGGAACGCCGGCGCTACCCGGCCGCTGCAGCATGGTCAGCCGGTTGGCGACCTGCTCGAACGACACTTGAAAACGCGCCCGCAGGATATCGATATCGTATTTCGCCCGGAGTGCTGCCGCATGAAACGCCGCATAGGGCATCATCAATGCGTGGGCGGCGTAGCGGGCGAGTTCAAAGCGGCCAATACGGCGCGCTTCGGCGGTCGACAATCGGAGAGTCTCCAGCTCCTGGGCAATCGCCTCGTGACACGCAATCGAGGCCGCCTCCATGGCGATCTCGCGCAACTGATCATAGGGCGACAGGCGCTCGGAGATAAAGAGCCGCATGGAATGGCGATCGAAGCGGCGGCGCAGATTGGGCATGGCGTGAACAGGCAGATTGCGCACGAACAGGCCGTGCTCCTTCTTCAGCCAGGCTTTCAGTGCGCCGATCAGATCGTCGCCCGGCGAGAGCATCTCGTGAAGGGCCTCGGCCATCTCTTCGATTCGGGCGAAATGATTGGGTCTCGCCTCCAGCGTCTCGCGCACCTCATCCATTGGCAGGCGCGTTCCAGACAGCGCCTCCATGTGCCCCTGCCCTGCCAGGAGGTCGGCAAGGTCCTTCAGCCGCGCCGCCTGCTCGCGATAGGCGCGGTAAAGCTTGACCACACCGCCGGCGGCGTTCGGTGCCGCTTCGGCAACTTCGATCAGTTCCTGATCCCCCGGCAGTTCCGCGGCCAACAGCGGATCGGCAAAGACCTCACGCAATTGCGCCAGTCCACCGCCCGTCTCGCCTTGCAGTTCCTCGAGGTCGACCTTGTAGACCGATGCGAGTTTCAGAAGCAGCTGGACGGTCAGCGGCCGCTGATTGCGTTCGATCAGATTGAGGTAGGACGGCGAGATGCCCAGCGCTTCCGCCATCGCCGTCTGCGTCAGCGAGAGCCCGTTGCGGATCCGCCGGACGCGGGGACCGGCAAAGATCTTGTTCTCAGCCATTTGTCACTACCTTTACAAATCTAATGACGACCACGAATTTACATATTTTACAAATTTACTGTGCACGCCTGTCAAAGGCAAGACAAGATAACCCTTTTGAAAGACCAGGAACTTGAATTTCCATGGCCTTATTGCGCAGCGCAATGTAAAAACTGTCACATCAACTAAAGACGAGGAAAGCCATTCGACAAAAGTCGAATGGTGGATGAGTTCCAGCAGGAGGAAGTAATGACCGATTTTTACAAGCTCGTTCCAGGTGCCCAGCAGGGCCGCTTTGATGGCATCGAACGTCCCTACACCGCCGAAACCGTGAAGCGGCTGCGTGGCTCGGTCGAGATCCGTTACTCGCTGGCCGAAATGGGGGCCAACCGCTTGTGGAAGCTCATTCACGAAGAGGACTTCGTCAACGCGCTCGGTGCGCTCTCGGGCAATCAGGCGATGCAGATGGTTCGCGCCGGCCTCAAGGCGATTTATCTCTCCGGGTGGCAGGTCGCGGCCGACGCCAACACGGCATCTGCGATGTATCCCGATCAGTCGCTCTATCCGGCAAACGCCGCACCGGAACTGGCCAAGCGCATCAACCGCACGCTCCAGCGCGCCGACCAGATCGAGACCTCGGAAGGCAAGGGCCTTTCGGTCGACACCTGGTTCGCACCGATCGTTGCCGACGCCGAAGCCGGTTTCGGCGGCCCGCTCAACGCCTTCGAGATCATGAAGGCTTTCATCGAGGCAGGCGCTGCAGGCGTCCACTACGAGGACCAGCTTGCGTCCGAAAAGAAGTGCGGCCATCTCGGTGGCAAGGTTCTGATCCCGACGGCCGCGCATATCCGCAATCTCAACGCGGCACGGCTTGCAGCCGACGTCATGGGAACGCCGACGCTTGTGATCGCCCGCACCGATGCGGAAGCCGCCAAGCTCTTGACCTCTGATATCGACGAGCGCGATCGCCCCTTCGTCGACTACGACGCCGGACGCACGGTCGAGGGCTTCTACCAGGTGAAGAACGGCATCGAGCCGTGCATCGCACGTGCTATCGCCTATGCGCCGCATTGCGACCTGATCTGGTGCGAAACCTCCAAGCCGGACCTGGAGCAGGCCCGCAAATTTGCCGAGGGCGTGCACAAGGCGCATCCTGGCAAGCTGCTCGCTTACAACTGCTCGCCGTCGTTCAACTGGAAGAAAAACCTCGACGACGCGACGATCGCCAAGTTCCAGCGGGAACTTGGCGCGATGGGCTACAAGTTCCAGTTCATCACGCTTGCCGGCTTCCACCAGCTGAACTTCGGCATGTTCGAACTCGCCCGCGGCTACAAGGCCCGGCAGATGGCCGCCTATTCGGAGCTGCAGGAGGCGGAGTTCGCCGCCGAGGTCAACGGCTACACCGCGACCAAGCACCAGCGCGAAGTCGGCACCGGCTATTTCGACGCCGTGTCGCTGGCCATCACCGGCGGCCAGTCATCGACGACAGCCATGAAGGAATCGACCGAGCACGACCAGTTCCGCCCGGCCGCAGAGTGAAAGGCCGGGGAGCGTGGCAATCCCTGCCCGCCGCGCTCCCCACGCAATAGACGAGAAACCGCTGACACCAAGGAGAACTCCAATGACAGTCCAGACACGCGTCAAGGAAAGGGCCGAGGAACAGTCTTCGGCCATGACCCCGGACCAACAGGCCGCGATCCGCATGGTCGCCAATGACCTGCACCGCCTCAACCAGGCCGTCATGAAAGCCGTCGACGCCGGCGTATCGGTCGAGCTCGTGCGCTCGGCCCGCCACCACGGCGGCGAAGGCAACTGGGGCGACCTGTTGATCCCTGTCATCGTCACCCAGGGACGGTCTTGATGTCGCTGTTGGCGATAGCGGCTGCGACCATGCTGTTCTTGACGACAGCACGATCGGCACGATGGCACTGCAATCTACGTCCGCAATCGCCGGCCGCCGCCTGCCAAAGGCGTAGCGCATTAATCTGCAACAACCCTAACGAGAAAACGGCCGGCAGAAATGCCGGCCTGTAGCATTTCGAGCCAATGCTTCTCGAAGAAATACCATTTCAAGTTGCTTCCTTCATCAGCCCCTGCGTATATTGGCAAGACCATTACCAGCGGGGGGCACGCATGTTCCAGGCAGGAAAGGCGAGTACGGAAGAACTGACAGATCTGATCTATGGCAGCGTATTCGGTGAATGCAGCTGGCAGGACTTTCTGAACAGGCTGGCGACCACAATGCCAAACGGCAAGTCTTCGCTTCATTATCAGGACGTGATTTCCCCGAACGCGCACGTTCCCTATTCGTCCGGGTTCACCGGCGATGACATCGATCGGTACCACGCGCACTTCTTTGCCGTTAACCCATGGATGGCAAAGGCAATGCTGGTGCCGCTGGGTGTGGGTGTACGCGGCGAAGACATGCTAGCACGCGACCGGCTCGTGCGCTCAGAGTTCTACAATGACTTCCTGAAAGGCCAAACCGGCTGCGAGACCAGCGTGGGCATGACAATCATCCGCGAAAAGGGACGCAGCTTCATTCTTTCGACGTATACGTCATCGACGGACGCCGATCTAAATGGGCGCGCCGCCAGCCAGCTCACGGCACTTGCCCCGCATCTCAAACGCGCGTTCGACTTTGTTCGCAAGCGCGACGTCATGACCGCCGACCAGCACTCCGGGCAATCGTTGTTCGACGCCATCGGAGTGGGCTTGATATACGCGGGCGAGAATGGCTGCATCCGCTCTATGAATGAAAGCGCGCAGCGTCTGGCAGCCGCCGGCGCAGCTGTTCGCATCACGCCGAACGGGCGTATTGGCCTGGATTGCCCGCAAACAAGCGCGGCGCTCGATCATATGAGCTTGCGCGCCAACACCCAGGCGCGACCACACATTTCCATTGTCAAAACCGACGACGGAACGGCTTACCGCGTCACGCTGGTGCGGCTGAAATCCGACATCTTTACCGAGTTTTTGAACGGTCCGACGGTGGCGGTCCTCATCGAACCAGCAACGTCGTTGCTTCCGGAGATGCGGCGCGCGCATCTGAAGGAAATACACGGCCTGACACCCGCCGAGATCCGGATTGCATCCAGCCTTGCGGCCGGACTGTCGTTAAGGGAAATCGCCCAGGCGAACGGAGTCGGCTATGAGACCATCCGCACCCAACTGAAGAGCATCTACGCCAAGACCGAGGTGAACTCGCAGGCGGCACTCGTCAGCCTGCTGATGCGCTGACCGCTTCAACTGCGGCGCGGGCGTTTGCCGGCGAAGATGTCGGCATGGCTTTTCAGCAGTTTTGTCATGCGGTCGACGACAGTCCGGATTTCCGAGCGATGGCGGTCCTCGTTGTTCATCACGATCCATTGCCGATGCATAAGCGCAGGGATCTCCTCGCCCGCCCGCTCCAGCAGAGGGTCGAGGTCGCCGACGAAACAGGGCAGCACGGCACAACCGGCTCCCGCCCGGGCGAGATCGAGCAACGACCGAGGGCGCGTCACGGTCGCTACGATACGTCCCGTCGCGTTCTCGTGCGGCCAACGCAGATAGGACGAGATTGCATCCTCCTCGCTGACGGCGACCCATCGGCCGTTTGCCGCCGGCATTGCATTCTTCTGCCGGTAAACGGCATAGGCAACTTCTCCCACCGGGCGTGCAGCCAGGTAGCTCTCCTCCGGTTCAAAGGCCCGGATGCCGATATCGCTCTCGCGATAGGCGAGGTTGGCGCGGGCCTCGCCTATGGTGATGGCCAGACTGAAGCCGTCGCGTTCGGTACAGAGCGCCGGAAAATTTTCGGCAAGCAGCCACGACACCCAGGTTCCGGCCGTGATGCGAACGACCGCCCCCTCGCCCTCCCGTCGCCAGCTCTCGACGCGGCGGGCTGCCGCCTCCATCTCTTGGAGCTGCTCGAACAACAATTGCCCGTCGTCGGTCAGCTGGTAGCCGGTCTGGCTGCGCACGAACAGCGTGCGGCCGGTGCGCTCCTCGATCTCGAGCATGCGCCGGCCAACGGTCGCCGGGCTGGAGCCGAGCGCCTGTGCGGCGCCCGTCAGCCCGCCGGTGCGCGCCACACTCATGAAGCAGCGATAGATGTCCCAATCCATGTCTTTCATCAGTGAAAAACATAGGCCGATATTTCGTGTATGTAAAACAGCTTTTGCTGCATAGAAGAAGAGATGCCACCCAATGAGGAGCATCACCATGGAAACGCTGGCAATGGCCTATCTGGCCGATATGGCAATGAAGAGCCGCGGCTGGGACGAACATTTCGACCCCAAACCACCGGGGCTAGTGAGGCGGATGTTTCGCCGTTGCATTGCTGTGTTTGCGACACGCAGAAGGGTCGAGCCTGTCGAGGCTCCCCCAAAAACGAAATGCACCGCGCAACCGGTGCGTTGCGCGGTGCAGTGCTAGGATGACAAAGCCGTCGCGGTGCTGACCGATCAGGCCGCGCGGTAAGCGTGGATATCGGCTGTTTCCGGCTCGAGCCGGAACTGCTCGACCAGCATCATCAGCGTGTCGGCCTGGTTGGAGAGCGCCAGGCTCGTTGCCGTCGCCTCTTCGACCATCGAGGCGTTCTGCTGGGTCATCTGGTCCATCTGGTTGACCGATCCGTTGACCTCGTTGAGCGCCACCGCCTGGTCGCGGCTGGCGGTCGCGATCATTTCTACATGCTGGCTGACGGTGACGATCTGGGCGCTGATCGAGGCAAGCACCGCACCGGTCTCCTTGACCAGATGCGAACCGGAATTGACCTCGTCGGTCGACTTGTTGATGAGGCCCTTGATCTCACGGGCCGCTTCGGCCGAGCGTTGCGCCAGTTCGCGAACTTCCTGCGCTACGACAGCGAAGCCTTTGCCGGCCTCGCCGGCACGCGCTGCCTCGATGCCGGCGTTCAGCGCCAAAAGGTTGGTCTGGAAGGCGATGTCGTCGATCACTTCGATGATCTGCTCGATCTGGCGTGATGCCTCTTCGATGCGGCCCATCGCGGCGATCGCATTGGTGACGACGGTTGCCGAGCTGTCTGCGCTCTTTTTCGTCTGCGTCACAGCGACGTTGGCTTCGTTCGCCCGCTCCGCCGACGAGCGGACCGTCACGGTGATCTGATCGACCGCAGCAGCCGTCTCTTCCAGCGAGGCTGCCTGAGCTTCCGTCCGCTTCGACAGCGAGTCTGCGGCGTGGTGCATGTCCGAGCCGCTCTGCTGGATCGCCTGCGCATTGGCGCGGATCTGGGCCAGTGTATCCTGCAGCCGGATCAGCGAGCCGTTGAAGTCCGTGCGCAGCTGTTCGAGGCGGCCATGGAACGGAATGTCGATCTGGCGCGACAGGTCGCCCTGCGCCAGTCGGCCAAGGCCGGCGGCAAGTTCGCTGACGGCAAGGTCGATCTGGCGATCGAGTTCGCGTTTTTCTGCGTCATTGCGGCTGCGCTCCACTTCGGCGCGGGCGCGCTGTTCTTCGCTTTCGGCCTCGATGCGCACCTTGGATAGGGCGTTTTCCTTGAAGACGCCCAAGGCGCGGGCCATGTCGCCGATCTCGTCCTGACGGGCGTCGCCATCAATCGACGTATCGAGGCGGCCATCTGCCAGCCGACGCATGGCGGCGGTGATCTGGCCGATCGGCTTCTTCAGCGTCAGCGTCAGGGCGATGCCGGCAAGCAGAGCGATGACGACGCCTGCAACGGTCGCGGCCACGGAGATCTGGTTTGCTTCCTGGCGCTCGGTGCCGGCCGCAACCTTCTGCTGTTCGGCAAAACCGGTCAGATCGCTCCAGATCTGGTTTATCGACTGGCCGGCGGCGTCGAAATCGGCGGTGCGCTTGACGGTGATCTCGACCAGCGTCGCGGCGTCCTTCTTCATCACGGTGATGATCGGCATCAGCGTGTCGGCGATCGCATCGAAGGAGGCACCTTCGCTTGCAACACCGCGCAGCGTTGCCATGTTCTGCTGAACCGCGAGAAACTTGTCGAGCAGCTTCTGGCGATTGCTTTCCGTCGTCGACCCCATGAAGGTCGCGGCGGAAATCTGGATGTCGGTGATCGAGCTCGAAAGCCGGCGCGTGGCGGTCAGCACGGATTCGGTGCTGACGATGAGCTGATCGAGCTCGGCGAAGATCCGCGTGGCTTCGCGCATCTTGCCGACGGAAGCGGCCTCAAGCCGGAAACTTGCGGTGCGGAACCGGTCGACATATTTCGAGATGCCGGCAAGCGTTTCCGGGCCGGCGGGCGCCTTCAAAAGCGCGCCAATCTCGCTCGATGCGGAGGTGATCGTCTCGGTCAGCGACTTCTCTTCCTTCGGCAGCAGCCGGAAGATGTCGCGCTCGGTGCGGCCAATCATCGGGAACCGTTCCTTGACGGCCTTGAGCTTGTCCTCGATCGTCGTCGCCTTGGCGACCTCGGTGCCGAACTCGTTGAAGAAGCGGCTGGCGCGCATCAGCTTTTCAGCTTCGCGCAGCATCGTCTTGGCGGCATTCTCGTTCTTGCGAACGGCATATTGCAGCCGGTTCGACTCGTCGTTGATCTTGGCGCGCTCCACCAGCAGCGCGTCCAGGTTTGCGGCCATCGTGGCGCGCATTTCCTGCTCACCGACATGCAACTTCCAGAGCCCGTCGATGCGGGTTTCGATGTCATTGGTTGCGGCAATGGCAGCCGTCAGCTCGTCCTGGCCGTTCTGGCCGGCCACCTGCGCGGCGGTGTCGGCCAGGACTTCCTTCTGCGCGGAAATCGTGCCCTGCAACGCGTTACGGGTTTCCTCGGTGGTCGAGTGCAGGAAGTTGTTCATCCCCGCATAGACATCCTTGAAGCCGCTCAGCGTCTGCAGGACGCTGTTTGAAATCTCCATCCGGCCCTGAAGCAGGCCGGACGCATAAAGGCCGGTAATGCCGACGGCACAGATGCTGACGACGAAGGGCAGAATGAAGAACAGTACCTTCGTCTGGATCTTGAAGCGGGCAAGAATTCTATCGATGAACATGGAAAACACCTTGGCTCGCAGCTCGCATTCGCCTCCCCCGGCGGCTCGAAACATGTTCCACCTTCAGCGTAACCGCCGAAGGGACGAAACGATCGAGAGCCACCCGATGCGCAAACAGGCTGATGTTTTTCGGAAAAATCATGCGGCGCACACCGCCAGTCCGTCGGCAATCATTGCGGGACCGCGCCACCTCCCCGGTAGCGAAGTCCTGACGGAACTCACTTCGTCGCAATATTCATTTTGAACGATTAAAAATTGTATAAGCGCGGAGCACTCGCCAACGAATTTCCGAAGGCGCTTGCGCGCTGATGCCGCGCTCGAGGTCCGGCCGCCAGCGGCCGGCGGGCAGCATCAATGCCAAAGGGCCGGAAGCGTTGCGAGGGCAGCGACGGCAAAGAAGGCGAGCAGAGCGATGCGGGTCAACGCTACTCTCTGGGCGCGGCTCTCGTCGGTGCGAGCGATCGCGATGGCGCGGGGACGACGGCGTGGCTGGTTCATGACATCCTGTCCTTCTCACTGACCGGCAACGATCGGCCCGGATAAACCGGCTTGCCAGTCCAGATCATATTGCAGCCATGCTGTGGCAGAGAAAAGCCCTAAAAATGGAAACAGTGTGATTTCCGTTTGCGGAACAATTCTTAATCTCGCCAACTGCCGGCTGTGCCGACATCAGAAGAGGTTCAGGCATATCCGTTAACAATGGCTGAAGCGGCGCGCCACAAAACCGGGGATCAGACGTCCTGGCCAGCGGCAAAACCCGATGCCCAGGCCCATTGGAAATTATAGCCGCCGAGCCAGCCGGTCACATCGACGCATTCGCCGACGAAATAGAGACCGGGAACAGTCTTGGCCTGCATCGTCTTTGAATCGAGACCGCTGGTGTCGACGCCGCCGAGCGTTACCTCGGCAGTCCGGTAACCTTCGGAACCGGCCGGCTTGATCGTCCAGGCCTGGATCGACACCGACAGCGCATCGATCGTCTTGTCGGAGAGGTCAGCGAGTTGTCGTCCCGTCAGCTTGGCACCATCGGCAAAGAACTGCGCCAGCCGGCGCGGCAGGATATCGGCGAGCGCCGTCTGGATGGCCTGCTTGCCGTTGGCGCGGCGCGCGCCCTTGAGGATCGAGGCGATGTCGATATCGGGCATCAGCCGCAGAACGATATCCTGCCCCTCGCGCCAATAGGACGATATCTGCAGGATCGCCGGGCCACTGAGACCGCGATGGGTGATCAGCACCGCCTCGCGGAACGCTGTCTTGCCGGAGCGCGCTTCGGCGTCGGCGGCAACACCCGCCAGTTCGCCGATCGTCTCAAGCTGTGCCGGATCGAGCGTCAGCGGCACAAGCCCGGGACGGGTCTCGACGAGCGCCAATCGGAACTGCTCGGCGAGCTTATAGGCAAGCCCGGTCGCACCCATCTTCGGGATGGACTTACCGCCGCTGGCAACCACCAGCGACTGGGCATCGACCGGTCCTTCGTCGGTCATCACCCGGAAACCTGCGCCATGGCGC
Organism: Ensifer sp. 4252; assembly: GCF_050434565.1. Taxonomy (NCBI): domain Bacteria; kingdom Pseudomonadati; phylum Pseudomonadota; class Alphaproteobacteria; order Hyphomicrobiales; family Rhizobiaceae; genus Ensifer; species Ensifer sp. 4252. Next base: position 1,004,161 of record NZ_JBNDIU010000001.1, read on the forward strand.
TCGACACTCTCGACCGTCGTCTCCAGCCGAAGCTCGGCGCCCACATCGCGCATTTCGGTGAGCAACATCCTGATGATGTCCTTGGCCGAGTGATCGCAGAACAATTGCCCCAGCGTCTTCTCGTGCCAGGCGATGCCGTGTTTTTCGACCAGCGCCAGGAAATCGCGCGCGCCGTAACGCGCGAGCGCCGATTTGCAGAAATGCGGATTGGCCGACAGGAAGTTCTTCGGCCCCGCGTGGATATTGGTGAAGTTGCAGCGACCGCCACCGGAGATACGGATCTTCTCACCCGGCGCCTTTGCATGGTCGATGACCAGCACGCGCCGGCCGCGCTTGCCGGCTTCGATGGCGCACATCATGCCGGCGGCACCGGCGCCAATGATCACCACATCCTTCTTTTCAGCCACGAAACACCTTTGAGCTCTTTGCGCATTCCATTCCGGTCACGGAGGCGAAAGTCAATCGTCCCGCTCTAGCCAATTGCCAATCTACGGTTATGATGCGCCATCCGAAGCCAAAACCGGTGATTTATGCCCTCCAAGAGAAGTGCTGCCCAACAAACAACGAAAATCAGCAAAACCTCGAAAATACCCGCCGCCCTGCATTCCCTCCGAGGCGTCAAGACCTGGAAGGAAGCAACGGATTGGCTGAAGATCCGCGGGATCGAAGACATCGAATGCATCACGCCCGACCTTGCCGGCGTCCCCCGCGGCAAGATGATGCCGACCTCCAAGTTCACCTCCAACACCTCGCTTGCACTGCCTTCCGCAGTCTACCGCCACACGATCTCGGGCGAATATCCTGACGAGACCGGACAGTTTCGCTACGATTCCCGCGATAGCGACATCAAGCTCGTCCCCGACCTTTCGACGCTTTCGGTCGTGCCCTGGGAAACCGACCCGACGGCGCAGGTGATCTGCGACATCGTTGGCTCCGAAGGCGAGCAGATCAGCTACACGCCGCGCAACGTCCTGAAGCGCGTGGTCGACCTCTATCGCCAGAAGGGCTGGAAACCGGTCGTCGCGCCCGAGATCGAGTTCTATCTCGTCGCCACCAACGACGATCCCGACTATCCGCTGCATCCGCCGAAGGGGCGCTCCGGCCGCTCGATCCTTGGTGGCCAGGGCTATTCGATTGCCGGCATCAACGAATTCGACGAACTGATCGACGACATCTATCACTTCTCGGAGAAGCAGGGTCTGGAGATCGACACACTGATCCACGAGGAAGGACCGGCGCAGCTCGAAATCAACCTGCGTCACGGCGACCCGATCGAGCTTGCCGATCAGGTCTTCCTGTTCAAGCGCACCATCCGCGAAGCGGCGCTGAAGCACGGCATCTACGCGACCTTCATGGCCAAGCCGATGCAGGGCCAGCCGGGGTCGGCCATGCACATCCACCAGTCGGTGATCGAGATCAACACCGGCCGCAACCTGTTCTCCAATCCTGATGGTTCCGCCTCCAAGGAGTTCTTCAATTTCATCGGCGGAATGCAGCATTATGTGCCGCGCACGCTGGTGATGATGGCACCCTATGTGAACTCCTTCCGCCGGCTGACACCCGACATGTCGGCGCCGGTGAATACGGCCTGGGGCTACGACAACCGCACGACCGCATTCCGCATTCCGGTTTCCGAGCCGGTTGCCCGACGGATCGAGAACCGGCTGCCGAGTTCGGACGCCAACCCCTATCTGGCGCTCGCCGCCTCGCTTGCCTGCGGTTATCTCGGCATCATCGAAGGTCGCGATCCGTCGGCACCGACGGAAGACACGGCCAATGAAGGCGAGATCGAGCTGCCGCGCGGGCTACTCGAAGCCGTCGCCTTGCTCGAATCGGCGCCGTCGCTTGCCGAGGTGCTGAGCCCCGAATTCATCGCCATCTATGCGGGCGTGAAACGCGGCGAGTTCGAAACCTTCATGCAGGTCATCAGCCCGTGGGAACGCGAGTTCCTGTTGCTGAACGTCTGACCTGAAAGGCCATCCGATGCCCTGGCAAAGCCCGATCTCGCCCGGTTACTCCTGGTATGAGGCAACCGTTCCCGATCGACCCGAATTCCCGCAGATGCCGGGGTCCCGGAAGGCTGATGTCGCCGTCATCGGCGGCGGCTATACCGGGCTTCAGGCCGCCTACAACCTCGCCCGCCAAGGCGTCGATGTCACGCTCATCGACGCCTGCCGCTTCGGCGATGGCGCGTCGGGGCGTAACGGCGGCCAGTTCGGCACCGGCCAGCGCGCCTGGGCCGACGAAACCGAGGAAACGCTCGGCCATGAGCGGGCGCAAGCGCTCTTCGATATGGCCGAGAATGCCAAGAAGCATGTGCTCGACTTCGCGGCGGAACATGCCATCGACATCGAGTTCATGCCGGGGCAGCTCTCGGTCGGTCACAAGAAGAGCCTGGAGAAGGACTATCGCGACCACGTCGAGACGATGGCGACACGGTTCAATTATCCGCATCTCTCGTTCATGGAGCGGGAGGAGACGGCAAGCCGCCTCGGGTCGTCCCGCTATCACTTCGGCATCCGCGACGCCGGCACGGGGCATATCCATCCGCTGAAACTGCTGGTGGGGCTTGCGAAGCAGGCAGCCCTTGCCGGGGCCAATCTGTTCGAGCAGACGAAGGCTGAGAAGATCGAGCGCAAGGGATCAGCGATCGTCATCACCACCGATCGCGGCACGATCACCGCTGAGCGGGTGCTGGTCGCCTGCAATGCCTATATCGGCAATCTCGAGCCGGTCAGCGCCAGCCATGTGATGCCGATCCGCTCGTTCATCGGTGCGACCGAAGTTCTTTCTGCTCACCCAAACGTGCTTCCCGGCGGCGAATCGGTCGACGATTCGCGCTTCGTCGTGCGCTATTTCCGTAAATCGAAAGACGGACGGCTGCTGTTCGGCGGACGCGAAGCCTACACCGCCGACAACCCGCGCGACATTTCCACCCATATCCGGCGGCAGATCAGCGAGATCTATCCGGAGCTCGGCACGATCGAGATCACCCATGCCTGGGGCGGCTCCGTCGGCATCACCATGCCGCGCACGCCCTTCTGTCGTGAGGTCATGCCGGGCGTTACTTCGATCGGCGGCTATTCCGGCCACGGGGTGATGCTTTCCAACTATTGCGGCAAGCTTTACGCTGACCTGGCGCTTGGCAAACCGACAGAACTCGACCTGCTGAAAGCCTTGAAAATACCGGCTTTTCCGGGCGGAACGCGCTTTCGTTCGCCGCTTCTGTTTCTGGCGCTCACCTGGTACGCCTTGCGCGACAGGCTCTAGAAAGCGCGTGCGAGAGCATTTTATTGCGTTGCACCCTAGCGCCTTTAAATCGATTAGATTATATGTGTCCCTGACCTGAACAAGATCGAGATTATCCCATGAGCAGCCAGATCATTCCCGTCGAACCGTTTGACTATGTCGTGTTCGGGGGCACCGGCGATCTCGCCGAGCGCAAGCTGCTGCCAGCGCTCTATCACCGCCAGATGGAAGGCCAGATTACCGAGCCGACCCGCGTCATCGGCGCCTCACGCGCGGCGTTGACGCACGAGGAATATCGCAAGTTTGCCGCCGATGCGCTGAAGGAACACCTGAAACCGGCCGAATACAACGAAGAGGAAGTCGCGAAGTTCACCGCGCGCCTCTTCTACGTCTCCGTCGATGCCAAGTCCGACCAGGGATGGGATGCGCTGAAGAAGATCCTGGAAGAAGGCAAGGAGCGTATCCGCGCCTTCTACCTCGCCGTCGGACCGGCGATCTTCGGCGATATCTCCGAGAGGATCCGCGATCACAAGCTGATCACCAAGACCACCCGCATCGTCGTGGAAAAGCCGATCGGACGCGACCTCGCGTCGGCGACCGAACTCAACGACACGATCGGCAAGGTTTTCCGCGAAGAGCAGATCTTCCGCATCGACCACTATCTCGGCAAGGAGACGGTGCAGAACCTGATGGCGCTGCGCTTTGCCAATGCGCTCTATGAGCCGCTGTGGAACTCCGCCCATATCGACCACGTGCAGATCACCGTTTCCGAAGCCGTCGGTCTCGAAAACCGGGCCGGCTACTACGACAAGGCCGGTGCGCTGCGCGACATGGTGCAGAACCACATCCTGCAGCTCGTCTGCTTCGTCGCGATGGAAGCGCCGACCTCGATGGACGCGGAAGCCGTGCGCGACGAAAAGCTTAAAGTTCTGCGCGCGCTGAAGCCGGTCAATGCATCCAATGTCGAGCAGGTGACGGTGCGCGGCCAATACCGTGCCGGCGCTTCCGCCGGCGGCCCGGTCAAGGGCTACCTGGAAGAGCTCGAAGGCGGCGTCTCGAACACCGAGACCTTTGTCGCGATCAAGGCCGAGGTCAGCAACTGGCGCTGGGCCGGCGTGCCGTTCTACATCCGCACCGGCAAGCGACTTGCCGGCCGCATGTCGGAAATCGTCATCACCTTCAAACAGATCCCGCACTCGATCTTCGACAACAGCGCCGGTCGCATCTCGGCCAACCAACTCGTCATCCGCTTGCAGCCCAACGAAGGCGTCAAGCAGTCGCTGATGATCAAGGACCCGGGTCCGGGCGGCATGCGCCTTCGCAACGTCTCGCTCGACATGAGTTTTGCCGAGGCCTTCGACGTGCGCAATGCCGATGCCTATGAGCGCCTGCTGTTCGACGTCGTTCGCAACAACCAGACGCTGTTCGTGCGCCGCGACGAGGTCGAGGCCGCATGGAAGTGGGTCGATCCGATTTTGAAGGCCTGGGAAGAGACAGGCCAACAGGTTCAGGGCTATACCGCCGGCACCTGGGGTCCGAGCCAGTCGATCGCTCTGATCGAGCGCGACGGCCGCACCTGGCACGATGCGATATAGGTTGGCAATGAGCACGACGCTTCACACATTCGACAATGGCGCCGCCCTGGCCGAGGGCTTGGCGGACGCCGTCAGCGCCGCACTTGCTGCCGGCATTGCCGCCCGCGGTGCGGCGAGCATCGCCGTTTCCGGCGGCTCCACGCCCAAGGCATTCTTCCAGGCGCTCTCCAGGAAGGACATCGCCTGGGACAAGGTCACGGTCACGCTGGTAGACGAACGCTTCGTTCCGCCTGAGAGCGATCGCTCCAACCACGCGCTGGTCACGGCGAACCTGCTGCAAGGCTATGCGGCGAAAGCGCATTTCTTGCCGCTTTACCATCCAGCCGCTTCGGCGGAGGATGCTGCCGTATTGGCAAGCAACGAAACCGTGAAGGTCGGTGCGCCCTTCGACGTCGTCGTGCTCGGCATGGGAACGGATGGCCATACCGCGTCGTTCTTCCCGGGCGGAACGCACCTTGCAAGCGCGATCGACGCGACGACGCCGCGTGGCGTGATCACCATGGAAGCGGAAGGTGCCGGCGAACCGCGCCTGACCTTTACCTTCTCCAGCCTTCACGATGCCAGGCTGCTGGTCCTGCACATCGAAGGCGAGGGCAAGAAGGTCGTGCTTGCCAAGGCGGAAGGTCCCGGCGACGAAGCCGAGATGCCGATCCGCACCATGCTGCGCCGTGCAGCCTCGCCGCTGCAGATATACTGGGCGCCATAACGGCCGGGTAACCGGCCGGTTCAGGACACTTTCAACCGGTGGCGCCCCACCGGAACGCGAAGGTGTTGAAAGAGCTCACACCGGGGCGTGGCCTGCACGTTCTCCCAGGCAGGCAACGCTCCGGATCGATGACTGGATGAAGATGAGGAGTCCCAAGACTCCGGAACAGGATTTGCCATGTCCGCCGATTCCCGCATTGCCGCAATCACCGCCCGCATCGTCGAGCGTTCGAAGCCGCACCGAGAGCCCTATCTCGATCGCGTGCGCCGCGCCGCCTCCAGCGGCCCGCATCGCAGCGTCCTCGGCTGCGGCAACCTCGCGCACGGGTTTGCAGTCTGTTCCCCCGCCGAGAAGGTGGCGCTCGCCGGTGACCGCGTCCCCAACCTCGGCATCATCACCTCCTATAACGACATGCTTTCGGCACACCAGCCGTTCGAAACCTATCCGGCCATGATCCGCGAAGCGGCGCACGAGGCAGGCGGCGTCGCCCAGGTTGCCGGCGGCGTGCCCGCCATGTGCGACGGTGTCACCCAGGGCCAGCCAGGCATGGAACTGTCGCTGTTTTCCCGCGATCTGATTGCGATGGCTGCCGGCGTGGGCCTGTCGCACAACATGTTCGATTCCACCGTCTATCTCGGCGTCTGCGACAAGATCGTGCCGGGCCTTGTCATCGCGGCACTCACCTTCGGCCACCTGCCTGCAGTCTTCGTGCCGGCCGGGCCGATGACGACAGGCCTGCCGAACGACGAGAAGGCGCGCGTGCGCCAGCTTTTCGCCGAAGGCAAGGTCGGCCGCGACGAGCTGCTCGAAGCCGAATCCAAGTCCTATCACGGCCCCGGCACCTGCACCTTCTATGGCACGGCCAACTCCAACCAGATGCTGATGGAGATCATGGGCTTCCACCTGCCCGGCGCCTCCTTCATCAATCCCGGCACGCCGCTGCGCGACGCGCTGACGAAGGAAGCAGCGAAGCGGGCGCTGGCGATTACCGCCATGGGCAACGAGTTCACGCCGGCCGGGGAAATGATCGACGAGCGCTCGATCGTCAACGGCGTCGTCGGACTGCATGCCACGGGTGGTTCGACGAACCACACCATGCATCTCGTCGCCATGGCCCGCGCCGCCGGCATCCTGCTCACCTGGCAGGATATTTCCGAGCTGTCGGATATCGTGCCGCTGCTTGCCCGCGTCTATCCGAACGGCCTTGCCGACGTGAACCACTTCCATGCCGCCGGCGGCATGGGCTTCCTGATCAGTCAGCTGCTTCGGGGCGGCCTGCTGCACGACGATGTGCGCACCGTCGTCGGCCAGGGCCTGGAAGCCTACAAGATCGACGTTCGGCTCGGTCTCGACGGCGGCGTCGAACGCGTGCCGACGCCGGTCGAAAGCGGCGACCCGAAGGTGCTCTCCACGATCGATCATCCGTTCCAGCACTCTGGCGGCCTCAAGATGCTGACCGGCAACCTCGGCAAGGCGGTCATCAAGATCTCCGCCGTCAAGCCGGATCGCCACATCATCGAAGCGCCGGCGAAGATTTTTCATGACCAGGGCGAATTGAACGCTGCCTTCAAGGCCGGAAAGCTCGAAGGTGATTTTGTTGCCGTCGTGCGCTTCCAGGGCCCGAAGGCGAACGGCATGCCGGAACTGCACAAACTGACCACCGTGCTCGGCATTCTGCAGGATCGCGGCCAGCGCGTGGCGATCCTCACCGACGGCCGCATGTCCGGCGCTTCGGGCAAGGTGCCTGCCGCCATTCACGTGACGCCAGAAGCCAAGGACGGCGGGCCGATCGCCCGCATCCAGGAAGGCGACATCGTGCGCATCGATGCCGTTACCGGCACGATCGAGGTGCTGGTCGAGGACATCGCGCTGAAGACGCGCATTCCCGCCCATGCCGATCTCTCGGACAACGAGTTCGGGATGGGGCGCGAACTGTTCGCGCCGTTCCGCGCCATTGCCGGCTCGGCCGACCACGGTGCAAGCGTGCTCTTCAACTGAACGAAACCTCGGCGCCACGGCCGGGGATTTGACTTCCACCAAACTCTCGCTGCCGACTATCGCCGTCGGCAGCGAGACAGCCTTGCTAAGACGCACGCTACTTCAGCGGTCCCGGATACATGTCGTTTCGACCGTCATAACGCTCGACTTCCAGCGTGAAGATGTCGATATCCTCAATGCAGCGCGCATTGAGCGAGACGCGATCGTTCGGGTAGCCGCTGCGCATGATGGCGACGCTGCAGGTCGGGCAAAAGTGATGCCCCTCGTTCACGCCACGCCAGACATAAGTCGAGAGACGCCGTTTCTCAGTGATCAGCCGGATCTTGCTGCCATCGACCTTCCAGTGGAGGAAGCCGGTGCGCCGGCATGTCGAGCAATTGCACTCGACCAGCCCCGAGAGCTCCTCATCGACTTCAATGCAGATGTCGCCGCAATGGCAGGAAAGGCGGTAGGGTCGTTTCATCGATCGGTTGCCTCGTTTCAGCGTGCAGCGCCAACAATCCAAGCCTAACGTCCCAAGTCAAGCATAGGTTGCACCGGCCCCGAAAGACGGTCAACTAGTCGCAACGGCGCATCAGGTTCCGGCCCGTTCCGGCCGGGCGGACACTCGCGCGTTCAGCGATAAATGTCGAGCGTGCGGTTCCGGTGGTTCGGATGCGTGCTGTAGACGAAGATGCGATTGAGTTCGCGGTCGGTCAGGAGCCGCAGGAAGCGTGCTTCGATGATGTTGTTGGCGTGCACGCGCTTGAGCAGGCAGCCAACCATCTGGATCCGGGCACTTGGGATGTCGAGGTAAAAATTCTGCGGTAGCTGGTACTTGGTCAGGATGCCGATGACCGCGCCGCTTTTCGACAGCTTGATGATTTCGCAGCGGCGGGAGCTCAGCTGCGTCATGCCTTTTTCCGTATATTCGATGCGCGCCTCGTTCCTCGTGTCCTCCATCGGGAACGTGGTTTCGCGATCGTACATGAAAGATTCTTCCTTGTTCAGGAAGTGTTGCTGCATCACCGGTGCCGCGGTCGTCATTCTACAGGCCTCTTCATATCCCCTGCCCGTCAGGCTAGAGGAAGAAATTTAACAGAGGGTAGATTGAAGGCCTTCGCAAAGAAAAACCCGCCCGAAAATCGGACGGGTTGAAGAGAAAACGATTTGTCAGACGCGGTAACTCTTGCCGCCAGCGTCGAACAGATGCAGCTTGTTCTTGTCGGCCGTGAACCGCACCTTCTCGCCACGATGCACCGGCAGGATGCCCGGGATCTTGGCGATGATCGGCTCCTTCTCCACCAGCCCCTCGATGTAGAGCAGCGTCACTTCACCGAGCGCCTCGACAATCGCGACCGTGCCTTCAAACAGGAAGTCCTCGCCGGACGCCGTCTGCAGATCTTCTGGGCGCACGCCGAAGCTCGCCGTCTTGCCGTTTTCGGACGCGTTCGTGACGATATCGAGCGTCACCGACTTGCCGCCGGCAAGCTTCACCGTCGTCTGCGGCCCGGTGCCCGTGATCGTCGCGGGAATGACGTTCATTGCCGGCGAGCCGATGAAGCGGGCGACGAACAGGTTCGCCGGGCGCTCGTAAAGCTCGAGCGGCGGGCCGACCTGTTCGATATGGCCGGCCGACAGCACAACGATGCGGTCGGCAAGCGTCATTGCCTCGACCTGGTCGTGGGTGACGTAGATCATCGTCGTATCGGCCATCTGCTCGTTGAGCTTGGCGATCTCGATACGGGTGGCCACGCGCAGGGCGGCGTCGAGGTTCGACAGCGGCTCGTCGAACAGGAAGACCTTGGGGTCGCGGCAGATCGCCCGTCCGATCGCCACGCGCTGGCGCTGACCGCCCGAAAGCGCCTTCGGCAGACGATCGAGGTATTTGGTGAGCTGCAGGATATCGGCTGCCGCGCGCACGCGCCGGTCGATCTCCTCCTTCGTCTCCTTGGCGATGCGCATGCCGAAGGCCATGTTGTCGTAGACGGTCATATGCGGATAGAGCGCATAGGACTGGAACACCATGGCGATGCCACGCTTGGAGGGCGGCACGTCGTTGACGCGCTCGCCGTCGATGAACATGTCGCCGCCGGTAATCTCCTCAAGACCCGCGATCATGCGCAGTAACGTCGACTTGCCGCAGCCGGACGGACCGACAAACACGACGAACTCGCCTTGCTTGATGTCGAGATTGATGCCGTGAATGACATCGACCGCACCGTAGGACTTGCGGATATCTTTAAGCGTCAGACCTGTCATCGCACCCTCCCCTTCGTCTCTTGTTTATCGTTGTCTCAGACCAGGCGCGCGAAGAATGCGCTCCAGGCCGGAAGATTGACCTTGTCGTTCTTGACCTCGGCCGTAAAGCCATGACCGTCAAGCGCTTCGACAGGCTCCTTCGGCAAATCAGCCGTAGCAGGCTCACCGCTCATGTTGAAGGCGCAGAAAAGCTTCTCGTTGCCGTGGCTGCGCACGAAAGCCAGTACAGGCGCATCGGTGCCGCGAAACTCAATCTCTCCCTTGGCAAAGGCCGGATGCGCCTTGCGGAACTGCAGGAAGCGGCGATAGTGCTCCATGACGGAGGCCTCATCGCCCTTCTGGGTGGAGACCGCCCGCTTCAGATGCTCGGTCGGTACCGGCAGCCAGGGCTTGGCATCACCGAAGCCGCCGTTAACCGCAGCGCTATCCCAGACCATCGGCGTGCGGCAGCCGTCGCGTCCCTTGAAGTCGGGCCAGAACTGAATGCCGTAGGGATCCTTCAGATCCTCGTAGGCGAGCTCGGCTTCTGTGAGTGCCAGTTCCTCGCCTTGGTAGATGCAGACCGAACCGCGCAGCGACATCAGCAGGCTCGCAAGCAGCTTGGCATGGGCATCGCGATCGGCAACGCCATCGCCCCAGCGGCTGACGTGGCGAACGACGTCATGGTTGGAAAAGGCCCAGCAGGCCCAGCCCTCGGGCGCCGCCTTCTGGAAATCGCGCAGGACCTCGGCGACCCGTGCTGGCGTCAGCGGATCGGGCGCGAGAAACTCGAAGGCGTAGCACATGTGCATCTTGTCGCCGTCCGAGGTGTACTCGCCGGCAATCTCGAGGCCACGCTGGCTGTCGCCGACTTCGCCGACCGCAGCGATTGCCGGAAACTCGTCCATCACCGCGCGGAACCGCTTCAGGAACGCAAGGTTCTCCGGCTGGTTCTTGTCGTAGAGATGTTCCTGATAGTTGTAGGGGTTGACCGCCGGCGCGGTGGAGGCGTTGCGGCGCTCCGGCGCCAGCGCCGGATTGTCGCGCAGCTGCTTGTCGTGGAAATAGAAATTGATGGTGTCGAGGCGGAAGCCGTCGACGCCGCGCTCCAGCCAGAAGCGCTCGACGCCCAAAAGCGCTTCCTGCACATCAGGATTGTGCAGGTTGATGTCCGGCTGCGAGGTCAGGAAGTTGTGCAGGTAGTATTGCAGCCGCGTCGGATCCCAAGCCCAGGCCGAGCCGCCGAAGATCGACAGCCAGTTGTTCGGCGGCGTTCCGTCCGGCTTGGAGTCCGCCCAGACGTACCAATCCGCCTTGGCGTTCGTTCGGCTGGCGCGGCTTTCGACGAACCAGGGATGCTGGTCCGAGGTGTGCGACAGCACGAGGTCGATCATCACCCGGATGCCGAGCCGATGCGCCTCGGCGATCAGCGCATCGAAATCCGCGAGCTCGCCGAAGATGCCGTCGACGTCGGTATAGTTCGAGACGTCGTAGCCGAAATCCTTCATTGGCGAGGTGAAGAAGGGCGAGATCCAGATGGCATCGGCACCGAGCGAGGCGACATGCGGCAGGCGGGCAGTGATGCCCTTCAGGTCGCCGATGCCGTCGCCATTGGAGTCCTGGTAGGAGCGCGGATAGATCTGATAGATCACCGCGCCGCGCCACCAGTCCTTGTCGACCTGCAAAATGGATTCGCTCATTTCAGTCATGCTCATTCCGTTCAGAAGTCCCTGTGAGGTCAGCCGCCCTTGACCGATCCCGCCAGCAGGCCGCGCACGAGGTAGCGCTGCAGGCTGAAGAAGACGATCAGGGGGACGACGATGGTGATGAACGCGGAGGCGGTCAGGATTTCCCAGTTGCCGCCGCGTGAGCCCAGAAGATTGACCAGCCGGCCGGTCAGCACCAGCTCATCCTGGCCGGCGCCGAGGAAGACGATGGCGACCAGCAGGTCGTTCCAGGTCCACAGGAACTGGAAGATCGCAAAGGACGCCAGCGCCGGGAACGACAGCGGCAGGATGATCTTGACGAAGATGTCGAAGTCGCTGGCGCCGTCGACACGTGCGGATTCCATGATCTCGCGCGGCAGGCCGGCCATGTAGTTGCGCAGGAGATAGATCGCCAGCGGCAGACCGAAGCCGGTATGGGCGAGCCAGATGCCGACATAGGTCTTGGCCGGCACGCCGAAGAAGGCGCCGACGCCGTTATAGAGCTTCAACAGCGGGATCAGCGACATCTGCAGCGGCACGACGAGCAGGCCGACGACAACGGCGATCAGGATCGTGCGTCCCGGAAACGGCATCCAGGCGAGCGCATAGGCGGCGAAGGCCGCAATCAGGATCGGGATGATCGTCGAGGGAATAGCCACCGTCAGCGAATTGATGAAGGAGGCGCCGATGCCTTCGGCACTCAGGACCTCGACGTAATTGTCGAAGGTGAAGCGCGGCGGAACGGCGGCGGTGAAGAAGATACGCTGGCCGCGTGCGCCTTCCATCTTCGTGTCCGAGACGATCTCGAAGCTGCCATCGGCTTGCACCGTCAGCTTCTCGCCGTCGCTGAGTTCGGCGGTTTCGCCAGGTTTGAAGGCGGTCGGCTCGCGGCTCGAAAAGCCGAAAGCCGAGACCTCGCCGGCGGCTGTGCCTTCAAGCACGTCACCTGATATCACGAACTTGCCGTCGCGTTCGATCTGAGTATCGGCGCCCGGCGCGCGGGCGACGATATTCTGGGTCGAGGTCGAGAGTGCCGTCCACCAGCCGGAGACCGCCAGCTGATCCTTGTCGCGCAGCGACGAGATCAACAGGCCGGCGGTCGGCAGCGTCCAGAGAGCGACCAGGAGGAGGACCGAGAGGTGTACGGCCCAGGTGAGAGGGGAGCGCGTCGCCGGGTTCATCTCAGTGCCCCTTCATTTCTTTGGCCGCATTGCGGATGTTCCAGACCATGATCGGGATGACGAGGACCATGATGACGACGGCGATCGCCGCACCGCGCCCGAAGTCGCCGCCCCCGCGGAACATCCAGTCGAACATGAGATTGGCGAGCACCTGGCTCTGCCATTGGCCGTTGGTCATCGCCAGAACGATGTCGAACACCTTGAGGACGAGGATGGTGATCGTCGTCCAGACGACGGCGATCGTGCCCCAGATCTGCGGCACCATGATCTTGAAGAAGATCTGCCAGCCATTGGCGCCATCGATCACGGCAGCCTCGACCGTCTCCTCCGGGATGCCGCGGAGAGCGGCCGACAGGATCACCATGGCAAAGCCGGTCTGAATCCAGACCAGAATGGCCATCAGGAAGAAATTGTTCCAGAAGGGCAGCGTGATCCAGGCCTGCGGGTCGCCGCCGAAGGCGACGACGATCGCGTTCAGGAGGCCGATCTGCTCGGTGCCCTCGGCGCGATAGTCGTAGATGAATTTCCAGATGACCGCGGCGCCGACGAAGGAAATCGCCATCGGCATGAAGATCAGCGTCTTGGCGATGTTGCCCCACCAGATGCGGTCGGTCAAAGCGGCGATCACCAGCCCGAAGAAGGTCGCGAGCGCCGGAACCACCAGCAGCCAGAGGAAGTTGTTGAAGATCGACTGGCGAAACTCGCCGTCGTTCAGCATCCAGATGTAGTTGCTGGCACCGACGAAGTTTTGCCCGGCGCGATCATGCAGACTGAACCAGACCGACATGATCACGGGGTAGATGAGGTAGATCGTCAACGCGAACAGTGCCGGGGCGAGAAACAGCCATGGCCGGATGGCATTGGTGATGCGCAGGTTGCGCGACGCTTCGACACCGGATCGCCCCTTCGACGGGAAGATCAGATCGAGAATGAAGCTGGTTCCCCAGAAGTAGGCGGCGCAGCCGAGAACCCCGGCCAGCATCGTTCCTACCGCAAAGACGAGCTGTTGCATGACATGTCCCTCCCCTGAAATGCACTTTGCGTGCAGGGCATGGCGATTGTCGCCGTTCTCGTTGGGGCCTCGCAGCACCGAGCGTTCAGCGGACCCAAAGGACAGGGCGGGCGGCGATTGCGCCGCCCGCCGTCCATCTTTACTTGATTGCGTCCCAGGCCTTCTGAACGCCATCGGCAACGTCGGAGGCGGACTTGCCGCCGACGAAATCGACCATGCCGGTCCAGAAGGCGCCGGCGCCGATCTTGCCGGGCATCAGGTCGGAACCGTCGAAGCGGAATGTCGTCGCGTTCAGCAGGATCTCGCCCTGCTTCTTCAGCGGCGGGTTGCCGTAGGCATCGACGTTCACGCTCTTGTAAGGCGTCAGGAAGCTCGTCTGCGCCATCCAGACTTCATGCGCGATCGGCGTCTTCAGGAACTCGATGAAGGCGCGTGCCGCCGGCGTGTCCTTGGTGATCATCGCCAACGTGCCGGCGCCGAGAACCGGATTGCCGAGGTCCTTCTTGCTTTCGTAAGGCGGCATGTAGAAGAAGTCCGCATCCTCGCCGATCACCGTGCCTTCCGGGAAGAAGGACGGAATGAACGACGCCTGGTGGTGCAGGTAGCACTTCGGCGGCGATGCGAAGAGCCCCTTCGGGCTGTCGCGGAAGTCGGAAGACGCAACCGCTGCCGCGCCGCCGTCGACGAACTTGTCGTTCTTGGCGAACCAACCGAACTCGTCGATCGCGCCGACGACCGCCGGATCGTTGAACGGAATCTCGTTCTTGACCCACTTGTCGTAGACATCGGCCGGCTGCGTGCGCAGCATCATGTCTTCCACCCAGTCGGTGGCCGGCCAACCGGTCGCGCCGCCCGAGCCGAGACCGATGCACCACGGCTTGCCGCCGTCGGCGGCGATCTTCTCGGTAAGCGCCTTCAGCTCTTCCATGGTCTTCGGCACTTCGTAGCCGGCGTCCTCGAAGTTTTCCGGGGAGTACCACACCAGCGACTTCACGTCGATCTTGTAGGGGAATGCATAAAGGGCGGCATTGCCGTCCTTGCCCTTGTAGGTCGAGAGATCGACCCACGACTGGCCGGCCGCATAATTGTCGAGCAGCCACTTTTGGGTGTCATCGCCGAGCGGCGTCAGGTAGCCCTTGGACGCCAGGTCGCCGATGAGACCCGGCTGCGGCAGAACAGAAATGTCGGACGGGCTGCCCGCCTGGGTGTCGATGACGATCTGCTGCTCGTAGTTTTCAGAGGACGAATACTTGATCTCGACGCCCGTCGCCTCGACGAAATAGGCATAGACGCTCTTGAAGAGCGCCTCGTCCTCGCCGCGCCAGGGGCCGAAGATCGTCAGCGTCTGACCCTTGAGGTCGTGACCCTTCTTGAATTCCTCGAAGCTCGCCCAGTTGAATTTGGAATCTTCGCCAGGCTTGAACTTCAGATCCGCAGCGCCGGCAGCGCCCGCAAACAGCGCCAGCGCGGCCACGCTCAACAGAAATGATCTCTTCACGGTGTTCTCCTCCCAAGATGAACCCGGATCCCGCCGGGCAGATCATCAACGCGCAAAATTCAAAGCGCTTTGAGTTTGCTAACAAACCATTGCGACACTCCAGGAGTCAAGAGCTTTCGATTCACCGGCCTTCACGCGACAGTATTTTGCTTTGCGGCAACTTTTTGCAGCGCGAAGCTGGCGAATTCCGCTTTGTATGATGAAAAACGAGTGTTACAGAAATTGAGGGCGCTGGATCAAACCATAAAAATCATACGGATATCCAAAGCGCTTTGGGAGGAAAATTGACCATGGCGGTCAATCTCAAGCAGCTCGCGGAACTGCTCGGCCTGTCGCAGACGACAGTGAGCCGGGCGCTGAACGGCTATCCGGAAGTCAATGCGGAAACCCGCCAGCGCGTGCTGCAGGCCGTGCGCGAAACAGGCTATCGGCCGAACCGGGCTGCCCAGCGCCTCGCCACCGGCAAGGCCTATTCGATCGGCATGGTCATGCCGATTGCGGCCGGCATCGATTCCGACGTGCATTTCGGCGAGTTCCTGGCCGGCCTGGGCGAGGAAGCGGTCAAGCACGACTTTCACTTTGTGCTCAATCCCAGTGCGCCGGAGGATGAAGAGGCGACCTTCCAGCGCCTTGCCGCCAGCGGCAATGTCGATGCGCTATTCCTCGCCTATATGCGCGCCAGCGATCCGCGCATCGCGATGCTGAAATCGCTCTCCATGCCCTTTGTCGTACACGGACGCTCGATCGGCGAGACGCGGGACTATCCGTTCCTCGACATCGACAACACCGGCGCCTTCTATGATGCGACGCGATTGCTGATCCAGCTCGGCCATCAGCGGATCGCGCTGATCAACGGGCCGGACTACCTGAGCTTTTCCATCCGCCGCATGAAAGGCATGGCCCGGGCGCTGGCCGAGCACGGCTTGAACCTCGACGAGGCCCTCGTCCATCACTCGCTGATGACCGACGAACACGGCTATCGCAGCATGCAGCGCTTCCTGCAGCAACCGGACGCACCGACCGCCGTCCTTTGTTCGAGCACCGTGCTGGCGCTCGGCGCAGTCCGGGCCATCAACCAGGCGGGACTTGCGATGGGCCGCGACATCTCGCTGATTGCGCATGACGATGTGTTGCCGATGCTGAAGCCGGAAAACTTCAGCGTGCCGCTGACGACGACACGGTCGTCGCTAAGGGCTGCCGGCGGGCGCATTGCGACCCGGCTGATCGCCGGCATCCTGAAGATTGGCGATTATCCCGACCAGGAACTCTGGCGCGCCGAATTGATCGTCCGCGCCTCAACCGGCCCCGCCCCGCAGAAATGAAAACGCGCCGCTACAGCGCCGCGCGTCAAATATGACGCGCAAAGGACGCTGTAACGCTTGAAACCTGCTGCATAATTTTTCCTTAAATCGATTCCGATTTGAGGAATTATGCAGTAAGCCGGCGCGTCAAATGTCGCGCAAACCTTGCCGATCAGAAGCGCGGCGACTTGCGGCCCGCCTTGCGATAGGCAGCGATGACGGTGTTTGCCATCAGCATGGCGATGGTCATCGGGCCGACGCCGCCCGGTACCGGCGTGATCACGCCCGCGACCTTTTCCACTTCCGCAAAGGCGACGTCGCCGACGAGCTTGGATTTGCCTTCGCCCTTTTCTGGTGCGGACACGCGGTTGATGCCGACATCGATGACGGTCGCGCCGGGCTTGACCCAATCCGCCTTGACCATCTCCGGACGACCGACAGCCGCCACGAGAATATCGGCATTGCGGCAGACCGCCGGCAGATCTTTTGTGCGCGAATGCGCCGTCGTCACCGTCGCGTTGGCGGCAAGAAGCAAGGCCGCCATCGGCTTGCCGAAAAGGTTCGAGCGACCGATGACAACAGCATTCAGGCCCGAAAGGTCTTCGCCATGGGTCTGGCGCACGAACACCATCGCGCCGGCGGGCGTGCAGGAGACCAAACCGCCTTCGAGATCGCCAGTCGCCAGCTTTCCCGCGTTGACGACATGCAGGCCGTCCACGTCCTTTTCCGGCAGGATCGACTGGATGATCGGTTCGGAGTTCAGATGCTTCGGCAGCGGGAGCTGAACGAGAATGCCGTGAATGGTCGCATCTTCATTGAGCTTGGCAACCAATGCCGCCAGATCTTCCTGGGTCGTCTCCTCCGGCAAGGTGTGCTGGACCGACTGGAAGCCGCACTCCTTGGCCATCCTGCTCTTGGAAGACACATAGGCATGGCTTGCCGGATCATTGCCGACGATCACAACCGCGAGACCGGGGCGCACGCCTGCATCGGTTTCGAGCGCCTGTGTTGCGGATTTCACGGCCTCGATGACCGAAGCGGCGACCTGCTTGCCATCAATCACAGTCGTCACGGCATTCCTCCTGGCTTCCTGTTCGCGGCACACTCTAATTCGCCTCGGGAAAGGCGATTGCCTCAAAGCGCCCTATGCTGTCCCAAACGCATAAATGCAAGGGGTCGGCATGGCCAGAGACACGTTTGCGGTGCAGGCCGCGACATTTCCTCTCATCGCTGACAGGCTGCCTTGCTCGCTCCAGCAAGTTCTGTGGCTCAGCGACGCGCGACCTTCTGGCGTGAGTAGCTCTCGACGCGCGACCTGAGCGCACGAAGATCGTCCTGCACTTTGGCGATGCCGAGATCGTCCTCGGGCTCGATAGCCAGGGGCGAAAGTCTTGTCGAGGAAGCCTGCCTTGCCAACTCGCGCGAGGCGAGATAGGCGGCAGTTAGCGACTGCGCATGATGAGCTGCCGGGGAGAATGGTGGCGGCAGATCTGCTTCGCGCCCCCTCTGTTCCTGCTCATTGCGCGTGCTGGGCATCGGGTCCGGGTCGGTGCCCGGCTCCGGTGGATCCGGGTCGACCGTTTCAGGCGGGGCGCCCCTGGGCCCGACAAACAGCCCGTTCAGGCTGCGGTAGATCCCGAGCAGGATGCCGAGGCCGAAACCGGCGAAAAAGCCCGCCATCGTCGCGCCGATGACGATGATCTTGCGCGACGGCCCCTTGGGCTGCAAGGCGGGCTCCGCCCGCGAAACGACGCGGATGTTCTTGGCCGTCAGTTTTTCTTCTTCCCGCGTTTCGCTGGCGCGCTTCAGGAACGATTCGTAGATTTCACGGGTCGCGGCGGCATTTCGCTGCAATTCACGCAGCTCGACCATCTCGCCGGACGAATTGATCTGGCGGGCCTTTTGCGCTGCGAACTGCCGGACCAGATCCTGCTCCGCACGCTCGGCGCGGTCGAGTTCGGTCTGGGCGGTCGCCGCAATGCGCCGCAGTTCATGGGCAATCTCGGCGCGAGAGGATTCGAGCGATTGCACGGCGGCAATACGCTGCGGGTGACGGGGCCCGAGGCTCGCATCGAGCGAGCTCAACTGTGCTCTGGTGGCCGCATATTGCTTGCGCAGCTCGGCGAGCGCCATCGAGCCGACTTCCTCCGGAAAGGCGCCGGTCAGCACGTCATCGAGCCGGACCTTGCCGGACACGTCAGCCTTCGCCTTTGCATCGGCTATTCGGTTGCGCGCCGCCGCGACCTGATCGCTGAGGCTGAGCAGCTGTTTGTCGGCGATCAGTTCTCCGCCGGCGCCGACGATATCGTTGCGCGCCTTGTATTCCTCGATCGCCTTCTCAGCGGTATCGAGTTCGGCCTTGAGTTCGAAGATACGCTGATCGAGCGCCGCGGTGGTCTTCTGGAAGAAGCCGGACTGTGCCGCCGTCTCCTCGCCCAGAAAGGTTTCGACCAGGCGGTTGACGATCAGCGCCGATCTCTGCGGGCTTCTGCTCTGCGCTTCGACGATGACGATGAAGGTCTTGGGATCGCGCCAGACGCGGATGGCGTCGCTCAGTTTCTGCAAGGTGCGCGGCGAGACTTCGCCCTCCGCCGCACCGGTTCCGGAGAATTCAGCATCGTTCTGCAGATCGAGATCGCGCGCGACCTTCTCCATCACGGTGCGGGAGCGCAGAACCTCGAGCTGACTGTCGACCAGCGCAAGAATGGCTTCCGTCGCCAGCGACTGCTTGGAGAGATCGGAATCCGTCAGCCGAACCTCGCGCGGGTCGATATAGAGCCTGCTCTCCGAGAGGTAGATGCTGGGTGTCGACAGGGCGATCGCGACGCCGGCGGCGGCGCCAAGTATCGTCGTGGCTGCAATAACGAAGCGTACCTGCCAGACGGAGCGAAGGACGGCCTTGATGTCGACGAGCGGCCTGTCACCGGACGGCGGCGGCGCGTCTCCACCCGAACCACCGGACGTGTCATCTGCGTCGCGGCCAGCCAGCCAGCGCGCAATCTTGCCGTCCGCGCCGCCAAGGCCGCGCTTCGGCGGGGGCCGGGTAGCCGCACCGCTCGGTACCGATGGTATCTTGGGTTGGGATGCCGGGCGAGCTGCATGCCGCGGCGCGGCATTGCCGGGCTGCGCGGCCATTTGTTCGGCCTCGACAAAGCGGTCGAGCAACGACGAGCCGGCGGATCCGCGGTCTTTGGCATCGGGCTTTTGCGCGCGCGCGGAAACCCGCGGGCTCCCTGCTGCGATATCGAGCAACGATGCACGCGGAACCGGGCGTTTTTCGTCGTCGACGTTGAACATGACTTATCCCGCGGCTGCCGAGATGGCGAATTCCGAATAGTGAATTCAACCTAAGGAAACAGGGAAAACAAATGGTTAATTTTGGAGAAAGAACCAACCCCAGAAACGGTTGATCTCACGCCTTATTAAGCTTTCCCGCCTATGACGGGAGAGACTACTGGAAGTTCGATCGTGCTCCACCGCATCAAAGCGCTTTATCTTCGCCACAGGGCGCTTGTTCACGCCTATCTCTCGATGACGGGAGGCTCGGCGGGACGGCTCGTATTGTCGCTTGCCTATTTTATCGCTGTCGCCAACACGCTCTCCATCTCCGATTTCGGTCTCTTTGCCACGGCATCAGCGGCCGGCATCATGATCTCACGGGTGCTTGCCTTCGGCTTCATGTCGCCGCTCTATCGTGTGGCCACGGTCAAGCCGCTTCTCGTCGGCACCTACAGTGCCGGATTTCTTGTTGGCGCGTTGCTTTCCCTGCCGTTGATCGCGCTGATCTGCGCCGGCACCTTCATCGCGCTTTTTTCACGCGACATGTCGGCAGGCACCTTTGCGGCCTTCATGGCCGCCGAAATCATCTGTTGGCGCGGGCTCGAAACGGCGGTCATCGTTCTCAACGGCCTCGGACGGTTCGGCCGCGGCGCATTGCTTGTCGTCATCGCCACGGCAATCCGCACAGCAGCGGCGCTGCTGTTTGCCCTGCTGCAGGTCAAGACACTTGGCGCTTGGTCGCAATTCTATCTCGTCGCCAACGCCATCAGCCTCGTCGTCGCGCTCGCGCTGTTTTACCCGAGGGTGCGTTTTCGCTGGCAGCCGCGGCTCTATTTTCGCCGCTGGGCCGATTCGGTCTCGGTCGCCGGCGCCGAAATCCTCTTCTACATCCAGTCGGAGTTCGACAAGATCGCTGTGCTGGCGATCGGCGGGCCCGCCGTTTCCGGCATCTACGCGATCCTGATGCGACTTGCCGACCTGACAGCCCTGCCGGTGCGCTCGTTTAACACGCTGCTCGTTCAGCGGATCATGCGCACGCCCGAAGCGATCGCCCGCTGGCCGGTTCGCTTGTCGATCGAGCTTGCGATTGCCGCTGCATCGTTCCTCGCCATCGCTGCAATGGCGGTCTATCTCTACGTTTTCCCGAATGGCCTAGGCCATAACGTCTCGGCCGCCGCACCGATCATGGCGATGATCCTGCTGGTGCCATCATTCCGCAATCTGATCGAGTATCATTCGGAACTGCTCTATGCGACCGGACGCACCGTGCGGCGCATGGCCAACCTGCTGGTCGCGGGCGTGGTGAAAGTGGGGTTGCTTGCGCTGCTGCTGACGACAACCACGGATGTCGCAGAGTGGGCGCCATCGCTCAACCTGATCTTCCTGGTTTTGTATGTGTTATCCGTCGGCCTGACCTATACGGCGCTGAGCACGCCGGCCAGCCGGGTCATCTGACGCGCGGTCGGTATCAGGCCGCGAGTTCGACGACCGCCTTGCGGATGTCGTCCAGATCGTGGCCGACGAACGACTGCACGCCGATGCCGATCTGGTGCGGCGCCATATCCCTAAGGAAGTCCCTCAGGCCGGCAATACCCTGCCGATAGCTGTCGTCGAACCAGAGCACGTGGCAAAGCGCATCGGATGAGGGCCTGTGCCCCTGCCCGCCCAGCACCTCGTCGACGAAGCGGCCATAGATCGTGCATTCGGAAAAGGCGCGTGTTTTTGTCACCGCTCGAACCCAGTTGCGGCCATGCAGCGCTTCGACATGCTCGACGAGCTTGCGGCATGTGTCGCTGCGCCAGGCGATCAACGTATTGATGTAGTCGGGGGCCGGCAGCCCATAGGGGCCGATACCGAGAAGCCGATCGGAATGCGCAAGCCATGCCAGATGATTGGAGCGCATATTCGCGTCGATCGCCGCATCCTTGCGATACAGCGTCAGGCGGCCGTCCCGCCAGAGTATGGCGGGGTCGAAATCGCGAAGGAAGACGACATCGGAATCGACTGCGAACATCGCCGCCTCATCGATATGGCGGGCAAGCGCCAGACGTCGAAGCTGCTGAACGTGCCAGCCGCGAAGCGGCAGGCCGAAAGGGCTGAGCCAGATCTTGCGGCGCCCACCCGAGAGCGGGTCGGTGACGGGACGCAGCCACCAGGGCAGAAGATCGCGCTCGTCGATGACCTGCCGTCGCGATCCTTCGAGTTGCCGGAAAAGCGTGACGTCGAAATGGGCGACGAGCAGATAGTGCACCCAGTCACCCTGCAGGCGGCGATCCATGCTTTCGCACATCAACCGACAACGCTCGAAATCATTGGCGTAGGACGCCGTGACGATCGCGGTTCGCATGGAGGGCTCGGTCAGCATTTTCGCGCTCCGAGGTGCGCGTTGCCGACGCTTTTTCGAGCGCGGCCCGTCAGCTTGTGCAGGAATACATGCAGCAGGAACAGCGGGTTGCCGAGGACATAGCGGCGCCACATGCGCTTCGGCTCAAGAGCCAGCCGGTAGAACCATTCGAGCCGCAGCTTGCGCAGAAGCTTCGGCGCACGCGGGAACTCCTGGGCGACGAAATCGAACAGCGCGCCGACGGTGATCACCAGCCGTGCGTCCTGCGGTCCGACATAGGTATCGACCCATTTCTCCTGCATCGGGCTGCCCATCGCCACAAGCAGAATATCAGCCCTCAGAGCCCGCACGTCGGCCAAAATCTCGCGCGACCGGTTGCGGTCGAAGAACCCGTCCGAAACAGGCAGAAATTCATGCCAAGGCGCGTGCCTGCGAAAATTCTCGGCCGCTCGTGCCAACACGTCCGGCCGGGCGCCGATCATCGCGACCCGCACCGGCCGCTCGAGATAGGTCAGCAACGCCGGAACGAAATCGGTTCCGTTGAGATTGGCCGGGAACATGCGTCCATGGAACAGATAGGAGGCGATATCGACGCCATGGCCATCGGGAAATACGATCTGGCGGCGCAGCACATCCCGATATTCAGTGTCCTTCAACATCAGGTTGGCATTGTTCGCATTGAGAAAGGCAAGGCTCACCTGACCACTCCCGCGAGAAACCGCGTCGCTCGCCAGGGCGAAGGCATTCGCCCAGCCGAGATCGACGACCGGCATGCCCAGGATCATGCGCTGCGATACCGCAATGTTCGAGGCGGCGGCAGATATGGTCACGACCGTCCTCCGTCGTGGATCTTCAATCGTGACCGCACCTGCGGCCCCTCCTGCGCGCTTGTGCCATTTGCAGCAAGGCGGGGCAACACATCCCGCATCACCTGCATCATCCTGGCTTTCTGAGCCCGGTGGAACACCGCGCCGTCCAGGCGCTGCGGAAGACCGGCGCGCGCGCGGTCGACCTTTTCGACCAGCAGGCGGGCAAACTCCCGGGGATCGTCGGTCGGCGCACAATTTCCCGGGATCGTCTCGATGCCACGCAACGAAGCCTGCGTGGCAACCGACGGCATACCGAGCTCGAAAGTCTCGATGCTTTTCAGCTGTACCCCCGTGCCACCACGACTGATCAGCGGCACGACGGCACTGGCCGCAACGAAGGCGCGGGCGTCCGGCACGCGACCGACGAAGCGAATGCCGGGATGCGAAACGACGGGCGTTCCATCCAGCTGTCCGGCGATCGCGATCGACATGTCCTGGGGAAGATGAGGCACGACCTGATCCAGGAACCAGTCCAGGCCGAGCCGGTTCGGCCGCCAGCTCCAGGTGCCGATCAGGCTAAGGTCCTGCTGGCGCTGCACGTCCGGCACAATCGGCGCATCCCAGCCGGTAACCAGCGGCAGCACGAATGCCCGGTCGGAAACGGCACGACCGAAACCGAGACGGTCCGCCTCGGCGAAGGTCCACAATGCGACAGCATTTTGCGCCAGTTGCTGCTCGTAGCGCTCGAGATAGGACGCCTCGCGCCGAAAGAGGAACCGTTCGAGCGCCCCCTTGGCGCGCTCGGCATTCTCCAAGGCGGAATCGGCCTCGACATTGTGAGCGACATAGATCGACGGATAGGGACGGAAAACCTGCGCGAAGGCGGCAGGAAGCTGCACGGAATTGAGCACCAGGCCGTCGAAGGGTGCAAGCCCGCCGAGGATCGACTGGATCCGGCCTGCCGAGACGCCAAGCATCTTGGCTGACGACACCGAGGTGCGATTAAGAAAAGCGGTCGCAAGCCAGCTCAGCTTTTGCAGGCGGCCGACCTTGGCATTGGTCACTTCCAGCTCGCCAAGCAGGTGCATCTCGCAGTCGGGCGCCGGGCTGCGTCCAGGCTGCAGAAAGCCGATGACACTGACCCGATGGCCAAGCGCGAGCAGACCGTCAAGCACCGCACGATTGGCGATATCGAAACCGGAGGCGGGATTGTCTACGGGAACGAGCGAGGAAACCAGGACCAGATGCATTTTGCCACACGTCATGGATGGAGCATTGCCTCTCTCTTTAGCAGCGCGGGGTGAAGGAGCGCTTAAGGCATTCATTCAAAAGTCGTTTTCCCGGTTCAGCATCTGTTTAGGAAGATTTGCTTTAGTACTTGCCAGCAATCCGCTCGCACAGGTTTCACGATGACGTCTATCGGCCAGGATATTTCCGTCTATTTCCGGACCGAGTTGGAAGACGCCGGTGACATCGAACTCGTCGTCGTGCTGCCGACCTTTCGTCGGCCGGAACATGTCATCAAGACCCTGAAAACCATTGTTTCCCAACGGCCCGACGTTGCCTTTGCCACCATCGTCGTCGAGAACGACGATGAAGGTCTGGCAGGTGCGTTAGCGGCGAAGGACTTCTTTCTCGGACACCCGTCCGACTCCATCGTCATCATCGCCCACCAGCGCGGAAACTGCTACGCCTACAACGCCGGCTGGGCGACAGCGCTTGAAAGTTACCCCAACCTGCGCGCCATTGCCATCATCGACGACGACGAGATCGCCGCGCCCGAATGGCTCGATTGCCTCATTACGACACAGGAAGCAACCGAGGCCGACATGGTTGGCGGCCCGCAGCTGCCGGTTTTCGAGGATATGACCGGGCAGAAGTGGAAGCGGCACCCGGTGTTTACGCCCCACTATGAAACGACCGGGCCGGTACCGATCCTTTATTCCTCGGGCAACGTGCTGGTGACGCGTCGGGTTCTCGACGCCATGCCGCGGCCGTTTCTGGACCCGGCCTTCAACTTCATCGGTGGCGGCGACGCCGACTTCTACAGCCGCAGCAAAGAGAAGGGGTTTTCGTTCGCCTGGGCCAAGGAGGCTTGGGTGGCGGAAACGGTTCCGGCACGGCGCACCAGCGCATCATGGATCCGCGCGCGAAGCCTTAGAAACGGAGCGATTTCGACGATGCTCGAACATCGCCGGGATCCAAGCTTCGACGGAAGGGTGAAAACCTTCGGGAAGTCGCTTGCATTGCTCGGCGCCTCGCTCCCGCGCGGCATCAAATTATGGAGAAAGACCGGTCTGTTCTCGGCCGGGCTTTACCACTTCTACGTGGCGGTCGGTCGGCTGATGGCGGAGTTCGGCTTGATCAACGAACAATACCGCAACCCGGAAAAGAACTGATAGGCAATCAGTGGCCGCTGCTGGCGTTGACGGCACCATCCGGCAACTTGTCATTGGCGACGTTGCCGTTCTTGTCGACGATCGCGACCGGCTTTTGACGCGGGACGTTCTGGGCGTTGGCCACGCGCTTGACGTCGTCCTTGGTCAGATATTCGAGCTGTTCGACAAGAACCTCGGTGATCACCTCGCCGCCAAGCTTCTTGTTGAGCCCGTCCTTCACCGTCACCTTGAAGGTCGACAGGTCGAACGTGCCGGTGTCGCCGACATCAATGAACCTTGAGCCGACCAGCATGTCGTAAAGCTGGTCGGTGACCATCTGCCGAAGCGGCGCCCGCAGGTTGTTGATGCCTTCCTTCGTTGCCGAGAAGGATAGCTTGGTCAGAAAATAGCCCTGCACGGCCCCGTCCTTGATGACGGGGACCGTGATCATTTCTCCCGGAACATATTGCTCCGATGCACGCCGCGTTGCTTCCGCATCCGAGACGACGGGCGCCGAGGCGCTCTGCATGGAATAATAGACGGATCCGAGCGTGACGGCGCAGACCCAAACCCCGGTGAGAACGAGCTTCAGCATTAGAAATCGCTATAGCGGAACTGCGCTTCGGAGTAGATGCCGTCGGCATCGGCGTCCTGGGCGGCGGTCTTCAGCAGATCGACGACGGATCGCACGGCGTCGAGGTGGGCTTCGACCTTCTGCGAGTTGATTTCGAGCTTGTCGCGCAGGTGACGGGTCTGCGACGCAAAGGCCGGCGAAAACTCACCCGGCAGCGTATCGCGGTGCAGCATCGTCAGTTCGTAGAGGCAACGGCTCTTGTGCGCGTTCGACGTCTTGATATCGAATTCCGGATCGACACCAATGCGGCTGTTCTCATTGTCGATGATCATTTCCAGCCGGCCGAGCACGTTCTGGATCCGGACGTCGTTGGATGCCACAGCTTCCATAAATGAACTCCCAATTAAGCTTGTTTGTTTTTATCGTCTTCAGTCGTGTAGCCAGTGAGCGTCTTGCGCTCGTATTCCTGCACGAGGCTTGCGGCCAGGTTTCGGCTGTTGCCATCGAGCGAGGCATTGACGCGCTCGCGCGCATCGCCAGCGGCCAGTTGGTCGGCGATGCCGATGCCACCGCTCTTGGAGATGACGTCGCCGATCTGCTCGGCCATCATGCTTTTCCAGATGTCGCCGGACGTGCCCTTGCCGAAAACGTTCTCGCTGTCGTTCGGAAGCATGGATTTCACGAAATTCTGCAGGATCATCGCTTCGAACTTGCGATAGGTCTCGGGGACCTTCTTCTGCTCGACCCGGTTGTTGATGTCGCCGAGACCGCTCGATCCTTCCGAAGAGTTGAGGACGTTGACGGCGGCGGCGAAACCGTTGCCGTTTTCGGCAAGGCTCGTCGCCTGGAAGGCGGCGCGGTTGGCTTTCAGCCGTGCCTGCGCTTCCTGCACCTCGGCCGGATCGGCCGCACGCACGACATCCATCACCAGATCGCTGGGCGGAGAGATAGCCATGACAAATCCTCTCGACAACGGCGGGCACGCCCCAATTCGGGCCGGCACAATCGCGCGTTCAACATCTCGACCGAGCGTCCCACCACATGGGGCGGAGCGTTCCGGATGTCGTACTATCGCCCGTCAACCTTACCGGAAGCTGGCGCTTGGCCGGCAACGTGTTGATCGATCAGGTCATAGACGGAATTGTCGGCCTCTTCCCGGTCTTCCGATTGCCGGGCATCCTTCATGTTTTCCTCGAGCCGGTCGGCCTTGGCCCGCTCCTTCAGCATGCGCGCTTCGTGCGTCTGCTGGATGCCGAACAGCATCTGGTCCTTCTGCACGAGGCGCCCGACCTGCGAGGAATAGTGGCCGGAGAACATCCGGTGCATCGGATGCGCCGACCCCATGGCGTCGACGACCACATCGATCGTCTCGGCCAGCACCTCGCGCTGCCGCACCATCTCGACGAAGTCGGCTTCTGCCATCTGCTCGAGATGGCGCTGGACGGCCACCAGGCGCTTGAGTTTCTGCGACCGCGTCTTCACCTGGCTATCCCCCTTGCATGACCGGCGCAAAGCCGTCGCCGAACAGGCGCAGCATGGCGGCGATACCGAGATAGAGCAGGAACATGCCGCCCATGATCAGATAGGGCTGCGAGATGAAGTAGATCGGGATCTGGGGCGCCAGCTTGTTGACCATGCCGATGGCGACGTTGAACAAAAGGCCATAGATCAGGAAGGGGCTCGCGAGCCTCAACATGATCATGAAGGTCTGCTCGAGCGAATCCGTCAGGGTGATGAGAACGCCCTGCGGATCGAAGGCGCTGCCGATCGGCATGACCCGGTAGGACTGGACGATCGCCTCGAACATCACGTGGTGGAAATCGAGCATGAACAGGATCATCAGCCCGGCAAAGCTGATCATGCTGGTCATCTGGTTTTCCGCCGTGTCTTCGATCACATCCGACGACGGCGGCGGGCTGAAACCCATCAGCATCGTTATCGTCGTGCCGGCGAATTGAAGGCCGAGCACATAGTAGCGCGCGACCAGGCCAATGACCGCACCGACGGCGGTTTCGGCGGCGATCAGGTAGATATAGGTGTGCCCCTTGCCGGTCACCTGCGGATAGATATCGGTCCACATGACGGGCAGGATCGCCATGGAGATGGCGACCGCGATGAACAGCCGGATCTGCATGGGAATGCGCGCGCTCGAGAACCCCGGCATGATCATGATGCACGCCCCGATCCGGCAGAATGCCGCAAACAGTGCGAGCACCGTGCCCTCGGGGTCGGTTATCATGAAATCGAGCCGATGATCTTGATCTCGAGTCCCTTGGCAAGCTCGACATGCGAGAGCACGGGCAAAGTGGCAAAAAGACGTTCGATGATCATGCGGACATAAGAGCGGGATTCGGGCGAACTTACCAGTACGAACGGCATGCCGCGATCGAGATGTTCACGGATAACTTTCGTCGCCTGCTCGCTGAACTCCTCGAGATGACGCGGATCGATATCGAACTCGACGACTTCCCCCTTGGCATCACGCTTCAGCGCCTGGTGGAACACCATGTCCCATTTGTTGCCGAGGCGCAGGACGCGCAGGATGCCGTTGTCGGCAAGGTCGCCGCACAGTTGCTGCGACATGCGCACGCGCACGTGCTCGACGATCTGCTCGGTCTTGCGGACATGCGGCGCGAGTTCGGCCACCGCTTCGAGGATCAGGTGCAGGTTGCGGATCGATACCCGCTCCGCCAACAGCAGCTTCAAAACCGCCTGCAGCCCGGAATAGGACATGTGCGAGGTGCAGATTTCATCTGCAAGCTTGCGGTATTCCGGATCCAGCCGATCGATCAGCACCTTCACGTCCTTGTAGGACAAGAGATGCGGCAGGTTGTTGCGGATCACTTCCGAAAGATGCGTCAGCACCACGGAGACGTTGTCGATCGGGTGGAAGCCTTCGCGCTTCAGGTCTTCGGTAAACGTCTCCAGGATCGAAACCGCCGGCATGCCGAAGGCGGGTTCGCGGATCTCGTCGCCCGGCACACTCGGACGACGGCCGCCGCCGGTGACCACCAGAACTTCACCGACACGCACCGTGTTCGATGCGATCGTCGTGCCGTGGATGCGGACGTGATAGGCCTTGTCCGGGATGCTGATGTCGTCGGAAACCTTGATTTCCGGAATGACGAGACCGTACTGACCGGCAAACTTGCGACGCATCTTGCCGACGCGGAAGGCCAGTTCCTGGTGCGCGCCGAGCAGTCGGGTCGAAACCTGCTTGCCGAGCAGCAATTCGATCTCCGCCGTCTTGAGCACCGACTTGACCGAGTCTGCCTCGCCGTCCTTGGCCTGCTGAGCCGTGGCGGCTTCCTCCACCCGGCGCGCCGCATTCTCCGCCTCGATCTGGCGCGGAATGATCCAGCTGAGGAATGCCATGCCGCCGCCGAGAACGGCAAACGGGAAAAACGGCAGGCCTGGAACCAGCGCAAGCAGGATAATCAGACCGGAGGCGACCATCAAAGCGCGGGGATAGCCCCCGAGCTGCCCGACAACCGCCTGGTCCGTCGAGCCGGCGGTTCCGCCACGCGACACGAGCAGGCCGGCGGCGAGCGAAACGATCAGCGCCGGGATCTGGGAGACCAGACCGTCGCCGACGGAAAGCTTGACGAAGACGTCGGCCGCTTCGCCGATCGGCATGTCATGGCGCAGATAGCCGATAATGATGCCGCCGAAGATGTTGATCGCGGTGATGATCAGGCCGGCGATCGCATCGCCGCGCACAAACTTCGACGCACCGTCCATCGCACCGAAGAACGAGCTTTCCTGCTCAAGTTCGCGGCGACGATGCTGCGCTTCCTTCTCGTCGATCAGGCCGGCCGAAAGGTCGGCGTCGATCGCCATCTGCTTGCCGGGGATGGCATCGAGGGTGAAGCGCGCACCGACTTCGGCGATACGCGTCGCACCCTTGGTGATGACGATGAAGTTCACCGTGATCAGAATGAGGAAGACGATCAGGCCGATGACGAAATCGCCGGACATGACGAGGCTGGCGAAACCGGAGATGACGCCGCCGGCAGCACCATGACCTTCATGACCGTGAGAGAGGATGACGCGCGTCGTTGCAATGTTCAACGCCAGGCGAACCATGGTTGAGATCAGCAGGATCGTCGGAAAGGACGAGAATTCGAGCGGCCGCTGGATCCACAGCGCCACCATCAGGATCAGTACCGAAAAGGCGATCGAGAACGCCAGCCCCATGTCGATCAGGAACGGCGGGATCGGCAGAAAGAGAATTGCCAGGATCGCCACAATCCCGAGCGCAAAGCCGATATCCCGGCCCTTTGGTGCTACTTTCGGGATGATCAACGCTGCTTGCTGTGCCATGTCTCTTCCGTCTCTTCATGAGAGGTCGGGCAGCATTCACACGCGCTGCCCCAATCTTAAGACTGGAGATAAAGGCCCAAGCTTGCGCGAAGGTGGTAGCGCGACGGCGCGATCAGAATCCGGACTGGATACGAGAGAAGACGATATCGGTGAAGATCGAGATCTGGGCGCCGATGAAGGGCGCGGAAACGGCGACCGTGATCATCACGGCAAGGATCTTCGGCACGAAAGTCAGGGTCATTTCCTGAACCTGGGTCAGCGCCTGAATGAAGGCGATGACGACGCCGACGATCATCGCGGCGAGAACGGCGGGCCCCGAGGCCACGATCACGGTCCAGATCGCAGCCTGCACGATATCGAGGGCATCCGCCTCATTCATAAGGGTATCACTTTACCTTGACGCCTGGGCCGATAACGAGCTCCTTGCCGCTATCCAGCACTGCAATGATTCCGTCAGAGTATAGTTTGACTTCCTTGACAACGCCAGTGATCGTACCGTCGGCATTGGTGACAGTTTTGCCGATCACCGCATCCGCCTCGCTGAGCGATGTGCGTTGCAGCAGGCTCTCGAGGTTCTTGTTGGTCTTGATCGTTTGTTCGACCTGCGAGAAGGTCGCGAGCTGCGCGATCTGCTGCGTGGCGTCCATCGGCTGCGTCGGGTCCTGATTCTTCATCTGGGCCACGAGCAGCTTGAGGAAGCTCTCATAGTTCAGCGCCGCGTTATTGGCGTCGTTGCCGGCGTCAGCCCCCGAGACGTTCGGGGTGTAGTCTCTCGTGTTGTTGTTGACGCCGCTTACCGCCATGGTGCGATCTCCTTGCGAATCTGCTCGACCGTGGCCGGCGTGATTTCCTGCGTGTTGAGGATGCGGTCTTCGATGGCGTAGAGCCCGCGGATCGCCTTCAGAGCTTCGAAGGCGCGGCCGTTGGTGACCAGGCCGTCGACCCGCTTCAGCTCGGCGAGAATCTCTTCGTTCTTGAAGCAATTGAGCAGCATGACGACCGATTTGCGGAACATGGCGGTCGATTGCTCCGCACCTTCCGGGTTGATCAGGATCATC
Organism: Ensifer sp. 4252; assembly: GCF_050434565.1. Classification (NCBI taxonomy): domain Bacteria; kingdom Pseudomonadati; phylum Pseudomonadota; class Alphaproteobacteria; order Hyphomicrobiales; family Rhizobiaceae; genus Ensifer; species Ensifer sp. 4252. The sequence goes on from NZ_JBNDIU010000001.1 coordinate 1,035,392, forward strand.
TGGGCGATGAAGTAGAGCTGCTTCAGCGGCGTCGTTGCATCTTCCGGCTGAAGCACGTGGTTTTCCAGCAGGAAGGTCACGTCATTCAGGAATTCCACGGCGACCTTGCGGTCAACGCGAAGCACCGCGCCGTTTACAAAAATTCTTTCGCCCGACTTCAGCGAGATACGCAGTGTGCTCTTCATTTCAGTCCATCCCTGATGATGGTGGTAATGTCAATTATGCCCTGGAAGTTGGAGGATTCGCGTTTGCGGATCTTTTCCGTCTCGTTGAGTATCCAGATGGCGATCGAAATCAGATTGGCACGCAGCTCTTCGTTGAGCTGGTTTTCCGGAGCGCGAAGATCCTCGATGAAGCGGATCCAGACGCGGCGGGTAAAATAGATCGCCTCGATGGCTTCTCTCGAATACCCGTTCTGCTGTCTTGCCGCTTCAAGGAGCGCAATCGAGCGATCGAGTACCTGCCGCTCTCGATTTTTGGAGTCGGCAACGCCGTCCTCCATGATCTCGGCATAGGAAAATTGGTACATTCAGACATCCTTCATGTTTGTCCGGTCGCCTCTTCTTAGAGGTAGTTGAGCAAGCTCATCTGCTGCAGTCTCGACGTCAGCGCGTAGGATGTATCGAGCTGGGTCTTCAACATGTTGACGCGCGTCGCCGTTTCTTCCGGATCGATGCCGTTGATGTCGGTGATGTGGGTCTTGACGAGCTTCTCCTGCGCCTCCAGCGAAGTCGTCGCCTTCTTGACGCGCGACTCGGAGATACCGAGCGAGCTGCGCTCCCCGTTCAATCCCGCAATCGCCTGCTCCATGTAGCCGAATGCGGCGTTGTTGAGCGTGCTGCGAACCTGCGAATTGACGTTCTTGTCCATCAGTTCCGTGGAAATGACGCTTGCGAGCGCGAACATCCGGAAGCTCTTGGTGTTGGCGTTGGTCGAGCTTTCGATGACTTCGCTGGCGCTGATGCGGCTCGTCATGTTTTGGTCCGACGCATCAGACCAGTTGGCATCCCAATCCGTGCCCATGAACATCGGCTCGAGCTTGGTGGTAATGAAATCCTGCATCTGCGTCGGCGTAAACTGGCTCATGTCGGTGAGGCTGTTTGCCGTCATGTAGCTGCTGAGCGCAGTATCGAAGGCAGCCTTGGCCGCAGACGGGGGCACCGAATTGTAGTCGGCCAGCGGCTTGACGTCGGTGTTGATGCCCGAAAACAGGAACTCGCCGTTGAAGGAGGTGTTGGCCGCGGATGTGAAGATCTGAAGCGCGCCGTTTACCTCGGACTTCAGGATCTTCATCGCATCGACGCTGTCGTTGCCCTTGTAGGTAACAAGGGTGTCGCGCACCTTTTCGGCCGCCTTCTGCATCGTCTCGAGTGCGCCCTGGGAGGCGGAAAGCCTCTGCGTGACCACGGCGTTGGTGCCCTTCAGGGCGCCCATCCGGTCCAGCTCGCGCTGCAGATTGAGCGACCGCGACGTCGACGCACCAAGCGTCAGACCGATGTCGTAGTGAATGCCGCTCGTGCTTTCCTGGGTGCGTCGCAGCAGCTCGGCTTGAGTCTGCTGAATTGTCAGACGCATGGCGGTCTGAATCGCCAAGTTTGAAACGAAGGACGTCTTCATGATTACCTCACAGCTTCCATAAGGGCCGCCATCATGGCGTCCACGGTGCTGACCAGCTTGGCCGATGCTTTGTAGGATTGTTCGAGATCGAGCAGCAGTGACAATTCCTCGTCGATGCTGACACCCGTCTGCTTGCTCAGAGCTTCCGCCGTGCGCGACAGAAGCGCCGATTTGTTGTCGTCGGCGGTCGATGCCGTCTTGCGGAACTGCTCCAGCCAACCGACCGAACTGGTCGCAAAGTTCAGGATGCTGCTGTTGTTGTCGAGGCCAGTCGCTGGGTCGAACGGCATGTTCTCACCCATCTTGTTGATGAAGCCATCGAGCAAGGCGGTATAGCCTGCATTGCCGGTGGGGTTGTTCGACGTGCCGTCGAAACCACCATCGCGCAGCATCAGCGGATCGGCCTTGGCAAGCGCGTTGACCGTGATCTTGGAAGCCATGCCGGGCACGATACCGACACCAGGAATACCGGGGCTTCCCCAGGTAAACAGGCCTGGCTGGCCACCTTCCTGGAACATCGTCACCAGGCCGCGAGCGATCTCGTCGAGCTGCGACTGGAATTTCGGCCCGACGTCGTCGCGCAGTTGCACCAGCGCGGCAAGCTTGCCCTTGGCCGTAGTATCGGCACCGGTGCCGGCTGCGATCGGCACGCCATCGACGTAGATCTTGTTGCCGACGGTGGTCGCGTCGTACGTGTTCTGCGGGGCAAAGGTGACCGAGCGCGGCATGGTCTCGAACAGAACGGTCCCGTCCGTGGTGAAGATCACGGTATCGTTGTTGCCGCGCGTGGTCGTCGAAATGCCGATGATCTCGGAAACCTGCTTCAGGATCTTGTCGCGCTGATCGAGCGCGTCGTTCGGGTCCGTGCCCTGGGCCGTTGCCGCCTTGACGGCATTGTTGGCCTTTTCGAATTCCGCCAGCAAGCCATTCAGCTTGTCGACCTCCAGCGCGATTTCCTTGTCGGCATTCTCGCGCATGTCCTGAACGGACTTGGAAGCCTTGTTCAGCGAATCCGCCAGGTCCCCGGCGTCGGACACAGCTGTAGCGGCGATCGTCTTGTTGCCGGGGGTCGCGGCGAAGGTCTGAAGGCTGTTGCGGAAGTCGGCGAGCAGCTTGGAAGGCGCCGTCTCGTAGCTGTTGCCACCGAGCGCCGACTTCATCAGTTCCAGCCCTTCCCGCAGCCTTGCCTGACCAGAGGCCTCGCCCATGCCGGCGATGCTCTGTCTGAGCAGCGCCTCGTTCTGGGCACGGTAGATGGATACGACCTGCGCGCCGTTCGCAGTGCTCCCGAGCAGCGCAAGCCGACGCGAGTAGTCCGCGTTGCCCGCGTTTGCGATGTTCTTCGACACGGTTGCGGTTTGCTGCGCCGTGTTGCTGAAGGCCTGTTGTGCGATGGATATTGCGGAGGACAGCGACATGACGCGGACCGTATCTCTTTCAATTACCGTTTCAGGTTGACCAGAACTTCAAGCAGGTCCGACGCGGTCTGGAACACCTTGGAGTTTGCCGTGTAGTTGCGCTGCGCCTCGATCATCGAGGTCAGTTCGTTGGCGATATCGACGTTGGAGTTTTCGAGCGCCTTGGACTGGATGTTGCCGAAAGCGCCGGAGCCGGCAAAACCGGTGACGATGACGCCGGAATCGGTGCCTTGCGAATAGACGTTGCCCGACTGCGGCAGGAGCCTGTCCGGGCTCTGCACAGTCGCGAGCGCAATGCGGAACTTCGGAATGAGGTTGCCGTCACCGTACTTGACGTAGACGACGCCTTCCTTGTCGATCTCGAAGCCCGACATCTTGCTCGGCTTCGAACCGTCGATGCCGCCGCCGCTGCTGGTGAAGTCGCCGCCGAGCTGCGTGGTCTTTGTCGTGTCGATCGTCAGGGCGCCCAGGTTGGCGCCCGTGCCGGGAAGGTTCGTGATGGCGGTCGTCGTCAACGTGGCGGGCGTGGCCGTAAGGCGCTTGCCGGCCGCATCGAACGTCATGGTCTGGGTACCGATAGGGGTGCCCGACGTGCGATCGACGACGTTGAGGCTCCAGGCGTTCGCAGCTGTCTTCGTGTAGGTGAAATCGAGGATGCGGGTATTGCCTTGACTGTCGTAAACGACCATCGAGGTCTTCGATTGATCGTTGATGGCCGCGCCCGAGGGAAGGTTCGCATCCATCGCGCCTTTGGTGGAGCCAGAGGCGACCAGGCCTTCGTCCTTGAGCTTGACTTCCGTCAGACCGTCGAAACCGTTGACCACGACCGTCGGGTCGGCGCCAGCCTTGTATTCGTAACCCATCAGCTTGAAGCCGGCGGTGTTGACAAGGTTGCCGTCCTTGTCGGGAACGAAGGAGCCGGCACGGGTCAGGAAATTCTCGCCGCCGTTGCCCTGCACGATGAAGAAGCCGCCGCCGTTGATCATGAGGTCGCTGCTGGACGTCGTGTAGCTCGTGCCGCCCTGCTGCGAGATGCTGTAGCGCACCTGGGTCTCGACGCCGCCGGAATTGTAGTTGCCGCCGCCCGAAGGCAGGATCATCGATGAGAACTCTGTCGAGGCCCGCTTGTAGCCGGTCGTGTTCGCATTCGCGATGTTTTCAGCCACAGTGCCGAGACGGTTCGACTGAGCGTTCATACCGGAGACGCCCGTTCTCATGCTGCCATAGAGACTCATATCGGATCCTCATTTCCATGTTGCAGCGACACTAGGAAGCGGGCCTTGCGTGAACCTGTCTTAGGCACCGCCTTGGCCGCTCGAGCGCGCCTTAGTTCCAGTCGATGCAGTAGCCAAGGAAACGCTTGGAATCGATCGGGTCGAAGCCGAGCTTCTTGCGCAGTTTCTTGCGCAGCTTGCTGATGTGGCTTTCGACGACGTTCTCCTCGACGTCTTCATCGAAGATGCCGTAAATCGCGTTGAAAATCTGGGACTTGGAGACCCGGCGGCCGCGGTTGGAGACCAGGTATTCGAGAATGCGGCGCTCGCGGCGCGGCAATGCGAACGCGTCGCCGTTGATCTCCGGATCACGTCCGTCAGCAAAGACGCGGATCGGACCGATGTCGGTGTAGTTGTTGATCGCCTTCAGACGGCGGCGGATCGCAGCAACGCGCGCCAGGATCTCGCGGGGATGAACCGGCTTGCGAACGACGTCATCGACGCCGCAGTCAAACAACGCCAGCGTGTTTTCGAGCGAGGGTGTGTCGCTGACGGCGATGACCGGCGCCATCGACCTGTCGCGGATCGCCCTCGGCAACGCAAAGGTGCTGTCGCCCTGGCCGATCAGAAACGCTTCGACCGCGTCGATATCCGAATCTGCCGCCGCATTCACCCACTCGCCGAACTCCTTGGGATCAAAGCCCGTCGAGGGAATTCCTTCACGCCCGAAAAGCGACGTGTAGCCGTCTTTCACGAGTTCTCTATCATCAACCACTACGATCATTCGTCCGCCTCCGAATCAGTATGGCACCGCACTGATTGAGAGGTACGAATCGAGGGATTCATGAACAACTAGAGGAAGTTAATGGGTGGAATTAATAATTGATTAACCATGTCGCGCCGATTTGATCTACATCTAGTGGCTAGACGTTAACGATCACACTAAAATAATGTGGAAAAGTTAACGGCTTGCGACAAAACCACTTGCCGTCACATTCTCCACGCATTGTCGCCACAATGCGGAATGGCCCATAATCAAGCAATCAATGGTTGTTTATTGGCAGAACTGCGTGGCATTCGGCGTCCACTTACCGTAGCCCGTCGCGACCAGATTCGCGATCACCCGACAGACATATTTCTTCTGCGCCGGGTCATTGTTCGGGCCGGCGTGATACCGCGCGACGGCCATTGTCCAGCTCTCATGCTTCGCGCGAAGATTGGACAGGAAGCGCGCGGCATATTCGACATTCTTACGTGGGTCAAGCATCTCCGTCGGCGATGCAAACTGATCGCCATGGAAGTGGTAATTGATCTGCATGCAACCGAGATCGATGAGCTTGGCACCCTGCGCCCGGGCGTTGGCAAATCGAACGAGAACGTCCTGCGTGCTGCTGCCGAAATAGGCCTTGCCCTCGATATTCATCGCGTAAGGTTGCAGCGACCCCTTGCGGCCGGTTTCAGTCAATCCGACGGAATAGAGGATGCCGGCGGGTATGCCGTATTTCGACGCAGCCGAGATGATTTCACGCTCACAGATGCCGGTGCCTGCACTGGCGAACGCGCTACATGTAGACGTGACCAGTGCGAGAACGCTCAGTGCCGGCAACCGCATCATCCGTACCGCCATTGCCAACTCGCCTCTCCGCCACTGAACCCTGGCTGTCGCCACCCTCCCGCTGCCGCCCCTGCCCGCTGCCGTCCTCGGCGCGCTCGCGACCCTGCTGGCCCGCCTGGGCCTGCTGCTGCGAGCTGCCGCCGCCCGTCGACGTATCGCTGCCCGAATTGAACACGACATTGATCTGATCGACCGCGAAACCCTGTGCCCGCAGCGCCTTGACCATTTCGCTCTGGTCGTCGCGCAGCTGGCGGAAGGCTTCGCCGTTCTCCACCTTCAGCTCGACCTGCAGCTCGTCGTCCTTCAACCGCAACGTTGCGGTGACGAGGCCGAGCTCGATCGGATGCATCTGGATCTTGAGCGTGTTCAAGGTCTTGCCAGCCTGCGTCCAGGCGCCCGGCTGGCCGAGGCCTGCGCTCGGCTGCAACGACTGGGCAAAGCCCGCGTCGCCGGTGATCGCATTGGTGACATTGGTGGAATTGGTGTTCATCGAGATGCCAAGATAACGGCGAGCTTCGAGCACGGTGACGTTCTCAGCCTTGGCATTTGACCGCGCTGCGTCAACCGTCGCGCGCTCGCCATCGTTCGAAATGCTCATCGAGATCGCCTGGCCCTTGCCGTCGGCGCGGGCAAAGCGGAACAACCGGTCGGTGCCCTGCTCGCCATCGGCGCCTTCGGCACTCGCATCACGCGCATCGATCATCTCGCCATGTGCAGCGCCCTTCGCTCCGCGTTCACCGAGGTCATGTACGCCAGCGGTGGCCGCCGAGCCACCTTGAGCATCCGGACGCATCGACGGCGTCGCGTTGCCGCCAAGCAAAGTCAGCAGATCGTCCACGCTGGCGCCTGGCGATGTCTTGGCATCAGAGGCCACGGCCGCATCGGTTGGCTCGCCGTTGCCTTCGACACCCTGCGCGCCATTTGCCTGGCCTTTGGCAACCCCACGCGACAGCGCCGCCAGGCGCTCGGCCAGGTCGTCCGTTTCACCTGCTGTGTCGGATGCGCCGGCGTCGTTTCGCGCCTGCGCCGCCTTGGCGGAGGCAAGACGCTTGGCGTCCCTTTCACGCTCCGCAAGCGAAAACCGCTCGCTCTGAGCATTGTGATTGTCGTGCGACGGATCTTCCAGATCCCCAGGCCCACGATTGTGCGCCGGCTTGGAGATCGAGATCGCGGCGTCGCCGCCTTTAATGCCGCTATTGCCAATCAAGGTCGAAGCTCCAGAGTTTTCGCCATCGGCGTTGCCTGCGATCGAACCTTGTCCGCCCTGACCGTTCGCCTTCTGGCGCCCAGCGGTTGCCACGGCATCCTCGAAGGCGCCAGGGGCCTGCTCCTTGCCACCCGCACGTGCGCCCGGCTTGCCCGTCTGGGACTGAGGCGGTGCGCGCAGGCTTTCGTCGAGAGCTCTCATTTGCCTTCCCCCCTTAGCAGCGCATCGATCTCCTCCAACTTGGACCGACCCTTGGCCACGAAACCGTCGTGGGCAGGATCGGAGGCGTCGGCAGTCTCGGCGCTGACCTGTGCCGTCTCGCCAGCCGTCGGGGCCACTGCCTGCGCCGTCGGGTCCCCGAACGGGCTCATGCCGCTTCCCGTTTCCGCACCCTCGATCGGCTCGACTGGTGTGGCTGGTCTAACCGGTCTAGCGGAGAACGCTTGCGTGAGGCTTTCATCGTCCGGTGGTCTGACGACAGCATCTGCAACCGCCTTGGCCGCATCACGCAGGGCGCGATCGCGCGGAGAGAGTTCAGTGTCCGGGATTGCCGCAATGCTCTGGGTCGCGGCGAAGACGTCGGAGGACGGCACCGACGCCAGTCCGGCGTAGAAATTGGCAAGCACGCGCGGCTCGGATGCGCCATCGGCTGCAAGCTGCTCGGCTCTTTCAGAGGCAAGTTTCGCCAGCGACTGCTTGCCGCTGATGGCGGCGCGCCTTGCGACGCGAAGATAGACCTCCCGCTGGCGCGGAGCATCCATGAAGGTCAGGATCTCGGAAATCCGTTCCTGTGCCGCTTCGTCGAAATGGCCAACGGCCAGCTCGACGAAGACATCGGCGAATTGGCTCGCATAGGGCGAGGTCAGGTAGCGGCGGGCATAGTTCAGCGCATAGCGAAAACCCTTGTCGGGCAGGTTCGCCTGGACCGCAAGGAAGACCGAACGACGAAGGGCTGCCTCTTCGATGATCGTTCCCGGAGCGGTCAACCGGGCCCAGTCGTAGAACTTCATCGCCCCGACCGGGTCCTGCTGCGATGTGGCATTGCCGAGAATCAGGAACAGGTAGGGACCGACACGCGAATTCCGGTACTCGGGCGCCGCCTTCGACAGGCTCTCGACGATCAGACCACCCTTGCCGCCGAGATATTGCCTGAGTGCATCAGTGACACGCGTATCGAAATTGCCGTCGGCATCATGGTCGGCGAGATAGTTGAGCGTTTCCGGATTGCCGCCGCTCATGGCGTAGACAAGTGCCGCATCGACATTGCGCGGATCGCGGAACACGGACGCGTCCGCAGCCCTGAGCCGCTTGTCGATCGCACCCAGCATGAAGCGCTGCATCTCGATGGCCGAATGATCGCCGAGCACCACCGAGTCCTGCACGTATTGCAGCGACCGGATCATCTTGAAGGGTGCAAGCTCCTCGAGGTCGTTGGCATGAGCCGTTCCCGCCGCAAGCGGAACGGCCAGTGCCGACATCATCAAGGCGGATCGCAAGCGTCGCAGCATCGGTTCTAGCCCTTTGCCGGCTGCAGCAGGATTTCGATACGGCGGTTGCCGGGCGCATAGGGATCGCCGGGGATCTGCAGTCGCCGGTCGGCAAAGCCACTGATCTGGCTGACACGATCTTCCTTCAGACCGCCGCGAACGAGCATGTAATAGGCGCTCTGGGCGCGCGCTGCCGACAGGCGCCAGTTGTCATAGGTGCCGTCCTTGAACGGACGGCCATCGGTGTGGCCACGGATGGCGACGACGCCCTGGCGCTCAGACAGCAGCCGGCCGATCTTCTCCATGGCCATGACCAGCTCCTTCTGCGGCACGGCCGAACCGACGGCAAACATCTGGGAATCGGTCTGCTCGCTGATCGTCACCAGCAGACCGCCTTCGGCCGGCGTCACGACGAGACCTTCGGCCAGTCTGCCTGCATCGCCTGCGAGTTCCTTCTTGATCTCGGCCTTCAGCTCTTCGGCCTGCGCCGCAGCATCCTGCTTTGCGAGTTCGGCCTTTTCGGCATCGGTCTTGCCGGCCTCGGCCGGCGTCGCACCGCCTTCGGACTTTTGTTCTTCAGCGGTTTTCTGCAGTGGCGCCGCGCCGTTCTCCATCGCTGTCTTGGATGCCAGGGCTACGTCCTTTTCGGACGTATTGCCGGCATCCTTGACTTCGACCTGCTTGGTCCAGAAATCCGGATCGAAGGGATCGCGAAAGGCCTCGCCGCCTTCCGCGCCGGTCGACGGCCCGGATTGCGCCGCACCGCCGTCACCCTTGACGCTGACGTTTGCCTGCTGGCCGACTTCCTGTGCGATTTCCGAAAGCACCGAATACGGGTTCTCGAAGAAATCGGCGTCGGAATATTTCGTTTCCTCGCCCGAGGTCGCAGTCAGTTGGTCGCCGGTCTTGGCCGAGCCACCCGACTTTTCCTGTTCGCCGTCCACCTTCGATCGCTGCTGCGTCTCTTCTCCCTGCGCATCCTTGGCAGGATCCTTCAAGCCTCGCTCGGCAGGCTTCTGGTCGGTCAGCTGCACCGGATTGAAATAGGAGGCGATTGCCGCCTTGGTTTCCTCGTTGGCGGCGTTGATCAGCCACATGACGAGGAAGAAGGCCATCATCGCTGTCATGAAGTCGGCATAGGCGATCTTCCACCCGCCGCCGTGATGACCGTCATGACCGCCACTCACCCGTTTGACGATGATGATTTCGTTCTTGCCGTTGTGGTGGCTTTCGTCGCTCATGCGAGAACCTTCCGGACAGTGTCGGCCCAAGCCGCCATTCTTGTAACGAGGATCGTCTCATCCATTTCGATGGCGAGATCGATGTCGTTGGTTTCAACGTGGCGGAACACCGGCATGTCTTCGCCGAGGCTGCTCTTCAGGGCTTCGAACAGAGGAAGCGGACCCTTGACGGTGATCGCACAGCCTTCGCCGGCAATAATTCCCTGCCGGATCAGCTGGGCCATATCGGCAATGGCGCGCTTCACCAGCGCCTCCTCCATTACCGGTGCAAGCACGCGCGCGGTCTGGTCGCCCAGGGCGACGGCCACTTGCTCCGTCATTTCCTGAAACTGCCCGGCTACCCGGCTTGCGGCCTCCTCTTCCAAGCGCTTGGTCAGAGCCTGGATTTCAGCCGCGTGAGCCGCCTGGAGATCGGCAATCTGATTGCCGTGTTCGAAGGCGAGCTCGGCGGTCGCTTCGGCGCGGCCATGTTCGAAAGCCTCGCGCCGCTCGGCTTCGACATCGATCTGCGGCGCGACCGATCGCAGAGCGAGACGGTCACCGTCGGAATAGTCGGTATCGAGATCGGGGAAATATTTCGGCGGCATCATCGACAGTTCGACTTTCGGCGCGCTGAAATCCTTGAGATAGCGGGACAGCATCGCGCTCATGGCTGGAACCTCGATGCGCGCAGCACGATAGAAGGCGATCCCCGTCTTCCTGACAGGCGCCGCCTTACGGCGCAGAATTCCCATGATCCTGACACTGCTGAAATGTCTCCCTCGGGTCCGGTCGCCGATAGCGTCGAACCCTGCATTCTTGGACTTACAGCGGCCGCGCGCGGGAATTTTCATTCCGGCGGCAGACCGATGCAGGCGGCGGCGCAAATCTCATATTGGCCGGCAGTCAACCGACAGGACTGCGAGGGAAGGCTATTCGGTCAAACTTGTGCGAAAATGAATGTGTTGGACCGCGCCAGGGCAATTAGCGCGGTCCAACCGTTTCCACCGGGTGCCGTGACCGACGACGTGGCAGAACTCAATTCGTGCCGGCATCCACCTCTTCAGCGGATGCGGACGGACGGTCCCAAACCAGCGGCACCGAAGCGCCGCCGGTTTGAAGCCCTTACTGCTGGAAGAGGCGCAGGATATTCTCGGAATTGGTATTGGCGATCGAGAGCGCCTGAATGCCGAGCTGCTGCTGCGTCTGCAGCGCCTTCAGCCGCGTCGATTCTTCATTCATGTCGGCATCCACAAGCCGGCCGACGCCCTTGTCGATCGTATCCATCAGGTTGGCGACAAAGCTTTCCTGCATGTCGATGCGCTTGGTGATGGCACCCAGCGTCGAACCGGCGTCCGTCAGCTGGCCGAGGATCTTGTCGACGACGCGAATCATCGCGTCCATATCGGCCGGCGAGGTCGTTGCAGTCAGTTTGATTTCGGTGCCTGTCGGCGGTGCCGCGGGCGGAGCGACGATCAGGTAGTACGGCGCGGCGGTGCCGGTGGGCGACTGCAGCAGCGCGTCGGCATCATAGGCTCTGGTGAGCAGGCCGCGCGCCGAGCTGCCCGTGTCGATCAGCATCGATTGAGCCGTATCGAAGTCGAGCGTCGTGATCGAAACGTTGCCGTTGCCGTCACGGTTGAACGAGGCAACCACCGATTTCGTGCCGACCGCGGCGCTGTTGGTGTTGTAGAGCCAGTTCTCGCTCGAGAACGACGCCGATTGCGAGGCGGACATGAGCTGGTTCTTCAGCTCGGTGATTTCCTTGTTGATCTTCAGCTTGTCGACACCGGGCTCGCGCGCGGCGACGAGCTTGGTCTTGATTTCGGTGACGACATCGATGGACGCCTTCATTGCCGCATAGGCGGTATCGACCTTGGCCGCACCGAGACCGAGCGCGTCCTGCACGGTGGAAAGCGCGGCGTTGTCGGAGCGCATGGTGGTCGCAATCGACCAATAGGCAGCGTTATCGGCTGCGGTCTGAACGCGATAGCCCGACGAAATCCGGTCCTGCACTTCGGCCATGTTGGTGTTGATCGAGCGTAACGTCTGGAGTGCGGCCATGGCGGCCGTGTTGGTCATGATGCTGGTCATTGGTCACTTGCCCCGAATGATTTTCTGAGAACATTCCGGAGTGAATGACCGGCAGCGACGGGACCAGCGTCATGCGAACCGCCCCTGTTTTGCCCTGGGGGCGACCCTTCGCTCTTAACGAATGTGTAACGATTGTTTGGTTAACAAACGGTTAACGCCATTCATAAGTCGGTAACGAAGGTGAACAAAAATAAGGAAATATGAAGCCGGTGTTAACGCCTGAGGAATGGTTGGGTGTTAACGCAAAAACCGCGCCGCCTTTCGGGCGACGCGGCTTCATCGAGAGAACGGTCATAAGGGGCGAATGAGCGCCCGCCATGTCCCTTGCGCTGATTACTTGAACAGCGAGAGGATGTTCTGCGAGTTGGTGTTGGCGATCGTCAGAGCCTGGATGCCGAGCTGCTGCTGCGTCTGCAGAGCTTTCAGGCGGGTCGACTCCTCGTTCATGTCGGCATCAACCAGCTTGCCAACACCTGATTCGATCGAGTCCATCAGGTTATCGACGAAGTCCTTCTGGAGATCGACGCGCTTGTTGACGGCACCGAGATCGGCGGCCGAGTCGGTCATGGCCTTCAGGACGGTATCAACGCCGCTGAGGTAGTTGGCAAGCGTCGTTGCAGTTACCCCGGTGCTGATGTCGAGGCTCAGAACGCTGACGCCAGAGATAGCCGTGCCGCCGGAGTCCTTGATGTCGGCGGTGAGCAGACCGTTGGTACCGGCGGTGCTGGTTTCGTCGATCAGCATGGTCTTGGTCGTGTCGACGTCGAGCGTCGTCAGGCTGACATTGCCGTTGGCGTCGCGGTTGAACGAACCGACAATCGACCTCGTGCCCGGTGCAGTCGCGCCGGAAGCGGTGTAGAGCCAGTTTTCGCCGGAGAACGACGCCGACTTGACGACGCTTCTCAGCTGATCCTGAAGCTGGTCGATTTCCTTCTGGACCTTCGACTTGTCAACGCCCGGCTCGCTGGCAGCAACGAGCTTCGCCTTGATTTCGTCGACGACCGAGATCGCAGCCTTCATGCCGGTGTAGGCAACGTCGGTCTTGGCAGCGCCGAGGCCGAGTGCGTCCTGAACCGTGCCGAGGGCCTTGTTGTCCGAACGCATGGTCGTTGCGATCGACCAGTAAGCGGCGTTGTCGGAAGCGTTGCCAACCCGGAAGCCGGACGAGATCCGGTCCTGCGTGGTCTCCATCGAGGAATTGATCGAACGCAGCGTGGAGAGTGCGGCCATTGCCGCGTTGTTGGTCATGATGGACGTCATTGGCTGAGTGCCCCTTGGGAAAGCGAGATGAAAGGGACATTCCGGGATTACCGGGAACCGGCGGCCAGCTTCATGCCTGCTAACGCGTTAATCTTGTTGGTTAACCCGCCGTTTCGTTGGCCACAGAAAACACCAAGATGGTTAATGAAGCTTGAAGCCGCATACCCAAAATCGTGTCGGCAAAAGAAAAACCGCGCCTCGAACGAGACGCGGTTTTTCGTGTTGCAGTCCGGGACCGAGGTCGCCGGTGTCTGGACCGATTAACGGAACAGCGAGAGGATGTTCTGCGAGTTGGTGTTGGCGATCGTCAGAGCCTGGATGCCGAGCTGCTGCTGCGTCTGCAGAGCCTTCAGACGGGTCGACTCCTCGTTCATGTCGGCATCAACCAGCTTGCCAACACCTGATTCGATCGAGTCCATCAGGTTATCGACGAAGTCCTTCTGGAGATCGACGCGCTTGTTGACGGCACCGAGATCGGCGGCCGAGTCGGTCATGGCCTTCAGGACGGTATCAACGCCGCTGAGGTAGTTGGCGAGTGTCGTTGCAGTTACCCCGGTGCTGATGTCGAGGTTCAGAACACTGACCGTACCGATCGCCGTACCGTTTGTACCAATCAGGTAATCCGTGAGCAGGCCGTTGGTGGCGTTGGCTTCGTCGATCAGCATGGTCTTGGTCGTGTCGACGTCGAGCGTCGTCAGGCTGACATTGCCGTTGGCGTCGCGGTTGAACGAACCGACAATCGACCTCGTGCCCGGTGCAGTCGCGCCGGAAGCGGTGTAGAGCCAGTTTTCGCCGGAGAACGACGCCGACTTGACGACGCTCTGCAGCTGATCCTGAAGCTGGTCGATTTCCTTCTGGACCTTCGACTTGTCAACGCCCGGCTCGCTGGCAGCAACGAGCTTCGCCTTGATTTCGTCGACGACCGAGATTGCGGCCTTCAAACCGGTGTAAGCAACGTCGGTCTTGGCAGCGCCGAGGCCGAGTGCGTCCTGAACCGTGCCGAGGGCCTTGTTGTCCGAACGCATGGTCGTTGCGATCGACCAATAAGCAGCGTTGTCGGAAGCGTTGCCAACGCGGTAGCCGGACGAGATCCGGTCCTGCGTGGTCTCCATCGACGAGTTGATCGAACGCAGCGTGGAGAGTGCGGCCATTGCCGCGTTGTTGGTCATGATGGACGTCATTGGCTGAGTGCCCCTTGGGAAAGCGAGGTGAAAGGGACATTCCGGGATTACCGGGAACCGGCGGCCAGCTTCATGCCTGCTAACGCGTTAATCTTGTTGGTTAACCCGCCGTTTCGATAGGCATAGAAAACACCAAGATGGTTAATGAAGCTTGAAGCTGCAGAGCCAAAACCGTGTCGACAAAAGAAAAACCGCGCCTCGAACGAGACGCGGTTTTTCGTGTTGCAGTCCGGGACCGAGGTCGCCGGTGTCTGGACCGATTAACGGAACAGCGACAGGACGTTCTGCGAGCTGCTGTTGGCGATCGAGAGAGCCTGGATGCCGAGCTGCTGCTGCGTCTGCAGAGCCTTCAGGCGGGTCGACTCTTCGTTCATGTCGGCGTCAACCAGCTTGCCAACACCCGATTCGATCGAGTCCATCAGGTCGTCAACGAAGTCCTTCTGGAGATCGACGCGCTTGTTGACGGCACCGAGATCGGCGGCGGCGTTGGTCATGCTCTTCAGGACGCTATCAACGCCGCTGAGGTAGTTGGACAGGGTCGTCGAAGTGACGCCGGTACCGCTGATGTCGAGGTTCAGAACGCTGACGCCCGTGATGGCCGTGCCAGTGGAGTCCTTGATGTCGGCGGTGAGCAGGCCGTTGGCACCGCTGGTGCTGGTTTCGTCGATCAGCATGGTCTTGGTCGTGTCGACGTCGAGCGTCGTCAGGCTGACATTGCCGTTTGCGTCGCGGTTGAACGAACCGACGATCGACTTCGTGCCCGGTGCAGTCGCGCCGGAAGCGGTGTAGAGCCAGTTTTCGCCGGAGAAGCCGGCGGACTTGACGACGCTCTTCAGCTGATCCTGAAGCTGGTCGATTTCCTTCTGGACCTTCGACTTGTCAACGCCCGGCTCGCTGGCAGCAACGAGCTTCGCCTTGATTTCGTCGACGACCGAGATCGCAGCCTTCATGCCGGTGTAAGCAACGTCGGTCTTGGCAGCGCCGAGGCCGAGTGCGTCCTGAACCGTGCCGAGGGCCTTGTTGTCCGAACGCATGGTCGTTGCGATCGACCAGTAAGCGGCGTTGTCGGAAGCGTTGCCAACCCGGAAGCCGGACGAGATCCGGTCCTGCGTCGTTTCCATCGAGGAATTGATCGAACGCAGCGTGGAAAGTGCGGCCATTGCCGAGTTGTTGGTCATAATAGAAGTCATGAGACTGTCCCTCAAATTTACAAGGTTACACGGTTGGGGACATACCGGACTGAATACGTCTACCGGCAATGACGGACCGGCTTCATGCCACTCGGCTCCGCTCACTCAAGTGAAGGAAACCAAACCCGTCATGTGAGGGTGAATATCGCCCCCAATGCTTGCGATTTCATTAAGGTGGCAAGATATTTTCTAAGCAAAATCCTATGGTTAACAGGGCGTTACTTTGACTTCATCCCGCTCGGCGCGAATGACTTCAGCGACATCGCATTTATTGGCAAACAATACGCAATTCGCTCAACAATCCCGCCTGGGGCAAGGTTTCTGCTTCAAAACGGTATCTTGGTACATTGACGTTGCACAGGCTCGCGCGGTGACAACGGTTGCGCTTTTCCCATGGAGCTTCCCTTGAACGCCCACACCATCTTCTCTTCCGCTTCGCGGCAGTATCAAAAAGGCCAATACACCGAGGCGCTCGACTCTCTCAATCAGTTGCTCGATCTCACCCGTGACGCCAAGACCTACGCGCTTTTGGCAAAGGTGCTGTTGAAGCTCGGCTTCCGGAGCGATGCCGCGCAAGCCTACCAGTTGGCCGGCGAAGAAGGCGGAGTGCGTTCCGAGCATTTCCTGGCCGAGGCGATGAAGCTGCATTTCGCCTGCGGCAACGACGATCAAGCCCTCAGTCTCGGCCGCCCCCTGCTCGAGCAGGCAAAGACCGATCCCGAACTGGCCTATATCATCGTAACGTTGTTCCTGAAGCGCAGCCAGCCGGAGATTCTCGGCCCGTTCAAATCAACGCTCTCATTGAGCCCCCAGCATGAGCATCAGGTGCTTGCTGCCAAGTTGCTGACGTCCGACATCGGCAACAGTGAAGATCGCGAAATCGTCACCAACCTGTTCCGGCGGACCCCGTCGAACCTGGTGTTGCTTTCGGCTTATCTCGTCTTCATGCAGGAAGTGAACAACTTCGGCGAAATCGACAATTATGCGCAGGCACTGGAGCGCGTCGTCCAGTCGGTCAACCGCAAGTTCTTTCGTGCCGAAACGCCGTTTTACAACATGCATTGGTGCCGCGACGAAGCGCTTAACCGCCTTGCCGGTGCGCTCGATCATCCGTTCGCACCGGGCTGGCCCGCGGAACGCCGCCAGATGCCGCATTCCTGGGGCAAGAAAATACGGATTGGCTATCTTTCGAACGACTTCTGGGCGCCACACGCCACAATGAAGCTGTTGAATGCCGTGCTCACCTCGCACGATCGCGAAAAATTCGACGTTACGCTCTTCTGCTACACGCCGGAGAAGTACCTGCCGCTGGCCGGCGAAGAACGCCAGGCGTGGGGCAAGATCGTGCGTGTCGAAAACCTCTCTGACGAGCAGGCGGCACAGGCGATCCGTGACGAACAGATCGACATCCTCGTCGATCTGAAGGGCCACACGATGCACAGCCGCGTCAGCATCCTCAACCACAAGACCGCCCCGGTGCAGGTCGCCTGGCTCGGCTTCCCCGGTACCACCGTCAATGTCGATCTCGACTACATCATCGGCGACCGCTACGTCCTTCCCGATGGCAGCGAGGAACACTATTACGAGCGGTTCTGCCGCTTGCCCGAAACCTACCAGCCGAACGATCCGGCCGGCCGGCCACGGCCCGCGGTGATGTCTCGCGCCGAAGCGGGCCTGCCCGAAGATGCCTTCGTCTATGCGTCCTTCAATGCCAACCGCAAGATCATCGGCGAAACCATGAAGGCATGGGCCGAAATCCTGCGCAGAACGCCCGACAGCGTCCTTTGGCTGATGCGCCTCAAGCCGGAAGCCCAGGCGCATATCCTGCGCCGTTTCCAGAGCTACGGCATCGCAACGAACCGCATCATCTTCTGCGAAAAGATCGAGTACGAAAAACACATGGCGCGCATCCCGGCCGCCGACCTCGGCCTCGACACCTTCCCCTGCAACGGACACACCACGACATCCGAACAGTTGTGGATGGGCTTGCCGGTGCTGACACCGAAAGGCACCCACTTCGCCTCTCGCGTCAGCGAAAGCCTGCTGCACGCGATCGGATTGCCGGAACTCGTTGCTACTGACGTCGATGACTACATCGAGCAGGCGGTCGCCCTTTACAACAACCGCAGCAAGGTCGCCGCCTACAAGCAGACACTCGAAGACAACCGGCTGCAGATGCCGCTGTTCGATGCCGAACGCTTCTGCCGCCACCTCGAGCACGCCTATGAGGCGATGGCCGATCGCGCAAGAACGGGATTGGAGCCGGCGCTCATCGACGTCCCGGCACTGCCGCCTCGAACGGCTCCTTTCGCACAGTAACCGGCGTCAACCGCCGTCGCACCCTGCCTATCCCCCGAAACCCCGCCCTTCCGGCGGGGTTTTTCGTTTGCCATCAGGGACAGCCCGCGGATTGCGGGCAGCCTCGCGTCATGCATGCGGCGCTTGGAGCCGCGGCCCCAAAGGCTGCCGCATGGTCCTTGAAGCGACGACGATGGAGGATGCCTACGGCTGCTTTAGAGCAATTCCAGGAAAAGTGTGAAACGGTTTTCCGTCCGGAATTGCGTCATTTCAAAGAGCTAGATCATTCCACTGTTTCAACGAAACAATGAAATGATCTAGCCCACGCACACGTGCGGCGCATGCAGCAAATCAGGGCTTTGAATAAAAAGGAGCGACGGGGCGGTGGGTGGTCAGCTGAACGAGCGCACCAGGCTGCCGACGAGCAGGTTCCAGCCGTCGATCAATACGAAGAAGAGGATCTTGAAGGGCAGCGAGATTGCCGTTGGCGGCAGCATCATCATGCCCATCGCCATTGTGATGGTGGCGACGATCAGGTCGATCACCAGGAACGGCAGCATGATGAGGAAGCCGATCTCGAAGCCGCGGCGGATTTCCGAGATCATGAAGGCGGGAACGACGGCGCGCAGGTCGACCTTGTCGTCGACGACGACCGTCTGGCCCTTCTCCTTGGCGATATCGATGAAGAGCTGCAAATCCTTGTCCCGGGTATTGGCGAGCATGAATTCGCGGAACGGCTCGGCGATACGCGGCAGCGCCTCCGTTTCCGTAATCTGGTTCTTCATCAACGGGTCGATGCCGTCGCGCCAGGCACGATCGAAGGTCGGAGCCATGACGTAGAAAGTCATGAACAGCGCCAGCGAAACCATGATCATGTTCGACGGTGTCGTCGCCAGGCCCATGCCGGTGCGCAGGATGGCAAAGGCGATCACGAAGCGCGGAAAGCTGGTGACCATGATCAGGATGCCCGGCGCGACCGAAAGAACGGTCAGAAGGCCGAACGTCCGGATGATCCACGAAGCGGCCGAGCCGTCGATCGGCGTGTTCAGGATGTCAGAGGGAAAACTCTGGGCGCCGGCGATTCCGGACATCGCCATCATGGCGACTATAAAGGCGATGAGCCGGATCATTTAGCGAATCATTGAATGACGAAGGTTCTGAACATAACGTTGGTTACGCGCCCATCCGAGCGCAGGTCAACCCGTTCCTGGATGTCATCCCGGAGATATTGAAAGCCGCGCGGCCCCTGGATCTGCTGCAGCGACACGGTTTTCAGATAGGCGGCGATATCCTGGTGGATCTGCTCGGCCATAGCCGGATCCGGGACACCGTCGAACTGCAGCGCCACCTCAAGCCGGATCCAGTTTTCCGAGGGGTAGGCGAGGTTCGTGGTGATCGGGTCAAGCTGGACGACGCCATTGGCCTCGGTGGCGATCTTCGGCACGCCCTCCTCGCCGGTTGCATTCGGAGCGATGTCCCTGGTCGCCTCCACCTGCTCCTTGGGTGGCGGTGGCGCGAGCATGCCACCGACCAACCAGCCGCCGCCGCCGGCGACGAGCGTCAGGACGGCAACGACGGCGATCGTCATCACCTTCGACGGTGATTTCGCGGGCGCGGCGGTATCGAGTTCTTCCATCTTGCCATTCCCTGCCGATCAGATCGGCGAAATCAGGTCCATGATCTGCTGGCCGTAAGGCGGCTGCTGCACTTCGGTCAGGCGGCCGCGACCACCGTACGAGATGCGTGCCTCGGCAATCCGGTCGTAGGAGATCACGTTCTCGGCGTCGACGTCCTGCGTGCGCACGATACCGGCGACATTGAGGATGCGAAGCTCGTGGTTGACGCGAACCTCCTGCGAACCGCTGATCAGGAGGTTGCCATTCTCGAGCACGCCGGTGACGACCGCTGCGACAAGCAGTTGCAGCTTTTCGGACCGCTCGGTGGTGCCGTCGCCCTCGGTCTTGGTGTTCGAGCCGTATTTCAGATCACCCGACCAGCCGAAATCGCTGGCTTCCGACTGGCCGCTCGCGCCGATGTTGAAGCCGCTGGTGTTCTTGCGGCTGCGATCGGTCTTGTTGTCGAACGATGCCTTATCGTTGATGGCGATCTCGACGGTGAGGATGTCGCCGACATTAAGTGCACGCGCATCCTTGAAGAGAGCCGACTGCTGGTCGTTCCAGAGCGAGAAACCGCTGGCGACGTGGCGCGGCTGCTTGGGATACATCGCAAGCTGCGGCGTCTGGGTATATTGCAGACCGCTGCCGATCGGGCTCATGGAAGGAGCCCGGCCGATCTCGTTGAAGGCCTGATTCTGACATCCTGCGAGGAGGCCTGCGGCCAATACGGCCGTTAGACGCATTTTCATGATGGTTCCTTCGAGGTGTTCGGATCGATGGCACTCGAGATGATGTTGGTCAGGATGGCCGCCTTCTCATCGCTCATCTCGCTGAGGATCAGCGACGACTGGCGCGGCGGCAGGCGCATGACGATCGCGGCCGCAATCTCCGGATTGACCATCTCCAGCTTGCCCGCGGCAGCATCCGGCTTCATCGTCTTGTAGATGCCAACAAGGCCGATCTCGGCCTGCTTGAGGAACTCGTTGCGGCGCTTCAGCCAGTCTTCGTATTCCTCGCGCCGCTTTTCGAGCGTCGCGATTCGGTCGTCGACATTCGCCTGGAGAGCTTCGAGTTCCTTGCGCTGCAGGACGTAGCGCTGGTCGCGGGCAGCATCGGCGATGTTGGTGCAGAACTGCTGGATCTCGTTGGCTGTCGCGTTGCCGGCCGGCGGCGCCGTGACGTCCTGAGCGAAGGCACCAGGCATCGCCAGCATCGACGCGACGGCGACTGATGCGAGCAGGATATTGCGGGATCTTCCGAGAAGGCGGTCTATGTTCATCATTGCAGGACAAGCTCCGCCTGAAGGGCCCCAGCCGTTTTGATGCTTTGCAGGATAGCGATGATGCCGTCCGGCTTGACGCCGATGTTGTTGAGACCGGCAACGAGCGACCGGAGGCTGGACCCGTTGAGAATGGCGACCGTGCCGCCGTCGGACTGGGCCTCGATGGTGGTGTTCGGCTCCATCGCCGTCTGGCCGCGCGAGAACGGCAGCGGCTGAACGACGGTCGGCGTCTCGCTGACCTCCACGGTCAAGGTGCCGTAGCTGACAGCCACCTCGTTGACACGCACGTCCTGACCGATGACGATCGTGCCGGTGCGCTCGTTGATGACGACCCTTGCCGGGACGTCGGTTTCGATGACGATGTTTTCGATATCGGCCATCAGCCGCGCCAGATCCGCCATCTTCGGCTTTTCGACGAGAACGGCCTGCGAATCGCGGGCTTCGGCAATCCGACCGCCATATTGTCCGGCAGCATATTTGTTGATCGCTGCGGCCATGCCGACGGCGGTGGAAAAGTCGGGGTTGCGCAGTTGCAGCACCAGGTTGAAGCCGTCCTTGAATTTCGACGGCAGCTCGCGCTCGATGATGGCGCCGTTCGGCACACGCCCGGATGTCGTGACCCCCTGATTGAGCGTTGCCGCGTCCCCTTGAGCATTGAAGCCGGTGACGACGACCGAGCCTTGCGCGACCGCATAGATCTGGCCGTCGGCGCCCGAGAGCGAGGTCATCACCAGGGTGCCGCCGCGCAGAGAGGTGGAATCGCCGAGCGATCCGACGGTCACATCGACGCGGCTGCCGGGGCTGGCAAAGGGCGGCAGGTTCGCCGTGACGAGAACGGCCGCGACGTTGCGCGTGCGCGATTCTCCGCCCTGGGTCGAGATGCCAAGATTCTGCAGCATGGCGCGCATCGACTGATCGGTAAACGGCGACGAGCGCAGGCTGTCACCCGTTCCCTGAAGACCGACGACGAGGCCGTAGCCGATCAGCTGGTTGTCACGGCCGGCCTGCAGCGAGGCAACGTCCTTGATTCGCGACGCGCCAAAGGCGGGCGTCATCGCCGTGGACAGCGCGACGGCCAGCGTCAGGAACCATTTGCAGGCAAGCATTTTCATTTCGCCACCACATGTATCGTGCCGTCGGCCATCACCGTTCCGGAAACGATAACGCCAGTATCAATGTTGCGAGCCCGGATCAGATCGCCGATCCCGGCGTCCTGAAGCGGCGACCCGGCCGCGCTGATGGTGAGACCACCATTGCTGAAGATCAGACGGACCGTGGAGCCGCGCTCGACCGCGTACTGCTCGCGCAGCGCTGAGGCCAGAATAACGCGGCCGGGAAGCAGTGTGCGCTTGCTGACCTTGCCGTCGATCTCGCTCAACGTCCTGATGTAGCCATCCGTCAGATCGGGGTTGGTCACATCGACAACCTCGAGCCTGCTCGCGTCGATCGCTTCGCCGGGGTAGATCGTCTGCTTGGGGATGACTGCCGTCAGCCGGTCCGCAAAGCCTGCCGAAGGCGACAGGAAAGCGGCGGCAAGCACAACACCCGCCACCACGTGCCGCGCCTTCGGCGCGGAACCGTCTTTCTGAGCTGTCATTCCAGCGGTTCGGCGAAACGTCATGTTTGCCCCCTCTTCCGTTACCTGAGGTTCTTGCTCACCGTAGCCGCCATTTCGTCTGCGGCCTGGATGATCTTGGAGTTCATCTCATAGGCACGCTGAGCCGAGATCAGGTCAGTGATTTCCTTGACCGGATCGACGTTCGACGCTTCGAGATACTTCTGCTTGATCAGCGCGAAGCCCGGATCGGCCGGCGTTCCGACAATCGGCTCGCCGGAGGCCGGCGTCTGCTTGAACAGGTTTTCGCCCTGCGGCTCGAGGCCCGCTTCATTGACGAAGTTGGCAACCGTCAGCTGGCCGATCTCCTGCATCGCCGGATCGCTGCCGATGCGCACCATCACCTGGCCGGAACTGGTGAAGGCGATTTCGGTGGCGTCCTGCGGGACGGTGATGCCCGGCACGACGGTGTAGCCGTCGATGGTGACCAGCTGGCCCTGGGCATTCTTGTTGAAGGCGCCCGCACGGGTATAGACCGTTTCGCCATCCGGCGTTTCGACCTGGAACCAGCCGCGGCCGACCAGTGCGAGGTCGTAATCGTTGCCGGTGCTGACCAGGCTGCCCTGGATATGCAGGTTGCGCACGGCGGCCGTCTGGACGCCGAGACCGATGATCGCACCTTCCGGAACGATCGCCTGGTTGGAGCGGTTCGGCACGCCCTGGGCGCGCTCGGTTTGATAGAGCAGGTCGGAAAACTCTGCGCGAGCACGCTTGTAGCCGGTCGTGTTGATGTTCGCGATGTTGTTCGCGATCACTTCAAGGTTCAGCTGCTGGGCGTTCATGCCGGTTGCGGCAATGGAAAGGGCCTTCATGTCTCGTTCCTTCAGATCTGCATGCGCGCGATTTCGAGGTAGGCGGTCACCACCTTGTCGCGGATCGCGATTGCGGTCTGGAGTGACTGTTCGGCGTTCATCACCGCATCGACGACTTCACGCGTGTTCGCCTGACCGCGGATGCCGTCGAGCGAAGCGCCTTCAGCCTTCTTCATCGCGCCGATGGCGTCGGTCGCCATGTCGCCGAGGACCGAGGCAAAGCTTTGGGATTGCGGCGCCGCCTGGGTGGCTGCGGGCGCACCGAAGACCGACGACGAAGAGGACGTAAGGCGGGTACCTTCGGCCTCTTTCATGACCGAAAATGCGCCGACAGAATTAATTGCGTCGATCATTATTGTGATGCTCTCAACAGGTCGATTGTTTGGGAAACCAGGTCGCGCGACTGCTTGATCGTCTGCAGGTTGGCCTCATAGGCGCGATTGGCTTCGCGCATATCGGCCATTTCGACCAGGATGTTGATGTTCGGCATCTTGACCATGCCCTTTTCGTCGGCGGCCGGGTTGCCCGGGTCGAACTCGATGGTGAAGTCAGAATCATCGGTGCCGAGCCGCTCGATCTCGACGAGCGATGCGCCGCTGGCCCTGTCGACCTCGGCTGCAAAGCTGATGGTTTTGCGCCGGTACGGGTCGGCGCCGGGTGCGTCGCCGGAGGAGCGTGCATTGGCGATGTTTTCGGAAACGATGCGCAGGCGGGTCGATTCTGCTTGCAGACCGGAGGCCGAGACCTTCATGGCCGAAGTCAAAGGATCCATGGTTGTTACTTCCGTACCGTCATGAGCATCATTCGGTGAAACGCCTTGACGAGCCCGGCACTGAGCTCGTAGTCGCGCTTGATCTCACCGGTCTTCATCATTTCCTGCTCGATCGCGACGCTGTTGCCGGATTGCTGGATCTGAACGCCGTCGAGCATGCTGACCTCGGCCACCTGCGAGGCTTCGAGGCTCTCGGTGAAGTGCGCCTTGTTGGTCGCGGCCATCTGGATGCCGGTGTTCTGCAAAACGCTTTCGAACGGCTTGACGTCCTTGGCCTTGTAGTGCGGCGTATTCGCATTGGCGATGTTGCCGGCCACCACGTTCTGGCGGACCGTCAGCCACTGGGCCTGCCGGGACGCGAGTTCGAAAAGCTGAATCGGTTGCATCAAAAGCTCCATGCTTGTTGATGCGAACCTAGGTCGGTAATCTTGCGTGGGACTTGTCGTCGGAAACAAGCTCGTGGCGGGTGCCGGAGCGCGTCCAAAATGCGGACGACATATCCGTTGCGGATCGTGACGAACCCGCAACGGAGAAAAACTTTCGGAAGATGCAATGGCTGGTCAGTCGGCCTGGTAGACGTCGCCGCTCGACGTGATCATCACCCAGCGTCCTTCACGCTCTTCGAGCGTCGCCAGGCGGCTGTTGTCGGGCAGGATCGAACCGATGCGCACGATGTACATGCCGCTCGTATCCTCGATCAGAGCGCGGCCGTTGGCGACATGCATCAGCTTGAAGCCGGATTTTCCCGGGAATGGCTGCTCGAGCCCCTCTTGCGGAGCGGCGCCATCGGCGGCCGGACCGCCGCCAAGGCCTGGAATGGTCGCCGTCGTCAGCTGGTCGATCGCCGCGACGGTTTCTCCGTCCATGTCGGACATCGCCAGGGGCGATACGGACAGGACACCGCGCGCCGGCTTTTCCGGCAGATCGCGCGTCGAGCCCTGCCAGAGCGGCGGCATCGTGAACTTGTCCTGGTTGAAGAAGGCGTACCAGGGAAAGAAGGTCGCGAGAGCCGCCAGCATGATGCCGGTTGCGGCCAACGCCTTGTCGATCATCGGCATGCCGGATTCGCGCTTGCGCTGGCGGATCGTTTCGTCCGCGTCGTAGTCGGTCACACCCATCACCTCGGCCTCATCCCTGCAGCACCCGGCTGATTGCCCATTGCCGCGGCCTTCAGCGCGCCGGCAAGATCGGAAAATGCGTCCTGCGTCGGCGGCTCACTCGCCGTCTGCGTCAGGACGTCGTAGATCACCGGCACCTGCTTGATCGCCATGTCGAGATCGGGGTCGCCACCCGGGCGATAACCGCCGATCAGGCGCAGGTCGCGCGTTTCCTCGAAGCGGTGGATCAGCGATTTCAGTCGCGACACGAGTTTTTCCTGGTCCGGCGTCCAGGCCTTGCGTGCCAGACGGGAGATCGACGCCAGCGGATTGATCGGCGGGTAGCGCCCCTCTTCCGCCAGGCTGCGCTCGAGCACGATGTGCCCATCGAGAATGCCGCGCGTCGAGTCGGCGATGGGATCGTTGTGGTTGTCGCCGTCCACCAGGATCGAGATGATCGCGGTGATGGTGCCCGCGCCCTCGGCGCCCGGCCCTGCGCGCTCAAGCAGGCGCGGCAACTCGGTAAAGACGGAAGCCGGATAACCACGGGCGATCGGCGGTTCGCCGGACGCGGTCGCCACTTCGCGGATCGCATGGGCAAAACGGGTGACGCTGTCGACGATCAAAAGCACATTGTCGCCATTGTCGCGATAGTGCTCGGCAATGGTAACGGCGGTCAGCGGCGCCATCTTGCGCAGCATCGGGCTCTCATCGCTGGTCGCAACAACGGCAACCGATTTGGAAAGGTTGTCGCCGAGCGTATCCTCGATGAATTCGCGCACTTCGCGGCCACGTTCGCCGACGAGCGCGATGACCACCTTGTCGAAAGCGTCGGCGCGCGCGAGCATCGACAGCAGCGTCGATTTACCGACGCCGGAGCCGGCAAAAATGCCGAGGCGCTGGCCGAGGCAGAGCGGCGAAAAGATATCGATCGCCCGCACGCCGGTGCGAAAGCCGTGTTCTACGCGCTTGCGGGTCATCGAGGGCGGGGCCGTGTTGGAAATCGAGCGGCGGACATCGCCCTGCAACAGCGGGCCAAGACCGTCGATCGGCTCGGCAAGCGCGTTGATCGCCCGGCCGCACCATTGGTCGGTCGGCGCGATGCGGAAGGCACCCTTGCGGATGACGGTATCGTGGATGCCGATGGGGTCGCCGGGTTCGATCGGGCAGACAACCACGCGCTCTGGCTCAACCCGCACCACTTCGCCGAGATGCGTTCCAGTCGAACTCTTATGCGCAACGAAATCGCCAAGCCGGACATGTCGCGACAGGCCGGTCACCGTATAGTGGCCCGGAGAAATCGTCTGGACGTGGCCGCCCGGCGCAATCGAGTGTTCAGGTTTGGCGTAGCGTTCGACCAGGCCGGCAAGGGCAGCCAGCGATGTCGATGCGGCGCTCGTCTTCAGGCCTTCGCGTTCCATACCGTTTCCCGTCACGCCTTAGCGGCTGCCACCGAGCGTCTTGATCACTTCGTCGAGCGACCCTTCGCTGTCGCGCATCAGCGCGGTGATGTTGTCGAACGCGCGGGTGACCATGATCAGCTGCGACATTTCCGCGATAGCGTTGACGTTGGATTCTTCGAGGAACCCCTGCATGACGCCGACATCGAAGCGATCGACGACCGGTTCCGGCTGCACATTCGGGAGCACCGCGCTGTTGTCGAGGCGCATGAAGCCCTTACTGAAGTCGGCCTGGTAGAGGCCGAGTGAGGCGACTGCAACGCCGTTCTGGTGGAGGGTGCCGTCGGCGCCGACAGTCACGTCGCCGCCTGAGCCATTGACCTGGATCGGCGCGCCGCCGGCGTCGAGAACCGGATAGCCGCGAATGGTGACGAGCTCACCGGTTTCGGTCAGGGTGAAGCGGCCGTCGCGCGTCAGCGCCGGACCCGACGGCGTGTCGATCTGGAACCAGGCATCGCCCTTGACGGCAAAGTCGAGCGTACCGCCGGTGCGCGTCAGGGAACCGTTGCTGCTATTGAGGAACTCTTCGCCCTTGCTGACGTAGGAAACCTTGGTCGGCTTGGTGTCGCCGAGCATCTGGTTGAACTTCACTTCCGTGCCGCGGAAACCGACGGTGCCCGAGTTTGCGATGTTGTCGGCAAGTGTGTTGAGACGCTTTTCAAGCGCCATCTGCGACGAAATCGCAACGTAAAGACCGGTCTGCACGTTCAGTGTCCCCCGAGTTTCAGGCTGTTGATGGACAGGAGCAGGTCGGAAGAGATGCCGTAGCCGCTCGACGCGCCGAAAACCGCAAGCGGGTCATAACCGTCCGTTGAATTGTTGATTTCCCAGAGAGCGGTAAAGCGATCGAGAAAGTCCGTCAGCTTGGCCGGGTCCTGAAAGTCCTTGAGGTCGATGGCCGTTTCATAGGCGGCCGCCTGACGATCGACCTCGGTTCCGGCGAATTCGTCGGGCAGCTGCAGCGTCGTGCGCACCACCTGCGCCAGCGCCTCGTCGGCAATGATGGCGTAACCGCTGGTGATCGCCGGCGCCATGCGAGCGAAATAGAGCGCGAGCCGCACGCCGGCATTCTCCTCGCCGGCGCTCTGCTCGAGCGTCTGGCGGGCGTATTTGTCGACGACGCCCTTCTGGGCACGATCGAAGGAAGTGGCCGCTTCGCCGTGGCGGGCGAAATTCAGCGATTCGGCCAGTTGCTTGTAGCGGCTGTCGGTCAGCTTGTTGGCGAAGGCATCCTCGTTGTCGACGCCCTCGGTCAGCACCTTGCGCATGAAGGCCTTGGCGTAGCCCATGTCTTCGAGGCCGTGCGCCTTGATCGCGTAGTCGTAGAGGCGCGTGTCGGCGAAAAACTGGTCGATGGTTTTGATGTCGCCGATCTTCGATAGGTAATATTCGGTCTCGCGGGCGACATCCGGCTCTTTGGCGACGCGCTCCAGCGACTTGCCCAAGTCGGCTGTGATCAGCTTGTAGCTCGTATAGGTCGTGGTCACGATCGGTCGCCCTTAGCGGAGTGAGACGGGCGCGACTGGAGAGCCGGCCATACCAAATCCTGACCGGATTGGCTTGCGCGAACCTGTTCCACCGCAATGATTTCCGCCGTTTCGAGGGCCAGCCTCACGCAAGGAAGAAACCTTATCCCGTTAGACGAAAATGGGATCGTGACGGGTATCGAAAATGAACATCATCATCGGGCTTCTTGTGACTTTCGGCTGTATTCTCGGCGGCTACGTAGCCATGGGCGGCCACATGGAAGTCCTCAACCAGCCTTTCGAACTGCTGATTATCGGCGGCGCCGGTATCGGCGGCTTCATCATGGCCAACTCCATGAAGGTGGTGAAGGATACCGGCAAGGCTCTCGGCGAAGCGTTTCGCCATAAGGTTCCCAAGGAGCGGGAGTATCTCGACACGCTCGGCGTTCTCTACTCGCTGATGCGGGACCTGAGAACGAAGTCGCGCAACGAGATCGAAAGCCACATCGACAACCCGGAGGAATCCTCGATCTTTCAGTCGGCGCCGACCGTCCTGAAGAACAAGGAACTGACGGCCTTCATCTGCGACTACGTCCGCCTGATCATCATCGGCAACGCCCGCTCTCACGAGATCGAAGCGCTGATGGATGAGGAAATCCAGACCATTACCCACGACAAGATGAAGTCCTACCACGCACTGACGATCATGGGCGACGCCTTCCCGGCGATCGGCATCGTCGCGGCGGTTCTCGGCGTCATCAAGGCGATGGGCGCGATCAGCGAGGCGCCGGAAGTTCTCGGCGCCAAGATCGCCGCCGCACTCGTCGGCACCCTCCTCGGCGTGTTCCTCTCCTACTCGATCGTCGCTCCGCTGGTCGCCAACATCAAATCCGTCCGCGAGAAACAGAACCGGCTCTATATCATCGTCAAGCAGACGCTGCTTGCCTACATGAACGGTTCGGTTCCGCAGGTCGCGCTTGAATACGGCCGCAAGACGATCTCGGCCTACGAGCGTCCTTCGATCGACGCCGTCGAGCAGGAGATGATGAACCCCGGCGGCGGCAGCGAAAGCAAGGCGGCTTGATCCGATGACATCAGGAACAACCACAAACGTCCATCCCTTCGATAGGAAACTGCTGGCGCGCATGACCGGCGCGCTCGGCGACGACCGCGCGATCGGCCGGGTGGCGCTCGATCTCGGCCAGGTGTTCGGCGAATTCCTTCCGGACATCTGCAAGGCGGAAACCGGCCTCGACATCGCCATCGGCTATGCGGGCTTCCGCACCGGGCTGCGCAACAGCCTGATCGCTGAGCTCGGCAACGGCGTGCTGATCAGCGACATCTGCTTGCGCAACTGGTGCCCCGACTTTCAGATCAGCTGCGACAGCCCGATCATCATCACTATGGTCGAGGCGCTGTTGGGCGCGGAACCGACCGATATCGAAGAGCCGCAGCCACGCACGCTTTCCCCGATCGAAATCGATGTCGCGCAGCCGATCTTCGAGAAGATCGCCGACGTGCTGCGCACCGCCGTCAATGCGTCTGGCGGCTTCGAGCCGATCGTTGCCCGCGCACATAACAGTGCCGCCCGCGGCAAGCCCGACCCGGCGGTCGAGGACGTTCATGCGGCGGCGATCGACATGACGATCGGCTTCGGCCCTGTTTTGTCGACGTTCTCGATCATCGTGCCGCAAAGCGTACTCTTGAAGACGCAGATCGTCTTTCCAAAGGGTGCCGGCCAGAACCGCAAGCAGAAGTCCGAATGGACCGAACAGATGGAGGAGCAGGTTCGTCGCTCCGCCGTCACCATCGAGGCGCGGATCCGGCTGGAAAGCCTGACGCTCGAGACGATCAGCCGCCTTCAGGCCGGCGACGTCATTCCCTTCCACGATGCCCAGGACGTTCGCGTCGACGTGAATGCCAACGGCCGCGACCTCTATGTCTGCGAGTTCGGTCGATCGGGTGCGAAATATACCGTGCGGGTCAAGGACACCCACGGCTCCGAACAGGACATCCTTCGCCACATCATGAGTTAATTCGGCTCGCCGTCGACAGGCAGTAGGCCTGAGGCAAGCTTCAACTGGAATAGTTCGCACATGGCACCCAAGAAAGCACCACTCAACGAACAGGCCGCAGTCGCTGTCGGAGACATGGAACTCGACCAGGCGATCGACGATCTGCGCGGTGTTCTCAAGAAGGATACCGACACGCCGGCTGGCTTCGGCGCTGAGTTCGGCAGCGTCGACACGCTCGGTGGCACCACCGAATTCGGCGGCGACTTCGACGCTCCGGCCGATGGCCTTGGCGCCTTTGGCGGCGACTTCGGCTCGGACACCTTTGGCAGCGACCTGTCGGAGACACCTGCCGCCACCGATTTCGGCGGCGGCAGCAGCTTCGGCGCCAGCGATTTCGGCGCATCGGCCTTCGATGCCGGTGAAACCGCCATCGACACGCCGCCCGGCAGCGGCATGACCGCCAATCTCGACCTGATCATGGACATTCCGATCGATGTTCAGATCGTTCTCGGCACCAGCCGCATGCAGGTATCCGGTCTCATGAACCTGACCGAAGGCGCCACGATTTCGCTCGACCGGCGGATCGGCGAACCGGTCGAAATCATGGTCAACGGCCGGATCATCGGCCGTGGTGAAATTACCGTTCTCGAAGGCGACGACACCCGGTTCGGCGTCAAGCTCATCGAGATCAAGGGCAGCAAGAAGTCATAGAGCCCGATCATTGGGCGAGGGATGAATCCATGATGGATTTCGAAAGTTTTGAGGCTCAGGCACTTTCCAGGCCTCTCAACCAGACCGACAAGGCAGCAGCCGTTCTGCTGGCGATGGGCAAGACCGTCGCCGGAAAGCTGCTGAAGTTCTTCACCCAGAGCGAGCTGCAGGCGATCATCGCTTCGGCGCAGTCGCTGCGGGCCATCCCTCCCCACGAACTGGAAGCGCTGGTCAACGAGTTCGAAGACCTCTTCACCGAGGGCGCCGGCCTCATGGACAATGCCAAGGCGATCGAGAGCATTCTCGAGGAAGGCCTGACCCCGGACGAAGTCGACGGCCTGCTCGGGCGTCGCGCCACCTTCCAGTCCTACGAAGCCAATATCTGGGACCGGCTGCAGGAATGCGACCCGGTTGCGGTCGCGCTGCAGCTGGCCAAGGAACATCCGCAGACCATTGCCTATGTCCTGTCGATGATGCCGTCGAGCTTCGGCGCGAAGGTATTGCTGCAGCTTTCCGAAGAGCAGCGGCCGGATATTCTGAAGCGCGCCGTCAACATGAAGGACGTGAGCCCCAAGGCTGCGTCGATCATCGAGAACCGTGTCATGGAAATGATCGGCGAGATGGAAGCCGAGCGCAACTCCGCCGGCCCGACCAAGATCGCCGAGGTGATGAACGAGCTCGACAAGCCGCAGGTCGACACGCTGCTCGCTTCGCTCGAATCTCTCAGCACCGAATCGGCCAAGAAGGTTCGCCCGAAGATCTTCCTCTTCGACGACGTTCTCTACATGCCGCAGCGCAGCCGCGTTCAGCTCTTCAACGATGTCTCGACCGACATCATCACCATGGCGCTACGCGGTTCGACCTCGGACCTGCGCGAATCGGTTCTCGCCTCCATCGGCGCACGTCAGCGCCGCATGATCGAATCCGATCTTGCCATGGGCGATGCCGGCATCAACCCGCGCGATATCGCCATTGCGCGCCGCTCGATCACACAGGAAGCAATCCGCCTTGCCGCAAGCGGCCAGCTGGAGCTGAAGGAAAAGGAAGCGCAGGCCGCCTGATCCATCCGGCCACCGGGCATTCTTTTAAGGACCGGCGCTAAGCCTGATCGTAGAACCACAACGCGGGCCCTGGGCCCGCGTTTCTGTTTTTGGCGGGATCGACGGCCCCGCATTTCCTGTTGACCCTGCATGATTGCCCCGACAAGGCCCTTGTCTGCCTCGGTTTCCGGGTTCACTACAGGCAGCGCAAGCTCAGCGCTGGCTTGTGGAAACCGGTCGGGAGACTTCCTGTCGCATGTCGGACGATCAGGATAAGGACAGCAAAACAGAGTCCCCGTCGGAGAAAAAGATCTCCGACGCCGCCGACAAGGGTAACGTGCCCTTCTCCCGCGAAGCGACCACGTTTGCCTCGACGGTGGCGATCTACATCTTCTTCGTGTTCTTCCTGACCGACGGTGCCGGCACGGTCGCCGCGGCGCTAAAGGACATTTTCGAGCAGCCGGAAGCCTGGCGACTGAATAACGCCACGGATGTCGTCGCGTTGATGACGCACCTCGCCTGGAAATCGACGGCACTGCTCGTTCCCGTCTTCGTGCTGCTCATCGTCTTCGGCGTCGGCTCTTCCATCTTTCAGAACCTGCCCCGACCTGTGCTCGATCGCATCCAGCCGAAGATGAACCGGATTTCGCCGATGGCAGGCCTGAAGCGCATTTTCGGTGTTCAGGGCCTGGTGGAATTCGGAAAGTCGCTGTTCAAGATCATCGTCGTGTCGATCCTCGTCGTGCTGGTTCTCTGGAACGACTACTTCGCGACGCTCGACCTGATGTTCTCCGACCCGGTGACGATCTTCTCGACGATGACCTCCGATCTCAACCAGGTGATGATCGTCATCATGCTGGCCACGGCCGTTCTGGCGATCGCCGATCTCTTCTGGTCGCGCCATCATTGGTACACCGAACTGATGATGACCAAGCAGGAAGTGAAGGAGGAGATGAAGCAGTCGCAGGGCGACCCGATCGTCAAGTCGCGCCTGCGCTCCATGCAGCGCGATCGGGCGCGCAAGCGCATGATTTCATCCGTGCCAAGGGCGACGCTGGTGATCGCCAACCCTACCCACTATGCCGTTGCGCTCCGTTACGTCCGCGAAGAAAGCGACGCGCCGGTGGTCGTTGCCCTTGGCCAGGACCTCGTTGCCCTGAAAATCCGTGAGATTGCAGAGAAAAACGGCATTCCCGTCTTCGAGGATCCGCCGCTTGCACGCTCCATGTTTGCACAAGTCTCGGTCGATAGTGTGATTCCACCCGTGTTTTACAAGGCAGTTGCCGAACTCATTCACAGGGTGCATGCGCAATCGCAACCAAAACGGATGACGTAACGCCGATGAAAAAGTGCGAATTCTCCGAGAGACGGGAACAGATAGTAGCCGAAGCGATCCGCCCAGTGGCGACCGAATTGCGTCTCATAGACGCTGCGGATTTCATCGCTCTCCTGCGGTTCGAATCCTATGCCAGCCTCGCTGACCTCGTTGAATCGGCCGCCGAGCTCTATTTCCTGCCCGGAACGGTCAATTTCGGTCTCGGCGGAAACTACAATCTGGATTGGGACAGCGAGCCGGAAATCGTGCTCGATCTCGAGCTCAAACCGCGCGGCGTGACCATTTATGTGCGCCTCTCGCTCGGCAACGACACCGCCGGCATCGAGATCAGCCACATCACGTTCCAGAACCCATCGGCGGATCCGGACGAGAACACGGCCTTCCTTGCAAAGAGCCTGACCGAAGCGAAGTTCATCAAATCCTATGAACTGCCTCTGGCATGCTAGAGCGTTTCCGGTCTAAACGGAGTCGCAGAAACACTCTATCTCTTTGTTTCCAAGCATTTCCTGACGGAAAACCGCTTAGCACTTTTCCTGGAAATGCTCCAGGTCGCCCGATCTTCAGCTGATGTAGCCGAGGCGAATAGCCTTGGCGATCGCCTGGATACGGTTGACCGAATCGAGCTTGGTCGTGGCGGCCCCGAGATAGGCGTTCACCGTGTGGACGGAGAGCCCCATCCGTTCAGCGATCTCCTCACTGATATGGCCGTCGCCCGCCATCTGCAGGCAGGCGATTTCGCGATCGCTGAGCGTCTCGGCCTGCACCATGCGCTTCTCGTCTGCCGCCAGAAGGTCGGTCATGATCGTGCAGCTGCGGCCATGCAGATCGACGACCTGCTCGGTCGTCGCATCGACATAGCTGCCGGCGAAGACCACATATCCATTGCCCTGTGCACCGAGCCGCACGGGAAAGGCAAGGCCCGAATAGGGCAGTTTGCGCCCTTTCAGACGGTGAGCGAAGTGTCCGAAATCGGACATCTCGGCCGCCTGGTGTTCGCCCGAGCCGTTCCAAAGCACCGGCAGCAGCGATGTGTCGAGGTGGGCCGTCAACTCCTCGCCGTATTGAGTGATGAGATCATGCGCGTTCGCTTCCGAGGAGATGCCCCAGTTGTCGAGCACGCAGGTCAGCTTGCGCACCGCGCCCATACCCTTGCCGTTGAGGCGCAGCACGGCGAAATGCTTGGCGTTGATCTGACGCTGCATCGCCTGCAATCGTGTGATCAGGGTCGCCGCGCGCGCCGCCCTGCCGCTGCGGCTGTGGCGATCGTCGTCGCTGCGTCCATTGGCGAGGAAATGGGTCATTCGTCTCGCCCCTCAAACCAGGTTGTTTCGGACGGCATAGGCGATCGCTTCGGAGCGGGTTCGCGTGGCCGTTTTTCGCATGACGCTGGTGATGTAGTTGTTGATCGTGTTGCGGGAGATCCCGAGAATGACGGCGATCTCTTCGCTCGTCTTGCCCTCGGCGATCCAGAAGAGGCATTCCAGTTCACGGTCGGTGAGCTCGAAGTCGCGATCGTGCCGCACCTCGGCGCGTGTGGTGAAGCTTGCGAGGTATCCGGCAAGCAGCGTCACATCGCGCAAGCTCTCCTGCGAGAGGATCACATCCTCGGGAACGAGCAGCATCAACGAGAAGCGCAGCCGTCCGACATTGAAGGTGACTGCGCAATATTCGCGGCTGATGCCGCGTGGCAGGTCGATGTCGTCGGGCAGCGAATAAAACATTGGCTGCAGCACCGAGAGGCATTTTTCAAGCTCGGTCGTCTTGGCGTGAAGCCCCGTGACGATGCCCGAAAGGCGTCTGACGATGTCGAATGGCCAATCCGAGCAGACGACGAAATCGAGCCCGTTATCCTGCGAGAGATCGTATCGTGCCAGGAGATAATGGCTCGCGCCGACATATTCGGTCAGGGCCGCAAGCCCACTTCCCAGATTGGCGCGCCCCGCCATCTCGCCCAGCCGCCTGAACAACTGGTCACGCGTAAGCCCACCGCCGCGTAGGCGTGCCGACGCTGTCGGCAAAGGCCAGACAGTTATGTCTGCTTGCGAAATGTCCATGATGTCAGCCCCCGTGCCGGATTCACCGCCCTGGAACCTGCGCTGCACTGTCGCCGCCAACAGCCGGCCCAAGCCGAATATCACCACCAGTCGCAATTCAGGACGCGAATCAACTGTTAAAAATGTACATCCGTCCTAAAAAAAAACCACCGCCATCTTCTCGCTATTTACTTCACCACCCGTTCATGAAACGATTCGTCCAGATGCTGCTTCAGCATTGTCCGATCCCGGCATCGCGCAGCACCTGTTTTGACATAGCGTTGATATTTAAATGAGTTTTGCCGTTCTAATTGTCCCTGCTCCGCTGCCGCACCGATTTTGCGCAGCGCCGGGCACGTCGCTGAGCACAAATCCAGCCCGAATTTCGTCATTCACCAGAGTCAGAAGAAGCTTCGAATAGCGGCGAATTTTACTTTCGACCGACGTCTGTTGCGAAAATGCACCAATTGTTCACTCACACAACTGCAGTCTATCAATATATAAAACTCGAATACGTTACGAATTATTATCGACTAATCCAATTTATATTCCAATTTAACTATGTATTGACGGGAACGGACGCAGTAACCCGACCCGCCTTCCGCACCTGGGCGGCAACGGCGGAATCTAAAAATTAAGATCTCGTTAAAGTATTACAATCGCGGGTCGCACCCATGACTCTGGCGACGGCACAACGATTCTTGCCGCGGATTCAGCGGCCGATACCGGCAACCGCCGAGACTCGCACAATATTTGTACGGAACATGACGGCAAGCGCGCCGCACCCGCAACGCCTGGAAAACGAAAAATCCCGCCGAAGCGGCGGGATTTGTCATATCAGACGATTTCTGTGTGATCAGGCGGCTTTCTCGAGAGCCCATTTGCGCAGGATCTTTGCGGCGCGCTCTTCGCTGATCTCGACCATGCGTGAAAGGCGCCTTTCCGGTCCTTCCTTGACGCGACGGTTGAACGCGCCTGCGTCTTCGCCCATGTTGAGCAGATCGTCGGTGCTGTCGAAGCCGAAGTCGGAGCCGAAGCCGTCCATGAGGGCGCCACCGGCACCTGCAGTCGCAGGAGAGAAATCGGGCAGTTCGAGACCGGCGGATTCGTTGGCGAGCTGGCCGGAGCTTCCACCAAGGCCGAGCTGGCGAGCCAGCGGCCGCATGCCCATCCAGACGACCAGGAAGGCGACGACGACGAAGGCGAGCGCATTGATGATGCCGCCAAGGTTGCGCGTCAGCGTCTCCATGATGCCCGGACCGGCGACGGCCTGGTCGAGCAACTGCGTCTCGACGAAGTCCATGGCGTTCAGCGTCACGACGTCGCCACGGTTCGCGTCGATGCCGGCGGCAGACGATACGATTTTCTGCATTTCCTGAAGGTACGCGTCGATCTTCGCCTGATCGACGGGCTCGCCGACCATGGCCGCAATCCGACCGCGATTGACGACCACGGCAATCGACAGGCGCTCAACCGTGTAGCTGTTCTTCACGGTGGCGATCGTCTTGCTGTTGATCTCGTAGTTGGTCTGCTCTTCCTTTTTCTCGGCCTGGTCGTTCGACTGCGGGCCGGCGCCGCCACGTGGGGCGGCCTGCGGAATGTTCTGCTGAACGGTCGCGGCATTGTCCGGCTGCTGCTGGCTGGACTTCTGCTCTTCCTTGGTCACGCGGGTGGAGCGCTCGACACGCGATTCCGGATCGAACATCGTCTCCTGAATCTGCTGTGTGTCGGTGTTGAGGCGAGCCGTGACGCTGGTGCGGAAGTTGTCCATGCCGAGGAATGGAGCGAGCGCGTTATCGATCTTCTTCTCGAGCTCGGTCTGGACGTTCTGAACGACGCCCAGCGACTGGTTGAGGGCACTGTTGGCCGGATCGTCGCCCGAGGCGAGAAGCTGGCCGGTCGAATCGAGAATGGTGACGTCATCGACGTCGAGCCCCGGTACGGACGAGGCAACGAGGTGGCGGATCGACGCTGCCGCGCTGCGGCCGACCGTGGCGCTGGCGCGGATCATTACCGAGGCGGTCGGGTTCTGGTCTGCTTTACGGAAGCTGCCGCGCTCCGGCATGACGATGTGGACGCGGGCGGCGGCAATCCCGGAAATCTGTTGGATGGTGCGTCCGATTTCGCCTTCAAGCGCGCGAACCCGGGTGACTTCCTGCATGAAGGAGGTCAGGCCGAGCGAGCCGACATTGTCGAAGAGTTCGTAGCCGGCATTGGCACTGCTCGGCAGGCCGCGCTCGGCGAGCAGCAGGCGGGACTTGCCGGTCATGCCGACCGGAACCTGGATGCTGCCGCCATCCGCACCGACGTTGAAGTCGATGTTGGCCTCGGCAAGCGCAATGCTGATCTGAGTGACGTCGCTTCGCTCGAGCCCGACATAGAGCGTCTCGAACGATGGCCTGTTGACGTAGATACCGGCCCCCAGAACCATGCCGACAGCGATAATGCCGGCGGCTGCCAGCGCTATCAGCTTGCCTTGCCCCAGACTGGCGAGGTTCTTCGTGAACATCGAAAATTGATTCAACAGACTCATTCTGTTTCCGCACCCAGTATCGCAGGACATTCGAGCCGGTCATCCGACGAGCGCCCTGCGCAGTTCCAACATTTGGTTTTCTGGGTTTCGCGCGCCCCGTAACGACTTCCAATACACGCGAATCCATCAGCCCCGATCGGGACCGTAGGAAACGAAACTTGCGCGAACTTGGCTTTCGCCGACAGTCTCGGGGAAATCGGGGGATATAACTGTAGAGAAATCTGGCTACACCGACGTCGATGCAGCCCCAAGGCTAGAGCGCCTCCATCTTAAACGGGGTTGCGGAAGCGCTCTCTTTGCTTCACGTCTTCCCTGACGGAAACCCGCTTCGCACCTTCCTGGAAAGGCTTTAGAACGCCTCGAAGTCGCCCGCTGACTTGGTCAGCGGCTGCGAATGACCGTGACGCAGCATGCCGTTGCCCAGCGCCTTCTTCATGTCGGCGAGCTTGACCAGATTGACGGCCGTGGTCACGTCGACGAGGCAGGTCTCGGGGATCGCCGCCGTGACCGTGTCGATGAATTCGGCAAGACCCCGGGTCTTCTGCACGGCCAGATCGATGCCCTGCAGCACCATCATGTCGTCGGGATTGCCCAGTGCCGAGGCGCCGCGCGCGCCGAGCAGCTGCGGCTCGATCCGCTCGATGAGATAGGCGACGTCGTGAAGTTCGGTGACGACGCGCATCAACACTTCAGGCAGCGATTCTTCCACGTGCGGCATGTGGCCCTGGTAGTCAGTCTGCATTGTCGGTTCTCACGTGGTTTTTCTAGCGATAGTGCAGGCGCATGGTTTGCCTGCGGAGCAAGCCCCCCGCAGGATCAGAAGAATTCGATGGAGCTCTCGACCGGACGCGGTGCCACCACCGGGCGCTCTTCCAGCTGGACCGTGCGCTGGGTTTCCACCCCTGTCAGTGCGTACTGACGGGCGCGGCCCGACGACGGCCAGTATTCGAGCTTGCGGCCGTGTTCACCGCCCGTGCTCTCGCCGACGATGCGGATGCCTTCGTCGAGCAGGAACTGCCGGGCAAAGGCGGCATTCTGCTCGCCGACATTCGAGAACCGCGCAATGGTCTTGGCGCCGCCGAAGATCTTGGCCTCGAGCCGATCGCGGCGGGCACCCTGTTTCAACAGGCCGTTGATCAAGAGTTCCATGAGATGGACCCCATAGCGGGTAGCGTCGCCACCGGAAGCGGGCGACGACGCCGATCCCGGCAGCAGGAAATGATTCATGCCGCCGACTCCGACCACGGGATCGCGCATGCACGCGGCCACGCAGGAACCGAGAATGGTCGACAACACCACATTGGGATCGTTGAAGACCTTGTACTCGCCCTGGATGACATGCACGCGCTTGCCAACGGCTTCCATGTTCATTTCAATGCCCCAAATACGGCTTCGATCGCGGCCTTCATCTTTTCGATGGTGAACGGCTTGGCCAGCACGTTGTTGGCTCCGAGTGCGGCCGCCTTCTGGACCAGTGCGCGGTCACCCTGCGCCGTCAGAATGATGAACGCCGCCTTCTTGGTGGCCGGGTTGGACCGCACCGCCTGGAGCAGGCCGAGGCCGTCCATCTTCGGCATGTTGAAGTCGGAGATGACGAGGTGATGCGGGTTCTGGGCCATGATCTTCATGCCCTGTTCCCCGTCACCGGCGGCGGTGATCTGCTTGAAGCCCAGCTGCTGCAAGGCGTCGCCCAGAAGCAGGCGGCTCGTGACCTGATCGTCGACGATCAGAACTTTTATTTTTTCGGCGATGGACATTATTCGCTTCCTTCCTTCCGGAGCGCCGCTGTCTTCAGTATCTCTTCCCCGATGGAACCAAGGGGGAGCTGCGTTTCGACGGCACCCAATTCATAGGCAACTCTCGGCATGCCGTAGACGACACATGTCTTTTCGTTTTGGCCGAAGGTCTTTGCCCCGGCATGCCGCATTTTCAGGAGACCGGATGCGCCGTCGCGGCCCATGCCAGTCAGGATGACGCCGATCGCATTGCGACCGGCAAGTTCGGCGACCGAATCGAACAGCACGTCAACCGAAGGACGGTGGCCGTTGACCGGATCGCGATCGACCAGACGGCAGCAAGGTGCCGTCGGATTGGAGACCTGCAGGTGACGCTCGCCGCCCGGCGCCAGGTAGACCTTGCCGATTTCCAGGCGCGCGCCATCGGTTGCTTCCTGCACCGCCGGTGCGCACAGGCGATTGAGCCGCTCGGCAAAGCTTTTGGTGAAAGTGTGCGGCATGTGCTGCGTGATTACCGTCGGCGGGCAGTTCGCCGGGAACTTCTGCAACACGGTGATCAGCGCCTCGACGCCGCCGGTCGACGCACCAATCGCGATGATCTTGCGCCCGGCGCGGTATTCCGAAGCACCATTGACATTGGCCGCCGTGGGTGCGGCCGCCTTGTTGCCGGTGATGATGAACTTGCGCTGCGACCGGGCGGCCGCCTTTACCTTGTCGACGAGACCGGCAAAAGGATTGGGATCCCCCGGAAGCGGCTTTCCGACGCAGTCGAACGCGCCGATTTCAAGCGCGGCGATTGTCGCCTCGGCACCTTTGTGCGTCAGCGTCGAAACCATGATGACCGGCATCGGGCGCAGGCGCATGATCTTGTCGAGGAATTCGAGGCCGTTCATGTTCGGCATCTCGATGTCGAGGGTGACGACATCAGGATCGAGCTGCTTGATCGCCTGGCGCGCTTCCATCGCATCGGCCGCCTGGCCAACGACGGTGACGCCGGGATCGGAATTGAGAACGGCCGTGATCAGACCACGCATGGTGGCCGAGTCATCGACGACGAGAACGCGAGCGGGTGCAGTCATACCCGTCCTCCATGAAACTTTCCGGTATGGCGGTAGGTGGTGATGCCGATGTTGTCGAACTGCGACTTGGCGTCGCCCGACACGCGCTCGGAATGACCGATGTAAAGATGGCCGTTGGTGCCGAGCATGCCGGCAAAGCGCGACCAGATCTTCATCTGCGTCGGCTCGTCGAAATAGATCACGACGTTGCGGCAGAAGATGACGTCGAACGGTCCCTTGAACGGCCATTGCGCCATCAGGTTCAGTTCGTTGAAGGTGATGAGCCGCTTGACGCGATCGTCGATCTGCCACTTGAAGCGGCCGCCGGCATTGACCTCGTCGAACCATTGCTTCCGCATGGCCGGATTGACCGTCTCGAGCGCGGTGGCGTCATAGGCGCCGGCCCGTGCCAGCGCCAGGATCTTCGGGTCGATATCGGTCGCGAGAATGCGGAAGTCATAATCGGCCGCATTCGGCAGCAGCGACAGCACCGTCAACGCGATCGAATAGGGCTCCTGCCCGTCCGAGCAGGCGGCAGACCAGATGCGCACGCGCCCACCGGCCTTGGCGCGGGCAATCAGCTCCGGCAGAACCTCGGTCTTCAGATGTTCAAAATGGTGGTTCTCTCGAAAGAAGCGGGTGAAGTTCGTCGTCAGATGCGAAAGCATGTCGCGGCGGGCGGCAGCACCTGACGGCGAGGAGACCAGCTGGCAGTAGTCGCGAAAGCCCTTGAGACCGAGGTTGCGGATGTGCTTCGACAGCCGGGAATAGACGAGCGATGCCTTGGTCTCGTTGAGGTAGATGCCGGCGTCGGCATAGATCATCGCTGCGATTTCGCTGAGATCGCGGCGCGTCAGCGGATACTCACCGCTTGCCAGGCATTCGTCGGGTGACTGCTTCTGTTCCAGAATGGCCTGGTTTCTCATGCTGCTTCCCTTTCTTCCTGCGGGAAGACGGATTCGAGTTCTATCAGGCAGATCAGCCGGCCTTCGATCGCGAGCACGCCGCGGGCGAAGCTCCTTTCGAATTCGGACGAGATGACATCCGGCGTCGGCTGGATTTTGTCGTCGGTGATCGTCAGGATGTCGGAGACGGCGTCGACGAGCAGGCCGACCACCTGGTTCTTCACCTGGGCGACGATGATGACATGGCGGACCGTCGGCTCGGCCGGCTTCATGCCGAGGCGTGCCGAGAGATCGACGATCGGCAGTACCGCACCGCGCAGATTGATGATGCCGAGCATGTAGGACGGCGCATGCGGCATCGCAGTCGCCGGTGTCCATCCGCGAATTTCGCGCACGGACATCACGTTCACGCAGAACTCCTGATCGCCGACGCGGAAAGCGATCAGCTCTCGTCCGTCCGTGGTCAGATTCTTTGCGGCATAGGTCATCACATTCATCCAGCGGCGGCGAGAGACATTTCAGGCTTCAGCGACTGGCCACGCGAAGCTGCCACGATCGTGTCGACATCGAGGATGAGCGCCACCCGACCGTCGCCGAGAATGGTCGCGGCAGCGATACCCGGCACGTGGGTGTAGTTGGCCTCGAGGCTCTTGATGACGACCTGGCGTTGGCCCTGGATGGCGTCGACCATGAGTGCGCGCTGGCCCCCACCTTCGGATTCCACCAGTAGCGCCACCCCTTCGACCGGGTTTGCCTGGCTGGCGCGGAAGTTGAGGATGCGACCGACATCGACAAGCGGGCAGAAGGAGTTGCGGATCGAGATCAGCCGCTGGTTGGAGCCGAAGGAATGGATTGCGGCGGCTTCCGGTTGCAGGGTCTCGACGATTGCCGTCAGCGGCACCACCAGCGTCTGGTTGGCGACCGTGACCACCATGCCGTCAAGCACGGCAAGCGTCAGCGGCAGGCTCATGGTGAAGACCGAGCCGTGGCCGGGCTTCGACGAGATGTTGATGCGACCACCAAGCGCCTGGATCGAGCGCTTAACTACGTCCATGCCGACGCCGCGGCCGGA
The DNA here is from genome assembly GCF_050434565.1 of Ensifer sp. 4252. NCBI lineage: Bacteria > Pseudomonadati > Pseudomonadota > Alphaproteobacteria > Hyphomicrobiales > Rhizobiaceae > Ensifer > Ensifer sp. 4252. Next base: position 1,077,752 of record NZ_JBNDIU010000001.1, read on the forward strand.
AATGTCGGAGATCTTGTCGGCGGTGGAGAAGCCGGCATGGAAGATCAGGTTGTCGATCTCTTCGTCGGAGAGATTGGCGTCGGCGGCGATCAGATCGTTGTCGATTGCCTTCTGGCGCACCTTCTCGCGGTTGATGCCGGCGCCGTCATCGGCAAGCTCGATGACGATACGGCCCGAGCGATGCTTTGCCGTCAGGCGCACGGTGCCTTCGGCGCTCTTGCCGGCGGCAAGTCGCTTCTCCGGCGTTTCGAGGCCATGATCGACCGCGTTGCGGATCATGTGGGTCAGCGGTTCGGCCAGCTTGTCGATGACCGTCTTGTCGACTTCGGTGTTTTCACCTTCGGTGATGAGGCGGACCGACTTGCCTGTCATGTCGGCGATTTCGCGAACGATGCGCGACATGCGCTGGAACACCGGCTTTACCGGCTGCGCGCGGATCGCCATCACCGAATCCTGGATCTCACGGGTGAGCTGCTGCAGCTCTTCGAGACCCATGTTGATCGACGAGGTGCCGTTGGCGTCGTTTTCGACCACGCTCTGCGACAGCATCGCCTGGTTGATCACGAGCTCGCCGACGAGGTTGATCAGCCGGTCGACGCGATCGAGATCGACACGGATCGTCGGTGTCGCGGCGGATGCGGCTGCCTGCTGTGCGGCTGCAGATTGGGCAGCAGCGCTTGCCGCAGCGCCGGCCGACTTTTCAGCGGGTGCGCGGGCGGCCGCCTGGGCCATCTGCAGCACGTTGCTGGCTGTGGCTGCAGCGGAGACCGCCGCGTCGCGGATTTCCTGGCGGGCTGCCAGCTGCTCTTCTTCCTCGACCACGCCGACCGACACGGCCGGCTCGTCATCAAGGATCGACAGGTCGAACGGTACGGGCTGCATCGGCAGCTCCTCGCCGGGAACGCCTGCATCGCCAGCAACCAGCGAAACCTCGAGGTCGCAATCCCACTCGGCGAATTCGAACACGGTGCGGATCGCGTCCTCACCCTTGTCGGTTTTCAGCGAGATCTTCCAGGAGAAGTAAGCGGATTCCGGGCTCAGGCGATCGAGCGCCGGGAGCGCGTCCATGTCGCAATGGATGCTCATCTCGCCAAGGCGGGAGAGGTCGCGCAGAAGCAGCGTTGCCTCGTTGCCCTTGGCATAGAGATCCGATTTGGGCTTGAAGACGATCTCGTAGGTGGGCAGCTCCATTACCGGCTCGTCCGCCTCGAAATCATCGAAGGAGAACGCCACCGGCTGGAAGCCTTCGTCGTTGGCAACGGGGGCAGCAACCACCGGCGCGGCCTTGGCGACCGGCTCGGGAGCAGCCGACACCTGAAGCACTTCGCCGTTGGCAAGCGCTTCGAGTTCCTTGATCAGCTGGCGGCTGCGGGCCTCATCGACGCTGCCGCCATCGCGGGCAGCGTTCGTCAGGTCGGCCAGAACGTCGGCCGACTTCAGCATTACCTTCAGAACCTCAGGACCGGGGTCGAGCCTGTTGGAGCGAACGCAATCAAGTGTCGTCTCGAACACGTGGGCGAAGGAGACGAGGTCGTCGAGCCCGAAAGCGCCAGCACCACCCTTGATCGAGTGCACGGCGCGAAACACAGCATTGACCGTTTCCGGATCGCGGTCGCCGTCATTGAGCTTCAGAAGACCCGATTCCAGTTCGGCGAGTTGTTCCTCGCACTCCTGAAAGAAGATCTCTTTGATTTCGTTCATATCCATTGGAGGCTATCCTCGGACTTCAGGCCGTTACGCGCTCGATTGCATCAATCAGTTTCGTCGGGTCGAACGGCTTGACGATCCAGCCGGTCGCACCGGCCTGACGGGCGCGGTTCTTCTTTTCGGCATCGCTTTCCGTGGTCAGGACCAGGATCGGAATGGCGCGGTAGCGGTCGTTCTTGCGCACGCCTTCGATGAAGCCGAAGCCGTCGAGACGCGGCATGTTGATGTCGGTGACGATGACATCGGGGTTGGCTTCTTCGAGAACCTCAAGGCCCTCGACGCCGTCTTCTGCCTGGATCGTTTCGAAGCCGGCATTGTTCAGCGTGACCAGAAGCATGTTCCGGATCGTCCGGGAGTCGTCGACTGTCAGAACTCGCTTTTTCATTCTTCAAATCTCCTTTGCCATCAGGTGATCGATATCGACCCCGATGAGCTGTGTCGTTTTCTCGAAAGCGTCCGACACCTTGCTGAAGGTGAAAGACAAATGATCCTCTTCCCAAGTCCTGGCGCCTGCCATCAACACCTGAACGCAAAGCGTTCCCACCCGCTCGACCGCCGAGGCATCAATCACGAGATTGCTGCCCTTCAGGCCCAAAAGCTTCTCATGCAGCGACGTCGCTTCGTTCAGGTCCAACACCGGAGCGAGGCTGAGCGTCTTTTGAGCGGTCTTCTTGCTGGCCATTCCTGTTTTCCTCGACTGCGAACTCTTGAGTGCCCCTGGGATCAGCGTTGCCAACCGGCGAACTGACGTTGCGGACCGTCATCGAACAACGGTGTCGCCACGTCATAATCGACCGTGGCCAGGGGAGCCGCGAGGCTGCGTCCCGGGCTGGCGGTCGGTGTTGGCGAAGCCGCGCGGCGTTCGATACGGAACCGGCGGATGGTCTCGCCGAGCTCGACGATGACATTGTGTAGATCGTCGGAAGACCGGACGGTCTCGCCCGCCATCGCGGCACTTGCCTGTACGGCCTGCGAAATCGCCCCGATGTCGGATGCAACACCCTTGAGGTCGCCGACCTGCTGTTCCGCCTCGCGGGCGATGCCGGAGACGGCAGCATTGATCGATGTGACCTGCTGGACGATGCTGCTGATCGCATCCTGCGTGCGGCCGACGATCTCGACGCCGGTCTCGACCTGCGCCTTGGTGCCGGTCACCAGCTGCTTGATTTCACGTGCCGCCTCGCCGGAGCGCTGCGCAAGCGCGCGCACTTCCTGCGCGACGACGGCAAAGCCGCGGCCGCTGTCGCCAGCCCTGGCAGCCTCGATGCCGGCATTCAGCGCCAGGAGGTTGGTCTGGAAGGCGATCTCGTCGATGACACCGATGATCTGGCCAATCTTTTCGGCCGACGCCTCGATATCGGCCATGGCGGAGATTGCCTGGCCGGCAATCTCGCCGCTGCGCTCGACGGCAACCCTTGTCTCGTTGGCCTTTGCTTCGGTGGCGCTGATGCGACTCGAGCCCGTGGCCATGCGCGCAGTCATGTCGGAAAGTGCTGCAATCTGGCCAGTGAGGGAATCGGCTTCGGCTGACGCCTTGTCGGAAAAGGCGGCCGCGCCGTCGCGCAGACGGCCAATGAAGGTCTCCGCCGCCTGGCCGCGCTGGTCGGCGGACTGCAGGCTCTGCTGGATCGTGTCGAGTGCCGCATTCAGGCTGGCAACGATCGGCTGGTAGGCATCCGGGGCGCTCTCCGACAGACGCACGCCGAGGTCGCCCTCGTTCAAGCCCTTGGCGAAATCGCCGAAAAGAGTCGTTACCGCCTGCTCGTCGGCGCTGTGCTGGTCGGCGAGCTGACGCTGATGCTGCTGACGAAGGGCGTTGAAGCGAAGCGAGACGCCGATCTCGATGTCGACGAAGACGGTGCGGACGAGTGCCGCGACCAGATCGCACAGTTCCTTGCGGCGCCCCCTGCCCATCGGCAGGAAGGACTTCGGCCAGGCCTCTTCGATAAGGCCGACCACCAAGTGTTCAAGCACGACCGCATGGCTTGCCATCTGCCAGCGCGGGTCGAGGCCCATGCGGTTCGAAGTATCGGCAAGCACCTTGACGCGCTCGGCATAGAGGCCGTCAAAGCGCGCATCGGTCAGTACGTTCCAGTGGGAAGATTGGATGTCCTGGAGGCGATCGAGCTGCCGGTCGTTGTCGAAATGGCGGGCCGCGTCAGGATAGCTCTGCAGGCGCTGGAAGAGATCGCGAAGTGCTGCGTCGATACGGGGGGAAAGTTTCTGCCTGGCATCGCGGACGCGGGAACAGCTCTCGTCGTCGAGCCCGGCAAAGCGCAAGCGCTCCAGCAGACTGCCTGCCTGGCCCTTCCTTGCCTGTTCTGACGATGCTTCCTGCCTCAACGCTAAATCCCCGGCTTTGCATGCTCGGAATTTGCCAGGGGAGGATCAGGACGGTCCACGGTCCACCGGACGTGCACGCCACATCGATGAGATCAGCCCCCGCCGCTTGGGCGTCTGCTATCGTCCATCCCGCAAGTAAATTCGGTGAAGAATCGATACCGGACCTAAACCGGTACGGCGGGGCGGCATCATGCCTTGAGGAGACTGTGAATTTTTCCCATTCCGACGTGTGGGACAATGTTTATGGTTAATTCCTTGCTTGAAGGTTAACGGTTGATGGCCTGTAACCGGATTCACTAAAATTCGCGGGGCGATTTCTGGCGCTGTTTTTGCAGTGCAACAATGCCGCACTATTGGCCGCGAATTTCCACAGGTTTTCACTCACAAGAGTTTAGAATTGTACTTCGACTTGCGCTCGCGTATCGAAGCGAAAGTGAAGTGGGCGCGGATCGCGCGAAAGAAACCTTTGCAGCAAGCAAAGCGACATCATGACGATGCGCTGACGGGAAACGAACAATGATTGTTCTTGGAATTGGCGCCGCTCTCACAGCAATCCTGACAATGATGGCCGTATCCATCGTGCTCAATCTCGAGCATAACCGTTCGGCGAACCGCAGTTCGGTTTTCTGAGCGGCAAGACGCGCGTCATCGACGTCAAACGCCCATTTCCTGCAGCGCCGTTACTGCCTTATACCTCACCGTTGCTGGTCGCCATTGCCCTGTTGCACATGGCGTTTCGTTAGCGCCCGCCAGTTTTCCGCATAGCGCACAAAGCTCTGAGGTACGGGGCCGGCGAAGGCCTGCACGCCGGTTCGCACGTGACGGCCGTCGACAAGACTTGCAGCCCCGAGGCTGGTGCCGGTTACGTTGTGGCTGTCGGCAAGGACCGGGCGCGCCGTTGCCGCCTGAAGCATGCGCAAATAGGCGGCGTTTGCAGCAAACGGCCCCTCGACCACGATATCCCCTCGCGCACCGATGAGATCGAGGCATGTCGCCGTCATCAAGGCCAGATGGAAGGATACGGCAGCGGCCTTGCCGCCCGTCGTCAGCGCTTTTTCATCCATCGTCCAGCAGGCCCTGGCCGAAGGGTAAGGTCCCGAGCCCTCGGGAAGCGAGGGCAACAGCATGTGCCCCGCCGCGATGACCGCTTCCTCGTCTTCGAACGAGGCGGACGTCGCGCCATCGCCGAGCAACAGCGAGAAGGCGCGACCGCCCATGAAGCGCGCCGAAGGAACCGGGTCGCCGAGCGCGTTGACGTTGATCAGCGTGTCGCGATGTTCATCGAGCGCCACCTTGGCGCCGCCGACCGCCAGCATCACGACCCAGGTGCCTGTTGATACGACCGAGAAAGGTGCCTTCCGGGTCAGAAGGTGTGGAAGCAGCGAGGCGTTGGAATCGTGGATGCCGCAATAAACTGGCGTGCCGCTCGGGATGCAGGTGGCCGCACAAAGATCCGGCAGCAGGGCGCCGACGATAGCGCTCGCCTTGCGGACCGGCGCAAACAGAGGGCGCCAGCCCTGGCTGTCCACCAGCGTCGAAAAGGTACCCGCATTCGGATTCCAGAGATCGGTGTGGCAGCCGAGCGACGTCAGTTCGTTGACGCGAACGCCGGTCAACCGGAAGGTCCAGTATTGCGCATAGGTCAGGATCGTCGCGACCTTGGCGAAAGCCTCCGGAAAGGTTTGCTGCTGCCAGAACAGTTGCGCGCCGACATTCAGCCCCATCGGTAGGCGCGCCGAACCGGTTTCGGCAAAGGGGGGACGTACGGCTCCATACGCCTCGGCGCAGGTATCCGGCCCGCCGAATTCATAGTCGAGCACCGGCAAGGCAAGCCCACCGGCTTCGTCGAGAACGACCGCGGTTGCGCCGTGGGTGGTGATCGAGATCGCTTGCAAGGGATGGTCGGCATGGAGCGCCCTCAGGCTATCGAGCACGAAGGCCCAGAGACGCTCGACATCGAAATGCGGATAGGGGTCGCCTTCGACGACACCGTTTGCAGTCTTGCGCACGGCAATCTCTTCGAAACGATCGAGATCAACAGCTGCGACCTTGGCATTGGTCTTGCCGATGTCGATGACGCCCACGATCCGCATCGGGTCAGCTCATGTGAAAGACAGTTTTGAGCGGCACGGCGACCGGCTCGTTATCACCACGGGTTTCCATGATATCGGCCATATGGGCCCACCACTTCTGCATGACAGGATGGGAGGGCAGATCAGCCATGCCGTGATCGGCCGTTCGCCAGAGAACGCCGAAGAGCAGATTGTTCTCCTCGTCGAGATGGATGGAGTAGTCCGAGACGCCGGCCTCCTTCAACAGGGTCACGAGTTCCGGCCAGATCGCATCGTGGCGCGCGGTATATTCGCCGGCCATTCCCGGATTGAGCCGCATGCGGAAGGCGTATTTTTCCATGGAAACCTCAGTGAGCAAGACGGCGTCGGGCGCGTCGCCACAGGATGGGCAGGGCGATCACCGAGATCAACAGCAAGCCGATGAAGATCGACATGACGATGCCCGGCACGTTCAGCAGCCCGAAGCCGAAAGTGACCATGCCCATGATCAGGGCCGCAAGCACGACGCCCGGGATGGTGCCGGACCCGCCGAGAATGCTGACGCCGCCAAGCACCACCATGGTGACGACTTCCAGCTCCCAGCCGAGCGCGATCGACGGGCGGGTGGAGCCGAGGCGCGAAGTCAGGCAGATCGAGGCAAGCCCGGCCATCAGGCCGGTGAGCAAGAACAGCGTGAACTTCACGCGGCCGACGCGGATGCCGGAGAACAGCGCTGCCGTCTGGTTGTTGCCGATCGCGTAGACGGCACGGCCGAAATTGGTCTTGTGCAGCACCACGCCATAAATCACGGCAAGGGCGACAAACAGCGTGAACTCGAAGGAAAATACCCACCAGACATAGCCCTGCCCGAACCAGGAGAAGCTGTCAGGATAGCCGGTGAAGGCCTGATCGCCGAGAATGATGAAGGAGAGGCCACGAAACAGGCTCATGGTGCCGATGGTGACGACGATCGACGGCAGGCCGAGGCCGGTGATCAGCAGGCCGTTGACGACGCCGCAAAGCAGCCCGACCGAGAGCCCGACAATCACCAATGCCGGCGTGTCGAACCCGAGCTGGACGGCATAACCCATCACCGTCGAGGCGAGCGCGATGATCGAGGCGACCGAGAGGTCGATCTCGCCCGAAATGATCACCAAGGCCATGGCGAAGGCGATCATCGCCTTTTCCGTGAAGTTGAAAGTGGCGTCGGAGAGGTTCCACGGATCAAGGAAATAGGGCGAGGCCAGCGAATTGCCGAGAAAGATGAAGCAGGCAACGACGAGCAGCAGGCTTTCCCAGCTCTTCAGCAGGCGCGCGCCACGCCCTTCCAGACGATCGGGAATGTTGCGGGGGGAGAGATGCGTTTCGGCCATCAGACAGCCTCCGCCTTTTTGAGGATGACGCGGCCCTTGCGTCGTTCGGCACGGGCATTGACGGCAACGGCTGTGATGATGACCATGCCGGAGATCGCCATCTGGGCGAAGGGCGAGATGTTGATGACCGGCAGCGCGTTCTTGATGACGCCGAGGAACAATGCACCGAGCACCGCTCCGGGCACCGAGCCGATGCCGCCGGCAATCGAGATGCCGCCGATGACGCAGGCGGCAATGATGTCGAGTTCGAAGCCGGCAGCGATATCGACATAGGCAACGGCATAGCGCGACACCCAGAGATAGCCGGACAGGCCGGCGAGCGTGCCCGAGAGGCAGTAGGCAAAGAAGCGGGTCCGGCCGACATCGATGCCGGTGTAGACAGCCGCATGCGGATTGCCGCCAACGGCGAAGAAGGCGCGCCCGAGCGGTGTGCGGCTGATCACCAGGAAAATCGCAGCCACCATGACGACGGAGAGCCACGAAAGCACCGGAATGCCGGCCAGATCAGTGCGTGGAAAGCTCTTGAAGGCATCGCTCATCTGGTGGGCATTGATCCACTTGCCGTTGGTCAGGAGGAAGATCAGGCCGCGGTAGATGGTCAGGGTGCCGAGCGTGACGACGATCGGAGGAATGTCGAGTTTCCAGACAAGCGCGCCGTTGATCATGCCGAGGATCGCGCCGAGCGCCATCGCCGACAGAATGATGACCGGGATCGGCAGGCCGGGAAACGCCGCGTTCAGCATCGCCGCAACCATGCCGGAAAGCGCCAGGTTCGCCGCCATCGAAAGATCGATGCAGCGCGTCAGGATCACGGCCATCTGGCCGAGCGCCAGGATGATCAGGATAGAGGTATCGTTATAGACCCGCGCCAGATTGGCGGGCGCGATGAAGGGCGGGAAGCGCCAGGCGATAAGCGCGATCAGCACCAGGATCGCGCCGACAAGTAGCAGTTCACGGTTTTTCAGGAGCTTTGCCATCATGCGGCCTCCGCAATGCCGGCGGCAGCGCGCACCAGCTTTTCCGCCGTCAGTTCCGCACGGTCGAAGCGGCCGGCGATGCGACCCTCGCGCATGACGATGACGCGATCCGACATGCCCATGATCTCAGGGATCTCCGACGAGACCATGATGACGCTGAGGCCCTGGGCGGCCAGTTCGCTCATGAAGGCGTGAACCGCCGCCTTGGAGCCGATGTCGATGCCCTTGGTCGGCTCGTCGAGGATGATCACCTTCGGCTTGGTCGCCAGCCACTTGGCGATGACCACTTTCTGCTGATTGCCACCGGAAAGCGTGCCGACATCCTGATCGAGCGAGGCTGCACGCAGATCAAGCCTCGATGTATATTCCCGCGCAAGCGCGAACTCGTTGGCAAGTTTGAGGAAGCCGGAGCGCGAGGTGCGCGACAGCGACGGCAGCGTCACGTTCTGGAAGATCGGCAGACCGATGATCGCGCCCTGACGGCCACGCTCCTCCGGCACATAGACGATGCCACTCCTGATCGCCTCCGACGGGCTGCGGATCACCAGGATCTCGCCGTCGAGCCTGATGGCGCCTGCCGACGGGCGGGTGATGCCGATCAGCGACTGCATGAATTCGGAGCGGCCGGCGCCGACCAGCCCGTAGAAGCCAAGGATTTCGCCGCGCCTCAGTTCGAAGTTGATATCCTCGAACTCGGTGGGGTGGCGATAGCCGGAGACGGTGAGGACAGGCTCGCCGATGACAACGTCCTTCTTCGGATAGACCGAGCCGACGGCGCGGCCGACCATCATGCGCACCAGATCGTCTTGGGCGACATCGGCGATCAGCCCCTCGCCGACCATCGTTCCATCGCGAAAGACGGTATAGCGATCGGCGATACGGAAGATCTCGTCGAACTTGTGGCTGATGAAGAGGATCGCCTTGCCGTCTGCCTTCAGCCGTTCGACAAGTGCATAGAGTTCGTGAATTTCCTTGTGCGACAGCGCCGCCGTCGGTTCGTCCATGATGACGACGCGGGCATCGACGGACAGCGCCCGCGCGATCGCCACCAGATGCTTCTTGGCAATGCCGAGGTCGCGCAGCCGGATCGTCGGATCGAAATCGGCACCGGCGCGATGTAAGAGCGCGCGCGCGTCCACGTTGAGTTTCTTCCAGTCGATCAGGCCGAAACGATTGCGCGGTGCATGGCCAAGGAAGATGTTTTCGGCGACGGACAGTTCGTCGAACAGGACGGTTTCCTGGTGAATGGCGGTCACGCCGGCCCTTGCAGCAGAAAGGGCGGTCGGGAAGGTGGTTTCCGCATCCGCGACACGAATGCTGCCGCCGTCCGGCTGGTAGATACCGGTCAGGATTTTGACGAGGGTCGACTTGCCGGCGCCGTTCTCGCCGACCAGCGCGGTCACGGAGCCGGGATAGAGCGACAGCGAAACGTCGGACAATGCCTTGACGCCGGGAAAGGACTTGGAAATCCCCTCGAGCGCGATGGCGGGCTTCAGCCGCGATGTCATCGTATCCTGCAGCAAGTTCCGTCCGCCTGATTTGTGTGCCTCACACCGAGCGCACCGCAGTCTGCAAAATGGCCCCTCACCCCAACCCTCTCCCCGCTCGCGGGGAGAGGGGGTCTGTTGGCGTGTAGCCGGTCGAACGGCGTTCGTGATGAACGAAGCATCGCCGCGTGTTCCCTTCTCCCCGCTTGCGGGGAGAAGGTGGCCGGCAGGCCGGATGAGGGGCAATGCCCCTCGCCGATCAGAAGATCTTCGCGAACTCTTCGACGTTCGAGGCGTCGTAGACGAACGGGTCGGCCATGGCGCCTTCGTTGTTGTCGTCGAGCTTGACGGCGCCCATGCGGCCCATCTTCAGCTCCGCACCGGGCTTGGCTTCGGCACCGTTGACCAGATCATAGGCGATCATCGTCGCGGAATAGCCGAGATCGATCGGGTTCCAGATCGCGAAGGACTTGGATGCGCCCGACTTCACGTGGCCGGCCATCTCCGAGGGAAGGCCGAGGCCTGTGACATTGATCTGGCCGATCTTGCCGGCATCGGTGACGGCCTGTGCCGCCGCGACAATACCGACCGACGTCGGCGCGATGATCGCCTTCAGATTCGGATGGGACTGAATGAGCCCTTGCGTTTCGCGGTAGGACTTGTCGGCCAGATCATCGCCGTAAACGGTCGCGACGACATTGATGCCCTTGTAGTTGCCCTGAACCTTCTTCATTTCCTCGATCCAGGTGTTCTGGTTCGTGGCTGTCGCCGAAGCTGAAAGCACGGCGACATCGCCGCCGTCCGGCAGATTATCGGCGGCGAGCTTGATGATCATGTTGCCGATCAGCGGGCTCGAAGACGGGTTCAGGTGCATCAGGCGACCGTCCTTGGCAACGCCGGAATCCCAGGAGATGACCTTGATGCCGCGATCCATCGCCTTCTTCAGCGCCGGGACAAGGGCGTCGGTGTCATTGGCCGACACCGCGATGGCGTCGACCTTCTGGGCGATCAGCGAATTGATCACCTCGATCTGGCCTTCGGCGGTCGTTGTCGTCGGACCGGTGTAGATCACCTCGACGTCACCCAGTTCCTTGGCGGCTTCCTGTGCGCCCTTGTTGGCAGCCTCGAAGAAGCCAATGCCGAGCGCCTTGACGACCAGGGCGATCTTCTTGTTTTCCGCATGCGCAGTGCTGGCCATCAGCGCCAATGAAACGGCGGCCGTGACCATCAATGATTTCAGGATCTTCATTTCCACTCCTCCCATGGACCGGAACGCGATCGGGATGACCGCATCGTCCGGTACTGACCTTCTCCAAGCGAAACCGGCCCGGTCTTTTCCGACCGGTGCCGATCCTTCCCCTCCCCTCGGCCGTCTCAAGCGGTCGAGGATGCATTCTCTGCGTCAGTGCCGGACCTGGCATTGGCGATCACCAATCGCACGCCGGCATTTTCGAGCATCGCGGCATGCCTGTCCTCGATGCCCGAATCCGTGATCACCGTGGCGATCCGCTTCAATCCGCACAGGATGAGGCTGGAGCGCTTGTGAAATTTCGACGAGTCGACCAGCACGACGAGTTCGTCAGCCTGATCGATCAACTTCTGCTCGGCCTGGATCAGCAGTGGATCCGCTTCCATCAGGCCGAGAGGACCAAGCCCCTGGGCGCCCATGAACATGCGCCGCGCATAGAAATTGCGCGTCACGTCGTTATCGAAGGGGCTTAAGATAATGTTCTGCTCGCGGTAGATCGTGCCGCCCGACAGCATCACCGTGTTCTTCGAATGTTTGAGCAGATGCTCGGCAATCGGAAACGAGTTGGTGAAGACCTGCATCCGGCGGTTGGTGAGAAAGTGCACCATCTGAAAGGTCGTTGTGCCGCCATTGACGATGATCGGTTCGCCGTCTTCGCACAGCGCCACCGCCTCCTTGGCGATCGCCTGCTTCTCGCGGGCATGCAGCCCTTCATTGACCTTGAACGGCCGGCCGGCGAGCCCGACGAATTGTGGCGGATTGATCGCCTCCGCGCCACCGCGCACGCGCCGCAGCCGCTTCTGCACGTGGAGCGCCGCGATATCGCGCCGGATCGTCGCCTCGGAACTATCGGTCAGATCGACCAGTTCCGGCACCGTAACAACGGGCTTTTCCTGAACCGCCGACAGAATGATCCGATGTCTTTCTTTCTCGTGCATCCGTTCCTCCGATAATGTGCATGCTTCCATCACGACCAAACATTGTCAATCACAATCAATCATATTTTTTCATTGTGCAGTGCGATATGCGTGAATTTGATCGTTTTTGATTGACAATGACTCTCGGCGCATGTGATCTGATGCCAACCACATCTCCACGCGGCCGCCAAGCCGCGAGGCAACGGACCGGGAGGATTTTCGAGATGCTCGACAAGCAACAGGGCGCGCGGCTTGCCAATCTATGGGATGAGACGAAGGCGGCTGGCATGACCGAGGCCGAACGTCTTCTCTATCGCTCGAACCTGCTCGGCTCCGACAAGCGCATCACCAACTACGGCGGCGGCAACACCTCGGCCAAGGTGATGGAGAAGGATCCACTCGGAGGCGGCACAGTCGAAGTCCTGTGGGTCAAGGGCTCCGGCGGCGACGTCGGAACGATCAAGATGGACGGCTTCGCCACGCTTTACATGGACAAGCTGAATGCCCTGAAGAGCATCTATCGCGGGGTCGCCTTCGAAGACGAGATGGTCGGTTATCTCCCGCATTGCACGTTCAACCTCAACCCGCGCGCCGCCTCGATCGATACGCCGCTGCATGCCTACGTGCCGAAAAAGCACGTCGACCACATGCATCCCGATGCGATCATCGCGATTGCGGCCGCGAAGAACAGCAGGGAATTGACGGCCAAGATCTTCGGCAACGATATCGGCTGGCTGCCCTGGAAGCGCCCGGGCTACGAACTCGGGCTGTGGCTGGAAAAGTTCTGCCTGGAGAATCCTGATGCCCGCGGCGTCGTGCTTGAAAGCCATGGCCTCTTCACCTGGGGCAACACGGCAAAGGAAGCTTACGAAACCACCGTCGCAATCATCAACAAGGCGATTGCCTGGTTCGAGACGGAAAACACCAAACCGGCCTTCGGCGGCGTGGCCAAGCCGACGCTCGATTCCGGTGAGCGGGTGGCGATCGCCAAACGGCTGATGCCGGTTATCCGCGGCCTGATCGGCGCCGACGAGCGCAAGGTCGGGCATTTCGACGACAGCCAGGCGGTGCTCGACTTCGTGACGGCCAAAGATCTCAAGCCGCTGGCAGCGCTCGGCACCAGCTGCCCGGATCATTTCCTGAGAACCAAGATCCGCCCGCTCGTCGTCGATTTCGATCCCGCCGCGGCAGATGTCGAAAAGACGCTTGCCGGGCTTCCCGACGCAATCGCCGCCTATCGGGCCGATTACGCCGCCTATTACGGGCGCTGCAAGCACGCAGACAGCCCTGATATGCGCGACCCGAATGCGGTCGTCTACCTCGTGCCCGGTGTCGGCATGATCACCTTTGCCAAGGACAAGGCGACTGCGCGCATCTCCGGCGAGTTCTATGTCAATGCCATCAATGTCATGCGCGGCGCATCCGGGGTTTCGACCTATGTCGGCCTGCCGGAACAGGAAGCCTTCGACATCGAGTACTGGCTGCTCGAGGAAGCCAAGCTTCAGCGCATGCCGAAGCCGAAGAGCCTCGCCGGGCGCATCGCTCTGGTGACCGGCGGCGCCGGGGGCATCGGCAAGGCAACCGCCCACCGGCTGATGCAGGAGGGCGCCTGCGTCGTCATCGCCGATATCGACGACACGGCGCTTGCTTCAGCCGAAAGCGAGCTTGCAGCCCGCCATGGCAAGGATTTCGTGCGCTCCGTCCGCATGAACGTGACCAGCGAGGCGGCGGTCGAGGGCGGCTTCGGCGATACGCTTCTCGCCTTCGGCGGCCTCGATATCCTCGTCTCCAATGCCGGTCTTGCCTCCTCCGCCACGGTCGAGGATACGACGCTGGCGCTCTGGAACAAGAACATGGACATTCTCGCGACGGGCTACTTCCTCGTCTCGCGTGAGGCTTTTCGGATCTTCCGCAACCAGAAGGCCGGCGGCAACGTGGTCTTCGTCGCCTCCAAGAACGGTCTTGCCGCCTCGCCCGGCGCATCGGCCTATTGCACCGCCAAGGCGGCCGAAATCCACCTCGCCCGTTGCCTGGCGCTCGAGGGGGCATCCGCGCAGATCCGCGTCAACGTCGTCAACCCGGACGCCGTGCTGCGCGGCTCGAAAATCTGGACCGGCGAGTGGAAGGAACAGCGCGCCGCCGCCTACAAGATGGATGTCGATGACCTCGAGGCGCACTACCGCGAACGCTCGATGCTGAAACTCAGCGTGTTCCCGGAAGATATCGCCGAGGCGATCTACTTCCTCGCCTCGGACATGTCGGCGAAATCGACCGGCAACATCGTCAATGTCGACGCGGGCAATGCCCAGTCCTTCACCCGCTGATCCGGAGATTTCGATGAGCACCATGATCGGCAAAACCGTCCTCGACGTGGAAAACGGGCGTCGCGAGGCGGCACTCCACCAGGACTATGCAGGCCTTGGCGAAAGGCTGGCGCGCCGCGGCGTCGACATCGACGCCATCAAGCGCAAGGTCGCGGCCTACGGCGTCGCCGTCCCATCCTGGGGTGTGGGCACCGGCGGCACCCGCTTCGCCCGCTTTCCCGGCAAGGGCGAGCCGCGCAACATCTTCGACAAACTGGAGGATTGCGCAGTCATCCAGCAGTTGACACGGGCAACGCCCAATGTCTCGCTGCATATTCCGTGGGACAAGGTCAGCGATATCTCGGAACTGAAGCAGAAGGGCGCTGCACTCGGCCTCGGCTTTGATGCGATGAACTCGAACACTTTCTCGGATGCGCCCGGACAGGCGCATTCCTACAAGTTCGGATCGTTGTCGCACAGCGACGCGGCCACACGGGCCCAGGCGGTCGAGCACAATCTCGAATGCATCGACATCGGCCGACAGCTCGGTTCGAAGGCACTGACGGTCTGGGTCGGCGACGGCTCCAATTTTCCCGGCCAGAGCAACTTCACCAAGTCGTTCGAGCGTTACCTCGATGCGATGAAATCGGTCTATGCCGCACTGCCCGAAGACTGGCGTGTCTTCACCGAACACAAGATGTTCGAGCCGGCCTTCTATTCGACCGTGGTGCAGGACTGGGGCACCAACTACCTGATCGCCCAGGAACTCGGACCCAAGGCCTTCTGCTTGGTCGACCTCGGCCACCACGCGCCGAACGTCAATATCGAGATGATCGTCGCCCGGCTGATCCAGTTCAGGAAGCTTGGCGGCTTCCACTTCAACGATTCGAAGTACGGCGACGACGACCTCGATACCGGCTCGATCGACCCCTACCGCCTGTTCCTCGTCTTCAGCGAACTGGTCGATGCCGAGACGCGAGGTGCTCAGGGCTTCAATCCGGCCCATATGCTCGACCAGAGCCACAATGTCACCGATCCGATCGAAAGCCTAATGACGAGCGCCATCGAGGTCTGCCGCGCCTATGCGCAGGCGCTCATCGTCGACCGCGCGGCGCTCGACGGCTTCCAGCAGGACAACGATGCGTTGATGGCAACGGAAACGCTAAAGGCGGCGTTTCGTACCGACGTCGAGCCTATCCTGGCGATGGCTCGCCTCGAAAGTGGCGGAGCAATCGCACCGGTCGCGACCTATCGGGCGAGTGGTTATCGCGCCAAGGTGGCCGACGAGCGGCCGGCCGTCGCGGGCGGTGGCGGCGGCATCGTCTGATAGCACGCCACCGCATCCCAAAAGCAACCTGCCGGGCAGCGACCGCAGCCCGGTGTTTTCGCGCTCTATTGATGCTCTGGCGGATCGGCTCCGATCTCATAAGAGGATCATACAGCGAGCATGACCGCGGCCTTTTTCCGCCCTGTTCGACGAACAGCAACGGATTGTCCGGCACAAATGCACCGCATTCCTCCAAAAAATCACCGCACGATGAAATTGCCCCCTATCTGATTTGAAATCCTGGTCTATCTTTCCCCTCTACAGGGCCGCGTCTTACCGGACGCGCAAAGGTCGCTGTAGCACTTTGAATGCTGCATGTTTTATCCACAAATCGGCAAGGATCTGAGGAAACATGCAGGAGGTCCAACGGAAAAGGAACCATTCATGGGTATCGAAAGCATTCTCGTATTCCTGATTGTCGGTGCGATCGCCGGCTGGCTTGCCGGCTTGATCGTCAAGGGGTTCGGCTTCGGCCTGATCGGCAACATGGTCGTGGGCATCATCGGCGCCTTCATCGCCGGCTTCCTCTTTCCCGCCATCGGCATCAGCCTTGGAACGGGCGTGCTTTCGGCGATCCTGCATGCGACGATCGGCGCGGTGATCCTCCTGGTGCTGATCCGTATCGTCAAACAGGCGTGACGGCGCACTGTGACGCCATCGATACCGTGCGGCTCGCCGATTGGCGGGCCGTGCCAGACCAACGGAAGGAAGACACCGTGAGCGAGCTCCACACCGACAACATCGAGACGGCGCTGAAGGCATTCATGGCCGACCATCCTGGCAAGCTCACGCGCGAACAGGCGATCGCGGCGATCCTCGAAAACTGGTTCACCACCCACGGCTACCTGCCGCCGCAGCAGGAAGGCAGACGTCCGGAAGACCTTGACGCTTCCAACGACGATTGAGACAGTCTCGGCGGCGGCAACACCGTCGCGCTTCACACGCGTTCGTCCGCCCGACGTTCGTCACCAAACGATTGCCAGAGCCTGAAGCCCCGTTATGAGCCTTACCTCCGTCAAGCAGTTCTTCTCGCAGCACGCCCCCGACATCGACGTCATCGAACTCGAACAGAGCACAGCCACGGTGGCGCTTGCCGCCGAAGGCCATGGCGTCGAACCCGCCCAGATCGCCAAGACATTGGCGCTTCGCGTCGGCGACGACGTGATCCTGATCGTCACGCGCGGTGACGCACGGCTCGACAACAAGAAATACAAGGCCCGCTTCGGCACCAAGGCCCGCATGCTCGGCTTCGACGAGGTCGAGGCGGAAACGGGACATCCGGTCGGCGGCGTCTGCCCGTTCGGCCTTGCCAAGCCCCACAGCATCTATTGCGACCTGTCGCTGAAAGCCTACGACATTGTCGTTCCCGCCGCCGGCGCGACCAATGCCGCCGTTCACATCAATCCGCAGCGTATCGTCGAATTGACCGGCGCCGAATGGATCGACGTTTCGGAAACGTGATCGGTGCCTTGGAATGGCCACAAAGCTTAACTGAAAACGCAGGCACGTCCCGGCAGTGATTTGCCCGGGCGCGGCCTTTTCCATAATCAGGAGTCCGTCGAGCATGAAGACAGTCGCGTACCCGCTCATCTTCGCCGCCACATTTTCCCCGGCGCTGGCGATGGATCAGTCCCTGGTGCGCCAGTTCGAAAAACTCGACCCGCAGACCCGCCTGGAACAGCGCTGCGATACCGAGGCGATGGAGCGCATCAACGCCGACAAGACGACTTTCAAGCCGGACAAGGTGATTGCCTACACCTTCGCCGAACCGGTCATGAAGGAAAACAAGATGAAGGCGCCGGGCGCGGTCTTCCGCAGCAAGGGGGAATGGTACAAGCTGAAGTTCAAGTGCCGCACCGACGCGGAGCACCTGGATATCCTGTCCTTCGAATACAAGATCGGCGAGCTTGTGCCGCACGAGAACTGGGACGAGTTCTACCTCTATCCCTGACGGGCCGAAGGACTGCATGTTTCTTTAAACCGTATTCGGTTTAAGGCCAAACGGGACCTGGGCAAACGACGCCGGCCGAGCACCTGGCTGCTGTTAGGAATGTCGCGCAAAATTTT
This sequence comes from Ensifer sp. 4252, assembly GCF_050434565.1. Taxonomy (NCBI): domain Bacteria; kingdom Pseudomonadati; phylum Pseudomonadota; class Alphaproteobacteria; order Hyphomicrobiales; family Rhizobiaceae; genus Ensifer; species Ensifer sp. 4252. The sequence goes on from NZ_JBNDIU010000001.1 coordinate 1,095,553, forward strand.
CGGCCCTTTCGCGATGACGACATGCGAAAGAACAAAAGCCTTTGGCGCGTCACGCGAGCCCTGGAGATCGCGACGCGCTTTAGAGAACGGCCATCAGAAACAGCAGCGAGCCAAATGACAACGCTGCCATGATGCTCATCAGCATTTTCATCATGTGATCTGCCATTTCGTACATCCTTGCCTCTACTCCCTCAGGAATGAACGAATGCGTCTGCCTTTGCGGCGTGAAATGCCTGGCATAATCCCGGCTTGAAACGCCCGACTGACACGATCCCACTGGATCCGTGCACAATCTGCTATCAGCGTTCCAGGTTGCGCCGACATGGTTAACAATTGGTTAATTGCACCATCCGCAGCATTGAATGGATGCGTGGCACGGCGCCCTCCCTCGGGCTCGTGTACGAAGGACGTACGCCGTCCAGCTTGCCAGCGAGGATATGTGGATTGGCAAGGATCCGAAGCGGTCGGCAGTGCCGGAGTAATCGCGCCAGTGACCATCGCGAGACCCGGATAGCCTACACAGCCTTCGCACAACAAAGGCAAAGCGCCACAGGCCGCGTGAGAGGACAGATTGTAATCGGCTGAATATGGGGCGTCCCCGACGGGCATCCGCTGAGCATCGAGTGTTCCAGGGCGATTTGACCATTGGGGAAAATGGTGCCCGGAGGCGGATTTGAACCACCGACACGCGGATTTTCAATCCGCTGCTCTACCAACTGAGCTATCCGGGCATCCTGCCGTTTCGGGCAGCGGCTCCTTTCGGAGCCCTCGGGGCGTTGTCTGTGCCCCGGAAGCGAGCGGGGTTATAACATCTTGTTCGGCGGTGTCCAGCACCAAATGAAAGTTTTTTGGCAGGAATTTCAAAGATAGTGGAAAAAGCCAAAAAACCGTGGATATTCAGGCAGATCGCGGTCAGCGATCGTCGTCGTCCGCTTTCGTCTCGTCGTCTGCCACAGGAATGGCGTAGGAGCCCGAGAGCCAGCGGTTGAGGTCGACATTGCGGCAGCGGTCCGAGCAGAAGGGATAGTGCTCGCGGTGGGAGGGACGGCCGCATTCGGGGCAAGGACGCGGTGCGCGCAGAGGCGCTACGTTCGAGCCGCTTTTCTTGTCTTCGTCCGTCACTGCCTTCAGCCTTCCAGCCAACGATTGTGAACGTCGTAGCCTTCACCAACCAGCAGGCCGACCGTCTCGTAGAGCGGCAGGCCGACGACGTTGCTGTAGGAGCCGACGAGCTTGACCACGAAGCTACCGGCAATGCCCTGGATGCCATAGGCCCCTGCCTTGCCGCGCCACTGGCCGGAGGCAAGATAGCTCTCGATATCGAAACCGGAAAGACGCTTGAAGCGGACCTTGGTGTCAACCACCTTCTGGCGCAGCGTCTTGTCGGGCGTGATCAGGCAGACGCCGGTGTAGACGCGGTGGCTGCGGCCCGACAGCAGATGCAGGGCGCTCGAGGCTTCGCTGACGAGTTCCGGCTTTGGCAGGATGCGCCGACCGACGCAGACGACGGTGTCGGCCGCCAGGATATAGCTGCCATCCCAACCGGCTTCACCCTTGATCGCAGCGAGCGCCGCCTTCGCCTTCTCAGCCGAGAGACGACGCGCCAGCGAGCGCGGATGCTCGGAGCGCTTCGGCGTCTCGTCGAGATCCATCGGCATCAGGCGCGCAGGTTCGATGCCTGCCTGGGCCAAAAGCTCGACGCGACGCGGCGAACCGGACGCCAGTATCAGTTTTTGAGCCGTTGTCATCGGAACGCGCCGTCACCCCAGAGATATGATGAAGCCACCTTTCGGCGGTTTACTTGAAGCGGTAGGTGATGCGACCCTTGGTCAGGTCATAGGGCGTCATTTCGACAAGCACCTTGTCGCCGGCCAGAACGCGGATACGGTTCTTGCGCATGCGGCCTGCGGTGTGGGCAATAATTTCATGTTCATTTTCGAGCTTCACGCGGAAGGTCGCATTGGGAAGCAATTCCGTGACCACGCCCGGGAATTCGAGGACTTCTTCTTTCGCCATGTAGGACTGTTCTTTCTGTGTTTGTTCGGGGATACGACACGCATCCCGAAAAATTCGCCGGAAACTACACAATCGACGAGGATTTGTGAACCGCTTTGCGCCGGCTTTTCAGCTTTTGTACTGCCTGATACCAACCTGCGCTGATATTGATCGATTGCGCCGCAGCGATTTTGCTCTCTGGCAAGGAGAAAACCGCAACCGGACCCAAGCGGTCCGGTGAGGATTGTCGACGCCGTCGGAGGCCAAAAGCGCCCCATGCAATCGATCAATATCAGCGCAGGTTGGTATTAAGCCTTTTCGCCCGCGGGCGCCACTACCAGACGGCGATTAATCAGAGTGGCAAGGTGATCGCGAACGGCACGATAGGCATCGACAATCTGCTCGCGCGTGCCGGTGGCAACGGTCGGGTCCGGCGTCGGCCAATAGACCACGTCGACGGCCATGGAGCGAGTCAAATCCAGCGCCAGGTGATGGGCCTCCGGCGCCAGCGTGACGATGAGGTCGAAATAGTCGTCCTCGAGCTCGTCCAGGGTGCGCGGCTGATGCCGCCCGATCGACAGGCCGACCTCATCCAGCACGACGTCGACGAAAGGATCGCGCTCGCCGTGGCGCACGCCGGCGGAGGCGACATAGGTTCCCGCCGGCAAGGCCGCCTTGGCGAGCGCCTCGGCCATCGGCGAGCGGATTGCGTTCATACCGCACATGAAGAGAACGGAACGGGGCGCTGTCGGCTGGCGCGTCGCGGTTCCCGTCATGCCGGTCTCCGCCGTCATCCGCGCCAGTAGAGCACGCAGACGAGCGTGAACAGGCGGCGGGCGGTGTCGAAATCGAGCCGGATCTTGCCCGACAGGCGGTCCATCAGCGTCTGCGAGCCCTCGTTGTGGATGCCGCGGCGACCCATGTCGATCGCCTCGATCTGGCTCGGCGTCGCCGAGCGGATAGCCTCGTAATAGCTCTCGCAGATCATGAAGTAGTCCTTCACGATCCGGCGAAACGGCGTCAGCGACAGAATATGGGTGGCGACGTCGGATCCCTTCTCGGTCGAGATCGCAAAGACCAGCTTTGCGTCCATCAGAGAGAGGTTGAGCTTGTAGGGGCCGCCCGGGTGGCCAACCGGTTCGAACAGGTTCTCTTCGAGAAGATCGAAGATCGCAACCGCGCGCTCATGCTCCACGTCGGGCGTCGAACGGCCGATCGTCTCGTCCAGAACGACATCGCAGAGGCGCTGGTTGCGGTCAGCCTTCATCCAGCATCCCCGAGATTGAGGCGAATGGCGACCGAACGCGCATGGGCCTCAAGCCCCTCGGACCGCGCCAGCGCGATCGCTGCCGGGCCGAGGATGCGAAGCTGCTCCGCATCCAGGCGCAGGATCGACGTGCGCTTCATGTAATCGAGAACGCCAAGGCCGGAGGAGAACCGCGCCGAGCGTGCCGTCGGCAGCACGTGGTTCGAGCCGCCGACATAGTCGCCGATGACTTCGGGCGTGTGGCGCCCGACAAAGATGGCGCCGGCATTGCGGATCTTCGCGACCATCGGCTCGGGATCGGCAAGCGCCAGCTCCAGATGCTCGGCGGCAATGCGGTTTGCAAGCGGTATCGCATTTTCGAGGTCCGGCACCAGGATGATCGCGCCGAAATCGCGCCAGCTCGCCGATGCGGTCTCTGCACGCGGCAAGGTCTTCAGCTGACGTTCGACCGCCGCTTCGACCGCCTTGCCAAAGGCCGCGTCGTCGGTGATCAGGATCGACTGGGCGCCGACATCGTGCTCGGCCTGGGCAAGCAAGTCGGCGGCGATCCAGTCCGGATCGTTTTCCCGATCGGCGATGACGAGGACCTCGGACGGGCCGGCAATCATGTCGATGCCGACAGTGCCGAAGACCTGGCGCTTGGCGGCGGCGACATAGGCATTGCCCGGGCCGACGACCTTTGCCACCGGCGCGATGGTCGCGGTGCCATAGGCAAGGGCGGCGATCGCCTGCGCGCCGCCGATGCGGTAGATTTCCTCGACGCCGGCCAGGCGCGCTGCGGCCAGCACCGCCGGGTTGATCTTGCCGCCGTTTGCCGGCACGACCATGACGATGCGCTCGACGCCGGCGACCTTGGCCGGCAGCGCGTTCATCAGCACCGAGCTTGGATAACTCGCCGTGCCGCCAGGCACGTAAAGCCCGACGGCGTCGACCGCCGTCCAGCGCGAGCCGAGGCCGACGCCCATCGTATCCTCGTAGATATCGTCCTTCGGCCGCTGGCGGGCGTGGTGCGCCTCGATGCGGACGGCGGCAACCTTGAGCGCACCCAGCACTTCCGGCTCGACGGCCTGGATCGCGGCATCGATTTCCTCGGCGCTGACGGCCATCGGCGTCGTTGCGAAGTCGATACCGTCGAAGCGGGCGGAGTATTCCGCCACCGCCTGATCGCCGCGCAGGCGGACATCGTCGATGATCGCCTTGACCGCCGCGTTGACGTCGTCGGAAACTTCACGCTTGGTGGTCAGGAATGCCGCGAACTGCTGTTCGAAATTACCGTCGAGATAGTTCAGCCTGATTGCCAACGCAAAATGTCCTTGTGGTATGCCTGTGTCGCGGGGTTCAAACGCCTTCGGGATGCCGGGGCTTGAAAGCGGTTTCCCATGCCCCGCCGGTATCCGCAAGCTGCACCTCGATGCATTCCACATCAAGGGCGATGGAATCTTCGCCGGCAAGCACGAGTTCGACGGTGCCTTCCGGCCCCTCACCGGCCACCGTGAACGTCACCGCCAGCAGATCGAGCACGGCCTCGCCGTTGCGACGATCAAAACCGAGCGAGCGCACGGCGCTCACCCGCTTGAACAGGAGCACGGCGCGCCGGCGCTCGAAGGAACGCCGCTTGCCGTCGGCCATCTCCCAGACGAAGCGGTTGACGGTGAGCGAAAACTGCCTGCGGCGCGCGTCGTATTCCAGTCCGGAAACCTTGAACACTGCATCCTGGACGTGAGCGGAGACAACAGCCAGGTCCTCCTCGTCGAGCGCCAGCAGCTTCAGACCATCCATGCCATCCATTCCTTTCGCTTTCGTCGCACATTTTGCGTGCCACAATTGAAATGGACATAGGACGTCGCGCCTGAAACCGCAACGGCATCAGGCGCGACGGCTAAAATCAGTCGCTGACGCGCTCGACGTGCGCGCCGCAACGGGTAAGCTTCTCTTCCAGCCGCTCGAAGCCGCGGTCGAGATGGTAGACGCGCGACACCATGGTTTCGCCTTCCGCCGCAAGACCGGCGATGACGAGCGAGACCGAGGCACGCAGGTCCGTCGCCATCACGGGCGCACCCTTCAGCCGGCTGACACCCTCGATCTTGGCCGTCTGGCCAGACAGCGAGATCTTGGCGCCAAGGCGGGCAAGTTCCTGCACGTGCATGAAGCGGTTCTCGAAGATCGTCTCGGTGATGTGCGAAGTGCCTTTCGCCATAGTCATCAGCCCCATGAACTGGGCCTGCAGGTCGGTCGGGAAGCCCGGGAAGGGATCGGTGACGATGTCGACCGGCTTGATGCCGGCGCCGTTGCGCACGACGCGGATGCCGCTGTTGGTCGGCGTGATTTCAGCGCCGGCCCGGCGGATCGCTTCCAGCGCGGTGTCAAGCAGCGCCATATCCGTATCTTCGAGGATGACGTCGCCGCCGGTCATGGCAACTGCCATGGCATAGGTGCCGGTCTCGATACGGTCGGGCAGCACGCGGTGACGCGCGCCCGACAGCGAGCGCACGCCTTCGATGGTGATCGTCGCCGTGCCCTGGCCGGTGATCTTGGCGCCCATGGCGTTCAGGCAATTGGCAAGGTCGACGACTTCGGGCTCGCGTGCGGCATTGCCGAGCACGGTGGTGCCGTTGGCAAGCGTCGCCGCCATCATCAGCACATGGGTGGCGCCGACGGAAACCTTCGGGAAGGTGTAACGGGCGCCGATCAGGCCGCCTGCCGGCGCGGTTGCGTTGACGTAACCGCTGTCGATCTCGATGTTGGCGCTGAGCGCCTGCAGACCCTCGATGAACAGATCGACCGGGCGCGTGCCGATGGCGCAACCGCCCGGCAGCGACACGCGGGCCTTGCCTTCACGCGCCAACAGCGGACCGATGACCCAGAAGCTTGCGCGCATCTTCGAAACGAGTTCGTAAGGCGCCGTGGTGTCGACGATGTTCCGGCAGGTGAAATGGATCGTGCGGGCGTAGCTCTCACCCTGGCGCTCGCGTCGGCCGTTGACCGAGATATCGACGCCGTGGTTGCCCAGAATGCGGATCAGTTGCTCGACGTCGGCCAGATGCGGAACGTTTTCCAGCGTCAGCGTGTCGTCGGTCAACAGCGATGCGATCATCAACGGCAGGGCCGCATTCTTCGCGCCGGAGATCGGGATGACCCCGTGAAGTTCATTCCCGCCTACAATCCTGATGCGATCCATGAGGCCTCTCGAACGGGCTTGGCCCGCCTTTCCAAAAAAATGAAGTGTGTCTGAAGGCGCCTCTTTAGTGGAGACGCCGCGAAATTAGAAGTGCCTTGAACGCATGGCGGACGCCTGCTGCGTTGGGGAATGCCGTGCCGCAGCCCTTCCCCCCGTCGTACTAATCTTCGGATTCGTCCGTTTTTGCGGCAGGCAAGCCGATCGCCTCGTCGGGAGCCCCGGAACGGCGCGCGCGCATCTGCTGTTTGCGGCGCTGGAGATTGTCGCGCAGCGTCTTGGCGAGGCGCGCCTTTCTCAGGTCCTGCTCGGTCGTATCCTTTTGTCTGCGCTTTGCCGTCGCCTTCTCCGCCTCGGCCAGCGAAGGTTCGCCCTCAGCGCTTTTCTTATCGTCTGTTTGCATGGAGGATGCATTAGCGCAAAAGCGGGGGCTTCGGAAGCCGAAACCGATTTTCTCACAGAACAACACCGAAAACTTCGAAAAGCGGCTTGCGCTCCCCGTCCAGCTATGGCAATAGCCGCCTCGCTTGATGCGGCTTGTCAACGAACCGGCCGCGAGATGCTGCTATAGCTCAGGGGTAGAGCACTCCCTTGGTAAGGGAGAGGCCGAGAGTTCAAATCTCTCTAGCAGCACCAGTTTTCCTTGTTTTATTACAAGGGCTTACCACAAAATCAATGGGTTACAGTTTCGTTTGCTCCAGCACACTGCTACAGCGGAGCCATGAACGACATGCCCTTGCCCCCTCGTCTTGTTCAGCGCGGAAACGTCTACTGGTTCCGCTGCTCGATCCCGCGTGACATCAAGAAATCATATCCGAAGACTGAAGAGACATTCTCCCTAGAAACCTCGGATTATCAGGACGCGCTAAAGAGGCACCGGAAAGCGTCGGCGGAGGTCGATGAGCGCTTCGATGAACATCGGCGGCAACTGTCAAAACAAAACGAGCCTGGCCTGGAAGAACTGACAGACGTTCAAATCAGGCTCGTTGAGCAAGTCTACTATGCGCACCTCCTCGACGAAGACGAGGAACTTCGGCTCGCTGGTTTCTTGGATGACCGCGACTTCGAAGAGTACGGTCAGTTGCTGGAGGACATGGACGCAGTAGACAAATACGCCCTTGCCCGGGGCGCTCCTTCCGAGTTTGCTCGATCCGAGGCTGCCGAAGTCCTTAGCTGGGACAATGTCGACCTGAAGCTTGAGCCCTCCTCCCCCAGCTGGCCGAAGCTTACCCGAGCAATCCTTAGTGCCAGCGTCCGCGCAAGGGCTGCAAAGCGGCATCGCAACGAAGGCATCCCAATCGAAACGCCGGTAATGCCTGTGCCCAAACAGGAAAAAGAAGGACCGATCGCGTCAAAACTGCTCAAAGAGTGGGTCGCCGAGAAGAGCCGCGTAAATGGCGGATGGACTCCGACAACAGCCAAGGCCAACCAGCTCTGGGCCGAACGCTTCATCGAAATGGTAGGTGATAAGCCAATGGGTCACTATGGAAAGGCCGACGCCCGCGGGTTCAAGACTGCCCTGCTCTCGCTTCCCCCTAACTGGACGAAGATGAAGGGCCTTGAGAAACTCACCATGAAGGGCGCCGCCAATCGCGCAGCCGAATTGAACCTTGAACCAATGGCCGGAAAGAACGTCAACAAGGTCCTCGGCTTCCTTCGTGCTTTCTGGAATTGGGCAAAGGCTAACTACGACGACGTCACCAGCAATCCCTTCGATGGCTTGAACATCAAGATCAGCGGCAAAGCTCGCGACGAGCGGCACCCCTTCACGGCGGCTGAGCTATCCGCGATCTTCAAATCGCCGATCTACACGGGCTGTCAGAGCGTCCGGTATCACAACAGCCCAGGCGATCTGGTCCCGGACGACAATGGCATTTACTGGGTCCCGCTCGTTGGCCTCTTCACAGGCTGCCGCTCCGGCGAAATCATTCAGCTCCGAACCGAGGATGTGAAGGTCGAAGGGGATATTGTGTATATCGAGGTTACGGACGACGGCGAGGACCTCAACCTCAAGAACGGTGGCTCGCGTCGACGCATACCGGTACACAGGACACTCAAGGAGATAGGCTTCCTTCGGTTTGCCGAACGGCAGCGGAAGCTTGGGCACAAACGGCTATTCCCTGATTTCCTGAAGGCAAAGGACGGCACCTACTCGACGGCTTATTCGAGGAAGTTCACCAATCTGCTGAAGGCGCTCGACATCAAGCACGACAAGATTTCTTTCCACAGCTTCCGCCACAGCTTCGAAGATGCTTGCCGGAACAGCCGCATCCCGCTTGATTTCGTCAATGCTCTGCAAGGACACGCTCAGCAAGGCATGGCAGGACGATACGGAAACGGCCTTTACGGGCTGCAGTTGCTCAGTGAGGAAATGGAGAAGTTCCGATACGAGGGCCTGGACCTGTCACATATAACTATCCGATAGGTGCTGCGCCTAACTGTCCGATAAGTGCTGCCATATTGCTTGGGCCAAGGCAATTTGGAGTTGAAGAAACGACTTGCATCTCGCTACACAGATTGTAACTCTCGGCAACTGCAACCAGACTTGGACCCTTCTCAATGAATATTGCATTCCTATTCAATTCTGATGATCCAAAGTACAACGGGTCTTATGGAGACCCAATCCGCGACGTTGTATTTGGGCCGGGGATCGTCCAAGCATCAGGCAGACACATGAAGGTGCGCCTCGGGGACGTGCTATTGCATTTCCATGCGCGAAATCAGGATGCTTACCTGAACCTGGCAGAAAAGGTTTACGACGCACACACATGGTCATCGTTAATTGTTGATCGATTGGTTGCGACCTTTGGTCAAGCGGTCCCATTCGCGATCATCTTCGAGAATATGCCACAAAAGCTCGCTGAGAACCTCCATTCGGCGTTGGCAGTGGACGGTGCCTACCTCGGCGCCCTTGAAGTTGATTATGACTATGGCCCTCACTTGGCTCTGTTCAGAAACAGCATGATTTGCAGGTACAGAGTAGAAGGAGCGACTTGTCGAATATTCTACTCAATGGGTGAGGATGACGATAAAGATATTTACGAAGCACAAGCCATGGGAAGTCTGGGATATACAGATGTAGATTGGGAGGATCGAGGTGCGCACGGCACGATCTTCGATGACTACGATACACCAGCACATTTCCAGCTAGTTAAAGCCTTCTGCCAAGCCGTCGCTCCCTATCTGCCCGAGGGACATGACGACGCATCAGAACTCGCGATGGTTCTGGAAGACCTTAATCCTCGGCTATTTAACGCACTCGGTTCAGCGGTCGTAGCACTAGGACGGGCTCGTAATGAAGAAGACGTTGCGCAAGCCGCCATATCTGGGAGGAGGTTCCTAGAGCAGTTAGCTGACGTTCTCTTTCCACCTCAGACACAGTTGCACAACAACAGAGCTGTCAACAAACAACAGTACAAGAATCGGCTTTGGGCATTCATCGCGGATAACATCCAAGATGCGGCAAGGATCAAACTTATCGGAGCTGAGCTGGATCGCCTAATTGAAGAATTCAACGCCGGGCTTCATGGAGACATGACCAAAGAGCGCATGTTGAAGGCCCTCTCCGACACAGCATTGCTAACTTCCACTCTTCTCGCCCTTAACCCACAAGATGTCCGGAAGCCATACTATGCCCATCGGCAGAAGATGCTCGACGTCTTTCGCGAAGCATTCGGCGGTCGGGAAAGCTCATCGTCTGATACGACCTGACAACTCGGAGAAACGCCTTACGCTCATGCTCCTCAGTCGTTCAGCAGCACTTCAGCCATATCATCGAGCCTTATCTTGATGCGCTGCCAGTCCGGCATGGCGCGGGTAAGGAGATTGAAGAATTCTGGACTGTGGTTGTGCTCGCGCAAATGACAAAGCTCGTGGGCGATGACGTAGTCGATGCACTCGCGGGGTGCTCTGACAAGGAACGGATTGAGCGTCACGGTGCCACCGGCTGCACAGGTTCCCCATCGGGTCTTCATTTCCTTAAGACGGAAGTCCGGCACGTCTTGAGGCCACGGCAAACCGCGAGCGACGACAGCGATGCGTTCGCTGAAGTAATCCCGCGCCTTCATTCGATACCAAGCCCGCACCCGCGCCCGGATAACGTCACGCGAAGTGTCCTCGTGGGCAACCTCCAACAATGCCCCTTTCAACTTCACTGCGCGTTCAACACGTGGAACCCGGCGAACCTTCAGACTGTATCGCCGCCCAAGATAGATGACCTGTTCACCGCTTACATATTCGCGCGGAAGCACATGGGCGAACCGCCCCCTTGCGCTGACGACATGTTCATGGACCCATCTCGCCCGCTTCTGGACGGCTTTGGCGATGGCCTCACGCGTGGCGTCTGCTGGAGCCTCCACCTCAACCGCACCATCATGGTGGACGTTGATCTTGATGCGCTCCCGACGCTTCGAGCTGAAGGTCACGCCGTAGGCGATTATTTCGCCACCGTAGCGCAGGACCCCATTGCTCGGCTTACAGTGTTCCACGGCTCACCCCAAGGCGCACAATCTCGATTACGCGGTCGATGAGCGTGTTCGCATTGTCCAGCCCGCCGAGTTCCTTGAAATAGCGCGGTAAGAGTTCGCGTCGGATTTCTGCTTCTACATTCGCCGGGTTTATAGAGTGCTTGGCAACGGCATCATCGACCGTTTTGTCGATGTGAAACGCTTCCGCAACCAGCCAGTCTTCCCCGCGACCCTTTGCGGCAACCTCGCCAAGAACGAGCGGGAACAGGCCATAATAGGCCTGAGCGTGCCGATTGTCTCCGAAGCGCTCCGGCACGTAAGGGTTATGGCGGACCTTCGCCTGTTCCTCCAAATCCTTGAATAGCACGTACTGCTTATTCGGATGATCGAAGAGCGCTTCCGCTTCATGGATGGCCTTGCGCAGTAGTTCGGAGAAGACGGTCTGTGCATAGGGATCGTCGGCAAGCTCCTGCTCGATGGTCTTGGTCAGCCGCGTCTTGATGACATCAGTTTCCGCGCGTGTCTTTTCCTCGCTCCAGCTTTCGGGTGTGTCGTGGACGAAGGGGTCGCCCTCCTCAGCCATGCCAGTGATGTCAATGACGCCGCCAGCAGCCTTCACCTCGACGCCTACCACCTGCTTGTCGACAAGGCTTCTGATCTGCTTCTCGTAAGTGGAGAAGTCCACCGTCTCCTGAGCGTCCTGCTTGGCCTGAATGCGTAGCTCGGTGAAGAACGCGAGGTCCTTCTTGTAGGTGGCGATGGTTTTCTCGTCGAAGGCAGTGTCCTCGAAGAAAGCGCGGGAGGACAGCGCCAGTTTCAGGCACATCCCGAACTCGGTGAGCGCCGCATAGAAGTCCTCACGGACCTTCTGATTGCGGTCGTAGCTGGCCCCGTCATCGCTAAGCATTGTGTCTGGCACGAGCACTCGACGGAACTGCTCGCGGTCGCCTCGGTTCTTCACTGCGGTGAAGATCGCCCAAACGGAGTCATGCAAGGAGGGCAAGCGCTTATATTCGGTCGAGACATTGGCGTAGATGCCTGTGATGTCGTCGAGGTCGAAGCCTCCCTGTGTTCGCTCAGCGAGGTCCTGATAGGCAGTCAGTGACGTGTCGAGCTCTTTCAGGATGCCTCGATAATCAACGAGGTAGCCATACTTCTTGTCCTCGTGCAGCCGGTTTACGCGGGCGATTGCCTGAAGCAGATTGTGCTCCTTTAGGTACTTGTCGATGTAGAGAACCGTGTTGCGGGGTTCGTCGAAGCCGGTGAGAAGTTTGTCAACCACGATAAGGATGTCGGGTGGCCCTTGAGTGCTGAAGTGCTCAATCACACGTTTCTCGTAGCCTTCCGCATCATTGCCGACATTCGCCGCCCACCACTTTTGAACCTCGGGCGTCTTTTCCTGATCGGTGTCCTCGTGCCCCTCGCGCGTGTCTGGTGGCGAAATGATGACTGCGCTTGTCACAAGTCCGGTGGCGTCAAGCGCCGCCTTGTAGCGGATGGCGGAAAGCTTGCTGTCAGTTGCCAGTTGCCCCTTCAGACCGAGGTCCTTCCAGTTGCGCGAGAAGTCTTCCGCAATATCCATAGCGATGAGATCAATGCGGTTGCCGGAGCGATAAATGCTGCCCCGCGTCGCGAACTTCTTCTTCAAGTCCGCCTTCTGATCGTCAGAAAGCCCTGCCGTGATCTTTTCGAACCAGTTGTCGATGGCCTTTTCATTGATGTCGACCAGCGGCTTGCGCTCCTCGTAGAGCAGAGGCGTCACGGTGCCGTCCTCTACCGCTCGCTGCATGGTGTAGGCATGTAGGATGGGGCCAAACTTGTTCTGCGTCTTGTCGTCCTTCAGCAATGGCGTTCCGGTGAAGGCCATGAACGCGGCGTTCGGAAGCGCCTTCCTCATGCGCTCATGGTTCTCTCCGCCATGGCTGCGGTGCCCCTCATCGACCAGCACGATGATGTCGGATGACACGTTGTGGCATTCGGGCAGCCGGGTCGCGGAGTTGAACTTCTGGAGCAGCGTGAAGGTGACGCGCTCTGTGCCCATGCCGATACGCTTGGCGAGGTCTCGTCCACTGTCCGCCTTCGATGCCGCCCCCTCCTTTTTGGTCGCCACAGCTGAGCCGAACGCACCGCCAGACATAAAGGTGCCAGACAGTTGCCGTTCAAGGTCGGTGCGGTCGGTAACAACGATGACACGGCACCGCGATAACTCATCGTCGATGAGTAGCGCCTTCAGCAGGAACACCATGGTGTAGGACTTGCCGGAACCAGTGGTGTGCCAGATGACGCCGCCCTCACGACCGCCGTCCCGGTTGCGTTCGGCAACACGGGCGAGCATCGATTTCACGCCTGAGACCTGCTGATAACGGGCGACGATTTTCCCGGCCTTCTCATCGACGAGGGTGAAGTATCGGATGAACTCCAGAAGCCGCGACGGCGAAAGGAGACCAGCAATTGTGGCATCCTGTCCTGTGGCGACGATAGGTGACGACCACAGCGCCTCGAAATGACGGCGCAAATGTGCAGGACGCTCCGCGAAGAGGACGGCACTTTGTTCGGGTGTGAGTGGCCGGTTGACCAACGCCTCGATGTCCGCTTTCGGGGCCTCCTCCTCGCGCCACGTGGCGTAGAACTTCATCGGCGTCTCGGTGGTGCCGTAGCGGGCATCCGTGCCGGAGATGGCGATGAGAAGCTGTGCATAAGCATAGAGGGGGCGGATACCGTCCGGCTTCTGGTTGCGGAGGTGCTGTGAGATGCCTTCCTTCAGCATGTCCTTGTCGGGATTGGAGCCGACAGGGCGCTTCGCCTCGATGACCGCCAGGGGGATACCGTTGCCATATAGAACAATGTCCGGTCGGAAATGCCCATGCGCCGCCCCGCGCTCGACCGACAGTTCCTCGGTGACATGCAGCAGGTTCCGTTCGGGGTTGGCGTAGTCGAGTAGCGGCACGGTGACGGAATGCCTGTGCCCATCCGGCATGAACTCGGTGACCGTGACGCCGAAGGTAAGATGCTTGGTGATGCGCTCGTTCGCCGGTGTAAGCCCCTCGGCAAGCCCAGTGTCAGACACTGCCTTGACCACCTGTGCGATGCCCCCGGAAGAGAGGGGGTAGTCCTTGCCGCGATAGGTAAAGCGATGCGCTGAGAGCCAATCTCGTAGTACGCTTTCCATCAGCACAGTGCGTTCGCTACCACGCACCTTCAGACAGGCTTCAGGGGCGACATAGGACCAGCCGAGCTTCATGAGCAATGCAAGGCCCGGAACCTTCGCTTGGCTCTCCTCGTCGGTCCTCGGGCGCTTCGGTGCATTCATACGCTTACCCGCCGGTTGCCAGTGAGCAGCTGCTGCGTTAGGGCGCGTTTCTCCCCGCTTAGTGAGAATAACTGCGTCCGGTAGTTGGCGACCATCTTGTCCGAGGCGTCGAGACAATCCGCGATAGCGATCTGCTCCGGAAGCGGCGGCAGATTAACGTGTCTTTCTGCAATCAAGCTCGTCTTTATCGAAGGGAACCCATCACCTTGTATCAAGTCGGAAGGGGGGTACATCTGGAGATAGTAGAACAGAAACCGCTCATCGGCTTTCGATGGGTTCGGCAACAGCGCTGCCAGATGCGACACCAAATACGCGTTGCCTTCGAGCCGATACACACGTCCGAGTTTTGCCGACATGCCGCTCTTTGCGAAGACTATTGTGCCAGCGGGAAACAGTTTCAGCCTGTATTGATCAACGGTCTTCGGCGATACCTTCTCGAATGAGCCTTCGCTCCTTCCCTTAAGCAGCGGCGCAAGGCAGGACACTCGCAGGAACGGAATGCCCTCGTCACAATAAGCGTCGGGATTGTTTGGTGCAGGTTGGCCGGTGGTGACCTTCCAGATGCGCCCAAGCTTGACCTCCTTCCACTCCCGCCCGTCGAAGCCCTTCAGACGCCGCTTACCTGTGAGCAGTTGTTGCATGAGCGCCCTCTTCTGCTTCTCGGCATTGGCCAGCAGCTTTTCGGTGGTCTCGATGGCTTTGTCCCATGTCGACAGGATGTCCGCGATCTTCTTCTGCTCGGGGAGTGGGGGCAGTGCGACAACTAGGCGCTCAAGTTCCTTCTGGCCCAACGTCTTGTTTCGTCCCGCACCGCCCGGTGACGCGAGGCCGAGCAGATGCTTACCCCTCGGCGTGAGAAAAAAGTATCGAAGGAATTCAATATCTGAACGATCATATATCGGCCGGTACATCGGAAAGCGATGTGACGCTATTAGCCCGCGATGTTCTGGCGATGTCTTTGCAACGGCTTGTTCCCAAGCGAATACGATGTTGAGCACCAAGCAATCGGGTTCAACGTGAAAAACACGCTTCGTGCCAAGCTCTCTTCCGCTGACCGGTTCCTTTATGAACACACCGCGACCGTGCGAGCGCACACCGATCTGCGTGTATTCATCATCGTGCTTCACTTCCACTGGACGGGAGACGCGCTGAACTACGCTGCCGAGCGGTTGAACACGCCACCCATCAGGAACCATAGCCAAGCTCCTTCAAATAGCCCTCCATCCGTACCTCCAGTTCCGCCATTTCCGCCTTCAGCGTCTCGCGTTGCTTGCGCACCGACATGAGGTCAATTTCGGCTTCTTCCTCGAATGTATCGACATAGCGCGGGATGTTGAGGTTAAAGTCATTCGCCTTGATCTCATCGAGCGACGCCAGATAGGCATAGTTGTCGATGGTTTCGCGCTCGTCATAGGCGGCAAAAATGCGGTCGATCTGCTCGTTGCCCAGCCTGGTCTGGTTGGTGCCCTCGATATAGTCTCGGCTGGCATCGATGAAGAGGACGTTGCTGTCCGCCTTTTTCTTTCGGAGGACG
This sequence comes from Ensifer sp. 4252, assembly GCF_050434565.1. Classification (NCBI taxonomy): domain Bacteria; kingdom Pseudomonadati; phylum Pseudomonadota; class Alphaproteobacteria; order Hyphomicrobiales; family Rhizobiaceae; genus Ensifer; species Ensifer sp. 4252. The sequence continues at coordinate 1,111,300 of NZ_JBNDIU010000001.1, forward strand.
AGGATGGCTGCTGGAATGGCAGTTCCGAAGAAAAGCTTCTCGGGCAGCCCAATGACCGCATCAAGCAGGTTCTCCTCCACCAGCTTCTGGCGGATGGCTCCCTCGGTCGAGCCGCGAAAGAGCACGCCGTGAGGCGCAACAACGGTCATGCGACCGGTCTTCGGCTTCAGCGTTTCCACCATGTGCAGGATGAAGGCGTAGTCGCCTTTGGTCTTCGGGGGCACGCCACGCCGGAAGCGTCCGAATTTGTCCGCGCCAGCCTTCTCCGCGCCCCACTTGTCGAGACTGAAGGGCGGATTGGCGACGACCACATCGAAGTGACGGAGGAGATCATCGCTCGTGCGCAGCTTGGGGTTGCCGATGGTGTCGCCCCATTCGATCTGGTGATTGGCCTCGCCATGCAGGAACATGTTCATCTTGGCGAGCGCCCATGTGGAGCCGATAGCCTCCTGCCCGAAGAGGGCGTAGTGCGCCTTGCCATCCGCGTTTCGTTTCACCTCGCGGGCGCACTTCAGCAACAGCGAGCCGGAACCGCATGTCGGGTCGCAAATGTCGTCGCCTTCCTGTGGTTCGACCAGACGCGCCATGAGCATCGACACTTCGGCGGGCGTGTAGAACTCACCTGCCTTCTTGCCAGCCGACGCAGCGAACTTGGAAATCAGGAATTCGTAGGCACCGCCTATGATGTCGAGATCGCCCACGCGGCTCGGGCTCATGTCGAGTTCCGGCTTGGCGAAGTCTTCCAGCAGGTGACGGAGGATGTCGTTCTTCTGCTCCTCGTCGCCCAGCTTGTTCGCATTGAAGGAGATGTCTTGGAACACGTCGCGAAGCTTTGACCCATTCGCCTCTTCAATGGCGTGCAGAGCCTTGTCGATGCGCTCCCCATTGCCGGCCTTCTGCCGGTTGCGGTGGAGGTCGTAGAAGCTCGCGCCCTTCGGCAGCACGAACTGCTCCTGCTCCATCATCGCTTCAATGAGTTCTGGGTGGTCCCCATGCTTTGCCTTGTAGCCCTCGTAGTGGTCCTTCCAGACATCGGAGATGTATTTCAGGAACAGCATGGAGAGCACGTAATCCTTGTAGACGGATGCGTCGACGGTGCCCCGGAAGGTGTCACAGGCAGCCCAAGCCGTCTTGTTGATGGTGTCCTGTGTGATGCGCTCCAGCATCGTGCTCCCTCTATCTCTGCCTCGGTCGGGCCATATTAGGTCAAACCCAAGGCACGAATCATCGTTTGATTGTTGTTCGGACCTTTCTGTTATCTCAGCTTGTTTTCAACCCCATGAGCGAAGGAGACGATCCAAGATCGGAAAGTACCTGTAGCAATCTGACCATGGAAGTCTCTCGCAACCTCACGGCATTGGAGCAGACGCTACCTGCCTGTCCGGAAGTTGGCTCCAAAAGTTTCTGATGAAGTACCTTCGACGCACGGTGAGGTCGCTCCAAGAGTGGGTGGCCCCGAAATGTTTGGTGAAAATTTCTGAGCGACCCATCTCATAGGATGAACGCGCGAAGTCCCCCCGGCACCCCCTTCGTGCCGCCACTGGTCGCGCTCCGCTTAGCCACCGACAGAGCGGTTCCGGTTCTGTTGTAGACCATGGCTGGAGCGCAACGAGTGCAGCGCGGGGATGCTATCGCCAACTATTGAGGCGGGGTGTGTCAATAGGCGCTGACCCAACGGCATCGCTCGATCTGGGGGTCAAGGTCGAATTCCGGCATCCGCGTAGAAACGGTAACCGTCTAGAGACAATGTCCAGATGGGCAGGGGCCAATGGACGTCCGCTTCATGATGCGATGATGTGTCCAAAAGACCCCCTCTTGACTTTTGGACACGATTGACTCAGAAGCCTAGATGCTAATGGACACATTGGGGGCCGACACCATGCAAGTAGGATACGCAAGGACATCAACAGAAGAGCAGGTCGCCGGGCTTGAGGCCCAAGTGCGCGACTTAGAAGCTGCCGGGTGCGAACGCGTCTACCGGGAGCAGGTGTCGGCACTCGGCGACCGATCTGAACTCAAGGACGCACTGTCTTTCCTTCGTTCAGGCGATACGCTTGTCATCACGAAGATTGACCGCCTTGCTCGAAACACTCGCACCCTCGGGGATGTCGTTGATGATCTTCACGCGCGTGGAATTGGCTTAAAGGTTCTGCAATTCGGCAAGGAGACGCTCGATACCACAGGTGCCTACGGTCGGCTTATGCTGAACATGTTCGCCGCGTTCGCCGAGTTCGAGCGTGATCTAATGAAAGAGCGGCAGAAGGAAGGCATCGCCAAAGCCAAGGCCGAGCAGAAGTACAAGGGAAGGAAACCAACCGCCCGAGCTAGGGCCGGAGAAGCGATCGAACTCTTCCGACAGGGAAGATCGGTCTCCGAGATAGCTAAATCGGTTGGCATCGGGCGTGCTTCCGTGTACCGGGCTCTGGAAGCTGCGGGCCTGAAGGAGTCGTCGCCCTCCCAGGACTCATAAGTGGCCACAGGGCCGCTGTGAGCGTTACCGAGCCGGCTTGCCCCTCATACCTGCCGGTTTGCTTCATACGCGGCTGTCTGCGCTCCGGTGCCCGGGAGAGCGGGGTGGCTATTTTGACGAATTGGAATTCTGTAGATGGATCAGATTGCACCCACCTTTGACACACCGGACGACGAGGTGGAGGAACGGGAGCGCCCCTTCAATGCCTATCGGTTCGCCGCGTCCGAGAACGCCAAGGCCATTGTGGCGGAAGTCATCCGTTTGCTTCTCAACTACGAAGCCCATTTCGGGCTCAAGAAGAACAAGCGACGTGCGAAAGACCAGGAGACGCTCGACCTCACCGTCAACGCCATCCTATCCGACCTCATGCATCACCATCTCGTCGGAGAGGAAGGCAGCATTTACGTAACTCGCTCCAACAGAGTACTGGGCACGAAGAGCCGCTACCGACCACGCGCGTACAGCAAAATGTTCCCGTACATCCTGGACCTTATGGCGAAGCCGGAAATGGGCTTTGTCGTGCAGGATGTGGCACCTGCGGTCGAGGGGCTGGCGCGGTCGACGGTAATCCGAGCGGGACAGCCACTCCAGTCGCGGATCGATGAATATCAAATCGGCTCGGATGAGCTGGATCAACATCCGCATGGTGAGACCATCATCCTGAAGCGCACGAAGGACGTTGACGACTACTGGGATGAAGGCGGGTTTGAGGAGTATGAGGACACCGCGGTAACTGACAAGTTCCGCCAGGAACTCGACCACATTAACCAGTGGCTGGCTTCGGCGGACCTGAGGTTCGACAACGCGGGCATCCCGTGGCCCCGAACGACATTCCACATCGGGGATCGGCAACTGCGTCGCGTCTTCACCCAGGGACGTTTCGACAGCGGCGGCAGAATGTTCGGCGGCTTTTGGCAGCGCCTCCGTAAGCATGAGCGGCGACAGGGGCTATGGATCAGCGGTGAGAAGGCCGTCGAACTGGATTATGGGCAGGTTGGTCCACGTATCGTGTACGCCCGGTCGGGGCAGAAGCCGCCCACAGACGATCTGTACCACCTCTGGGGCTACACTCAGCAGAGGGATGGCATTAAGCGCGTGATGAGTGCCATGATCTTCGCCTCCGATCGGCTGGACAGATTTCCAAAGGGCACCCGCAAGCTCTTCCGAAGGAGCGATAAGATCGGCGAAGTGGTCGAAGCGATTGAAGCCAAGCATCCGCTGATCAAGGATAGTTTCCATCGCGGCCTCGGACACGAAACCCAGTTCGTCGAAAGCCAGATCATGGTCGAAGTAATTCTTACTCTCAAGGCAGAAGGTATCGTGGCTCTGCCAATCCATGATGCAGTGATGGTCCCAGCTACTAAGACCGCCACCGCAACCGAGGTCATGCTCTCCACCTTCCACAGGCACACTGGGGTGGAGGGAATTGTTACGGAGGAGACATGAGAGGAGGTCTCTGACCTTTCCTTCCTTCTCTTCATCATGGTCGGGTGGAACCTCTCCAACCACCTATGGAGAACCTACCGATCACCTTGGAGGGACTCGAGATTGGCAACGAACTGGACAAAAAGACGCGAGAGACGAGACGAGGTGAAGGTCCGGGCAGCCGAGCCCAGCCACATGTTCTCTCGGTGTCGCGTGATCGGGTGCGGCAAAGCCGCTCGCGCTGGAACAGACGACGGCCTGGACACGCGATTCTGTCGTTCCCATGCAGACCATCACGCCCGACATGGTAGCCCCTACAAGCCTTCCTATACCGCCCAAGAGATCACTCCGTATCGAAGGGCAGCCTTGGAGTGGCTGGAGTCGAACGAACAGGACTTCTGGGTCCAAAATGCCATCGACCGGGTGAAGACATTGTACGGGACCGCAGGGCCTCACATCGAGGCGTTCCGGCTGCGCGGGCTATCTCCAGAGGCTCGCGCCAAGGCAGCCTGGGCGAGACTGAGAAGGGCCAGTATAGAGCCCCGCCGGGTGGTCGCAGCGTGGCTTGCTGTCGAGATGATCATTCGCCATGATCCGCAGCCGGAGACGAAGGCCGAATACAAGCGCGTCCAGGCTGCGAAACTCATCCACAAAATGGCGTCAGGGACGCACAAGAAATGGGGTGATGGACCGAATGCCCGGGAGCTTCACGTCTATCCAAGATCACGCGGGAAAGTCCTGAGGCACTTAGGCCGGGATGCCGAACTAGCCTGTGAGCTTTTGGTGCAGCATTCAGGTCAAAGCTTGCTCGCCTCCAGGCTTGCCGACATGAGCGCGTGAGGACCCTCAACGGCCTTGAAAGTGCTACAGCACCATGCTACATCAGCCCTCGGGCAAACGCTCTTAACGCATTGATTTTGCTGCCTCAATGGCGAGATCTGAGGAAGTTCAAATCTCTCTAGCAGCACCAGTTTTCCTTCTGCGTTGCCTCAAAACCTTATCACTATCCGGTGCAGTGACACCCGATGAGCATTGACGTGTGCATACCCGTCAACCTCGCCCAGCCACCAACAAACAAAGCCTTGCAATCGTCACATTCAGCTCCTATTTGGCGGAAATCGATATTGCTGACGAACTTTGTGTCGGCGCCCTATGCGCGTGAGAGACGGACTTCCCTCTTCAAAATCGGTTATCCTGATCCGGAGGTTTGTTTCCGGAAATGTCTATTACGAGCGATTGAAAGGGAATCGTCATGGCTACAGGCACAGTAAAGTGGTTCAACAGCACCAAGGGTTTCGGCTTCATTCAGCCTGACGACGGCAGCCCGGACGTGTTCGTTCACATTTCAGCCGTTCAGCGCGCAGGTCTTTCCGGCCTCAACGAAGGTCAGCAGATCAGCTACGAGCTGACGCGCGACCGCAAGACCGGCAAGTCTTCTGCAGACAACCTGCAGGCCAAGTAATTTTCGCGCGGAGCCGCCGAACGCAGATTTGCGGGCGGTGGCAGTGCAGCGAATGAAAAGGTCGGGTTCGCCCGGCCTTTTTTGTTGCCCTGATGTCACCGACGATTTGATAATTCCACCTCAAATCGGCGACGGTGAGGTGGGATTATGCTGCAAATTCGAGATATCGCGGCGTCGTCAGACCACCCTATCCGATACGCCGCGCCGCAAGGCTTCGACCTTATGTGCGGCGCGATCTCCAAGATCAGATCGTCGCACTTTAAGCTACAGTTGCCTTCCATGCCGTTATCGCCAACGCTGCACGCTTTTGCGCGACCTGCTCAAGCAGGGAACGTTTCCCGACAGCCCGCGTTACCAATTGAACGGCAACGACGTGGAGGTTTTGAAATGAAAGGCATCGTTCTCTGGCTCATGGGCGTACCCCTGATCGCCATCATTCTGCTTTACATGTTCGTGTTCTAACGGGTCGCTCAGGAAGTTGAGGAGATCGGTCGATCGAAACGCTCAAGCGGAAGATTTAATTTGTAGTTGTAGACATCAAAAGATGCGCCTTAACGCGACCTTAAGATTCTGCCCCTAGATTTGATATCGCGATGATGGACAATCGCAACGCTTAAATCCCCTTTTGAAACCGGCTCGCGCCGGTTTCTTTTTGTCCAATCGACCGCCGTCAGACCTTGACGGCCTGCTCGACGAAATCCTGGCTCCCGAAGAACTTCAGATAGCGCTGCACCTCGGCCGCGTCACCGGTCGCCTTACGGGGGTTGTCCGACAGCTTGACCGCCGGCCGGCCATCAGCGTCGCTGACCTTGCAGACGATCGATATCGGATTGAGCCCCTTGATCTCCGTCGGCGCGCAATCGGCAAAGTCATTGGTGAGGTTCGTTCCCCAACCAAAGCTCATGCGCACACGTCCCTCGAAATGCCGGTAGGTTTCGATGATCGTTTCGACATCAAGCCCATCGGAAAAGATGAGTAGTTTTTCACGTGGGTCTCGCCCCATCTTCTTCCACCAGGCGATAATCTTCTCGCCGCCTTCGATCGGCGGGGCGCTGTCCGGACGAAAGCCTGTCCAGTCCGCCACCCAGGCCGGCGCATCGCGCAGGAACGCGGCCGTGCCGAAGGCATCAGGAAGCACGATCAAGAGATTGCCACCGTAGAGCTGGTTCCAGTCCTGCAGCACCTTGTAGGGGGCAGCGGCGAGTTCGGCATCATTGCGGGCGAGTGCTGCTGCTACCATCGGCAATTCATGCGCGTTGGTGCCGAGCGCCTCTAGGTCCGTATCCATCGCCAGAAGCACGTTGCTGGAGCCGGAGAAGGATGCACCGATGCCTTCCTTCAATGCCTCGACGCACCAGCGCTGCCACAGGAAGCTGTGGCGCCTTCGGGTGCCGAAATCCGAGATCCTCAGGTTGGGATACTGCCGAAGGCGCTCGACCTTCGACCACATCTTCGCCTTGGCACGGGCATAGAGCACATCGAGCGTGAAGGGGCCGAGCCCTTTCATGGCCGAACGCGAGCGCAACTCATTGATGATCGCAAGCGCCGGTATCTCCCACATCGTGGTCTCGGCCCAGCGCCCGCGGAAGGTCAGTTCGAACTGGCCGTCGCGCCGTGACAATTCATAGTCCGGCAGACGGAACTTTGCGAGCCAGGCGAGGAACTCCGGCGCGAAGATCTGCTTGCGGCCGTAGAACGAGTTACCGGCAAGCCAGATCATCTCCTTCTTGGAGAACCGCAGCTCGCGCGCATGATCGAGCTGCTCGCGCAGTTCATGCTCGTCGATCTCGTCGGCCAGGCGCACGGTCTTGGTGCGGTTGATCAGCGAGAAGGTCGCGTCCACGTCCGGATAGAGCTGCCAGATCATCTGCAGCATCAAAAGCTTGTAGAAATCCGTGTCGAGCAGGCTGCGCACGATCGGGTCGAGTTTCCAGGCATGATTGTAGACGCGCCTGGCGATATCGGTCTTGGTCATCTTAGGAATTGCTCCTCTTACAGCGCCGCGCGTCTTATGAGATGCGCCAAGGTCGCTGTAGCACTTTGAATTGCTGCATGTTTTTATCCTTAAATCGAACAGGATTTAAGGAAACATGCAGCGGGGGCGCAAGGCTAAAGCATCCGCACGCCGGCTTGCCGCATGCGCGCGATCATGGCGGAGAGCGAGCCGTTAAGATCGATACCCCTGCTGGCATCGAGCACCACCGAGGTCGAAAACCCCTGTGCAACGGCGTCGAGGGCGGAAAAGGCGACGCAGAAATCGATCGCAAGACCACACAGGGTGACGCTCTCGATCCCGCGGTCCCGGAGGTAGCCGGTCAAGCCGGTCGGCGTCCGGCGATCATTCTCGAAGAAGGCGGAGTAGCTGTCGATGCCGGTGCGAAAGCCCTTGCGGATCACCAGTTCGGCGCGTGTCCATTCCAGCGACGGATGAAAATCGGCACCCGTGCTGCCCTGAACACAATGGTCCGGCCAAAGCGTCTGCTCACCATAGGACATCATTACCGTTTCGAAGGGCGCTTTTCCCGGATGGACGGATGCGAAGCTCGAATGGCCGGCCGGATGCCAATCCTGCGTCAGCACCACATGCTCGAACGTCCGGATGAGATCGTTGACCACAGGCACGATCTCATCGCCTCCGGAAACGGCAAGCGTTCCACCCGGGCAAAAATCGTTTTGCACGTCGACGACGATCAACGCCTCACCAGCCATCGCTTTCCCTCGACCGGACCAATCCCTATCGATCACCAAAATCGATTTAAGTCCAAGATCAATCACAGAATTTGAGCGGCGGCAACCGGCTTCGACACTTCGCGGCACGATCCGCGACGACCATAGAAAAAGGGCGCCGACCACGGTCGGCGCCCCCTCAAGAACTGCAGCCTGAAAATGGATCAGTTGCCGTTGAGGTTGTCGGCGATCGAGAAGCCGGAATTGGCGATGCCGACCGGCTGCGCCACGAAGTTCAGGAACTTCGAGAAATCGACCGACGGATGACGCGAGGCATAGATCACGTCGCGATTCTTGATCGGGAAGGTCTGGCCGACGATCAGGCTGTCCGGCTTGCTCATGTCGAAGCGGTAGACGATCGGATAGCGCCCCTGGCTGTCCGTCTTCATGCCCTTGCGCAACATCTCATTGAAGCGCTGCTGACCGAGAAGGCTCATGACCACATCCGGCTCTTCGTAACGGAAGATGAAGTAACCCTTCATGTCGAGCGCGTAATCGGAACCGCCGCCGGCGAGCCCCATGGCCTCCAGCAGGTTGAGGTCGTTGGCGCCGAATTCGACGCGCTGGTTGGCCTTGACGGCGCCGAGGATGGTGAAGCGGCGCGGATCGCGCGCAACGAAGATCTGGTCGCCAGGCTTCACATGGATGTTTTCAGACGGGTTCTCGATGATCGACTTCAAAAGGACCGTGCCGGTCTTCTTGCCGCGCACCAGCGTGACATAGGTCTCGTAGGGCTGCGCCACGGGACCGCCCGCTTTGGCGATGACCTCGTTGATCGTCTCGTCGACGAGGCTGAGCGGGACGACCGCGGACTTGCCGACAGCGCCCGAAACGGTGACGTTGCGCGAGGCGGTGCTCATGCTGGTGACGATGACATCAGGCTCGACCGCCTTCTGCTTCAGCGCTTCCAGGATCTCCTGGCGCGCCTGTTCCAGCGTCAGACCGGCAAATCGGACCGAGCCGACATAGGGGATGGCTGCCTTGCCATCCGGCTGGACGACGAGATCGATGCTTGTCTGCTTGGAGTCCTGCGTCGAGAACAGACCGTCGCTGCCGGCCTCGAAGATCGATACTTTCAGCGCGTCGCCGACACCGATGACAACCCGACCGACGCCGCCACCGATACCAAACCGACGGTTGAGCGTCGACGATACGTAGTCGGAAACAAGGCGCGCGGACTGACCGTTGACATCGACGATATCAAATACGGTGGCGTTCTTTCGACCGATTTCGGCGCCGGATTGACCGGCATCTGCAACAATGGCTCCGGCCAGCGGCCCCTCGCCCGGAACAGCCTGACATCCCGCAAGCGCGGTAGAAAGCAGAAGGGCAGCTACACGTTTCAACTAAGACACTCCGAATTCGGCACAGCCATGATTCTATTCATAGTTCTGCACCGCATGATCTCCCGGTCGGGAATCCGCCGGTCTCTGAAAAGCACAATAGCCGTCTCACAACAAGTCACTTGCAGTCGAAGACAAGCAAAATAATTGACCCTGCGCCTTTCCGGTCATACCTCCTGCACCTTGACGGGTTTGCGGCCCGATTTGTCTTGGATGAAGGTTCTGGGCATGTATATGTTAGGCCATTGGACTTGAAAGCTAGGTACTTTAAGTTAAAAGCTGACTAATGAGGCGGAACGAATATACGTGGGGATAACCCTGGGGCGGAATGATTGGCAGTTGCGTTTTCCGCTTGGAACCGCAATCGCAGATGCAACTTTAACGTCAGTTTAGAGCGTTCGATCATATATGGCTGTTGAGATTATTGGGCGTGCATGCCTCGCCCCTGGAGCAGAATCGCCTTCGGCGTTGTTCAAACTTCTTCGTCAGGGCAAGTGCACAGTTACCAGCATCCCATCCGATCGCTGGGACGTTGCGCGTTTCTGGCACCCGGTCATGGGCACGCAGGGCAAGACCTATTCCTTCGCCGCGGGTGTGCTGGATCAACTCTATGACTTCGACCCGGCCGTCTTCGGCATGTCGCAGCGCGAAGCCATGTATATGGATCCGCAGCAGCGCGTGCTCTTGCAGCTCGCCTGGCGCGCGCTCGAGGACGCCAATATCTCGACGACGTCGCTGCACGGCGAGAATGTCGGTGTCTACATCGGCGCATCGAGTCTCGACCACGCCAACCTGACGGTCGAGGACCCGGCAGCAGCCGGCCCGTACTTCATGACCGGCAATACCCTGTCGATCGTCTCCAACCGCATTTCGCACATCTTCGGCTTAAGCGGCCCGAGCATGACGGTCGATACGGCCTGTTCGTCCTCGCTCGTCGCGCTCGATCAGGCGATGCGGGCACTGAACGCCGGCGAGATCGATACGGCGATCGTCGGCGGCGTCAATATCCTCGCCCATCCCTTGCCCTTCGTCGGCTTTGCACAGGCGCGCATGCTGTCGCCCGAAGGGCTGTGCCGCGCCTATGACAACGATGGTGCAGGCTATGTGCGCGCCGAAGGCGGCGTCGTGTTCGTCTTGCGCCGCTCGGACCGTGCGCGCCGCGAAAAAGACCGTAGCTATGCCCGGATCGTCGCCACCGGCGTCAATTCGGCCGGCCGCACCAACGGCATCTCCCTGCCTTCACGCGAAGCCCAGGCAAATCTGCTGCGGGCGATCTACGAAGGCAACGGCATCGATGCCAACCAGGTCGCCTTTGTCGAAGGTCACGGCACCGGCACCAAGGTCGGAGACCCGGCGGAAGTCTGGTCCATCGGCACGGTCATCGGCGCAAACCGCCGGGCGCCGGTTCCGATCGGCTCGATCAAGTCGAACATCGGCCACACCGAGCCTGCCTCCGGCCTTTTCGGCATGATGAAGGCGATCCTGGCGCTCGAGAACAATTACCTGCCGGCATCGCTGCACTTCGACACGCCGAACGAACATATCGACTTCGACGGCCTGAATGTGCGCGTCACGGCAAGCCCGATCGAACTGCTGCGTGGCAAGCGTGCCCGCCTTGCCGGCATCAACTCGTTCGGTTTCGGCGGCGCCAATGCCCACGTGGTCATCAGCGATCCGGAGCCGGTTTCCGAAGACAAGATCAACAATCCGCCGTCGTCAGGTCACGTCTTCCTTGCAAGCGCGCATACCGCGTCGAGCCTCGAAGCCCTGCTGAAGGACTACAAGACGCGTTTTGCCAACGCTTCAAAGGGCGAAATCCGCTCGATGGTCGCGGCGTCGGGCGCCAACCGCACCCATATGCGCTATCGTTTCGCGGCCCGCAGCGATCATCCGGAAGATATCGTTCGTGCGATTGCAAGCCATGTCGAAAAGCCGGGCTCGGATATCGGCGAAGTCGGCGAAGCCGTCACCAGAGATGCCAAGGTCGCCTTCGTCTTTTCAGGCAACGGTTCGCAATGGGCGGGCATGGGCGTCGAAGCGTTCCGTGAGAACCTGCATTTCCGCCAGTGTTTCACCTCGGTGAGCGCGCTGTTCAAGTTCCATTCGGACATCTCCCTGATCGAGCTTCTGACCGATCCCGACCTCGACAAGAAGCTGTCCGACACGAAGATCGCTCAGCCGCTGCTCTTCGCCGTCCAGGCAGCCCTTTCCGATTCTCTGGTCGCCATGGGTATCAAGCCCGTCGCCGTGTTCGGCCATTCGGTCGGCGAGATCGCCGCGGCCTATGCGGCCGGCGCGCTGTCGATGGTCGACGCCGTCTCGATCGTCGCGAAACGGTCGCTGCACCAGGACCTGCTTGCGGGCCATGGCACCATGGCTGCCGTGATGCTCGGCGAAGACGCCGCGCGCGCCTTTGCCGAGGCGCGGGGCCTTGATGATCTTTGCGTCGCTGCCGTCAACGCCCACAATTCAGTGACGATCTCGGGCCCGGCCCATGAGATTTCCGCCTTCCGCGACGCGGCACGCAAGGCGAAGATCCCGGTGCAGATCCTCGACATCAATTACCCCTTCCATCACCCGATCATCGACCGGGCCAAGGACGCATTCCTGTCGGACATTCCCGACATCGCGCCCCGTCGTGCGGACGTTACCTACCTGTCGACGGTTACGGGTGCTGCCCTTGATGGCACGCAGCTCGACCCCGACTACTGGTGGAAGAATGTTCGCGAGCCGGTTCGCTTCCAGGCGGCGGCAGAGGCGGCGATCGAGCTCGGTTGCCGGCTCTTCGTCGAGATTTCTCCACGCCCGATCCTGTCCTCCTACGTCAAGGAGACGATCAAGCAGGCGGCAGCACCAGGCATGGTCGTGCCGACGCTGCTTAGAGATGTCGGAGAGACCGGCCAGGATCCGATCTCGGCCGCCATGGCGCGTGCTGTCGCCCACGGCGCGATCGTCGACACCGCGCGCGTATTCGGCAAGCGCAATGCGGCGATTTCGCTGCCGAGCCTGCCGTTCGAGCCGGTCGAATTGCGACCGGCAGCCACGACCGACGCCACGGATCTCTTCGGCCGTACCGCCAAACCCTACCGCCTGATCGGTTGGCGTAGCGATCCGAACAGCGGCAGCTGGAAGAACCACATCGATGCGCCCCTGTTCCCGGATCTGGCCGAGCACGTCGTCGACGGCAAGGCTATCCTGCCGGGCAGCGGCTTTATCGAAATCGCCGTCGCAGCGGCGCAGCAGTTCTACGGGACGAACGAAGTCGAGATCACCAATCTGGAGATCGTCCGACCGCTGGAGCTCAGCGACAGCCGCATCATGGAGCTGTCGACCATCCTGTCGCCGGAAACCGGCGACATCGAGATCCGCTCGCGCGAGCGCCTGTCCGAAGATGACTGGGCCGTTCATGCGGTCGCCCGGTCCCGCAAGCCCTTGCCGAGCGAAGAACGCACGGTGCCCTCCTTTGCCGGCATGCAGAAGACGGCAACCGTCGCTCCGGCCAAGGCGTATGACACGGCGCGGCAGTTCGGCCTCGACTACGGCCCGCGTTTCCAGCTGTTGGCAAAGGCGGTCGCCTATAACGACCGGATCGTCGACGTCGAGTTGAAGAGCCCAGACAAGTCCGGACATCCGCTTGTCACCTATGCGCTCAATCCGATTTCCGTCGACGCCACGTTCCATGGCCTGGTCGCGCTCTTCGACCGCTTTACCGGCGACAAGAGCGGCGCGCCCTATATTCCGGTGCGTTTCGGTTCCGTACGCGTCGTCAATGCCGGCCAGCCGATCGCGCGCGCCACGATCGAGATCGAACGTGTCAGCGCCAACTCGATCAAGGCCAAATTCCATTTCTTCGACAAGTCGGGCGACCCGATCGCTCATTTCGAGGATTGCCGCTTCCGACGCACCTATCTGCGCAAGCACAAGGCGCTGGACGCTCTCTCTTTCCATTACGAGACAGTCCTTTCCGAGGCGTTCCTGCCGATGGTTGAGGCCGGCGTCCGCACGCCGGTAACCCTCGGCGTCAAGACCGCAGCCGATGCCGGCGTCGACAACACGACGTTGCTGTTCAACGCGGCGATCTACCGCGCCTGCCAGGAGATTGCGCTGAAGCTCGGCAAGGGCCGATCGATCGTGCGCAGCGATAGCCTTCCTGGTGATTTTGCCTTCCAGTGTTTCCTGGCGAGCTGCCTTTACGTGCTCGAGGATGCCGGCCTCTGCGAGCACAAGGATGGCGTCTGGGTCGTCGCCCAGGAATTCAGCTTGCCGAGCGTTCCCGAAATCCTGCGCGAACTCTATGGCGAACGCCCTGATCGTGCCGTCGAAGCGGTGCTGATCAACAACGCCTATGCGGAAGCGCTCGCACGCCTCGACGTCCTGCTGGCGGCTCCAGCCGGTGGCGATGCCGAAATCCTTGCCAATGCCGGCTTCATGAGCGATGCGACCCTCGATCATCAAGCCGTGCATTCGGAAGTTAGCCGCCAGCGTATGGCGCTCGTTCTCGATGCGGTCGAAGGCGCGCTGCGGGCGCAGCCGACGGGAACGCGCCTGCGCATTCTCGAGCTTGGCAGCGTTTCTACCGGGTTCACGCGCCGCATCGCGACCCTTGCTGCCAAACACGGCGCGAGCCTCGCTGTGGTCGAGCCGCGTGACAATGCCCAACGCGGCCTTGAGCTCGCCTTCGAAAACGATGCACATGTGCGCATTCTCAAGAAGGACGAGCTTGCGACACAGGCGCCGTTCGATCTCGCCGTCAGTGCCTCCGACAGGCTCTATGGTCTGATCGAAGACGATATCGACGTTCGCGCCGCACTTCGCTCGACGCTGCGTCGGACCGGTGGCCTTGTCGCGGCCGTGGGTGCGCCATCGCTCTTCAACGATTTTGCGCTCGGATTGTCGGAGGGGTGGTTTGCCCGCAGCCAGACGACAGAGTTCCCGATCGGCAATCTCGCAGCTGTTCCTCACTGGCAGAAATGTCTGGCCGATCTCGATCTTCGCGAGATTGACGTCACCGACCGCGAATGCGCATCCGGCAATGTCATCGTCCTCGAAGCACGCGGCGTGGAAGCGCCGGCGGCGGCCGAGGCCAGTGCCAATGCTGCTGCCTCAGCGGCTGGTTCCTACCTTCTGTTGCAGGTCGGCACGCCCAAGACAAAGCAGCCGACCGCCGGCGCCGTCCCCGTCGAGCTGACGGGTGATTCGGCAACGGATACGGCCCTGCTTCGCGATGCGCTCGAGGCCTTCCGCGACCGGCCGGTTCGCGCCGTCTTCCTTTCGTCGCCTGCACCGAAGAACCGGGCAGACGATTCCGCCGCGTTGCAGAACCAGGTTCTGGCCCTCAGCGCCGTTGCCGAAGCGTTGCGGCAGTATGTCGGCGACACCGATCCAAGCGGCGACGCACGCCCGAGGCTCGTTCTTGTCGCGCCTGGTGGAGCACCGGTTGCCAGCCGTGTCTCGGGCACGACGGCGCCAAGCTCCGGCATCAATGCCGGCCTTTGGGCTTTCGCCCGGGTACTGCAGAACGAATACGAGTTCCTTGACGTCCATGCTCTGGATCTCGCCGCAGACCTGACGTCTGCCGAGCAGAAGATTGCCGCGTCGCTTGCATTGCTCACCGTTTCCGGCACCAATCGCGAGTGGCTGCTGGAAGGGCCAAACGGATCGCTTTCGGAAATCCGTGCGGTTCCCGGTCCGACCGACAACGCCCATGGTTCGACGGCGTCCTTCGAGGCCGCCACCATCCGCCAGCGTGTCTCCTCCCAGGTCGGCAGCATCGTCTGGGAAGAAAGCAATGTGCCGTCCGCAGGCCCCGGCGACGTGGTCGTCAAGGTTGCTGCCACCGGCCTCAACTTCCGCGACGTCATGTGGGCGATGGGTCTTCTGCCTGAGGAAGCCCTCGAGGACGGCTTTGCCGGTGCGACGATCGGCATGGAACTGTCCGGGCACGTGGTTGCCGTCGGTCAAGGCGTGGACGACCTTTCGGTCGGCGATGCCGTCATGGCGATCGCGTCTGCGGCCTTCTCCACCCACGCCGTCGTTTCGCGCGCCGGCGTCGCCAGGCTGCCGCAATCGGTCAGTCCGGTCGCCGCTGCCACGGTGCCGGTTGCGTTCCTCACGGCCTATTACGCCATGGTCGAACTCGGCCGCATCCAGGCCGGTGAAACTATCCTCATCCATGGCGCGGCCGGCGGCGTCGGTCTCGCTGCGCTGCAGGTTGCCAAGCTGAAGGGCGCGAAAGTCATCGCCACGGCCGGCACCCGCGAGAAGCGCCGCTTTCTTTCGATGCTCGGCGCCGACCATGTGTTCGATTCGCGCTCGCTCGGTTTCGTCAACGACGTGCGCGCCGTGACTGACGGCGAAGGCGTCGATCTCGTGCTGAACTCGCTCTTCGCCGAGGCGATGGAGCAGAGCCTGGCACTCGTCAAACCGTTCGGCCGCTTCCTTGAACTCGGCAAGCGCGACTACTACGCAGACAGCAAGATCGGCCTCAGGCCGTTCCGCCGCAATATCAGCTATTTCGGCATCGACGCGGACCAGCTTCTGGTCAACGCGCCGGCATTGACCAAGCGCATCTTCACGGAGATCGGCGCCCTGTTCGAGGACGGCAAGCTGACGCCGCTGCCGTACCGTGCCTTCGACTTCGACGAGATCGGCAATGCGTTCCGCCTGATGCAGAACGCGGGTCACATCGGCAAGATCGTCGTGCTGCCGCCGGTCGCCGGCAAACACCAGGTCGCGACCCGGCCGCACGGTGGCGTCAAGGTCGATCCTGAAGGCTTGCACCTTGTCGTTGGCGGTATCGGCGGCTTCGGCCTGGCTGCCGCCAACTGGCTTGCCGAAAGGGGCGCGAAGACGATTGCGCTCTGCTCGCGGCGCGGCCTTGCTGACGCGGAAACGACGGCGATGATCGAGCTTTGGGCCAAGGCCGGCATTTCGGCCACGGTTCATGCCTGCGATATCACCGACGCGACGGCTGCGGATCGCCTGCTTGCGGAACTGCGCACCATTGCACCGCTGCGCTCCATCGTTCACGCAGCGATGGTGTTGGACGATGCGCTGATCAGCAATCTCAATCGCGAGCGCAACCGGCCGGTCATCGACACGAAGGCAAAGGGCGCGGCTGTTCTCGATCAGCTGACCCGCAGCGACGCGCTCGACAACTTCATCCTGTTCTCGTCGGCAACGACGCTGGTGGGCAATCCAGGCCAGGCAAACTATGTTGCGGCCAACGGCTACCTCGAAGGTCTTGCCCGTCGCCGGCGCGCGGAAGGGCTTGCCGGCCTTGCGGTCGGCTTCGGCGCGATCGCCGACAAGGGCTATCTCGTGCAGAACACCGACGTCAACGATCTGCTGGCCAAGCGCATCGGCAAGACGGCACTTAAGGCGCAGACGGCGCTGGACATGGTCGAGAGCCATCTCGCCAGCGATCCCGGCACGGTCGACGCTGCCGTCGTGATGATATCGGAGATCGACTGGTCGGCGGCCCGCAACCTGCCGGTGGCGCGAAACGCGCTCTTCGAAGTCATCCTGCGCAGCGCCGATCAGCATTCGTCCGGCGGCGAAGGCACCAAGATGGACCTCGTCGCGATGATCGAGGGCAAGTCGGCGCAGGAAGCCGAAGATATTCTCTTCGATCTGGTCGCAGGCGAAATTGCCGCCATCCTTCGGGTCTCGAAGGATACCGTCACGCGCAGCAAGGTCCTGAAGGAAATCGGCCTCGACAGCCTGATGGCGGTGGAACTGGGCATGAGCTTCCAGCAGAATACCGGCTTCGACATGCCGCTGAGTGGTGTCGCAGACAACACGACGGTTGGCGACGTCGCCCGTAAGCTCTATGAAAAGGTCAGCAAGCGCGACCAGGGCGAAGAGAGCGACGGTGCGGACGACAAGTTGGTCACCGAACTGGCGCAACGGCATGTCGGCACGGCAAAGGAAAAAGCACAGAGCCAATGAGCACGAACGGAAACGGTCCAGGCGCATCCAAGATGACCAGCAGCCTCAAGGAGAACCTGCTGGACCGGATGAGAAACACGCATCAATCCTCCGAGCGCAACCGTATGGCGCGTTCGGAGCGGGAGATGCCGCCGCCGGCCCGCCGGCAACAGGCCCGTTTCGAGGATCTGCCTGAGTACAAGCAGGTTCTGACCCAGAAGTTCGCAAGCGAACAGCTCGGTATCGCCAACCCGTTCTACCGCGCGCATCAGACCGCAGCCGGCGCCACCACCGTCATCGACGGGCGCAAGCTGATCAACTTCGCGTCCTATGACTATCTTGGCCTCAACCGGCACGCAGAGGTGCTGGCAAGGGCGCGGGAGACCGTCGAGACCTTCGGGATCTCCGCCTCGGCCAGCCGGCTCGTCGCCGGCGAGCGCCCCGTCCATGTCGAGCTGGAAGAAAAGATCGCGCGTTTCTACGGCGTCGATGCCGCCGTCTGCTTCGTCAGTGGCTATCTCACCAATGTCGCGGCCATCAGTTGCCTGATGGGGCCGAAGGATCTAGTCGTCCACGACGAATTCATTCACAACAGCGCACTTGCCGGCATCAAGCTCTCCGGCGCCACCCGCCGGCTGTTTAAACACAACGACGCAAGCGACCTGGAACACGTGCTGCGCACCGTCTCGGGCGACTATCGCCGCATCCTGGTGATCGTCGAGGGCATCTACTCGATGGACGGCGACATCGCCGACCTGCCGGCCCTCTTGAAGCTCAAGGCCGAATACGGCTTCTGGCTGATGGTCGACGAGGCGCATTCCTTGGGGGTCGTCGGTAAACATGGCCGCGGCCTTGCCGAGCACTTCGGCGTCGATCCGCATGAGATCGACATCTGGATGGGAACGCTTTCGAAGACGACGTCCAGCTGCGGCGGCTACATCGCCGGCAGCGAAGCGCTGGTTGCCGTGCTCAAGGCGTCTGCCGGAGGCTTCGTCTACAGCGTCGGCCTTGCGCCGGTTCTGGCCGCCTCGGCAGCCGCCAGCCTGGACGTGCTTGCGCGCGAGCCGTCGCGCACTGCCGCCCTCAGACGCAATGGCGCGCTCTTCCTGAAGCTTGCCAAGGAGGCCGGCCTGGATACCGGCCTCAGCAGTGGCTTTTCGGTTGTGCCCGTACTGGTGGGCGATTCCCTGCGCGCGGTTCAACTGTCCAACGATCTGCTTGCGGCCGGCGTCAATGCGTTGCCGATTATCCACCCCGCC
The DNA here is from genome assembly GCF_050434565.1 of Ensifer sp. 4252. Taxonomy (NCBI): domain Bacteria; kingdom Pseudomonadati; phylum Pseudomonadota; class Alphaproteobacteria; order Hyphomicrobiales; family Rhizobiaceae; genus Ensifer; species Ensifer sp. 4252. Next base: position 1,129,915 of record NZ_JBNDIU010000001.1, read on the forward strand.
GTTCCCGAAGGACTGGCGCGGTTGCGCTTCTTCATCACCAGCGACCACACCGAAGAACAGATCCGCAAGACGGTGACCCTGACGGCGGAACGCCTGAAGGACCTGACCGAACGCAACTTCGGCCTCGGCGGGATCGATATCGATCAGATGATGAAGGCGCTCTCGGCGCGCTGAGGACGGAGCGTCGGTGCCTTTGGGCGCCGGATGCCGCGGGCGGGAACCAGCATGACCCATGTGATCATCACCGGCGGCTCGAGCGGCATAGGGCTGGCGATCGCATCGATCTATGCCAGTCGCGGCGCGCGCCTTTCGCTGATCGCGCGCTCGGCCGAAATCCTGAACCGTGCGCGGGATGAACTCATCTCAAAGTCGGCAACAGCCGGCAACATCCGGATTGAGACCGCGGATGTTGCGAGGGAAGAGGAAATCATCGCTGCCATCCATCGCTGCGAAGCCGCATTCGGGCCCTGCGACATCCTGGTGACCTCGGCCGGCGTGGTTGAGCCGGGCCGGTTCGAGGAACTTCCTAGCGCCGCCTTCCAGCGGCAGATGGAAACGAATTTTTCCGGTACCGTTCATGCAGTTCGCGCCGTCTACGGCGGCATGAAGCAGCGTGGGCACGGAAAGATCATGATGATCTCCTCCGGCGCCGGCCTTCTCGGCATTTACGGCTATTCGGCCTATTGCGCCTCGAAGTTCGCACTGCACGGCCTTGCCCAGGCGCTGCGCTGCGAGGCGCGCGCGCATGGGGTAGGCGTCTCGATCTGCTTCCCGCCAGACACCCAGACGCCGCAGCTCCAGCGCGAGCTTGCCTTTCGCCACCCAGAAGCTGCCGCCGTCATGGGCACAGTCAGGCCTTGGTCGGCAGACGCCGTCGCCCACAAGGTCGTCGCTGGCATCGAGCACGGGCGGTTCGAAATCTTTTTTGGAATGACGCTTTTTCTTCTCGGCCGGCTCGGCCCCGCCGTCAGACCGATCCTCAACTGGTGGTTCGACCGCGCAATCGCCCGCAGTAGCGGTGGAGTATCAAAGCGCGGCCGGTGACGGCGCTTGTGCGCGCCACCGATAGGATCTAAGTGTCAGGCGGATGCCGTGCTGCATGAGGCGGCGCCGGCGTGCAAGAAAGCATGAAGGTTTCCGCTTGGCGTTGCTCCCCTTTCAATTGCACGACTATCCGATAACGCTGACGATCTGTTGTTTCATCTTGTCCTGTGCGGTGATTTTCTTCACCGACCGCTTCGCTCTGCCGAAACGGGAACGACGGGCAAACCCATCACCCTTTGGGCGTAAGCAGGACATCATCGACGTTGTCGCTCGCCTGCCGGTCATCGCGCTGGTGTTCGCCGGCTTCTTCGCTGGTTCCTGGCGGCCGCTCTATGCCGCCGCCGGCACGATGAGCTTCTTCATCATCTTCACCGGGATTTCCCGGGCCAAGTTCAAATTCATCCGCGAACCACTGATCTTTTCCGACATCGCGCTCGTCGTCGACGTCTTCAAATACAAGACGATCTTCTATGCCAGTTCGCTGAACATCGTGTTCTGGACCGTCGCCTTTCTCTATGTCTTCGGCGTTTCCGGGCTCTACCTCTATTTCGAGCCGTCTGTTCTGCCCAACAGCGGCAAGGCCTTCTGGATCCTGGTGATGGTGGCCGTCGCCGCAGGCCCATGGCTTCTGCTGTTCTACGGCCCGGTCAACAGGCCGACGGCGGCGCTCGTCCAGAGGCTCGTCAAGGTGCTCGACGTCAAGATGAATACGGTGCGCTTCGGCACCTTCGGGTCGGTGATCTTCCGCTTCATCATCTGGCTCGGCGTCAAGCGGGAAAAGATCGTCGCCGAGCTGTCAGAAATCGTTCGGGCGGCCGTCCAGGACCTGATCGGCGACGACGGTTCGCCGCTCATCGTCGTCTGGCAGTCGGAGTCCTTCATCGACATGCGGCATTTCGGTGTGGACACGCTGAAGATGCCGACACTCGACCGGTTGCGGCGTCAGGCCGCCCAATGGGGACGCCTCAGCAGCGTCTTCGAAGGCGGCTATACGCTGCGCACCGAGTTTGCCGTCATCAGCGGGCTCGTGCCCGACGATATTCACGTGGATGCGAGCTACCCGTATTTGCGCGCGTCCCATTATTCTGACGTCGTCTGGCCGGGCAAGATGAAACGCGCCGGCTGGCACACCCATTTCATGCATCCTTACGATCGCACGTTCTTCCTGCGTCACAAGGCGATGCCGCAGCTCGGCTTTGTCGAGCTGACAATGCTCGATGGCTTCGACCACGCGCCGGCCCGCGATGGGCCTTACGTCTCCGACGAGAAGCTCGCCACCAGGGTCATCGATGCCTGCGAGAAACTGCCGGAAGACAAGAGCGGTTTCGTTTTCGTCGCCTCGATGGCAAACCACGGCCCCTGGGAACCGGGTCGCGTTGGTGACCTCACCAATCCTGTCGACATCTACCTGGCGATCCTTGAGCAATCCGACGCAGCACTGAAGCAACTGACCGATCGGCTCGACAAGCTCGACCGGCCCGTCTGGTTCGTCTTTTATGGCGATCATGCGCCGCTGCTGAAATCGTTCGCAGACCCCTTCCCCGATCCGCGCACAGACTATCTCATCGTGCCGTTTGCCAAGGCGAAATCGACGCATCACCGACCGGTCGAACCACGGGATGTCGCTGCCTGGGATCTGATCGAGGCGTTGCTCAACCATGCCAACCTCAAGAAGGACACGCTGCGTTAGCGGCGGCGAGACGATGGAAAACGCTGCGCTTAACACCCGTGTGTCAGCCGATCGGCCAAGCCGGCGGGTATTCCTGTTCCTGCAGGGCCCGTCATCGCCGATCTTCCGCAAGATCGCCGACCGGCTCGAGAGCTACGGCCACACCTGCCTGCGGATAAACCTCAATGTCGGCGACCAGATCACCTGGTTGCGCAACGGCGCATATAACTACCGCGGAACGTTGGTAGACTGGCCTGCCTATCTCGAGCGGCTCATTCGCGACTGCAATGTGACCGACATGATCCTGCTTGGCGAGGAGCGCCCCTATCATCAGGCTGCCACTGCGGTCGCGCGGCGGACCGGGGTCGCGATCGCGATCGTCGAGATGGGCTATCTCCGACCCGACTGGCTCACACTCGAGCGCGACGGCATGTCGTCGAACTCCCACTTTCCCGCCGACGCCACCCACATAGTCAATGCAGCAAGGAACCTGCCGGAGCCGGATTGGCGCAAGCACTATAGCCAGACCTTTCTGGCCGATGCCAGCTACGACCTTCTCTACAACCTGCCCAATGTCTTTCTGTGGTTTCTCTTTCCGCACTATCGACGTCACGCGATCTTTCATCCCCTTGCCGAGTATGCCGGGTGGATCCGTCGCCTTTTCAGCGGCAAGCGACGCAGTGCCGAAGCTGACGAGACTATACGCACTCTGCTTTCGGAGCGCGTGCCCTACTTCGTTTATCCGCTGCAGCTAGAAACCGATTTCCAGCTGCGCGCCCACTCGCCGTTCCACAGCCAGAGGGACGCAATCGACGAGGTCATGCGCTCTTTTGCAGCCCATGCGCCTAGGGATCAAAGGCTGGCCTTCAAGGTTCATCCGCTCGACAACGATCTTATCGCTTGGCGCAAATTCATCGAAGCGAAGGCGGCGGCGCTCGGACTGACCGGACGCGTGTTCTATCTCGATGGCGGCAATCTGGATGTGCTGGCAGAGGCGAGTGCAGGTATGGTCACGGTCAATTCGACCGCTGGTCTGCACGCACTGAAACAGGGCCGACCAGTCAAGGTGCTGGGCACCGCAGTCTTCGACATTGCCGGTTTGACGGACCAGCAGCCGCTGGAGGATTTCTGGCAAAGGCCGACACCACCCAACGCCGAGGTGAGCACCGCCATGTTCCGGCTGCTTGCAGCTTCGATCCAGGTGCGCGGCAACCTCTACTCAAAGGCAGGCACCGACGCCGGCGCGCGGGCAATCGCCGAGCGTCTGCACGAGAACACTCTCAATCAGCCGGGCGCCTTCGTCGATCCACCGCCACGCCGGAAGCCGCAGAAAAGACAACGGCCAGCCTCGCTATCCGCATAGGCTGGCCTCAACGATCGAAAGGGCCTGGATCAGGCAACGCCGGCGCGGAGCAGGTCGTGAATGTGCAGGATGCCGACGGGAAGCCCGTTGTCGTCGACGAGAAACAGCACGGTCACCTTGTGATCCTGCATGAACTCCATCGCACCGCTTGCCAGGACATCGCCCCTGATGACGCGCGGGTTGCGCGACATGACCGCCTCGACGGTCTGCGCAAGCAGATCGCCCGACATGTGGCGACGAAGGTCGCCATCGGTGATGACGCCGGTCAGCTTGCCAACCTCGTCGACGATGCCGACGACGCCAAAGCCCTTGGAAGACATCTCGATGACGGCTTCGCTCATCGGGCGACCGACACTCAAGAGCGGCATCTGTTCGCCGGCATGCGCCAGCTCGCGCACGAGACGCAGTTGCGCGCCCAGCTTGCCGCCGGGATGGAACGTCTTGAAATCCTCGGCGGAGAAACCGCGGCGCTCGAGCAGAGCGATCGCGAGCGCGTCGCCGACCGCAAGCTGCAGCATCGCCGACGTCGTCGGCGCCAGCCCATGCGGACAGGCTTCCTGAACCCTCGGCAGCACGATCGGCACCTCGGAGTTGCGAGCCAGCACGCTGTCGCGGTTGGACGAGATCGAAATGATCGGCACCTTGAAGCGCTTGGCATAGGTGAGCATGTTGGCGAGTTCCGCCGTCTCGCCCGACCACGACAAGAGGATCAGCACGTCCTGCGACGTGACCATGCCGAGATCGCCGTGGCTCGCCTCGGTCGGATGGACAAAATAGGCGGACGTGCCTGTCGATGCCATGGTCGCCGCCATCTTGCGGCCGATATGGCCGCTCTTGCCGACGCCGGAAACGACAACGCGCCCCTGGCTTTCACCGATGAGTTCGATCGCCTCGACCATGCTTTGCGCAAACGCAGTGTCGGCACCGAGATGATCGGCCAGCGCCTTGATGCCTGCCATTGCCGTCGTCAGCGTCCTGCCGACGGACTCCAAAGCGGCAGAACCGCGACGCTCATCCGCTGATGCGTGTCTCAAACCCATGGTGTTTCCATTCCCGCGAAGACGTTTGCGCCGGCCAGAAGCGGCGTTTCCCAGACCCATTGCAGGCAGATAGGCGCTTTTTCTTGGCAAACCAAGCCGAGATCATACAGTTTCGGCAGGAAATCCCACAAAGCGACGGTTTCGTCAGCCGACGCGCTTTTCTTCCGGCGCTTCGAGTGGCATCGACTTGTCGGCCGCAAACTCTTCGAGCGTCATGGAATCGAGGATCGAGGCGACCGCGTCGCGCACGGTCGTCATCGAAACGCGGACCTGACAGGTCTCGGGATCATTGCAGTCCTCGCAGACCTCGTAAGCCGTACGGCTGGCGCAGCGGATCGGCGCAAGCGGTCCGTCCAGCGTGCGGATGACATGGCCGATGCGGATTTCCGCAGCCGGGCGCGACAGCGAATAGCCGCCGCCTGGCCCCTTCTTCGAACGCAGCATGCCGGCGTTGCGCAGTTCAAGCAGGATCGTGTCCAGGAATTTTTTCGGGATATTGTTGCGTTGAGCGATCTCGGTAATGAAAGCCGTCTCTCCCGGCTCCAGTCGAGCAAGGTCGACAAGAGCCTTCAATCCGTACTTTCCCTTCTTCGTCAGCATTCCGGCAAGCTTTCCCTGCGGCTCCCTCAAGAACGGGAATCATCCGCGCAAACGCAATCTTGTTTTGGCATAGCACAAGAAAGGTGCGGCCAACACACAATTGTGGCGCGGAATCAACGCAAAACGTGGTGTTTGGGTACGTTCGGAATGTGGGAGACAGCGGCCCTCGGCATTACGCCGCGGCCGCATCACCATGGCGTTCGGCAGGCACTGCCTGGCGCGCGAGCAGATGGCGAATGGCCGCGCGCGCTTCGTCAGCCGACCTGAACCGCTGCGCGTCCAGATCCCAGACATGATACTTGACTGCCAGGAACTTGAACCGGCCCTCGTCCGGGACGACGACCCCGACGGCTTCGCCGCCATATTCGATAACCTGCTTGCTCATGCAAATAACGCTCCTTCCACACCCGAGGGCGCGGACATTTCAATTTTCGGCAAAGGATGAATTTCGAGAGTTCGAGGATCACATTCGGCAGAGGCGAATGAGACGTTTCTTCACTGTTGCACGACAATGGGAACGCGTGCCGAAGAAGGCGGCGGTCGAGACGGTTTCGGACATGTCACACTCCTTTGGCTTGTGTCCGGCATCGCAATGCCGGAGCGGTTCATGAACAACCATGAGGCGGACTCGCCCGCGTCACAGAGTTGCAAACTAGAATAATCTACCAATTCCGTCAATTAAAAAGATGATGATGCGAAAAATATTTCTCCACCCATCAAATTTTAGGGGGTCCGGATGCGAAATCCTTTCTCCCGATACGAAACCGGAGGCCCTCACTATCTAGGAAGCGAAGAATCAACCTGCAAGGTACGGGGGAGATAGAGACAGCACTTTCGGACAAAAAAGGGGCGACCCGTAAGGCCGCCCCTTCACGTTTTGTATCCTTGGCCCGGATCAGGCGGCCGGTGCGCCCGGCTGCGTGGTCCCGGTTCCGGTGCGGGTCGCCTCGCGATCCTTCCACCAACGATTGAGGAACAGGAGGATCGGGCCGCCGATGTAGATCGACGAGGTCGTCGCAACGATCACGCCGAAGATCATCGGCCAGGCGAAGCTCTTGACGGCATCGCCGCCCCAGATCGCCATCGGCACCAGCGACAGCGCGGTGGCCATCGAGGTGAAGATGCATCGCGCGATCACCTGATTGATGCTCATGTCGATGAGGTCGGAGAACGGCATCGACTTGTACTTGCGCAGGTTCTCGCGCATGCGGTCGTAAACCACGACCTTGTCGTTGACCGAGTAACCGATCATCGTCAGCAGCGCGGCGATGGCCGTCAGGTTGAAGTCGATGCCGGTGAGCGCGAAGAAGCCGATCGTCTTGGTGATGTCGAGCAGCAGGACCGCGATCGCACCGACGGCGAAGTGCCATTCGAAGCGGAACCAGATGTAGAGCAGGATCGCCACCATCGCGAGGCCAACGGCGAGGAAGCCCGACCGCGCGAGTTCGGTGCTGATCGTCGGGCCGACGACTTCCGTCCGCTCGAAGGTCACGTCAGGAATGGTCTGAACGGCCGCATCCTTGATCTTGTTCAGGGCAACCGTCTGCTCCTGCTCACCGCCGGGCTGGCGCTGAACGCGGATCAGGACCGACTTGTCCTGGCCGAACTCCTGCAGGGCCACTTCACCGATATTGAGCGACTCGAGGCCATGGCGCAGCGCCGGCAGATCGAGCGTCTGCTTGGATGTCGCTTCCACCTGAATACCGCCGACGAAGTCGATGCCGTAGTTGAGGCCAGGCGTGAAGAACAGCACGACCGAGCTGATCGACAGGAAGGCGGACATGCCGATGGCAACGAAACGGCCCTTCATGAAGGAGAAGGACGGCAGGTGCGGAACACGTCCGAAGAGCGAGGGGATCTCGAGCTTCTTCATCTTCCGGCGGATGACGACTTCACGCATCATCAGGCGCACGACGGTAACCGACGTGAACATCGAGATGATGATGCCGAGCATCATCGTGACTGCGAAGCCCTTGACCGGTCCGGAGCCGAACGCGAACAGCAGCACGGTACCCGAAAGCGTCGTGACGTTGGAGTCGATGATCGTCGCATAGGCTTTGTTGAAGCCGATATCGAGCGCCTTCATGGCGCCAGCGCCGCCCTCGGTTTCTTCTCGAATACGGGCATTGATCAGAATGTTGGCGTCCACCGCCATGCCGATGCCGAGGATGATACCGGCGATGCCGGGAAGCGTCAGGGTCGAGCCGAGCATGGCCAGCACGCCGATCGTCAGGATCGTGTGCAGCAGAAGGCCGACATTGGCGATCATGCCCCATGCACCGTAGAGCACGACCATGAGGGCAACCACGAGGCCGAAACCAGCAAGACCGGTGAAGATGCCCATGCGGATGGAATCGCTGCCGAGGTTCGGGCCGACGGAGCGCTCTTCGATCACCGTCAGCGGTGCAGGCAGTGCGCCTGAGCGCAGGAGTGCCGAAAGAACGGTTGCTTCCTGTGCCGTGAAGTTGCCGCTGATCTGGCCATTGCCGCCGATGATCGGTTCACGGATGACCGGCGCGGTCAGGACCTTGCCGTCGAGCACGATGGCGAAGGGCCGGCCGACATTGTCGCGGGTGATTTCGGCGAACTGCCGGGCGCCAAGCGAATCGAAGGTGAACGAGACGATCGGCTCATTGGTGCGCTGATCGAAGCCGGCCTTGGAATCGGCCAGGCGCTCGCCGGAGATGGCGATGCGGCTTTCGACCGGATATTTGTTACCGTCGTTGGCGCCGGGAAGGATGTCGACGCCACGGGGCGCCGGCTGGGTCACGTCCACGGTCTGATCGAGCATGTGGAAGCTCATCTGGGCGGTCGAGCCCAGGAGCTGGCGCAGCCCGGTCGGATCCTGCAAGCCCGGAAGCTGAACGAGGATACGGTTGGAACCGACGCGCTGGATCAACGGCTCGGCCACACCGACCGTGTCGACGCGGCGGCGAATGATCTCGAGGCTCTGTTCGACCGCCTTGGTCATGCGGTCATTGAGGCCAGCCTCGGTCATCGCCAGGCTGATGTTGCCGCCGTTCTCGGTGACTTCGACATCAGAGGCCGAACCGCTGAAACCGAGCGTGCCGACCGGTGCCGCGAGCTCCTTGAGCTTCGGCAGCGCCTTTTCGAGGTCGGCCGGATCGTCGATCTTGACGGTGACGGCATCGCCGCTGATGCGCGCCGACGAGGCGGGAATGCGCTCGCCGCGAAGCGCCCTGCGGGTGTCGTCGAGCAGGGTTTCAAGCCGCGCCTTGCGCAGGCCGGCGGCGTCGACTTCGAGGACGAGGTGAGAACCGCCCTTCAGGTCGAGGCCGAGGGTGACCGGCTTCACCGGCAGCCAGGCGCCGAACTGCTCGCGTTGCGCCGGCGAGAGAACGTTTGGCAGCGCCGCTATGCATCCGAAGATGATGACGACGACATAGGCGAAAATCGCCCATTTGGATGTACGCATGTTGTGGTTCCAAGAGAGCCTGTGCGGACGCCAGCGCGTCGTCAGGACTTTGTTTCATCAAGGGCATGAACACGATCGCAGCGATCATCGTGCCCGAATATCAGCAATCACTCAGGCGCGCGGAGGCGCGCGGATTTGCGGGCCGCGGTTGAGCAAACCGTCGGCGAATGGGGCACGGCCGAAAGCGAAATCTTCGCCGTACGGCACGAGGGGCAGCAACATGGCCGACACAGACAGCATCGGCACCGCGCCGTCGCCGGTTGCGGATTTGCTATCCTTGCGTTCGGCAGTGAAGCGCAGGTCCGAGGCCGGGATCGCGCGCGATATCTGGCGCGCGGCGGGGTGGTCCGAAGGAACGGTGTCGGGCGAGGAGAAGTTGCCCGCCTGCTGTTCGGCCGAAAGGCGTGAGGAAAAACCCTGTCCGACGACAATCAGCTGCATGGCGAGCGAGGCGCAGAAGAGCCACAGCACGGCGACGAGCCGGCCGGCAAACTTGCCTCTGTTGCCACCACACACTGGGTCCATTCGGGACGCCGCCCCTTCCTCGGCGCTTGGCGCCTGAAAGTTCAATTCAGCCGGAATGCAACAAATCTAGCCGAAGAACATGGCCGGAATCGAGCACGAGGCGCTCTTAACACCACTGCGGGCGCGAAATGTCAAATTTCGCGCCGCTCAAACGGTGGCATGACCTGCAGGTTACGCCGTTGCGCCGTTGGTTCTGACCTGGTGAATCTCGATCAGCGACGGCCCGCTGCGCGCACCGGCATCCGCCAGCGCACGCGGGAGATCGGTTATCGACGCCAGCCTTTCCGCCTCGATGCCATAGGCCTTGGCGGCGAGGATAAAATCAGGCGCCGAGGGCCTGACACCCTCAGGCGTCACACCGGAATCGATCATGTAGGACTCAATCTCCTGGTAGCCGTCATTGTTCCACACGAGGAAGATCACCCGCGCCTGGACATCGACGGCCGAACCGATTTCGGCAAGCGAGAACTGGAAACCGCCGTCGCCGACAAGGCAGACGACCGGCCGCGTCGGGTCGGCCACGGCAGCACCGACGGCAGCCGGCGGCGCGTAGCCGAGCGCGCCATACCCCGTCGCCGAGTTGAACCAGCTTCGCTGGCGCGGCGCGTCACAATAAAGGTTGCCGGCATAGACGGCCTGGGTGGAGTCTCCGACGATGGTGCAGTCCGGCAGCGCCTTGTAGACCGCATCGACCACGGCGATCTCGGCCCGCATCTTGGCCGTCAGTTCCTTCAGCGCCGCCTTGCGCGCAACTTCGGCGCGGGCTGCCCCATCCTTCGGCGCGTGTCCCGGCAGGAAGGCGAGAATGCTTGCCGTCGCCGTCTTGGCGCCCGACAGGATCGAAAGCGCCGCATGCGGTCCACGAGCCAGCTGTGCGGCATCGATGTCGGTGCGGATCAGGTTGCGCAGCACCGGGAACCCGCCATCGGCGTACATGTCATAGTCGGTCTGTCCCATCTCGGTGCCAAGCGCCAGCACGAGGTCGGCCTCCTTGAGCAGCGAGCGCACAGCCTTGAGGCTCGGGCTTGCGGGAACACGCAGCGGGCTACCGGCGAGCATGCCGCGCGCATTGACCGTGGTGACGACGGGCGCGCCGATCTGTTCGGCAAGCGCCCTGACCTCCGCCTCGGCGGTGAGCGCGCCGCCGCCGCAGATGATCACCGGGCGGCTCGCATCGGCACAGAGGATCGCAGCACGTTGCAGCGTCTCGCTGTCGGAGCGCGGGCGGGTCGCGGCGGCCGAGCGGATCGTCTTCGGCTCGATCCGCGCCGCCATGACATCGGTCGGGATTTCGATATGCACCGGCCCCGGCCGGCCGGACAAAAGCACCGAGAAAGCCCGATCGACGACGAAAGGCAGATCGTCGGGATTGAGCAGGGTGTGCGAATAGAGCGCCAGCGTCTTGATCATGCCGTGCTGGTCGGGAAGCTCGTGCAGCAACCCGCGACCGTGGCCGAGCGAATCGCGACGGTTGACGCCCGAAATCACCAGCATCGGGATCGAATCCTGCCGTGCCTGCGCCATGGCGGTGATGGTGTTGGTCAGACCCGGTCCGGTAATGACAAGCGCGACGCCCGGTTTGCCGCTGACGCGGGCGTAGCCATCGGCCATGAAACCGGCGCCCTGTTCATGCCGGGGCGTGACATGGCGGATTTTCGACGCCGCCAGCCCACGATAAAGCTCGACCGTATGCACGCCTGGAATACCGAAAACCACCTCGACGCCATTGGCCTCGAGCAGATCGACCAGGGCTTCGCCTACCGTTTTCGTAGTCATGCGCGGCGCTCCTGACGCAGTGTGGCACGCTCGGCAAGCGCGGTTATACGGCGGCACGCCTCGTCGATGTCCTTGTCGGGCACGGTCAGGCTGACGCGCAGGAAGTTCTGCGCCTCACCGCCGAAGGAAGATCCGGGCATCACCGCCACCCCCTCTTCCTCCAACAGCGCCCAGGCGAAGGCTTCGCCGCTCATGCCCGTTGCCGACACATCGATCAGCGTGAACATACCCGCCTCCGGCGGCAAGACCAGAATGCCGGGCGCACCGGCCAGACCCTCGACGACACGGCGCGAGCGGGACTTGTAGCTCTCACGCATCCGCCGCGCCGTATCAATGTCGTGCGTCAGCGCGTAAGCCGTCATATCGGCAATGAAGGGCTGTACGCCGAACAGCATGGTTTCCGACACCGGCAGCAGCCGGCTGGTAAATTCCGCCGGCCCAACGGCCCAGCCACTGCGGAAGCCGGGTGCGGCGTGCGACTTGGAGATCGACGAAACGACGATGGTGCGCTCGGCCAGATCCGGATTGTCGAACGGAGAGGCGAAGACGGCGTCGAACACCAGCTCCTCATAGACTTCGTCGCAGACGATCCAGAGGTCGTGGCGGCGCGCGACCTCGCCGATCTCGGCAATTTCGGCCGCCGTCAGCACGGCCCCGGTCGGATTGTGCGGTGTGTTGAGCAGCAGCACCCGGCATTCCGGCGTGATCGCCTTTTCGATATCGGCAGCCTGCATGTGAAAACCGAACTCTGGCTTCAGCGGCACCAGCACGTGATGGGCGCCTGTCGACTGAATGACACCCTCATAGGTGGCGTAGAGCGGGTCGCCGACGAGGACGGCATCGCCAGCCTCGACCAAGCCCAGCATGACGCCGAAAAGCGCTGTCTGCGTGCCCGGGAAGCACATGACGTTTTCGGTCGTCACATCGGCGCGGCGGCGGCGGTACTTCTCGACCAGCGCGGCCACGACCGCATGCTCGCCGCGGCCGTTGGAATAGCGATAGCGGCCGGCGTTCATGGCGCGCTGGCATTCGTCGATCAGCGCGCGGTCCGGCGGCACGTCCGGCTCGCCGATCGTCAGCTCGATGATATCGGCACCACCCGCCTTCAACTGGCGCGCACGGATGTGCAGCGACCATTTTCCCGAACCGAGGTCTGCGAGCCGGTCGGTGATCGAGGCGTAGCGCATGGTGTTTTCTCCCGTTTTCATTGTTTTTCACTGCCGATCGAGGTGCCAAGCAGCGCTTCGACCGAGGCCATGGCGATGGCGACCAGTTCGCCTTCGCGGAACAGATCTCCCGCCAGGCACCCTTCGATCCACAGGCCGTCGACAAGGCCGTTGATCGCGATCGCATAGGCGCGGCAGGTTTCCGCGTCGGCCGGCTTGTTCTTCACCGCCAGGAAATCGGCCAAGAGATCCTGCAGCGTGTTGCGGAAAGTCAGATAGCCGTCCCTGTGAATTTCGGCGAGGATCGGGTCGACGCGCACCTGGCTGATAAAAGCCGCCCAGAGCGAGATGCTGCGGCTGTCGGCGACCGGTTCGGTGAGGTTGATGGCGATGAAATCCCTGAGACGCGTTTCCGGATCGCCCTCGACATGGGCGGCCTTGTCGGTGAGCGACGCGATCACCGCCCGGTAGGCCTCGGCGACCATCTGGTCCTTCGATTCGAAATAATGCCGGACGAGGCCAGCCGTCACGCCGGCGCGGATGGCGATCTGGCGCACTGTCGCGCCTTTGAGGCCAAACTCCGCGATGCAATCGAGCGTCGCTTCGATCAGTTCCTGGCGGCGTTCTCCCTCGGGGGCCCGGTGAAACGTTCGGCGATTCATGCCGCCATCCGCGCGCGCGGGCTGGCGAACAGGTTCGTCAAGTCCTTCGAGCGGAACGGATGCATGGGGGACTCCTTCGGGGAAAATCGGGTAAGCGGCGAACAATAAAAAACGACGATACGCATTATTATACGCTTGAACAATAGCGGCACAAGTGCAACCATGCCTGCCAACAAACACCGTGACAAGCCAAAGATGCTGCGCGGAAAGACGACAGGGGAACTGTTTCATGCCTTCAGAAAACGCTCGCAGAGCCATGGGAGCAGCGCGCCGATGACGGATGCGGCCCAGGCAATCGCGGTCACTGACCTGCACAAGCGTTTCGGGCCATTGGAAGTGCTGAAGGGAGTTTCGCTCACGGCGAAACAGGGCGACGTCATCGCCATCATCGGCGGTAGCGGCTCCGGCAAATCCACCTTCCTGCGCTGTATCAACATGCTGGAGCTGCCGTCCGCCGGCACCGTCAGCGTGCACGGCGAAAAGATCCGGATGAAGCCGGACGGCCGCGGCGGCCTCGTCCCGGAAGACCGCAAACAGGTCCAGCGCCTGCGCAGCCAGCTCGGCATGGTCTTCCAAAGCTTCAATCTCTGGCAGCACATGACGATCCTCGAAAACGTGATCGAGGCGCCGATCCATGTGCTCGGCAAACAGAGGGCCGAAGCCATCGCCACGGCCGAAACGCTGCTCAAGCGCGTCGGGCTCTATGAAAAGCGCGATGCCTATCCCGCCTTCCTGTCGGGCGGCCAGCAGCAGCGCGCCGCCATCGCCCGCGCACTCGCGATCCAGCCGCTGGTCATGCTCTTCGACGAGCCGACCTCGGCGCTCGACCCTGAACTGGTCGGCGAAGTGCTTTCGGTGATCGGCGATCTCGCCCGCGAGAAGCGCACGATGATCCTCGTCACCCACGAGATGAAGTTTGCGCGCGACGTCGCCAATCACATCGTCTTCCTGCACAACGGCGTCATCGAGGAGCAGGGCCCGCCGGAGGCTATCTTCGGCGCACCCAGATCCGAAAGGCTCAAGAAGTTCATCAGCTCCATTCACTGAATTCAGCATTGCTCAACAACCAAAAAAGGGGAACAGCATGAAGAAGACATTGAAAGTCCTGGCGGTCGCAGCCGCCATAGCCGTCAGCGGCGGGATTGCCGCTTCGGCGGAAGCATTGAAGGTCGGCGTCGCCGCCGAGCCTTACCCGCCCTTCACCGCGCCGGATGCGAACGGCAACTGGGAAGGCTGGGAAGTGGAACTCATGAAGGCCGTCTGTGCGGAGGCGAAGCTTGAGTGCGTGCTGACGCCGGTCGCCTGGGACGGCATCATCCCGGCGCTGACGTCGAAGAAAATCGACATGATCATCAGCTCGATGTCGATCACCGATGAACGGCTGAAGACGATCGACTTCTCCGACAAGTACTACAACACACCGACCGGCATCATCGGCACCAAAGGCGAGGACATCAAGCCGACGCCCGAGGGCCTGAACGGCAAGGCGCTCGGCGTCCAGGTGTCGACCGTGCACCAGGCCTACGCCGCCAAGCACTTCGCCCCGGCCGGTGTCGAGGTCAAGGAATACCAGACGCAGGACGAAGCCAATAACGACCTCGCCGCCGGTCGCCTCGACGCCGTCCAGGCAGACGCCATAGCGCTCAAGGCGTTCCTTGCGACCGACCAGGGCAAGGAATGCTGCGACTACAAGGGTGACGTGGCCGAAGACGTGGCCGTGATCGGCCCCGGCGTCGGGATCGGTCTGCGCAAGGGCGAGACGGAGCTGAAGGACAAGCTCAATACCGCGATCAAGGCGATCCGCGACAACGGCACCTACGACACGTTCTCGAAGGAGTACTTCGACTTCGACATCTACGGCAAATAAGGCGCAAGCGGCCGGCAGTCCTCGCGCTGCCGGCCGTTGCCTTCGGAGGTCGAAGACGCATGGCATCGGATTCTATCGTCAACTGGAGCCTGCTTGCACTGTCCGCGCCCGGATGGGGCGGCGTGCTGCTGCAAGGCTTCGGCAACTCGATCCAGATCGCCGTCGGCGGTTTTGCGCTCGGCCTGACGCTCGGTATCGGCGGCGCCTTCGGCAAGCTCTATGGCGGCCCGATCCTGCGTGACCTGCTCGAGTGTTACACCACGGTCGTACGGGCGGTGCCCGAGCTCGTGCTCATTCTCCTGCTCTACTACGCCGGCACGGACCTTTTGAACCAGCTGTTGGCGCTGCTTGGCATCGGCCCGGTCGACATCAGCGGCCTGATGGCCGGCATCTTCGTCATCGGCGTGGTTCAGGGCGCCTATTCCACCGAGGTGCTTCGCGGCGCGATCAAGGCGGTTCCGGCCGGGCAGATCGAAGCCGCGCGCGCCTACGGCATGTCGCCCTTGAAGGTGCTGCGGCGCGTCACGCTGCCGGCGATGCTGCCCTACGCCATCCCCGGCCTTTCCAATCTTTGGCTGATTGCCACCAAGGACACGGCGCTACTGGCCGTCGTCGGCTTCAGTGAGTTGACGCTCGTCACGCGCCAGGCGGCGGGCACGACCAAGGCCTATCTCCTGTTCTTCCTTGCCGCCGGCGCGCTCTATCTGGCGCTGACGCTTATCTCCAACATCTTCATCGGCATGCTGGAACGGCATGCGAGGCGCGGTTTCGCGGAGCAACGATGACGGACCAAACCACTCACGCCGTCGCCTTCACGCCCGAAGACCTGCCGACCGCGCGCAGCTTCTTCCAGCCGCATCGCATCGTAATGATGCTGGTCTTTGCCGCCCTCGTCGTCTGCGCCGCGGTCTTCATGCGCTGGGACTGGCTGCCGCGCTACCTGCCGCGGCTCGGCTGGGGCATTCTCATCAGCCTGGTGATGCTGTTCAGTACGGCGATCCTCGGCTTCCTGCTTGCCGTGCCGATCGGGCTGGCCCAGGTGACCGGCCCCTGGTTCTTCAAGCTGCCGGCAAAGGTGTTCTGCACCGTCATTCGCGGCACGCCGCTGCTGCTGCAGCTCTGGCTCCTCTACTACGGGCTCGGCTCGCTGTTCCCGCAATTTCCCGCCATCCGCCAATCGTTCCTCTGGCCCTATCTGCGCGAGGCGTGGCCCTATGGCGTCGCGGCGCTGACGATATCCTTCGCGGCTTACGAGGGCGAAGTGATGCGCGGCGCCTTTGCGGGCGTTCCAGCCGGCGAACTGGAGGCGGCGAAAGCCTATGGCATGAGCCGCTGGACGATGTTCCGGCGCATCTGGCTGCCGCGCGCCATCCATCGCGCCCTGCCGACGCTCAACGGCGAGACGGTGCTGCAGCTTAAATCGACGCCGTTGGTGGCGACGATCACGGTCGTCGACGTCTACGCCGTCATCTCCAAGGTCCGCCAGGAAACGTTCCTGACCTATGAGCCGCTGCTGCTGCTCGCGCTCATCTATATGTGCCTCACCGGCATTCTGGTGGTGGCCTTCCGCACGTTCGAAAATCGCATACCAACCCGCGGTGCATGACATGAAGCTTTCCTCCTCCATCGACAACGCCATGCCGGAACTCGTCGCCATCCGCCACGATCTGCATGCTCACCCGGAACTGGGGCTGGAGGAGACACGCACCTCGGCCTTCATCGCCAGACACCTCACCGAACTCGGCTACGAGGTGACGACCGGGCTTGCCAAAACCGGTGTCGTCGCAACGTTGCGCAACGGCAGCGGATCGCGCTCGATCGGCATTCGCGCCGATATCGACGCGCTGCCGATCCTCGAGGAAACCGGCCTCGGCTACGCCAGCGAGACACCGGGGCTGATGCATGCCTGCGGCCACGACGGCCACACGACGATGCTGCTCGGTGCGGCACGCGCGCTTGCCGAGCGCCGCAACTTCGATGGCACCATTCATCTGATCTTCCAGCCGGCCGAGGAGAATTTCGGCGGCGCCAAGATCATGATGGACGAAGGGCTGTTTGAAAAATTCCCCTGCGACGCGGTCTTTGCGCTTCACAACGAACCGGGCCTGCCCTTTGGTCAATTCGCCCTGCGTGAAGGGCCGATCATGGCGGCGGTCGACGAGGCGCGCATTACCGTGCACGGACGCGGTGGCCATGGTGCCAAACCGCAGGAAACCGCCGACCCGATCGTCTGCGGCGCCTCGATCATCATGGCGCTGCAGTCGATCGTCTCGCGCAACATTCACCCGATGGACCCGTCCGTCGTCACCGTCGGCGCCTTCCATGCGGGCTCGGCCAGCAACATCATCCCGGAGCGCGCCGAAATCGTCGTCGGCATTCGGTCCTTCGAGCCTGATGTCCGCGACGAGCTGGAGCGCCGTATCCGCATGATCGCAGAGGCGCAAGCCGCGAGCTTCGGCATGCGCGCGACGGTCGACTATCTGCGCAGCTATGACGCAACCATCAACCACAAGGCGGAGACGGATTTCGTCCGCGATCTAGCCATTCGCTTTGCCGGTGCCGACAAGGTGGTCGACCTCGCCCGTCCGTTCATGGGCAGCGAGGATTTCGCCTATATGCTGCAGGATCGGCCAGGCACCTATTTCTTCCTCGGCTCGAAGGTGAACGGCGAGGAGAAGCCGCTCCATCATCCCGCATACAATTTCAACGACGATCTGCTGCCGATCGGCGCCGCCTTCTGGACGGAGCTTGCGGAAGCCTATCTGCCCACGCGCTGAGAGCCCCGCACAACACCAAGCTTAGCCCATGGGCGCCTGCCATTGGTAGCCGGCCCGCCCGCTCCCTTTTGCCGCAAGCGCGACATTGCCGCAGTGTGACAACGTGGCGGCCGACCCGTCATTGACCTTTGGCAATTTTGGCGCAGATTCAAGCACATGCTGAAACGCGGGTACAACCACAGGATTGGCCCGGCCCGAAAGGCACTGCGCAACGCCTGGGATCGCAATGATCCGAGGCTGACAATGCGCAGCAGACCAGAGAGCTGCAGTGCCCCCCGTGCGCCAGGATCGACACGCGGCGCTGCACGTCTGAAAGGATTGTGCCGTGTTTGAAAATTTCGATGCGACCATACTTGCCCGCATCCAGTTCGCCTTCACCGTTTCGTTCCACATCATCTTCCCGGCCTTCTCGATCGGGCTTGCGAGCTACCTTGCGGTGCTTGAAGCTCTGTGGCTGTGGAAGAAGGACGAGGTCTATCTCGAGCTCTTCAACTTCTGGAAGACGATCTTCGCCGTCGCCTTCGGCATGGGCGTCGTCTCCGGCATCGTCATGTCCTATCAGTTCGGCACCAACTGGAGCGTCTTTTCCGACAAGGCCGGGCCGATCATCGGGCCGCTGATGGGCTATGAAGTGCTGACCGCCTTCTTCCTTGAGGCGGGCTTCCTCGGCGTCATGCTTTTCGGCCTCAACCGCGTTGGGCCGAAGCTGCATTTTCTGGCTACCGCCATGGTGGCGATCGGCACGCTGATCTCGGCCACCTGGATCCTTTCGGCAAACTCCTGGATGCAGACGCCGAGGGGCTTTGCTATCAACGAAGTCGGACAGTTCGTGCCGGTCGACTGGTGGGCGATCGTCTTCAACCCGTCCTTCCCCTACCGCCTGGGGCACATGGTGCTTGCCGCCTATCTGACGACAGCCTTCGTCGTCGGCGCCTGCGGCGCCTGGCATCTCATCCGCAAGACCGCACCGCGCCGCGCGCGAAAAATGTTCTCGATGGCGATGTGGATGGCGGCGATCGTAGCGCCAATCCAGATCTTTGCCGGCGACATGCACGGCCTCAACACGCTGGAACATCAGCCGGCCAAGGTGATGGCGATGGAAGGTCATTACCAGAGCCATCCGGATGGCGCGCCGCTCATCCTCTTCGGCATTCCCAATTCTGCCGAGAAGCGCGTTGACTACGCGATCGAGGTGCCGAAGCTGTCGAGCCTGATCCTCAAGCATGATCTGAACGCGCCGCTTGCCGGCCTCGACACCATTGCCGAGGAGCTGCATCCGCCCGTCGGCATCGTCTTCTGGTCCTTCCGCGTCATGGTCGGCCTCGGCTTCGCCATGCTCGGTATCGGGCTCTGGAGCCTGTGGTGTCGGTATCGCGGTACGCTCGACAGCAATGCCTGGCTGCATCGCGCCGCAGTCTTGATGGGACCGGCCGGCTTTGTCGCCGTGCTTGCCGGCTGGGTCACCACCGAGGTCGGGCGACAACCCTATACGGTCTACGGCCATCTGCTGACAGCAGACTCGGTCGCACCGATTGCGGCGCCTGCCGTCGGCGCTTCGCTGCTCGCCTTCATCATCGTCTACTTCTTCGTTTTCGGAGCCGGCACCTTCTACATCCTGCGGCTGATGGCGCGACTGCCGCGCGATCCGTCGCCGGATCTCGACGAGGGACCGATCCGCACGGCCGGTGCCGCCCTCGCCAACCCCCATGGAGGTCATCATGGACATTGATCTGCCGCTGATCTGGGCCGGCATCATCGCGTTTGCGGTGCTCGCCTATGTCATCCTCGACGGGTTCGACCTCGGTGTCGGCATCCTCTTCCCGTTCTTTCCGCAGAAGCACGATCGCGACGTGATGATGAACTCGGTCGCGCCCGTCTGGGACGGCAACGAGACCTGGCTTGTTCTGGGCGGCGGCGGCCTGATGGCGGTGTTCCCGCTTGCCTACGCCACGATCCTGCCGGCCCTTTACGCGCCTATCATCGCCATGGTCATCGGCCTCATCTTCCGCGGCGTCGCGTTCGAATATCGCTGGCGCACCAGGCGAGCCGAGTATCTCTGGAACTGGGCTTTCTCGGGCGGCTCGATGCTCGCTGCTTTTGCGCAAGGCATCACGCTCGGGGCACTGGTCCAGGGTATCCCCGTCGCCAACCGTGCCTATACCGGCGGCTGGTGGGATTGGCTGACGCCGTTCTCGATCATGACCGGCATCGCCGTCGTCGTCGGCTATGCGCTACTCGGCGCCACCTGGCTGGTCATGAAGACCCATGGCGACCTGGCGGATCGCGCGCGCCGCCTCGCCCTCAAATGCTCGTTCGGCACCATCGCCGCCATGGGCATCGTCAGCCTGTGGACGCCCTTCCTCGAGCCGCTCTATCTGGAGCGCTGGTTCGGCTGGCCGACGGCGATCTTCAGCATCATCGTGCCGCTCCTGGTGCTTGCCTGCCTCTACCTTTTGATTTCAGGCATCAGGACCCGTCATGACAGCCGGCCGTTCCTTGCCGCCCTCGGACTGTTCGTGCTCGGCTATGCCGGCATCGGCATCAGCTTCTTTCCCTATATCGTGCCGCCATCGCTGACGATCTGGGATGCGGCAGCGCCCGACGAAAGCCTGTCGTTCCTGCTCGCCGGCGCATTGGTGCTGGTGCCGATCATCCTTGCCTATACCGGCTACGCCTACTGGGTCTTCCGCGGCAAGATCGATCCGGAGGAGGGCTACCATTGAAGAGCGAAACGGGAACCGGCCGAAAGCTTCTGTGGTTCGTCGGGCTTTGGTGCGCCGGCGTTGCCACCGTCACCGTCGTCGGCCTCATAATCAAATTGATGATCGGCACCTGATTGTAACGTTTCGATGACAGGGCAAAAAGCCTCGCTCAAGCTTGGCGGGTTAGCTTTTCCCAACACGTCAGCAGGCGATCGCCGCGGACGGAGACAGGACCGCACCCTCCTCCCCCGCCAGGCGATCGCCTGCTGAGGTGACCACCGTCCCGGTGGCATCAGGTGACCACCGACACGGTGGCACCCGGTGACCATCCCCTGGATGGCACCCGGACCGTGCGACCCTGTTGCCTCTTCTCAGATCACCCGCCGTTTGTTAGCAGTGCGCCACAAGAACGCCGCGCCCATGCGGACGCGCCAGGCATCACTGCCGCAACCGGACGAGACAGATGCAAAAGACCCCAGCCGAATGCACGACCATGGCCGATGTGCGCGCCGAGATCGATCGGCTCGATCAGGCCTTGATGGCGCTTTTCGCCGAGCGCTGGGGCTATATCGACCGGGCGGCGGAAATCAAACGGCCGCTGAAACTGAAGGCCGATATCCCGGCGCGGGTCATGGAAGTGCGTGAGAATGCCCGCAAGAATGCCGAGAGCCAGAACCTGGACCCGGATTTCTACGAAGAGATCTGGGCACGGCTGATCAACCACGCGATCGCGCATGAACAAAAGATACTGGGCGAAACGAGCGACGATCAAACGCCCTGATCGAAGGCCCCATACCAACCTGCGTTGATATCAGACTAACCGCATCTGTGGGCGCGGCAGGTCGTAGCTGTTTTTGCGCGCCAGATGCTCTTCCCAGGCGAAGGCGCTCTCGACGATCTCGTCAAGGCTTGCATGGGCCGGTACCCAATCGAGCTTCAGCCGTGCGAGCGAGGGATCGGCAACGATGCGAGCGATATCGCCCGGTCGCCGCGGTCCGTGCTCAACCGCAATGTCACGGCCGGAGATGCGCCTGATGGTGTCGATGACCTGCAACACGGAAAAACCCTGGCCGTAGCCGCAATTGCTGACCAGCGGCTCCCCGCCGGCCCTGAGATAGGCAAGCGCACGCATATGCGCTTCGACAAGGTCGGTCACGTGGATGTAGTCACGGATGCCGGTGCCATCGGGCGTCGTATAGTCAATGCCGTAGATATCGACCTTCGGTCGCTTGCCAAGCGCCGCTTCGCAGGCGACCTTGATCAGATGGGTTGCGCCGATCGTCGACTGACCTGCCCTGCCCAGGGGATCGGCGCCGGCGACGTTGAAATAGCGCAACGCCACATAGCTGAAATCGTGGGCTGCAGCTGCATCCCGCAGGATCAATTCGGCCATCAGCTTCGATAGCCCATAGGGGCTTTCGGGTTTAAGGGCTGCCGTCTCGCGCACGGGTTCCCCGCCGTCCTGGCTGCCATAGACGGCGGCCGTCGACGAGAAGACGAAACGGCCGATCCCCGCCTTGACGCCAGCCTCTATCAGCGTGCGCGTGGTGGCGGTGTTGTTGTCATAATAGGCAAGCGGGTTGGCAACTGATTCGGGCACGATCGCCGAACCGGCGAAATGCACGACCGCATCGATGCTGTTCTCTTCGAAGATACGCGCCAGCAAGGCCTTGTCGCCGACATCGCCACGGTAGAAGCGCGCCTCGGGTGGCACGGCCCAGCGGAAGCCGGTCGACAGCCGATCGAGCACGACCACATCCTCATGCGCGTCGAGCAACGCCCACGTCATGTGGCTGCCGATATAGCCGGCACCGCCCGTTACCAATACGGCCATTCACTGCTTCCCGTTCCCTGGACCACTGTCGACAGCAAAGCCCAGGGATGCTTTCGGAATAGGTAAAGGCCGCACGCCTGCACGGTCGGGGCACCACAATTCCTTGGTGTAGAGTTAAGAAATGGTCACGCGGAAAGGTCGGCGCGGCATTTGGCGCATGCCGACCTCTATTGCGGCCGGTCTTTACCGGCTGAGAATGTAATTCTGCAGGCGGTTTGCCGCTTCTGCGACCTGGGCCGGATCACGCAGAAAGCAGGCGCGCATGAACAACGAGCCGCCATCGCCGAAGGCGGTTCCCGGAGCAAGGCCAACGCCTGTCTTGTCGACGATGTCGATCGCCGCAGCCCGCGAATCCGTGACGCCGTCGATCTTGAGGAACGTGTAGATCGCACCGTCCGGCTTCAGCGTTTCGACCCGATTGGTCGCGATCAGCGCGTCGCACAAGAGGTCACGGCTTTGTGCCGCCTTGGCAATGTTGGCGTCGACGAAAGCATCGCCCTCGTCCAGCGCCACGACGGCGCCGCGCTGCATGAACTGCGCCACACCTGAGGTTGCATATTGCACCAGGTTTTCAAGCACCTGGCCAATTGCCGGCGGGGCGGCGATCCAGCCGACGCGCCAGCCGGTCATCGACCAGTTCTTGGAGAAGGAGTTGACGAAGATGATGCGCTCGTCGTCGTCCATCACGTCAAGGAAAGAAGGCGCCCGGCCACCGGCGTAATGATAGAGCGCATAGATCTCGTCGGCGACGATCCAGAGGCCGTGCTTGCGCGCCAGTGCCAGAATGGCGCGAAGATCGTCATGGCTCGCGGTCCAGCCGGTCGGGTTCGACGGCGTGTTGATGAACAGGGCCCTGGTCTTCGGACCGATTGCCGCTTCGAGCCGCTCGTGGTCGAGCTGCCACGTGCCGTTTTCGAAGCGGAGCTCAACGGAAACGGGCTTGACGCCCGACAGTTCGGCGGCTGCGGCAAAGTTCGGCCAGGCAGGGGTCAGAAGCACCATTTCGTCGCCCGGCGACGTGATCGCCTCGATCGAAAGCTTGATCGCCTGCATGCCCGAGCCGGTGACATAGAAATGCTCCGGCGAAAGATCCTTCTGGAATCGGCGCTGGTAGTAGCGCGACAGCGCTTCGCGCAGCGGCGGGATGCCGCGCTGCCAGGTGTAGAAGGTCTCGCCGGCGAGCAGCGCTTCGCTGGCCGCTTCGGAAATGAAGGTCGGGGTCGAAAGATCGCCCTCGCCCACCCAGAGCGGGATCAAACCGTCGCGCCCACGGGCATAGTTCACGACCTCGACGATGCCGCTTTCCGGCGCCGAGAGTGCACGGGGGCTGATGGTGGTCATGATGGTCATCGACGGGCTCCTGGATCACGATGGCTTTGGGTCGGGTGGACCCAAAATCTTGAACGTGAACGATTCTCATAGGTTAGAGCAGAATACGGGTGGAAAACCGCGCGCACTTTTCCTCATCCCGCTCCGGATTGCCCGTCGCTTCTAGCCGCTTTCGCAGATGCGATCACGCGACTTTATCTGACCGACTTATTGATTTCTGTGATGTTTCGCGGGCTCCGGCCGACGCCGGAGCCCCGAGGGAGAGGAACTCAGGCGCGCTGCTTCAGCAGGTCGCGAATTTCCGAGAGCAGCAGGATATCTTGCGGCGGCGGCGCGGCCGGTCCTGCTTCCTTCTGTTTTTCGAGCGATTTGCGCATGCGGTTCACCGCTTTGATCATCAGGAAGATGATCCAGGCGAGGATCAGGAAGTTGATGAGCACGGTGATGAAGTTGCCATAGGCAAAGACGGCGCCCTGCTGGCGAGCAGCGGCAAGGGACGTCGCCGTGACGTTGGCCGACAGCGGCAGGAAGTAGTTGGAGAAGTCGAAACCGCCGCCGGTGAGCGCACCGACGATGGGCATCACGAGGTCTTCGACGACCGACGTGACGATCTTGCTGAAGGCGGCGCCGATGATCACACCGACCGCGAGATCCATGACGTTCCCGCGGGCAATAAACTCCTTGAACTCATTCAGCATACGTCTCTCCGTATTATCCCCGTTGAAAGCGACCGCCGGCGCTGTCCCGCGCTGCAACCGTTCACGGAATCTAAACCAAAGCGGGCAATGTGGAAACCGTTCTTTGCCTTTGATCAAATCGCATGCAAGCGAGTTGCCCGATCGCGACCAGCCCTTGCCGGTGCCGGCCGGCGGCGCGCTTTCTGTAACGCCGCCTTGAACTTAAGACTGATGCCGAGGCAATTCTCAACCTCTTGCAGTTGGCCTATGCTTGCCCCCGGAGGAATGAGGCATGCTCTCGGGTTCGGTCATCTTCGCCTCGGCCTTCGCCTATCTGCTGCTGCTTTTCGCAGTCGCAAGCTACGGCGACCGACGGGCCAGGAGAAAAAGCACTGCGGTCAAAGGCAGGCCGCTGGTCTATGCGCTGAGCCTTGCGATCTATTGCACGTCCTGGACCTATTTCGGCGGCATCGGTCTTGCGGCCGAGCGCGGTCTCGAATTCACCGGCATCTACATCGGCCCGATCCTGATGTTCACACTCGGCATGCCGCTGATCCGAAAGATCATCCGGCTGGCCAAGACCGAGAAGCTGACATCCGTCGCCGACTTCATCGCGGCCCGCCACGGCAAGAACCCGGCGGTGGCAGCGATCGTCGCGCTGATTTCGCTGGTGGGCGCCGTGCCTTATATCGCGCTGCAACTGAAGGCGATCTCAAGCTCGGTCGCCGCCATGATCAACACGAGCGACTATGGCATCGGCGCCGGGCAAAGCTTCATCGATCTGCCGCTCCTCGTCACCCTGTTTCTCGCCTGCTTCGCCATCGTCTTCGGCACCCGCCATACGGATGCAACCGAACACCAGGACGGCCTGATCCTCGCAATCGCGATGGAATCGGTGGTCAAGCTGGTGGCGCTGATCACCGCCGGTCTCTACATCGTCTTCGTGATCTTCGACGGGCCGACGCATCTGTGGACGCTCGCCCAACAGAGCCCGGCGGTCGAGCAGGCGCTTTCCTACGAAACGCCGATCGCGCGCTGGATCCTGCTGATCGTCACCTCGGCCTTTGCGATCATCATGTTACCGCGGCAGTTTCACGTCACTGTTGTCGAGAACCGCACCGAAGGCGAGTTGCGTACCGCCGGCATCCTCTTTCCGCTCTATCTGGTCGCCATCAACCTTTTCGTTCTGCCGATCGCCATTGCCGGCATCCTGACCTTCTCGGGTTCCGGCGATGCCGACCTCTACCTGCTGACGCTGCCGCTCGCCAACGGCCTGCCGCTGTTGACGCTCATCACCTTCATCGGCGGGTTTTCGGCGGCGACAGCCATGGTGATCGTTGCCTCCGTGGCGCTGTCGATCATGATCTCCAACGACATCGTCATGCCGGTGTTCCTGCGCCGCAACCTCGGCCAGCGTGGCGGGCTGCAGGAAAACCTCGCCGGCACGCTGCTCAACATCCGTCGCACGGCGATCTTCGTCGTGCTTCTGCTCGGCTATGCCTATTACCGCTCGGCCGATATCAGCGCCGGCCTCGCCTCGCTCGGCCTTCTCTCCTTCGTTGCCATTTCGCAGATGGCACCTTCTCTGCTTGGTGGCCTGGTCTGGCGCCAGGCCAATGCCCGCGGCGCGATCTGCGGCATGGTCTCGGGCTTTTTCGTCTGGGCCTATCTCTTGTTCCTGCCGAGCCTCGGCGGACCTGATAATTCGCATGTCGCAACGACCATCCTCAGTTTCCTCCTGCCCTTCACCGACGTCTTTTCCGGCGCCGATGCCGATCCTCTGGTCAACGCCACCACGCTCAGCCTGCTGATCAACCTGACCATGTATGTGCTCGGCTCGCTGACGCGCGCACCCAAGCCACTCGAACGTTTCCAGGCAGGGGTCTTCATCACCCGGCGATCACGCAGCGAAAGGGCGTTTCGCGGCCGCAAGACGAAAGTCACCGTTCGCGACCTCAAGGCGACGATCGCGCGCTACATGGGCGACGAGCGCATGCAGCGTTCGTTCCACACCTATGAGCGCCAGTCCGGCCGCTGGCTCGACGACAATGCGCCCGCCGACATGGCGCTGGTGCATTTCTCCGAGCAGCTGCTCGGCAGCGCCATCGGATCGTCCTCGGCCCGCCTGGTCTTTTCTCTGGTGCTGCAACGGGTCGACGACACCTCGTCGGATACGGCCTGGCTGCTCGATCAGGCCAGCGAAGCGCTGCAATACAATCAGGACATGCTGCAGACCGCGCTTTCGCAGATGGACCAGGGCATCGCCGTCTTCGACAATGCCAACAACCTGATCATCTGGAACAGGCGCTTCCGCCAGTTGCTCGACCTGCCGGAGGCGGCCGGCCAGGTGGGCTTCCCGCTTGCCGATATCGTCGCGATCCTCACCAAGCGGGGCGACATCCGTAAGGAGGACGAGAAGCGGCTGATCGCCAACTTCCTGACCCTCGACAAGCCGTTCCTGATGGAGCTTGGAAACGGCCAGCAGATTATCGAAGTGCGCACCAACGCCATGCCCGACAAGGGCATCGTCACGACCTACACCGACATCACCCAGCGGGTCGCCGCCGACATGGCGCTGAAGCAGGCAAACGAGACGCTGGAACTTCGGGTGGCGGAGCGCACCGGCGAGCTGACGCGGGTGAACCACGAGCTGGCCGAGGCCCGCGCCGCCGCCGAAGAGGCCAATATCGGCAAGACACGCTTCTTTGCCGCTGCCGGTCACGACATCCTGCAGCCGCTCAACGCCGCGCGGCTCTACTCGTCCTCGCTGGTGGAACGGCTTGGGGAATCGGACAACAGCACGCTGGTGGAAAACATCGATTCCTCGCTGGAATCGGTGGAAGCCATTCTCGGCGCCGTGCTCGATATCTCCCGGCTCGACACCGGCGCGATGAAGGCGCGCCTGCAGTCGGTGCCGCTCAACGATCTCCTGCGCCGGGTAGAGACGGATTTTGCGCCGATGGCGCGGGCGAAGGACCTCGAGCTGGTGGTGATGCCGACATCGCTGGTGGTGCGCACCGACCCGAACCTGCTCAGGCGTGTGGTGCAGAACCTTGTCTCGAACGCCGTCAAATACACGCTCAGAGGCAAGGTGCTGGTCGGCGTGCGCCGGCGCGGCAAGATGGCAACGATCGAAGTGCTGGATTCCGGCATCGGCATTCCGTCGTCGAAGTTCCGCACTGTCTTCAAGGAGTTCGCGCGGCTCGACGAAGGCGCGCGCACCGCATCCGGCCTCGGCCTCGGACTTTCCATCGTCGACCGGATTTCGCGCGTGCTCAACCATCCCGTCAGCCTGCAGTCCAAACCCGGCAAGGGCACCGGTTTCAAGGTCACGGTGCCGCTCGATCCGACCGCCGGAGAACGGGTCGCCGTTGGGCCGGTGCCGACGACCAAGGCCAGCGAGGCGCTCAACGGTCTGCGCGTGCTCTGCATCGACAACGAGCCGCGCATCATCGAAGGCATGCGGGTGCTGCTGTCGGGCTGGGGCTGCATCGTCACGACGGCAGAATCGCTGGCCGCCTGCACGGAGATGTCGACGTCCGCACAGGAGCGTCCGCACGCCATCATTGCCGACTACCATCTCGACGACGGCACCGGCATCGAGGCGATCGCGCGCATCCGGGCGCTGCTCGGCGAAAACATACCGGCATTGCTGGTTACCGCCGACCGGTCGCCGGAAGTGCGAGGAGCGGCGGAGCGCGACGGCGTCGCCCTGCAGAACAAGCCGGTGCGGCCGGCCGCCATGCGGGCGTGGCTGACCCAGCTCTCGACGGCGGCAAAGACGGCTGCGGAATAGCCCGACCCAGCGGCCCACGTTGAAGCGCAAACGATCTTTCGGATCAGCTTGTCGCGCTTCAGGCTCTTTCTTCCGCATACCGCGTAAAACCGCTGCACACTTTTGCGCGGGATGCTCTAAGCGGCTGCCACAGTGCCGATCTTCGAAAGCTGGATGACGGCCTGGGTGCGGCTGTCGACGTTGAGCTTCAACAGGATCGCCGAGACATGCGCCTTGATGGTCGCCTCGGAAACCCCAAGCTCGTAGGCGATCTGCTTGTTGAGCAAGCCCTCGCCGAGCATGCTCAGAACGCGTGATTGCTGCGGCGTCAAGGTCTGCAGCCGCTGCAAGAGATCGGCGACCTCCGGCTCGTATTCCTGCCCCTGTTCGTAGCCGGCCGGCACGAAGACTTCGCCGGCCATGACTTTCTCGATGCCGTTGCGGATTTCTTCGATCCCCGCCGATTTTGACAGGAAGCCGGAGGCGCCGAGATCGAGCGCCCGGTGGATCGTCGCCGGATCGTCGTGAGCGGAAACCACCATGACCGGCAGGCTTGGAAACTCGGCGCGAAGTGCGATCAGGCCCGACAGGCCGCTGACGCCGGGCATGGTGAGGTCAAGCAGCATCAGGTCGGCGTCGGGACAATCGGCGGCAGCCTTGCGCGCGGCAGCGAAGTCGCCGGCTTCGACGATGGCGGGCGCGCCGGCCATGCCGCTCAATGCCTGCCGCATGGCGCCACGAAACAGCGGGTGATCGTCTGCGATGATGATGGTCATGTCCGGCGTCATGTCGCTCCCTCCCAAGAGCCTCGGCTACAACCCGCGCCTCCACGCCGATTGTTGCCGCACGGTCCGTCCGACCCGTCAGGTCTTCTGCGGCGACGTTTCGTCGCTGCTGCCTTCAAGATCCTTCACGATATCCATGAACTTGCGCATCATTCTTTCCATGATGCCCATTGTCCGGTCAATCTCTTCATCGGTCGGAAGGTCGGGTTTTGCGACGGCTCCACCGGATTCGGCTGCCTTTTCCAGCGCTTCCACCCGCTTGGTCAGGAGATCGATCTCCAATTCGAATGCCGTGCGCTCATCGGCAGCCATGCGGCAGACGAGCTGGCCGTCCCTCTCCTGGCAGAGCGAGACCTCGCCGGTCTGAGTGTCGAGCCGGGCAATGCCGGTCTCCGACTTCTGCATGGCATAGCGGCCCGGCGCCGGGTCCTGGGCGCGCGCGCCTGTGGCAAGGCCAAGGCTTGCGCCGACCAGCAGAACTGCGATTACTTTACTCATGACTTCCTCTCCGTTGCGGACATGCGGCGGAAATCCGCCGGTGAACGACCTTCAGCAATGGACAATCGCCGATATTTGCGGCAAGGCCACGACAGGATATCACGACGGACAAGCGGGCATCATGAGCTCAATCATATACAAGATCGTTCCGGCCGCACTATGGCAGGAAGCCAAGCGCACCGGCCGTTTCGATGGCGCGCCCGTCGACCTGGCCGACGGCTTCATCCATTTTTCGACCGGCGAGCAGGCGATCGAGACCGCGGCGCGCCACTTCGAAGGGCAGGAAGGCCTGCTGCTGGTGGCGATCGATGGCGATGCGCTCGGCGAAGAGCTGGTCTATGAGCCGTCACGCGGCGGCGCCCTCTTCCCGCATCTCTACGCACCGCTGTTCCTTTCGGCCGTGCTGTGGGAAAAGCCGCTGCCGCTCGGCGCCGACGGCCTTCACGTTTTCCCGGAACTCGACGCATGAACAATCCCTTTGCCAATCTTGCCCGCCGCGGCCTTTTCCTCTTCGATCCGGAGGCCGCCCACGGCTTGTCGATCAAGGCGTTGAAGACTGGTCTCGTGCCGAGCTGTCCGTCCAGACAGGACAAGCGGCTCGCCCAGACCGTTGCCGGTATTACCTTCCCCAATCCGCTCGGCATGGCGGCCGGATACGACAAGAATGCCGAAGTGCCGGAAGCACTGCTGAAGATCGGCTTTGGCTTTACCGAGATCGGAACGGTGACACCGCGTCCACAGTCGGGCAACGACAAGCCGCGCATCTTTCGCCTGGTGGAAGACGAAGCGGTGATCAATCGCCTCGGCTTCAACAATGAGGGTCATGGCGCGGCCCTGGCGCGCCTCAAGGCCTGCTCGCGCGATGCGCTGATCGGCGTCAATATCGGCGCCAACAAGGACAGCGCCGACCGCATCGGCGACTATGTCAGCGGCATCCACACCTTCTACTCCGTCGCCAGGTACTTCACCGCCAACATCTCCTCGCCGAATACGCCGGGCCTTCGCGACCTGCAGGCGCGCGAGAGCCTGGCCACGCTGCTTTCGGCCGTGCTTGCCGCACGTGACGAGGAAGCCTCGCGCAGCAACAGGCGCGTGCCGGTCTTCCTCAAGATCGCTCCCGACCTGACCGATGAAGGCATGGACGACATCGCAGCCGAAGTGCTCGCCCAGGATCTCGACGGATTGATCGTCTCGAACACGACACTCGCCCGCGACGGCCTCAAAGACCAGGCCCAGGCGAAGGAAGCGGGCGGGCTTTCCGGCAAACCGCTGTTCGAGAAGTCGACGGCCGTGCTTGCCCGGATGCGCAAGCGCGTCGGCCCGGATCTGCCGATCATCGGCGTCGGTGGCGTCAGCTCGGCCGAAACGGCTGCGGAGAAGATCCGCGCCGGCGCCGACCTGGTCCAGCTCTATTCCTGCATGGTCTATGAAGGCCCGACGCTTCCCGGCCGGATCGTGCGCGGGCTTTCCGATCTGTGCGATCGCGAAGGCCTGACATCGATCCGCGATCTTCGCGACAGCCGCCTCGACTACTGGGCCGAGCGAAAGGTCTGACCTGCCTTCGCGGGAATTCTGGCTAGCAGGAACAGGCCACGCATCAAGAGAAAAAGATTGAGCCCCGCCCATAGGCCGTGATTGCCGAAGGCGGGGACGAGGATCGCCAGCGCCGCGACATATCCGGCAAGGGCGACCAGCATCATGTTGCGCATGTCGCGCGACCAGGTGGCGCCGATGAAGACTCCATCCATCAGGAAGGCAAGCGCGCCGGTCATCGCCGTCAGCGCTGCCCAGGGTAGATATTCATAAGCCACCGTGCGGACATCCGGGGCGGTCGTCAACAGGTCGACTAGCCCGTTGCCGAAGAGCAGAAACGCCACGGTCGTCAGTGCGGCAAGGCCGAACGACCAGGCGGCGGTCAGCTTCAGCGCCCGATCGAACGCCGGACGGTAATGCGCGCCGATGGAGCGGCCGATCAGCTGCTCGGCTGCATTGGCAAGGCCATCGAGGTAGTAGCCGGCAACGAGGAAGATGGTCATCAGCACCGCGTTCGCGGCCAAGGTCACCGGGCCGAAGGCCGTGCCGATGCGCGTCATCAATGTGAAGGCGGCAACCAGCACGAAGGAGCGGATCATGATGTCGCGGTTGAGCCCGAACAGCGGCTTCAGCCGGTCACGATCAAAGATCATCGACCAGCCTGGCGCGTGCTTCCGGTCGAACCGACCGTAGACGATGACAAAGCCGACCAGCGCGCCGATCACCTCGCCCGTAACGGTTGCGATCGCGACACCGGCGACACCCCAGCCGAGGACCAGGCCGAGCAGGATCGACAGCACGATGTTGATGCCGTTGATCAGCATCTGCAGCATCAGACCGATCGTGCCTTCGCCGCGCCCGAGCACGAAACCGAGAATGGCGTAGTTGGCGAGCGCAGCCGGACCGGAAAGGATGCGATAGAGAAAATAGGTGCGGGTGACGGCCTCTACTTCCCCAGGCGGATTCATCAACCAAAGACCGCCGGCAAGCAGCAGCGGCGACAGCGCGACGAGCGCGACACCCGCCAAAAGCGCGATCACCAGCGAGCGCCAGAAGACGGCCTGTTGTTCGCATTGATCGCCCCGGCCATAGGCTTGGGCGACCAGGCCGGTCGTGGCGGCGCGCAGGAAATTGAAGGTGGTGAAGATCAGGTCGAACATCACCGCGCCGACCGCAAGCCCGGCCAGCAGCGTCGCCTGGCCCATGCGGCCGACGACCGCAGTATCGACGAGGCCGAGCAACGGCGTGGTGAGGAAGCCCAGCGTCATCGGCAGCGCAATCGCAAAGACCAGCCGGTGCGTGACCTGAAAGGGGCCGGCGGGATCGCTCGGCGAGGCGGCAGAAGCGGCGGTCATCGATCGGTCCCGGCGCAATGAGTGCGTGACAACCTTTTTACGGACGAAGGATGGGGGGACGCAAGGTGCTGCGGGCGGTCGTCGCAATCGATGCCTCACGCCGCAAGGGCCCCTCACCCTAACCTCATCCCCGCTTGCGGGGAGAAGCGAAGCGAAAGGCCGTAACCGCCGATTGCTTGGCATTTACAGCCAAAACCACAGATATCGACAAGCATTGGGACCAAACCTAACGCCCAAAGGGAGTCGAGGCCGCGCAATATCGTCCCTTCTCCCGCCTGCGCGGAGAAGGTCCCGGCAGGGGGATGAGGGGCCGCATCGACTGCGATTGACAGAGAAAAGGAGCGCTTAACCCGCCAGCACCATGGCCCAGTAGGGCCGGTTGCCCGAAGCGGCGTTCTGCGCCACGGCCACGCCGAGACCGCGGTAGTTGCCGAGCATGTTTTCCAGATGCTTGGGCGATTTGTACCAGGCGTCATAGGCGCGTTCGGCGTCGTCCTGGCCGACAGCGATGTTTTCGGCAGCAGGAAGGACTACGCCCTGGCTCTTCATCCGGTCGTAGAAGCTGTCGTTCCAGCCGATCAGGTGCTGCATCTTGCCGACCTTGGCCATTCTCGCCGCCTGGGTCATGGCCGCAGCGGAAGCCGCCTTGTCCGCCACCAGCGGCGACAGGCCCTTGTCCTTGCGCAGGACGTTGACATAGCCGAGGCTCGCCGTGGTCTGGTCGCTGCCGGTACCGGTTGCCGGCGTCAGCACGTTGGATGTCGTGCAGCCGGCGATCATGCCGAGCGAAAGCACGGCACCGGCGCGCAGAAAGCCGCGCCGCTCGATGAAAAAAAGCTGATCCGTCATGTTCAACGCCGGTAGCTCATGACACGCAAGATGAGGAAGGCGGGAATGACGATTGCAGCACCGAGCAGCAGATAGTCGCCGACCCGACCGAGAGCCGAGAAGCCCGTGTGCCAGAGGTCGAGCAGGAAGTTGCGGATGCCGAAATAGATGTCGGCGGGATACCAGCCGAAAACGGTCATGACGAACCCGACGAGGATCGACACCACGACGAGCTTGACGAGAACGCGCAATGGCGAATCCCCCAAGAATTTGTTCACTCCGTCCGACATCGGCGAAATACTCCTGTTTCCCTTCACATAAGCTGCCATTCGCACCCTCGCAAGTCACCGGAAAAGACGGGCGTCTGCCCGGCTTTCAGATTCCGCTTGTGTTTTGCCCGGTCCGGCGTCAGAAGCGCTGATCGCAACCAACATCTCACATTGATGACGCTCAACCAGCTCTCCTCCGGCGACCTGATCGCCGACCGCCGCGCCGACTACGCAAAAATGCTTGCCGAGGCCGGCGAGCCCGAGAGTGCGGCCGATCTCATGGTGCAGGCGCTCGAACGCGTTCCGGAATGGGCTGCCGGCTGGTTCCGGCTGGCGGACTATGAGGAAAAATCGGGCCGGAAAGAGGCGGCGATCGACGCGCTGCGCAAAACCTTGCGTCTCAATCCGAAAGACATCTTCGGCGCCGGACTGAAGCTGGCGCTGCTGGGCGCCACCGAGATGCCGGAACAGCCGCCGAGCCTCTATGTCGAGCGGCTTTTCGACGACTACGCCGACAGGTTCGACCACGCGCTGGTGGAGAAGCTCGATTACAGCGTTCCGGAAAAGCTCGCCGCGCTGATAGAGAAGTCAACGGCGGGCGCGCGTTTCGAGCATGTGGTCGACCTCGGTTGCGGCACCGGCCTGTTCGGCGAGCGCATCCGCGAGCGTGCCGTGTTTCTCGAAGGCTTCGACATTTCCGCCAACATGCTGGCAAAGGCAGAGACAAAGGCCGTCTATGACAGGCTGGCGCGAGCCGACCTGTCGCTGCCTCCGGAACAATCTGATGTCTTCGGCAACTTCACTGCCGCTCGCGCCGATCTCGTCAGTGCCGCCGACGTGCTGATGTATCTCGGCAGCCTCGATGGCGTCGCCGAGATCGTCGGTGAATTGCTTTCCCGCCAGGGCCTTTTCGCCTTCTCGGTGGAGGATGCCGGCGTGGGCGACGGCTTCGTCCTGCGCCCGTCGCTGCGCTACGCCCACAGCGAGGCCTATATCCGCGCGCTTCTTGCGTCCCACGGTCTGGAATTGGTGGCTGTCGAGCGCACCGTCATCCGCATGGATGCCGGGCAACCGATCTCGGGCATTCTGTTTCTCGCCCGCAAGCCTGCTTAAAAACGCAGGGCAGATCCGCAAAAATACGTCAGCATTACTGACGTATTTTCCTTGATTGTTTTTGTGCGTTGCAGCATTGCTGGGCGCATCGCAATCGAGGTTTTTGCCATGGCTCTGAGCAGCAGCGTTTTCGGTCTTTGGAACACCAGCCCGACTCGGCACACGCCGATCGAGGACCTGCAGGGCATCTTCTCCGGCAGCCTGATCGCCGCACTCGGCCTTTATTTCCTCGCCAGCGCCGGTCTGCTCACCGGCAGCACCGCTGGCGTCGCCTTCCTGCTGCATTATGCGACCGGCGTGAACTTCGGCCTCGCCTTCTTCCTGCTCAACCTGCCGTTCTTCTATCTCTCCTGGAAGCGGCTCGGGCCGGCCTTCACGGTCAAAACCTTCATCGCCATCGGCGTGACCTCGTTCCTGACCGACATCCAGTCGCGCCTGTTCCAGATCGGCGATATCCATCCGGCCTGGGCGGCGCTCATCGGTGGCCTGCTTCTCGGCTACGGCCTCCTGGCGCTCTATCGCCACCGCGCGAGCCTCGGCGGCGTCGGCATTCTCGGCATCTACCTGCAGGAACGCTTCGGCGTTCGCGCCGGGCTGGTGCAGCTGGCGATCGACATGGTCGTGCTGGTCGCCGCCTTCGGCGTCACGAGCCCCACTGTGGTCGCCTGGTCGGTGCTCGGCGCGGTCGTGCTCAACCTGTTCGTGGCCATCAACCACCGTGCCGATCGGTACATCGCACTCTAAAACATCAGTTGCCGATAGCCCCGAATTAGACTTCGGGGCCATGCTGTGAGCCGGCCTCGGGGGATATTAGGCGGCCTTTGCCGGCGCGTCGACCGGATGCTGCGAACGCAGGCCGACGGCGACCCGGTTCCAGACATTGATGACACCGATGGCCATGGTGATCTTGGTGATCTCGGCTTCGTCGAAATGCTCTCTCAGAGGCTCGAAATCCGCGTCGGGCGCGCCGGTCTGGGCAAGGTTGGTGAGCGCCTCGGTCCAGGCGAGCACCGCGCGTTCGCGGGCGTCATAGATCGGCGATTCCCGCCAGGCGCAGATCAGGTGGATCCACTGCTCGCTCATGCCGGCATGGCGCGCGTCTTTCACATGCATGTCGACGCAGTAGGCGCAGCCGTTGATCTGCGAGGCACGCAGCTTGATCAGGTGGATCAGGCGCGGCTCCAGCCCCGATTCCTTGATGATGTAGCTGTCGAAGGCTGCCGCTGCCTTGTAAGCGTCGGGAGCGGCTTTGACGAAGTTCAAACGTGGCTGCATGGTTTTCTCCTTCAGGTGGATGGGGTTGAGATTTCAGGCGCCGACGGCCGATTTGCGCTCGTTGACCGCCAGGAATGTGTTGGTTCGCGCCGAGATGCTGCCGTCGTCTATGGCGCTGAGGTCTTGCATGATGTCGGCAATGGTCACGCGCCGAAGCTCGGCGCGGTAGGCCTGCTCGGCCCTCAGCATCGCGACATTGATCGTGCACGACGCCTTCGGCTTGCAGGCATAGGGATTGGGGCCGCGCAGCCGGATCTCGTTGCAGCGAAACGCCGGCTCCGGCCCTTCGACGGCAAGCACGATATCGAGCAGGCTGATCTTTTCCGGCAGGCGGGCGAGCCGGTAGCCGCCCTTCGGGCCAGGCACCGCTTCGAGCAGCCCTGCCCCGGACATAGCCTGCAGATGCTTCAGGAGATAGCTCGTGGAAACTCCGTGAAATTCGGCGAGTGCCGCCGCCGACAGCGTGCTGCCGGGCTGAAGACAGCTCAGCATCGTCACGCTGTGGATCGCCTGCTCGACACCGTCCCCGAGTTTCATTCGCTCCCTCCCTAATCGTGGATATTTTTTATCCACGATTAGTCCAAGAGTCAATTGCCATGCGATCGCCGATGCGACAGGCTTCTCTTTTGCCGGATTTGATCTACCTTTGTTCTCCGTGAACAGGATCGATTCCCCGCGCCCGCAGGGCGACGCGCTGACCTTGCCCGCCCCTTTCCTTCGCTGGTTCGGCGAAAAGGGCTGGCAACCCCGTGCCCACCAGCTGGAACTGCTGGCGCGGGCGGAGGCTGGCGAAAGCACGCTGCTGATCGCGCCGACCGGAGCGGGCAAGACGCTCGCCGGCTTTCTCCCCTCCCTCGTCGACCTCACCCGGAGGGGGAAAATCCCTGCAGGATCCGCCTTTAGCATCCACACGCTCTACATCTCGCCGCTGAAGGCCCTGGCAGTCGACATCGAGCGCAATCTGATGAAGCCGGTCGACGAAATGGGCCTGCCGGTCCGCGTCGAAAACCGCACCGGCGACACGCCGCAGGGCAAGCGCCAGCGCCAGAAGCTTAACCCGCCCGACATCCTCTTGACGACGCCGGAGCAACTGGCGCTGCTGCTCGCCAACGGCGAGGCCGAGCGCTTCTTCAGGAATCTGCGTTACGTCGTCTTCGACGAGCTGCATTCGCTAGTCACCTCGAAGCGCGGTCACCTGCTGTCGCTCGGCCTTGCCCGGCTGCGTAGGCTGGCACCTAAGCTGCAGACAATCGGGCTGTCGGCGACGGTCGCCCACCCGATGGACCTGCAGCGCTGGCTAGCGCCGCAGGCGCCGTATAGGGTCAATCACGCCGGCCTCGTAACCGTTAAGGGTGGCGCCAGGCCTGAGATTTCCATCCTGCGCACCGACGAACACGTGCCCTGGGCCGGACATTCGGCGCGCTACGCCATTGCCGACGTCTACGCCGCCATCAAGGAGCACGGCACCACCCTTCTCTTCGTCAACACCCGCAGCCAGGCGGAACTTCTGTTTCAGGAACTCTGGACCATCAATGACGACAACCTGCCGATCGCGCTTCACCATGGCTCGCTCGACGTCGCGCAACGGCGCAAGGTCGAGGCAGCGATGTCGGAAAATCGGCTGCGCGCAGTCGTTGCCACCTCGACGCTCGACCTCGGTATCGACTGGGGCGATGTCGACCTCGTTGTGCACGTCGGCGCGCCCAAGGGCGCAAGCCGGCTCGCCCAGCGCATCGGCCGCGCCAACCACCGCATGGACGAACCTTCGAAGGCGATTCTGGTGCCAGCCAACCGTTTCGAGGTGATGGAGTGCCAGGCGGCGCTCGACGCCAACTACATCGGCGCACAGGATACGCCGCCGGTCGGCAAGGGCGCACTCGACGTGCTTGCCCAGCATGTGCTCGGCATGGCCTGCGCCGCACCCTTCGATGCCCTGTCGCTTTACGACGAAATCACCAGCGCTTCGCCCTACGCGTCGCTCCCCTGGGAAACCTTCGAGCGCGTCGTCGATTTCGTCGCCACCGGCGGCTATGCCTTGAAGACCTACGAGCGCTATGCCCGTATCCGCCGGACCAAGGAGGGGCTCTTTCGCGTTTCCAATCCGCTGGTCGCGCAGCAATATCGTCTCAATGTCGGCACCATCGTCGAATCGCCGATGCTGAACGTGCGCATGGTCAAGCGCAACCAGCGCGGCTCGCTCGGGCGCGGCGGCATGTCGCTCGGCAAGGTCGAGGAATATTTCCTCGAGATGCTATCGCAGGGCGACACCTTCCTGTTTTCCGGCAAGGTGCTGCGTTTCGAAGGCATCCGCGAAAGCGAATGTCTCGTCAGTCAGGCGTTTTCCTTCGACCCGAAGGTGCCGAGCTATGCCGGCGGCAAGTTTCCGCTGTCGACCTACCTCGCCGAACAGGTGCGCAAGATGCTGGCCGACCCGGTGCGGCGCGCGAGCCTGCCCGAACAGGTGCGCGACTGGCTGTCGCTGCAGAAGGACGTGTCGATGCTACCGCGCGAAGACGAGCTGCTGATCGAGACCTTTCCACGCGGCAGCCGGCACTACATGGTGATCTATGCCTTCGAGGGACGGCTGGCGCACCAGACGCTCGGCATGCTGCTGACGCGCCGGCTCGACCGCGCCGGCCTGAAACCGCTCGGTTTCGTCGCCACCGACTATTCGCTGGCCGTCTGGGCACTGGACGATCTCGGCGCGACGTTCCAGCTGCGCCGAAAGGCGCTCGCCGACCTCTTCGACGAGGACATGCTCGGCGACGATCTCGAGGCCTGGCTGAACGAATCCTTTCTCTTGAAGCGGACGTTCCGCACTTGCGCGGTCATTGCCGGGCTGATCGACCAGCGGCATCCCGGCAAGGAAAAGACCGGACGTCAGGTGACCGTCTCCGCCGACCTCATTTACGACGTATTGCGCGCGCACGAGCCGGACCACCTGCTGCTGGAAGCTACGCGCAACGATGCGGCAACGGGGCTTTTGGACATCGGTCGTCTCGGGGATATGCTGAAGCGAATCAAGGGCCACATCACCCATCGCCGGCTCGACCGGATTTCGCCGCTCGCCGTTCCCGTCATGCTCGAAATCGGCAAGGAGGCAGTCCAGGGCGAGGCGCAGGACTTCCTGCTTTCCGAAGCCGCAGACGACTTGATCAACGAAGCGATGGGCGCCGAGCCGCTATAGAATACTCCCCGTGTTCACGCGAACACGCTACTGCATAATTCCCTAGATCGGATCCGATTTAAGGACGAAATTATGCAGAAAATTTAAAGTGTTACGGCGTCCTTTGCGCGTCCTATTTGACGCGCGGGGCTGTAAGAACGGTGAAGAGACGACGCATGCACAGGCTTGCCCACGCACTATCGGCTCCAACGGACAGCACGGCGGTCTCCGCGCGCACTATCGTCCACGGCGTTGAAGCGGTCTGCGATCCGCTCGGCAGCCTCTATCTGCCGGAGACCGGAACGCTTGTCGTTTCCGATCTGCATCTCGAGAAGGGATCGGCCTTTGCCCGGCGCGGCATGATGCTGCCGCCCTACGACACCCTTGCCACCTTGCGCGTGCTCGAAGCGGCCATTGCTCGCCATGACCCCAAGCTGGTCATCAGCCTCGGCGACAATTTCCATGACCGGGTCGGATCCGCAGCGATGCCCGATACTTTCCGACACATGATCGCCGCGATGGCAATGGGACGGGAATGGGTCTGGATCAATGGCAATCACGACCCCGATGGCGCCTGCGGCCTGCCCGGCATATCGCTGGACGAATTCCGGCACGCGGGTCTCACCTTTCGCCACGAGCCGTCGCGGGGTGAGGCATCGGGGGAAGTTGCCGGCCACCTGCACCCGGCGGCGACGGTCGTCCGGCGGGAGAAATCGGTGCGGCGCGCCTGCTTTGCCACCGATGGGAAGCGGCTGCTGATGCCGGCCTTCGGCGTCACCACCGGCGGCCTCGATCTGCGCCACCGAGCCATGACTGGCCTCTTCGACCGCGCCAAGCTGGTCGCCCACATGCTCGGTCGCGATCGGATCTATTCGGTTCGATTCACGAACCTTATCGCCTGAAGCGCATCGGATTGCGGCCCCCTGGCGTGAACGGTCGGCGTACCGGCGTTCAGGCCACGACGGGTTGCGGAGCATAACGCAGGATCACGCTGCCCGACGAAAGCGGTCGCGCTTCCAGAAGCGTCATCGGCATCGCCGCTTCGGCACTCTTAAAAAAAGGCGTACCCTTGCCGAGCCGCACCGGGACGAGGCACAGCATGATCTCGTCGATCAGATTTTCCGGCAGGAGTGAATCGACCAGTTCGGCGCTGCCGAAGATGTAGAGGTCTTTCTCACTGCGCTGCTTCATCTGCCTGAGTTCGCCGGCAATGTCGCTGACGACGCGGCTGTTGTTCCATTCCGCCCTGTCCATCGTGCGTGAAGCGACGATCTTCGGCAGGGCGTTCATGTAGGTTTTGACCTCGCCCTCCTCCTCGGTCGTCGACCAATAGGCCGCCATGCCTTCGTAGGTCACGCGACCGAAGACCAGCGCCTCGGCCTTTTCGCCAAACTCATGGCTGAGTTCGTCGAGCTCAGGACCCCAGGCACTGCCGTGGAAATCGAGATCCCACTTCTTCGTGCCTTCGAAGTAGCCGTCGAGCGACACCAGATTCCAGACGATGAGCTTGCCCATTCTTCCGCCCTTCCAAAACCGGTTGCATAACTGAAGCAGTTTGAAGACATCAAACCGATCTTAAATTGCAAGCGGTTTTGAGTATCAGAAAGGCTTCACAGCCCGCGGGCGCTCCGCCAACGGGCTGTGAAATGATCGCGGTCGGGTTGTTTCCATGCGGCACGACAGGCGTGCCTCACCGTGGAGCGTGGGGCCTGCCGGATAACGGGGGCGCCAGCCGCCCGCTGGGCTCAGAACGCGTTGAAGGTCAGCGTCGTCAGCGACCGGGAGATGCCCGGAACCGTGGCAATGTTGTCGTTGATGAACTTGCCGATGTCTTGGCCTTCTTCGATGTAGATCTTGACCAGGAGGTCGTAGTCGCCGCTTGTCGAATACATTTCCGAAACGATCTCCCTGCGGTAGATCTCGTCGGCAACCTCGTAGGTCTTGCCGGGAGCGCACTGCAACTGGACGAAAATCGGTTTCATGGAGTTTCCTCTGTTTCTGCCTTGCGTTTTCTTTAGCCGTCCGGCGCCCAAAAGGAAACGTCGGTCGACTGCCATCAAGGACTATTCCTTGCGGAACAGCAGGCTCGCGCCCCAGCCGGTGATGACGGCAAGTAGTACCGCAAAAAAACCGTAGAACAGCGGCTGCTGATGCGCCGTCTGGGTGATCACCTGCTCGAGGCCCGTCTTGACCACGCGCAGCGGCAGCGCCTTGGCGGCGACGAACGTGCCGTCGCGGAAGAGATAGGCACGCACCACATGCACCCCGTTCGGGACGTTGGCCGGCAGGCGCACCGATGCCTTGAACAGGCTGGAGCTGATGAACTGCACGCCGCCCGGATCGCGCTCATAGACGCCGCTCGTCTCACGGATGCGGCGGAAGGCATTGCGGAACTCGCCGAGATTGCTGCCGTCGCCGACGAAGCCGAGAGGCACCAGCCGCATGTGGTCGACACCGATGCCCATGTTGCCCATTTCGCCCGGCGGGGCGATCGTCTCGATGTCACGCGTGCTCGACAGAGAATAGGATTCGGGCACCAGCTCGAAGGTCATGGAGCTGGTGTTCACCCAGATGCCGAAGACGCGCTCCTTCTTGCGCACCGTCGCATTGTCCTTCGGGCCCTCGAGCGAAACGATGATGTTGTACTTGCCCTGCGCCAGGAGGTTAGGATCAAAGCCGTCCACTGCGCCGAAGATCGTCAGATCCGCGCCGCGGAAATCGGAGGTGATGGCAATCTCGTCGGTCGAGATGCCGATCTCCAGCTTTTCGGTGAAATCATTGGCATTCTCGTCCTGCAGCTGGGCACCGGCCGGAGCGGCGAGGGCCAGGGTCAGAGCTGCAAGGGCGATGCGGGTGAAACGGACCATCAGAAGCCGAACCCCGCTGACACGACGGAATAGATGTCCTTCGGCGGAATGACGAGTTCGATCGCCAGTCGGATGCCGACGGCAAGCACGAGCAGCGCCAGCAGCGCGCGCAACTGTTCGCCGCGCAGCTTCTGGCCGACCCGGACGCCATATTGCGCACCGATGACGCCGGCGATCATCAGCACGAAGGCGAGCACGATATCGACGGTATAGTTGGTGGAGGCCTGGACGATGACCGTATACGCGGAGACGAAGATGATCTGGAACAGCGAGGTGCCGACAACGACATTGGTCGGGATGCGCAGCAGATAGATCATCGCCGGAACCATGATGAAGCCGCCGCCGACACCCATGACCGACGTCAGGACACCGATGCAGAAGCCGAGGGTCGCGACGGGAATGACGCTGAGATAGATCTTCGATTTCTTGAACCGCATCTTCAGCGGCAGCCGGTGAACCCAGTTGTGCTGTCCGGGACGGCGCAGCGGCGTCGCCTGGTTCTTGGCCGCCTTGCGCATGGCGCGCACACTCTCCCACAGCATCAGGCTACCGACCGAGCCGAGCAGAACGACGTAGAGCAGCGAGATGACCAGATCGAGCTGACCGACGCGGCGCAAGAGCGAGAACAGCCAGACGCCGACCGTCGCGCCGGCAAGGCCGCCGCACAGAAGCACCGTGCCAAGCTTGATGTCGATCGTGCCGCGCCGGAAGTGGGTGATAGCACCCGAGATCGAGGAGGCCACGACCTGGTTGGCGCCGGTCGCGACGGCGACCACAGGCGGAATATTGTAGAAAATCAGAAGGGGCGTGATCAGGAATCCGCCGCCAACACCGAACATGCCCGACAGAAAGCCGACGGCCGCACCCATGCCGAGGATGATGAGTATGTTCACCGACAACTCTGCGATGGGCAGATAAATCGTCACGCCGGACCTCAATATGCCAACGGCCCGCGGTGCGGGCAAAAAACGTCACAGTGGCAAGCAATTCACCACGGAGGGGGGATTATCTCTGAAAGCCGACACCCCTCCCGAGGGCGAGGTGGCATAGGCTTCCGTCATGCGCTCCTGGGCCGGAGCTGTCAACCTTTTCAGCCACATGGCGGACAGCTTCGGTTCCGCGAACCGTGTCACCCGGTTCTGCGGCTTTATTGCGGCGGCAGACCCTGGCGGATCAGGAATTGCGCTTGAGCAATTCCTTCACCAGCTGGTCGGTGATTTCACCGGTCGGCTCCTGGCCGACGGATGTCTGGAAGGCCTTGATCGCCGCAACCGTCTTTTTGCCCATCTGGCCGTCCGGCTTGCCGGCATCGAAGCCGTTGTTGTTGAGGATCGCCTGGATGTTGCGAATGGCCTTGCTCATGTCGATCGAGGCGGTCTTGTTGGCCGGGCCTACCCAAGCATCCGGCACGTCGACCGTGTTTGCCTTGGCGTCGACCGCCTGCGGCTTCCATGCATCGGCCTTGGCCTTAGC
The DNA here is from genome assembly GCF_050434565.1 of Ensifer sp. 4252. NCBI lineage: Bacteria > Pseudomonadati > Pseudomonadota > Alphaproteobacteria > Hyphomicrobiales > Rhizobiaceae > Ensifer > Ensifer sp. 4252. Next base: position 1,173,319 of record NZ_JBNDIU010000001.1, read on the forward strand.
GCTCGAAAGCTGCTCGGGCTTCATCGCCTTGGCCACGTCGTCGCGCTTGGCCGCGGCATCCATGTCGCCCTCGCGGGCAGCGGCGGAAAACCACTTGTAGGATGCTTCAAGATCCTGCGGCACGCCGTTGCCGCGAGCATAGAGGACAGCCAGATTGAACTGGCTGTCGCGGATGCCGAGCTCGGCTGCCTTGGCAAACCATTTCGTCGCCTCGACGAAATCCGGCGGGCCGTCGCGGCCGCTGGCGAGCATGACCGCGAGATTGTGCATGGCGCTGGCATTGCCCTGCCCGGCAGCCTTCAGATAGAGAACCTTGGCCTTGGCAGCATCGCGCGTCAGCCCCGAACCCTTTTCGTACATGCTGGCAAGCCGGTATTCGGCCGGCACGACGCCGGCATCGGCGGCGCGCTGATACCATTTGGCGGCTTCCGCCAGATCTTCCTTGACGCCACGGCCTTCGGTGTAGCGCGCACCGATCTCATAGAAAGCCAGGGGGTCGCCACCCTTGGCGGCCGTCACCAGCGCAACCGGGCCGAAACCATCAGGCAGGACGACTTCGGCAGCCTTTGCGACCGGCGCAAAGGTTCCGACCTGCGCGGCATCTGCCTGCGCGGCCTGGAACGTCGAGGCGGCTACCGGCTCCTTGACCTCCGGCACCGGCTGTAGCAACGGCGCCTGCGTTTCGGTTGACGTCGTCGTCGATGCGGATGTGTCAGCCAACGGTGTCGAGACGGCGGGCGTCTCAACGGCGCTTGACGGCTGCTCGACGGAATCGCGCGGTGCTTCAGGAATGGGCTGCAGCGCTTCGACGGGTGTTTCGGTCGCCACGGCGGCTGCCGCCGGTGCCTGGTCGCCTGCGATCCGAGTTGCATTGGCGATTGCCGGCTGTTCGACGGCCGGAGCCGCGTTCTGCTCGATGATCGCCACCGGTTCGGCGACAGGCGCATCGCTGCCCTTCAGCATGGCGCCGACGAGCGGATAGGACATGATCGCCAGAAGCACGGCGCCGACAGCCATGAGGATCGGGCGGCGATGGCGGGCAAAGGCACCGCCGATGCCGCCGGCAGCGCCACCGTCCTTGGTCTTGTTGAGCGTATCGGCTTCCTCGACGGCCAGTTGGGCGGCCCGGCGGGCAGCGGCAATAAAGTCCGCCTTGTCGCCGTCAGCGGCCTGTTTGCCGCCGCGGTTCATCTGGCCGGCGCGAACGCGCTCGAGGATCTTCTTGACGTCAGGAACGCCTGAGCCCGGCTCGAGCAGCTGATTGGCCTCTTCCGGCGCCAGCATTTCGGATGGGTCGATGGAGGGGGCGGGCTCGACCAGTTGTCGTGCCTGCTCCGGTGCGGGCTCGGCGCGCTTTCCGGAAAAGCGCCGGGTCAGGCCGGCAAGCAGGCCCGTGCGGGCGGCCGCCGGCTGTTCGCGTGCGCCATCGGGCTCTATGGTCGAAATCTGGCCTTCGTCGCCGGCAAAGGCGGTCGCATGCGCAGATGCGGTGGCGGCGGCGATGATGCCATCGTCTTCCGCCTGCAGCGCGCGGACATTGCGCTGCAGATCCTGATAGCGGTCATCGAGATCGGCGCCGCTGAACGGGTCGTTGAACTCCGGCTGCGCTGCCTGGGGCATGGCGGGCAATTCGCGCGCCACCGGCGCCTCGTAATGGGCCGCAGCCATGGCAGGCTCGCGTCCCTCGATGCGCTCGAGCTTGTCGGCAATGTGAACGAGGGTCTCATGCAGCGCTTCGAAGGTGCGCGCCGTACGCTCCTCGCTGGAGCGGCTGAGATCCTCGAGCGTGCGCAGGTCTTCCGCCAGCGCCGAGATCGCGGCGAGATCGCCGCCGCCGGCCGACTGAGGCATGCCCTTCTTGGAATAGGCTTCCATCACCGCCTCGGCCGCCTGCCGGGCGGCCTCGACAATGTACTCGTCGCTGGTGGCGAAATAGTCTTCGAGCGCATTCATGCGGCTCTCGAATTCCACCGGCATGGCTGCACCTGCCTCGACGCGAGGCTGGCTGACCAGGGTCGACAGATTGGCAATCTGCGCTTCGAGATTGTGCAAGGCGGCGCGGTCGTCGAACGGCGCCGCATAGGTTTCTTCCAGCCGCTGGGCGATGCCGGCCAGACGATCTTCAAGACGGTCGAAACGCGGATCGGCGGCGGGGTGTGCGCCGAGTGTGTCGAGGTCGTCGATGCGACGGGCAAGATAGTCGAGCCGCTCGGCCAGTGCATCGTTGACGCTGCCCTGATCGAGGGCCTCGATCTTGCGGGAAATGTCGTTGAGGTAGCCCGTCAGGTCCGGCTGGATGTTGCGGTGGCTGCGCTCCATCAGCAGGGAAAGCTGGTCCAGACGCTCTTCCAGTCCGGCCGCAGCCTTCTCGCCGGCGAGATCCTCAACCCGGGCGGCCAGCGCTTCGAGGCGGGCGCCAAGACCGGAATCGGTCGGGCGGGATAGACCGTCGATCTGCCGCGAAAGGTCGCCGAGCCTGGTCTCCAGGCGATTGGTGAACCCACCGTCGAGACTGCTGGCAGTACGGCTGTTGGCGGCGATCGCGCGGCTGATCTCGTCGAGGCGCGCATCCAGATCGGCGAACTGCGACACCAGGCGCCGGTCATCCGGCTGTATCTGGCGACCGAGCATCTCGATCGCCTGGGCGACCGCAATCATCTTGTCTTCAAGCACATCGACGGCAGAGCTGTTGCCCAACGCCCCGATCTGCGACTTGATCTCGTCGAGGCGGTAGGCCAGCGCCACCAGTTCGTCGTCACGGTTCTGGTCGAAGGCGATCAGCCGATCCTCGACGCCGTTCCAGCGGCTTTCCATCCGACGAACGCTGTCTTCGCGCGCCAATCCGTCGATCATGGTGCGCAAATCATCGAAATCACCGCGCAGCGCGTCAGCCTGCGCAGGCGAGGCCTGACGGCCGAGCTGCTGGATGCTGTCGGCAAGGCGCTGCATGTCGCCGCGCACGTCCTCGGCGAAGCTGTGATCCTGGGCCTGCGCCTTGATGCCGCGAATTTCGGCGCGCAGGGAGTTCATCTCACGGGTGACCCCTTCGGTGATGTCGCGTTTAAGGTCCTGGCGCAATCCGACGAGTGCCTCGGCGATATCGTTGACGGCCGCCGCAGGCCGGGCGACGGGCGCACGTACGGGCTGCGACCGCATGTCGTCGACATAACGCTCGGGTTCGCGCTGAGCCAGGCGTTCGGGCTCGCGCTGTGGCAGGCGGTCTCTCAAGGGCGGCCGCTCGCGCGAGGTGCTAAGCGCCCGCTGGCGCTGCATGATTTCGGAAACGGCATCACGCGGGGATGGGATATCGCGGGGGGCGGCACGCTCGCGCTCGACCGGACGGGCCGGCGGCTCGCGCCCCGCGCCGCTCATCAGGCCTTCGATCCGGGCTTCAAGCCCTTCGATCGTGCGGTTCAGGGCGTCCAGCGAGGGCCGCTCGCCATAGCTCTGGCTGCCAGCGCGCTGAGGATTTGATCGCGATCCATTCATTGTGCTCTTCGCCCCTGTCCGTCGGCCATCTCGAAAGTCGCCACGGAAGGAAACGGCTTCCCTCACCCCTGCGGCACTTGCGACGTGGGCAAAGCTACAACAATGCGAGGACCGGACCGGTTGCAGCTTTGACCATCTCAACACGCACTTTTCATTAAACGTGGTAAACAAGCCGTTAACCGACGCGGATTTTTTAACGATTTGACAGCGGTAGGTAATGGAGACTGCCGTGCGGCGGTGATTTCACCGCGCCATCCACCGGCAAATGAAACTTCGATCGGGCGTTATTTTTGACGTTTACGCAAACGTCAAAATTTTGTAGCATCCTGCCAACGATGCGAGACTGCCCTCAGATGGCGGCGCATTCGGCATGTTGCAACCGGACGTCGGCCGAGTGGAGGCGGCGATCCGAAAGCGAAAAAAGGCGAGGAAAGAATGCCCACCTACAAGGCACCGGTCGACGATACTCTCTTCATTCTGAACGACGTGCTCGGCATCGAGCGATACAACAACCTTCCCGGCTTTGCTGATGCGACACCCGACATGATCGAAGCGATCGTCGGCGAGGCCGCCAAGCTTGCCGAAGAAGTGCTGTTCCCGGTCAACCTTTCCGGCGACCAGGAAGGCTGCAAGCGGCGCGACGATGGTTCCGTCAGCGTGCCCAAGGGCTTCAAGCAGGCCTTCGACCTCTACCGCGAAGGCGGCTGGCTCGGGCTTTCTGTACCGGAGGAATTCGGCGGCCAGGGCCTGCCCTACACGTTGCACACCGCCGTCGGCGAATACATGTCTTCGGCCAACATGGCGCTGACGATGTATCCGGGCCTGACCCAGGGCGCGATCGCTGCGATCCTCGTCCATGGCTCGGACGAGCAGAGGAAGGCCTACCTGCCGAAGATGGTGGAAGGCACATGGACCGGCACGATGAACCTGACGGAGCCGCATTGCGGCACCGACCTCGGCCTCCTGCGCAGCAAAGCCGTGCCTGATGGCAACGGCGCCTACAAGATTTCCGGCCAGAAGATCTTCATCTCCGCCGGCGAACACGACATGTCGGAGAACATCATTCATCTGGTGCTTGCCCGCATCGAGGGCGCGCCGGAAGGCGTGAAGGGCATTTCGCTGTTCATCGTGCCGAAGTTCAAGCTCAACGGCGACGGCGCGCCGGGCGAGCGCAATGGCGTTTCCTGCGGCGCCATCGAGCACAAGATGGGCATTCACGGCAACTCGACCTGCGTCATGAACTATGACGAGGCTGAAGGCTACCTCATCGGCACGGAGAACAAGGGCCTCAACGCCATGTTCGTGATGATGAACGAAGCCCGCCTCGGCGTCGGTCTGCAGGGCCTGTCGATCGCCGAAATCGCCTACCAGAACGCCGCCAACTATGCCCGCGACCGTATCCAGGGCCGCTCGCTTTCCGGCCCGAAGGCGCCGGACAAGAAGGCCGATCCGATCATCGTGCATCCGGATGTGCGCCGCACGCTGATGACGATCCGCGCTTTCAACGAGGCCGGCCGCGCCTTCACGCTATGGACCGCACTCAAGTCCGACATCGCCCACCGTTCCGACAACGACGCCGATCGCCAGACGGCCGACGACATCCTCGGGCTGATGACGCCGATCCTCAAGGGCGTCCTGACCGACAAGGGCTTCGACCACGCGGTCATGGCGCAGCAGATGTTCGGCGGCCACGGCTATATCGAAGAGCACGGCATGAGCCAGTATGTCCGCGATGCCCGCATCGCGATGATCTACGAAGGTGCCAACGGCATCCAGGCGCTCGATCTCGTCGGCCGCAAGCTCGGCCTCAACGGCGGCCGCGCCGTCATGGCGCTGTTCAAGGAAATCGGCGATTTCTGCGAGGAGAACCGCAACAACGAGAAGCTGGCCACCTATACCAAGGCGCTGAAGAAGGGCCTCAACGATCTGCAGGCTTCCACCATGTGGTTCATGCAGAACGCCATGGCCAAGCCCGACAATGCCGGCGCCGGCTCGACCGACTACATGCACCTCTTCGGTCTGGTCGTGCTCGGCTACATGTGGGCCAAGATCGCCAAGACGGCCGAGGAAAAACTGGCCTCTGGCGAAACGGCGCGCGCGGACTATCTGAAGAACAAGCTGATCACCGCGACCTTCTTCATGGAAAGGATCCTGCCGGAAACGGCGCTGCGCAAGGCCCGCATCGAGACGGGTGCCGACACGGTGATGGCGCTCGACGCGGCCGCGTTCTGATTTCTAACTGTTTGACGGGCAGCACCTGATGGTGTTGCCGAAAGGGAGATGAGACATGACGAAAGTCTTCGTTTACGACCACGTGCGCACGCCGCGCGGCCGTGGCAAGAAGGACGGATCGCTGCACGAAGTGCCGTCCGTTCGCCTTGCGGCCAAAATGCTGGAGGCCGTGCGTGATCGCAACGGGCTCGATACGTCGACCGTCGACGACATCATCATGGGCTGCGTCGATCCGGTGATGGATGCCGGTTCCGTGATCCCGAAGGCCGCAGCCTTCGAGGCAGGTTATTCCACCCGCGCGCCCGGCATGCAGATCTCGCGCTTCTGCGCGTCGGGTCTCGATGCGGTCAACTTCGGTGCGGCGAAGATCGCCCAGGGCGCCGATGATATCGTCATTGCCGGCGGCGTCGAGAGCATGTCGCGCGTCGGCCTTGGCATGTCCGGCGGCTCCTGGTTCATGGACCCGTCCGTCAATCTGCCGGCCTATTTCATGCCGCAAGGCGTCTCGGCCGACCTGATCGCCACCAAATACGGTTTCAGCCGCGACGACGTCGACGCCTACGCCGTCGAAACCCAGAAGCGCGCCGCCCATTCCTGGGAAAAGGGCTACTTCAAGAAGTCGGTCGTGCCGGTGAAGGACCAGAACGGCCTGACCATCCTCGACCGCGACGAGCATATGCGCCCCGGCACCGACATGCAGGCACTCGCCTCGCTCAACCCGTCGTTCCAGATGCCGGGCGAGATGGGCGGCTTTGAAGCCGTCGGCATCCAGGCGCATCCGGAAATCGAGAAGATCAACTACGTGCACCATGCCGGCAACTCGTCGGGCATCGTCGATGGTGCTGCGGCCGTGCTGCTCGGCTCCAAGGCCGGCGGCGAAAGCATGGGGCTCAAGCCCCGCGCCCGCATCCGCGCCTTCGCCAATATCGGCTCCGACCCGGCGCTGATGCTGACCGGCCCGGTCGACGTGACCGAGAAGCTGCTCGAGCGCGCCGACATGAAGCTCTCCGACATCGATCTCTTCGAGCTCAACGAGGCTTTTGCCGCGGTCGTGCTGCGTTACATGCAGGCCTTCGACATTCCGCACGACAAGATCAACGTCAACGGCGGCGCGATCGCCATGGGCCATCCGCTCGGCGCAACCGGCGCGATGATCCTCGGCACGGTGCTCGACGAACTGGAACGCCGCGATCTCAACACCGCGCTGGTGACGCTGTGCATCGGCGCGGGCATGGGCACCGCGACGATCATCGAAAGGGTCTGACGATGGAAGCCAGCCGCCGCACACTTCTCGGACTGATGGGCTTGGGGCTGCTTGCAGTCTCAGCTTGCGTCTCCGACGAGGAAGGCGGCGACAGCTTCACGCTGACCGGTGCGATCACCAACGTCGCCAAAGGCCCGGTTCCGGCCGGCACCGTCACCGTCCGGCTCGAGGAGCAGGGCGTGATGGATGTGGCCGCCAAACTGATCGCCGAGACTTCGGTCGCAAGCGACGGCAAGGCAAATCGCGTGCCCTTCGTGCTGCAGGTGTCGAAGCCCGAACTCGACAAGGCTGTCGATGCGGGCTTCACCATCCGCGTCGAGCGCGACGGCAGGCTGATCGCTACCAACACCACCAAACAACGTTACAGCGGCGGATCGAATATCTCGCTGCGCATCGAACCCATTCTCTACTGAGGGGGAGAACCATGACGAAGTATACCAATTTCAAGATCGAAACCGATGCCGACGGCATTGCCCTTGTCACCTGGGACATGCCCGAGAAGTCGATGAACGTCTTCACCCAGGAGGTGATGGAAGAGCTGAACGCCATCGTCGACGAAACCACGGCCGATGCTGCCGTCAAGGGCGTCGTCTTCACGTCGGGCAAGGCGTCGTTCTCCGGCGGCGCCGATCTGTCGATGATCAAGTCGATGTTCACCTTCCAGCAGGAAGAAAAGAAGAAGGACCCGGCCAATGCCGCCCAGAAGCTTTTCGACCTCGTCGGCCGCATGACCGGTCTGTTCCGCAAGCTCGAAACCTCGGGCAAGCCGTGGGTATCGGCGATCAACGGCACCTGCATGGGCGGCGCTTTCGAGCTTTCGCTCGCCTGCCACGGCCGTGTCGCCTCCAATTCCAAGTCGGTCAAGATCGCGCTGCCGGAAGTCAAGGTCGGCATTTTCCCGGGCGCCGGCGGCACCCAGCGCGTGCCGCGCCTGACCAATGCGCAGGACGCGCTGCAGATGATGACCACCGGTTCGTCGCTAACGGCGGCCCGTGCCAAGGCGCTTGGCCTCGTGCATGAAGTCGTCGACGCCGACAAGCTGGTCGATGCCGCCAAGGCGATGATCAAGAACGGCCTGAAGCCGGTCCAACCCTGGGACGAAAAGGGCTACAAGGTACCTGGCGGCGGCATCTGGACCCCGGCTTCCGCCCAGCTCTGGCCGGCTGCTTCCGGCATCCTGCGCCGCGAGACGCAAGGGAACTATCCCGGCGCCATCGCGATCCTCAAATGCGTCTATGAAGGCCTGCAGGTCCCGTTCGACACGGCCCTGAAGATCGAGCAACGCTACTTCACCGAGATCCTTCAGACGACCGAAGCCTTTTCGATGATCCGCTCGCTGTTCGTCTCGATGCAGGAACTCGGTAAGGGCGCCCGCCGCCCCGCCGGCGTGCCGAAGTCGGAGTTCAAGCATGTAGGTGTCGTCGGCGCCGGCTTCATGGGCGCCTCGATCGCCTATGTAACAGCCGCCGCCGGCATCGCCGTGACGCTGATCGACCGCGACATGGAAGCAGCCGAGAAGGGCAAGGCCCACTCGGAAGGCCTGGTCAAGGATTCCGTCGGCAAGGGCCGTCTGACTAAGGAAGAAGGCGAAGCACTGCTCGCGCGCATCACGCCCTCGGCCGACTATAGCGACCTGAAGGATGTCGGCCTCGTCGTCGAAGCCGTGTTCGAAGATCGCCAGGTCAAGAAGGACGTGATCGAGAAGGTGGAAGCGGTGATCGGCGAAGACACGATCTTTGCCTCCAACACCTCGACGCTGCCGATCACCGGCCTTGCGAAGAACTCCAAGCGTGCCGGCCAGTTCATCGGCATCCACTTCTTCTCGCCGGTCGAGAAGATGATGCTGACGGAAGTGATCCTCGGCAAGGAAACCGGCGACAAGGCACTCGCCGTCGCACTCGACTATGTCGCCGCGATCAAGAAGACGCCGATCGTCGTCAACGACACGCGCGGCTTCTACGTCAACCGCTGCGTCTTCCGCTACATCCACGAAGCCTATGACATGCTGATCGAAGGCGTGCCGCCGGCGATGATCGAAAACGCCGCCAAGATGGCCGGCATGCCCGTCGGTCCGCTGTCGCTCAACGACGAAGTGGCGATCGATCTCAGCCAGAAGATCCTGAAGGCCACTATCGCCGATCTCGGTGAAAAGGCCGTCGATCCCAAGCACATGGCGCTGATCAACAAGATGGTCGACGACCTCGACCGTCGCGGCCGCAAGAACGGCAAGGGCTTCTACGAATATCCGGCAAAGCCGGCGAAGAAGTATCTGTGGCCGGAGCTGAAGACGCTCTATCCGCAGAAGAACGCCGACAAGATCGACGTCGAGGTGCTGAAGCAACGGTTCCTGGCAACGATCGCGCTCGAAGCGGCCCGCACCATGGAAGAAGGCATCGTCACCGATCCGCGCGAAGCCGACGTCGGCTCGATCCTCGGCTTCGGGTTTGCGCCTTACACCGGCGGCACGCTCTCCTACATCGACGGCATGGGCGCCAAGGCCTTCGTCGCGCTGTGCGAGAAGCTCGCCAAGGACTATGGCAGCCACTTCAAGCCGACGGCACTCTTGAAGGAAATGGCCGACCGCGGCGAAACCTTCTACGGCCGCTTCGACCCTTACGGCGAGAAGAAGCAGGCGGCGTAAGAAGCCTCCAACCGAACATGCAAACAGGCTCCTCGCGGAGCCTGTTTTCGTTTGTTGGAACGAATCTCGCCAAGAATTGTCACCACAATTCCTCGTAAAGATCGCGCCAGTCCGGGTTCATGCGCTCGATCAGGTCGAGCTGACGAGACGCCAGAGCGGCGCTAAATGACCGCCGCAACAACCTGAGTCCGGCAACGCGCCTCCCACGTTGACCGCCGACTTGGGCGGGTGCATCCTCCTGTTCGCCAGAGGGGGGAAACGCCATGAGCGAGCCTGATCTCTATCTGCTTGGGCGCGCCGGGCCCGAGGAAGAACGGTTAAAGCGGCAGATTGCCAATCTCGCTCCCGACTCCGATCAGCAACTCGAGCGGATCGGCATTCGGCCGGGCGAGCGCGTCCTCGATCTTGGCTGCGGCCCTGGCGGTGTGTTGCATCTGCTTGGCAAGCGCGTCGGCCCGACCGGCTCGGTCCTTGGCATCGAGCGCGACGCCCACTTCGTCGATCTCGCACGCCGGTTCGTTGCGAGCCACGCTTTGCCACAGGTGGAAGTGCGCCAAGGAGACGCCTATGACAGCGGCCTGCCGCGCGGCTCCTTCGACGGGGCTCATATGCGGCTCGTGCTCGTCAACGTGCCTGAGCCGGAGCGCATCGTGCGCGAGATGGTCTCGCTGGTAAAACCGGGTGGCTGGATCGCCAGCTTCGAGGCCGATTTCCTCGCCCATATCTGCGACCCGCCGCTTGCTGCCTGGGATCGTCTGCTGGCCGCCTATATCGCCTATTCGGCAGCGCGGGGCATCGATCTGCACATAGGACGCCGCGCGCATCGGCTGTTCCGCGAGGCCGGCGTCGAGGCACTCAGCACGGATGCCATCGTGCACGTCTATCCGCCCGGCCATGACCGCCGGCCGATCCTGCGCGATTTCATCGCCAATGTCCGCGAGAGGCTGGTCAGCGAAGGTTTTGTCGGCCGCGCCGTACTCGATGACGACCTGAAGGCACTCGATCGGCACCTGGCCGATCCTTCGGTCCTCGTCACCTCGCACCTGTTCTTCCGGGTGACCGGCCGCATCCCCGACACGCGACACCCATCGGCAGGCTGACGGGCTGGAAGCTTCGGCTGTTTCCATTTTGGTGCGCCGCTTGGCAGTGTTGGCCGTTAGGCCTGCGGGCCTGCTTCCTGGACGGCAGTCGTCCGCCGATGCGCAAGACGCTCGCCGACGATGATCGTCAGTCCGGCAACGAAGATCAGGCCGGCGCCGGCAAAGACATTGGTGGTGGGAATATCGCCCCAGATCAGGAAGCCAAGCCCGAAGGCCCAGACGAGCGAGGTGTATTCGAACGGCGCGATCACCGAGATCGGCGCCCGGCGCATGCCCTCGAACAGGGCATACTGGGCAATGCCGGCAATCACGCCGGTACCCGCCATCAGGGCGATGTCGAACAGCGCCGGCGGCGTCCAGTAGAAACCGACGGCAAGGCCGGTCATCGCGATGAAGAAGACGTTGGAGATCGTCATCTGCGTCAGCGTCGTCTCGTGAAGGGCGGTCTTGCGCAGCATCACCGTGCCGATCGCCCAGAAGACGGCGGCCATCAGTGCCAGGAAAACCGGCAGCGAAAGCTTCATGCCCGTTCCGAGCGGATCGCAGGCAATCAGCACCCCGACGAAACCGAGCAGCACCGCGAACCAGCGGATCGGCGGCACGTCTTCCTTGAGGATCGGCACGGCCAGCAGCGTCACCACGATCGGCGCGGCGTAGTAGAGCGTCGTCATTTCGGCAAGGCCGAGATCGCGGGCCGCGTTGAAATAGGAAAGCCAGGCGGCCAGCAGCAACAGATTGCGCACGAACAACGGTTTGACGACGGGCGAGGCGATCGCGCGACGGACGAGCTTGCCTCGGCCGATCACCAGGCACAGCAGGAGAATGGTGATGCTGCGGGTAAACAGGATCTGCCAGACGGAATAGCCGACCACCAGCCATTTGACCGACGCATCCTGCAACGAAAACAGGAAATAGGAGAACGTCGTCATCACGATGCCGGAAAGCACTGTCTTGTTCATGGAAAGCCCCGAAGGCAGCCGGGAAGGAAGGCGGCAGCGCCCGTCTGATAGCGCGCCACCGCCAAAGGCGGAAGAGGCGCCGGCGGCCCGCGCTGTGGCGAAATCTTGGAGTGTGTTCGTACTTTGGCTTGATGGAGATCAAGGCCCCGGACCCGCCGCTTCGCTACGCATGGGGGCAACGGGGTCGGGGTAGGTCCCGGGAGTTATGCAGAAAGTCCCAGTGCTGCGGCAACAAGAGCGTATCCAGATTGATGCGCGATGCTGTAGATGACCGCAATATCGCCGCGAAACCGGATCCTCGCTGATGCAGCCGCTCGCCTTCACCCTTGCCGCCCTCGTGCTGCTGGCAACGCCCGGCCCGACCAACACGTTGCTGTGGCTTTCGGGAGCATCCGCCGGGTTCCGGCGCTCGACGCCGCTGCTTTTGGGCGAACTCGGCGGCTATCTCTCGGTGATCATTCCAGCCGTCGCGTTGCTGGCGCCGTTCCTCGCGGCGCATCCGCAGATCGGGCTTCTGCTCCGGATCGTCGCAGCCTGCTGGGTGCTTTTCCTCGCCTACGCACTGTGGACCACCGGCGACGACAGCCGGACGTCGAGCGAGATCACCATCCGGCACGTGTTCGTCACGACGCTGCTCAATCCCAAAGCCCTCATTGTGGCGCTCGTGCTCTTGCCGCAGACCGGCCTTGCGGCGACGATGCCGTGGATCGCCGGATTTTCGCTGCTCGTCGTTGTCGCCGGCTCGCTCTGGATCGGCGCCGGCGCCATGTTCATCCGGCTGTCGCGCGGCGCACGCACGTCCCATCTGCCGCGCCGCATTGCCGCCATCTGCCTCGCCGTGTTTTCCTTCGGCATCGCCGGCAGCGCGCTGGCAACGATGCTTTGAGGCAGCAGATTAGCCGCGATGGCAGATCAGGCGGCTGCCGCCGCCTCGCCGAGTTCCGTGCCAAGCGCGGCGATCAACTCTTCCCAGCCCTCACGCCGATAGGCAACCTGGTCGAGACCATCGAGGAACGCCGCCTGCTCGGTGAAGACGATACGTGCGCCGGTACCGTGCGGCTGGATATCGACAGTTGCCACCGAGGCTGAAATCCGCCGCTCGTTCTCCGCCATGGTATAGGCCGAGATGATGCGCCGGTTTTCGACGATATCGAGGTAGATCGTGTCGTTGTGATAGAAGGTCTTGCCGTCCTTGCTGAAACGGCCGCTCTCGCGCCCACCGACGCGGAAGTCATGGCTATATTCGGCGACGGGCCACCCGTCGGCCTTGACGAACCAACGGTCGTGCGCCGCCGGATCGGCGAAAGCACGAAAGACCTGTTCGGGTGTTGCCTTGAAAATCCGTTCGATGGTGAAGCTCGCATGTTCCACGGAATTGGCACTCATGATCTTCTCCTCTTCTATCCGTTTGGGCACCTGGGCAGACAGGCGCGGCTTCAGCAATGCGCTCTCCAGCAAAACTGCTTTCATTTCAAAAGCAGTTGCAACGTAATTCCACTGATGCAATAATGCAAGCGGTTTTGAAGGGGTCCCAATGAAAGACGATCATCGCTCCGGCTGCCCGATCAATCTTGCGCTGGAAGTCTTCGGCGACAAATGGAGCCTGCTGATCATCCGCGACATGATCTTCGGCGGAAAAAGGCACTTCCGCGAACTGCTGCGATCGCAGGAAGGTATCTCCTCGAACATATTGGCGGATCGGCTGAAAATGCTGGTCGAGCTGGGCATGCTGACCAAGACGGATGACCCGACTCACAAGCAGAAGGCCATCTACAGCCTCACCGAAATGACCATCGCGCTGGTGCCGATCATGGCGCATCTGGGCGCTTGGGGGCGGCGCTACCTGCCGGTCAGCGAAGAGCTCAGCATTCGGGCCGAACTGATGGAAACCGGTGGTCCGGAGCTGTGGAACCGATTCATGGAAGAGCTTCGATACGAGCATCTCGGCGTGCCCCTCGACGGTCCACCGCGCGTCCGCGCCACCCTGCAGGCAGCCTATGAGGATGTCGTCGCGAGGAAAACCCGGGAAAGCGCAGTCGCGTGAGGATTACAACCCGATAGCCGAAAGCATGACGAAGGTGGCAAACAGCACGAAATGCGTCATGCCCTCGATGGCGTTGGTCTGACCGTCATTGAGATTGATCGCCGCGACGATCAGCGTGATCGTCACCATCACCGTCTGCACCGGCGACATCGCCATGATGAAGGGCTGGCCCGTATAAAGCGCGATCGCCTCCATCACCGGCACGGTGAGGATCACGGTCGACAGCGATGCCCCGAGCGCGATGTTGACGACGGCCTGCATGCGATTGGCCAGTGCTGCACGCATCGCAGTCATGATCTCGGGCGAAGCCGAGATCGCGGCAACGACGATGGCGGCGACGGCCGGTGGCGCGCCGCTGCCTTTCAGGCCGGATGTCAGCAGCCCCGACATGATCTCGGCGAGCGCGCCGATCAGCACCACGCCGACCAACAGGATAATGACCGACGGGACGACCGGCTCGCCAGGTTCTTCAGCAACGTTGATCCCGTCGCCTTTCGCCCGGGGATAGCTGTAGCTGAAGAAGTAGCTGTGCACCCCCACCTGCATGCGCAGGAACAGCGTGTACAGCATGATCATCGCGCCGATGGTGAAGGCGGAATAGAAGTGCCATTTCGCAGCCGGCACGAATTCGGGCACGACCATCGAGATCCCCATCGCCGTCAGGATCATGACGCTGTAGGTGCGCGCGGAATCGTCGTTGTAGGGCTGCTCGCCGTGTTTCAGCCCGCCCAGCAGCGCGGCAAGACCGAGAATGCCGTTGATATCGAGCATCACGGCGGAATAGATCGTATCGCGCACCAGCGTCGGCGAACTCTCGCCGGTCATCATGATCGCGAGGATGATCACCTCCACCAGGACGGCGGAAAGCGTCAGGATCATCGTGCCATAGGGGTCGCCGACCTTGGCCGCCAGGACTTCGGCGTGATGGGCGACCCGCATCGACGCCAGCACGATCGCGCCCACCAATGCCGCCGCCCCGGCAAGCGAAGCTGCCTGCCCCATTTCGAGCAAGGGGTACTCGAGCACAAAACCGGCGACTGCGGCAAGCAAGGCGGCGAACAGCAGTCGTTCGGATTTCAGCACCGCCAACAAATGAGCCCCCTCGCCGGCCAAACTCAAGCAATGACAAGGACTATAGAAGCAGGCCACTCTATTTCAATCGGAACAGCTAAGGATTATTTTCCTCCCTGTTCTTTACCACCCTGGCCGGCTTGGTTAATCTACTGTCGAATAGAGGCGTAGCGGCCGTCGCTGCCCTGGCCCGGAACAGACATTCATGCTGTCGCACGATACCATCTGGCACGCCATCGATGCGCTGGCCGAGCGCCACCAGCTCTCGCCCTCCGGGCTTGCGCGCCGCGCCGGGCTCGACCCGACATCCTTCAACAAATCGAAGCGCCAGTCCGCCGATGGCCGCGAGCGCTGGCCGTCGACGGAATCGATCGCCAAGGTGCTTGATGCGACCGGAGCCACCATCGACCAGTTCATGGCACTGATGCGCCCGGACACGACCCGAAGCGAGCCTTACAAGGGTGCCATACCGCTGATCGGTTTTGCCCAGGCCGGCGCCGGCGGCTTCTTCGACGACGGCGGCTTTCCGGCCGGTCAGGGCTGGGACGTCGTCGACTTCCCCGCAGCGGCCGAGCGGCGCGCCGGCATCTACGCGCTCGAGATCCAGGGGGAAAGCATGCTGCCGCTTTATCGCGATGGCGATGTGCTGATCGTCGATCCGGGTGCGCAGGTCCGGCGCGGCGATCGCGTCGTGGTCAAGACCCGTGAAGGCGAGGTCATGGCGAAAATCCTGGTGCGGCATACTCCGCGCAATATCGAACTGCTATCGCTCAACCCGGAGCATCCCAACCGGAGTTTCGAAATGAGCGAAGTCGAATGGATCGCCCGGATCATCTGGGCCAGCCAATAGGACATCTTTCCTGATGCGGCAGCAACTGATCACCCTTGCAGGCGGGATTGCCGCCCTGGCGCTCTATACGGGCATCCTCTATGCCGGTGCTGCGACGATCCGCGACCGGGAAAGTGCTGCCACGCCGGACTTCGTGCTCGAAACGCCCGACATGGGGGAAATGGAGCCGGCGGACGGAGCCGACGACGTGCCGTTCGACATGACTGCCCCTGAACCGAACGACACGCCGCCTGATGGCGGCCAGAGCGAAAGCAGCTCCCACTCGACCGAGACCACTGCCCGGACCATCGAACCGCAACAGTTCGGCTTGCCCGAAGAGGTGACGACGAAGCCGCTTGAACGCATAGAGCCGCGCACGCCGCTGTCGGATACGAACACGGAAAAGCCCAAGGCGCCGACGATCCTCCAGCGACCGCTAGCGCTCGCAGCCGGGCTTATCCGCTTCGACAAGATGACGCTTCAGCTCGACGGCATCGAGCCGGAAGCGGCGGAACGGACCTGTGAAAGCGGCGGCAAGAGCTGGCCCTGCGGCATGGTCGCCCGGACAGCGTTCCGCAATTTCCTGCGTGCCCGCGCGGTCAGTTGCGATATTGCCGGCGACGGAACGGGCGAGACCGTCACCGCCCATTGCACCGTAGGCGGCCAGGATCCTGCAGCCTGGCTCGTTGCCAATGGCTGGGCGATGCCGTTGCCCGGCTCGCCGCTCGAAGAGCAAGCCGACGCGGCGCGCAAGGCAAAGCTTGGCTTCTACGGCGATGACCCGCGCGATTTTCGCCAGACGCCGATGCCATTCGACGATCCGAGCGCAGCAGCGGCGATGGACGAAGCTGCACCGGACTTGTAAGGAACGGCGGAACACACCAACTCTTCCCCGACACTTGCCGGAAAGCACCCATGCCCCCAAGCCTCAGCCAGCACGAAGCCCTCGTCTATGTCATGGTCATGATGTCGGCCGTCGACCGGGAGATGAGCGACGACGAGTTCGCGCGCATCGGCAGGCTCGTGCAGTTTCTTCCGGCCTTCGAAGGCTTCGACGAGGACCAGCTCGTGCTTGTCGGCCACGAATGTGCGGCCCAGCTTGCCGCCCCCGAGGGTCTCGACATCGTGCTTGAGATCGTGCGCGAGGCGCTGCCCGAGAGGCTTCACGAAACGGCTTATGCACTCGCGGTCGAGATTGCGGCCGCCGACCAGCGCATCCGCAACGAGGAGATCCGCCTGTTGCAATTGCTGCGCGATCGCCTCAGCCTCGACAAACTCACCTGCGCCGCAATCGAGCGCGGCGCCCTCGCCCGCTTCCGCAAATAACGACGGCCCCATTCAGCCGGCTCACGTCAACGTGTCTTGGCGCGGCGCTGGTGACGCGTGATATCGCTTTGCGGCAAACCAACAGTGAGGCGTAACGGATGCAGCTTTTCGGCGTGACCGAGCCACTATGGCGCCTTGCGGCCTTTCTCTCGGTCTTTGCTGCCCTGGCAGTGCTTGAGCTTCTGCATCCGCGTCTGGAGCGCCCAGAACTGCAACGGGCGCTGAAGGCGCGGCGCTGGTTTACCAACCTCTCCATTCTGGTGCTGTCCTCGCTTTCGCTGCGGCTGATCTTCCCGGCCGCGGCTACCGGCGCGGCACTCTGGGCCCAGGCCCGGGGATACGGCCTGCTGCCGGTGTTGGGCGTTCCTTCGCTGCTCGCCGGCGTGATCGCCTTCATCGTACTCGACTTCGCCATCTGGCTGGAACACGTCGTTTTTCACAAGATCCCGCTCCTGTGGCGGATGCACCGGGTGCATCACGCCGACCCTGGCGTCGACCTGACCACGGCGTTGCGGTTTCACCCGCTGGAGATCCTCTTCTCGATGGCCTGGAAGACTGGCGTCATCGTCGTGCTCGGCGCGCCTGCGGTCGCCGTGCTTTTGTTCGAGATCGTGCTGAACGCCGCCGCCATGTTCAATCATGCCAATCTGCGGCTGCCACCCCGCCTCGACCGTGCGCTGCGGCCGCTGATCGTCACGCCCGACATGCATCGCATCCACCACTCGACCGAGCGCTCGGAGACGGATTCGAACTACGGTTTCAACCTGGCGATCTGGGATCGGCTGTTTTCGACCTATACGGACCGGCCGAAGCTGGGCGACGATGCGATCGAAACGGGGCTCACTGCCTATGGCCGAAGCGAGCCGACCAGGCTTCTGTGGTCGTTGCTTCTGCCGTTCCGGCGTACGGATCAGTAAATACCGTTCGGGAAATAGCGAAGGTAGATCTCGTCCAGCCGTCCGCTGCGCGAAAGCGCCAGCAGGGCATGATCGATCGCCTGCGTCAGCGCCGGCTCGGCCTTGCGGTTCATGATCGTCAGCCCCTCGCCCAGAAAGCGCTGCGAGAAATAGGCGCCGTCGACAAGCGCGCAGCAACCGGCAGCAGCGCTGCCGGACACCCAGAAGGAAAGCTGCATGCCGTCGGAAAAGACGGCCGGCACCTCACCCTTTTGCAGGGCAGCGAGCATCGCATCGCGATCGGGAAAGATCTTGGCTTCGAGCTTCGGGAAGAAAGCCCTAAACATCACCTCATGCGTGGTCCCGGAGACGACGCCGACCGACTTGGCCTTCAGATCAGTCGGAGTAGAGACGGCACCGGCCGCCTTGGTGTTGACGGCGAAGCGTGCGGGAAGCCGCATGAACGGCCGCGAGAAGCCGAAGCGCTGACGCAATTCCGGGCTGACCGCGATGCCGGCAGCAACCGCCTCGCCCTGCCCCTCTTCCAGCGCCGGAAGCAGTTCGGCATAGGTTACCGCCTGGATCTGGCATTTGGCTTCGATATCGAGTTCGCGGCAAATCTCGCGCACCAGGTCGACATGGAAGCCCGAAAGCTTGCCCGACTGGTCAATGAAGTTGAACGGTGGAAAATCCACCGTGGTCAGAAACCTGAGCCGCGCAAGGCCGGTCAGGTCCGGCTTTGCGATGCGCTCACGCGCATCGAACAGATTGGGCAGGTCCTTGGGCTGGGCGGCGAGCGGAGCGGCCATCAGATAGACGCAGAGAGCCAGCAGTCGGTGAATTTTCATGGGCAAGGGCCAGCGCGTCTCTTCGGGATGCCATGCGGCCTGCAAAGCCGCGGATGATTCATGGGTGATGACAAGATTAGCCGGATGGAACCGGGCTGGCTACTGGCTTCGGCGCCATACCGTTCGCGCCGTCGCCCTCAGGAGTGCCGGCTCAAAGCCTGGCTGGCCGATATCGAAGAAAAAGTGGAGCGGGTGATCGGGATCGAACCGACGACATCAAGCTTGGGAAGCTGGCGTTCTACCACTGAACTACACCCGCAGCGCTTCGGAAACTTCCTCAACCGCATGCATCTGTCAAGGACCGTTGCGCCGCGTTGCCGCGCAACGGCGCTTTTTCTGTTATTCCGCGTGGAAATGTTTGGAGAGCTTGAGGCCCTGCGCCTGGTAGTTGGAGCCGAGGCCGAGGCCGTACAGTCCTTCCGGACGCTCGAGCATATGCTCATAGACCAGTCGGCCAACGATCTGGCCGTGCTCGAGGATGAACGGAACCTCGTGGCTGCGCACTTCGAGCACGGCACGGCTGCCGCTGCCACCGGCGGACGCGTGGCCAAAGCCCGGATCGAAGAAGCCGGCATAGTGCACGCGGAATTCACCGACCAATGGATCGAACGGCGTCATCTCGGCAGCGTAAAGCGGCGGAACGTGCACCGCTTCGCGCGACACGAGGATGTAGAATTCGTCGGGATCGAGGATCAGCTCGTCGCGGCCGCGGCTGTAGAGCGGCTCCCAGAAATCGAAGACCGCATGCTGCGCCTTCTTGTCGACGTCGACGACCGCCGTGTGATGCTTGCCGCGATAACCGATAAGCCCGTCCGGACCGGTTCCCTTGAGGTCGATCGAGAGCGCAATCCCACCGCCGCTGACATTGGGTTTCTCGCTTGCAACCAGCATGTCGCTTTCATGCAGCGCCAGCAGCTCCTGCTCGGAGAGCAGCGACTGGCCGGTGCGGAAGCGGATCTGCGACAGGCGCGAGCCGCGCCTAACGACGATCGGGAAAGTGCGAGGGCTGATTTCGAGATAGAGCGGGCCGCGATATCCAGCCGGGATCTTGTCGAACTCCTGGGCGCGATCGGTGATGACGCGGGTGAAGATGTCGAGGCGACCGGTCGAGCTCTTCGGGTTCGCCGAAGCCGACATGGTCTCCGGCAAGTCGAGGCTTTCCATCAGCGGCACGATATAGACGCAGCCGGTCTCCAGCACGGCGCCGTCGGAGAGATCGACGACATGCAGTTTCAGCCGGTCGAGCTTGTCGGCAACAAGGTGAGCCGGACCCGGCATGAAGCTCGCGCGCACGCGAAATGCCTTGGCGCCAAGGCGCAGGTCGAGGCTTGCCGGCTGGATCTGATCGGCATCCAGCGCCTTTTCGCTTTTCAAGCGCCCGGTCGCAAACAGCGCGGCGATCGCGCGGTCGGCCAAAATCCCAGTCTCGCGGCCCATTTCGATCCTCTTTTCAGTTGCGAGACAAAACCAAACTCCAGGAATTGACGCAAGCGCACCCAAGCAGTATTGGAGCTTTATCCCGTGGTGATTTGGCCGGTCGGCTTGCAGCCACGTTAAACAAGTAGCTAAAAAGGCCGGGTATCAAACCGGCCCTTCACGCGGCCGGTTTTTTTGTTTTTGAAGGTGACCGTCACATGAGCAAAAACTGGCGCCCGGCAACCCAACTCGTCCACGGCGGAACGACCCGCTCCCAGCACGGCGAGACGTCCGAGGCTATCTTCCTCACCCAGGGCTTCGTCTACGACACATCCGAGGCGGCGGAGGCGCGCTTCAAGGGCGAGACCGAAGGCTTCATCTATGCCCGTTACGGCAGCCCCACCAACGACATGTTCGAAAAGCGCATGTGCATGCTGGAAGGCGCCGAAGATGCGCGCGCCACGGCATCGGGCATGGCCGCCGTCACCGCCGCCATTCTCTGCCAGCTGAAGGCCGGCGACCATATCGTTGCCGCCCGCGCCCTCTTCGGCTCCTGCCGCTGGGTGGTCGAGACGCTGGCGCCGAAGTACGGCATCGAGTGCACGCTGGTCGACGGTCGCGATCTCGCCAACTGGGAAAAGGCAATCCAGAAGAACACCAAGGTCTTCTTCCTGGAAAGCCCGACCAACCCGACGCTCGAAGTGATCGACATCGCCGGCGTTTCCAAGCTTGCCAACCAGATCGGCGCCAAGGTGGTGGTCGACAACGTCTTCGCCACGCCGCTGTTCCAGAAGCCGCTCGAGCTTGGCGCGCATATCGTCGTCTACTCCGCCACCAAGCATATTGATGGCCAGGGCCGTTGCCTCGGCGGCGTGGTGCTGTCCGACAAGGACTGGATCAACGAGCATCTGCACGATTACTTCCGCCACACCGGCCCGGCGATGTCGCCGTTCAACGCCTGGACCTTGCTGAAGGGCATCGAGACGCTGCCGCTGCGCGTCAAGCAGCAGACCGAGAACGCCCGCCGCATCGCCGATTTCCTCGCTGAGCAGCCGCAGGTCGCCAAGGTGATCTACCCCGGCCGCGCGGACCATCCGCAGGCCGACATTATCGCCAAGCAGATGACCGGCGGCTCGACCCTCGTCGCCTTCGAACTCAAGGGCGGCAAGGATGCGGCCTTCGCGCTGCAGAACGCGCTGCAGATCGCCCGCATCTCCAACAATCTCGGTGATTCCAAGAGCCTGATCACGCATCCGGCGACGACGACGCACAAGAACCTGACGGACGAGGCTCGCGACGAACTCGGTATTTCTGCTGGTACCGTGCGTTTCTCGGCCGGCATCGAGGACAGCGACGACATCGTCGAGGACTTCGCCCGCGCGCTGAAGGCCGTGAAGGCCTGATGCACACGAACAAAACGGCCGCCCCACGAGATCGGCGGCGGCCGCTACTCTACGTCGCGAAAACGCATTCGCGCGAGCACAATGCGCGATAGCGCGGTGTAGAGGCAGACGACGGCAAACAGCGCCGCCAGCACCGGAAACCACGTCGGGAACAGGCAGAAGGCCAGGAAGACGGCGATCGTCTCGGTCGCCTCAGCAAGCCCCGTGGTGAAGTAGAGCGACTTTGCCCCCCGCACCTCCGTCGTCATCGCGCGCTTCTCGGCCATGATGGCATAGGCGAGAAAACTCGACCCGTTGACGTAGAACGAGAAGAGCAGCAGACCGCCCGCGAGACCGTTGGCCGGCGGATCGGCGACGATGAAACCGAGCGGGATGGCGCCGTAGAAAACGAAGTCGAGCACGATATCGAGGAAACCGCCGAAATCGGTCTTGCGCGTCGCCCGCGCCACCGCGCCGTCGAGCCCATCGCAAAGCCGGCTGACGGCGATAACGACGGCTGCGACAAGATAGTATTGTCCGGCAATCAGCACGGCGGCAACGAGGCCGAACGCGAGGCCCGCGATCGTGACCGCATTGGCGCTGACACCGCCGCGGGCAAGTGCCACACCCAACCGATCCAGCATCGGATCAAGCCGTTTTCTCACCGCACCATCAAGCATCGGCCTCGCCTTTCCGCCGCCTTGCCGCCGACGCATGCAATCCTGCCGTTATTCTTGACGAAACCATCTTGCTGTAGAATACCCTGAAAGACTTGAAACAAGGTGTTGCCCATGTATCGCGCGCTCACTCGCGACATAGAAGTTACGGTGGAGCCTTACTATCTGGAAGAGCAATCTGATCCGGATGACAGCCGCTATGTCTGGGGCTACCGCATCGTCATCGCCAACCATTCGGCCGAGACAGTACGGCTGATGACGCGCTACTGGCACATTACCGACGAGAACGGCCAGGTAGACGAAGTCAGTGGCCCGGGCGTCATCGGAGAGCAGCCGTTGCTGAACCCCGGCGATACCTACGAATATTCCTCCGGATGCCCACTCGACACGCCGTCGGGAGTCATGTTCGGCCACTACAGCATGGAATCGGAAGGCGGAGAACACTTCAACGTGGCAATCCCCGCCTTCTCGCTTGATTCACCAGGGCTCGTTCGAACCCTGAATTGAGATCTACTGTTGACGAACTTCGCTTGCTTCGAAGCGATAGGTGGTCGAGCAGAACTCGCACGTCACCTTGATCAAGCCGTCCTCGATCGTGCTCTCGATATCGTCGGCATGCAGCCCGATCAGCACCGAACGGATCTTTTCGCGCGAGCAGCTGCAGCGATCATAGACCGCTTGCGGCTGGTAGACGCGAACGCCGCGCTCGTGGAACAGCCGATAGAGCAGACGTTCCGTGCCGACCATGGGGTCGGTCAGCTCGTCGGCATCGATCGTCTCGACCATAACCTTGGCTTCCGCCCAGAGATCGTCCTCGTCGAAGAGGTCCTCGTTGTCGTCGCCGTCGCCGCCCGAAAGATCCGGCTGGCGCATGCGCTCCGGCGCATCCGGCAGGAACTGCGCGACCATGCCGCCGGCACGCCAGCGATGGCGCGGCTTGCCGTTCTCGTCGCGGTCGAGCAGTTCGGCGACGCCGAGGCGCACCTTGGTCGGGATCTGCTCGGACTGGCGGAAATAGACGCCGGCGATCTCCTCGAGCGTAGCGCCATCGAGCGCAACGATGCCCTGATAGCGCTGGGTATGGGCGCCCTGGTCGATGGTGAAGGCGAGAACGCCCTTGCCGAGCAGTTCATGAGACTGGGTGCGTCCGTCCTTCAGAGCCTCCTCCAGCGCTTCCTCATTGAAGCGGGCATAAGCGCGCACCCGATCGGGCGTGGCAAAATCGGCGACGACGAGATCGACCGGACCGTCGCCCTTCGTCTGAACGATAAGCTTGCCTTCGAACTTCAGCGACGTGCCGAGCAACACGGTCAACACGACGGTCTCGGCAACGAGCCGAGCGACCGGAAGCGGATAGTTGTGGCGCTCAAGGATCGCATCGAGCATCGGGCCGAGCTGAACGGCACGGCCACGCACGTCGAGGCCTTCCACCTGGAAGGGCACGACATGGTCGTCACCGGCAAAATCGAATTCGCCAAGTCCTGGTGCCATCTCAGTCATCTGCTGCTCCTTACGTCACTAAAGCGCGTCGCGATCGCCAGGATTCGCTGACTGCGCCTTAAGTTTTTGTTCTCACGCATGTCGTTATCGCAAAACCGCTGCGCACTTTTCCGCGACATGCTCTGGAGAAGGCCGCGCAGAGGACATAAACATCCTCCGGCGCAGCCTGCCCGTTACCCTATTTGATCCCGCCATAAACGGATTTGTCCAGCAGGCATGTGCCGTTTTGACGGCCGATCATGCGCTGCCTGTCGTCAGGTTGCGTCCGTTGTTTCCACCCCGGAACGTCCCGTATGCGGCCTAAATCGGGTCGCATGCGGCAAATTTCAATAGGCAGACTCGCCGATCAGACGAGCCCCATGCACCAGGCGATGATCGACTTCTGTGCGTGCAGCCTGTTTTCCGCCTCGTCGAACACCACCGACTGCGGGCCGTCGATGACCTCGTCGGTCACTTCCTCGCCGCGATGCGCCGGCAGGCAGTGCATGAACAGCGCGTCCGGCGAGGCGTGCTTCATTAACGCTTCGTTGACCTGGAACGGCTGGAAGACGTTGTGGCCGCGAGCGCGATGCTCCTGGTTCATGGAGATCCAGGTGTCGGTAACGACGCAATGGGCACCGGCGACGGCCTGCTCGGCATCATGGCAAAGCAGGATCTCGCCGCCATTGTTGCGCGCCCAGTTGAGGATCTTGTCGTGCGGCTCGGAGCCGAGCGGCACAGCCATGTTCATGCGGTAGCCGAAACGAGCAGACCCCTCGATCAGCGAGTGAAGCACATTGTTGCCGTCGCCGGTCCAGGCGATGGTCTTGCCCTTCACCGGGCCGCGGTGCTCCTCGAAGGTCATGATATCGGCCATGATCTGACAGGGATGGGTGTCGTCGGTCAGGCCGTTGATGACGGGTACCGTCGCGTGCTCGGCAAGCTCGATAAGCCGGCGATGGTCGGTGGTGCGGATCATGATCGCATCGACGTAGCGCGACAGCACCTTTGCGGTGTCGCCGATGGTCTCGGCACGGCCGAGCTGCATCTCGGTGCCCGAGAGAAACAGGGTTTCGCCGCCGAGCTGGCGCATGCCGACATCGAAGGAGACGCGCGTACGGGTCGAAGGCTTTTCGAAAATCATCGCCAGCATCTTGCCGGCGAGCGGCTTCTCGGCCGTTCCGGCCTTCGTCGCCGTCTTTCGCACGAGGGCATCGTCGATGATGGTCCTGAGATCCGCTGCCGTCATGACCGAAAGATCGATGAAATGTCTTGTGCCTGCCATCGTACTCAATTCCTGTCCTCAGAATGGCCCGTGAAGCGCGGCTGGTGTCGAAGAGCAAAAAACGCTTCGACACCTCGGGTTCGCGCATGGACCCTTGGGAAAATCGCTGCCGATTTCCGGGTTCACAAACTCGAGCGTTTCTGGCTTAGAAGGAACAACAGAAACGCTTATCACTTTGTTTTACGCATTTTCCCAACGGAAAACCGCTCCGCACTTTTCCTGGAAATGCTCTAGGCTGCGGCGGTGCCGCTGCTGCTTCTCACCGCTTCGGCCGCGCGCTCGATGCGCGCCAGACCCTCGCGCGCTTCTGCGGCCGTCACCGTCAGCGGCGGCAGCAGGCGCAGCACGTTCTCGCCGGCCGGAACGGCCAGCAGCTTCTCTGCGCGGATCGCCTTCAGGAGATCAGCCGAAGGACCTTTCGCCTTGATACCGAGCATCAGCCCATCGCCGCGAATGTCCTCGATCACATCGGGGAAACGATCCTTCAGCGAGGCGAGACCCTGACGGAAGACCAACGCAACGTCGCGAACATGCTCCAGGAAGCCGTCGGCCAGGATGACGTCGAGCACGGCGTTGCCGACGGCCATGGCAAGCGGGTTGCCGCCATAGGTCGAACCGTGCGTACCGGCGACCATGCCGGCAGCCGCCTCTTCGGTCGCAAGGCAGGCGCCGAGCGGAAAGCCGCCGCCGATGCCCTTGGCGACAGCCATGATATCCGGACGGATGCCAGACCATTCATGGGCGAAAAGCTTGCCGGTGCGGCCGACGCCGGTCTGCACCTCGTCGAGGATCAACAGCAGACCGAACTCGTCGCAAAGCGCGCGCAACTCCTGCATGAACTCCTTGGTGACCGGGCGGATGCCGCCCTCGCCCTGGATCGGCTCGATCAGGATCGCGGCCGTCTCGTCGGTGATCGCATCCTTGACCGCTGCGATATCGCCGAAGGGAACCTGGTAGAAACCCGGAGCCTTCGGACCGAAGCCTTCGATGTACTTCTGCTGACCGCCTGCCGCGATAGTGGCGATCGTGCGTCCGTGGAAGGCGCCCTCGAAGGTGATGATGTGGAACTTCTCCGGATTGCCCTTGGCATAGTGGTACCGACGGGCAGTCTTGATCGCGCATTCGAGCGCCTCGGCACCCGAGTTGGTGAAGAAGGCACGATCGGCGAAGGTGACGGCCGTCAGCCGGCGTGCAAGGCTCTCCTGGCCGGGGACTTCATAAAGGTTGGACAGGTGCCAGACCTTCTCGGCCTGCGCCTTCAACGCCTCGACCAGATGCGGATGCGCATGGCCAAGCGAGTTGACGGCGACGCCGGCGGCGAAGTCGAGATAGCGCGAGCCGTCTTCGGCGATCAGCCAGACGCCCTCTCCTCGCTCGAAACGCAACGGCGCACGCATGTAGGTGTCGTAAAGCGGCGTGGTTGCAGTCATGGCGAGCCTCTCCTTCATTGCTATCGGCATCGATCCGAGCCCTCATTGAGCGCGGCAAAAAATTAAAAATGCCGCCTTGCGGCGGCGCAGGCACTATTCCTATTTCGCAGCGCAATGTCAACAAAACCAAGCTGTGCAGTGCGGTCGGACGGGTCTGATCCATGCGACGAAAAAATCGCGCGGCAGGGCTTGCAAAAATGCAACGCCCGCAGAGCAAGTTGGGGAAAACTAGGAAATCGATTCGGCGTGATTCCCGGGACTCTTGCCACGGAGTCCAGCGGTCAGTAGGTTAATGTTCAATTACTAGACGCATGCGGCGGACCTAGTCACCAAAAGTGTTATCGCGTTGCAGCTCCGGAGCCTGTCCGGAGCGTGGTGAGAGATTCTGTCATCGCCAACGCTGAGAACGGAGAGTGCAGAAATGAACTGGACTGACGAGCGGGTGGAAAAACTGAAGAAGCTTTGGTCCGAGGGCCTGAGCGCGAGCCAGATCGCGGCACAGCTCGGCGGCGTCAGCCGCAATGCGGTCATCGGCAAGGTTCACCGACTGAGCCTGCCCGGCAGGGCCAAAGCTGGCGGAACCACCGCCGCGACCCGGCCGAAGCAGCGCCCGACTTCGGCGCCGCGCGCTCCGAACTACGCTTCGCGCGTCACCACCCGCACGGTGACCCGTGCGGCCGGAGCAACCGTCCTCAAGGAAGAGGTCGAAGTCGATCTCGTCGCCGAACAGGACTTCCACATTCAGAAGGATGTGGTCGTGCCGATGTCGCGCCGCCTGGAGCTGACGCAGCTGACCGAACGCACCTGCAAGTGGCCGATCGGCGACCCGCTGAAGGAAGAGTTTCACTTCTGCGGCAACGACTCCCCGGAGGCTTCGCCCTATTGCAGCTTCCATGCACGGCTTGCCTACCAGCCTTCCGCCGAGCGCCGCCGCGCTCGCTAAGGCTACCAAGGATACGTACAGAAAAGGGGCCGCGCGGCCCCTTTTTTATTGCCTGCCGATTGGCCGGCTCAGCTTTCCAGCGAGTAGCCGGCGCCACGAACGGTGCGGATGACATCCGGCATGCTCGAGAAGTTCAGCGCCTTACGAAGGCGACCAACATGCACGTCAACTGTGCGCTCGTCGACATAGATATCGTGCCCCCAGACGCCGTCCAGAAGCTGTGACCGAGAGAAGACCCGGCCCGGAGAAGACATCAGGAATTCGAGCAGACGGAATTCCGTCGGTCCGAGACGGACCTCGCGGCTGCGGCGATGGACGCGGTGGGTCTCGCGGTCGAGCTCGATATCGCCGCAGCGAAGTAGCGTCGAGAGAACCTCGGGCTTGGCGCGTCGCAGCATCGCCTTGACGCGGGCCATCAGCTCCGGCGTCGAGAACGGCTTGACGACATAGTCGTCGGCTCCGGTGGCAAGGCCACGAACCCGCTCGCTCTCCTCGCCACGCGCCGTCAGCATGATGATCGGCAGGCGCTCGGTTTCCGGGCGCTGGCGAAGCCGGCGGCACAGCTCGATACCGGAAACCCCCGGCAGCATCCAGTCGAGGATCAGGAGATCCGGCAGGCGCTCCTGCAGGCGGATCTCCGCCTCGTCTCCGCGCAGGATCGTATCGACATCGAACCCTTCGGCTTCGAGGTTATAACGCAACAGGACACTCAGCGCCTCTTCGTCTTCGACAACGGCGATTTTCGGCAACATCAGGTAACGTCTCCTTACCCAGAGCGTCTCGCGTTCGATCGAACGGGCAGAGATGCTCGAACATATAGAATCTGGAGCATTCCGCGCGTTTTCAAAGGCACGTGCGAAAACGGATAGCTTCAGACGCAGTAGAGCTGGGCCGCAACCAGGGCTGCGACCGGAGCAGGTTCACAAGCAGGCACTCGAACGTATCCGGGCTCAGTCCTTCACGGCACCCAGCGTCGACGTATTGTCATCCTTCGGACGCTCGCCTTCCGGCTGCGCGCCCGTCGCCATGTAGTAGATCGTCTCGGCGATGTTGGTGGCGTGGTCTCCGATGCGCTCGATGTTCTTGGCGCAGAACAGAAGATGCGTGCAGGGCGTGATGTTGCGCGGATCTTCCATCATGTAGGTAAGCAGCTCGCGGAACAGAGAGGTGTAGATCGCATCGATCTCCTCGTCGCGCTCGCGAATGCTGTTGGCCTTCTCCGGCGAGCGGGAGGCGTAGACGTCGAGGACTTCCTTGAGCTGCACGAGCGCAAGCTCGGCCAGGTGCTCGAGGCCGCGTGCCAGCTTGCGCGGGATGCCGGAGCCGGCAACGGCAATGACGCGCTTGGCGTTGTTCTTGCCGAGGTCGCCGACGCGCTCGAGATCGGACGCGATGCGGATAGACCCCATGATCTCGCGAAGGTCGGCAGCAACCGGCTGACGCTTGGCGATGGTGACGATCGCCTTTTCGCCGATCTGGCGTTCGGCTTCATCAAGAATGGTGTCGTCGGAGATCACCTTCTGCGCCAATGCAAGGTCGGAATTGACCAGGGCGCGAACGGATTCACCGACCATCTGCTCGGCCAGGCCACCCATCTCGGAGATGCGGCGTGTGAGGTATTTCAGTTCTTCGTCATAGGCGGACATTATGTGCATGGACATAGTCTTCGATCCTTGCGGGCGCGTTCAGGAAACGGGTTGAAGGGGGCTTCGGCCATCAACCGAAGCGGCCCATGATGTAGTCCTGGGTACGCTGGTCATCCGGATTGGTGAACATCTTGTCGGTGTCGTTTTCCTCGACGAGATTGCCGAGGTGGAACATGGCGGTGCGCTGCGAAACGCGCGCCGCCTGCTGCATCGAGTGGGTGACGATGACGATCGTGAAGTTCGTGCGCAGCTCGTGGATCAGTTCCTCGACCTTGGCCGTCGCGATCGGATCGAGCGCCGAACAGGGCTCGTCCATCAGGATCACTTCGGGGCTGACGGCAACGGCGCGCGCGATGCACAGGCGCTGCTGCTGGCCACCCGAAAGCCCGGTGCCCGGCTCCTGCAGACGATCTTTCACCTCGTTCCACAAACCAGCCTTCTGCAGGCTGGTCTCGACGACTTCGTCGAACTCGGACTTGGTGCGGGCAAGCCCGTGGATGCGCGGGCCGTAGGAGACGTTATCGTAGATCGACTTCGGGAACGGGTTTGGCTTCTGGAAGACCATGCCGACGCGGGCGCGCAGTTCCACGACGTCGATCGTCGGGTCGTAGATATCATCTTCATCCAGCGTGATCTTGCCGTTGACGCGGCAGTTCTCGATGGTGTCGTTCATGCGGTTCAGCGTGCGCAGGAAGGTCGACTTGCCGCAGCCCGAAGGGCCGATCAGCGCCGTAACCGTGTTCTCGCGGACGTTGAGGTTGACGTCGAAAAGCGCCCGCTTCTCGCCGTAGTAGACCGACACATCCTTGCCGATCATCTTGTAGGGCACGGTGTTCATTTTCTGATCCAAGGCTTTCTCGACTGCTGCTTCTGACATGATGTTCATAGTAATTACCTCACTACCAACGGCGCTCAAAGCGACGTCGCAACAGAATGGCGCCAAGGTTCATGACGACGAGGAAGATGAGAAGAATGATGATCGCGCCGGATGTGCGCTCGACGAAGGCGCGTTCTGCCTCGTTGGCCCACATGTAGATCTGCACCGGCAGCGCGGTCGACGGCTCCATCGGTGAGCCGGGATAGTCGACGACGAAGGCGACCATGCCGATCAACAATAGCGGCGCGGTTTCGCCAAGCGCATGGGCGAGACCGATGATCGTGCCGGTCAGGATACCCGGCATCGCCAGCGGCAGGACGTGGTGGAAAATGGTCTGCATCTTCGACGCACCGAGGCCGAGCGCTGCCGAACGGATCGACGGCGGGACCGCCTTCAACGCCGCACGGGTGGCGATGATGATCGTCGGCAATGTCATCAGCGTCAGCACCAGGCCGCCGACGAGGGCCGCCGAGCGCGGCATGCCGGCGAAGTTGATGAACACGGCCAACCCCAGGAGACCGTAGACGATCGACGGAACGGCGGCGAGATTGTTGATGTTGACCTCGATGAGATCGGTCAACCGGTTCTTCGGCGCGAATTCTTCGAGATAGATCGACGCGGCAACTCCGATCGGCAGCGACAGCACGAGCACGATCAACATCATGAACAGCGAGCCGAGGGCGGCAACGCCAACACCTGCCGCTTCCGGACGGCTCGAGGCGCCGAAGGTGAAGATGCCGGTGTTGAAGCTCTTCTTCAGGACGCCGGCACTTGCAAGCTCGTTCATCCAGGTGACCTGCTGGTCCTTGACCTTGCGCTTGCTCTCGTCGACCTTCAGGTCGATCTGCCCCTTGAAGGCGGAGTCGACATTGGCTTCGGCGAGCAGTGTCACCGGTACGGTCTTGCCGATAACCGACGGGTCGGCGACGACGATGTCGCGCAGCAGCGTGCGGGAGCTTGCAGACACCATGTCGGTGGCTCGCTTGACCAGCGGGCGATTGCTCGGATCGATGCCGAGTTGCTTGATCAGCGCATCGCGCACCAACAGCGGATAGTTGGCCGCCATCAGCACCTTGCCGTCGGTCGCGCGCTCACCCTTGGGATCGATGACCTTTTCGGTGAATTCGATCGGCAGCGTGATCGTCGTCTGCTGGAACGCGGTGTAGCCGTTGGAGATCACAGTCCACAGCAGCAGAGCGAGAAAGAACAGGCCGAGACTGATGGCGCTGATGCCATAGGCACGGAACCGACGCTCGGCCGCGTAGCGACGCTTGATGCCGATATCGCGCTTGGCGGATTCAGGACGGGCGGAGATCCGGACGGTCGGGGAAGCGATGTCGGTCATTCGTACTGTTCCCGATATTTGCGCACGATGTAGAGCGCATAAATGTTGAGGCCGAGCGTGATGACGAAGAGCGTGATGCCGAGTGCGAAGGCAACCAGCGTCTGCGGCGAGGTGAACTCAAGGTCACCCGTCAGCTGGTTGACGATCTTCACCGTCACCGTGGTCATCGGCTCGAAAGGATTGATTTGCATACGGGCCGCGACACCGGCGGCAAGCACCACGATCATCGTCTCGCCGACGGCACGCGAGGCGGTCAAAAGCAGGGCGCCGACGATGCCCGGAAGTGCTGCGGGAAGGATGACCTTCTTGACCGTCTCGGAACGCGTTGCACCGAGGCCGAGCGAGCCGTCGCGAAGCGCCCGCGGCACCTGGGTAATGATGTCGTCGGAGAGCGAGGACACGAACGGGATCAGCATGATGCCCATGACGATGCCGGCGGTCAAAACGCTCTGTGCCTGGATGAAGTTCTGATAATTGCCAGTGACGAGACCGTTCAGCTGGGCAGAAATATCGCGCAGGAACGGACCGACGGTCACGAGCGCGAAGAAACCGTAGACGATGGTCGGAATGCCGGCGAGCACTTCGAGCAAGGGCTTTGCCGTCGAACGCAGGCGGGGGCTGGCATACTCCGCCATGTAGATGGCTGCAAACAGGCCGATCGGCACCGCAAAGAGCATGGCGACGAAAGCGATATAGAGCGTGCCGGCGAGAAGCGGGATCAGGCCGAACTGGCCGGAAGAGCCACCGCTGCCGGCAGCGGCAAACCGCGGATCCCAGACCGTGCCGAAGAAGAACTCGAAGGGCGAAACCATGGTGAAGAAGCGGCCGGCTTCCGACAGCATCGAGGCGATGATGCCGACCGTCGTCAGGATGGCGATCGAGGAAGCGACGATCAGCGCGCCGAGCATGACGCGCTCGACCTGATTGCGGGCGCGGAAACGGGTGGCGATGTTGCGGATCGCGTAAACGCCGCCGGCAATGGCGATCAGCAGGACGACGGCGCTCATCAGCCAACGGTTGGTGACGCTCATCGCGTTGAAATGCTGGGCGGCGGTGATCATGTAGGCCTCGCCCTCGCCGGCAAGAGCCACGCCCTTGGCCGCAAGCGTGGAGCGAAGATTGGTCGAGCCGCTTTCAAGCGCCTGAACTTCTTCGGCCGTCAGCCGCTTCAGGCCGCCGGCGACCGACTTGACCTGGCCAAGCGCCAGCTCGACCGTGGCACCGCCCTGCGTCTGCACCGTCTCGGGCAGGGTCGCCCGGGTGCTGGAGTCGATATACATGGGCGCGGCGATGAGCCAGGCGCCAAGCACGAGTGCGGCCGGAAGGATCGCCCAGATGGCGACATAGCTGCCGTGATACCCGGGCAAGGAATGCAGATTGGAGAGCTTGCCGCCAGCCTGCGCGAAGGAGCGCGCACGGCCCGCAAAGTAAGAAATAAAGCCAATTATAACAATGAGCAAAAGAAGAAATGAAGTACTCATCGGCACGTCTCCGTGGCGTGACGCTCAATGCGCTGCCGGCAGTTCGGATGGAGGCATGCCCCGGCGCGAGACCATCGCGCCGGGGCTTGTCAGTATCAGAGCATGTTGCCGGCTGTGAAAGCCTTGCGAACTTCTTCGCGCTCGGCGTCCGGAGCAGCAACGAGGCCGTATTCGGCAAGCGGGCTTTCCGGGCCGATCATCTGATCGTCAAGGAAGAACTCAACATATTCCTTGAGGCCCGTGATAACGCCGAGATGTGCCTTCTTGACGTAGAAGTACAGGGGGCGGGACACCGGGTATTCGCCGGAAGCGATCGTTTCGGTCGACGGAACGATGCCGTTGACGGTGGCGACCTTCAGCTTGTCGGCGTTGTTTTCGTAGAAGGACAGGCCGAATACGCCGATGCCGCTCTTGTTGGCAGCGATGCGGGCCAGCGTTTCGGTGTAGTCGCCGTCGATGTCGACAGCCATGCCGTCCTTGCGGACCGCGACGCACTTGCTGTGCTGCTGCTTTTCATCGGCAACGGCAGCCTTGATGACGTCAACGGCGCCGGCTTCCTTGCAGCCTGCGGCCAGGATCTTCTCTTCGAAGACTTCGCGCGTGCCGTGCTTTTCGCCCGGGATGAAGGCGGCGATGTCGGCGTCCGGCAGACCGGAGTTGACTTCAGACCACTTCTTGTAAGGGTTGGCGACGAGCTTGCCGTCGACGACGACTTCAGCAGCCAGACCCTTGTAGAGATCAGCAGGCTTCAGGGCGAGGTCGGCGTTACCGGCGTCGGTTGCGAAGACGATGCCGTCATAACCGATCTGGATTTCCTGGATCTCGGTGACGCCAGCGGCCTTGCAGGCCTCGACTTCGCTGTCCTTGATCTTGCGCGAGGAGTTGGCGATGTCGATGGTGTCAGGGCCGACGCCCTTGCAGAATTCCTTCAGGCCGGCCGAGGAGCCGCCGGATTCGACAACCGGAGTCTTGAAGTCCGGGAAGGTTTCGCCGAACGTCTCGGCGACGATCTTTGCGTAGGGAAGAACGGTCGAGGAGCCGGCGACCTGAACCTGATCGCGCGCGGCAGCCACGCCAGCGAATGCAGCGGATGCGACGAGCGCCGCTACAGTGAGTTTAAGAGCTTTCATAGAAGTTCTCCCGGAATGGGCTTGTGTTGAGTGCGCCAGCGTTGCAGCGCTCTTCGCCGTTTGATCGGCTGCCCCTAACTAGCCGCCGATAGCCACACCTTTTATGTCAGTTTCGCGAAACATTTATGACAGTTCATGTCATTGAAAATAATAATGAAAAATGCACCCGGTGACTTTATCCCGCGCCAATATGTCAAAAACGCACGGTAAACACGGTGCCCTTGCCCAACTCGGAGTGGATCAGGAGCCGCGCGCGATGGCGGGTCAGGATGTGCTTGACGATCGCAAGGCCGAGACCGGTGCCTTTTTTCGAACGGCTCGCCTCCACATTGACGCGGTAAAAGCGCTCGGTGATGCGCGGCACATGCTCGGCCGGAATGCCGGGGCCGTAGTCTCTGACCACAACCTCGGCCTGCCCGCCCTCCCCGCCGGAAAGCTCGACATCGACCTTCTTGCCTTCCTGGCCGTATTTGCAGGCATTCTCGATCAGGTTCTCGAAAACCTCGATCAGTTCGTCGCGATCCCCCTGAACGACCACAGGCGTCTCGGGCATTGTCAGCGTGATCGTCACGTCGAGATCGCTCGCAAGCGGCGCAAGACTGTCGCGGACATGGCCGAGCAGCGGGCGCAGATCGATCGTATCGTCGGGCGCAATGTGCGATTTCAGCTCGAGCCGCGACAATGACAGGAGGTCGTCGACGAGGCGGCTCATGCGCGTCGCCTGCTCGTGCATGATGCCGAAGAACTTTTCCTGCGCCTTCATATCATTGCGCGCCGGCCCTTGCATGGTTTCGATGAAGCCGCGCAGCGAAGCCAGCGGCGTGCGCAGCTCGTGGCTGGCATTGGCGACGAAGTCCGAGCGCATGCGATCGATGCGGCGGGCCTGCGAAATATCGCGGTAGGTCAAGAGGAAGATCCGGCGCCATGGGCCATCGCCGCCGATTTCGGCGGGCGCCACCCTGACCACGTAGACGGCATCGGACGGCAGCCGCTCGGTGTGCTCGATCTGGTTGATCTTACCGGTCGCGATCGTCTCGCGGACCATATCGAGAATGCCAGGCGAGCGGACGCGGGCGGCGAGATAGCTGTTGGGTGGGATGGTGCCGAAAGCCTTTTCGGCAGCGATGTTCTGGAAGACGACCGTTTCATCGACGGCCACCACCAGCACCGGCATATCGAGCGCGTTCAGAGCCGGAATCAGGGCGTCGCTTGCCGCGCCCGTCACTGCCGCCACCTTCGCCGCTTTTGCGGCCTTCGGCAGCACTGAAGGCGCACTGCGGTTGAGCAGGGCTGCGGCAAGCACGATCCAGAACGGCAGGACAACGAGGAAATGAATGCCAGCGACAGTCGCAAGCGCGGCGAGCAGCGCCGTCAGACCCAGCAGCCAACGCTCTGCCTTCAGTCGCGGCACGAGCGCCCGCCAGAACGCCTTTGAACCGTCCAGCACCATATCCTCATGAATCACTTTGTCTTCCTCCCGACCCTAAATGGTCGAGAGATAGCGACCCTTCATGACATGATTTTCACGACGCGCTTGAATCCGCAATGCAATTGTGGCCTCCTCACAGGAAATCGCTCGGGCTGGAGGAAGACCATATGGCGTCGATGCAGGCAGCAACGAAGACCGAAAGCCGGGCCGTAGAACTCGATATCGGCGGCAAGAAGAAGCTCTTCGACATCGACAATCCCGAATTGCCGAAGTGGATCGACGAGGCCGCGTTCTCCTCCGACGACTACCCCTACAAGAAGAAGGTCGATGAGGAAGAATACTTAGAGACGCTGGAAAAGCTGCAGATCGAACTGGTCAAGCTGCAGCTCTGGCAGCAGGCAACCGGCAAGCGCATCATCGCCCTGTTCGAGGGCCGCGACGCCGCCGGCAAGGGCGGCGCGATCCAAGCCACCAGCGGCAACCTGAACCCACGCTGGGCGCGCGTGGTTGCGCTTACAAAGCCGACGGAGACCGAGCGTGGACAATGGTATTTCCAGCGCTATATCGCGACGATGCCGACATCAGGCGAACTCGTTCTCTACGACCGGTCCTGGTACAACCGCGCCGGCGTCGAACCGGTCATGGGCTTCTGCACCCCCGAGCAGCACGAACAATTCCTGAAGCAGGTGCCGCGCTTTGAAAAGATGATCGTGCACGAAGGCATTCAGTTCTTCAAATTCTGGATCAACATCGGACGCGAGATGCAGCTCAAGCGTTTTCACGACCGCTGCCATGATCCCCTGAAGATCTGGAAGCTGTCGCCGATGGATATCGCCGCACTCAACAAGTGGGAAGACTATACCGAGAAGCGCAATCAGATGCTGAAAGAGACCCATACGGACCAGGCGCCGTGGACCGTGGTGCGCGGCAACGACAAGCGGCGGGCGCGTCTCAACCTCATTCGCCACATGCTTTCCAGGCTCGATTATGACGGCAAGGACAAGGACGCGATCGGCGAAGTCGATGACAAGATCATCGGCTCAGGCCCCGGCTTCCTGAAATAGGCTTACAGCGCCGCGCGTCAATTATGACGCGCAAAGGACGCTGTAACGCTTTAAACTTGCTCCGCCGGCCGGCCGGAGGTCGGCTTATACCAACCTGCGCTGGTCTTATTGTCCCGGCAGAACGCGGATGGCGTAAAGATTCAAGCCCTTGCCGCCGCCGCTGATGTCGCTGTTGATGACGATCTGCCCGGCAGCACTCGGCGCAAGGCTGCGATCGAACGTCACCTTGAACAGCATGTCGACCCGTTCGTCATGCAGAGTAAAGCGGTGGCGGCCGCACTCGCCCAGCGATGAGAAGTTGCACTCCACCGCAAACTCGGTCGACTTGCCGGGTATGGCCTGCACGGTCAACGCCAGTGTCGACGTCTTGCCTGAAAGCTCGGCCAGGATCTCGGCCGGGATCTCGATGGTCACGTCGCCGTCGGCATCGGCATCCGCCGATGTCAGCAGGACGCGCGGTCCGCCATCGTCGTTGACCTGCTCGGCGGTCGCCTGCGGGCCGGGCGTGATCGCGCCTGTTTTCCCGGGCGCGTACACTTCGACCCAGTCGCCGGTGAAGCCTTCCTGGGCACCGAGGGTCTGCAGGCCGGCAGCGCCATCGAAATCCTGCGATGCCACGGTTGCCGGCGGATTGGCGACATTGGTATCGCGCGCGGCCGGCGACTGCAGCAGATTGTTGGTCTCGACCCACCAGACGGCGGCCACCACCGCGGCAGCAAGCGTCGCAACGACCATGGCGAGCGAAAGCAGACGCCCCCGCTTGCGTCGACGCTTGCGACCGTCCATCGCGCGCACTTCCGGCGCGACCGCGCCTCGGCCCTCATTCGACTGCCTGGCTGCAACCTCGCCGGCCGCTGCCGTCGAGACAACCGGGCCATCGCGATCGGCGCGCAGGCCGCCAAGTCCACCATCATTCTGCGCGTCGCGCGGCGGCTGGCCGGCAAAAGCCGGCTCGCGGCGGCCAGTGGCGGGCGCGGACGGCTGCGGCTCGGGCCTGGCCGCTGCTGTATCGCGTGGTGCAACCGCCTCATCGAGGCTGACCGAAGGGGCCGGCGCCGGGCGTGCCTTCAGCGCCGCGCGCTCCTCGGTTTCGATCGCGTGAATGACCGCTTCCAGCCGATGGCGCTGCTGGGCGACGACGTTCTGGTCCTCGATCCCCTGCTTCTGCAGCCCGGTTTCCAGCGCCTGTCGCGCGGATTGATAGATGCGCGCCCGCGTTTCGGCGTTGGTCCTGTCGGAGCGCTCCAGCGCATTTCGGATTGCAGTTTCGAGTCCGCTCACGTCAAATCCTTCTGTGCACATCGGGCCTTACGGCGCCGCGCGTCAAATATGGCGCGCAAGGACGCTGTAACGCTTTAAATCTGCTGCATAATCTTATCCTTAAATCGGATCCGATTTAAGGGATCGTGCAGCAGCCCCGCCGGCGCCCGTCATTCGATCGGCGCTTTTTCATCACCCGCAAGCTATTATCGTTTGACTCCGGATTCACGCCGTTGGTTTTGTTAACAATTGCGTAACCGCTGCTTTCAAAATCCGCAAGTCCGGCGCGCTGGCGACCCCGGCAACGCCGGGGAAAACTGCATCCGCACCGTCACTTCGCCCCAAAAATCCGTATCTTTGCAAGCGCGCAACTTGCTGCTATCTATTTTGACGTTTACGCAAACGTCAAAAATTTCATGGGATGGAGAACTCGATGTCGCTGCCGCCAATTCTTTCCGGAACAACGAGACTGCCTGTTGTCGGCGCACCCTTGTTCATCATCTCGCATCCCAAACTGACGATCGCACAATGCAAGGCCGGCGTGATCGGCGCCTTCCCGGCGCTCAACGCCCGCCCGCAATCGCAGCTCGACGAGTGGCTTGCCGAAATCACCGAAACGCTGGCTGACCACGACGCCAAGAACCCCGGCCGCAAGGCTGCCCCCTTTGCCGTCAACCAGATCGTCCACAAGTCCAACACCCGCCTCGAGCAGGATCTGATGCTCTGCATCAAGTACAAGGTGCCGGTGGTCATATCTTCGCTTGGCGCCGTGCCCGAGGTCAACGCCGCCATTCATTCCTATGGCGGTATCGTCCTGCATGACGTCATCAACAACCGCCACGCCAATTCGGCGATCCGCAAGGGCGCCGACGGGCTGATCGCCGTTGCGGCCGGCGCGGGCGGCCATGCAGGCACGCTCTCGCCCTTCGCCCTCGTCCAGGAAATCCGTTCCTGGTTCGACGGCCCCCTGCTGCTCTCCGGCGCGATCGCCAACGGCGGCGCCATCCTGGCAGCCCAGGCGATGGGCGCCGACATGGCTTATATCGGCTCGCCCTTCATCGCCACGGAGGAAGCACGCGCCAGCGACGCCTACAAGCAGATGATCGTCGACAGCAATGCCGCCGACATCGTCTATTCCAACTACTTCACCGGCATCCACGGCAACTACCTGAAGCCATCGATCCTGGCGGCCGGCATGGACCCGGAAAGCCTGCCGGAAGCGGACCCGTCGAAGATGGACTTCGCCCAGGCCACCGAGGGCGCCAAAGCCTGGAAGGACATCTGGGGCTGCGGCCAGGGCATCGGCGCTGTCCGCGAGGTCACTTCGGTCGCGCATATGGTCGATCGGTGGGAGCGCGAATACGACGCCGCGCGCGCGCGCCTCGGGCTCCGTCCCACCCCCACGATCGCTGCCAACAAGGAATTTTCAAGTTCTCGAAACTGATGGCTTGAAATCTTGGCGCTTTGCGTTTATCAGCGCCTCACACTTCGTTCCGCGGTCTTTTCGCGGAACCGCCTCAGGGCCGCTTTAGCTCAGTCGGTAGAGCACATCATTCGTAATGATGGGGTCACGTGTTCGAGTCACGTAAGCGGCACCATTTTCCTTCAAAGAAATGAGCACTGTAGCGGGATGATAGTCTGAAGCTGGCCCAGGGCCAGTTCGTCTGCCACGCATGAGCGGCCGGCAAGAGGTCCATTTCGAGGAAGCCGATCGATGTCACTTAAGGTTAGCCGTTTTCAAGTTCATGAGAATTCCGTCCAGGCCAATGTCTCCGGCCGGACCTGCGCCTTGTCGGCGCTTGAGATCGGCGGCGAGGTGCTTGTCGTGCTCACATGGCTCGGAAACAAGGACGCGGGCCTGCGCCGGCCCGAATACGTGCTGCCGCTGGCCTCGATTCCGCATCAATCGCGCGAACCGGATGCCAGCTCGCCCTATCGCTGGGTCCTGACCGGGACATTGCCGATGTCGCTGTTCGACGGCAGCGCGTCGCGGCAGGTCCGCCGGCAGCATGGCGTCAGCCCCGGCCCGGCGCTCAACCTGCCGCTGCCCGTTACCGCCTCTTGATCTGCAAGCCAGCGGCAGCCTAAAGCGCTTACGACGCCGCTTGGCGGCTGACCTTGTTCGACGCTGGCGCTCGCCATGTTGCGGCAAAGGCCGCGACGACGGCAAGGCCGGCCAGGATCGCGGCTGCGGCCGGAAGCGCAGATGGCGAGGCCGCCTCGACCAGCACGCCGCCGATACCCGTGCCCAACCCGACGCCGACATGCATCGCCGACAGGTTGAGACCGATACCGGCTTCCGCCGTCTGCGGGCTCTGCCTGATCAGGAAGCTCTGCACCACCGGCGAAATCATCCAGCTGATGCAGCCCCACAGCATCATCACCGCAAGGAACGGCAAACGCGTATCGGCCACGAAGGGTATGGCGATCAGCGCGAGGAGGTAGGCGAGCGGCGTCAGGCGGATCGCCAGCCGCGGCGCCACGGCATCGCTGAACCGGCCGCCGAGATATCCACCGCAGACACCCGCAACGCCGAAGGCGAAAAAGGCCGTGACGACCTCATCGCCCCGCATGCCGACGATCTCGGCCAGATAGGGTGCGAGATAGGCGAACAGGATGAAGTGACCGCCGATCATCAGCACCGACACGAGTTGCGCGCAGACACAGGAGAGCGAGCGCAAGTGGCTGGCATAGCGGCCACCGCGCGGCGGCTTCGACCGGCCGGCCACTGGCACAAACCACCGGCATGCGAACAGGACTGAGGCCGCAAACAGCGCAAGGCCGATGAAGACGCTGCGCCAGCCGAAGGCGCTGCTCACCAGCATGCCTGCCGGCACGCCGAGAACGAGCGAGGCGCTGATGCCCATGAAGATCAGGCCGATCGCGCGGCCTCGCTTCCCGGGCGGCACGATCTCCGTTGCCAGCATGGTCGCGACCAGGCAGGCGGTGGCGCTCGCGGCTGCCATGCCAATGCGGGCGGCGACCAAGACGCCGTAGTTCAGGCTGGCAGCCGCCAACAGGTTGCTGGCGACGAAGAGCCCCAGCGCCAACAAAAGCAAGGTCTTGCGCCCCAGACGTGCCGTCAGCAGCAGGGCTGCTGGCGCCGCCAGTGCAAATGTCACCGAGAAGACCGAGGTCAACTGACCGGCGAGGCCTGTCGAGACGCCGAGCCCTGACGCCACATCCGGCAGGATGCCGATGACGATGTTTTCCGCCGTCCCGGTTGCGAAGGTTGCCAATGCGACGAGAAGAAGGGGGATGTTCATCTTGCCTTTTCCGATCGGTGGACGCCACGATCGGAAAAAGGCTTCCCGATGTGGCGACTGGTTGCACACCGGGTTTCGAGGCAGAGCTTCGGTTATCCCTTTGATTGCGCTCCTAACACGGATCGGCGCCGGCGAGAAGCGCCAAGGTCCGCCGACTTGTGCCGCCCCCACCCAGCCACCACCTGACCCGCACCACCATAACGCGAGAAACCGGGAAATACCCGCTTTCTTCCGCCGGCATGGAGTGCTGTCATCGCGCCGTCGCGAAAGCACAGTCTGATGCGGCTCGTTTTGTTTCTGCGTGGGGCGCCGATGATTGAGAATGCGCGTACGGTCTTGGTGGCACGGGCACGGGGAATGAAAACCCTTGTCCTGCCTGTTGTCCTTTCCTTGGCGCTTTCAGGCTGCGGCGGGAACGCAAAAGGCGTCATGACGCCGGTGGCCCTGACGGCACAGACACCGAAAACATCACAGGTGGACATGCTCGTCGCGACGACCCGGCAGCCTTCGGGCGATCCCGCGACGCTGTTTTCCGGCGAAAGAGACGCCAACACGTTCATGACCGAAGTCGCGGTGTCGATCCCGCCGGACTCGGTGCGCAAGCCCGGCACCGTGCAATGGCCGCGCAAGCTGCCGCCCAATCCGAGCACCGACTTTGCGGTCACGCGGGTGCGGGAGCTGGACACGCTGGCCGACGGCAAGGCCTGGTTCAAGCAGCACAGCGTCGGCGGCCACGCCTTCGTCTTCGTGCACGGGTTCAACAACCGCTACGAGGATTCCGTCTTCCGGCTGGCGCAGATCATCCACGATTCGGGCGCCCAGACGACGCCGATCCTCTTCACCTGGCCGTCGCGCGCCAATGTGTTCGAATACAATTACGACAAGGAAAGCACGAACTACTCGCGAACCGCGCTCGAAGACACGCTGCGCATCCTCGCCGACGCGCCGAACGTCAAGGACATTACCATCCTGGCGCATTCGATGGGCACGTGGCTGACGATGGAATCGCTCAGGCAGATGGGTATTCGCGACGGCAACGTGCCCCCGAAGATCCAGAACGTGATCCTGGCCTCTCCAGATATCGACCTCGACGTCTTTGCCAAGCAATGGGTCGAGATGGGCAAGCGGAAGCCGAAGTTCACAATCTTCGTCTCGCAGGACGATCGCGCGCTCGCGCTTTCGAGCTTCATTTCCGGCGACGTTTCGCGGCTCGGCGCCATCGACCCGTCGAAGGAGCCCTATCGCACCGACCTGGAGAAATCCGGCATCACCGCCATCGACCTGACCAAGGTCGAGACCGATGACGGGCTGCATCATGGCAAGTTCGCCGAGAGCCCGGAGATCGTGCAGTTGATCGGCCAGCGGCTGATCAAGGGCCAGACGCTGACCGATTCCAACATCTCGGTCGGGACGGGCATTGCCGCCGTCGTGGCCGGCACGGCCAGAGGCGTCGGCAATGTCGCCGCGACAACGCTATCCGCGCCGGTCAACATCATCGAGAATCCACGCCCCGCGAAAAAGCGGCCGGTGGTCGGCGACACGCTGGCCGAAGATCAGCCGAAACCGTTGGTGACCAACTGAAGGACGGCTCGATAAGACGATGGGTGAGGCCGGTCGACGTCAGTCGCCGTCGCCGACGAAGCGGTAGCCGACGCCCGGCTCCGTGCGGATGATCTTCGGATCGGCCGGATCACGCTCGATCTTGCCCCGCAACTGGCCGATGAAGACGCGCAGATAGTGCAGGTCCTCGCCATGGGCCGCACCCCAGACCGACGTCAGCAGCGTCTTGTGGGTGACGACGCGCCCGGCATGGTGCGCCAGCATGACGAGAAGGTCATATTCCTTCGGCGTCAAACGCACTGGCTCGCCGTCACGCGTCACCAGCCGCTTGATCGTGTCGATCGCGACGCCATCGGCCGAGAGCTGGGTGTGACCGCCCTCCATCTGGATGCGGTGGCGAAGGGCCGCCCGGATGCGCGCCGTCAACTCGCCGATGCCGAAGGGTTTTTCGATATAGTCGTCGGCGCCGAGATCGAGGGCAGCGATCTTTTCGCTCTCCCGGTCGCGCGCCGACAGGATGATGATCGGCACCTGCGACCAGGCACGGATGTTGGCGATGACATCCTTGCCGTCCATGTCGGGCAGGCCGAGGTCGAGGATCACCACGTCCGGCGCGGTGGTCGCTGCCGCCTTCAATGCCTCCGTTCCGGTCAACGCCTCCAACACTTCGTAGCCGGCCGCGCTCAAGGCCGGTCGCAGAAAGCGCTGGATCTGGGGTTCGTCGTCGACAACGAGGATACGCTCCACGCTCATGCACGGTCCTTTTCGGAAATTTCAGCTTCGGCGGCGGGAAACCGCATCGAGATGCGCGTTCCGCGGCGCCTGAGCGCCGGGCTCTCCGCCTTGATGCGCCCGCCCATCGCCTCGACGAAGCCCTTGGCGATCGACAGTCCGAGACCGGTGCCCGGCGTGCGGCCGTCCACCTTGCCCCTGCGGAAGAATTTCTCGAATACCTGTTCCAGATCGCCCGCCGCAATCCCCTTGCCGAGATCGGTCACCGACAGGACGATCTCGTTGCCTTCCCGGCGGGCATAGATGCTGACCGGCTCGTCGCCACCGTATTTGTTGGCATTGTCGAGCAGGTTGAACAGCACCTGGCCGAGAAGCACGCTGTCGCCGCGCATCAACGGCAGCTCGGGGGCGATGCTGGTCTCGACCTCGCGATCCGGAAAATACTTGCGTGCCCGGTCGACGGCG
This sequence comes from Ensifer sp. 4252, assembly GCF_050434565.1. NCBI lineage: Bacteria > Pseudomonadati > Pseudomonadota > Alphaproteobacteria > Hyphomicrobiales > Rhizobiaceae > Ensifer > Ensifer sp. 4252. The sequence continues at coordinate 1,216,885 of NZ_JBNDIU010000001.1, forward strand.
GCGCGCACAGCGTCGGCGACATCCACCCAATCCCGCTTGGCATTGACGGTTCCTGCCTCGATGCGGGTCATGTCCAGGAGGTTGGCGACGAAACGCGTCAGCCGACCGCCCTCCTCCTCGATCGACTGCAGCAGATCGTCACGGCTTTCGGGCGGCATGCGGTCGCCGAGCTGGCGAAGGCTGGTGACGGCGCCGGTGATGGTGGCAAGCGGCGTGCGCAGATCATGCGAGATCGACGACAGCAGTGCGGCACGAAACCGCTCCCCCTCGAGCTTGGCGGCGTGATCCAGGCTCTCGCGCGAAAGGCGCGCCCGGTCGATGGCAATCGCCGTCTGGTCGAGGATTGCGGCCAGCGCCCGCTCCTCGTTGATGTCCAGCGGTTTGCCGGCCTGCACAAAGCCGCAAACGCCGACGACGCCATGGGGGCTCGTCAGCGGCCGGAAGTGAAACGGGCTGTTCGGCAGCGTGCCGGTGCCGTTGCCGGCCGCCTCCTTCTTGTCCATCGCCCAGCGCGCGGCCATGGTGTCGGTGACATCAAGTTCGGTGTCCGGCGGCCAGGCGGCCTTGAGCCGCAAGTCCCCCTCCTCCGGCAACAGGAGCGCGACATTGCGCTTCAGTGTCGTCTGCATCCGGGTGACCGCCGCCCAGAGCACATCGTCGACATTGGCGGTTCCGGAAAGCTTGCGGGAGAAATCGTAGAGCGCCTGCGTTGCCGCGGCACGACGCCGCGCGGATTTCGCCTGTTCGCGCACCCGGGAGGCGAGGCTGCCGGCAAGTGCTGCCGCAACCAGAAAAATGAACAGCGCGAAGACTTCGTGAGGCTCGGCGACCGTGAACGTGCCGACCGGATTGATGAAGAAGAAGTTATAGGCAAGGACGGAAAGCAGGGCAGCCGCGATCGCCGAGACGTGGCCGGCATAAGTCGCCGAGGCCAGCACTGCGAGCAGGAAGAGCAGCGAAATATTCGGCAGGTTGATGAACCGCTCGATCAGGACGCCGAGCGCAACTGCCGCCGCCACGGTGGCGGTGGCGATTGCGAGCGCCCGCCCGAAACCCTCCGGCACTTGCCGCTTGACGGCCGCGCCTCTCTTCGGGCGCGGCGGCTCCTTGTCGGTCACCAGATGAATGCCGACGCCGCTTATGCGCTCCGCCAGCGCATCGGGAAGCGATTGCCGGAAAAGCCGCAGCGGGAACGGCTGGCGCCGGATGCCGATAACGATCTGCGTCGCATGCTCGCGGCGGGCGAGCTTGAGGATTTCCTCGACAAAGTCGTTGCCGACGATGCGGCGGGTCTCGGCGCCGAGCTGTTCGGCAAGGCGGAACGTCTCGTCGAGCCTTCGGGCCGCCTCGCCATCGCCGCTTTCGCGGTCGGCCCGTTCGATGAAGACGACGATCCAGGGCGCGTTCAGCCCCGAAGCCAGGCGGCTGGCGGTGCGTACCACCTTTTCCGACAGCGGATCGGGACCGATGCACACCAGCAGACGTTCACCGCTCGCCCAGGGACCCTCGATGGCATTCTGCTTGAGATAGTCGACCATCTGGTCGTCGACCCGATCGGCCGTCCGCCGCAGCGCCAACTCGCGCAGCGCCGTCAGGTTGCCCAGGCGGAAGAAGCGCTCGATCGCGCGCTTGGCGCTGTCGGGCAGATAGACCTTGCCCTGGTTCAGCCGCTCGATGAGCTCGGCCGGCGGCAGGTCGACCAAAAGCACGTCGTCGGCACGGCTGATCACCGTGTCGGGCACCCGCTCGCGCACCGGAACGCCGGTGATCTGGGCGACGACATCGGACAGGCTCTCCAGATGCTGGATGTTGAGCGCCGTCCAGACGTCGATGCCGGCGGCAATCAGTTCCTCGACATCCTGATAGCGCTTCGGATGGCGGCTGCCCTCCGGGTTGCTATGCGCCAGTTCGTCGACGACGATGATCTTTGGCCGACGGGCGAGCGCTGCGTCGAGATCGAATTCGGAAAGCACGCGGCCGCGATGGTTGACATCGCGGCGCGGCAGTATCTCCAGCCCGTCGACGAGCGCGGCCGTCTCGCCGCGCCCATGCGTCTCCACCAGGCCGATGACGATATCGACGCCGTCAGCCTCGAGCCGACGCGCCCGCGTCAGCATCGTATAGGTCTTGCCGACGCCAGGGGCTGCGCCGAGAAAAACCGTCAACTTTCCTTTTCGCCCCTGCCCGGCCAGTGCCAGCAGTGCGTCCGGGTCGGGACGGCTTTTCGATTCGCGATCATTTTCAGGCATTCAGTGTCTCTGGCTTCAAACTCAGCTTCTCCGGGCATCCAGAGCAAGGTTGAGTTCTAGCACATTGACGCGCGGCTCGCCTATGATCCCGAGCAAGCGTCCTTCCGTCGCCTGTTCGACCAGGGTCGCCACATCCGGCTCCGCAAGCCCACGTGCCTTGGCAACGCGGGAAACCTGCTCGCGGGCGAAAGCCGGCGAAATATGCGGGTCAAGACCGGAGCCGGACGCCGTGCCGCCGTCGGCGGCGATTTCCCCTGTTATGCCGCTGGCGCGCAGCTTCTCGACGTCGGCAGCGACCCGATCCTTCAGCTTGACCGAGGTCGGGCCGAGGTTGGAGCCGGTCGAACCGCCTGCATTGTAGGCTTCAGGACCGGTCGCGGAGGGCCGCGGCCAGAAATACTTGTCGGAGGTGAAGTTCTGCCCGATCAGATCGGAGCCGACGATGGTGCCATTCATGCTGATCAGGCTGCCATTGGCCTGCGCCGGCATCAGCGCCTGCGAGACGCCGGTGATTGCGAAGGGATAGGCAAGGCCGGTGATCGCGGTCAGCAGCAGGGCCATGACGATTGCGGGGCGAAGTTGGTTCAACATGATTACACCAGATTGAGAGCAGAGACGACGATGTCGACGAGCTTGATGCCGGCGAAAGGCAGGACCAGGCCACCGAGACCGTAGACCAGCAGGTTGCGGCGCAGGAGAGCGGCGGCGCCGACCGGACGATACTTGACACCCTTCAGCGCCAGCGGGATGAGCGCCACGATGATCAAGGCGTTGAAGATGACCGCCGACAGGATCGCCGATTGCGGCGACGACAACCCCATGATGTTGAGTGCTGCCAGCGCCGGATAGGTGGTGATGAACAGCGCCGGGATGATGGCAAAGTATTTTGCCACGTCGTTGGCGATCGAGAAGGTCGTCAGCGAGCCGCGGGTCATCAACAGCTGCTTGCCGATCTCGACGATCTCGATGAGCTTGGTCGGGCTGGAATCGAGGTCGACCATGTTGGCCGCCTCGCGCGCCGCCTGCGTGCCGGTCTGCATCGCCACGCCGACATCGGCCTGAGCCAGCGCCGGCGCATCGTTGGTGCCGTCGCCGCACATGGCGATCAGGCGGCCGCCCTGCTGCTCCTTGCGGATAAAGCCGAGCTTGTCTTCCGGCGTCGCCTCGGCGAGGAAGTCGTCGACACCCGCTTCCGACGCGATTGCCGCTGCCGTGACCGGGTTGTCACCGGTCACCATGACGGTGCGGATACCCATGGCCCGCAGAGCTGCGAAGCGCTCCTTGATGCCGGGCTTGACCACGTCCTTGAGGTGAATGACGCCAAGCAGACGGTTGCCGTCGGCAACGGCCAGCGGCGTGCCGCCGGTGCGCGCGACCTGGTCGACGGCCCGGCGGAACTCGGCCGGCACGTTTTCGTCACGAACGCCAGCGAACTTCAGGATCGAGTCCACCGCGCCCTTGCGCAACCGCCGACCGCCAAAGTCGACGCCCGACAGCCTCGTTTCGGCAGCAAAGGGCACGACAGTATCGATTGCCAAAGCTCCTGCTTGAACCGAGCCGCCACCGACCGCCAAGGCCACGACTTCGCGGCCCTTCTGCTTGCCGGAAACCGGCAGAGACACGGCCGGCGTCTGACGACCGAATTCACCGGTCGCAAGCGCTGCGATCGAGCGGCCCTCCGGCGTCTCGTCAGCGAGGCTTGCCAGCAGCGCGGCATCGGCAAGTTCGGCATCCGTCACGCCGGGGACCGGCATGAAGTTGGCGGCCATGCGGTTGCCGAAGGTGATCGTGCCTGTTTTGTCGAGCAGCAGCGTATCGACGTCACCCGCCGCCTCGACGGCGCGGCCGGATGTGGCGATGACGTTGAAGCGCACCAGCCTGTCCATACCGGCGATGCCGATGGCCGACAGCAGGCCGCCGATGGTGGTCGGGATCAGCGTAACGAGCAGCGCTGCAAGAACCGTGACCGAGAGAACCGTACCGGAATAGCCGGCCAGACCCCAGAGCGTCACGACGGCAACCAGGAAGACCAGCGTCAGACCCGAGAGCAGGATCGACAGCGCGACCTCGTTCGGGGTTTTCTGGCGCTGTGCGCCTTCAATGAGCGCAATCATGCGGTCGACGAAGGTGTCGCCAGGCGCCGTGCCGATGCGCACCTTGATCCAGTCCGACAGCACCTGCGTACCGCCGGTGACGGCGGAGCGGTCACCGCCGGACTCACGGATGACGGGGGCCGATTCACCGGTGATCGCACTTTCGTTGACCGAGGCGACACCCTCGACGACGTCGCCGTCGCCCGGGATCAGTTCGCCTGCTTCGACCAGCACGAGGTCGCCGACCTTCAGCGAGGTGGCAGCGATCGTCTGCGTTTCGCGACCTTCCGCCGAGACCAGCTTGCGGGCCATCAGTTCGGACTTTGTGCGGCGCAGGCTGTCGGCCTGCGCCTTGCCGCGCCCTTCGGCAACCGCTTCGGCGAAGGTGGCAAAGAGCACCGTGAACCACAGCCAGGCGGCAATCTGCCCCGAAAACAGCGGACTGCCGGTGCCGGTGGCAAGGTCGCGGATGAAGAAGACCGTGACATGGCTGCCACAACCTCGGTGACGAAGATCACCGGGTTGCGAATAAGCTGGCGCGGGTCGAGCTTGGTGAATGCGGCCTTGAATGCCGGCAGGAGAATCGCCGGGTCGAGAAGACCAGGGGCGACGGGTTTCGAAGACATTGTTTGTTCCTTCAGAAGGTCTGGCCCGAGAGCATGGCGAATTGCTCAGCGATGGGACCAAGCGCGAGGGCCGGGAAATATTGCAGCCCGCCGAGGATGAGGATGATGCCGATGAGCAGGCCGACAAAGAGCGGCGTGTGCGTCGGGAAGGTTCCCTTGGAAGCCGGATGGCGCGTCTTGGCGGCAAGCGAGCCGGCAATGGCGAGCACCGGGATCGCATAGGCAAAGCGGCCGAGCAGCATCGCGAAACCGAGCGTAGTGTTGTACCAGGGCGTGTTTGCCGAAAGGCCGCCGAAGGCCGAGCCGTTGTTGCCGGTTGCCGAAGTATAGGCATAGAGGATTTCCGACAGGCCGTGCGGTCCGGCGGTACCAATGCTGGCGACGGCCGAGGGCATGACGGCTGATATCGCGGTGAAGCCGAGGATCGAGGCCGGCAGGATGAGGATCGCCAACATGGCATATTTCATCTCACGACCTTCGATCTTCTTGCCGAGCAGTTCGGGCGTGCGCCCGACCATCAGGCCGGCGACGAAGACGGAGAGGATCGCAAAGACGACCATGCCGTAGAGGCCGGAGCCGACGCCGCCGGGCAGCACTTCACCAAGCTGGATGAGCAGCATGGGAACAAGGCCGCCGATGCCGGTGAAGGAACCGTGCATGCCGTTGACCGCCCCGGTCGAGATACCGGTGGTCACGCCGGCATAGGCCGCCGACATCGCCTGGCCGAAGCGAACTTCCTTGCCTTCCATGTTGCCGAGGGACGCCTCGAGGCCGAGGCTGTGAAGGATCGGGTTGCCGTAGCTTTCGGCCCAGTAGATGACGCCGATGCCGGCAATCAGCAGGGTCGCCATGGCGGCGATGAAGGCCCAGCCCTGGCGGCGGTCACCAACCATCTGGCCGAAGGTGTAGACCAGCGCCGAGGTGATCGAAAGCATCGCGAAGATCGACAGGTAGTTGCTGAGCGCGCTCGGATTTTCGAACGGGTGGGCAGCATTGGCGTTGAAGAAACCGCCGCCATTGGTACCGAGCTGCTTGATGGCTTCCTGGCTTGCGACAGGACCAAGCGCGATCGTCTGCTGCACGCCCTCGAGCGTGGTGGCACTGACGGAGGCGTGGAAGGTCTGCGGCATGCCCATCGCGACGAAGGCGAGAGCAACGAGGATTGCCAGCGGCAGCAGCACATAGAGGGTCGAGCGGGTCAGGTCGACCCAGAAATTGCCGAGCGTCGATGCACCGGAACGGGCAAAGGCGCGGGTGACGGCAAGCGCGATGGCGATACCGGTCGCCGCCGAGACGAAGTTCTGCACCGTGAGGCCAGCCATCTGGCTGAAGTGGCTCATGGTGGTCTCGCCACCATAGGATTGCCAGTTGGTATTCGTCAGGAAGCTGACCGCCGTGTTGAAGGCGAGGTCCGCCGGGACGTTGACAAACCCTTGAGGGTTCAGCGGCAGCGAACCCTGGAAGCGCAGGATCGCGTAGAGAAGCACGAAACCGGCCGCGCTAAAGGCGAGCATCGACAGCGTATAGGCAAGCCAGCCCTGCTCCTTCCGGTCATCGACGCCGGCTGCGAGGTAGAGGCCGCGCTCGACGGGACCGAGAACCGGAGAGAGGAAATTGCGTTCGCCGGCGAAAACCCGTGCCATATAGAGGCCAAGGGGCTTGATCGCGAGGAAGACGGCGAGGAAGAGGAGGCTGATCTGCAGCCACCCGATAATAGACATGAGGAATTCTCCACGAAAGACGACCGGAGGTGGGAAGGACGGCCCCTCGGGTACGAAACTCGACCTGGAGGTACGAAACTCGACCTGGAGGTATGGACTTCGACCCCGGGGGTATGAACTTCAACCCGGGATCAGAACCGTTCCGGTCGAACGAGCGTCACGATGAGGTAGACCGTCAGTGCGGCGGCTATAGTGAGACCGAGCAAGGCTTCGAACATCGACGCCTCCTAGAGCCGGCTGAGCGTGCGCGCGTAGAGCGCAAACACGACAAGGCCGCCGATGCCGGCGGCTAGAAAAAGTAGATCGGACATGTGCATACTCCGGGACTGGTTATTGCCGGATGATGCACCTTGAGCGGGTCAATTATCGATTGGGATGGTTTCGCGGGCGCATAAGGAAAAGATAAGGACACTGGCGCCGCCCAACGGCCGCTGACGCATTGGCGGCGTCAGCGCGTTTCCGGTTTAGACGGAGCCGCAGAACACTCTATCTCCTTGATTCCACGCATTTCCTGACGGAAACCCGCTTCGCACTTTTCCTGGAGATGCCTCAGCCCTTGATGATCGGACTTACCGTCGGCGCCGCTTCGCTGGTCACTTCGCGCATCCACTCGCGCCAGATGGCGACCAGCAGTGCCATCAGCACCGGGCCGACAAAGAGGCCGAGAAAGCCCATGGTCTTCACGCCGCCGACGAGGCCGAAGAAGGTCGGCAGGAAGGGCAGCTTGATCGGTCCGCCGACGAGGCGCGGGCGCAACGTCTTGTCGACGATGAAGAGTTCGGTCGTGCCCCAGGCAAACAGCGCAATGCCGTGAACCGGCGAGCCGCTGGCGACGAGATAGACGGAAACCAGCGTGAAGCAGAGCGGCGCACCGCCGGGGATCAGCGCCATCAGGCCGGTGATGATGCCGAGCGTGACCGGGGACGGAACGCCGGCCAGCCAATAGGCGACGCCGAGCACGATGCCCTCGCCAATGGCGATGATGCCCATGCCGGTCACCGTCGAGCTGATCGTCAGCGGCACCACGCGCGACAGCCGTTCCCAGCGCATCGGGAAGATGCGCTCGCCGAGATGGTCGAGCTGCTTGGAGAAGGAGTGTCCGTCGCGATAGACGAAGAACAGCGTGATCAGCATGAAGAGCAGCGTCAGGAAGGCATGAAACGCCGACGCGCCGATAACCAGCACGCCGCGATAGATATTGCCGATGTTGGAGCCGCTGACGAGCTGGACCAGTTCGCCGAGCGCGCCGGGATGACCGACATATTTGACCCATTGTTCGCCGAGCCAGGCGCCGGCAACCGGGATCGTCGTCAGCCAGACGGGCACGCCCGCGCCGTTGGCATTGGTTTCAACCGCCCACACCAGCCAGTCGCGCACTTCGTCGACGGCATAGACGGCAGCAACCGAGATCGGCACGACGATGAAGGCGACGACGCAGATGATGGCAATGGTCGCCGCTAATGTGCGATTGCCGTCGACGGCCGCCAGCAGGCGGCGATAGATCGGCCAGCTGGCAAACCCGATGACGACGGCGGCCAGAACCGGGACGAGGAAGCCGTGGAAGAAATAGACGCCGGCCAGAAGCACGAAGACGAGCATCCAGCGCGCAGCGGTGATCGGACCAACCAGAGCCGAGCGCGACGCCGCCGCATGCCCGAAGAGCCGCGGCTCTGCGGGAAGGTTTTCTCGTTCGCGATTGCCCAGCTGCACCAACATTCCTCCGTCTCCAGACGACTTTACAACAAACCCGAGGCCTTGCCAGCCTGTACAGCGCGCGCGTCTCCTACAAAGACGCGCAAAGGTCGCCGTACCACGATCTGATGCATGATTTTGCGCTTAAATCGACCCCGATCTAAGGACAAAATCATGCGGTAGCGCCCCAATGACCCCGGTTTACGGTAGTTTCGGGGCCATAGCCGACGCTAGCGGCGGGACATGACAGAAAAATTTAGCGGCGCGCAAGCTCTCGGGCTTTATTTGATGGCAGGAGTCATTCTGCCGCACGCGTCGCGGCCTGCCTTGTCGTCTCGGCGCGATCGATGAAAACCGAGGCGAGAAAGATGCCGAAGCCAGCAACACCCATGACGGCGCCGACAAGGCCGGTCGAGGTCCAGCCATAGCCTGATGCAATAGACCAGCCGCCAAGCCAGGCGCCAAGCGCATTGGCGAGGTTGAAGGCGGAATGGCTGAGCGCTGCAGCAAGCGTCTGTGCCTCGCCCGACACGTCCATCAGCCGGGTCTGCACACCCGGCACGACGGCGAAGCCGCCGCCGATGAACAACACGTTGACGATAGCGATCCACGGATTGCCCATGGTGAAATAGAACAGCACATAGGCGAAGATGTTAAAGGCAAGCGCGATGCCGATCGCCGGCAGCAGCGCCCAGTCGGCAAGACGCGAACCGACAATGTTGCCAAGGATCATGCCGGCGCCGAACACCGACAACATGATCGGCACATTGGCACCGGAAACGCCTGCGACTTCGGTCAATGCCGGGGCGATGTAGCTGAACACGGCGAACATGCCGCCGCAGCCAATGGCACAGATGCCGAGCATCAGCCAAACCTGCAGCTTGCCCAGGGCGCCAAGCTCGCGCAGCGGCGTCGCCTGTGGATTGCCCTTGTCGCGCGGCACGTAGGACCAGGTGAGCGCAATGGTCAGAAGGCTGATGCCGCCGACAATGGCGAAGGCCGAACGCCAGCCGAGCGCCTGACCGAACCAGGCAACGAGCGGCGTTCCAAACAGGGTCGCGATCGTCAGGCCCATCATCACCCGCCCGACGGCACGCGCCCGCTGGTTGGGTGCGGCCAGCCCTGCAGCCACCAGCGCCGCCACGCCGAAATAGGCGCCGTGCGGAAGACCGGCAAAGAAGCGCGCAGCAACCAGCGTGTAGAAATCCGGCGCGATGGCGCTTGCGAAATTGCCGATCGCAAACAGCAGCATCAGCACCAGAAGCACACGAAAGCGGGAAAACCGTGCGGCAAGCACGGCGATCAACGGTGCGCCGACGACAACGCCGAGTGCATAGGCGCTGATCACGGCGCCGGCCTTCGGCACCGAAACACCGACGTCGTCGGCCACCTGCGGCAGCAGCCCCATGATGGCGAATTCGCCCGTACCGATCCCGAATCCGCCAACGGCAAGCGCAACCTCGGCAACAGAGATGCGGCTTCGGCGCGGATCGACGGCAGAAGAATAGGCTTCGTCACACATGAGCAATGACCTGTGTCGTTCGGCCTCGAACAGCGGAACAAATCTGTGGGTGCTGGCAGCGGATAGCGGACGGTATCCGATGTAGATATGCTGCAACGCAATACAGGCTTTGAGCCCGACTGGCAAAGGGTTTGCGGCACTCATCATACTTTTTCACGTGCGAACAAGCCGGGTCGGTTAACCGTTACCTGAGTTGACGTTTACGTCAAAGTTATATAATCCCGAATCTCGGCTTGAAGAGGTGTCGCAAAAGCATCATCTTCATCGGCAAGAGAAGACCGGGAGGGTACTTCTTTGGCCGCAAGCAAGGCCAGCCTGTGGCGACCAGAGGGAGAGAGGTCATGGCGGAACTCAACACGCAACCAACAGGCACCAGCCCAGAGAAGATCTGGCTGAAGTCCTATCCGCCGGGCATTGCCGCCGAGATCGGCCCGCTGCCCTACAAATCGATCGGCGACTTCTTCGACCATGCCGTCGCGCGTTATTCGCGCCGCTTCGCGTTTACCTGCATGGGCAAATCGCTGACCTTCTCCGAACTCAATGCCGAATCCGCCAAGATCGGCGCCTGGCTGCAGGCACACGGGCTGTCGAAGGGCGACCGCGTCGCGGTGATGATGCCGAACATCCTGCAGAATCCTGTCATCGTCTACGGCATCCTCAGGGCAGGTTTCACGGTGGTGAACGTCAACCCGCTCTACACGCCGCGTGAACTCGAGCACCAGTTCGTCGACTCGGGTGCCAAGGCGATCTTCGTGCTTGAGAACTTCGCCCATACGGTCCAGCAGGTTGCGGCCAAGACCAGCATCAAGCACGTGGTGGTCGCGACGATGGGCGACATGCTCGGCTTCAAGGGCGTAATCGTCAATCTGGTCGTGCGCCGGGTGAAGAAGCTCGTGCCCGCCTGGTCGATCCCCGGCCATCATTCCTTCAAGTCGGTGCTTGCCCAAGGCGGTCGCCTGAAGCTGACCAAGCCCAACGTCGCGCCTAGTGACGTCGCTTTCCTGCAATATACCGGCGGCACCACAGGCGTTTCCAAGGGGGCGACGCTCACCCATTCCAACCTCTTGTCGAACATGGCGCAGATGGAAATCTGGTTCGACACGGCGTTCCGTTCGCGTCCGCGCCCCGACAATCTCGTCTTCATGTGCGCGCTGCCGCTCTATCATATCTTCGCGCTGACGGTGAACTCGCTGATGGGCCTTGCCACCGGCGGCAACAACATCCTGATCCCCAACCCGCGCGATATTCCCGGCTTCGTCAAGGAGCTCGGCAAGTACAAGACCAACATCTTCCCGGGCCTCAACACGCTGTTCAACGCGCTGATGAACAACGCCGAATTCCAGAAGCTCGACTTCTCGTCGCTGATGCTCACCTTCGGCGGCGGCATGGCCATCCAAAGACCGGTGGCCGAACGCTGGCAGAAGATGACGGGGTGCCCGATCGCCGAAGGCTACGGCCTTTCCGAGACGTCGCCGGTCGCCACCGCCAACCTTCTCGATTCGACCGAGTTCACCGGCACGATCGGCTTTCCGATCCCCTCGACCGACGTTGAGATCCGCGACGACCAGGGCAACACCCTGGCGATCGGCGAAGTCGGCGAAATCTGCATTCGCGGGCCGCAGGTGATGGCCGGTTACTGGCAGCGGCCGGACGAGACCGCCAAGGCGATTTCGCCTGATGGTTTCTTCCGCTCCGGCGATATCGGCTTCATAAACCCCGCGGGCCTCGTCAAGATCGTCGACCGCAAGAAAGACATGATCCTGGTTTCAGGCTTCAACGTCTTCCCGAACGAGATCGAGGAAGTGGCGATGACCCATCCCGGTATTCTCGAATGCGCAGCGATCGGCGTTCCGGACGAACATTCGGGCGAAGCGGTCAAGCTGTTCGTCGTGCGCAAGGATGCGACTCTCACCGAAGAGGACGTCAAGCGGCATTGCGCGGCCAATCTCACCAACTACAAGCGGCCGCGCTTCGTCGAATTCCGCACGGAGTTGCCGAAAACCAATGTCGGCAAGATCCTGAGGAAGGATCTACGGGGGTAAATTACTCCGAAATTTTAAACGATTTAAAAAACCCTGAAAACCGCCATTTCGGCGGTTTTGCGGGCTTGATTTGAGCGGCTTAAAGCGAATAGCTACGCAGGCGAATGTCCGACACAAGGAGCCCCGCGATGAAAGCGCTTGTCGATCAACTCAAAGCAACCGCCGCGCAGACCAATGCGACCGATATCCGCGCCGCCTTCGCGAGCGATGCAGAGCGCTTCTCGCGCTTCAGCACCTCGCTCGACGATCTGCTGCTCGATTATTCGAAATGCGCGGTGAACGAGCAGGTGCTCGACGGTCTCGAGGCGCTGGCGAAAGCAGCCAAGGTCGAAGAGAAGCGCGACGCGATGTTCCGCGGCGACATCATCAACATCACCGAAGAACGGGCCGTGCTGCACACGGCGCTGCGCAACCGCGGCAATCGCCCTGTGATGGTCGATGGCAAGGATGTGATGCCCGACGTCAACGGCGTGCTCGAAACCATGGGCGCCTTTGCCGATGGCATCCGCTCGGGCGCGCTCAAGGGTGCGACCGGCGAGAAGATCACCGATGTGGTCAATATCGGCATCGGCGGCTCGGATCTCGGCCCGGTGATGGCAACGCTGGCACTTGCACCGTTCCACGACGGCCCGCGCCTGCATTTCGTCTCCAACATCGATGGCGCGCATATCGCCGATACGCTGAAGCTCGTCGATCCGGAAACGACCCTCTTCATCGTCGCCTCCAAGACCTTCACCACCATCGAGACGATGACCAACGCGGCGACCGCCCGCGCCTTCATCGCCGGCAAGCTCGGTGAAGCCGCCGTCGGTCATCACTTCGCCGCCGTCTCAACCGCGCTCGACAAGGTCGCGGCTTTCGGCATCGACCAGGCGCGCGTGTTCGGCTTCTGGGATTGGGTCGGCGGCCGCTACTCCATCTGGTCGGCGATCGGCCTGCCGCTGATGATCGCCATCGGCAAGGAGAACTTCGGCCGCTTCCTCGATGGCGGCCATGCCATCGACGAGCATTTCCGCACCGCGCCCGTCCGCCAGAACCTGCCGATGCTGCTCGGCCTCCTCGGTTTCTACAACCGCAACGTTCTCGGCTACCCCTCGCGCGCAATCCTGCCCTATGACCAGCGCCTGTCGCGCTTTCCCGCCTACCTGCAACAGCTCGACATGGAATCGAACGGCAAGGCCGTGACGCTCGACAGCAAGCCGGTCGAGTATTCGACCGGTCCGGTCGTCTGGGGCGAGCCGGGCACCAATGGCCAGCACGCCTTCTACCAGCTGATCCATCAGGGCACGGACGTCATCCCGGCCGAGTTCATGATCGCTGCCAACGGCCACGAGAAGAACCTGCGCCACCAGCACGAACTGCTGATTGCCAATTGCCTTGCCCAGTCTGAAGCCCTGATGAAGGGGCGCACGCTTGCCGAGGCGAAGGCGCAGCTGACCTCCAAGGGCATGGCGGACGCCAAGGCCGACAAAATCGCACCGCACCGTGTCTTTGCCGGCAACCGCCCGTCGCTGACACTGGTCTACGACCAGCTCGACCCCTTCGCGCTCGGCCGGCTGATCGCCCTCTACGAGCACCGCGTCTTCGTCGAAGGCGCGCTCTTCAACATCAACTCCTTCGACCAGTGGGGCGTCGAGCTCGGCAAGGAGCTGGCAACGGGTCTGCTGCCAGTGGTCGAAGGCAAGGAAAGTGCGGCAGGTCACGATTCGTCGACATCAGGCCTTGTGGCCGTGCTGCTCAAGGCTGCCCGCTAGAAAGCCAAGGCCAGGGGCGCGAACGTCGCCCCCGGCCACTCACGCCGCGCAGGCCGGCAGCGCCTTGACGCCGGACTGGCGGAGCGTGTCCATCAGATCCAGTCCTGAAAGGATCTGGAAGTAGCTTTCGTCGGAACGGGTACGGATCCAGGCATCGACCGTGATCTTCTGGTCGGCGGGGAATTGACCGGTCCAGCAGCCGCCGGAAAAACCGACCGCGAGGCTGCCGCGCCCCTTTGCTTCGATACCCTTGGTCACCGCAATCTTCTCCTGCATATCGCGCAGGCGCTCGGCATCAGCGGGCGTCAATGTCAGGACATAGAGTGTCTGCCCGTTCCGCATCCGCTCAGTCAGGGCCGGCGCTCCGGCATTGCCGGACTGGATCTGAAGCGCGAAATGGCGGGTGTCGAGGGGAGTGCCATCCGCCTTCCACGAAATCCCGAGCATCGCATCGCCGCGCCGCAGCGACAGCCCTTCCGGCACCAAAAGCGCAACACGCAGCTCTGCCGGATCGGACGTGAGCGGATCGACGCTCGAGAGCTTTTCAAGCGAACCGACATTGAGCGCCGCGCAGGCGGCGAGCACATTGAGCGACAGGAAAAGGCATGGGTTCATCAAAATACGGAAAGACATAAACGCACCAAAATCACAATTGACGCGAAATAATTATTGTTTTACAACAAAAAAACAAGTGAGCCGATAAGGAATTTTCCAATGAGCGAATCCCCCGAGCGGCTACGCAAGCTGAGCCGCATCATGAAGCACATGGTCGTCTTGTGTGGTGCAGTGTTCTGCGCAGCCGTCGTCTATATGCATTGGCAGATTTTCTTCGACCGGGCCGGCTTCGAGCAGGGCATCCGCGATGTCGTGTTCCCGAAACTTGGGACGATTACGCTCTCCTATCGCGCAATCTCGACCGTGATATTTCTCACCGCCTTGAACAATGCGCTTGTCATCGCGGGGCTGGCTTTCGCCTGGCAGCTCTTTGATGGGTTCGAGCGCAGGGAAATTCTCTCCAGCCGCAATGGCGTCCTTTTGAAGCGGATCGGGATCATCGCAATCGTCGGCTCGCTCAGCCTCGTGATCAGCAACGCGATCGGCGTGATGGCCGTCACCTATGACAATCCCAGCGCGACCGGACACTCCGTTCTCATCGATATCAATGGAGGAACGGTGATCGTTCTGTTAATGGCCGGACTGCTTCTTGTGCTTGGCCACGTCATGGTCATCGCATCGGGGATCGACGCCGAGAACCGGAGCTTCGTCTAGAGACGTTTCCATCTCAGGCAGAGTCATGGAAACGCTCTTTCTCTTTAATTTCTGAGCATTTCCTGACGGAAAACCGCTTCGCACTTTTCCTGGAAAGGCTTTAGGCGATGCCCATCATAGTCAATCTCGACGTCATGCTGGCAAAAAGGAAGGTCCGCTCCCGCGACCTTGCAGAGCAGGTCGGCATCACCGAGCAGAACATATCCCTTTTAAAATCCGGCAAGGTGAAAGGCGTGCGCTTCGACACGCTGGAGAAGATCTGCGCCGTTCTCGACTGCCAGCCGGGCGACATTCTCGAATATCGTCCGGTGGAGGAGGAAGGTTGAGTTATGGGCGGGCTCTCCTCAGAGCCCGATTTCATGCTTCCAGGGTGGGTTTGCGCCGGCACGCGAAACGGTGACGGCGGCCGCCTTGGCACCCAGCGCCAGGGCGTCGCCGACGGCGCTCTCCGAGAGGTTTGCGACGGTGTCCTTGGTCAGCAGATCGCTCAGCTTCAGCGACGCCAGCACGCCGGCATCGAAGGTATCGCCGGCGCCGACCGTATCGACGACGGCCACGCGCTCGCCGGTGACGTCCACCTTGTGGCGGGCGGTATAACCCACGGCCCCGTCGGCGCCCTTGGTGATCAGAACAAGCTTCGGCCCACGCTTCAGCCATTCGGCCGCCAGATCGTCGTGGCTGCCGGTCATGCCGAACCAGTCGAGATCCTCGTCGGAGAACTTGATGATGTCCGACATCGCCGCCATGCGGTTCATGCGGGCGAGATGGGCTTCCCGGTCCTTGATGAAGCCGGGCCGGATGTTCGGGTCGAAGGAGATGACGCGCTTCTCGTGTTCGCGGGTCATCAGCGCCTCATAAGTCGAGCCGCAGGGCTCGGGGATCAGGCTGATCGCGCCGAAATGCAGCGCCTCGCAGAAATCGCCGAGCGCCGGCAGATGGTCCTTGGTGATCATGCGCCCTGCCGTATTCTCATCGAAAAAGGCGTAGGTGGCATGGCCATTGACGAGCTTGACGAAGGCAAGCGTCGTATGCAGCGACAGGGTCGCGCACGGGCCGAAGTCGACATTCGCCGCCTTCAGCGTTTCGCGGAGGATATCGCCGAACATGTCATCCGAAAGGCCGGTGAAGAAGCCGGTGGGAATACCGAGCCGACCGAGTGCGATCGCGGTGTTGAAGATCGCCCCGCCGGCATAGGGTGCAAATGCACTCTCGCCCGCGGTCGTGTCCCGCGGCAGCATGTCAATCAGCGCTTCACCACAACATACGATCATCGGCATTTCTCCCCTGAAGACATTTCAATTGATTTCAATGACTTTCGACGAAACCCCAGAACTGCTGGCGCCTACTGGGCGGCAAGCGCGCTGACGCCGCCATTGCGGCCCGACCAGGCCAGCGGGTCGTTGAGGAAGGCCTCGACTTCGCCCAGCGTCTTGTCGTCGAACAGCGCCTGCTGACGGGCGACGGCCAGAACGTTGCGCCACGTGGCGATCCAGTGCAGGTCGACACCCTTCGACTTCATGTCGCCGACAGCTTCCGGGAAGATGTCGTAATAGAAGAGCGCTATGCCATGGTCGACGATGCCGCCTGCAGCGCGGATCGCGTCGATGAACTTGAACATCGAGCCGCCGGCCGTCGTCAGGTCCTCGATCACCAGAACACGGGCGCCCTCCGGCATGTGGCCTTCGATCTGGGCGTTGCGGCCATGGCCCTTCGGCGCCTTGCGCACGTAGATCATCGGCAGGCCCAGGCGCTCGGCCAGCATGGCCGCGAAGGGAATGCCGGCCGTCTCGCCGCCTGCAACGACGTCGAACTGCTCGAAACCGGCCTCACGCAGGATGGATGCCGCCGCAAAATCCATCACCGCCGAGCGGATGCGCGGATAGGAGATCAGCTTGCGGCAGTCGATATAAACAGGGCTCGCCATGCCGGACGACAGCTTATAGGGCTTGTCGGCGCTGAAATGCACGGCCTTGATCTCCCAGAGCATTTTTGCGACCAGCTCGGCCATGACGGCCTTGTCGGTGAACGCGTTGGAAAACATCAAACTCTCCTTCAATTGTCAGGCGATCAGACGACGGCCCAGTGTAGCGGGAACATCGGATCGAAAACGGTGACCGGACCGGCGCCGGTGTCGATCTTCTTGGGATAGCTGACGGCGTCCGCCTGCTTCCTGAGGGTGATCGTCTCTTCGTTGATAGGCAGGCCGTACCAGGCCGGGCCGTTCAGCGACGCGAAGGCTTCGAGCTTGTCGAGCGCGGCTTCCTCTTCGAACACATGGGCAAGGCAGCTCATGGTGTTGATCGAGGTGTAGATGCCGGCGCAGCCGCAGGCGCATTCCTTCAGCGGATCGACATGCGGCGCCGAGTCGGTGCCGAGGAAAAACCGCTTGTCGCCCGAGATCGCCGCTGCGCGTAAAGCCAGGCGGTGGTTTTCGCGCTTGGCAACCGGCAGGCAGTAGTAATGCGGCTTGATACCGCCGACGAGAATGGCGTTGCGGTTGATGATCAGGTGGTGCGTGGTGATCGAGCCGGCGAGATTTGCCTTCGACGCCCTGATGTAGTCGACGCCGTCCTTGGTGGTGACGTGCTCCATCGTGACTTTCAGTTCCGGCAGGCGCTGGCACAAGGGATCAAGCACCGTTTCGATGAACACCGCCTCGCGGTCGAAGATATCGACGTCCGACGTCGTCACTTCGCCGTGGACGCAGAGCTGCAGGCCGATCTTGGCCATGCGCTCCAGCACCGGCATCGCCTTGTCGATGTCGCGAACGCCGCTGTGCGAGTTGGTCGTCGCCCCTGCCGGATAGAGCTTGACCGCCTTGACGAGACCGCTTTTGTGGCCGGCCTCGACATCGTCGGGGTCCGTGCCCTCGGTCAGATAGAGCGTCATCAGCGGCTCGAAGCGGTCGCCGGCCGGAATGGCGGCGACGATCCGCTCGCGATAGGCAGCCGCTTCGGCCGCGGTGACGACCGGCGGCACGAGGTTGGGCATGATGATCGCGCGGGCGAAATGGCGGCTGGTATCGGCGATGACGCCCTTCAGCATGTCGCCGTCGCGCAGGTGAAGGTGCCAATCATCCGGCCGGCGGATAACGAGGTCTTGCATGGTCAGCGTTCTCCTCGCGCCCGATCCGCGCGCGCAGCTTTGCAGCCGGCAGGTGCGGGCGACGGGCGGTAACTCATGTGGTGAAACCGCGTCTCGATATCACCAATGCGCCCGGGAATACAATCCGCAATCCGACCATCGCTCAGAAATCCGCAAGCACGAGGTCGGCAGGCTGCTGATGATCGACAACCCGATGCGCGTTTGGAATGTCGTTGCCTAGCGCCTTTCGGCGGGCTCCTTCCTCGTCATAGCCATGGTCGCGCCAGCGCTTCAGCAGGCGCCGCTCCAACTCCTCAATGCCGGGATTGATGAAGATGGAGAAGTCGAAGGCGCCATCGAGTTTCGACCAGGGCGCTTCGTCGAGCAGCAGGTAATTTCCTTCGACGAGAATGAGGCGGGTGTCGGCCGCCACCACGCGCGCCGAGGCGATCGCCTGTTCGCGCGAGCGATCGAAGACCGGGACCAGCACTTCGCCGTCATTGGCCCTGACGGCGGCGATCGTCGCCAGGAACGACCTGAGGTCAAAGGTCTCCGGCGCGCCCTTTCGGGCAAGCAGGCCCTTCTGCTCGAGCACGGCATTGTCCATGTGGAAGCCGTCCATCGGCAGCACCGCTGCCTTTTCTCCCGCAGCAATCAGCGCTTCGGCAAGCGCATCCGACAGCGTCGATTTTCCGGCGCCGGGCGGACCGGCAATCGCCACGATGAAACGGGCAGCACCTGCCGCCCGTTCCAGAAGCTGGTCAACCAACGGCGCAACTGTCATGCGGCGAGCGCCTCGCGCGGCGGCTCCTTCGCCCCGGTCATGAAGGCGACGGCATCCGACATCGTATGCTCCTTCGGATTGATGACGCAGAGGCGTTTGCCGAGCCTGTGGATGTGGATGCGGTCGGCGACCTCGAACACATGCGGCATGTTGTGCGAGATCAGCACGATCGGCAGGCCGCGCGAACGCACGTCGAGGATCAGCTCCAACACCCGCCGGCTTTCCTTGACGCCAAGGGCTGCCGTCGGCTCGTCCATGATCACCACCTTGGAGCCGAAGGCTGCGGCTCGCGCCACGGCCACACCCTGGCGCTGGCCGCCCGAAAGGGTTTCCACCGCCTGGTTGATGTTCTGGATCGTCATCAGGCCGAGCTCGGACAATTTTGCCCGTGCCCGTTTCTCCATCTCCGCACGGTCGAGCGTGCGGAAGAGCTTGCCCATGATGCCGGGTTTACGGATCTCACGGCCGAGAAACATGTTGTCGGCGATCGAGAGCGCCGGCGACAGCGCCAGGTTCTGGTAGACGGTCTCGATGCCGGCGGTGCGCGCCTCCATCGGCGAGCGGAAGTTGATCTGTTGCCCCTCGAGCCGGATCTCCCCCTCATCGGGCGTGATGGCGCCGGAGATCGCCTTGATCATCGAGGACTTGCCGGCGCCGTTGTCGCCGATGACCGCCAGGATCTCGCCCGGGTAGAGGTCGAAATCGGCATGATCCAGCGCCGTGACCCGGCCATAACGCTTGACCAGGCCGCGCGCGGTGAGAATGGGTTCCTGAGCCATCAGCCTGCTACCTTTCTGATCCACTGGTCGATTGCAACGGCGGTGATGATCAGCACGCCGGTGAGGAAGACTTTCCATTGCGGATCGGCTCCCAGCATGTTGAGGCCCATCGAGACCACGCCGACGATCATCGCGCCGATCAGGGTTCCGAGGATCGATCCACGCCCGCCGAAGAGCGAGATGCCGCCGATCACGGCTGCGGTGATGGCCTGCAGATTGTAGTCAGTGACCGCTGCCGAAGGCGAGATCGAGCCGTTGCGGCCGATCGAAACCCAGGCGGCAAGTGCCGCGATCAGACCGGCGAGCGTATAGGCGCTAAGCAGCACGCGGCTGGTGCGGATACCGGAAAGCTTGGCCGCTTCCGGATCATCACCAACGGCATAGAGATGCCGACCCCAGGCCGTATGATTGAGCGCATACCAGAGGCCAAGGACCAGCACGACCATCATTACCACACCGAGCGTGAAGACCGCGGATCCCACCTTGAAGCTGACGCCGAAGACGTGAAGCATCTTGGTGACGGCGGTCACGTCGGCCTCGCGGATCGTCGCATTGGCCGAGTAGATGAAGTTCGTCGACATGATGACGTACCAGGTGCCGAGCGTCACAATGAACGGCGGAAGCTTGACCCTGGAGACGAGGAAACCGTTGAGGAAGCCGCAGGCACCGCCGACGACGAAGCCGATGAAGATCGCGATCGGTGCTGGAAGGCCGTAGGTCACGGCGCAATTGCCCATGATCACCGCCGAAAGCACCATGATCACGCCGATCGAAAGATCGATGCCGGCTGTCAGGATCACCAGGGTCTGCGCCGCACCCAGGATGCCGACGATGGCGATCTGCTGCAGGATCAGCGTTAGCGTATAGGACGAGAAGAACTTTCCACCGATCGTCAAACCGAAGATCAGGATCGCTGCAACGAGCACGATGAACGGCACGGCCGCCGGCGTCGAATGCAGGAAATGCTGGATCCTCTGGATCGGCGTCTTGTCATGCGTGTCGAACGACGCGACCTGCGTCGAACTGTTGACCAGGACCTTTTCGAATTCCTGGGATGGCTGTGCGGCTGCGTTGGGCTCGCCCATGGACCTTCCTCCGGTGAACCCCACTCCCAAGGGGTTGCGATGCAATCTGGTGCGCAGCCCGCCCACCATGGGGCGGACATCAGCACTCACTCAAGAGGCTGCGCGGTTTCCGTCGCCTTGTCAAAGACATCGGCGCTTACGCGAAGGGCGGCCGGGGCCGCCCTTCCGTTACTGGCTCATGCGATCGAAGAGCGGAGGCGATCAGCCCCAGCACTTCTCCGTGCCGACCTTGACGTCGATCGATTCAACGCCTGCAGCCGGCTTGTCGGTGACGAGCGAAACGCCGGTGTCGAAGAAGTCCTTGCCTTCGGTCGGCTTCGGCTTTTCACCGCTGTCGGCGAACTTCTTGATCGCCTCGATGCCAAGCGCCGCCATCATCAGCGGATACTGCTGCGAGGTGGCACCGATGACGCCTTCGGCGACCGACTTGACGCCGGGGCAACCGCCGTCGACCGATACGATCAGCACGTCCTTTTCCTTGCCAACGGCTTTCAGCGCCTGGTAGGCGCCGACGGCGGCCGGCTCGTTGATGGTATGGATCACGTTGATATCGGGATCCTTCTGCAGAAGGTTTTCCATCGCCTTGCGGCCACCTTCTTCGTTGCCGTTGGTGACGTCGTGGCCGACGATGCGCGGGTCATCCTCGTCGCCGATCTTGGCCGGATCCTTCGGATCAATGCCGAAGCCGATCATGAAGCCCTGGTCACGCAACACGTCGACCGTCGGCTGTGAAGGGATGAGGTCCAGGAAGCCGATCTTTGCGGTCTTCGCATTCTCGCCCATCGTAGCGGCGGCCCATTGGCCGATCAGCTTGCCGGCAAGCAGGTTGTCGGTTGCAAACGTCGCATCGGCGGCGGTTGCCGGATCAAGCGGCGTGTCGAGCGCGATCACGAGCAGACCGGCTTCCTGGGCCTTCTTGACCTGATCGACGATCGCCTTGGTGTCGGAAGCGGCGATCAGGATGCCCTTGGCACCATCGGCGATGCAGGATTCGACCGCAGCCACCTGGCTGTCATGGTCGCCGTCGATCTTGCCGGCATAGGACTTCAGCGTGACGCCGAGTTCCTGGGCCTTGGCGGTAGCGCCTTCCTTCATCTTGACGAAGAAGGGATTGGTATCGGTCTTGGTAATCAGGCAGGCGCTGACATCAGCGGCCTGCGCCGGAGCGGCGAACACGACGCCGAGCGACAGCACGCCGAACGCGGCGGAGAGAACAGTCTTCTTCATGTAATCCTCCCAAGGATGAAAAACGCGCCGGCGGACCGGCCCAGGCCTCGCCACCACAGCATTCTCCTCCGCTGCAGCAGGCGCTTCCGGATCAAAAACAAACACTAAATTTCTGGGGTGTCAATAAATAAATCAAATTGAATTATTATTTCGATGTGGCATTCTTGGGATAACGGCGATCCGGGACCATCCGGGCCGATGCGCAAATTGACAGGTCCGCCCAGAGCGGAAACAACAGACCCGCGCCAAGCGGGCATTTATGCCAACGGGAGGAGACGGTGGCATGTCATTGACAGACGGCCCCGACAGGGGGCCGGTACAACCTGAAGTCATCGACCCGAGCGGCGGGGCGAACCAGACACGCGTGCGCGCCTATAACGAAAGGCTGGTGATGTCGCTGGTTCGTCGTCACGGCGGGCTCTCGAAGGCGGATATCGCCCGGCGCTCCGGCCTTTCGGCGCAGACCGTTTCCGTCATCATGCGCGCGCTTGAAAGCGATGGCCTGCTGGTGCGCGGCCAACCGGTTCGCGGCCGCGTCGGCCAACCCTCGACACCGATGCGGCTCAACCCGGATGCGGTGTTTTCCTTTGGGGTGAAGATCGGGCGACGCAGCGCAGACCTGGTGCTGATGGATTTCGTCGGCAATATCCGCCTGCACCTGCACCAGATCCATGCCTATCCCCTGCCCGGCGAGCTCGTCGACTTCATCATCGGCGGCATCGAGAAACTCGAGAAGCAACTGAGCTCGGAGGAGCGTAAACGCATCGCCGGCATCGGCATCGCCACACCCTTCGAACTGTGGAACTGGGCGGAAGAGGTAGGCGCTCCACGCGAACAGATGGATCGCTGGCGCGAGGTGGATCTGCAGGCGATCGTAGCGCAACGGACCCGCCATCCGGTGTTTCTGCAGAACGACGGAACCAGCGCCTGCGGCGCCGAACTCGCCTTCGGCGTCGGCGCCAGCTATCCCGACTTCGTCTATTTCTACATCGGCTCGTTCATCGGCGGCGGTATCGTCATCAATTCCGCGCTCTTTTCCGGCCGGACCGGCACCGCCGGCGCCGTCGGCCCGCTGCCGGTATCCGGCAAGGACGGCAAGACCATCCAGTTGCTGAAGATCGCCTCGGTGTTCGTGCTCGAAAATCTGCTGCGCGAACGTGGCATCGATCCGAAGCCCTTGTGGTATTCCGCCGACGACTGGATCGATTTCGGCGAACCGCTGACCATCTGGATCGACGACAGCGCAGCGGCCCTTGCCCAGGCCGTCGTCTCCGCCGTCTCGATCGTCGACTTCTCGGCCGTCGTCATCGACGGCGGCTTTCCGCCCTGGGTGCGCGCCCGGCTGCTGACGGCAACGCGCAAGGCTCTCCACGAGCTCGACCTCCAGGGCGTGACAATTCCCGAACTGGTCGAAGGCATGGTCGGCAGCCACGCACGCGCCATCGGCGGCGCGAGCCTGCCATTGTTCTCCCGCTACCTGCTCGACACCAACGTCCTCTTCAAGGAGCTCAGCTGATGCTGAAAGGCATAGACCCGATCCTCAGCCCGGAATTGCTCGCGACGCTTCGAGCCATGGGTCACGGCGACGAGATCGCGCTGGTCGATGGCAACTATCCCGGCCAGGAACATGCCCGCCGACTGGTTCGGCTCGACGGCCACGGGCTGATCCGGGTGCTCGACGCCATTCTCAGCGTTTTGCCTATCGACGATTTCGTGCCTGCGGCGATCTTCCGCGCCACGGCCAGGCACGACCGGGACGCGCTCGATCCGGTTCACCGGGAGATCATCGATTGCTGCGGCAAGCATGAGCCGGCACGAACGGTCGTTCCGCTGCTCGGCCCCGAATTCTACCCGCGGGTGCAGGCCGCCCACACGGTGGTGCAGACCAGCGAGCCGCGGCTTTACGGCAACGTCATCCTGCGCAAGGGCGTTATCTACCCCTGACGGATTTGGCGGGACAAAACGAAAAACCCGCCGGCGGAACCGACGGGCCTTCTCGTTTCATGTCTTTGGTGTTTTAGGCGCGGCGCTCGTCGATCGACAGCGCGCCCGGGCCGAAAGCTGCAAGCACCAGGAAGCCACCGGCGACCGAGATGTTCTTCATCATCATCAGGCCGTTGAAGACAGTCAACAGGCCGTTTGCTTCCGGCGGGAAGGTCGGAATGTTGATTGCGCCGCTGTGGAAGACGAAAGCGGTGACCAGGCAGAAGAGAGCCAGCAGATAGGCCGCGATCTTCGTCTGGAAACCGACGAGAACGGCAAGACCGGCGATCAGCTCGAAGGCGCCGGCGAGGTAGGCAAGTGCAGTTGCTGCCGGCCAGCCGGCATTGGCGATCATTCCGGCGGTGCCGGCTGGATCTGTCAGTTTGCCGAACCCGGCGGTGATGAACATGATAGAAAGAAGAATGCGTCCGATGAGGACGACGACATTCTGAGACATGCGAGGCTCCTGTGGGAAACGAGTGTTGGCAGCAGAAGTATCAGCATTTTCAAATTCATCTAGCCGCACGCCCGGCGACAGATCGTTCACAGCGTAGAGACAACCGGGATTTATCGTCAACCGACATTTGGGTCTCGGCGCTGTCTGTTCAGTCCTTTTCTTCATCAGAAGCGCCGGTTCGGCCCTAAGTGTTCTTTTCTGTTGCAACGAAGGTTCGGCTGGGCGAAATTCAGGCGCGGCAGGGCACGCCGCGCGGGGGCATCTCATGAACGAAATCAACAGGAGCCCGGCCTTCTGGCGCTCATTCGCGATCTTCGAAGGGTTTGACAAGAAGACGATCGAGGATCTCGCCGATATCGCCACCTATCGAAAGTGGCCGGCCGGCACGGTGATCTTCCAGCGCGGCGACGAAGGCAACTATATGATCGTCGTCATATCGGGCCGCATCAAGCTTTCGCTGATCACACCGCAGGGCCGCGAACTGATGCTGCGCCAGCATGAAGCCGGCGCGATCTTCGGCGAGATGGCGGTGCTCGACGGCCAGACGCGGTCGGCAGACGCAACGGCGCAGACCGCGGCCGAAGGCTATGTGATCGGCAAGAAGGCGTTTCTCGACATGGTCACAACCCGGCCTGCGGCGGCCGAGTCCGTC
Source organism: Ensifer sp. 4252 (assembly GCF_050434565.1). Classification (NCBI taxonomy): domain Bacteria; kingdom Pseudomonadati; phylum Pseudomonadota; class Alphaproteobacteria; order Hyphomicrobiales; family Rhizobiaceae; genus Ensifer; species Ensifer sp. 4252. Next base: position 1,241,904 of record NZ_JBNDIU010000001.1, read on the forward strand.
ATCCGCTTTCTCTGCGCGCAGCTGCGCGACACCACCGAGCGGCTGGAAACCATCGCGCTTTACGACCTCAATGCCCGCGTTGCCCGCTTCTTCCTGGCCACGCTCCGACAGATCCACGGCAACGAGCTTCCCGAAAGCGCCAATCTGCGACTGACGATGAGCCAGACGGATATCGCCGGCGTTCTCGGCGCCAGCCGCCCCAAGGTCAACCGGGCCATCCTGTGGCTTGAAGAGAGCGGTGCGATCAAGCGGGGAGACGGCATCATCGCCTGCAAGGTAGGCCGGCTGCTGAGCATCGCCGATCCCGAAGAGGATTAGGCGAAATGACCTCACAATCTTGCCGGCACTTTCGTTTCACTCCGCTCGCCGGCGGGATCCTGACAAGCCTGATCGTCGCACTGGCACTCTATTGCTATGCGGAACCCGTGTTCGAAACGCAGCGGGAACTGTTCTTCGACAGCCTGACGCAATGGGTGCCGTCACCGCAGTCGCCCGACATCGTCGTTGTCGACATCGACCGGGCGGCCTACCAATCCCGGCCGAGCGGCGACTGGGACAGGGCGGCAACCGCCGAGCTTCTATCCGGACTGACCGAGGCCGGCGCCAAGGTCGTCGCCGTCGACTTCGTCTTCAGTTCCGATTGTGCGGCAGAGCTACCGGGCAATGCATCGCTTTCGCAAGCGCTCTCGACAGTACCTGTGGTTCTCGGCTTTCTCATTGCCGATACGCTGCAGGAGCGCCCTCGCCCGGTTCCGCCGCTGGCGTTGAGCCGGCCCTTCGCAGCACCCGAACTCTGGTTCCTCGACGGCGCCGAAACCTCCTGTCCCGCTTTCATGGACCATGCCAAAGCGGCTGCCGCATCGTTTCTGGTGGGTGACGAGGATGCCCGTATCCGGCGAGCGCAGGCCTTCGCTATCCTCGGCGAAGAGGCCTATCCGACGCTTGCGATCGAAGCGACGCGACTGATGACCGGCGCTGGCACTCCGATTCTCGGCGGTAATCCGGCCTGGCTGCGTCTCGACCGGCAGGTGATCACGTTCGACGATACCGGCAGCCTGCGCTTCGTCGCGAGCGCGCCTGATACGATCGCCGCCCGGACGATTTCGGCAGCCGATATTCTCGCAAGGAATGCAGGCAAAGACCGGCTTTCGGGCAAACTTGTTTTCATCGGCAGCAGCCTGCCCAATCTCGGCGGCCTCAGGCCCAGCGCCTCCATGCCGCTCGAACCCTCGGTGCAGATCCATGCCGATATCGCCAATGCGATCGCCACCGGCTTCATTCCACGGCGTGACGCGCGGCTTCCCCTCATTGAAGCCCTGTTCTCGCTCGCAGCGGGCATTGCCGCCGCCTATGGCGCGGCAAGGCTCCGGCCGATGACATCGGCAGTGCTCGGCATCATCGCGGTTGCCGTCGTCGTCGCAGCGACCGCCGCGATCTACCGCAGCAGCGGCTGGCTCGTGGATGCAGTAAGCATTTCGGTCGCGCTTGCAGCGGTGCTGGCGGTGACGAGCACGCTGCAGTTCGGCCATATCAGGCGTGCGGAGGCGACGGCACGGGAAAAATTCTCGCAATATCTGCCGCAATCGGTCGTCGCGCGTTACATCGACAATCCCGGTGCGGCCCGGGTTGCGGGCGAGGAACGGGCGGTGACGGCGCTGTTCACCGACATCGAGAGCTTTTCGACTCTTTCGCAAAAACTCGGGCCGCGCGACCTCATCGCCCTGCTCGACATCTACTTCACCGAGGTCAACGGGCTGGTGGCGCAATATGGCGGCATGGTCGACAAGGTGGTCGGCGACGCCGTGCACGCCTTCTTCAACGCGCCGGAGGACCTTGCCGACCACGTCGACAAGGCGATCGAATGCGCCAAGGCGATCCATGCGCTGACGGAAGAAATGCGCAGGCGACCGCCGTTTGCGGCAAGGGATTTCGGGCGCACGCGCATCGGGGTCGAGACCGGTCAGGCGGTCCTTGGCGAGGTCGGCGCCGGCGGCAAGCTCGACTATACTGCCCATGGCGACGCCATCAACCTTGCGGCAAGACTGCAGGAGGCAAACAAGTTTCTGGGCACGGCAATCTGCGTCGGCCCGGCAGCGGCGGCGGAAAGCAAGCAGCGGCTTCGCTCGCTCGGCGAACATGAAATCCGGGGCTTTGCCACCATGGAACTCTTCACGGTCGCCGATCCTGAACAGGTGTAGCGATCCCGCAGAATTCCATAGGTCGGCATCTATGGAGGGAGAGAATTACCCCTCGTGGCGCTGAGGGCGCTATTACAAGCCCACACTGGCATAGGCCTCGCTGATCCGCGCCTGCCCCCAGTTGACCGGTTCGCTCGGCGCCTCACCTCGCTGTCGGAACTCGACGCCCTGCCCCGCGGCGACAATCTGCGTTACGCCGCCCGCCGCGACCGCAACGCTGCCATGCTCGACGAAGACGGCAAACGCGACCCGGCTCGGGCCGCAGAAGAACTTGGTGCCGCGCACGCCGATCATGCCGAAGGCGGTCCTGACAGCAACATCGACCTTCGGCAGCCCCTCGGGGCGGTCGAACACCATTCGGCCTATGCCGAGTTCGAGCGTGCCACCCTGCCCGGCAATGAAACTGTCAACCAGCAGGTCGGTCTCGGCACCCAGCAGGACGCGGGTGTCGGTACCAAGCGCCAGGGTTGCGAAACTTTCAGCCTCAGTGCGCACATGATCATTGTCGAAGATTTGCGCTCCGACAGCCAAAGCGTCTTCCTGTTCAGCCTGCCGACGACGAACGGCGCCGCGGATTTCCGTCGCCTTGCCGATCACCGGGCTCGCCATGGTCGTTGCCACGCCGCCGCCGATGGCAGCCAACAACAGGCCGCCAACGACGACGCGCCTCTTCACCAGCATCTGCCGCACCGGCCCCCGGTCCATCATGGTCCTTCTCCCTGTTCGACTGTTCGAGCCCTCGATCGCCCGACTTTCCTAAAGGATATCCCTGATATCCGGGGAAACAAGCCGAATGCGCGTCGATAACTTGCTTGCCACTTCGCCAGAGCGCCGGCAATCCGGCTGTTACCGCCGGAACAGGCAGTGCGACCCCGTCGGGCTAAGTTGGTTTCACGAGACGGGGAGAGCATCATGGAAAACCAGCGCAAAACAGGCATTCGCATCTTCAACGCATTGCTTCTTGCCATCGTCAGCTTCCTGGCGCTCGCAGCGATCGCGCTTCCTCCCGCCCGTGCGGCAGAGCTTTCGGCCGCCGACATCTGCGACCGCGAGGCGGGCAGCATCTTCGACTTGCAGCGCAACCAGGCTTACCCGGCTGTCGCGACCGAAGACATGAAGATCGGTATCGCGCTTTCGGCCTGCCGCGAGGCTTATAACCAGCATGCCGGCGCCCGCATCGAGTTCCAGCTGGCGCGCGTGCTCGACAAGGCCGGCCAGAAGATCCAGTCGCTGCGCATCCTCAGTGAAGCTGCCGACCATGGCCACGCGCTGGCCATGACCAACTATGCGGTGCTTGTCGGCGAACAGGGCGACATCAAAACCGAATTCGCGCTTAATCAGAAAGCCGCTGCAGCAGGCAATATCCTTGCCGCCTACAATCTCGGCGTCGCCTACCGCGACGGCATGGGCACAGTGGCAAACGGCAAGCTTGCCATCGAATGGTTCGAGCGGGCAACGCTCGCCGGCGATGACGTCGCCGCGTTCAACCTCGCGGTCATCCTGGATGAAGGCAAGCTGGTGCCGGAAGACAACGCCAGGGCCGCCAGGTTCTATCGCCTCGCCGTCGAGCGCGGCAATGTCGACGCCATGGTCAATCTCGGCCTGATGCTGGAAACCGGCGAAGGCGTGACCAGGGATCTGCCCGCCGCACGCGCCGTGTTCCGCAAGGCAGCAGCCGAGGGCGATGCGTATGCGGAGCGCAAATTCGCCGAACTCAGCGGGGCCAACAATTTCGAGACGGCCATGCTCGACAAGATGAGCCGCATCAAATGACCCATTGCGGGACGACCTGAATGGGTCGGCCCGCTTTATGTACAGGCAGATCCCGCCCAAAGATGCAGCTTGACGTGCAGCCGGGTGCACTACAGCTTGGGCGGGAAGACACCCTTTGCCTGGATATGTAATGACGAAACTGATTATCTTTACCGACCTGCATATTGTCCCCGAAGGCACGACGATCATCGGCCTCGATCCCTACCAACGCCTGGCCAACGGCATCGCGCATGTGAACCGCTACCACGCGGACGCCGATCGGGTGATCTTCACCGGCGACCTCGCGCACCATGCTGACCGCGCCTCTTACGAGCGGTTGAAAACGCTGATCGATCAATTGTTACCTCCGGCCGCGATCATGGTCGGCAACCATGACCGGCGCGACGTGTTTCTCGACGTCTTTGCAGACGCGGTGACGGACGACGACGGCTTCGTGCAGCAGGTGATCGACTTTGGCGATTGCCGGGCGATTCTGCTCGACACGCTGTTTGCGCCGCCCTACGACTATCCCAACAGCCATGCCGGCCTATTGTGCCAGAAACGCCTTGCCTGGCTCGATCGTCAATTGGCCGATGCCGGCGAAAAGCCCGTGCTCATCTTCATGCATCATCCGCCGCACGCGACGGGCTTTACCGCCATGGACATGATCCGCCTGGTCAACGAAGTGGAATTCTATGCACTGGTGAAGAAACACGGCAATGTGCGCCACATCTTCGCCGGCCACGTGCATCGCACGATCAGCGGCTCAAGCCGCGGCATCCCCTTCTCCATCTTCAAGAGCCCGGTGCACCAGCAGCCGATGCCGTTCGATGCACCGGATGCCTCGCTCTCGGTCGATGAACCCGCCGCCTACGGCATTGCCCTGGTGACGAAGGATGGTGTTCTCGTTCATACCGAGGATTATGAAATCGCCCGCCGGGACGCCGCCTTCGCCTGATACCAACCTGCACGGATATTGACCCATTGCGCCGGAGCGATTTTGGTTTCCGGCAAGGAGAAAACCGGAGCCGGACCCAAGCGGTCCGGTGAGGATTGTCGACGCTGTCCGGAGGCCAAAAGCGGCCGGCCCTTCGGGTGGGCCGCCTGTCGGCCACCGGCAGCGTCGCAATCCTCGACCGATGCCAAGGCATCGCCCTGCGGTATGCTCCTTGCCGGACGACCGCAGACGATCCCACGCAATGGGCCAATATCCGCGCAGGTTGGTATGAGGGGCATTTCGGCGGCGCGGCCTTCATGCTAGGTTGGCCCATGACCGAAACCACCGTCACCGATGAAAACCTCGACTGTCAGAGCTGCGGCGCCTGCTGCGCCTATTCCTCCGACTGGCCGCGATTCTCGATGGAGACGGACGAGGAACTCGACCTGATACCGGAAGAGTATGTCGCAGCCGACCTCGGCGGCATGCGCTGCGAGGACAACCGTTGCACGGCCCTTGGCGGCAAGCTCGGCGTGCATGTCTCCTGCAAGATCTACGCGGTCAGGCCGATCGTCTGTCGCACCTGCATGCCCGGTGACGACGAGTGTCTGATGGCGCGCGAACGGCACTTCGGGCAGGCCGCTTAAGACTTCGGATCATCCGGCACTCAAGCTTACACTCCGCATCCCCATCGGTTTTGTGGCGCTGCGATAGTGAAACATTCCGAGAATGATGAAATTTGCCGGATGGATGTTCGGCGCAACGACGCGTATTTTCTGCCCACGATATCCAGGGCGCATTGCGCCTTGTCACCGCCTTCCAAAGGACCGCGTTCGATGAGCCAGAACCAGCTTCACAAATCCAGCCCAAACGCCGATCAGGCCCCGGCCCCCTTTGCCGATTTCGCACCGCCGATCCGCGCGCAGAGCACGCTGCGCCAGGCGATCACCGCCGCCTATCGCCGTCCTGAGACCGAAGCCCTGCCATCGCTCGTCGAGGCTGCAACGCTTCCGGCCGAGACCCAGAAGGCAGCTGCACGGACGGCCCGCAAGCTGATCGAAGCCCTGCGTGCGAAACATAAAGGCTCCGGCGTCGAAGGTCTGGTGCACGAATATTCGCTGTCGAGCCAGGAAGGCGTGGCGCTGATGTGCCTGGCAGAAGCGCTGCTGCGCATTCCCGACACGGCGACGCGCGACGCGCTGATCCGCGACAAGATTTCCGACGGCGACTGGAAGTCGCATCTGGGCGGCGGCCGCTCGTTGTTCGTCAACGCCGCGACCTGGGGTCTGGTGGTTACCGGCAAGCTGACGTCGACCGTTAACGACCGCAGCCTTTCGGCCGCGCTGACGCGCCTGATCGCCCGCTGCGGCGAACCGGTGATCCGCCGCGGCGTCGACATGGCGATGCGCATGATGGGCGAACAGTTCGTCACCGGCGAAACGATCGACGAGGCGTTGCGCCGCTCGCGCGCGCTCGAGCAGAAAGGCTTCCGCTACTCCTACGACATGTTGGGCGAAGCGGCGACGACGGCCGCCGACGCCGAACGCTACTACAAGGATTACGAAACCGCGATCCATGCCATCGGCAAGGCATCGGCCGGGCGCGGCATCTATGAAGGCCCCGGCATCTCGATCAAGCTTTCGGCGCTGCATCCGCGTTATGTGCGGGCGCAGTCGACCCGCGTCATGGAAGAGCTGCTGCCGAAGGTGAAGGCGCTCGCCGTCATCGCCAAGACATACGACATCGGCCTCAACATCGACGCCGAGGAAGCCGATCGCCTGGAACTCTCCCTTGATCTCCTCGAAGAGCTTTGCCTCGACAAGGACCTCGCCGGCTGGGACGGCATGGGCTTCGTCGTCCAGGCCTATGGCAAGCGTTGCCCCTTCGTGCTCGATTTCATCATCGACCTCGCCCGCCGCGCTGGCCGACGTATCATGGTTCGCCTGGTCAAGGGCGCCTATTGGGACGCCGAGATCAAGCGCGCCCAGCTCGACGGTCTGGAAGACTTCCCCGTCTACACCCGCAAGATCTACACCGACGTTTCCTACATCGCCTGCGCCCGCAAGCTGCTGGCGGCAACGGACGTGATCTTCCCGCAGTTTGCCACCCACAACGCCCAGTCGCTCGCCACCATCTACGAGCTGGCCGGCAAGGATTTCCAGGTCGGCAAGTACGAGTTCCAGTGCCTGCACGGCATGGGCGAGCCGCTTTACGACGAAGTCGTCGGCAAGGGCAATCTCGACCGGCCGTGCCGCATCTATGCGCCTGTCGGCACGCACGAAACGCTGCTTGCCTATCTGGTTCGCCGTCTGCTTGAAAACGGCGCCAACTCCTCCTTCGTCAACCGCATCGCCGACCCGAAGGTCTCGATCGACGAACTGGTCGCCGACCCCGTCGACATCGTGCGCGCCATGCCTGTTGTCGGCGCGACGCACGCGCAGATCGCCCTGCCGGTCGGCCTGTTCGGTGATGCACGCCCGAACTCCAGCGGACTCGACCTTTCCAACGAAACCTCGCTCGCATCGCTGACAGAAGCGCTCAAGGCAAGTGCTGCCGTCGACTGGCGCGCAGTGCCGCTGCTGGCAACCGGTCCGGCATCGGGCGAGACCCATCCGGTCGTCAATCCCGGCGACCACCGCGATATCGTCGGCGCCGTCACCGAAACATCGGAAGCGGACGCCCGCCAGGCGGCAAGCCTTGCCTCGAAGGCTGCTTCGAGCTGGTCGGCAGTGTCGCCGGCCGAGCGCGCCGCCTGCCTGGTCCGCGCCGCCGACATCATGCAGGCCCGCATGCCGACGCTGCTCGGCCTGATCGTGCGCGAAGCCGGCAAGTCGCTGCCGAACGCCATCGCCGAAGTGCGCGAAGCGATCGACTTCCTGCGCTACTATGCCGAGCAGACGCGCCGCACGCTCGGTCCTGCCCATAAGGCTCTAGGCCCAATCGTCTGCATCAGCCCGTGGAACTTCCCGCTGGCGATCTTTGCCGGCCAGATTGCCGCAGCACTGGTCGCCGGCAACCCGGTGCTGGCAAAGCCGGCGGAAGAAACGCCGCTGATCGCCGCCGAAGGCGTGCGCATCCTGCACGAAGCCGGCATTCCGGCCGACGCGCTGCAGCTACTGCCAGGCGACGGCCGCATCGGCGCAGCGCTGGTTGCAGCACCCGAAATCGCCGGTGTGATGTTCACCGGCTCGACCGAAGTTGCACGCCTGATCCAGGCGCAGCTTGCAGATCGGCTGTCGCCGTCCGGCCGGCCGATCCCGCTGATTGCCGAAACCGGCGGCCAGAACGCCATGATCGTCGACAGCTCGGCACTCGCCGAACAGGTCGTCGGCGACGTGATCGCCTCGGCCTTCGACAGCGCCGGCCAGCGTTGCTCGGCACTGCGGGTGCTGTGCCTGCAGGAAGATGTCGCCGACCGTATCCTTTCGATGCTGAAGGGCGCACTGCACGAGCTGAAGATCGGCCGCACGGACAAGCTTTCCGTCGATGTCGGTCCCGTCATCACCGCGGAAGCGCAAGGGATCATCGAGAAGCACATCGAAACCATGCGCGGCATGGGCCGCAAGGTCGAGCAGATCGGCCTCGCATCTGAAACCGACCTCGGCACCTTCGTACCGCCGACGATCGTCGAGCTCGAAAAGCTCGCAGATCTCAAGCGCGAAGTGTTTGGGCCCGTTCTGCACGTCATCCGCTACCGCCGCGACGATCTCGACCGATTGATCGACGACATCAACGCGACGGGCTATGGTTTGACCTTCGGCCTGCACACCCGCCTCGACGAGACCATCGCCCACGTCACGTCACGGGTGAAGGCCGGCAACCTCTACGTCAACCGCAACGTCATCGGCGCCGTCGTCGGCGTGCAGCCGTTCGGCGGCCGTGGCCTTTCGGGCACCGGCCCGAAGGCCGGCGGCCCGCTCTACCTCGGCCGCCTCGTCGTCACCGCCCCGGTGCCGCCGCAGCACAGCTCGGTGCACACCGATCCGGCGCTGCTCGACTTCGCCAAGTGGCTCGACGGCAAGGGTGCCAAGGCGGAAGCGGAAGCTGCCCGCACCGCCGGCAGCAATTCGGCCCTCGGCCTCATCTCCGAGCTTCCGGGTCCGGTTGGCGAGCGCAACCTCTATGCACTGCATCCGCGCGGCCGCGTGCTCCTGGTGCCGGCCACCGAGACCGGCCTCTATCGCCAGCTCGGCGCGGCACTTGCGACCGGCAACACCGTCGTCATCGACGCAGCATCGGGCCTGCAGTCTGCGCTGAAGAACCTGCCGGCCAGCGTGTCCGCTCGCCTGTCCTGGTCGAAGGACTGGTCGGCGGACGGTCCGTTTGCCGGCGCGCTGGTCGAAGGCGACGGCGAGCGCGTCCGCCAGGTCAGCAAGCTGATCGCCGGCCTGCCGGGTCCGCTCATCCTGGTCCAGGCCGCCTCGACCGAGGAAATCGGCCGCAACCCGGACGCCTATTGCCTCAACTGGCTGCTGGAAGAGGTGTCGACCTCGATCAACACGGCGGCTGCCGGCGGTAACGCCAGCCTGATGGCGATCGGCTGATCGCTGCTGCGCTAGGTAAGTGTCCCCTCTCCCTAAACATGGGAGGGGGCGTATGGTCGCAATCTCATTCGACCGTGGGCCGCTGATCTGACGGCGTTCACGTTTTGCGCGACCTCATCCCTGTGCTCGTCACAGGGATCTAGCGGTGCCGCGTCCGCGGCGCCAGAAGACCACGACATGTACATGACGGCTGATTTGGTTCCTCCACAGCGCGGACGCGCCGTGGCTGGACCCCTGTGACGAGCACAGGGGTGAGGGCTGGGGCGCTGATGTGCCAGTCGCCAGCCGGACCAAGTCGAACCATGTGGCGCCAATCCGCACAATCCGTTATCAGCGTTGAACAAAACGGAAGCAGCGGATGTTCACCCTCAAGCGCACAGAAACCTCGACGCAGGAAATCAAGAAGAGCCGGTTTCTGGCCGTCTGTGCGCCCGTGCCGGACGAGCAGGCGGCAAAGGCTTTCCTCGCCGCGCATTCGGATCCGACGGCGAACCACAATTGCTGGGCCTGGCGCATCGGTCAGGCCTATCGCTTCAACGACGACGGCGAGCCGAGCGGCACGGCGGGCAAGCCGATCCTGGCTGCGATCGACGGCCAATCGCTCGATCGTGTCGTCGTCGTGGTCACCCGCTGGTTCGGCGGTATCCTGCTTGGCAGCGGCGGCCTGATCCGAGCCTATGGCGGCACCGCCGCGCTCTGTCTGCGCGCAGCCGAGAAGATCGAAATGATCGAGACGGTGCGCATCACCATCGCCTGCGATTTTGCCGACCTGGCGCTGATCAAGGCCCGCCTTCTTGCCCGCGACGTGACGATCGCCGGCGAAACCTTCACCGACAAGGGGCCGGTGATGACGGTCGACATGCGCAAGGACGAGGCAGACGGCATTCTTGCCATGGTCACCGATCTCAGCCGCGGCCGTGCGGTCATTTCGACCGACGATTGATCGCCTTCCCTTTGCCGGCCGAACCATCATAAAAGCGACCGGCAAACTGAATAATATTCAATCCGATAATGCTATCGACGCCAGGGAGATGATCAGCATGAAAACGAGAGTTCTGGGCAAGACGGGCGCGACGATCTCGGAGATCGGCTTCGGCGCCTGGCAGATCGGCGGCTCGTGGGGCGACGTCAGCGAAACGGATGGCAAGCGCGCGCTGAATGCAGCACTCGACAGCGGTGTCACCTTCATCGACACGGCCGACGTCTATGGCGACGGACGGTCCGAAAAAATCATTGCCGCCGTGCTGAAGGAGCGTGGTGGCGAAAGGCCATTCGTCGCCACCAAGGCCGGACGCAGGCTGAACCCCCACGTCACCGAAGGCTACACCGGCGCCAATGTCGAAGCCTTCATCGATCGCAGCCTCAGCAATCTCGGCGTCGAAACGCTGGATCTCGTACAGCTCCACTGCCCCCCGAGCGAAGTCTACTACCGTCCGGAGCTGTTCGGTGCTCTCGACCAGTTGATCACCAAGGGCAAGATCCGCCACTACGGCGTCTCGGTCGAGAAGGTCGAGGAAGCGCTGAAGGCGATCGAATATCCGGGCGTTGCCACGGTTCAGATCATCTACAACATCTTCCGCCAGCGCCCGCAGGACCTGTTCTTCACCGAAGCGAGCAAGAAGAATGTCGGCGTCATCGTGCGCGTGCCGCTCGCCTCCGGGCTGCTTTCGGGCAAGATCACCCGAGACACGGCCTTTGCCGCCGACGATCACCGCAACTTCAACCGCCATGGTGAAGCCTTCGATGTCGGCGAGACCTTTGCGGGCGTGCCTTTCGAGGCGGCACTGGAAGCCGTCGAGCAGCTTCGCCCGCTGGTGCCCGCAGGCGTGGCGATGGCGCAGTTTGCGCTGCGCTGGATCCTAGAGCAGGATGCCGTCTCCGTCGTCATCCCTGGCGCCCGCAACGCTGCGCAGGCGCAATCCAATGCCGCCGCCAGCGCGCTGCCGGCCATCGACGAAAAAGCCAAGGCCGCCATTGCCGCGCTTTACGAGCGACTGGTCAAGGTTCATGTTCATCATCGCTGGTAGGACGCATCGCCGCTGCCGCCGGGCATGACCGGCGGCAACTGACATAGCCCTGGCGGGCACAGAGACGCGCCAGGGCGAAAGAAGGGACCATGGACGACCCTTTCATGCTGCAGCGATTTGTCGATGCCCAAGACCGCACTTACGCGGCCGCACGCGATGAGCTGCGTCGCGGCCGCAAAGAGACCCACTGGATGTGGTTCATCTTTCCCCAGCTTGCCGGCCTCGGCCATTCGCCGATGGCCCAGCGCTTCGCCATTTCGGGGCTGGAGGAGGCCCGGGCCTACCTCGCCCACCCGATACTCGGACCAAGGCTTATCGACTGCACCGAGACCGTCAACGGCGTTACGGGGCATTCGGCGCACGAAATCTTCGCAAGCCCTGATGACATGAAGTTCCGCTCGTCGATGACACTGTTTTCGAAGGCCGCAAACACAGGCAGCGTCTTCGGGCAGGCGCTCAGTCTTTATTTTGCCGGAGAAGAGGATCGTCGAACGCTCGACCTACTCGGCCAGCCTTCGCCGTGACGGCGCACAAGCGCCAGGGGTGTTCGGCGCGAGGATCCCGTCAGACGCCGTGCGCGGCGCTGGCGAGGAAGAACAGGATCACGAAAGCGCAGACGGAAAGCCCGGCAACGATCACCAGCAGCTCTTTCATCATATAACGATACATCGGGCACCTCCTTTCCATCAGCCGTACGGCTCCCCTCTATATGGGAATCGGACCGGCCGTTTTTCAGTCGCAGACTTCAAAAGATCGTGAGGATGCGCTCCGCCCCTTTTCCCGTCGCCGCAGACGCCTCCGGATCGCTTTCGTCCGCCCCTCATCACAGCGCCGCGCGCCAAATATGGCGCGCTAAGGACGCTGTAACGTTATAAATTTGCTGCATAATTCCTTAAATCGATTCCGATTTAAGGAATTATGCAGTAGGCGCAACCGTTAAGTTACATTATACTAATATATAGATTTTTTACAACCGTTCTTACGGCTCGCCGAAGCACATAACGGTCGGATGAAACGGCGAGCCAGCCCTGCTTTTTTGATCCGCGGCGCACGTGAGGCGCCGACGAAAAAACCTCGCAAACACAACCGGATGTTCAATCAACCGAATCGGGCGTGCGTGCGCTTGTGGCCGCAGGCTCGTCGTTGACTTCGCAGGCGATGAGAGGAGAATGTCTTTTTATGCGTCACAACGTAACACAAGGGGCGCCAACGATGACTATCGCAAGGAAACTTCAGGACTATATCGACGGCGAGGGGGTCGCCTACGACACCGTCGCCCATCATCGTACGGCAACGACCAGCCAGTCGGCGCGAGCCGCGCATATTCCGGGCGGCAGACTGGCCAAGTCCGTGGTCGTACATCACGAAATGGGGTACGTCCTCGCCGTTGTTCCAAGCACGCACCGGATCGAGCTCTCCACATTGCAGAGTGTTATGAACAGACGCCTCGGCCTCGCCTCGGAGGAGGAGGTCAGTTCGCTTTTCGCCGATTGCGACATTGGCGCGGTGCCGCCGATCGGATCGGCCTACGATGTACCGGTGATCCTCGACGAAAGCCTCGGCGACGCCAGCGACGTCTATTTCGAAGGCGGCGACCACAAAACACTGGTGCATGTCAGCGGACCTAACTTCCGCAGCCTGATGAAGGATGCGCAGGTCGCTCGCTTCAGCCACCTACCGTAGATGCCACGATCCTGCATCGTGGGTCTCGCAGCGGCCGACGGGAGTTGATGCCTGCAGGGAGCGTGCTGGAAGGCACGCTTTCACCATGCGATCTCTAAGTTCACGGAGGACTTGAAAGACTGGCACCAAAAATCTAAGTGGGAAACGTCCAGGGAATGCTGGGGAACGTGCCTTCAGCTAAGGCTTTGAAATGGTTGGCGCACCCGAAGAGATTCGAACTCCTGACCCCCAGATTCGTAGTCTGGTGCTCTATCCAGCTGAGCTACGGGTGCTTGCCTGAAGCGGTCGAACCGCTTGCGTGAGCGGTTCTCTAAAGGGTCCTTTCGGGGATTGCAAGCGCCGTTCGGCAAAAAAATTTCATTTTTACGACGGCGGGGTCTGAAGCTGTGGATTTTCACGGCGAAACCGGACTCGACATTGCCCGCAAGCCCCTTCAATGGCGGGCTTTGGAGCGAAATGCATCGAGCGGAACAGGGCGGTCCGGTAATTCTATGCGAAAAAGCGTTCCGGGCGTCGGCTTTTCCACAAGCGCAATGGTGCCGCCATGGGCGAGCACCAATTCGCGCGCAATCGCCAGGCCAAGACCCGTACCACCGGAGCGCGCCGAGCCGCGGAAGGCGGCAAACAGGTTCTCGCGCGCCTTCGGCGGCATGCCTGGGCCGGTGTCGTCAACGGAAATGGTGACGACGCTGCCCATGCGCATCGCCGAAACGCTGACGACGCGTGGCCGGCCGTCCTCCGCCTCGTGATTCGTCAGGGCCTGGACGGCGTTGCGGCAGATATTGTGCACCACCCGGAACAATTGCTCGCTGTCGGCATCGACCTCGAGGTCGTCCTGCACCTGGATCTGGAATTCGATGCCGGATTGCGGATCGATCGAAAGCAGCTCGGCGACATCGGAGACCAGCGGCTTGAGGGCGACGAACCGGCGGTGCGGCTCGGCCTCGGTCGTACGCCCGTAGGAGAGAACCTCGCGGGTATAACCGACGGCCCGGTCGATCGCCCGCAGCAGAGTCGGCGCGAAGCGCTTGACGACGGGATCGTCGACATCGGCGAGACGATCGGAGATCAGCTGCGCCGACGACAGGATGTTGCGCATGTCATGGTTGATCTTCGACACCGCTAGGCCGAGCTCGGCAAGGCTCTTCTGCTGCTTCAGCGTCTTCTGCAGCTCGCGCTGCATGCTGGCCAGATGCTGGCCGGCAACCGCCAGTTCGTCTCGCCCCTCCGGCGGAACGAGCACGCGGGCGGGATTGGAGGGGTCGTCGGAGAATTCCTGCATGCTCGCGGTCATCCGCCGGATCGGCACGATCAGCATCCGGTTGATGGCAAGGAAGATCAAGGTGGCGGTGATCAGCGAGATGATGATCGACAGGAAGAACACGTTGCGGGAATAGACGAGCATCGCCTTGTGCAGGCTGGCATCGGCCATGACCAACTCGATCACCGCGTCGCTTTCACCGAGCGGCCCGTAGACGCGCACCACCCGGTTGCCGCCGAACAGCAGCGTATCGAACGCATCGCGGATCGCCGCAAAGGCGGTGAAGTTGGCCGTGTCGTATTCGCCGTCGATCTCTGACGGCATGTCGGCGGCCGCGATCATCCGCGAGGCGTCCTTGCGACGAATGACGATCGCCTTGGTGCCCGTCGCCATCAGCGTGTCATCCTGGACGTTGCGCGGCAGCTCGACATTCTGCAGGCCGTCGACGACGACGGCAGCGGCAGCAACGGTGTTCAACCGATCCTGCAGCCAGCGAATGCGCATGTTTGCAACCGAAGGCACGAAGATCAGCACCTCGGCCAGCATGACGAAAACGATCGTCAACAGCAGCAGCTTGCCCGAGAGCCCGCGAAAGAAGCCCCCTGCGGTTCGCGGCGCTTCACTCACCGTCGTCGGCTGCGCCTCTTCGCTCATCGTCCCGAAAAATCCCTGTCCGTCAGCCGAAATACCGCAAGGCCCTGATGGCGGACCGCACGACGGCATTCTTCGCCAAGGGCGCATAATAGGAGATGGCCGCCTGTTTTCCAATCTCGGAAAGGGTCGGATAGGGTGCGACATAGCCGCGGACCTGCTTCAGCGTCATGCGGTTGGCCACCACGAGCGACCACATGTTGATCAGTTCTCCCGCACCGGGGGCGACGATGCCGACGCCGAGGATGCGTGCACTGCGACCGACAACGAGCTTGATCAGGCCCGCTTCGACCCCGTCCGTACGGGCGCGATCGCCTGCGGCAAGATCAGTCCCGATGACATCGACGGCACCGAATTTTTCCCGTGCCTCGGCCTCGCTCAATCCGACCTCGGCGATTTCCGGATCGGTGTAGGTGACTTTCGGCACGATCGCCCGGTCGTCCCGCGCCGGCAATCGAAACAGCATCTGCTGCAGCACGAGCCGGGCATGATAGCTTGCCACATGCGTGAACTGCAGCCCGCCTGCGGCATCGCCGATCGCATAGACGCGGCGATTGCTGGTGCGAAGGTTCGGCCCGACCTCTATGCCTTTCGCATTGTGGTCAATGCCGGCGGCGGCAAGGCCGAGCGACGCGTGGTTCGGCCGACGGCCGGCGGCGATCAGGAGATCGCTCCCTTCGACCTGGAAAACGCCGCCTCCGTTCTCCAATCGCAGAACGACCCGCTCACCGTCTTGCTCGGCCCCAAGGATCGTCGTTGCCTCGTGCAGGACCACGCCCTCGTGTCGAAGTGCCGCAATCGCGATCGACACCAGCTCGGGATCGGCATCCGAAAGCGCTCGCCGGCTCTCGATGACGGTGACGTCGGCGCCGAGCCGGCGATAGGCCTGGGCCATCTCGATGCCAACAGGACCCGCGCCGACAATGATCAAATGGGCAGGAAGCCGGGTCAGATCGAACAGCGTCTCGTTGGTCAGGAACGACACTTTGTCGAGGCCCGGAATGTCCGGGATCGCCGGCGACGAGCCGGTGGCGATGACGAAACGGCGGGCGCGGATAAGGTGATCTCCGGCGGCAACGGTGTTTTCATCGACGAACCGGGCGGAGGATTGCAGCACTTCGACGCCGAGACCGGTAAAGCGCTCGACGCTATCGTGGGGGGCGATACCGGCAATGACCTCGTGGATGCGGGAACGAAGGCGCTCATAGTCGACGACGGGCTCGCTAGCGATCAGGCCGAACCGACCCGCCGTGCGGATCGCCTGCGCGTGCCTGGCTGCGGCGATCAGCGTCTTCGACGGTACGCATCCATGGTTCAGACAATCGCCGCCCATCGGGCCGCGTTCGATCAGGACCACGGGAACGCCGAAGGCTGCGGCACCCGCCGCCACGGAAAGCCCGGCGGCACCGCCACCGATCACGCAGATATCCGGATTGATGACTTTCGCCACGCCTGCCCCACACCCGTCAGAAAGCCTTGCGGCGCGACCATACTCGCTTGAAGACGAGTGGCAATGCCGCAAACAACGCAAGTGCCACGAGCGCCAAGGTCAACTTCGGCGTCGCGAAATCCGACAGCGACAGCTCGCGCCCCGCATCAGCCGAGCGGGCGATCACTTCGTCGAGCCCGCCGCCAAGCCAGGCATAGGCGAAGGTGGCGGGAATGATGCCGATCAGGGTTGCCATCGCAAATGTCCTCAATCTCACCTCGAGGAAGGCGGGCGCGATGTTGACGATGAAGAACGGGAAGATCGGCGTGAGCCGAAGGACAAGAAGATAGAGAAACGCATTGCGACAGAATCCGTCGGCAAAGCGCGCGAGAAATGGGCTGGCACGCCGCCGCAGGAGATCGCCGAACATGCTGCGGGCCGCCAGAAACAGCAAGCATGAGCCGAGCGTTGCGGCTGCAACGACGAGAAGGCCACCGCCGGCGCAACCGAAGAGAAAGCCGGCAAAGATCGTCAGAACCGAAGCGGCCGGGATCGAGAAGACCACCACCGCGATGTAGACCAGGAAAAACAGACCGGCGGCCTGAAGCGGATAGGCTTCGACATAGAGTTGCAACGCCTCACGGTGATGGACGAGTGCGCTCAGAGACAGATAACGCTGAAGTCCGAAGGCATAGGAGGCAAACCCTCCGGCGACGAGCAGGGTCAACAGCACTAGGCGCCACGCGACCTTGCCGCGATCTTCGGGCGAGCCCTCGCCAAGTGCCTCCGGCGGCGTTGGACGGGCATCCCCGGCTCTGTTGATGGCGCTTCGGTTCATGTGATTTCGTTTCTTGGAAAAGTCTGTCCTTGCAGTATCGGGAATCCGGACCGTGAACCAATAACGAATGGTCGCGTCGCAAAACGTCAGCGTGAATGGGTCCACAAGACAACTCACGTTGCCGTGAGACGAATGCCGCGGCAGCAGCGGTGGCGCCTTCATCGTCGTTTATCCACGGAAAACGCCCGCGGAGACGTCAGTCGTCCGCGAGCGTCGATGGGTGCAATCCGTCAAACCGGTCGGATCAGAACTCTTCCCAATTGTCCCTGGCGACGGCAGCCGAAGATCCGCCGCTGAAGGCGCGGGCGACGTTGCCCATCATCCGGCGGGCGGGCGATTCGACCGGACGGCTGGTCTCCCTCGCCGGTGCGATCATGCGTGCAGCCGAAGCGCCGTCGAGCTTGAAGTAGGCGATCAGGCTCGCAAGGTTGTTGGCTTCCGCCGACAGCTTGTGGGTCGCGGCATTCGCCTCTTCCACCATGGCGGCGTTCTGCTGGGTGACCTGGTCCATCTGGTTGACGGCAGTGCTGACTTCGCCAAGGCCGGTCGACTGTTCGCGTGCGGCCGTTGCGATCGAGTGGATATGATCGTTGATCTTGAGCACGCGCTCCTCGATCTCGCCAAGCGCCGAGCCGGTCTCCTGCACGAGCCGGACGCCGGTTGCGACTTCCGAGCCCGACTTCGAGATCAGGGCCTTGATGTCCTTGGCAGCACTGGCCGCCCGCTGGGCAAGCTCGCGCACTTCCTGGGCGACGACGGCAAAACCCTTGCCGGCATCACCGGCACGTGCCGCCTCGACGCCGGCGTTGAGCGCCAGCAGGTTGGTCTGGAAGGCGATCTCGTCGATGACGTTGGTGATCTGGCCGATTTCGCTCGATGCCTGCTCGATCCGACCCATGGCCTCGACCGCATTGCGCACGACCGCGGCGGATTCGGCAGCGCTTTCCTTGGCTTCGTTGACCATTACGGTCGCTTCCTGCGCACGCTCGGTCGAACTCCGGACGGCCACGGTGATCTCGTCGAGTGCCGCCGACGTCTCTTCGAGTGCTGCGGCCTGCTGCTCGGTGCGCTTCGACAGATCATCGGCAGCAGAACGAAGCTCGGACGAGTTGCCGTTGATCGAGTCCGTGGTGACACGCACTTCGCGCAGTGTCTTCTGCAACGTCGACAGCGTCTCGTTGACGTTCTTCTGCAGTTCGGCGAAGGCGCCCTGGAACTGGCCGTTCATGCTCTGGGTCAGATCACCGGCGGCGAGGCTGGCGATGACGCGGCGCGTTTCGGCGATGCCCGCATCGACGCTGCCGACGAGCTCGTTGACGCTGGAGGCGAAGCGATTGAGATCGTCGTTCTCGTAGTCCTTGCCGATGCGCTTGGTGAAGTCGCCAGCGGCCGCAGCCGAGACGACGACGCCGATGCTCGTCTGCAGATCGGCGCTCTTTTCGCGCAGCGCCGCTTCCTGGGCGTTGAGATCGCGAACCGCAAGGCCGTTCTGTTTGAAGATCTGGACCGCCGCAGCCATTTCGCCGATTTCGTCCTTGCGGTCGGCAAAGGGCACGTCGGCGGAAAGATCGCCGCCGGCCAGCAGCTTCATCTTGCCGGTGAGGTCGAGGATCGGCCGGCTCAGATGGTTGGTGCCGATGTAGAAGGCGGTGCCGATACCGACGGCAAGTCCGAGCCCGGCGATGCCGAGAATGATGATGATGACCGAACGCTCGAATGAAGCGATGTCAGCCGTGACCGTCTCGAGCGTTGCGAGGTTGCCTTCGACGACGGCGTCGATCTCGGCCTGGAACGCCTTGCGGTTGGCGCGGTTGGCGTCGGTGTTGCCCTGCTCGTTGGCCGCCTGCGGCGAGACCTCCTGGCCGAGACGCGCGGTTTCGACGCGGAACGTCTTGAACTCCTCAGCGCGCTTGGTCAGCGCATCGAACGAGCCGAGCTTGTCGGCCGGCACGAGGGGGCGCCATTCGGCAAACAATGCATCGATTTTTTCGAGATTCTTCAGAATGCCCTCGGCAAAGGGCTTTGCCTTTTCGATGGTCGGCGCTGCGTAGATACCGCGCGCTTCCATGACGACACCGGTGACCAATCGATTGAGGTGCTCGCCGTTGAAGGCGCGCTCCGAAGCGTTCTGGTACTGATGGAACCGGCTGTTGTATTGAGAAACCACCAGCAGCGACATGCCGGTCACCGCGATCGCCAGGAGGCTCATCACCCCGACGATCAGATTGATCTTGCCACGTATTTTCATCCCTGCCTCCACGACACCGCAAGACTTGCCCGGTTATCGGAAGGGTCGCGGCCTCATTGCACCGAGGCCACGCTAAAACATACGTGGTTAATAAAGATCGCGGTGAACAGCCGGCATTCTGGGGAGTGCCGGTTAGCTCCCTGTTTACCAGTCTGAGATAGTGCGTCGCCGCTTGCGCCCGCGAAATCGAGGTCGCCCGGATATCTGGATCCGATCACTTTTGCCTTCGAACGGGCCGGCGTGATTGACTTTCCGGGAAATTTGCCTTTATAAGCCGCCCACGTCCGGCCAAGCCTGCCTGCCCGACAGGCGGAGCTATGTCCGGAACGTAAACGCTCCTTGCTACATGCAAACCCAAGAAGGGCCGCACACCGCGGTATTAAAATAAATGAAGCGTACTTACCAACCGTCCAAGCTTGTTCGCAAGCGCCGTCACGGCTTCCGTGCACGCATGTCCACCTCGGGTGGCCAGAAGGTCCTCGCAGCCCGCCGGGCTCGTGGCCGCAAGCGTCTTTCGGCTTAAGCCGAAGTTGCCCGAAACCAGTGTCCGGGCACATGACGTCAGATAAAGACAAAACGACTGTCGGGCGGCTGAAAAGCCGTCCGCAGTTTTTGGCCGTTCGGGCAGGAGAAAGCCGTAGAGGCCCGTTGTTTCTCCTCGAAGTGCTCGACCGCAACGATCCGGAGGGCGAGGCTCGCGTCGGCTTCACCGTCACCAAGAAACACGGCAATGCCGTCGAGCGAAACCGGATGCGCCGACGCCTGAAAGAGGCGGTGCGGCTTTCCGCCGGGTTTGCAATGAAACCCGGACACGACTATGTGATTGTCGCGCGACGCGATCTCCTGAATGCCCCCTTCGACGCCTTGACCCGGGGGCTTGGCGAGCGCATCGAAAACAAGCCGAAACAGAAGCGGCCGCCGGCCGGTTCCAGGAAACAATGATGGAAAAAAACCGCAACTATTTCGTGGCGATTGGCCTGTCCGTGCTGATCCTCGTCGCCTGGCAGTTCCTTTACGTCAATCCGAAGATGGAAAAGGAACGCATCGCTGCGGAAGCGCTGCAGGCCCAACAGGCTCAGCAGACCCAATCGCAGCCGGGCGCCACGGCTCAACAGCCGGCGACCGGTCAGGTCCTGCCTGGCGGCACAGTTCCCGGGACGGGCGAAAACCGCGACCAGGCGCTTGCCAAGTCGGCGCGCGTTGCGATCGACACGCCGGCGGTTTCCGGTTCCATCAACCTGACCGGCGCGCGCTTCGACGATCTCAAGCTCAAGGCCTACCACGAGACCGTCAGCAAGCAGAGCCCGATCATCACCCTGTTCAGCCCGGCTGAGACCACCGACGGTTACTTCACCGAAATCGGCTATGTCGGCGACGCGGCAAGCGGCAGCGTGCCCGGTCCGCAGACCGTGTGGACGCTTTCGGGCGGCGACAAGCTGACGCCTTCCACACCGGTGACCCTCAGCTACACCAACGAGAAGGGCATCACCTTCAACCGGACGATCTCGGTCGACGAACGCTACATGTTCCAGGTGGTCGACAGCATCAAGAACGATACGACTGAGCCGGTATCGCTCTCCTCCTACGGTCGCGTGACGCGCTTCAACAAGCCGACGACACCGAGCGTCTACGTTCTGCATGAAGGCTTCATCGGCGTCATCGGCGACCATGGCCTGCAGGAAGTCGGCTACTCGAAGATCGAGGACGACAAGGCAATCGAGCCCGGCAAGGCAACCGGCGGCTGGCTCGGCATCACCGACAAGTATTGGGCTGCAGCGGTCGTTCCGCCGCAGGCGACGCCCTACGAGACCCGCTTCTCGCACTTCACCGACGGCCGCGCTCGCTACCAGAGCGACTACAAGAGCGACGCAATCACGATTGCCGCCGGCCAGTCCGCGGAACTCAAGAACCTCGTTTTTGCCGGCGCCAAGGAAGTACCCGTCGTCGACAACTACGAAGCAGCCTATTCTATCCCCAACTTCGACAAGCTGATCGACTGGGGCTGGTTCTACTTCATCACCAAGCCGATGTTCAAAATGATGGATTACTTCTATCGTTTGTTCGGTAATTTCGGCATCGCGATCCTGATCACGACGATCGTCGTCAAGCTGCTGTTCTTCCCGCTCGCCAACAAGCAATACGCTTCGATGGCGAACATGAAGAAGGTTCAGCCGAAGATGGAAGAACTGAAGAAGAAGTTCGGCGACGACCGCATGGGCCTGCAGCAAGCGATGATGCAGCTCTACAAGGACGAGAAGATCAATCCGCTCGCGGGTTGCTGGCCGATCCTCATCCAGATCCCGGTGTTCTTCGCGCTCTACAAGGTGATCTACATCACCATCGAGATGCGCCACGCGCCGTTCTTCGGCTGGATCCACGACCTGTCTGCGCCGGATCCGACGACGATCTTCAACCTCTTCGGCCTGCTGCCGTTCGACGCACCGTCCTTCCTGCATCTCGGCGTCTGGCCGATCATCATGGGCGTCACCATGTTCGTGCAGATGCGCATGAACCCGACGCCGCCGGATCCGACCCAGGCGATGCTGTTCACCTGGATGCCCGTGGTCTTCACCTTCATGCTGGCATCGTTCCCGGCCGGTCTGGTGATCTACTGGGCCTGGAACAACACGCTTTCGGTGCTGCAGCAGTCGATCATCATGAAGCGCCAGGGCGTGAAGATCGAGCTGTTCGACAATCTGAAGAACCTGTTCTCGAAGAAACCCAAGCCGGCGGAGTGACGCCGGCAGACAGAGCCTTCGCGAGGCCCCGGACCTTTCGGTCCGGGGCCTTTTCTTTTGGTACTTATCCCTGTTTGCGACGGGCGGTTGTCGTAGATACCGGCGCCCGCGCGCGCGTGACGTCTTAGTCTTCGACCATCGCCATCCGGATCCTGACGATGTCGCAGTCGACCCTCCGCCCAGCGGCGACGCCTCTCCAAAGCCGCGCTGGCGGCGTTTTGCTAGTGCTCGGCTCCGCCATCGTCTGGAGCTTCGGTGGCACGCTGGCGCGATTCCTCGATATTGCCGACGGCTGGACGATCGTCTTCTGGCGATCGACCTTCGCGGCCCTTTTCCTGCTCGGCTTCATGCTGGTGCGCGACGGCGCCCCCAACATGGCACGCTTGTTCCGGGAGATGGGCTGGCCGGGCATTGCCGTCGGCTGCTGTTTTGCCACGGCTTCGACCAGCTTCATCCTGGCGCTGGCCTATACCACCGTTGCCAATATCGTACTCATCCAGGCGGGCGTGCCGTTGATCGCAGCCCTCATCAGCTGGCTGCTCTTCCGCGAGCGGGTTTCAACCACCACCTGGGCGGCAATCGCCGCCGTCATCGCCGGTGTCGTCGTGATGGTCTCGGACTCGATCGGCGGCGGCGTGTCACCGGTCGGCGATGCGCTGGCGCTGCTGATTGCGCTCGCCTTTGCCTCGGCCACCGTGATCACCCGCCGCTACGCCCATGTGCGCATGGCGCCGGCCGCCTGCTTCGGCACCATCGTCGCCGGCACCATTGCGGGGACGCAGGCCTCGGGCTTTGCCGTCACTCCGAGCGAGCTTGCAATCCTTGTTGCCTTCGGCGCCCTCAACTTCGGCCTTGGCCTGGCGCTGTTCGTCACCGGTGCGCGGCTGCTACCCTCGGCCCTTGCCGCGCTGCTCGGCACGCTCGAAACCGTGCTGGCGCCGCTGTGGGTCGCCGTCATCCACGGAGAGATTCCTCGCGCCAACACCATCGTTGGCGGGCTGATCGTCCTTGCGGCCCTGTTGGTTTACCTGACGGTCGAGCTTCTGCGCCAGCAAATCCGGCCGGTTCGGTAGCTGCGCCGAGCCGAAAGCTTGACATCGCCGGCCAAAACCGTGAAGCCAAGTCAATCTTGACGAAGGAATGAACATCGATGGCCGACACAAAGACAAAAGACGACAAGCCGCTGTTCGGCCGGCCGTGGATTTTCATTCGCGGCGTTCCGGCGATGAAGTTCCTGCCGCCGGAAGGACCGACCGAAATCGCCTTTGCCGGTCGCTCGAATGTCGGCAAGTCGTCGCTGATCAATGCGCTGGTCGGCCAGAAGGGGTTGGCGCGCACATCCAATACCCCCGGGCGCACCCAGGAACTCAACTACTTCGTGCCCGACGGCTATTCCGGCGAAGCGGGCGATCTGCCGCCGATGGCGCTGGTCGACATGCCCGGCTACGGTTATGCCCAGGCGCCGAAGGAACAGGTGGATGCCTGGACCAAGCTGGTGTTCGACTACCTGCGCGGCCGCGCGACGCTGAAGCGCGTCTACGTGCTGATCGACTCCCGCCACGGCATCAAGAAGAATGACGAGGACGTGCTGTCGCTGCTCGACAAGGCGGCCGTCTCCTACCAGATCATCCTGACCAAGACGGACAAGATCAAGGCTGCCGGCGTACCGCGGCTGATCACAGAGACGCTCGAGAAGATCAAGAAGCACCCCGCCGCATTTCCCGAGGTTGTCTCCACCTCCTCCGAAAAGGGAGAGGGCATCGACGAGCTTCGCGCGACGATCGAACTTGCGCTTACGCGCTGAGAGCGGAAATCGCCCGAAAGTCTTTGATCTCCGTCACTACCCTGACATCCAAACCGCTCTATCTCTGCCGTGCGGTCGCGCGTTTCCTTGCGCGATAGCGTCAAGGATAGGAGAGACATATGTCCGATTTGATCGTTGTGGGATTCGATACGCCCGAAGAGGCTGACAAGGTTCTCGTCAAGCTCGCCGGCCTCAAGAAGGAATATCTGATCGATCTCGAGGACGCCGTCGTCGTCGTGCGCGACGCGGAAGGCAAGGTCCATCTCAAGCAGAGCCTCAACCTGACCGCGATCGGGGCGACGTCCGGCCTGTTGTCCGGCTCCATCTGGGGCGGACTTGTCGGGTTGCTGTTCCTCAATCCGCTCGCCGGCTTTGCCATCGGCGGCGCAATTGGCGCCGGCGCCGGTGCGCTTTCCGGTTCGCTGACCGATTACGGCATCGATGACGACTTCATCAAATCGCTCGGCAACACCATCCCGAACAACTCGTCGGCCCTGTTCATCCTGGTGCGCAAGGTACAGCCGGAAAAGGTTCTGGCAGAGTTCTCGGGCCTGCGTGGCCGCGTCCTGAAAACATCGCTATCGCCCGAGCAGGAACAAAAGCTTCAGGCAGCGCTCTCCGACGCCCAGACGCCTTCGCCGCAAGCCGGAACGTTCTGAGAGAGACTTTCCTGCGGACGCACTTTGTCGTCCGCAGGAAGCACTGTCAGGCGCTGGCCGGAACGAACGTCAGTGCGAAACCATTGATGCAATGGCGCTTGCCGGTCGGCGGCGGACCATCGTCAAACACGTGGCCGAGATGCCCGCCGCAGCGCTGGCAGTGACATTCCGTGCGCGTCATGAACAGCGAGTTGTCCTCGCGCGTTGCCACACCGCCGGGCAAGGATTGCCAGAAACTCGGCCAACCGGTGCCGCTGTCATATTTGGCTTCGGACGCATAGACCGGCAGCGCGCAGCCGGCGCATTGAAACGTGCCCTTGCGCTTTTCATTGTTGAGCGCGCTGGTAAACGGACGCTCGGTGTCCTCGTGGCGCAGGATCCGGTATTGTTCATCCGTCAGGATCGCCCGCCATTCGGCATCGGTCTTGGTAACCTCGAACGTCTCGCCCGAGGCGGCGCGCGCCGAAAGCGGAAGGCCCTTTGCCAGCGCAACGGCGCTCAGCGTTCTGCCGAAGATCAGAAAGTTCCGCCGGTTCACGATCGAACCCTCCTTGTCATGCCCCTCACGCCGCCGAGGTCGAAGATAGCGGCCGCCCGGTCACGCGGCAAAACAAGACCGATCAAAGCGCCGTGAAGGAGCCGGGTTGAAAAGGCCACCGATCGCGGACGACCGGTGGCAGGAGCACCGGAGGCATGAGACCTCCGGCGGCGGATCGCCTGCGAATGCTTGCCGCGGCGATCCGGAGGAAGCAGAAGCCTCAGCCCTTGGGCAACAGCACCTTGTCGATCACGTGGATCACGCCGTTGGACTGCTTGACGTCGGCGATTGTGACAGTGGCGGTGCCACCGGCCTCGTCGGTGAGCGTGATCTTGCCACCGTCATCCTTGGCCTTGAGAACGCAACCGCCAACGGTCTTGACGTCATGCTCGCCGCCATCATCCTTGACCATCTTGGCGATCGCCGACGACATTGCGTCGGCGGAGACGACGTGGCAGGTCAGAACCGTGGTGAGCTTATCCTTGTTTTCCGGCTTCAGGAGCGTGTCGACCGTGCCGGCCGGCAAGGCGTCGAAAGCTTCGTTTGTCGGCGCGAAGACCGTGAACGGGCCCTTGCCCTGCAGGGTCTCGACCAGCCCGGCGGCCTTGACCGCTGCGACCAGCGTGGTGTGATCCTTCGAGTTGACGGCGTTTTCGACGATATTCTTGTCCGCATACATCGCCGCCCCACCGACCATCGGGTTTTCGGCATGGGCGATTGCAGCGCTTGCAGTCAGTATGGCAATGGCGGCGAACGAACGGATCCCAGAGGTGAACATCTTAGTCTTCCTTCCTGTTGAGCCTGTCAGGGAGGCGACAGCCAGCCGCCTCGTTGAAACTGCCGTTCCCTCCTCGGGAACATGACAAGCAACGGAAGCCTTGAGAAAAGAGTTTCAGGAATTTTCGGATTGGTGAAGAAGAGCGTCGAACACTGCTGACCCTAGAGATCGCGCGCCTTGCCAAGCGCGATAATCGGGCCGGTGGCCGATCCTGTCGGCGAACCGCCGAGCGGCTCGATACTGACGGCCAGAACCGAACCGCGCGAGAATTTCTCCCGCATGGCCGGGGCGATAATGATCTCGCCTTCGCCGGTCTGGGGCAGTACCCCGAGGGAAACAGCCGGGTTGTCGCCATTGATGAGCCACAGCTCCAACGATTTCTCCTCCGCCTGTCGCGTGGCAACGGGCGTCACCCTGAGATGGCCGGAATCCCGATCAAAACGGGCGACGAGGTCGACCGAGATGCCCTTGCCGGTCATTTCGGCGACAAGCGGCCGGCCGCCGGATGGCGGCGCAAACAGGCCCGCCATCGACGCGTACATGACGCCGACGGCAGCGAGCGAAGCGAGTGCCAGGCCGCGCCACAACGCAAGCGACTGCCAGAGACCCGCCCGCACCGGGGCCGCGGCCGGCGAGGCCGTTTCGAAAAGCCTGCGTTCGATCGCTGCAAAGGTCCGCGCCGGCGGAGCGACGGGATCATAGGCTTCGTCGAAGGAGGAAAGGTTGTTTTGCCAGCGCGTCACCATGGCGGCGAAGTTGCGGTCGGATGCAAGGCGCGCCTCGACCTTGCGGCGGTCGTCGGCAGACAGCACGCCCAGCACATATTCCCCGGCGATCACTTCGTCGCGGCGGAAATCTCCTTTGTCTGGGGTGGACGCTGTCATCGCTCCATGCACTCTCTCAACTTCAACAGGCTGCGCCTCAACCAGGTTCGCATCGTGTTCAGCGGCACAGCGTACATGTCCGCCAGTTCCTGGTAGCTCAGGCCTTCGACGTAGGCGCGTCGCACGGCGTCCGCCCGATCGGTTTCGAGCTCCTCCATGCACGCATCGATCCGCCTGCCCTCCGCTCTGACCACTGCCGATTTTTCCGGATCGGCAGCAGGATCAGCCAAATCGTAGGCTTCGTCAATCGCGTTGGCGACGGGTTTTCGCGCCCGGATCAGGTCGATGGCACGGTTGCGCGCAACCGCGGCCAACCAGGGCATCGGCGTTGACTGGCCGGGAGAAAAACGGTCGGCGTGCTGCCAGATTCTGACGTAGATTTCCTGTAGCGTTTCTTCCGCTTCACTCCGATCTCTGAGGATACGCAGGCAAATGGCGAAAAGTTTCGGGCTGGTCAGCCGGTAAAGCTCAGCAAAGGCCGCACGATCCTTGAGCGCAACACGGCCGAGCAGTCCGGAAATTTCCTCGTCGATCATTGCCAACCCGACCCGATGCATTCTTAAGACAGGACATAGGGCACAAATCGCTATCCGCCAGCGTGTAGCGTCATTGCTGTTTTATGTTGCTCGCCGATCATTCCATCAACGGGAAACTTGCGTTAAACAGCAGCCGGTATTTTTCGAGGGTCCGCCATGTCCGCCAATGAAAGTGAAATCCAGGCACGCCTGCTTACTCAGGCCCTGCCTTACATGCAGCGTTACGAGAACAAGACGATTGTCGTGAAATATGGCGGCCACGCCATGGGCAATGCCGAACTCGGCCGTGCCTTTGCAAGCGACATCGCGCTGTTGAAACAGTCGGGCGTCAACCCGATCGTCGTACACGGCGGCGGCCCGCAGATCGGCGCTATGCTGACGAAAATGGGCATCGAATCGAAATTCGAAGGCGGCCTGCGCGTCACCGACGAAAAGACCGTCGAGATCGTCGAGATGGTTCTGGCCGGTTCGATCAACAAGGAGATCGTCGCCCTCATCAACCAGACCGGCGAATGGGCGATCGGCCTTTGCGGCAAGGACGGCAACATGGTCTTTGCCGAGAAGGCGCGCAAGACCGTCAAGGATCCGGATTCCAACATCGAGCGCGTGCTCGATCTCGGCTTCGTCGGCGAAGTCGTCGAAGTCGACCGCACCCTGATCGACCTGCTCGCCCGCTCGGAGATGATCCCGGTGATCGCGCCGGTCGCGCCTGGCCGCGACGGGCACACCTACAATATCAACGCCGACACGTTTGCCGGCGCCATCGCCGGCGCGCTGAACGCCACCCGTCTCTTGTTCCTGACCGACGTGCCTGGCGTGCTCGACAAGGAAGGCAAGCTGATCAAGGAACTGTCCGTAGCCCAGGCACGGGCGCTTATCGCCGACGGCACGATTTCCGGCGGCATGATCCCGAAGGTCGAGACCTGCATCGATGCGATCAAGGCCGGCGTCCAGGGCGTCGTCATCCTCAACGGCAAGACGGCGCATTCGGTGCTGCTCGAAATCTTCACCGAGCGCGGCGCCGGCACGCTGATCGTTCCCTGATCGACAGCAAGACAAGAACGCATGAAAAAGCGGGATACGGTTTCAGGCCGTATCCCGCTTTCATTTTGGTGCCACTCGCTCAGGCCTGATAAACGGCCTGGGCCTCCTGCTTCAGCTTTTCCATCATTGCCCGGTAGGGAAATGGGCCGTAGCTGACGCGGGCGACGCCGGCGCTGGCCAGCGCCTTCAGATCCGGCGCGCCGGGCCGCATCATCACGTTGACCGGCAGGCTCGAGGCGGCGCAGACCTTGGCAATCAGCCCCTCATCCACCAGCCACGGCACGAAGAAGCCGCTGGCGCCGGCTTCGGCAAAGGCCTTTCCGCGCGCAATCGCCTCGTCGACGAGGTCGGCATGGCGCGCCGCATCACTCTCCTGCAGGAACAGGTCAGTGCGGGCATTGATGAAGAAAGGCACGCCGCGGCGGCCGGCCATATCGCGGATCGCGCGGATGCGGGCTGCCTGCTTTTCGATCGGATGCACGCCGGATTTTCCGACCACCTGATCCTCGAAGTTGATGCCGATGGCGCCGACGTCGATCAGGCGCGAGACATTGGCAGCCCCCGTCGCCGGATCGTCGGAATAGGCGCCCTCAAAATCGACCGTCACCGGCATCTCCGTCGAGGCAACGATCAGCCGGGCGATATCGGTAAGCAGCGCCAGCGGAACCTTCTCGCCATCGCCAAAGCCATGCGCGGCGGCAATCGACCAACTGCCGGTCGCGAGCGCCTTGGCTCCAGCCTCGGCGACGGCCTTGGCGCTGCCCGCATCCCAGATATTGTAGAGCACCACCGGATCGCCCTTGCGATGCAGAGCGGCGAATTCGGCGGCCTTTTCAGTCTGGTTCATTGCATTTCCTCCGCAAACAATCCCACAGGTTTCATCTTGCCTTCGTGCCGGAGCAGCCATTGCTTGCGCCACAACCCGCCACCGTATCCCGTCAGTGAGCCATCGGCGCCGATGCAGCGGTGACAGGGAATGACGATGGCGATCTGGTTGGACCCGTTGGCTTTCGCCACGGCACGCACCGCCTGGATCGTATCGACCTCGCGCGCGATGTCACCATAGGAACGTGTTTCACCGAGCGGAATTTTCACGAGCTTTGCCCAGACCGCGCGCTCGAAGGCCGTGCCGGTGAGCGCTAGCGGTGTGCGGAATTCTGTTAGCTCGCCCGAGAAATAGGCTTTCAGCTCCGCCTCCATCTGGTCGATCGGCGCCGTGCGGCCCGGAACGACCGCCGAGCGGGTTTTGTTTTTCAGCTTTTCCAGCTCGGTCGGCAACGCCTTGCGATCGTGAAATTCGAGGATATGCAGATGCGTCTTGTCGGCGACCGCCACCATCGGTCCGAGCGGCGTATCGATGCGGTCGGCAAACAGAAGTTCTCGGCCCTGCGCCATCGCCGGCGCTTCGCCAAGCAGTTTGGCAAAGGCCGCGCGAAAGCCGCTTGGCGATTCATATCCGGCGTCGATCTGCGCATCGATGACCCGGCTGCCCTCGGCAAGTTGGCGGGCGGCAAGGCCCAGGCGCCGGTGACGGGCAAGGTCGAGAAAGGTAATGCCGAGATTGCGCTTGAAGGCGCGGCGAACGGTCGACGGATCGTGGCCGCGGCGAACCAGATCGTCCTCTGTCCAGCGCCGTTCAGGTGCGGCTTCCAGCGCCTGCAGCAGATCGCCGACCAGCGGATCCTTGGCGCCAACGGCCGCCAGCGGCTTGCAGCGCTGGCACGGGCGAAAGCCCGATTCGAGGCAGGTGCCGATCGAACCGACGAAGATGGTGTTCTCGCGCTTCGGCTTGCGGGCGGGACAGGAGAGGCGGCAGAAGATCCCCGTCGTCTTGACGCAGACATAGGCGGCGCCCTCGTATTCGGTGCTGCGCGCCATCAGGGCATCGTAGAGTGTTTCGTCGGAAGGAAGATCGAACAACATGCGGCTCTTCTACCATGCCTGCGATGGCGCGGGCGCCGGTTTTCGGGCGTCTATTTTTCCGGTGACAGTCTGGCGTCGGGTTAGATGAGGACGAGCGTCACCACGCCGAGCACGATCAGGAGGCAGCCGAGAAGTTCGAGACGATTGATCCACTCGCGGAAGATGAAGAAGGACGAGGCGAACGTGAACAGCATCTCGACCTGCGCCACCACCTTGACGATCGCCGCCTGCTGCAGCGTCATCGCCATGAACCAGCCGAAGGAGGCGGAGGCGCCGACAAAGCCGACGACGAAGGCGGGCTTCCACGCGGCGGCAATGCGCTTCAATTCGGCCGGCTCGCGAGCCACGATCCAGATCAGCATCACCACCGTCTGCAGCAGAATGACGAAGCCGAGCGTGAAGCTCGCCTGCATCATGTAGTCCGGTGCCGGCAGGCTGGGCGCGAGCGCCAGCGAGGCCGAGCGATAGGCCACGGCCGAGAGCCCGAAGAACGTGCCCGAGAGAAGGCCGATGCCGGCCGTGCGGCTGAAAACCGACGTGACCAGCGAGCGCGGGCTCAGCGTCGTACGCGCAACCGAAATCAGCATGACACCGACGACGGAGATGGCGATCGCCACCAGCGTGCCCTCGCTCGCCCGCTCGCCCAGGAAGATGAGGCCGAAGAGTGCTGCCTGGGCCGGTTCTGTGCGCGAATAGGCAGTGCCGACCGCAAAGTTGCGGAAGGAGAAGAGGTGGACCAGCAGGAAGGTCGCTGCGATCTGCGCCAGCCCGCCGATGACCGCCCAGAGGAAGAACGTGCCGTTCGGGACCGGCAACGGATGGCCCGCCACGCGCCAGAGCACCAAGAGATAGAGAAGAGCAAAAGGCAGGCCGAAACCGAAGCGCACGAAGGTGGCGCCGGTCGTGCCCATGACGCCCTTCAGGTGTTTCTGCATGGCGGAGCGGACGTTCTGAAGGAAGGCCGCAGCGACGGTGATAAGTACCCAGGTTTCCATGGCTGCGAGCTAGCACGCAGGCCCGGACATTGCCAAGAACTCCGTACAGTCTCGGCGACTTATACCAACCCGCGCTGATGTTAGTCCGGCTTTTCCTGAACTTCCGCCAGGTCGCCGGCCCGACTGAACGTGAGCGGGGGGCCTTCTTCTTCGAAGGTCTTCACGCGCTGATCGTAGTTCGGCGAGATCGTGCCCAGCACGCGATCCCAGAACGAGAAATAGTTGCCGTAGTTGTACTTGAAGCCGGAATGATGCTGGTCGTGGAACGTCGTACACAACAAAGGGGACGGATAACGCGCCGTCGATGAGGCGAAATACTCGAACCCGCAATGCCCGAACATGCCGTTGAAATGTTCGAACAGCCGGTGTCCGATGAGGATCACCGGCGGAAACGGGACGGCGAAAACGACAACGGCTGAAAAACTCTGCAAAAGGAAGTTGTCGAAGACATCCTCCGAATAGGTGCTCCAGATCGTTGGTGCGACGCTCCTGTGATGAAGAGCGTGCAGTGGGAAGAGCCACCTGGTGTGCAGCAGCCGATGCATGAAATAGAACCAGGTATCGTAGAGGAACATGCACAGGACAAAGAGTGGTACCGCCGCCCACCAATTGAAGGTCCAGGGCGCAGGCGCCCAGCCCTTTTGCTGGGCATAGAGGCCGATCGTCAGCGGCAGGCAGGCACTGAACATCGACGCCAGGCTCTGGCGGATCTCCGCCTTGCGGCGCCTGTCGGCACTGCGCCCCTTCTGAATCTTTCGCTCGGGATTGCGCTCGTTGACCCAGGTCAGGCCATAGCCAAAGGCGAAATAGGTAACGACCGTCGTCGCGTAGAATCCGAACAGAAACAGCAGATAGAAAAGTTCGTCCGACATTGGCATCTGCCGTCCCAAGTCAAAAGCCGCCCCGGCCGGAAGATGCCATGCCGTTTTGGCAATTCAAAGTGGAAACATGCGCGTCGGCAAGACAACCCGTGCTGCAACATGCATTTTGTCGTTTGCCGCCATTCACCGCCATGTCATAAGGCGGTCATGAAAAAGCTCGATCGCCTGCCGACCCACGACGAATTCGCCCATGTCACCGACTGGGTCTTCGATCTGGACAACACGCTCTACCCGCATCACGTCAATCTGTTTTCGCAGATCGACCGCAACATGACGGCTTACGTTTCGGCGCTGCTGTCGCTGGAGCCGGCGGATGCGAAGAAGCTGCAGAAAGACTACTACCGCGACCACGGCACGACGCTCAAAGGCCTGATGATCCATCACGGTATCGATCCGAGCGACTTCCTCGAAAAGGCGCATGCGATCGACTACAGCATCGTGCCGCCGGACCCGACGCTGGGCGAGGCGATCAAGGCGTTGCCGGGGCGCAAGTTCATCTTCACCAATGGCAGCGTTGCGCATGCGGAAATGACCGCACGGGCACTCGGCATCCTCGATCACTTCAACGACATCTTCGATATCGTCGCTGCCGATTTCGTGCCGAAGCCGGCCGGCGAAACCTATGACAAGTTCATGAGCCTGCACCGGGTCGATACCCGCAATGCGGTCATGTTCGAGGACCTGCCGCGCAACCTTCTGGTTCCGAAAACGCTCGGGATGAAGACGGTGCTACGGGTGCCGCGCAACTTCGAATACGAGTTCGCCGAATCCTGGGAACAGTCCGGCGACGAGGACGAGCAGATCGATTTCGTCACCGAAGATCTCGCCAGCTTCCTCCGGCGCGTGGTCGCCGACCTCTGACGTCGACACAATTTTGCCAAGGAAAGACCCCTTTCCCGCCAAAGGCTTAAATTACCAAAGTTTAACTGGTGCCCGCCGGCTAGCTGCCTATCATTCGTTCAGGGATAACCCGATCGAAAGGAAGCATGATGCGGAACAGAACCCTGATCCTTGGTGTAACCGCCCTTGCCGTCGCCGTCACCGGATTGGCTGCGCCATCATTTGCCGCCAGAGACAAGATGACGCCTGAACAGCGGGCCGAACGCATGATCAAGCGACTGGACACCAACAGCGATTCCAAGGTGTCGCTCGACGAGTTTCAGGCGCGCATGACCACGAACTTCAAAACCTTCGACACCAATGGCGATGGCCAGATCAGTGCCGACGAGATGAAGGCGAAGCGCCAGGCGTTCCGCGACGCCCGCAAGGCCTGGCAGGAAGCCAAGAGCAAGGATGGCAAGGAGCGCGACGCAGCGCTTGCCCAGCTTAAGGATACCCGTCCGGCCATGGTGCCCGGCATGCGACCCAAGGCCTTCAAG
Organism: Ensifer sp. 4252; assembly: GCF_050434565.1. NCBI lineage: Bacteria > Pseudomonadati > Pseudomonadota > Alphaproteobacteria > Hyphomicrobiales > Rhizobiaceae > Ensifer > Ensifer sp. 4252. The sequence continues at coordinate 1,275,631 of NZ_JBNDIU010000001.1, forward strand.
CGGGTCGATACCGACGGCAACGGCTCTTTGAGCGCTGCCGAAGTCGCGAGCGCGAGCGAGAAGATGTTCAAGCGCCGAGACAAGAACGGTGACGGCGTCATCGACGCCGCCGACTTCACCAAGAAGATCTAGACCGGGAAGATCTAGCCCGGATGGCGACACCCTCCCCCGCCCGGTGGAGCGTGTCGTCTGCGTGGCGCCTCCTCCTGGCATCGGACACGATCGCAAGGGGGAGGCGTGAATTTCAGTAGAGCCTAATCCTTCCCAAACGACAACGCCGCGCGCCAGATATGGCGCGCGGCGTTGTTTATGCGTCAGGCAAGCATTCTGCCCGAACGAGTATGGCTCTTTAGCGCCGGCCGTTCGCCATCGGCACCGACCGCGGATCGACGGTCTCGTAGAAACGCGAAATGATATCCCAGGCCTCGTCGGCGGTTTCGACGAACTGGACGAGATCGATATCGTTCGGCGCAATCGTGCCGAATTCGGCAAGCGCCTCGAAGTTGATGATCGAGCGCCAGAACTTTTCCCCGAAGAGAATGAGCGGAACCAGCGCCAGGCGGCCGGTCTGCATCAACGTCATCGTTTCAAACAGTTCGTCTAGCGTGCCGAAGCCGCCGGGGAAGACCACCACCGCCTTCGCACGCAGGAGGAAGTGCATCTTGCGGATCGCGAAATAGTGAAAGTTGAACGACAACTCGGGCGTGACGAAACGGTTCGGCGCCTGCTCATGCGGCAGCACGATGTTGAGGCCGATCGACGGTGCGCCGACATCGTCGGCGCCGCGGTTGCCCGCCTCCATCACGCCCGGCCCACCGCCGGTGACGACGACATATTCCTTGTAGTGCAGCTTGGCGGAATGTTCCGAGACGGTCTGCGCGAACTTGCGCGCCTCGTAGTAATAGACCGAGGCGGCTTCGAGGTTCTTGCGCTGGGTATCGTTCTTGGCAGCCCAGGCGTCGCCGCCGGGCTCGGGAATGCGCGCACCGCCGAACATCACCACGGTCGAGTTGATGCCGTACTCCTCCAGCATCATCTCGGTCTTCAGCAGTTCGAGCTGCAGCCGCACCGGGCGCAGTTCCTCGCGGCAGAGAAAATCGTCGTCGATATAGGCCAGGCGATAGGAAGGAGAGGCCGATTGCGGCGTCAGCGGCACCGTCTGCGCCCGTTGCCGGCTCTGCGAGCTATCCGCCAGCGGATCCCAAACCCCATCCTTGCGGCGCAGACTGCGCTTCTTCATGCGTGCCATGCTATCGTCTTTCCCGTCGCGTTCCGGACAATCGGCATCTCGGGCGGACGCGTCCTATCCTGTTTCATCGGTCATGAATGCCCCTGATGCCGCAGTCGACCGGGCTTGCCAAGCCCTGCCGGCAGGGTCGCGGCCGAAAAGCGGTTCAACTTTTCCGGAACCGGCCTCGGGCGCCACGCATTCCATCGGTTCAGAACACCCATGGCCGCACATCGCGTCGCTGCTTAATTTTGTCCTTAAATCGATTCCGATTTGCGGAATTATGCAGTAGAGCTTTCGCAGGATAACCGCCGAACTTTAAGGAATTCCGATGACGAACCACAACCTCGCCTCCCTGTCGCAGACGATCGACGCCGCCTTTGATGACCGTGATTCCGTAAACACCGGAACACGCGGCGCGGCGCGCGACGCCGTGGAGACGGCACTGAACCTGCTCGACAGCGGCAAGGTGCGGGTGGCAGAGCGTGGCGCCGACGGCAACTGGACCGTCAATCAGTGGCTGAAGAAGGCCGTGCTGCTCTCCTTCCGCCTCAACCCGATGGAAATCGTCCGAGGCGGCCCGGGCGAATCCGTCTGGTGGGACAAGGTCGCTTCCAAGTTCGACGGCTGGAGCGTCAACGAGTTCGAGAAGGCCGGCTTCCGCGCCGTGCCGAACTGCGTCGTGCGCCGCTCGGCCTATATCGCGCCGAACGCCATCCTGATGCCGTCCTTCGTCAACCTCGGCGCCTACGTCGGCGAAGGCACGATGGTCGACACCTGGGCCACCGTCGGCTCCTGCGCCCAGATCGGCAAGAACGTTCACCTGTCCGGCGGCGTCGGCATCGGCGGCGTGCTGGAGCCGATGCAGGCCGGCCCGACGATCATCGAGGACAATTGCTTCATCGGCGCGCGCTCCGAAGTCGTTGAAGGCTGCATCGTGCGCGAGGGCTCGGTCCTCGGCATGGGCGTCTTCATCGGCAAGTCGACCAAGATCGTTGACCGCGCCACCGGCGAAGTGACCTATGGCGAAGTCCCGCCCTATTCCGTCGTCGTCGCCGGCTCGATGCCGTCGGGCTCGACCATGGGCAACGGCCAGCCGGCACCGAACCTCTACTGCGCCGTCATCGTCAAGCGCGTCGATGAGAAGACCCGCTCCAAGACCGGCATCAACGAACTGCTTCGAGACTAATCCGATGACACCGGAGGGGCGGCGGGGAAGCATGACCTGGCTGTTCTTCAGCCCCTCCGGTCGCATCACCCGCCTGCCCTTTTTTCTGTCCTGGCTCTTCTGGCTCCTGATCGGCGGTTTTGTCGTCGCGCAGATGCTCGCCAACGAGAGCCAAAAGACCGCGCTGGCGCTCTGGACGCTGGCGCTGATCGTGTCCGGTATCGTTTCCACGCTCTCGATCGCCATGCTTGCGATCAAGCGGCTGCACGATATCGGGTATCCCGGACCGCTAGCGCTTTGCCTGTTCATCCCGGTCCTGAGCCCCATCGTTTTCATCGCGCTCTGTCTCTGGCCGGGCACGGAAGGCCCGAACGAATTCGGCCAAACCGGCGATGAACCCGGCGCTTGAGCGGCGCACTGTACATTTCGGGCCCGAACGCGTATGTAGCGCGCCATGAACAGGCCGGCGACAAGATGCTGGCCGCGGCAATCGGCGCCTGATGACGACCTGATCCAAGGTCTTGTTCGTTTACCGGCGCGAAAACCGAAATCCGAAAGACGAGAGATGACAGAATTCGAAGGGATCGCGCCTGCGATCGCCGAGGCGTTGGCAAAACGCGGTTACAACGAGTTGACGCCGGTTCAAAAGGCGATGCGCGATCCTGATCTTGCGGGCAAGGATGCGCTGGTATCGGCCCAGACCGGCTCCGGCAAGACCGTCGCCTTCGGCCTGGCGCTGGCACCGACCCTGCTCAGCGGTGAACGCCGCTTCAGCGCGCCCGGCGCGCCGCTGGCGCTGGTCATCGCACCGACCCGCGAACTGGCGCTGCAGGTCAAGCGCGAGCTCGAATGGCTCTACGAACAGACCGGCGCGACGATCACTTCGTGCGTCGGCGGCATGGACATGCGCACCGAGAAGCGCGCGCTGGAGCGCGGCGCCCACATCGTCGTCGGTACGCCCGGACGCCTTTGCGACCATATCCGCCGCAACTCGCTCGACATCTCCTCACTGAGCGCCGTCGTGCTCGACGAGGCCGACGAGATGCTCGACCTCGGCTTCCGCGAGGACCTCGAATTCATCCTCGAGGAATCCCCCGATGACCGCCGCACCCTGATGTTTTCGGCAACCGTGCCGCGCTCGATCGCGACGCTTGCCAAGAACTACCAGCGCGACGCCGTGCGCATCAGCACCGCTTCGGAGCAGAAGCAGCACGTCGATATCGAATACCGGGCGCTGACCGTGGCGTCGAACGACCGCGAAAACGCAATCATCAACGTCCTGCGCTACTATGAAGCGAAGAACGCCATCGTCTTCTGCTCGACCCGTGCTGCCGTCAACCATCTGACCGCCCGCTTCAACAACCGCGGTTTCTCGGTGGTGGCGCTGTCGGGCGAACTCAGCCAGAACGAACGCACGCACGCGCTGCAGGCCATGCGCGATGGTCGCGCCCGCGTCTGCATCGCCACCGACGTTGCCGCCCGCGGCATCGACCTGCCCGGCCTGGAGCTGGTCATCCACGCCGACCTGCCGACCAACCCGGATACACTGCTGCACCGCAGCGGCCGCACCGGTCGCGCCGGCCAGAAGGGCGTCAGCGCCCTGATCGTGCCGGTCAGCCAGCGCCGCAAGGCCGAGCGCCTGCTCGAAAACGCCCGTATCACCGCCAACTGGGCACGGCCGCCGTCCGCCGACGAGGTCAGCCGCCGCGACGACGAGCGCCTGCTTGCCGATACCAGCTTTGCCGAGCCGATCCGCGAAGACGAAGAAGCGATCGTGCGCGCCCTCATCGAGCTTCACGGTGCCGAACAGATGGCCGCCGCCTTCGTGCGCCAGTTCCGCTCGGGCCGCTCCGCCCCGGAAGACCTGATCGAGGTCGCGGTCGGCGATAGCCGCGCCAAGCCGCGCCGCGACGAGAAATCTGCGCCGCGCGAAGACTATGACGCGCCGCGCGCCGATTTCAGCGACGGCAGCTGGTTCTCGCTCTCGGTCGGCCGCAAGCAGAGCGCCGAGCCGCGCTGGCTGATCCCAATGCTGTGCCGTCACGGCAAGCTCACCAAGCGCGACATCGGCGCGATCCGCATGCAGCAGGACGAAACCTTCGTCGAGATGACTGCCGACGGCGCCGAGCGCTTCCTGTCGGCGATCGGCAAGGAAGGCATGCTGGAAAAAGGCATCCGGGTGAAGACGCTCCCCGGCGCGCCGGATCTGTCGCAGCAGCGCCAGGAGAAGCCGAGCTTCTCCAAGGACAAGCCAAACTTCTCCAAGCCAGCCTTCTCCAAGGACAAGCCGGCCTTTGCCAAGAAGCGCCCCTATGCCGACGATACGGCGCGCAGCGACGGCGACTTCAAGCCGAAGCGCAAGTTCGATAAGAAGCCGGCCTATGCCGCCGCCCCGGCCCACACCGACGACAAGCCGCCGGAAAACCGCGACGCCTGGACCAAGAAGAAGGCCAAGCCGAACGCCGGCAAGGACGGCGGCTTCAAGCCCAAGCCCAAGGGCAACAACGCCAAGAACCGCCAGAGCTAAGCTCAGCGCGGACGCGTTGTCACGACCCATCAAAAAGCGCCGCGATCCGATCGCGGCGCTTTTTTTCGTCAAGGTCGGTGGAAGCTGCCGTATCAGGCTTCGAGGAAGCGAAGGCCGGCGACGGCGACGATGATCATCGCGATGCAGGTGATTCGCATCCAGGAAACGGGGTCGCCGAACAGCACGATGCCGAGCACGGTGATGCCGACGGAGCCGATGCCGGTCCAGGCGGCGTAGGCGGTGCCGGCCGGCAGGTCGCGCATGGCGATCGTCAGGAGATAGACGCTGCCGAGCGCGGCTGCGATGCCGATCACGCTCGGCACCAGTTTCGTCCAGCCTTCGGCGTATTTGAGCGCCAGACCCATGATGATTTCAATCAGGCTCGCCGCTATCAGGATGATCCATGCCATTACCGTCTCCATCGAAATTTCCATCTGGAGAACAATCTGGTAGGGTAGGCACCGAAGAGCAATTACGCACCTTTTGGTAACTATGAAAATCTCAACAGACCCGCTTGAAGCGCCCCTTACCTCCACTCCTGACGTCTTCGACCCGACCTGCTCCTCGCGCCATGCGCTGGAGCTGATCGCCAGCAAATGGGCGATGCTGGTCATCTCGGCGCTCGAGGAAGGGCCGATGCGCAACGCCGCACTGATGCGTCGCCTTGGCAATGTCTCACAGAAGATGCTGACACAGACGCTGAAGGAGCTGGAGCGCAACGGCCTTGTCCTTCGCGAAGACAAGAAGACCGTGCCGCCGCATGTGGAATACAGCCTCAGCGCTGTCGGCCGTTCGCTCAGCGAAACGCTGCTGGTGCTTGATCGCTGGGCCGAGACGCATTTCGGCACGCTCGACGCGGCGCGTGAACGCTACGATGCCGAGCGAGGAAAGTAGGTCTATTCGCCGTCGAGCTGCGACTGGGCGACGACTTTCACCACCCAATCGGCAAAGACGCGCAAGCGGCTGCTCAGGTGCCGGTTGGGCGGATAGACGAGATAGATCGGCATCGATTCGATCTGCCAGTCCGTGAGCACCGGCCGCATGGCGCCGGTCTTCAGATCCTCACGCACCATGAAGCGCGGCGCCTGGATGACGCCGAGGCCAGCGCGGGCGGCGGCGAGATAGGTGGTCGATTCGTTGGCGGCCACCGCATAGCGGCCATGGACCTCGATCTCCTCGGCCCCGCGCTTGAAGTAGAACGGCATCTGCTGGCCGGTCTGCGGGCGGAAGTAACCGACGACGTAACAATTCTTTGAAAGGTCTGAAGGATGTTGCGGCGTCGAGCAGCGGTCGAGATAATCGGGCGCTGCACACGCGATGAAGCTCATGTCGGTGATGCGCCGGGCAATCAGCGACTGGTCGGTCAAGGTGCCGACACGAATGGCGCAGTCGACATTCTCGGCGACATAATCGACCGTGCGGTCCGAGACGCCAAGGTCGATCTGGATGTCTGGATAGCGCTTGTGGAATTCGGGCAGAGCCGGGATGACGATGAGGTTGGCAAGGGCGCTCGCCATCTCCACGCGCAGCCGCCCCTTCGGCAAGGTCTGGGCGCTCGACAGGCTGCCGTCGAGCTCATCGAGGTCGGTCACGAGGCGCGCGGCGCGCTCATAGTAGAGTGCACCATCCGGCGTCACCAGAACCCGCCGCGTCGTGCGGTTGAGCAGCTTGGTGCGCAGATGCGCTTCCAATCCCTGGATGAGATTGGTGACGGTCGCCTTGGGCATATTGAGCGAAGCGGAAGCACGTGTGAAATTACCGGTTTCGACAACGCGGAGAAACGCGCGCATGGCCGTGAGCTGGTCCATTTTCAATAGCCGTTATTGTTCGAGATACTGAATAGTGTAGTCGGATTGGACGGACTATTCCAGACAGAAGACAATGTTATTCTCCCACCATGGCGGGTTGTCGCCTCATGTGGGATGACCCCGTGGCAAAGGCAAGAGAGATGGGTGAACGCTTTACAGTAGAGACGATGCAGACGGGCCAAGGCTCGTGCTCGGCACGTGTCTATCGTGGCGAGACTCTGCTCAATCCGCCGCCCGTGGTGCTGCATCTGCATGGCGGCTCCTTCGTCGGCAGTTCGATCGCAGCCGGCGAGCGCGTCGCCAAGGCGCTTGCGGCAGCCGGCGCCGTCGTCATCTCGCCGGAATATTCCTCTGCCTGCCTCAATCCGTTTCCGGCCGCACTCGACGTCACCTATTCCATGCTTTCCTCGATGCGTGCGCGCTGCCCGCAATTCGCGCACAAAAAGTCGATGCTGTTTGTGGCTGGCGAGGAGGCGGGCGGCAACTTGGCAGCCGGCGTGGCGCTGATGGCCCGCGACCAGTTCCTCACCGACCTGAAGGGGCAGATCCTTCTCTCACCGATGCTCGATCCGTGCCTGGCGACTGCATCGTTTCGCAAATACTGTCCCGAAGGTTCGGTGCAATCGATCGCCGAAGGCTGGCAACGGTATCTCGGCGAATGCGGTGGATTCACGCATCCCTATGCCGCTCCGGCGCACTGTACGCGGCTGGCCGGCCTTGTTCCCTCGCTCATCCTGACCAGCGAGGAATGCCCGATGCGCGACGAGACTGCTGCTTATGCAGACCGTCTTCGGCAGGCGGGTGTGAGCGTTCAGTCCCATATCCTTCCCGGCCGCGCCGGGTGGATACCGGAAAATACCGTGAACGCTGAAACCTGGGGCTCCCAGGAAGAAACGATTACCGGCATCTTTTCCCGCTTCTTTCAACAAGCAGGAGCGAAGCCGGCGGAAATGACGATGCGTTAGACAAGGACGACAGGGCCGCCGGCCTTTCCCTTTCGCTGACGACAGCAGCAAGAAAAGCCGGCTCCCAACCGGCAAGGAGAGAAAAATGACATCGACAATGACCCGCCGGGCCCTTTGGGGCGCCGGCCTGAGTATCCTATTGTCCGCCGCCGGCGGTGCCGCCGTTCTTCTCGGCCTGCCGCAGCACTTCGAGGCGGATGCGGCAACCGAAACGGCAGCCGCCCCACCGCCGGCCGTGCCGGTTTCCGTGGCCAAGGCGCAGTCGCGCCGCATCACCACCTGGGAAGATTTTTCCGGGCGGCTCGAAGCGATCGAACGCGTCGAGATTCGCCCCCGCGTCGGCGGCGCCATTCTTCAGGCTCACTTCCGCGAAGGCGCGCTGGTGAAAAAGGGCGACCTGCTGGTCACCATCGACCCAGAGCCCTATGCCGCAGCCGTCGATCGGGCAGCAGCCGAGGTCACAGCAGCCGAGGCACGCGTCGCGCTCGCCAGGACAGAACTCGACCGAGGACGCAAGCTCGTGACCACGAGCGCCATCCCGCAGAGCGGCGTCGACCAGCGCCTCAGCGCCTTCGATGAGGCGCAGGCAAGCGTGCGCTCCGCCAAGGCGGCGTTGCGTACCGCCGAACTGGATCTGGAATACACCGAGGTCAAGGCACCGATCTCCGGCCGCGTCGGCCGGCTGGAGGTGACCGCCGGCAATCTCGTCGCGGCTGGTTCCGCCTCGCCGGTGCTGACAACGCTGGTCTCGGTCGACCCGATCTATGCAAGCTTCAGCGCCAGCGAAGAGGTCGTCACCACCGCACTCGCACGTCTCTCGGCCTCGGCCGGCGGCAGTGCCATCGAACGCATCCCGGTCCAGATCGGTACCGCTGCCGACGAAGGCACGCCGATCTCCGGCCATATCCAGCTCATCAACAACGAGGTGGATGCGGCAACCGGCACGATCCGCGTCCGTGCCGCGCTCGAGAATGCCGACGGACGACTGATCCCGGGCCAATTCGTGCGCATTCGCATCGGCGAACCCGAGCCCGAAGAAAAACTCGTGATCAGCGATCGCGCCATCGGCTCCGACCAGGACAAGAAGTTCGTGTTCGTCGTCGGCTCCGACAACAAGGTCGAATACCGCCAGGTGACGCTCGGTCCGAACTCCGACGGACTGCGCATCGTCGAAAGCGGCCTGAAGACCGGCGAGAACATCGTCGTCAACGGCCTGCAGCGGGTGCGCCCGGGTGTGCTCGTGGCACCGCAGCAGGTGGAAGAAACCACGGCGTCGATCGCCACGAAATAAGGCATGACGGCATCCGCTTCGGCTCTCGCCGAAGCGGACAGGCCGCCCAGACATCACTCTGCAGATCCCGGCGCGTGGCGAGCATTCTCGCCGCGACGAAAGGAGATTTGCCTGAACTCGTCCCAAGGGGGATACGTCAATGAATTTCTCACGCTTCTTCGTCGACCGCCCGGTCTTCGCGGGCGTTCTCTCGGTCCTGATCTTCGTGGGCGGCCTGATCGGCATGACCGGTCTGCCGATCTCCGAATATCCCGAAGTCGTGCCGCCGCAGATCGTCGTGCGGGGACAATATCCGGGTGCCAACCCGGCGGTCATCGCCGAAACCGTGGCAACGCCGCTCGAAGAACAGATCAACGGCGTCGAGGGCATGCTCTACATGCAGAGCCAGGCGACAGCGGACGGTCTGATGACCCTGACCGTCACCTTCGAACTCGGCACCGACCCGGACCAGGCCCAGCAGCTGGTGCAGAACCGCGTCTCGCAGGCCGAGCCGCGCCTGCCGGAGGAAGTGCGCCGTCTCGGCGTCACCACCGTCAAGAGTTCGCCGGACCTGACGCTCGTCGTGCACCTGTTGTCGCCCAACGGCCAGTACGACATCAACTACCTGCGCAATTACGGCGTGCTGAACGTCAAGGACCGGCTCGCCCGCATCGACGGCGTCGGCCAGGTGCAGATCTTCGGCGGCGGCGACTATTCGATGCGCATCTGGATCGACCCGCAGAAGGCTGCCGAGCGCGGCCTTGCGGCAAGCGACGTGGCCAACGCCATCCGGGCGCAAAACGTCCAGGCCGCAGCCGGCGTCATCGGCGCTTCGCCGTCGGTTCCCGGGCTCGACCTGCAGCTCTCCGTCAACGCGCAAGGCCGCCTGCAGACGCCTGAGGACTTTGCCGACATCGTCGTCAAGTCTGGCGCCGGCGGCGAGGTCACCCGCCTCGGCGACGTCGCGCGTGTCGAAATGGGCGCTGCCGACTACTCGCTGCGCTCGCTGCTCGACAACAAGGCCGCGGTCGGCATGGGCGTCTTCCAGGCGCCGGGCTCGAACGCGATCCAGATCTCGGAAAACATCCACAAGGCCATGGCCGAGCTGAAGCTGACCATGCCTGACGGCGTCGATTACGAGATCGTCTACGATACCACCCAGTTCGTGCGCGCCTCGATCGAGTCGGTCATTCACACCCTGCTTGAAGCGATTGCGCTCGTCGTCATCGTCGTCATCGTCTTCCTGCAGACCTGGCGCGCCTCGATCATCCCGCTCGTGGCGGTTCCCGTCTCGATCGTCGGCACCTTTGCGGTGATGTACGTCTTCGGCTTCTCGATCAATGCGCTCAGCCTGTTCGGACTGGTGCTGGCGATCGGTATCGTCGTCGACGACGCCATCGTCGTGGTCGAAAACGTCGAGCGCAATATCGAGCAGGGTCTGTCGCCGGTCCAGGCGACCTACCGTGCGATGCAGGAAGTCTCCGGACCGATCATCGCGATTGCGCTGGTGCTCGTCGCGGTGTTCGTACCGCTTGCCTTCATTACCGGCCTGACCGGGCAGTTCTATCGCCAGTTCGCGCTGACGATCGCGATCTCCACGGTGATCTCCGCCATCAACTCGCTGACGCTCTCGCCTGCGCTCGCCGCCCTCCTGCTGCGCGATCACCACGCACCGAAGGATTGGCTGACCCGCGCCATGGACAGGGTGTTCGGCTGGTTCTTCCGCGGCTTCAACCGCTTCTTCGGACGCAGCTCGGAAGCCTATGGCCGCGGCGTCGGCCGGATCCTGACACGCAAGTCGCTGATCATGGGCGTCTATGTCGTCCTGCTCGGCGTCACCTTCGTCCTGTTCCGCGCCGTTCCCGGCGGCTTCGTGCCGGCCCAGGACAAGCAGTATCTGATCGGTTTTGCGCAGTTGCCGGACGCAGCGACGCTCGACCGCTCGGAAGACGTCATCCGCCGCATGAGCGACATCGCGCTCAAGCATCCCGGCGTCGAAAACGCCATCGCCTTCCCGGGCCTGTCGATCAACGGCTTCACCAACTCGTCGAATTCCGGCATCGTCTTCGTGGCGCTGAAGCCATTCGAGGAACGCACGACGCCCGAACTTTCGGGCGGCGCGATCGCCATGCAGCTGAACCAGGAATTCGGCGCGATCCAGGATGCCTTCATCGCCATGTTCCCGCCGCCGCCCGTCCAGGGTCTCGGTACCACCGGCGGCTTCAAGCTGCAGATCGAGGACAAGAACGGCCTCGGCTACCAGGCACTGAACGAGGCGACCAAGGCGTTCCTTGCCAAGGCCTACCAGACGCCGGAGCTGGCTGGTATCTACTCGAGCTTCCAGATCAACGTGCCGCAGCTCTATGCCGATCTCGATCGCGTCAAGGCGCGCCAGCTCGGCGTCGAGGTGACCGATGTGTTCGAAACGCTGCAGATCTATCTGGGCTCGCTCTACGTCAACGACTTCAACGCGTTTGGCCGCACCTACAGCGTTCGCGTCCAGGCCGATGCCAACTACCGCAGCCATGCCGACGACATCGGCAAGCTGAAGGTGCGTTCGCAATCGGGCGAGATGATCCCGCTGTCGGCGCTGTTGAAGGTAGAGCAGACGGTCGGCGCCGAGCGGGCGATCCGCTACAACGGCTTCCTGTCGGCCGACATCAACGGCGGTCCGGCACCCGGCTTCTCCTCGGGCCAAGCGCAGGCCGCCATCGAGAAGATCGCCGCCGAAACGCTGCCGCCGGGTATCTCGTTCGAGTGGACGGACCTGACCTACCAGCAGATTCTTGCCGGCAATTCGGGCATGCTCGTCTTCCCGCTGGCGCTGCTGCTGGTCTATCTGGTACTGGCCGCCCAGTATGAGAGCCTGACGCTGCCGATAGCAATCATCCTGATCGTGCCGATGGGCATCATGGCCGCCCTTGCCGGCGTCTGGTTGACGGGAGGCGACAACAACGTCTTCACGCAGATCGGCTTGATCGTGCTTGTCGGGCTTTCCGCCAAGAACGCGATCCTGATCGTCGAGTTCGCCCGCGAACTGGAACTATCAGGCAGCACCGCCGTCCAGGCGGCGATCGAGGCGAGCCGGCTGCGCCTGCGGCCGATCCTGATGACCTCGATGGCCTTCATCATGGGTGTCGTGCCCTTGGTGATCTCCACCGGCGCCGGCGCCGAAATGCGCTCGGCCATGGGTGTCGCGGTCTTTGCCGGCATGATCGGCGTCACCGCCTTCGGCATCTTCATGACGCCGGTGTTCTACGTGCTGATCCGCAAGCTTTCGGGCGAGCGACCTTTGAAGCACGCAGGAGCGCATATCGAAGCACCTCATCTCGCGCCCGGAGAATGAGGTAACCCTGCCCCATATGCGCTTCGAGCGGGCCGGATCTGATCCGGCCCGCTTACGTTGAAGACGGACGGACGATCTCAGCCGTCGGATGCATGTCCATCCTGCGTGACAGCCGCGCAACGATCGGATAAACCAGCACCCTCAATCCCATTGGCCCCAGCGCCACGCAGACGGCATATCGCTACATGACCTCGACCGATCCGATCGCCAATCTCGCCACCCTCATCCGTTGCCCCTCCGTTACCCCTGCCGAAGGCGGCGCGCTCTCAGCGCTTGAAGCCATGCTGGGGCCGCTCGGCTTTGCCGTCGACCGGGTCACGGCGACGGAGGCCGGAACGCCCGATATCGAGAACCTCTATGCCCGGCTCGGCAGCGAAGGCCCGCATCTGATGTTTGCCGGCCATACCGACGTGGTGCCGGTCGGCGACGAAAGCGCCTGGACCCACGGTCCGTTTTCCGCCGATATCGCCGGCGGCGAAATGTATGGCCGCGGCGCCGTCGACATGAAGGGCGGTATTGCCTGCTTCGTCGCAGCGGTTGCCCGTCACATCGAAAAGCACGGGGTCCCCAAGGGCTCGGTTTCCTTTCTCATCACCGGCGACGAGGAAGGCCCTGCCATCAACGGCACGACAAAACTTCTTGACTGGGCTGCTGCCAAGGGCGAGCGCTGGGATGCCTGCCTTGTCGGCGAGCCGACCAATCCCGACCGGCTCGGCGACATGATCAAGATAGGCCGCCGCGGCTCGCTTTCGGGCCGGATCACCGTCAACGGCGTCCAGGGCCACGCGGCCTATCCGCATCTGGCGGACAATCCGGTGCGGGGCATTCTGCAACTGACCCAGGCGCTGATGGATCCGCCCTTCGACAACGGCACGGAAAACTTCCAGCCGTCGAACCTGGAAGTGACGACGATCGACGTCGGCAACAGCGCCGTCAACGTCATTCCGGCGAAGGCGAGTGCTACCTTCAACATTCGCTTCAACGACACCTGGACCGCCGACAGCCTGATGGCGGAGATCATCGCCCGCCTCGACCGCGCGGCAGCGGACGGCGCGCTGCGGGCGGGCCGCGATCCGGTCCGATACGAGATCACCTGGAACGAACGGCCGAGCCACGTTTTCCTAACGCGCAACAACGCGCTGATCTCATCGCTGTCGGGCGCTGTCGAAGCGGTTACCGGCCAGCAGCCGAAGCTTTCGACCACCGGCGGCACCTCCGATGCGCGGTTCATCAAGGACTATTGCCCGGTCGTCGAATTCGGCCTCGTCGGCCAGACCATGCACATGGTCGACGAACGTGTCGCCGTCGCCGACCTCGAGACGCTGACGCAAATCTACGAAACCTTCATCTTCAGCTGGTTCGGCCATGCCGCTGCTTGAGGAGGTTCTTTCCTACATCAAGGGCCTCTGGCTGCTGATCCAGGGCAACGGCGAGGGCTTCCGCTGGCTCGACTTCAGCGAAAGCGGACTGTGGCGTTCATTTACAGCGATGCTCTGGTGCTTGCCGGCCATTGCCGTCACCTGGGCGTCCTGGCGGCTTTATTATCTCTCTGCGATGCCCTCGGGAACGACCGTCGGCTTCAGCTTCGTCTTCAAGCTTCTGGTCGTCGATCTCGTCAGCTGGCTGCTGCCACTCGTGCTGATCTTCGTCCTGGCACGCCCGCTCGGCTTTGCCGCGGCTGTTGTCCCGATCGTCGTCACCACCAACTGGCTTTCCGTTCCGCTGTCCTACGCGATGGCGGTGCCGGCAGCGATCCGCCTCGTCATTCCCGGCAGCGAAGGGCTGACGAGCCTGATCTGGCTGGTGCTGCTCTTCGTCAGCATCGGCATGCTCTTCCGGCTTCTGCGCATTATCACCGGAAACCAGACCTTGCTGGCCACGGCGCTGACGGCGCTCTTCCTGCTGCCGTCAATGATGATAGGCGAATTGCTGCAGCGGTTCTTCGGCCTGATCCCGAGCTGAAAAAGCTACACGACGATACCGATAAGCGTCACGCGCCGTTCGCGCGCGACGGTCTCTCTCTCAATAATCGACCTGCATGAAATAAAGCCCGTCGGGCGGCGCCACCGGGCCGCAGGCCTTGCGGTCGCGCGCTTCGAGTGCCGCCCGCAGATCGTCCGGTGTCCATTTTCCCTCGCCCACCAGCTTCAGTGAGCCGGCGAAGGAGCGGATCTGATTGTGCAGGAAGCTCTGCGCGGTGGCGCGAATTTCGATCAGATCACCGGTGCGGGTAACGTCCAGCCGGTCGAGCGTGCGCATCGGGCTCGTCGCCTGGCAATGGACGGAGCGGAAGGTGGTGAAGTCGTGATGACCGACGAGCCGCTGCGCGCCTTCATGCATCGCCTGGTGATCGAGCGGCTTCGTCACCCACCAGGCGCGTTTTGCCTCCAGCGCCAGCCGCGACTGTCGGCAGATGATGCGGTAGAGGTAATGTCGGCGCAGCGCCGAAAACCGCGCATCGAAGGCGTCGGTGACCTCCTGGGCTTCGAGGATCGAAACGCCCTCGCCGGCCATGCCCAGATGGGCATTCAGGGCATTGCGCAACGTGTGCGGTTTCCACTGGCGCGTCAGGTCCGCATGCGCCACCTGCCCGACGGCATGAACGCCGGAATCGGTGCGCCCGGCACCGCGGATCGAGACCGTTTCGCCGGTCAAAGACAGGATCGCCTTTTCGATCGCGCCCTGGACGGAGGGACCGTTGTCCTGCCGCTGCCAGCCGACATAGTTCGAACCGTCATATTCGACGGTCATTCGAAAGCGCGGCATCAGTCAACCCTCGCGCCGGCGGCGACCGGCGTGCCGCGCAGGAAGTCGGCAACGCCGAGCGCCTTGCCGCCCGCGCGCTGCAGCCGCGTCGGCCGGACGGCACCTTTGCCGCAGCCGATGATGAGAGTGTCGTCGAGCACCGTTCCGGCCGGCCCTTCCGCGGTCACGCGCTCGGAATTCAGCACCTTGACGCGCTCCGGCTTGCCGCCGATCTCAAGTTCGAACCAGGCGCCGGGAAACGGCGACAGGCCGCGAATATGGTCGTGCACTTCGCGCGCGGTCCTGGCAAAATCGATGCGGGTCTCGGCCTTGCTGATCTTGGCGGCGTAGACGACGCCCTCCCCCGCCTGCTCGGTGAGCGGCAGATCATCGGCTTCGAGCTTGCCGATCGCTTCCTTCATCAGGTTCGCGCCGACCTGCATCAGTCGGTCGTGCAGTTCGCCCGCCGTCATCGTCTCGCCGATCTGCACCGCCTTGGTGAGCGCGACCGGGCCTGTGTCCAGCCCCTTGTCCATCTTCATCACCATCATGCCGGTCTCATGATCGCCGGCCATGATGGCGCGCTGGATCGGAGCCGCACCGCGCCAGCGCGGCAAGAGCGAGGCGTGGCCATTGTAGCAGCCGAGCCGCGTTCCGGTCAGGATTGCCTCCGGCAGCAGCAGGCCATAGGCGACGACGACGGCGACGTCGGCGTTAAAATCGCGGAAGGTCTGGCGGTCGGATTCGTCCTTGAAGTTGACGGGCGTGAGCACGGGAATGCCCAGCAGTTCGGCCGCCTGATGCACGGGCGACTTCTGCAGATCGAGCCCCCGGCGTCCGCCAGGCCGCGGCGGCTGGGTATAGACGGCGACGATCTCGTGACCGGCGCCCGCAAGTGCGGCAAGCGTCGGCACGGAAAATTCCGGCGTTCCCATGAAGATGATGCGAAGCGACAAGGCGGATACTCCGACCGTTTGAAATCAGGCCCCTTCAAACGGGTTTCCGCGCCTCAAATCAAGCCCTTCGACGACAAAGCGCCATGCGGGCGCTTTGCTCGGGGATCAGATCGCCTTGGCGCCGCGGGTCTTGGCGGCCTTGGTGAACCTGCGGATCACCATGTCGCGCTTGAGCTTGGAGATGTGGTCGATGAACAGCACGCCGTTCAGGTGATCGATCTCGTGCTGCAGGCAGGTCGCTAGCAGCCCGTCGGCCTTGACGATATGTTCCTTGCCGTCGCGATCGAGGTGCTTGACGGTGACCGCCGCCGGACGCTCCACTTCAGCGTAATAGTCCGGAATGGAAAGGCAGCCTTCCTCGTAGACCGATAACTCGTCGGACGAAGCGACGATTTCGGGATTGATGAAGACATGCGGGGTTTTCTCGTCCCCTTCCTTGGAGACATCGAGCACCAGCATGCGCTTGGCCACGCCGATCTGGATGGCAGCGAGCCCGATGCCGGGCGCGTCATACATGGTCTCGAGCATATCGTCGGCAAGGCGACGGATGTCGGCGTCAATGGTTTCGATCGGGGTCGAGACCTGACGCAGAACAGGATCGGGAAGGATGATAAGCGGCTTGATCGTCATGTTGCTCCCATAACCGATCTTTCCGTCCGGGTGCAAGAAAATTGGCGCGCACGCTGCCGACGTCCCGGCAATGTCTCCTCTCGTTAACCGCGCCGGGCGAATGTTCTTGTTTTGATCTGGTCTTCGAAAGAGAATCTGTTAGGTTTAGTGCATGGAACCTGCGCCAATTTCGTTCGATCAGCCCGTTTTTCTCATCGGCACCGTGCCGGTGACTGTCGCCCACCTCTGCATGGTTCTGGCCGTGCTGGCAGTCGGCCTCGTGCTGATGTCCGGTTCGCGGCGGCGGCGGGCTGGGGACGACGAGCGTCATGAACAGATGGCCATGCTTCTGGCAGCGCAAACAGAAATGCAGGGCCGTATCGCGGCCATGGCGGACGTCTTCGGCAGCCGCCAGGCCGAGTTGAACCAGACGCTGAGCCAGCGGATCGACGGCATGACGCACCGGATCGGCGCCTCGATCACCGAGCAGACCAAGGCGACGCACGAAAACCTGCGGCGACTGCAGGAGCGCCTGGCAGTGATCGACACCGCCCAGAACAACATCCAGTCGCTGGCAAAGGACATGGCCGGGCTGCAGGCCATCCTTTCGAACAAGCAGACACGCGGTGCCTTCGGCCAGTCGCGCATGGAAACGATCGTCGCCGACGGCCTGCCGATGGGCGCCTTTGCCTTCCAGACGACACTGTCCAACGGCGCCCGCCCCGACTGCACCATCCGCATGCCGAACGACCAGCCGCCGCTGGTGATCGATGCAAAATTTCCGCTGGAAGCCTGGAACGGCATGCGGGACGCGGCCACTCCGGAACGCCGCCAGCAGATGGCGCAGCTCTTCCGTCGCGACATGGAGGTGCATGTCCGCGATATCGCCAGCAAATATCTGATCCCCGGCGAGACGCAGGAGACGGCTTTCCTCTTCGTTCCCTCCGAATCGATCTTCGCGGAGATCCACGAGCATTTCGAAGCGATCGTCCAGAAGGCGCATCGCCAGCGGATCGTCATCGTCTCGCCATCGCTGCTGCTCCTGTCGATCCAGGTGATCCAGGCAATCCTCAGGGACGCCCGTATGCGCGAGCAGGCGCATCTCATCCAGGGTGAAGTGGTGCGGCTGATGGAGGACCTGACGCGCCTCGACGAACGGGTGCGCAAGCTGCAGGGGCACTTCGCCATGAGCCAGAAGGATGTCGAAGAGATCCTCATCTCCTCGGGCAAGCTTGCGCGCCGCGGAGCCAAGATCGAAGCGCTGGAACTAGAGGCGGAAGGTGCAGCGCGGCCGGATGCCGAACCGCGCCATGCCGTCGACAATCGCGTCGGGCAATTGCGCCTCAGGGTGGTTGACGAGGACTGACGGTCTCGGGCACTCTCCGGCCAAAATCAGCAATTCGACGGGACATCTCACATGATCACTGTTTTTGGGTCCATCAACATGGACCTGATCGCCACGACCGCGCGCCTGCCGAAGCCGGGCGAAACCGTTGCCGGCTCGGGCTTTTCAACCGCCGCCGGCGGCAAGGGCGCCAACCAGGCGTTGGCCGCACGGCGTGCCGGCGCCATCGTCCACATGGCCGGCGCCGTCGGCTCGGACAGCTTTGCCGATGGCGCGCTCGAATTGCTCAAGGAGGCTGGTGCCGACCTGTCGCTGACCAAAACCGTCGAGGAGCCGACGGGCACGGCCCATATCCTCGTCGGCGGTGACGGCGAGAATGTCATCGTCGTCGTTGCCAGCGCCAACGCAACGGTCAACGAAGCCGATGCAGTTGCCGCCGTTGATGGCCTGAACGCCGGCGACACCCTGATGCTGCAGCTGGAAATACCGGCGGCGGCGGTGGAAAAGGCGCTCGCAGAAGCCCGGCGCAAGGGCATCCGCTCGGTCATCAATATCGCGCCCCTGACGCCGGAGGCCGCTCGCCTTGGCCGGTTGGCCGATATCGTCATTGCCAACGAGACGGAATTCGAGCTGCTCGCGGGCAAGACCGGCATCGACGGGACTGAGCGCGAAGAGGCGATGAAAAAGCTGCATGCCGAAACCGGTCACACGGTCATCGTCACGCTGGGTGCCGAAGGCGTCGTCGCCGTGCACGAGGGCGAGATCCATCGCGCCCGGGGCCTGAAGATCGATCCGGTCGATACCGTCGGCGCCGGCGATACGTTCTGCGGTTACCTGGCTGCAAGCCTCGACGAGAAGCTCGCGTTTCCTGATGCGCTCAGGCGCGCTGCGGTCGCCGGATCGCTCGCCTGCCTCAAGCGTGGTGCGCAGCCGTCGATCCCGCTTGCCTCGGAGGTGGAGCCGCGCATCTGAGATTGCGGCGTCGAACTTAAAGCGCGCCGCGACCCCACGCCTGTCGCGCTTTAGGCTCTCGTTTTTTACGCATGTCGCTATCGCAAAACCGCTGCACATTTTTGCGCAACAGGCTTTGACGCGCGTCGTGTGCGAATATCTCGCCCTCCCATCCTCGTCGTCCCGACGGGACAGTACGTCCGGGAAGACGACCTAGAATTCAGTTCATCGCCAGCGTTTGCGCAATCCGGACAGCCTTTGTCGCGGAGGTAAAACTCTGCGTGCAGATTCTCCATGAGCGGGGCATGAATTAGCCGTTGCGTTGGCCCTATCTTAAGATTTGATCGTCTATTCAAGACCTTGAGAAAGCCGTTTCCCCAAGGGATGGGCAGCCTCCTTAATGCCGGTTGGCATCTGGCGCTCCATGATGGAGTTTCACCCACATTGTGAAATGCGTTCGCCGCAGGTCTCAGCCTGCGGACCTCCCAGCACGTGAGGATTTCATGTTCAAGTTCCAAGCCAAATCGCTGGCGACCAAGCTGATCGCGGTGACGGGCGGCACGATCGCGCTCGTGTTGCTCGCCTCGAACTTCGTTCTCATCTCCCAGACACAGGACCGCGTCGAGACGCTGGTACTCGATCAGGCAAGCGGCGAAGCAAAAGCCATCGCCTCTGATATCGCCGGCGGCATCGGCGAGCTGGCAAGCGCTTCGCGCTCGATGGCCGGCATCCTTGGCCGCAGCCATGCGGAAAAATCGATGGAACGCGCCGGCGTGATCAACATCCTCAGGGCCAATCTCGAGCAGAACCCCTTTGCCTTCGGCAGCTGGTTTGCCGAAGAGCCCAAGGCCTTCGACGGCCGCAAGGAGGACGTGGCCAACAACAAGGAGCTGGGTGCCAACGAGGAAGGCATCTTCGCGCCCTACTGGTCCAAGAACCGCAACAACGAGATCCAGTTCTCGACCTTCCGCGCGGACTACGCTGCGGAATGGTACAGCCTTGCTGCAAAGAGCGGCAAGGGCGCGATCACGCCGCCCTACACCGCGCAGGACACCGACGTCCCGACCGCAATGAGCTCGATCGCCTATCCCGTCATGTCCAACGGCAAGCTGATCGGCGTTTCCGGCGTCGACATTTCGCTCGCCTCACTGGCGGACGGCCTCTCCAAACTGAAGCCGTTCGAAACCGGCCGCGTCTATCTGCTGTCCCAGACCGGCAAGTGGCTGGTCGCGCCGATCCCGGAGCTTTTGCTCAAGGATTATGACGGTGAAGGCAACGAGATCGTCAAGAAGGCACTGGCTTCCGGGACTTCGGGCGTGATCAAGAACCTGTCTTACGATGGTAACGAGCCGTTCGACCGCGTCGTCTACCCCTTCGCCGTATCCGGCGTGAACACCAGCTGGATCGTGCTCGTCGACGTGCCACGCACAGCGATCAACGCTCCGGTCCGCGACCAGACCTACATGATGATCATCGGTGGCCTCGTCGTCCTCGGCGCAGTGCTGCTCGGCCTTTATTTCGCTGTCCGTGGTTTCGTCCAGAAGCCGCTCGCAGGCCTCGTCAACGACGTCCGCAACCTCAGCAACGGCGACTACGCCAATTCGATCACCGGTCAGGAGCGCTCCGACGAGACCGGCCAGGTCGCAAAGGCGCTCGAAGGCTTCCGTCACCAGCTGGCCGACACCAAGCGGCTGGAGGGCGAAGCGCGCCACGAGCGGGAGCAGGCGGAGCACGAGCGCGGCCGTTCCGAGACCGAGCGGGCCTCATCCAGCGCCCTTCAGCGCGACATCGTCGCCCGCCTCGGCAAGGGTCTGTCGCACCTTTCCTCCGGCGATCTCGCCTTCCGCATCACCGACGAGTTCCCCGGTGAATACGCCCAGCTGAAGCGCGACTTCAACGCGACGATGGATAGCCTCGAAGAGACGATCCGCACCGTCAACCACTCCGTCGTCAACATCGGCAACGGCACCAGCGAGATCAGCAGTGCCGCCAATGATCTGTCGCACCGCACCGAACAGCAGGCGGCAAGCCTGGAAGAGACGGCAGCAGCCCTCGACGAGCTGACCTCGCAGGTCAACGCCAGCGCCGAGAACGCCAAGGTCGCCGCCAAGTCGGTGGAAGTGGCCAGCAGCGATGCCGGACAGTCCGGCGAAGTCGTGCAGAAGGCGATTGCCGCGATGAAGGGCATCGAGCAATCGTCGCACGAAGTCAGCCGCATCATCGGCGTCATCGACGAGATCGCCTTCCAGACCAACTTGCTGGCGCTCAATGCCGGCGTCGAAGCAGCACGCGCCGGTGACGCCGGCAAGGGTTTCGCCGTCGTCGCCCAGGAAGTCCGCGAGCTTGCCCAACGTTCGGCAAACGCTGCCAAGGAGATCAAGACGCTGATCAACACCTCGGCCGGCCAGGTGCGCGAAGGCGTCGATCTCGTCGGTCGCGCCGGCGGTGCGCTTGAAAAGATCGCCGAACAGGTCGTCCAGATCAACGGCCTCATCCGCCAGATCTCAAGCTCGGCCTCCGAACAGGCCGTCGGCCTCAAGGAGATCAACTCGGCCGTCAATCAGATGGACCAGGTGACCCAGCAGAACGCAGCGATGGTGGAAGAAACCACCGCCGCCGGCATGGCGCTCAACGAGGAAGCACGCTCGCTCAGCACGCTGGTCGCCCGCTTCCGCGTCGCACAGCGCTCGGGAACGACGGCAGCCCAGCCGAACTCGGCGGAGATGCTACGCGGCACAGCCGAGCGCATGCGCACGGCAGAACGCCCGACAACCGCACCTGCCCCTGCCCGCGATGCCCGTCCGGCACCCAGTGCTGCGCGCGCCGGCTACACGCCATCGACCCAGCGCGTCCTGACACAGACGTCAGGCGCCAACGCGCTCGCCCAGGACAATTGGGAAGAGTTCTGATCGGAAGTCCAAAAAACAAAAAACGGCGCCTCTCGGGGCGCCGTTTTCTTTTGTCGTTGTGATCAGCAGCGGTCAGATGCGCGCCAGTCGCTCCGTCAGCAGGTCGAAGAAGCCCTCGTCATCGATGTGCCGCATGACCTTGGCATTGTGCTTGCGGCCCATCACCTGCCACCAGTCAACCACGGTCATGCCCGTTGTCAGCGGCGATTGAACTTCGATCTCGACGTTGCAGTCGCGACCGGTGAAAAGCTCCGGCCGCAGGAGGTAGGCGATGACGGTCGGATCGTGCAGCGGCCCGCCGTCCGTGCCGTATTTCTCGATGTCGAACCGCTCGAAGAATTCCAGCATCTCGGCCATGGCGATCGCCGGTGCGCTGCCGATCTCGCGGATCTTCGCCACGCGCGCCTTGTGGGTCAGCACCCGGTGGGTAACGTCAAGCGGCATCATGACGATCGGGATGCCCGAACGGAAGACGATGTCGGCCGCTTCCGGGTCGACATAGATGTTGAATTCGGCCGCCGGCGTAATGTTGCCACCCTCGAAGAAGCCGCCGCCCATCATCACCAGTTCGCGCACCTTCGGCGCGATATCAGGAGCTTTCTGAAGGGCGAGCGCGACGTTGGTCAAGGGACCAAGCGTGCAGAGCGTCACCGTACCTGGCGCCTCGGTGCGCAGCGTCTCGATGATGAAGTCGACGCCATGCAGGGCCTGAAGCGCCATCTTCGGCTCGTAGAGCGTCGGCCCGTCGAGACCGGTCTTGCCATGCACGTGCTCGGCGGTGACGAGCGGGCGGGCGATCGGCCGGTCGGCGCCGGCGAAAACCTTGACGTCGGTCCTGTTGCACAGTTCGCAGATGATGCGGGCGTTGCGCGCCGTCATTGCCAGAGGAACGTTGCCGGCAACCGTCGTGATCCCCAGGAGATCGATTTCTTCCGGACTGCCGAAAGCGAGCATGATGGCGGCGGCATCGTCCTGCCCGGGATCAGTGTCTATGATTATTTTTCTCGGCACAGGCACGCTGGTGTTCCTCCTTGGATTCTCGCGCTGCGGACTATGATTTGCGTGCACGCCGGAGGCAAGCGGCTTGCGCTCATTGCGCACAGCTACCATATTAAGGGGAGGATGCTGCTTGGCAGGTCCGGATAATGGTCGCTTGATCTTACAAGGACTTGGGAATGAGCAGAATTACGCCTTTCACGAGCCCACTCCTGCTGGGTTTCGACACAATGGAAAAGACCCTCGAGCGTATCGCCAAGGGCAATGACGGCTACCCTCCCTATAATATCGAACGCATCCGCGGCGACGATTCTGTCGACGCGCCGGAGCGTTTGCGCATCACGCTCGCCGTTGCCGGCTTTTCCGAAGAAGATCTCGATGTCACGACCGAGGAAAACCAGCTCGTCATTCGCGGCCGTCAGGTCGATACCGGCGATCGCGACTACCTGCACCGTGGCATTGCCGCCCGGCAGTTCCAGCGCACATTCGTGCTTGCCGACGGCATGAAGGTGCTTGGCGCTGAATTGCGCAACGGCCTGCTCTCGGTCGATCTCGTTCGGCCGGAACCGGTCCGTATGGTAAAGAAAATTAACATTTCAGTCCCAGAGTAGGATAACCGGCGGGATTTTCCCCTGGCCGGCGACCACGGAGTACCACCATGGGACTGAAAGCCATCACCTCGTCATTGTCCATGAACGACCTCGCACATCTGGGAGAGGGCGAAGTCGGCTATATCAGAAAGATGCGTTCGGAAGAGGTTTCCCGTTGCTTCCCGGAAGCGCCGGAAATGGGACCGGGCATCGATCTGTGGGCCCTGTTCGGTGCGGACGGCACCCCGATCCTTCTGACCGACAACCGTTCCAGCACCTTCTACAAGGCTGCAGAAGACGATCTGAAGACCGTCAGCCTGCATTGATTATAAGCCGCGACGAACTTCGCCGACGGAATGCCACAACGCCGCGCGTCAAATCTGACGCGCAACAGAGGCTGCAACGCCTCGAGCGTCCCAAATCGTTTGCGCGTAGACCGCCGCTTAAACGCGACGGAAGGTAAGATAGGCGGAACTCCGCCCTTCCCGACGCGCCTTGGCCTCGTAGCGTGTGCTCGGCCAGCCCTCGTAAGGCGTCAACCAGTCCGATGCCTGTTCGGCCGTCCATTCGAAGGCCGCATGGTCGCGGCAGTGCAGCAACGTCCAGTTGACGTAGGTATCGATATCGGACGCAAAGCAGAAAAGACCGCCCGGCTTCAGCACCCGTGCAAATCGGTCGAGATTGACGCTGGAGACGAACCGGCGCTTCCAGTGTTTGCGCTTCGGCCAGGGGTCCGGATAGAGCAGGTCGATCTGGTCGACGCAAGCCGCCGGCATCCAGTCAAGAACCTGCGTGGCGTCGTCATTGTAGAGGCGAATGTTGGAGACGCCCTTCTCTTCGATCTGCCCGATCAGCTTTGCCATGGAGTTGACGAAGGGTTCGACGCCGATGAAACCGGTAGAAGGGTTCTCGGCCGCACGATGGATCAGATGCTCGCCGCCGCCGAAACCGATTTCCAAACGAATGCGTTCGACCGGCTCGGGAAAGAGCGCCTTCATGTCCTGCGGCGCGGCGGCGGCAAGATCAAGCTTCAGTTTCGGCAGAATGGTTTCGAGATGGGCCGCCTGGCGCTCGCGCAAGGGCTTGCCCTTGCGGCGTCCGAAGAAGGCTTCCGTAGCGCGGCTGCGGCGCGGTTCAGTCATGACAATCTTCCTTAAACGAGCAAGGCGGACACCCCTTTCGGGGGCATCCGCCTAAAGCTTTAGCGGCCGGACGTTCTGTGTCCGGCAAATGTCGAAGCGTCAAGCCCCGATGGCTTCCTTGAGCGGCTTGACCAGATCAAGCTTCTCCCAGGAGAAGGAGCCGTCACGACCGGCCTTGCGACCAAAGTGGCCGTAGGCCGCGGTCTTGGCATAGATCGGCTTGTTGAGGTCGAGGTGACGGCGGATACCGGTCGGCGACAGGTCCATCGTCTTGCGGATCGCATCTTCCACCTGGTCCTCGGAGACCTTGCCGGTGCCGTGCAGGTCGACGTAGACCGAGAGCGGCTGGGCAACGCCGATAGCGTAGGAAAGCTGGATCGTGCAACGATCGGAGAGACCGGCGGCAACAACGTTCTTGGCGAGGTAGCGGGCTGCATAGGCAGCCGAACGGTCGACCTTGGTCGTGTCCTTGCCCGAGAAGGCACCGCCGCCATGCGGAGCTGCGCCACCATAGGTGTCGACGATGATCTTGCGACCCGTCAGGCCGGCGTCACCATCCGGACCGCCGATGACGAACTTGCCGGTCGGGTTGATGTACCAGGTGCAATCGCTGGCGATCTTCAGATCGTCGAAAGCTTCGCGGATATAGGGCTCGACGACCGCACGAACCTTGGCCGAATCCCAACTCTCGTCGAGATGCTGCGTGGACAGAACGATCGAGACGACTTCTGCCGGCTTGCCGTCGACATAGCGAACAGTGACCTGGCTCTTGGCGTCCGGGCCGAGCTTGGCGACTTCGCCGTCGCCCTTCTTGCGGGCTGCGGCGAGCAGATGCAGGATGCGGTGCGAGTAATAGAGCGGCGCCGGCATCAGTTCAGAGGTCTCGCGGCATGCGTAACCGAACATGATGCCCTGGTCGCCAGCGCCTTCTTCACCCTGCTTGTCGGACGCGTTATCGACGCCCTGAGCGATGTGCGCGGACTGGAAGTGCAGGAGCACGTCGATCTTCGCCGTCTTCCAGTGGAAACCGTCCTGCTCGTAGCCGATGTCGCGGATCGCCTTGCGTGCGGCAGACTTGAACTTCGAGGGGTTGATGACGTCGTTACCGTTCTTGTCCTTCTTCAGAAGGCTCGGCGGCAGGCGGACTTCGCCGGCGATCACAACGCGGTTCGTCGTTGCCAGCGTTTCGCAGGCAATGCGCACACCCCAGGGATCGACACCGGTCTTGGCTGCTTCGCGGTAGACGAGATCGACGATCTCGTCGGAGATACGGTCACATACTTTGTCCGGGTGGCCTTCGGCTACGGACTCACTCGTGAACAGGTAGTTTGCACGCATGCGGGAATTCCCCTCAAGAAGATAAGCGCTGGCATCGTGTTAGTGGTTTTGCGACCGAAAAACAAGCGAACAACGACATAAATATATCTTTATATCAATATCGGCGCCAATCACTTCGGATATCAGAGGGAACAGCGGACATGAAAAAAGCGGCACTAGAGGCCGCTTTGTTTTTCAATCCCGATGGGTTTTGGGACTATTCGCTTTCTGCTTCCGCAGCCAGCGCCTTGACGAGATCGACGAGCTTGCGACGCACTTTGGGATCGGTGATCTTGACGAAAGCACGATTGAGCTGAAGGCCTTCCGAGGAAGAGAGGAAATCGACAACGTAGTTCGAGCTGGAGGCTTCGGCCAGGCCGGAAGCATTGGTGTTTTCGCCGGGAGCATCTTCGAAGAAGAAGGAAACGGGTACGTTCAGGATACCGGAAATGTTCTGCAACCGGCTGGCACCAACGCGGTTCGTGCCTTTTTCATACTTCTGGATCTGCTGAAAGGTGATGCCCAGGCTTTCGCCCAGTTTTTCCTGGCTCATGCCAAGCATCGTGCGGCGAAGGCGAATCCGGCTACCGACATGAATGTCGATCGGGTTCGGCTTCTTCTTATTTTCCATCATATCTGCGTTCCTAAACACGCTGTTTCGTTCATCCACGGACTGGCGTGAGGACACCGCCCACCGCTGCAACCGCAACGGTGACGACAAAAAAGTCGCCACAGCACAAACCAATGGTTCGGACTACTATGCAATTTTAGGGGTTTTAGGTCAATTCTTCCTAATATTAAAACTAACGCGCGAGAAGACTGCAACCAGCAGGAGGAAAATTGCGCACAACCCCAAAATTCGGCTACGTGTGACCTCATCCGTGGACGTAGGCATCCTACCCGGCAGAATTGTGTCGACCACTCCCCTATAATTGTAGGCTAATCCTACCACTAAAACCCCACGTGCATCAACAATCGCTGATATACCATTATTGGCTGCACGAATAAGGGGTATCCCCGTTTCCACTGCACGCAACTGCGCCTGATGGAAGTGCTGGCGCGGACCCGGCGTGTCGCCGAACCAGGCATCGTTGGTGATGTTGAGCAGTGCGTCGGCGCCGCGCGCGTCGGCTCCGATCTCGCCTGGAAAAATCGCCTCGTAGCAAATGAGCGGGTAGAACGTGCGCCCGCCGGGCAAGGTCAACATGGAGCGGGTCTTGGCCGCCGAGAACCCGCCCGGCATGGCGGCTGCAACCGAACTCAGCCCCCAGGAGGAGAGCAAGTCCTCGAACGGCAGATACTCGCCGAAAGGAACGAGGTGCACCTTGTCGGCAGCGCCGATGATCTGCCCGCGCCCGTCGATGACGTAGATCGAGTTGTAGTAGCGTGGCGGCAGGCCGGCGCCGGCATCTTCCGCCCGCACCGCACCGGCAATGAGGATCTGCCCGTCGTCAAGCACTTCGGCAATGCGTGCAAGCGCATCCGGACTGTCGGTGAGGATGAACGGGATCGAGGTTTCCGGCCAGACGACGATGTCGGGTTTCCTGGCTCCGCCTTCCGCCGGTGCCGTGGTCAAAGCCAAATGCTCCTCGAAGATGGCGCCGCGCGCGCTATCATCGAGTTTCTTTGCCTGATCGATCACCGGCTGAACGAGGCGAACGGCAAGCGGCTGATCCGGTCCGGCGGGCGCCGGCAAGGCAAGCCGATAAAAGCCGAAGCCGATATGGGCCGCGAAAAGCGCCACAGCAACGCTGAGGCCAATTCGGCTGCCCTTGCCGGTGGCGATCAGGGCCGGTGCCGCAAAGACGAAGACCGCCAGCATATTGATGGTCGCGAGACTGACGACACTTGCCGACTGCATCATCAGCGGCATCGGCATCGCCGCATAGCCGACCGCATTCCAGGGAAACCCGGTGAAGATGACGGCGCGCAGCCATTCGGCGACACCGAAGGCCAGCGCCAGCGCCGCAATCCGACCCACGCCATCCGACCAGAGGATGCGGGCAATCAGAGTAGCGAGCGCGTAGAACAAGGCCAGGAGCGCCGGAAGCCCGACGACGGCCAGCGGCAATGCCCAGGCGAAGCTGTCCGCCTCGACCAGGAGGGCGTTGCCAAGCCACCAGAGCCCGCCGAGGAAATAACCGAAGCCGAACGCCCAGCCGATCGAGGCCGCCGGCCAGAGCCGCCGGATCAGACCTCCGTCCGGGTGGCCGGTCGCGCCGTCAAGCAGCCAGACGAGAACAGGAAAGGAAATGAAGGCGGCCGCAAAGATGCCGAACGGTGGCTGTGTCAGAACAGCCAGGAGACCCGCGACGAACGCGAGCAATAGCCGGGGCACGCCCGACAGAAGCATGATCCTGCCAGCCAGTCTTTCCATGCAGCCTCCTGTTGGCGCAGGCCGCAGAACACGGGCGCTGCGCGGGAAGAACAACCGAATCAGTTGCCGGCAGTGTTCCAAAAAAGTGGCTGCTTGTCCCCTTACAGCGCCGTGCGTCAAATATGACGCGCAAAGGACGCTGTAACGCTTGAATCCTGCTGCATAATTTTCTCCTTAAATCGATTCCGATTTAAGGAATTATGCAGTAGCAGCACCACACGTCGAATTTGACGCGCAGAGGAGACGCCACCGATCGAAGATCGGTTGCCGTTCCCAGCGAAGATCAGACCGAGCTTCGCTGGGAGTGCGGTGTGTGGAAAAGCCTATTGCTCTCCGGCGGAGGCCTGTTGCGGCTCGGCGCCGTTGCCGCGATTGGCGGCTGCCTGTTCCTGCGCCAGCTCGCCTTCGGAGCGCACCACGCGGCGACGGGCCGGCGGACGCTTGCGCATGATGCGCACGCGCTTGACGCGGCGAGGATCGGCATCGAGAATCTGGAATTCGAAGCCCGGAAGCGCCTGCACCACCTCGCCCCGAACCGGGATCCGCCCCAGCGACGCGAAGATCAAGCCGCCGAGCGTATCGACATCTTCAAGCTGTTCGCGAACATCGAAATCGGAGCCGATCGCCTCGGCAATCTCCTCCAGCTCGACGCGGGCGTCGGCGACGAAGACGTCCTCAGAGGTTTTGGCGAACATGACCTCGTCATCGTCATGCTCATCCTCGATGTCGCCGACGACCATCTCGACGATGTCTTCCAGCGAAACGAGACCATCAGTGCCGCCATACTCGTCGATGACGAGCGCCATCTGGATGCGGGCGGCCTGCATGCGCTGCATCAGGTCCGATGCCAGCATCGACGGCGGCACGAACAGCAGCTGGCGGATGATGCCCGCCTCCTCCAGCGACTTGCCGAGATCGACACGCGACAGATCGAAGGTCGCTTTCGGCGACCTTGGGGCCTTTTCAGCCGGCGCGGACACGGCCGTCGCCGGCGCCTTGCCGTTGCGGCGGCGGTTGCGGGCCTGCTTGGTGACATAGGCGAGCAGGTCGCGGATGTGGACCATGCCGCGCGGATCATCGAGGCCTTCGTTATAGACCGGCATGCGGGAGCGCCCGGACTCCTCGAAGATCACCATCAGTTCACCGATGGTAATGCTCTGGTCGACGGCTTCGATATCGGCGCGCGGAACCATCACGTCTTCGACGCGGACTTCGCGGAAGCGCAGGATGTTGTTGAGCATCGCCCGTTCTTCGGGCGAAAATGCCGTGTTGCTGTCGGCATCCGTCAGCAGCGCGTCGGCAAGGTCCTCGCGGAGGCTCGAAGGATTGGCGCCACGCAAAATGCGCGCGGCCCGGCTCCAGAAGGACGATGTGGTCTTGGTGCCCTCTTGTCGAGTGGCGGTGCTACTACTGCCCGCCTCCGCCTCTCCGGAGGCATCGGCCTCCTCGGTCGCCATTGCGACGGGCTGTGTTTTAAAGTCGCTCATTGGTCCAAACTGTTAATCCGGGGATCGGTCCCCGTAGGGATCAGATAAGCCAAGACGCGCCAAAATGCGAGTCTCCAGGCTTTCCATTCTTTCGGCTTCATCATCTACCATATGATCATAACCGAAAAGATGCAGGAATCCATGCACGAGAAGATGCGTCAGGTGCGCGTCGAAAGTCTTCTCCAGATCCACTGCTTCGCGTTCGAGCGTCTCGCGCGCAACGATGATGTCGCCGAGCATCGGCCCCGGCATCTTGCCGGGCGTCAGCGGAAATGCCGGGAAGGAAAGCACGTTGGTCGGCTTGTCCTGGCTGCGCCATTCGGCATTGATCGTGCGGATGGAAGCGTCGTCGGTGAAAACCAGCGACAACTCGGGTTGCGTCTTCGGGAACGGCTGGCCTTCTTCCGCAATCAGGAAGGCTGCCGCCGCCTCGAGCACCGGCGACGAAAGGGCGAGAAGCGTCTCTTCGTCGGGCCAGTTGCCCTCCTCGACGCTGATCTGGATATCCAATGCAGTCATGATCGCGACAACCGCCAATCAGCGGTCGCTCTGCTCGCTTTCATCGTGCACGGCGGTCTGCGCCTCATAGGCCCGGACGATGCGCGCCACCATCGGATGGCGCACGACGTCGACGTCCTTGAACCGCACGACCGAGACACCCTCGACGCCGCGCAGGATCTGCAAGGCCTCGACCAGGCCCGACTTGACGCCGCGCGGCAGGTCGACCTGGCTCGGGTCACCGGTCACGATCATCCGGCCGTTTTCGCCAAGACGGGTCAGGAACATCTTCATCTGCATCGATGTGGTGTTCTGGGCCTCGTCAAGAATGACGGCGGCATTGGCAAGCGTGCGGCCGCGCATGAAGGCGAGTGGCGCGATTTCGATGACGCCTGCCGTGATGGCACGCTCGACCTTGTCGCCCGGCATCATGTCATAGAGCGCATCGTAGAGCGGCCGCAGATAGGGGTCGACCTTCTCCTTCATGTCGCCCGGCAGGAAGCCGAGGCGCTCTCCGGCTTCGACGGCCGGACGGGAAAGCACGATGCGGTCGACGGCACCGCGCTCAAGAAGCTGCGCCGCATGGGCAACCGCGAGGTAGGTCTTGCCGGTACCGGCCGGACCGACGCCGAAGACGAGCTCGGAACGCTCCAGCGCACGGATGTAGGCATCCTGCGTCGGCGTGCGGGCGACGATCGTCTTCTTGCGCGTTGAAATCTGCGCCATCGTCAATTTGGCTTTTTTCTCCATGGTCGGCAATTGCAGCTGATCGTCGGCGGCGACCGCCATGCGGATCGCGCCTTCCACATCCGACGTATCGATCGATCCGCCACTCTGCAACCGTCCATAGAGAAAATCGAGTGCGCGGCGCGCCTGATTGGTGGCGACGACATCACCGGAGATCGCAACGGAATTGCCGCGCGGATGCGCTTCGATCCGGAGTCGCTCTTCAAGAAGCTTCAGATTCTGGTCGAACTGCCCGAAGAGTTCGCTGGCGAACCGGTTGTTCTCGAAAGTGAGCACGAAGTGATTGGCGTCTGTCGCAGTTGTTTTCGACTGGCGCGATGATGAAGAGATCAGTTCGTGTCCGTTCAAGCGGTTCAGGCTCCTCGTTTCCGGTCCTTACCCGATCATCTCGGCAAACAGACTGTTCGGTCCCGCCTTGATGATTCGCACCTTGATAATGTCACCGATTTGCGATGCTTTTGCATCAACATTCACAGGCTGAAGCCATGGCGAACGACCGACGAGCTGCCCGGGCATGCGGCCCGGCTTCTCCAGGAGCAGGTCGATTTCGCGCCCGACACAGGATTCGGCAAAGGCGCGCTGCTGCGAAATCAGCAAAGCCTGCAATCTTTCCAGACGCTTGGCTTTAACGTCCTCCGGAACCTGATCGTCGAGGTCGGCGCCGGGCGTGCCGGGACGGGTGGAATATTTGAACGAAAATGCCTGTGCATAACCCACGACCTCGACCAGCCTCATGGTCGCTTCGAAGTCCTCGTCGGTCTCGCCGGGGAAGCCGACGATGAAATCGCCCGACAAAGCGAGGTCCGGCTGCACCGCACGGATGCGCTCGATGAGGGCCAGATACTCGGCCGCGGTATGCCGCCTGTTCATCGCCTTGAGGATGCGGTCAGAGCCTGCCTGGACCGGCAGGTGCAGATAAGGCATCAATTTCGGCATCGATCGATGCGCCTCGATGAGGCTGTCATCCATGTCGCGCGGGTGGCTGGTGGTGTAACGTAGCCGCGCCAGCCCCTCGATGTCGCCGAGACACTGCAAGAGATCGCCGAGGCCCCATTCGCGACCGTCAGGCCCGAGCCCATGCCAGGCGTTGACGTTCTGGCCGAGCAGGGTGATCTCGCGCACGCCGGCTTCGACCAGCTTCTCAGCCTCCGAAACGATCTGGGCGACGGGACGGGAAACCTCCGATCCGCGTGTATAGGGCACGACGCAGAAGGTGCAGAACTTGTCACAGCCTTCCTGCACCGTCAGGAAGGCCGTGACGCCGCGTGCGCGGGTCCTGGCCTTGTCCGGTGCCGGCAGATGCTCAAACTTGTCCTCGACGGCGTAATCGGTCTGGACGACGCGCTCGCCGTTGCGGGCGCGTTTCAGCGCTTCCGGCAGGCGGTGATAGGTGGTCGGTCCGATGACGAGATCGACGGCCGGCGCCCGGCGCAGGATCTCGTTGCCCTCGGCCTGGGCAACGCAGCCAGCGACACCGATCACCATCTCGCGCCCCTCGAGCGCCTTCGCCTTCTTCAGATCGCGCAGGCGGCCGAGTTCGGAATAGACCTTCTCTGCCGCCTTCTCGCGGATATGACAGGTGTTGAGCAGCACGAAATCGGCATCCTCAAGCACATCCGTCGAGACATAGCCGTCGCGCGTCAACGCGTCCGACATGCGATCGGAATCGTAGACGTTCATCTGACAGCCGTAGGTCTTGACGAAAACCTTGCGGGCCGGCGTGCGTTCGTCGCCCGTTGCGGGCGTCGACAGAAGAGCTGTTTCCTGGGTCATGCCGGTTCTTTAGTGCAAAGCGGGCCAGAATTGAAGTATTTTCGCCTGCCGGCGTTCACGGCGCAGGCGGCGTCAAGCCCGACCGCGCAGGCGGTCCGACAGCATCGAGCGAATGCGCTGCTCGATGACGCGGCTGACTTCCTTGCGATTGGTGTGGTGGTCATAATCGACGGCCTCGCCGAAATCGACATCCACCTCGATCGCCCCTTCGCGCAGGATACCGAGCAGATGCGGCGCCAGACCGGTATCACCCGGCCAGGCCGCGATTGGTCTGTTGAAGCGCCCCATCGGCATTCCATGAATGCCCGTATAGGAGATGGCGACCGGCTGGACGTGGACCAGACCGGTCGGCGAATGCGGCACGGCCGACGCGGCTGCACCGAACAGCGACGTCTTGATTTCGAGCAGGCGGTTGCCGTCCGAGGTCGTGCCTTCCGGGAAGAGCACGACGATCTCGCCGCCGGCGAGCCGCTGGCCGATCTCGCTGACCTGCTTTCCCGTCGCCCGCTTCTGCTCGCGCACGACGAAGATCGACGCCTGTAATCGCGCCAGAACACCAAAGACCGGCCATTGCTTGACCTCGGACTTGGCGACGAAGACGACGTCGGCGACCGAAGACAGCACCAGGATGTCCTTCCACGAGGCGTGGTTGGCGCACAGCAGCAAGGGCCGGCGGCGTTCGGGCATGCCGTGCACCCGAACCTTGATGCCAAGCAGGTAGCAGGCCATGCGATGCCAGTAGCGCGGTAGCAGGCGGCGCGGCTTCAGATCCAGCCAGAGGCAGACGATCTGGATCGGCATCAGCACGAGCGAGGCCATCGCCAGCACCAGCGCGAACAAGGCTATCCGCAGCCAATTGATCATCGAAAAGGATTTCCTGCGCCGTTCACGCGCCACTCCGCATGGTTGTGCGAGGGCCTGGCTCATCCGATACGTGCCAAACCAGTCCGGTTGGCACTAGCGAAGATCGAGCCGCATGACAAGCGCAGCGGTGCGTTGTCCTGCCTTGTCCTGGTAATAGGCGCGGCGTTCGCCGACCTTGAGGAAGCCGAGCTTACGGTAAAGCCCGATCGCGGCCTGATTGGTCTCGTCCACTTCGAGGAACAGGGTGTCGGAGCCCTTGACCGAAGCTTCGCGCATTGCCGCCTGCATCAGCCGCCAGCCGAGACCGGAACGGGCATAGCGCGGATCGACGCCGATGGTCAGGATTTCGGCCTCGCCGGCGACGGCACGCGACAAAACGAAACCGCCGAAGGCGGGCCGGAACGAACCGTTGGTCTGTCGGGCGACAAAGCCGAACACCGTGTCCTGGACGAGAAGCGCATGGATTTCGCCATCGCTCCAGGGGGCCGCGAAGCGCTGACGATGCAGACCGGCGGCAGCGATGAGATCCGGCTCTTCCAACGGGAAGATGTCGAACTCAGCACGGCGCGTGAAGTAATCGGTGAAGCTCATCGGTGTCTAGGCTCGGGCAACGGCAAAGCCCGCTTGCGGCTTGGCATCGGGCCCTCGAAGATATAGCGGCTTCGGCTTGGCCGAGGCTGGATCTGCGACGGCGCCAAGCCGCGCGACGACGGCGATATCGACGAGATCGGCAACCTTGACCGGTGGTACGGAGGCGAGGAGTTCGGCGCCCGAACCGGCGACGCATCCATCGAAACCGGCAAAGCGCTCGCGCACATCCGTGACCGAAAGGGCTTCCGGCTCGGTGACGGCATGGCCCGCTGCATCGTAGGCCTGGACGTAGACTTCGTCGCGTTTGGCGTCGATTGCGACCAGCACGGATTTTCCCGGTGCCGCGGCACGGGCCTCTTCCGCGAGAACATGAAGCGAGGAAACACCGACCGCCGGCTTGCCGAGCGCAAGCGCCAGACCACGCGCCGTCGCTACCCCGACACGGATGCCGGTGAACGATCCTGGGCCGATGGTGACGGCGATGCGATCGATATCGCCGATCGGGCGATCCGCACTGGCGAGCGCCTCGTCGACGAACTCCATCAGTCTCTCGGCATGGCCACGGCCGATGTCGGCCCCGGATTGCCCGAGAACGCTCGACGAGCCGCTGTCATAGATGGCAGCGGAACAGCCAGATCCGGATGTGTCGATGGCAAGTACGATCATTTCAGTTACAGCGATTTCCAGACGCATCATACCGCGAGGCCCGATTGGCATCGCGGTTACGCTTACTCAGCCAGGAGACCGGCCGCAGCCTCAGGAGACGCAGCCGTTCGCTATCGCGATATCAGACGGCTTCGACCGCTTCTACCTCGGGAACGAAATGACGCAGCAGATTCTGCACGCCATGCTTCAGAGTTGCCGTCGACGACGGGCAGCCCGAGCAGGCACCCTTCATGTTCAGGAACACGGTGCCGTCCTTGAAGCCACGGAAGGTGATGTCGCCGCCATCCTGCGCCACGGCCGGGCGAACCCGGGTCTCGAGCAATTCCTTGATGGTTGCGACAATGGTCTCGTCGCCGGGCTCGAAGAATTCGTCTTCCTCATCCAGCTGCTCGGCACGACCTGCTCCGGCCATGATCGGCGCACCGGACATGAAGTGCTCCATGATCGAGCCGAGGATGGCGGGCTTCAGGTGCTGCCACTCCTGCCCTTCCTTGCTGACCGTGATGAAGTCGTAGCCGAAATAGACGCCACTGACGCCGGGAATCGAGAACAGCCGAGCGGCAAGCGGCGAGCCGGCGCGGGCTTCTTCCTCATCGCGGAATTCGGCAGTGCCGCTTTCCAGAACGACCTTGCCCGGCAGGAACTTGAGCGTGGCCGGGTTCGGCGTGGCT
Source organism: Ensifer sp. 4252 (assembly GCF_050434565.1). Classification (NCBI taxonomy): domain Bacteria; kingdom Pseudomonadati; phylum Pseudomonadota; class Alphaproteobacteria; order Hyphomicrobiales; family Rhizobiaceae; genus Ensifer; species Ensifer sp. 4252. The sequence continues at coordinate 1,311,177 of NZ_JBNDIU010000001.1, forward strand.
TCGGTCTGGATGAACATGTCTCTCTCCGTCTCGCCGGGATCGGTTCTCAACCGGCTCTTTAGAATAATTCAAAAGAATATAAGATCTTCGTTCCGCGCTCGCAAGGCGCAAAGGGACGCAGCTCAGCTCAGCGCGTCGATTTCCTCGTCGGTCAAGAGATCCGGGATGACCGTCACCGGGATCGGGAAGGCGGCCGCCTTGCCAGCGATCGACGACACCAGCGGACCGGGACCCTCTTTTGCCGAGCCCGCCGCCAGAACCAGGATGGCGATGTCGCGATCCTCTTCGATGGCCAAATGGATCTGCTCGGTTGCAGCCCCTTCGCGGATAACGATTTCGGGTTCTATCCCGATGCGCTCGCGCACGGACTGCGCCACCTTGGCAAGCGTCGCTTCTGCCTCTTCGCGCGCTTCCGCACGCATGATTTCCTCGACCCCCAGCCATTGCTGGAAGTCGCCGTCGGCGATGATATAGAGCAGGACGAGACCACCATTGGAATTCTTGGCGCGCATGCCAGCATAGTGGACAGCGCGGCCGCATTCCGGGGTATCGTCGATCACCGCCATGAATTTGCGGCGGTGACCTTCAAGTCGTGAGAGTCGGGTCGAGACCATGCGGCGAACATTACATTCCAGATAAACCGCCGCAAGGTCTCATTTTCGCCTTTTACTGCAGAAATCCGATGATTTCGCGAACCTCGCTCATCGTCTTTTCCGCCCGTGCCCGCGCACGCTCGCCGCCGTTGCGAAGAATGGCGTCGATATGGGCGGTGTCGCCCATCAGGCGACGCATCTCGCCGGTGATCGGCGACAGAACCTCGACCGCCAGGTCCACCAGGGCCGGCTTGAACACCGAGAACTGCTGGCCACCGAACTCGCCCAGCACCTCTTCCTTCGTTTTGTCGGAAAGTGCTGCGTAGATGCCGACGAGGTTGTCCGCCTCGGGGCGCCCATTGAGGCCTTCGAGCTCGCTCGGAAGCGCATCCGGGTCGGTCTTGGCCTTGCGGATCTTCTTGGAGATCGTCTCGGCGTCATCCATCAGGTTGACGCGCGAAAGATCCGACGGATCGGACTTCGACATCTTCTTGGTACCGTCACGCAGCGACATGACGCGCGGCGTCGCGCCGCCGATCAGCGGCTCCACCGGCGGGAAATAGGCATGGACCGGCTCTTCGCCGACGACCATGTCGACGCCGTAGCCGCGGGCGCGGATATGCTCCATGAAGTCGATATTGAACTTCTGGGCGATGTCGCGCGTCAATTCGAGATGCTGCTTCTGGTCGTCGCCAACAGGAACATGGGTGGCGCGATAGACGAGGATGTCGGCGGCCATCAGGCTCGGATAGGCAAGCAGGCCCAGCGAGGCGTTCTCGCGGTCCTTGCCGGCCTTGTCCTTAAACTGGGTCATGCGGTTCATCCAGCCGATGCGGGCGACGCAGTTGAAGATCCAGGCGAGTTCGGCATGCTGCGGCACGGCCGACTGGTTGAAGACGATATGCTTTTCCGGATCGATGCCGGACGCGATGAAGGCGGCGGCGATCGAGCGGATCTGCCCCTTCAGGTCCTCGTGCACGAGCTGGGCGGTGATCGAATGCAGGTCGACGACGCAATAGATGCAATCGTTGTTTTCCTGCAGCGCCACGAACTTGCGGATCGCGCCGAGATAATTGCCGAGATGGAGATTGCCCGTCGGTTGCACACCGGAAAATACGAGCGGCTTGAATTCGTTCATGTCGTCCTCAATAGGCTGGTGGAGGGCCCCAGGGCCTATGGCCCATGTTGCTAACGGCATGGCTTATGCACGTCGGGCCGGGTGCAATCAAGTGGTCCGAACGCCGGTTCGCGACGCCGAATGAAATCGGCGCCGGGCGCTACATCGCAGGGTGGATCAGGCGTCCGCGTCCGGCGCCGGTGCAGGGTCTGCCTTGGCCTTCGCCTTGCGCTTCATGTTGCGGCGGATCATGCCGAGATTGGCGCCGCCGATACCGAAAGCGAGCGCGAAATAGATCACCATGGCGACGGCGACCAGACCGCAAAGCGTGGTTGCGCGCACGATCAGCGGCGCTGCCGACGACACTTCGTAGGTCAGCCATTGAAGGGCAAGATGCAGTGCGAGCGCCATGCCGGCAGCGGCGATGACGAGACGGGGAATGCGGGTCAAAAGCGGGATGTCGCGTCCCCAATGGCCGCGCCAGACGAGCATGCCGAACAGGAGCACGGCATTGACCCAGCCGGCGACGATTTCCGCGGTGGCGATGCCGCTCGCGCCCAGCCGCGGAAACAGCGTCAGCGCCAGCGACACGTTCACCGCCACAGAGATACCGGCAAAGATCATCGGCGTGCGCGTGTCTTCGCGGGCAAAGAAGCCGGGGATGAACGCCTTGATCAGCACGAAGGCCGGCAGGCCGAGACCGTAGATCGCCAGGATATGGCCGACGACCACCGTGGACGACGCGTGGAACTCGCCACGCTCGAACAAGAGCCGGACAATCGGCTCGGACATGACGAGCAGGGCAGCTGCGGCCGGCAAGGTCAGGAACAGGGTGAACTCCACCGAGCGGTTCTGCAGGTTCGACGCCTCGTTGACGTTGCCCGAGCGCAGCGCGCGCGCCAGTTCCGGCAGCAACACGGTTGCGACCGCAATGCCGACGACGCCGAGCGGGAGCTGGTAGATGCGGTCGGCATAGACGAGCGACGATACCGCGCCTTCCTGCGCCGAGGCGATGTTGGTGTTGATCAGCAAGTTGATCTGGGTGATGCCGCCGGTGATCGCGGCCGGCAACGCCAGCACCAGCAGCCGCCTGACATTCGCCGTCAGCCGCGGACGGCGGAATCCGATCTTGATGCCCGCATCCCGCACTGCGATCCAGACGATCGCCAGCTGCACGAGGCCGGCCGCCATCACGCCCCAGGAGAGGCCGTAGCCGACGGCAATCGGATCCTGGCCGATGTACCAGGCATAACCGAGGACGCCGATGAGGATGATGTTGAGGAACACCGGCGCAATCGCCGCGGCAAAATAGCGATGCAGCGAATTCAGCATGCCGGCCATCATCGCCGCGAGCGACATGCAGGCGAGATAGGGGAACATGATCGTCGCGAAGACGATGGTGTTGCCGAGTTTTGCCGGATCGTTGGCAAAGCCGGGCGCGATCAGGTTACTGACGATGAAGGGCATCGTCAGTTCCATCGCTACCGTCAGGAACAAAAGCACCGTAAAGAGAACGCCGAAGACCTCTTCGGAGAACCGCCGCGCCCCTTCCATGCCGTTCGCCTCGATCTCCTTGGCAAAGAGCGGCACGAAGGCGGAATTGAAGGCGCCCTCGGCAAAGAGCCGGCGAAAGGTGTTGGGCAGGCGGAAAGCGGTGTTGAAGGCATCGGCGACCGGGCCGGTGCCGAGGGCCGCCGCCATGAAGGTTTCGCGGATGAAGCCGAACAGACGGCTGCCGAGCGTGGCGCCGCCGACGGTTGCAAATTTCTTGACCAGACTCATGTTTCGGCTTTTGTCGTTCTTTGAGCGGAGGACGTGCCTGCGGCAGGCGCGATAATACCGGACGGCATCCGGTCTCGAACCTCGTCGGCCTCGTCGGCCATGACGGCCTTGAGGCGGGCGGCGACGTTCATCTGACGGTTTTCACTGGTGACCTTCTGGCCGACGAGATCGGTGATGTAGAAGGTGTCGATGACCTTTTCGCCGAAGGTGGTGATGTGCGCCGAGGCAATGTCGAGCGAGAGGTCCGACAGGACGGCGGTGATTTCCGACAGCAGACCGGGGCGGTCGAGGCACTCGACCTCGATGACCGTGAACTTGTTCGACAGCGTGTTGCTGATCGTCACTTCCGGCGTAACGGTGAAGGCCTTGTTGCGCTTCTTCACCTTGGTGCGGCTGGCGATCACCTCGGGCAGACGCTTGCGGCCGGACAGCACGTCCTCGATCAGCTTGCCGATGCTGGCCGCCCGGCGTGTTTCGTCGCCGTCGACGGAAAACTCGCGGTTGACCAGAATGGTATCGAGTGCGCGGCCATCCGAGGTGGTGAAGATCTGCGCGTCGACGATGTTGGCGCCGGCCGCAGCACAGGCGCCGGCGATGACGGTCAGCAGCCGCGGGTGGTCGGGCGACAGCACGGTGATTTCTGTGATCGCATGGAACTGGTGCGTGCGCACCGTGGTCGACAGCGCTTTGCCGGCGACATCGGCCTCGCGGATGAAGCGCGCATGACGCACCTGATCCTCGAGCGCCACGGTTAGCAGATAGGGCTGGTAGTGCAGGCGCACATAGGCTTCGCGCTCGCTCGCCGGCCAGTCGGTCAGCGCGTCGCTCAGCATCGTTGCCGCGTGCGCCGCGCGCTCCTTGCGCGACAGCTCGGAGAAGCCGCCCGAAAGCAGAAGTTCGGTTTCGTAGTAGAGTGTGCGGAGCAGCTGCCCCTTCCAGCCGTTCCACACGCCCGGGCCGACGGCGCGGATGTCGCAGACGGTGAGGATCAGCAGCATCTTCAGCCGGTCGAGCGACTGCACCCGCTCGGCGAAGTCGACGATGGTCTTGCGATCGTTGAGGTCGCGGGTCTGGGCGACCATCGACATCGTCAGATGCTCGTCGATCAGCCAGGCGACAAGTTCGGTCTGCTTCGGCGTCAGGCCGAAACGCGGGCAGAGCCGGCGCGCCACCTTGGCGCCGGCGACCGAATGATCCTCCGGCCTCCCCTTGGCGATGTCGTGCAGAAGCACGGCGACATAGAGCACCTCACGGTCCTCGATGCCGGGCATCAGCTTGGCGACCAGCGGATGGGCGTCCTCCTCGATGCCGCGCTCGACACGCGAGAGAATGTCGACCGCCCGCAGCAGATGCTCGTCCACCGTATAGTGGTGGTACATGTTGAACTGCATCATCGAGACGATCTTGCCGAAATCCGGAATGAAGCGGCCGAGCACGCCCGCTTCATTCATACGGCGAAGGATCAGCTCCGGCTTGCGGCGCGAGGTCAGGATCGACAGGAACAGCCGGTTGGCCTCCTCGTTCTCGCGCAGCTGCGGCTTGATCAGGCCAAGCGACCGCGTCACCTGGCGCAGCGCTGCCGGGTGGAACTCGAGATTGTTGATGTCGGCGATATGGAAGAAGCGCAGCAGGTTGACCGGATCGCGCTTGAAGACGTCGGGGCTCGCCAGCGCGATGCGCCCGCCGTCATCGACGAAATCGAGCGTGCCGGCGATCTTGCGGCTGCGATGGGTGAAGCGGCCGATGATGCCGGAAAGGCCCGGCGCGTCCTTGGCCTGCTGGTCTTCGAGCGCGGCACAGAAGATGCGGGTGAGATCGCCGACGTCCTTGGCCACCAGGAAGTAGTGCTTCATGAAGCGCTCGACCGCCGAAAGGCCGGGGTGGTCGTGGTAGCCGAGCGCCTCGGCGATCTCGCGCTGAATGTCGAAGGACAGCCGCTCCTCGGCCTTGCCGGTCAGGAAATGCATGTGGCAGCGCACTGCCCAGAGGAAGTCCTCGGCTTTCTCGAAAAGCTTGAACTCCTGTCGCGACAGCACGCCGAGCTTGACGAGATCGGCGGTATCCTTGAGCCGGTAGAAATACTTGGCGATCCAGAACAGCGTGTGCAGATCGCGGAGCCCGCCTTTGCCTTCCTTGACGTTGGGCTCGACGAGGTAGCGCGTGTCGCCGGCCTTGCGGTGGCGCTCGTCGCGCTCGGCAAGCTTGGCAGCGATGAAATCCGGGCCGGTGTTGCGCACGATTTCATGATCGAAACGCGTTTCGAGCTCGGCGCTCAGCGTCTCGGAGCCACAGATGTAGCGCGTTTCGAGAATGGCCGTGCGGATCGTCATGTCGGCACGCGACAGACGGATGCATTCGTCGATGGTACGGGTCGCGTGGCCGACCTTGAAGCCCAGATCCCACAGAATGTAGAGCATGAATTCGATCGCCGGCTCTGCCCAGACGGCCTTCTTCACCGGAAGCAGAAAGAGCAGGTCGATGTCCGAGCCGGGCGCAAGCGTTCCCCGGCCGTAACCACCGACGGCCGCCACCGCGATGCGTGAGGCCGGCGGCGCATTGGCCGCGTCAAAGATCTCGTTCAGCACGAAATCGTGCAGCACGGTGATCAGTTGATCCTGCAGCCAGGAAATGCGCTCGGCGCAGAGAATGCCGGCACCGTCCGCACAGAACAGTTCGCGCGCCTTGGCCCGGCCGGCGACATTCGCCTGCTTGAAGGTCACGAGCAATGCCTGACGCATCGGTTCGCGCTGCTCGGCGTGGGCCGAGGCGATGAAGTCGCACTTCGCCCGAAGCGCTGCGACATCGAGAATTTCGGGAAAGGAGGTTTCGTGTCTGCCCATGAAGTGCCGAGGGGCGTCCTGTCCGACTGGTTGCGTGGTCCGCTGCATGAAGAGCATTCCTGCATGCTCCCATCCGATCAAGGCCGAACCGGGACCATGCATTTCAAATTACTACCGGCTCATCGCCACGCCCTTGATGGGCGCGCGGCGCTGTATAGCCTTTTTCACCGACGCATGCACAGGAAAAACGGCATACCCGTCAACGGGCGCTCAGTTCCTTTTTCAGGGCGTAGAGCGCGTCCAGCGCCTCGCGCGGTGTCATATCGTCGGGGTTGAGCGCCTTCAGTGCCTCATCAACCCTGGAGTTCCCGGCGGGCTTGGCCTCTTCGCGCCGGATCGCCACCTGGAACAGCGGCAAATCATCGATCAACTGGCTTGCCGGGTTCTTGCGATCGGCATCTTCGAGCTTGGCCAGCACGTCCTTGGCCCGGGCGACCACCGAGGCCGGCAGGCCGGCGAGACGGGCGACCTGAATACCATAGGAGCGGTCGGCAGCACCCGGCCCGACCTCGTGCAGGAAAATCACGTCACCGTGCCACTCCTTGACTCGCATGGTCGCGTTCGAAAGCCGGCCGAGCTTTTCCGAAAGCACGGTCAGCTCGTGGAAGTGGGTCGCAAACAGGCCGCGGCAGCGGTTTGCCTCATGCAGATGCTCGACGGACGCCCAGGCGATCGACAGACCGTCGAAGGTGGCGGTGCCGCGTCCGATCTCGTCCAGGATCACCAGCGAGCGATCGGTCGCCTGATTGAGGATCGCCGCCGTCTCGACCATCTCGACCATGAAGGTCGAGCGACCGCGGGCAAGATCGTCGGAGGCGCCGACGCGCGAGAACAGCCGGTCGACGATGCCGATATGGGCGCTCGCGGCCGGAACGAAAGTGCCCATCTGCGCCATGATGGCGATCAGCGCGTTCTGCCTAAGGAAGGTAGACTTACCGCCCATGTTCGGACCGGTCAGAAGCCAGATCGCCCCGCCCTCTTCGCCTGGTGGCGGCGAGAGATCACAGCCATTGGCAACGAAGGCGTTGGCCGCCTGACGCTTCAGCGCCTGCTCGACAACGGGATGGCGGCCACCTTCGATGGCGAACATGCGCGACTGGTCGACGATGGGGCGGGCATAGTTCTGCTCTTCGGCAAGCGTCGCCAGGCCAGCCGACACGTCGACGGTCGCAAGCGCCAGCGCCGCAGCCTTGATGATCTCAGCCGCCGAAACGACGTCGGCCGTCATCGCCTCGAAGGCTGCGAGCTCGATCGACAGCGCCCGGTCGGCGGCGTTGGCGATCTTGCTCTCAAGCTCGGCAAGCGCGGTGGTGGTGAAGCGCATCGCATTCGCCATGGTCTGGCGATGGATGAAGCGCGCGCGGCCGTCGTCGGTATCGGTCATCGAGCCGGCATTGCCCGCCGTCACCTCGATGAAATAGCCAAGCACGTTGTTGTGCTTGATCTTCAGCGACTTGATGCCGGTCTCTTCGGAATATTGCAGCTGCAACCCGGCGATGACGCGGCGGGACTGGTCGCGCAGCCCCCGCACTTCATCAAGGTCAGCACTTGCCCCTTGCCGCAGAAAGCCGCCGTCGCGCTTGAGGAGCGGCAGTTCGTCGGCAAGCATTGTATCCAGGTGGTCGAGGACGGACGAAGGCAAGGCGTCGATCGCCGCGCGCGCCTCGACAAGCTCCTCGGAGAGATTGCCCGAGGCCATCAGCCGCGAGATCGTTGCCGCCGCACGGAGGCCTGCCTGAATGGCGCCGAGATCGCGCGGGCCGCCGCGCCCAAGCGCCAGACGCGACAACGCACGCGGCATATCCGGTGCGCGACGGAGGGAATCCCTGAGATCGCCGGCAAAGGAGGGCTGGCCGGCCAGAAGCTCGATCGAATCCAGCCGCTGGTTGATGCGATCGGGATCGGTCAGCGGCGACATCAGCCGTTCGGCCAAGAGCCGCGCGCCGCCGCTCGTCACCGTCCGGTCGAGCGCTTTCAGAAGCGTGCCTTCGCGGGCACCCGACAGGGTCTTGACGAGTTCGAGATTGGCCCGCGTCGCCGGATCGATGAACAGTGTCGAGGCAGCGCTCTCGCGCTCGGGCGTGCCAAGCGCCGGGCGTTCGGCAAGCTGGGTCTTTTCGACATAGGAAATGGCAGCGGATGCCGCCGCCAGTTCGGCGCGCGAAAAGCTGCCGAAGCCGTCGAGCGTCTTGACGCTGAAATAGCGCGCGATGCGACCCTCGGCGGTGGCGCTGTCGAATAATACGGCCGGTTGCGGCACCGCCACCCGGCCGAGCACGTCGAACACGGGGCGCAGTTCCGGATCGTGGAAAACGGTGTCGGCGAGGATCAGTTCGCGCGGCTCGATGCGCAGGATATCGGCGAGCAACCGGCTCTCGCCCGTTTCGGCAAGCCTGAAGATGCCGGTCGAGATATCGATCCAGGCCAGCGCATAGGCCGGTTCCGAACCGCTCTTGATGCGCGCGAGCGCCATCAGATAGTTGGTTTCCGATGGCGAAAGCAGCTTCTCCTCGGTGATCGTGCCCGGTGTCACCAGCCGGACGACGTCGCGGCGCACGACCGATTTGCTGCCGCGCTTCTTGGCTTCGGCAGGATCCTCGATCTGCTCGCAGACCGCGACGCGAAAGCCGAGACCGATCAGTTTCTGCAGATAATCGTCGGCCGCATGCACCGGCACGCCGCACATCGGGATTTCCTGCCCCATGTGCTGGCCGCGTTTCGTCAGCGTAATGCCGAGCGCCCGCGAGGCTTCGACGGCGTCTTGGAAGAACAGCTCGTAGAAGTCGCCCATGCGGTAGAAAAGCAACGAATCCGGGTTGTTCGCCTTGATCTCGATGAACTGCTCCATCATCGGCGTCGCCGAGGAGCGGCTCTCCTCGGTCGCCAGATCGGCTGCAGAAAACACCTCGCCGGAGCGGCTCGATTGGTCTGTCACGAAATTCATGATTGTCCCGAAAAAAGAGATGGCACACTATCCGCAAGCAATTATAGACGACAACCATAAAGAGGCGCCCCGACAGGGTCGCCCACAGGAGGATAGAGGAAACATGCCGGCCACCGACAAGACCGATCGCACAATGACGAGCGTCACCGCGCAGGAAGCGCTCGATTTTCACTCGCAGGGTCGTCCCGGAAAGCTGGAGATTTCCCCCACCAAGGCCATGGCCACGCAGCGCGACCTGTCGCTTGCCTATTCGCCCGGCGTTGCCGTGCCGGTCATGGCGATCGCCGAGGACCCCTCCACCGCCTACGACTACACGACGCGCGGCAACATGGTCGCGGTCATTTCCAACGGCACGGCGATTCTCGGTCTCGGCAATCTCGGGGCGCTTGCCTCCAAGCCGGTCATGGAAGGCAAGGCGGTGCTGTTCAAGCGCTTCGCCGACGTCGATTCCATCGACCTTGAGGTTGATACCGAGAACGTCGACGAGTTCATCAACTGCGTGCGCTTCCTCGGCCCCTCCTTCGGCGGCATCAACCTCGAGGACATCAAGGCGCCCGACTGTTTCATCATCGAGCAGAAGCTGCGCGAGGTCATGGACATTCCGGTGTTCCACGACGACCAGCACGGCACCGCGATCATCGCCGCCGCCGGCCTGATCAACGCGCTGACGCTGACCGGTCGCGACTTCAAGACCACCAAGCTCGTCTGCAACGGCGCAGGTGCGGCGGCGATCGCCTGCATCGAGCTCATCAAGGCGATGGGCTTCAACCCGGAAAACGTCATCCTCTGCGACACCAAGGGCGTGATCTTCCAGGGCCGCACAGAAGGCATGAACCAGTGGAAGTCGGCGCACGCGGTCAAGACCGACCGCCGCACACTTGCCGAAGCGATCGAGGGCGCCGACGTGGTCTTCGGCCTTTCCGCCAAAGGCGCTCTGTCCGAAGACATGGTCCGCTCGATGGCGCCGCGGCCGATCATTTTCGCCATGGCCAACCCGGATCCGGAAATCACCCCGGAGGAAGTCGCCCGCATCCGTGACGACGCGATCGTCGCGACCGGCCGTTCGGACTACCCGAACCAGGTCAACAACGTGCTCGGCTTCCCCTATATCTTCCGCGGCGCGCTCGACGTGCGCGCCTCGACGATCAACGACGCGATGAAGATCGCAGCCGCCGAGGCGCTCGCAAGCCTCGCCAAGGAAGACGTGCCTGACGATGTGGCGGCCGCCTACCAGGGCAATCGTCCGCGCTTCGGCGCGCAATACATCATCCCGGTTCCCTTCGACCCACGGCTGATATCGGCGATTCCGATGGCCGTCGCCAAGGCGGCGATGGAAACCGGCGTCGCGCGCAAGCCGATCACCGACCTCGAAGCCTATGGCCGCCAGCTTTCCGCCCGCCGCGACCCGATCGCCTCGACGCTGCAGCGGATCTACGAGCGCGTCCGGCGCCAGCCGAAGCGCATCGTCTTTGCCGAAGGCGAAGAAGTGCAGGTCATGCGCTCGGCGATCGCCTATGCCAACCAGCAGCTCGGCACCGCGATCCTGCTCGGCCGCGAGGATCGCATGCGCGAGACGGCGGAGCGCGAGGGCATCGATCTCGACCGCCCCGGCATCCAGATCGTCAATGCCCGGGTTTCCAAGCGGGTCGGCGCCTATACCGACTATCTCTACGCAAGGCTGCAGCGCAAGGGCTACCTCTTCCGCGACGCCCAGCGCCTGATCAACAACGACCGCAACCACTTCGCTGCCTGCATGGTCGCGCTCGGCGATGCCGACGGCATGGTGACGGGCATCACCCGCAACTATTCCACGGCGCTCGAAGACGTGCGCCGCTGCATCGATCCGAAGCCGGGCCACCGGGTCATCGGCGTGTCGATCGCGCTTTGCCGCGGCCGCACCGTGCTGGTCGCCGACACCGCAGTGCACGACATGCCGTCCTCGGAGGAACTCGCCGACATCGCCGAGGAAGCGGCCGGCCTCGCCAAGCGGCTCGGCTATGTGCCGCGCGTCGCCATGCTCGCCTACTCGACCTTCGGCCATCCCTTGGGCGAACGCTCGGAGCGGGTGCGCGAGGCGGTCAACATTCTCGACAAACGCCGCGTCGACTTCGAATATGATGGCGAGATGGCCGCCGACGTGGCGCTCAATTCGCGGGTGATGGAGCAGTATCCGTTCTGCCGTCTTTCGGGCACGGCCAACGTGCTTGTCATGCCAGCGTTCCACTCCGCCTCGATCTCGACCAAGATGCTGCAGGAACTCGGCGGCTCGACCGTCATCGGTCCCCTGCTCGTCGGTTTCGACAAATCGGTACAGATCGTTTCGATGTCGGCGAAGGATTCCGACATCGTCAACATGGCGGCAATCGCCGCCTACAACGCCGGAATGTGAAATCGGCAATCAGTGTCCGAATTCAGGACACGCCCTGCTTCATCGCTGAACAGGGCGTGTCGATTCGATGCAGAAACAGCATGAATTTCTGTACAAAAGAAGAGCTCGACACCCTTGGGAAAGGGGTCGAGCTCAATACATAATGGAAGACTTACTTCCGGTGCGATGAAAATAATATGGAGATAGAGCGCAATATACGCCAATCTCATTTGAAATCGGCGGTTCTCTCCGTTATTTATTCTACTCTTTCGTCATGAAACCAAAATACTTCTTGACAAGACTAGTCTCTCTTTCGAGATCGAAAGTCAAACCCATCCTTAATATCTGGTTAATTACGCCGAGCGCCCGTCAGGATACTGACGTGGCAAACCGCCCGGCATCCGCACCGTAGTAATTGAGGTAGCGGCCGGAGATATTGCTGATCGGCAGAACGATCAGCACGTCGGTGGTGCGGAACGCATGGTCGACCACCGCACCGTCACCGACCATGGCCCCAAGGCGCATGTACCCCTTGATCAGCGGCGGTAGGGCGGCGAGCGCCTTCTTCGGATTGATGGCCTCGACCGGCATCATGTCCATGGTCCGGTGCAATTCGGGGCGGGCGCTGACGGCCCATTCGTCGCGAGCAAGGATATTGTGGTGAAGGAAGGAAAGCGCCAGCGCATGCTCGGCCGGCACGACGCCCGGGAACGACCCGCAGCCGAACATGGCATCGACACCGTATCTCAGTGCGTAAGCCCAGTTGCCCTGCCAGAGCAGTTCCACCGTACGCTTCGTACGGTAATCCGGCAGCACGCAGGAGCGTCCGAGTTCCATGAAGCGCTTGCTGGAGTGGCGGGAAAGAAGCGCGCCGACATCGAATTCCGAAGCGGAGTAGAAGCCGCCGGCCCGCTCGGCCACATCCTGGCGCAGCAGGCGGTATGTGCCGACGATCTGGTCTTCCGGATCGCCCTCGATCGCCGTGTCGAGCACGAGCAGATGGTCACAGATCGCATCCCAGCTGTCGACGTCGCGCTTGCGACGATCAAGGTCGGGGCCGACCTGCGCCTTCATTTCCTCGACGAAAACCTTGTAGCGCACCGCCTGCGCCGCATCGATCTCCGATGCGTTGCGTGCAAGCCGGGTCTCAAGGTTCGCTATTCGGCCGAGAACGTCGGTCGCCGGGGCGGTCATTGTCTTGCCGACGCAAGCTTGAGAAGTGTCTACCACGCTCGTCGAATCCAGAAGCTCGATCGTCATCCGCGTCATCCCGAATCATTCATATCTGCCGGGCTTAGACCACGTTTCTGCAACAACATAGTGACATGAAAACGGCGCACAACCCCTGCTCAGGCGTTGATACCGTTACGACTTGAACGCTTACCGTATCTCGAGAAGACGGCTTATTTCCGCCATCAGCCGCTGCGGATCGGCGGGCTTCGGCAGCACGACGTCGGCGCCGGCCGCAACGAGCCTGTCCCTGACCTCCAGCCGCGCATCTGATGTGAGCACGATCACGGGAAGGCGCCGGCCCGGCCGCATCGCTTCGTTCTCCCGCAGGCGTTTCAGCATCGAAAATCCGTCGCCGCCCGGCATGTTGAGGTCGGTGACAACGAGTTCGGGCATCGCCTGCACCTGATCGCCGACCCTGGACAGGATCTGATCGACGGCACCAAAATCCGTCACCAACCGCACCGTCTGTCCCGCGCGCTCCAGCACGGTGCGCACGATCAGCGCATTCACCGGATCGTCTTCAGCCAACAGGATGCCGCGCGGGCTCTGCCGGACCGGCGCAATCGTCGGCTCCTCGCGAAGGATCGGCCGGTTGTCGTTGATGGCGTCGCGTTTTTCGATGCCCTTCAACCGTCCGAGCAGGACTTCGACCAGCGACTTCTCACGCAAGGGGCGGATCAGCCAGGCCTCGTAACCGTCCATCTGGTCGACGGGATGGTTGTTCCGCTCCTCCGGGTTGATCAGATAGGTTCGGCGCACGTCGAGACGGCCGACGGCCGGCTGCAGGGCGAGAAGCTGCTTGAACTGACCGGCGTGGCGGTGATCGACGATGATATCGGTCAATGGCGCACCACCGGCGAGAACATCCGAGATGACGTTCTGGGCGGCTGCGAGCGTTGTTGCCCGATGGCAACGTCCGCCGAGGGTGGCGATGGTGGCCGACAGCGCTGCGGACGCCGGCCCGTCTGGCGCCATCACCAGCACATGCGATCGATCGAGCCTCTGGCGCCGCTCCGGCGTGACCCGCTCGACTTCGGCGAGTGGCAGGCGGATCTCGAAGCGGCTGCCGCGGCCGGGCGCGCTCGACGCCGCCAGGCTGCCGCCACAGGCTTGCATGATCCGGCGCGAGATCGCCAACCCGAGCCCCGTGCCCTTGGCGCGCTGCTCGTCATTGCCGGCCTGCTCGAACTCGTCGAAGATGCGCTTCAACTCGTCGCCCGACATGCCGGGACCGGTGTCGTCGATGAGGATCTGCACGCAATCTTCGACGATATCAGCGCTGACGAAAACACCGCCGACCTCCGTGAATTTCACGGCATTGCCGATGACATTGAACAGGACCTGGCGCAGGCGCGCCGCGTCGAACTCCATCAGCGCCGGCACGTCGACCGTCACGGTTGCGCCGATCTCGATGCCCTTTTCATGCGCCCGGTTGGAGAGCATCTCGACGACGCTCTCGATCACGCCGCGCGGATCCTGTCGCGAAGGCCGGAACTGGAAACGCCCTGAAGACAGCGACGAGAAATCGATCAGGTCCTCGACGAGCTGCACCAAGGCATGGCCGGACTGCTGCATGCCGGCCAGATAGTTCTTCTGCTCGCTCGACAGACGGGTCTGGCCGAGCAGATGGCTCATGCCGAGGATGCCGGACAGCGGCGTGCGGATTTCATGGCTGACGGTTGCAAGCAGCCGCGATTTCGCCTGGCTTGCCTCCTCGGCGCGGCGCCGCGCGTCTTCACGCTCACGTGCGGCACGGGCCTCCTCCGTCACATCGCGCGCGATGCTGTGGCGCATCAGCCGACCGTTCGCCGGATCCCGGGCGATGACGTCGTGCCAATCGTAGAGGCGCAGCCCTTCGGGCGCGGCAATCCGCACGAGGTAATGATTGGGTTCGATCTTCGGCTCAAAGTTCAGGCCGATGGCGGCACACGTCAATCCGCTGGCATCATCGATGCCGCAGGCCCGATGAAAGGCGGCATTGGCATGGACGATCTTGCCATCCATGCCACGCATGATCGCGAGGTCTCCGAGCGCATCGTGGATGGTCGAAAGCAGCGCCGAGTTTTCCTGGCGATCCCAGTCGCCGTCCTGCCTGACTTCCACGCTCTGTCTATCGCTGTCGGCGGCCCTGATGCCATCGGCAATCAGGAGCAACACGCCCGCAAGGCCGGCCGCTGCAACCGCAGCGGAAAACAGATAAAGACCGGCGGCGATACCGATCGCAAGCACGAGGCCGGAGGCGATGACCCCCAAAGATGCCAGCGAAAGACGACGCAGGGAGTATGCCGATGCGGCGGGCTTCGACATCGTGCCGGTGCCGTCCGCCCTGCCGGCAGCGGACATCGCACCGCTGGCTCGGGCTTGCGCACCGAAACCGGATTCGATCTGCTCTAGCAATCGTGACGGCTCGCTCATGCCATCCGGGCTAACATGACAAGCGTTCCGAATGGCTTCAGCGCATCGATAAAATCTTAAGCGTCGGCCTTTTTCGCCTGCAGCAGCTCGTCGAGAATGATCGCGCCGGCGCCAACGGTGATGAAACTGTCGGCCAGGTTGAAGACCGCGAAGGACCACGTCTGCGTGTGGAAGAGGATGTAGTCGATGACGTAGCCGAAGATCAGCCGGTCGACGAGGTTTCCGAGTGCGCCGGCAATGATCAACGCATAGCCGAAATGCGCGAAGAACCGATCCTTCGGCGTACGCCGCCACAGCCACAGAACAAAGGCAACAACGACAAGGCGCATGCCGACGATGAACCAGCCTTCCATGCCCGACAGCATCGAGAAGGCGACGCCGTAGTTGTAGGTGCGGTAGAGCGCCAGCATCGGCACCACAGGAACCGCCTCATTGAACGGCAGATAGGCTTCGACCAGATACTTGATCAACTGGTCGGCGGCGAGCGCGAGGACGATGAAGACCGCGATCGGCAGCGGCCGTGAAAACAACACCTGCTTTTCGCTCATGCGCCGGCATCCAGCGCCAGCAGATGACGTCGCGCCTCAAACAGCATGATGCCGGTGGCAATCGCCAGATTGAGGGAATCGGCGCGACCCGCCTGCGGAATGCGGGCAAGCGCTCCGGCCTCACGGGCAAGCTCTTCCGGAAGGCCGGCCTGTTCGTTGCCCATCAAAAGCACGACCGGTTTCGACTTGTAGTCGATCGTCCGGTAATCGACCGAACCAGCCAGATGCGTGGCCACGACCTTCACGCCGGCCTGCTTCTGCCATTTGATGAAATCGTCAGTGCTGGCACGCACAACCGGCATGGCAAAGACCGAGCCCATGGTTGCCCGCACCGTCTCGAGCGAGAACGGATCGGTCGTTTCCCCGACGAGAATGATGCCGGAGGCACCGGCCGCGTCGGCCGTGCGGATAATCGTGCCGAGATTACCCGGATCGCGAACGCGGTCGAGCGCCACATAGGTTTCGCCGAGTTGCGGGCGGATCTCCTTCAGCGCCCGGTAGCGCTGCTCGAAGATACCGACGACCATCTGCGGATTGTCGCGCCGCGTGATCGTCGAGAGCACCTTTTCGCTGACCTCGAGCACGAGGCCGCCCCGGGCAAAGGTCTTGGCTGCGACCTGTTCCACATGCGGCTTGCCCTTGGCCGCCTTGGCGTAGATCAGCGTCTTGATCTTCCAGCCGAGATCGAGCGCATCGATCACCAGCTTCAGGCCTTCGGCCATGAAGGACCGCGTCTCGTCGCGGTGCTTCTTCTGCGCCAGCAACTTGATGTCCTTGATGATCGGATTGGTGAGGCTGGTGACTTCCTTCACCTGCCCGACGCGGCCTGCGCCGTGTTCGCTTCTGTCATGGCTCATTACGGCACCCAGCGGCTGAAGAGAGATGTCGAAAGCGCCCGTCCCGGCTCCTGGCCGTCAAGGCCGCCTTCGCGGATGATGAGTTCGCCGGATTCAACCCGGCCGCCACGACCGCGCATCGTCTCGCGCATCAGTTCATGGATCGAGTAGAAGCTGGCGCGGATGGAATAGGCCGTCAGCACCAGGCCGCGTGCCTCGGGCGACAGGATTTCGCGGCAGATGTCGAGCATCGCCGCCAGGTGGTCGAAAAGCTGCCAGACTTCGCCGTTCGGACCGCGGCCGAACTTCGGCGGGTCGGTCAGGATGATGTCATAGCGGCTGCCGCGCCGTTCCTCGCGCTGGATGAATTTCATCGCATCGTCGCAGATCCAGCGGATCGGCAGTTTTTCCGCGCGCGCCAGCGCCTGGTTTTCCCGGGCCCAACCGATCGCCTTCTTCGAGGCATCGACATGGGTGACCTCGGCGCCGGCCTTGGCGGCGATCAGCGAGGCAACCCCGGTGTAGCCGAAGAGGTTGAGGACCTTCAGCGGACGACGGGACGCCTGGACCTGATCCTTCACCCAGCTCCAATGCGCGAGCTGCTCGGGAAACACGCCGACATGGCGGAATGAGGTGAAACGGCCGTGGAAGTCGGTGCCCAGAAGCTGCATCGGCCAGGTTTCGCCCAGAACGGCGCCGGGAAAGCGCCAGCGGCCCATGCCGTCCTCGTCGGTGTCGCCGGTGAAGATCGCGTCGGCGTTCTCCCACACGCTGTCCGGCAGGCTACGTGGCCAGAGCGCCTGCGCCTCGGGGCGCACGATGCGGTAGGGTCCGTATTGCTCGAGCTTTTCGCCGGCGCCACTGTCGATCAGGTGATAGCCGGAAACGCCTGCGGTCTCGAGAATGAGCGGCACCTGTTCGCCCGGCTTGTCGCCGGTGCGCCGCGGGATGACACGAGCCGGGGCCTCGTTTTCGGGCTGTGCCCGCGGGGGCCTCTCGCGCGGCTCTGCGGCTTTCGCCGCGGCGTGGCCGGCGGTGCGCTCCCTGGATTCGCCTGACTTGGCAAAAGGTGGACGCTTCTTCTCATGGCGGCCACCGCCACGCGCCTCGGCCCCACGGCCCTTCGCCGTCGTCACGGAGGCATTCTTCGACCGCCGGTCCTTTTCCTTCACGCTGAGATCCCTGGGCTTTGTTTTGTCACGAGGCGCTACCCAGCCGAATATCGGATGTAACCGGAACCGCGCCATGAGGTATGCAGCCGCACCCCGGGTTTCGAGGCGAAGCCTAATTCTGTTGGTGCAAATAGCACCGCTGATGCTCTTGGCAAAGCCGTTTCCGATGAGCCAAGATCAGTGCGGGCGCGACATTTGCATAATTCCGTCGCCCGGCAGCAATTTATGGACAGGATTGTAAAGCGAATTCAAAAGATTACGTCAACATCGCGCGCCCTTTTCGACGCGCGGCACCGTCAGTGGGAGGACAGCGCATGGACATGACCGGCGAAGAACGCATTTCGGCACCGCGCGATGCCGTGTGGCGCGGCCTCAACAACCCGGAAATCCTGAAGCGATGCATCCCGGGCTGTCAGTCGATCGAGATGAAATCGCCGACCGAGCTTTCGGCCGTGGTCAAGATCAAGATCGGTCCGGTTTCGGCCTCCTTTACCGGAGACGTCATCCTGTCGAACCTCAACCCGCCCGAAAGCTACACGATCTCCGGCGAGGGCAAAGGCGGCATAGCCGGTTTTGCCAAGGGCGGCGCGGATGTAACTCTGGTCGACGACGGTACGGAAACGGTGCTGCGCTACGACGTCAAGGCGCAGATCGGTGGCAAGCTGGCGCAGCTCGGCTCGCGGCTGGTCGATTCGACCGCCAAGAAGCTGGCGCAGCAGTTCTTTACGGATTTCGGCGTCGCTGTCGGCGGCCCGGCGGAAGCGGTCGGCTGAAGGGCAAGACCGACCCGGTCTTCAGTTAGAGTGTTTCCGGTTTACACATCACCCCGGAAACGCTCTATCTCTTTGTTTCCACGCATTTCCTGACGGGAAACCGCTTCACACTTTTCCTGGAAATACTCTAGTTCTGCGGAGCGGCGAGTGTTGCCTGGGTCGCCAGTTTCTCTGCCTGGCTGCGGTGCTTTTCGGCTTCGCGATGCCATTTCAGTGCCTCGGTCGCTTCATTGCGCGCACGGCGACGGTATTTGCCCTGGCTGAACCAGGTCGCGGCGGCGCCCAGAATCAACCCGACGACGACGGCCAGAAACAGGAAAACGAAGAACGGCGCGCTCATTGACAAGACGCTGTCTTCAGGCCGGAACGGATTGAGGGCCAGCGTGACGCTCTGGCGATTGGCGACGCTGAGCACGATCAGGATGACACCGACCGGGATGAGAACAACGATGTTGATCAGTTTCTTGAGCATTCAGCCGCTCCAGTTTTCCGGATCATCGCATAAGCATTAGCGGCGATGACGACGATCCGGATTCATGACGATCGGGGGATGATCAGTCTTCATCGTCCCCGTTCATGCCCGGGTTCAGCCGCTCGCGCAACTCCTTGCCGGTCTTGAAGAACGGCACCCACTTTTCCTCGACGAAAACGGAATCGCCGGTGCGCGGGTTGCGACCGGAGCGGGACGGCCGGTTCTTGACCGAGAAAGCACCGAAACCGCGCAGCTCCACGCGGTTTCCAGCAGCCAGCGCGTCTGTGATCTCATCGAGCACCGCGTTGACGATGTTTTCGACGTCGCGGTGATAGAGATGCGGATTGCGAGCTGCAACAATCTGCACCAGTTCTGACTTGATCACTGTCGCCCCCTTAAATTCTTGTTTGTTTTGCTTTTTTGGTCTGCATTGTGATTGCCGCAAGAATATGGCCGGCGCTTAACCGGCGCAGGCAGCCATGTTACGGATCAGGCTGGGCATATGCTGCCATCCTCATTGAGCATCAACCTGCCAAACCGAAACAAGACCGTCAAGAAACAACTTGTCACCCCCGATTTTTTCGAGACCCCTCATAGCCGGAAAAGCGTCATATCCCAACATCTTGACCCACTCCGAGACGGCCGATCCCAGGCCGAAAGGCAGGGTCCGGCTCGGCGCCTTCCAATCAACCAGAGGAAGGTCCTTCGACACCTTCCTGCCGACCAGGAAGGTGCGGACTTCGTCGTCGCCGCCAAGCTTGTCGACGAGCTTCAGGCCCAGCGCCTGGCGGCCGGTGAAAATCCGCCCGTCGGCCAGCAGGAGAGCCTCGTCGCGCGGCAGCTTGCGGCGCTCGGCCACCAGATCGACGAACCAGCCATAGCTGTCGTCGATCATCGCCTGGATCATCGCCTTGGCTTCATCGCTCGCGGGATGGAAGGGTGACGGCTCGGCCTTCAGCGGCCTCGACTTGATCGATTCCAGCGAGACGCCAAGCTTGTCCATCAGGTCCTTGACCTGCGGATACTGGAAGATGACGCCAATTGAGCCGGTGATCGAGCTTTCGCCGGCGATAATCGTATCGCCTGCAAGCGCGATCATGTAGCCGGCAGAGGCGGCCAGCGTGCGAATATCGGAAACGACAGGTTTCTTGGCGGCGACCTTGCGGATCGCCTTATAGATAACCTCGCCGCCATAGGTGGTGCCGCCGGGCGACGATATGGTGACCACCAGCGCCTTGACAGAATCGTTGTCCTCGATCCGCTGAAGCCGCTCCAGCAATTCGCGATCGTCCTGGATCAATCCCGAAATCGTCACGCGGGCGACATGGTCGCGGGCACGCCCTGCGCGATCCGCCCAACCCGACCAGGACAGAATGATCAATGCCACGACGGCGAGCAGGCCGGCGACAATCCAGCGCCAGAAGCTCAGCTTCCTGCGCAGGCTGCGGCGATCGGCGATGGCAAGTTCGTCCATGTGGGTTTCTCCCGAATTTGTTGGCGCAGCTTCTGTCAGTTTCCGATGGAACATGCTATCTGCGCGGCAGGTGGCATATTCAATAGACGCGGCCGGTCGCGGTTAAAAGCCGTGTCCGCCGTTTTCCTGTTTTCACGAAGTTTTTTGCGGCGCCATTGTGCGGCGGCAAAAAGTATCCATATTTGCGACGACTTACACGAATGTATGTAAAATGCGGTTCTCGCCGATCCGCGGGATAGCAACGGAACCAACAGGCCTTCACATGTTAGATCATGCGCCAGCCCCCGGCTTCTTTGCCGATACGGGTGCGAGCTCGTCGGACGCCTATGCGCTCGCCGCGCGGCATTCGGCGCGCGTCAAACGCCTCAAGATCATCCTGCCTGTGGTCGCCGGCATCATCGCGGCGATCTTCGCAGTCATTTCCTTCGTGCGCGCGTTCATGCCGGTTGATCTGCAGCTCGACAGCGCGACGATCGAAGACGGCAAGATCGTCATGCAGAACCCTGCGATTGCCGGGCGCAACAAGCAGGGCATCAGCTATTCGATGAAGGCGCAGCGCGCACTGCAGGATATCGCCAATCCGGATATCATCACGCTGCAGACGATCCATGCCGAAATGCCTGTCAACGACAAGCTGATCGCCACGGTGGACGCGACCAACGGCATCTACGATCGCGGCGCCAACACGCTCGATATGAACGCCCCGTTCACGATTACAATGAATAATGGCGTCAACGCCGATTTCCAATCGGCCTATCTGGACATCAATGCCGGCGAAATGGAAACGAAACAACCGATTGCGATCAGCATGAAGGGCGGTTCGATCATTGCGCAGCGGCTGCGAATGACGGATAAGGGACGCATAGTAACATTTGAGGGCATGGTGAGGGTCACTCTCGACCCCGCCGCCATCCGCAAGAACACGAATTAGGATCTGGTGCATCCATGTCGGTTAGACCCGCTACTTTTTTCAGGACTTCAGCCAGCCTGGCCGTTGCCGGCATCGGCGCATTGATGATCGTTTCGGGCGCTGCCGCCCAGGCCACGTCGAGCAAGATGAAGGGCCTCGAATTGTCGAACGACAAGCCGATCCAGATCGAAAGCGACAAGCTTGAAATCAAGGACCCGGAAAGCAAGGCGATCTTCACCGGCAACGTCAAGGTCGTGCAAGGCACGACGACGCTCCAGGCCGGCAGCATGACGGTCTTCTACAAGTCCGGCGCAGGCTCGGTTTCGAGCGGCGACGCCGACATCGACCGCATCGAAGTCAGCCAGCGCGTCTTCCTCAGCTCCGGCACCCAGCAGGCAACCGCCGACAGCGGCGAGTTCGACATGACCAAGCAGACCTTCGTGTTGAAGGGCGAGAAGGTCGTTCTGTCGGAAGGCAAGAACGTGTTCGTCGGTTGCCAGTTGAATGTGCAGATGAACACGGGCGAAGCGCAGCTCGAAGCCTGTGGCGGTCGGGTGCAGATCCAGCTCGACCCGAAGTCACAGAAAAAGAACTGACGTAGACCCGCTCGTGCAACTCCCCTTCCTTCACAAGCGCAAGCGCGTCCGCAAACCGTCGGCGGCCACACCCGCCGCAGCGGGTCATGCGGTCGACAAGGCGCGTTATGACGGCACGCTGATCGCCCGCGGCCTTACCAAGGCCTATCGCGAGCGGCGTGTGGTCAATGGCGTGTCGCTCGTCGTTCGCCGCGGGGAGGCTGTCGGCCTTCTCGGCCCGAACGGTGCCGGCAAGACCACCTGCTTCTATATGATCACCGGCCTCGTGCCGGTCGACGAAGGCTCGATCGAGATCAACGGCAACGACGTCACAACGATGCCGATGTATCGCCGCGCCCGTCTCGGCGTCGGCTACCTGCCGCAGGAAGCCTCGATCTTTCGCGGCCTGACGGTCGAGGAAAACATCCGCGCCGTGCTCGAAGTGCACGACAAGAACCTGGAGCGCCGCGAAAGCAAGCTCAACGACCTGCTCGGCGAGTTCAACATCACGCATCTGCGCAAGTCGCCGGCGATCGCCCTTTCGGGCGGCGAGCGGCGACGTCTCGAAATTGCCCGTGCGCTTGCCACCGACCCGACCTTCATGCTGCTCGACGAACCCTTTGCCGGCGTCGACCCGATTTCGGTCGCCGACATTCAGGCGCTGGTGCGGCACCTGACGTCGCGCGGCATCGGTGTGCTCATCACCGACCACAATGTTCGCGAGACCCTTGGTCTCATCGACCGGGCCTACATCATCCATGCCGGTGAGGTGCTGACCCACGGCCGCGCCAACGATATCGTCACCAATCCGGACGTACGCCGGCTCTATCTCGGCGATAATTTTAGTCTCTGACGCGATCCGCGGGCGAATCCGACATCTCGCCCCGCGGTCGCGCTTGACCAAACCCCCTCAATAAGCAATTTTTGGGCCAAATGAAAAACCGGCCCGCCAACGATGCGACCGGTGGAGATTTCGTCGGGAGTTTCACGTCCGCATGGCATTGTCGGCCAGCCTTCATCTGCGCCAGTCACAGTCGCTGGTCATGACCCCGCAGCTGATGCAATCGATTCAGCTGCTGCAGATGACGCATCTGGAACTCAATCAGTTCATCGCGCAGGAAGTCGAAAAGAATCCGCTGCTCGAGCTTCACGGCGGCGACGACGAGTTCGGTGGAAGCTCCGAGCACGGCAACCGCGAAGAAGCGGGGCAGGCATCCGGAGAAGACTTCGGCGGACCGGATGAGCCATCCGCCCAGCGCGATCTCTACGACAATGCCACGGCAACCGACGGCGCGCGGCTCAGCGAACAGCTCGACGCGGATTTCGGCAATGTCTACCAGGACGACACGGCACCGCAACGCGCCGACGCGCCGGAGCTGCTCGGCCAGTGGAAATCGATGCCCGGCAGCGGCGAAGGCGGCGACTACGATTTCGACGACTTCGTCGCCGGTCGCAAGAGCCTGCGCGAAACCCTTCTCGAGCAACTGCCCTTTGCGTTGCCCGCCGCATCCGACCGGCTGATTGCCCAGCACCTGATCGACCAGCTCGATGAGGCCGGCTATCTTCAGGCCGAACTGCACGAGGTCGCCGAACGCCTCGGCGCATCCGGTGCCGACGTCACCCGCGTCCTCCTCACGCTGCAGCAGTTCGACCCGCCAGGTGTCTTTGCACAAACACTCAGCGAATGTCTCGCCATTCAGTTGCGCCTTCGCGACCGCCTCGATCCGGCGATGGAGGCGCTCGTCGCCAACCTCGAGCTTCTGGCGCGGCGCGATTTCGCCAGCCTCAAGAAGATCTGCGGTGTCGACGAGGAAGACCTGATCGACATGCTCGCCGAGATCCGCAAGCTCGACCCGAAACCGGGCACGAGCTTCGAGACCAGCGTCAGCGAGGCCATCGTTCCCGATATCGTCGTACGGGCGGCGCCCGACGGAACCTGGCTCATCGAGCTCAACCCGGACGCCCTGCCGCGCGTTCTCGTCAATCAGGCCTATTACACTACGGTGTCGCGCGGCACCGAGAAGAACAGCGCCGACCAGGCCTTTCTCAACGAATGCCTGCAGAACGCCAACTGGCTGACCCGCAGTCTCGATCAGCGCGCCAGGACGATCATGAAGGTCGCCACCGAGATCGTTCGCCAGCAGGACGCATTCCTCGTCCACGGCGTCGGCCATCTGCGCCCGCTCAACCTGAAAACCGTCGCCGATGCGATCAAGATGCACGAGTCGACGGTCAGCCGCGTTACCTCGAACAAATACATGCTGACGCCGCGCGGACTGTTCGAGCTGAAATATTTCTTCACCGTTTCCATCGGTTCGGCCGAGGGCGGCGACAGCCATTCGGCAGAGTCCGTGCGTCATCGCATCCGCACGATGATCCAGCAGGAAAGCGCCGACGCTGTGCTCTCCGACGACGATATCGTCGACAGCCTCAAGCAGGCCGGTGTCGATATCGCGCGCCGCACGGTGGCGAAATATCGCGAAGCCATGAACATCCCCTCCTCCGTACAGCGACGGCGCGAAAAGCGGGCGCTGGCCAAGGTATCGGGCTTCTAAACCCGCCAAAAACGCCGCCGGCAAGTTAATGCGCGTTAACTTTTTTGCGACCTTCGATTGACTCTCCGCGACGCAGGGGATATGAGCCCGCCGCAATTGCCGAGGACACGGTCTTCCTCGGCCGGCCGGTACGACCGGCGGTGCGACAGAGAGGCTCCCGCAAGCGTGAAAGGCTTGGATGACGGGAGCGCTTGGAATAGACTGGCTGCGCAAATCACGAAATAGAGAGGAAACTCCATGAGTGTGCGTGTATCCGGTAAACAGATGGAAATCGGCGATTCGTTCCGCGCCCGCATCGGCGACCAGATCGAGCAGGCCGTTACCAAATATTTCGACGGAGGATATTCAAGCCAGGTCACTGTGGAAAAGTCTGGACCGCGCTTTAGCGCCGACTGCAAGCTTCATCTCGATACGGGCGTGGTTATGCAGGCGAGTGGACAGGCCAATGACCCCCAGGCTGCCTTTGACGCAGCGTCGGAGCGCATCGAAAAGCGCCTTCGTCGCTACAAGCGCAAGCTCAAGGACCACCACAACGGTAACGGTCAAGGTACCGAGGTGGCTTACACAGTGATGGACTCGGTGCCGTTCGAGGATGACGAAGTCCCCGAGGATTACGCACCGACGATCGTCGCCGAAAGCTCGAAACAATTGAGGACGATGTCGGTCGCGGGCGCTGTGATGGCGCTCGACATGACGGATGAACCTGTCCTCATGTTCCGTACTCCCGGCAAGGCAGAGTTGAATATCGTCTACAGACGCAACGACGGAAATATTGGCTGGATTGACGCTGCCAATATCAAGGGATGAGTGGAAAAGGGAGCGCCGGTGTGCCGGCGCTCTCGCCACTTGGATCAGCGGACAGGCCGGAAAATACGACTTTTCTGTGCATGGCACCCGCCAAGACAAAGATGGTTAGAGCCATTGCGACGCATTTGTGATGATGTTGTCCGGCTCTAACCGGCGAACGAGGACAAAAGAATGGCATTGGCAGGTTTACTGCACCAAAATGCGATCATCCCGGCCATGAGGGCCAACTCGAAAAAACAGCTCCTTCAGGAATTGGCGGCTAAAGCAGCAAAGATCACCGGGCTTCCGGAACGCGAAATCTTCGATGTCATCCTGCAGCGTGAACGGCTGGGCTCCACGGGCGTCGGCAACGGCATTGCTATCCCGCACGGCAAGCTCAACAACCTGCCGTCGATCATCGGGATCTTTGCGCGGCTGGACACACCGGTCGATTTCGAAGCCCTCGACGACCAGCCGGTCGACCTCGTTTTTCTGCTGCTCGCGCCCGAAGGCGCCGGCGCAGACCACCTCAAGGCATTGTCGCGGATCGCCCGCGTACTGCGCGACCACGACATGGTGGCCAAGATCCGCTCGAGCGATTCCGCCAGCGCGATCTACACACTGCTCAATGAGGACACGACCTCTCACGCCGCCTGAGCAACGGCCCGGAGCTGCCGTCAGTAGAGCTGACGGCGGTTCAAATGATCAATGAAAATCCGGAACAGTGCGCCCTGGCTCGAAATGCGGAGCCGGCGGTAAATGTTTTTGCGATGAATGCGGACGGTTCCTTCGGCGATGTTCATCGTCTTGCCGATCGACAGGTTGCTGTGCCCCCGCAGGATCAGCCGCACGATGTTGCGTTGCTGCCGCGTCAGGCGATCGGCGCAGAGGCTGTCGAACGCGGTCTCGATCGCGTCGTCATCGCGAGACGGCGTCGCCACGGTGTGGCTCTGCTGGCGCCAGTTCGAACGCACGGCTTCTCGCACGATCGGCTCGTAGACCCTCAGGCGCCCCAGTTCCTCGTCACTGAACGGCGTGCCGCCGCGGCCGCGCATGAGCGAATAGGTGGCCTGCACACCGTCATCGAGCGGAATGACGAAACCGATCTCTTCGACTAGGACCCCGCATTCCATCGAGATGCAGGGATGCACCTCGGCCGAGCTTGAAAAATCCGAATGGAAGAACTGGTCAGGCGCCAGTTCGCGCATGCGCCAGAGCCCTGGCGGCTGACCGACGCTGCAGGCGACATAGAACGGGTCGAGCAGATAGGCGCCACCGAGATAGGCGGAAAGCGCGCTGGCGGACACCTTGGCGGTGTAGCCGTCATGCAGCACGATCGGCCTGTTGTCATAGGGATAGGCGAAGGCAACCGAAAGGTCGAAGCTTGCGATCGAGCGCAGCATTCGGTCGAGGGCGGCGCCGAAATCCTGTGTTCCTATCAATCCGATCATGGCCGAAATATCGGCCGATTCCCGAGCCAGCATCCGCGTCGAACCCTCCCCTTCTCCGTATCCCGCATGGGATATCGACAGCCCCCGCTTCGTCAACAATAATTCACCCCATGAGGGAACAAGATCGTCGCGCGTATCTAGGCGTGGCGCTCCAGCGCAGGGGGATGCGATGGCAGGCAGGCTTTCCGGAAAAGTGGCTTTGATCAGCGGTGGCGCCGGCGGCTGCGGGCTTGCCGCATCCGAACTCTTTGCCCGCGAAGGCGCGAAGGTCGGCATCGTCGACCTGCCGCGCAGCAAGGGCGAAGAGGTCGCCGCCGCCATCCGTGCAAACGGCGGCGAGGCGATCTTTGCGCCGGCCGATGTCTCGATTTCTGCGGAGGTAAGTGCTGCCGTCAAGGCGGTCGAGGCAGCCTTCGGCGCGATCACCGTCCTCTTCAACCACGCGGGCATCCTGGCTGTCGGGCCCTTCCTCGAAACGGAAGAGGACGAGTGGGACCGGCTGATGGCGGTCAACGTGCGCAGCATGTTCCTGATGACCAAGGCGGTGCTTCCGGGCATGCTGGCCGCCGGCGGCGGCAGCATCGTCTGCACCTCATCAATCTCTGCCGTCGCGGCGACGCCGATGGAAGTGCTCTACGACACCACCAAAGGGGCGTGCCACATGTTCGCCCGCGCCATCGCCGTCGAATTCCGCGACCGCGGCATCCGCTGCAACGCCGTCTGCCCCGGCTTCATCGCCACCGATCACGGCAAGCGCGAACTGGTCGGCCTCAGCAAATGCGGCGTCGACGTATCGGAAGCGGCGATCGCCGCCCAGCAAGGGCGGATGTGCGACCCGAGAGAGGTGGCGAACGCCGCGCTGTTTCTCGCCAGCGACGAGGCGAGCTTCGTCAACGGCACGCACCTGTTCGTCGACAATTGCTTCACGGCGGTCTGAGAGAGGGGAAAGACATGCTTCAGGCAGGTGGCCACTGGCGCAACTGGGTCGGAAACCAATCATGCATCGTGCGCCAGCGCGGCGCGCCCGAGAGCGAGGCCGCGCTCGCCGAGATGGTCCGCGAGGCGACGTCGCAAGGGCTCAATGTGCGCTGCGCCGGCTCCGGCCATTCCTTCACGCCGGTGGCGCTGACCAGCGGGCTGCATCTGACGCTGTCGAGCATGCAGGGCGTCGTCAACATCGACCAGGCGCGCAAACGTGTCGCAGTGAAGGCCGGCACGACGATCAACCAGCTTGGCAAGGTGCTGAAGTCGAGTGGCCTCTCCCTGATCAACCAGGGCGACATTGACAGCCAGGCGCTGGCAGGGGCGCTGACCACCGGCACGCACGGCACGGGGGCTGCACTTGGCAACATGGCTTCGCAGATCGTCGGCATGCGGCTCGTGGAACCTGACGGCAGTATTCTCGTCGTCGACGAAACGACCCCAGACTTGCTAGAGGCAGCCCGCGTCTCGATCGGCATGCTCGGCGTCATCTCCGAGATCACGCTGCAGGCGATGGACAGCTACAACCTGCACGAAAAGCTCTGGCGCTGCACCTTCGACGAGATGATCGAGCAGCACGACGAATTCGCCGCCAAGCACCGCCACTTCGGCTTCTTCTGGTGCCCGGTTCCCGAAAGCCGGCACTGCTACTGCCTGCCGGATACCGCGTCCGTTTCGACGACGGACCAGACTTCCGATGTCTGCGAAATGAAGGTGATCGACATCACCGACCGGCCGCCGATGGAACAGGGGTTCGAGAAGATCGCCTATTCCTCCGAAATCTATCCGATCGAATATGTGCCGAACTTCCACGAACTCGAATATGCAGTGCCCGTCGCCCACGGCAAGGATGCGGTCAAGGCGGTGCGCAAGCTGATGCTGGAAAAGCATCCAACCTGCATCTACCCGATCGAGTATCGCTTCACGGCCGGCGACACCGGCTGGATCAGCCCCTTCTACGAACAGGATTCGATCACGCTTTCGGTCTCGGGCGAACCGGGCACGGACTATTGGGAGTATCTTCGGGATGTCGACACGATCCTGCGCCAGTACGGCTCGCGGCCGCATTGGGGCAAGCTGCATTTTCTCGGCGCCGAGGACGTGACCGCGCTCTATCCACGGTCCGGCGACTTCCGGGCGTTGCGGGCAAAGGTCGATCCGGAGGGACGCTTCCTCAACGATCACCTGCGGCAGTTGTTCGGCTGAGACCAGCTGCCGCAGGTGGGGCTGCTACAAAACAAAAACGCCGCGCATCCCGGTGGACGCGCGGCGTTTTAATGGATCAGACCGCAACTCAGGCCGCCGGGCTATCGCCTTCCGCAGCGACCGCCTTCGGGCCGCCCTTGGACACGCCGACCATGGCCGGGCGCAGGACGCGGTCGCCGATGGTGTAGCCGGCCTGAACGACCTGCAGCACCGTGTTGTTCGGCACGTCGGCATTCGGGATTTCGAACATGGCCTGGTGGAAGTTCGGGTCGAACTTCTGGCCTTCCGGTTCCAGCTTCTTCACGCCATGACGCTCCAGCGCCGACAGCATGGCGCGCTCGGTCATCTCGACGCCTTCGATCAAGGCAGTGAGACCCGCTTCGCCGGCTTCCTTCGCTTCGGCCGGGATGGCATCGAGCGCACGGCGAAGATTGTCGGAGACGGCCAGCATGTCGCGGGCAAAACCTGCAACCGAATAGGACTTGGCATCCTTGACGTCGCGCTCGGTGCGGCGGCGAAGGTTGTCCATCTCGGCGGCGAGCCTCAGATACTTGTCGCGCAGGTCGTTGTTCTCAGCCCTTGCAAGCTCCAGCGGATCGGGCTCGGCAACCGGCGCCGCTTCCACAGCCTCGGGCGTCGCGTTGTCTGCCTCGTCGGTCGCGGCAGCTTCGTGTCCGTGCTTGTTTGTTTCGTCGGTCATGACGTTCTCCGGTGTATCGTCTGTCTTGTCTTTCGCATCCCGGCGCCCGCGCGCAACGATGGCCGCATGGCGTAAAAATGCCCAGTGACTGGATTTGATGCCGATATCGAGGTTTAGGGCCGAAAAATCAAGGGTTCAATGCAGCCTGTGGCCAAAAGCGCCGGATCAACGCGAAAGCCGCGACATCAACTGCGCGGTGTAATCGACCATCGGCACGATGCGCGAATAGTTGAGCCGCGTCGGACCGATGACACCGACGGCGCCGACGATCCGATCTTCACTGTCGCGATAGGGCGCAACGATCAGTGACGAACCGGACAATGAAAACAACTTGTTCTCCGAACCGATGAAGATCCGGACACCGGGGCCGCTCTCTGCGAGATCGAGCAGCTCGATCAGGCTGTCCTTCTTTTCCAGGTCGTCGAAGAGCATGCGCAGGCGGTCGATATCCTCGGTTCCCTCTAGACCCTCGAGCAGGTTTGCACGGCCGCGAACGATCAGCCGCGCCGGCTTTTCATCGCCCTCATTGCCGGACCAGATCGCCAGCCCGCGCTCGACCAGATCCTGGGACAGGGCATCGAGTTCACCTCGAACGGTCTGCTTGACCGTCTCAAGCTGCGAGCGCACCTCGCCGATCGTCTGGCCGGCGAGATGGGCGTTCAGGAAATTCGCCGCTTCCGTCAGTTGCGAGCTCGTCACGCCGGCGGGAAGCTCGATGATGCGGTTTTCGACCTGATCATGCTCACCGACCAGCACGGCGAGCGCCTTGGCGGGCGCCAGCCGGATGAACTCGACATGCTTGAGCACGGGATCGTTCTTGGCCGTGATGACGAGGCCGGCGCCGCGTGACATGCCCGACAGCATCTGGCTCGCCTCTGCCAGCAGCGTATCGACCGGCTGGGCATGATCGCTGCGCCGCACGTGCCGATCGATCGAGGCACGATCCTCGGGAGAGAGGTTGCCGACCTGCATGAAGGCATCGACGAAGAAGCGCAGGCCCGTCTGCGTCGGCAGGCGGCCGGCACTGATATGTGGCGAATAGATCAGCCCCAGATCTTCGAGGTCGCTCATCACATTGCGCACGGAGGCCGGCGACAACGACATCGGCAGCAACCGCGAGAGGTTGCGCGAACCAAGGGGCTCGCCGCTATCCAGATAGGTTTCGACGATGCGACGGAAAATCTCACCGGAACGCTCGTCAAGCGCCGCCGCGATATCGGTCACTCCGGGATTGCGCAGTACCATGTCGCTCCAAGTTCGCAGGCCAATCCTGCCGCCGGAAATATAGTGATCCCGGCGCACGATAGCAAAAGGGAAAAATCGCCCTGATCCCCGGCTATCCACCGGTTCCCTTTGGCTGCGCCATGCTCTAGAAGGCTCACCAGATACGATAGGAGTTTGATGATGCGGCCATCCGGCAGAAAAATCGACCAAATGCGCAAGGTTTCGTTCGAGCGCAATTTCTCCAAGCACGCAGAGGGCTCCTGTCTGGTGCGGTTCGGCGATACGCACGTGCTGTGCACCGCCAGCCTTGAGGAAAAGGTTCCGGCCTGGCTGCGCAACGGCGGCAAGGGTTGGGTGACGGCCGAGTATGGCATGCTGCCGCGCGCCACCGGCGAGCGCATGCGCCGCGAAGCCTCGAGCGGCAAGCAGAGCGGCCGCACGCAGGAGATCCAGCGCCTGATAGGCCGGTCGCTGCGCGCCGTCGTCGACCTGCCCGCACTCGGCGAACGCCAGATCTCAATCGACTGCGACGTCATCCAGGCTGATGGCGGCACGCGCACAGCCTCGATCACCGGCGCCTGGGTGGCGCTGCACGACTGCCTGAAATGGATGGAAGCCCGCAACATGGTGAAGGTCGAGAAGGTCCTGAAGGACCATGTCGCCGCCATTTCCTGTGGTATCTTCGCCAACCAGTCGATCATCGACCTCGACTATCTCGAGGATTCCGCCGCCGAGACCGATGCGAATTTCGTCATGACCGGAACCGGCGGCATCGTCGAGATCCAGGGCACGGCCGAAGGCAAGCCCTTCAGCGAAGAGGAATTCGCAAGCCTGCTCGGACTTGCAAAAACCGGCATTGCCGAGCTCGTCGGGCTGCAGAAGCAGGCGATCGCCGGCTGACGAGAAGGACGGAAACGATGGCCCCGGCGCTGGAAGGCATTCTCGAGACTGCACTTTACGTGGACGATCTCGACGCAGCCGAGGCCTTCTACGGAGGCGTTCTCGGCCTTGAACGGATCGGACGTGTCGGTAACCGGCACGTCTTCTTTCGGTGCGGCCAGAGCGTTCTGTTGATCTTCAATCCGGCCGAGACGATCAAACCGTCACCGCCGGACGCACGGTACCCGGTGCCGCCACACGGCACGGATAGCGGCGGCCATATGTGTTTCCGCCTTGCGAGCGACACGCTCGATGCCTGGAAGGCCAAGCTCGAGGCCGCCGGCATCGCGATCGAAGCGGAAATACGCTGGACGAACGGTGTCCGCTCCTTCTATTTCCGCGACCCGGCCGGAAACAGCCTGGAATGTGCTGAAGCCGCCCTCTGGGACCTTGAATAACCAACACCGGCGGTCCGCCGCTCACTAGACGAGACACCATGCGCAAACTGGACAACAAGACGCTCATCGTCGCCAGCCACAATGCCGGCAAGATCCGCGAGATCCGCGACCTGATCGGCCCGCTCGGCTTCGAGGCGAAGTCGGCAGCCGACCTCAACTTCGTCGAGCCGGATGAAACCGGCACCACCTTCGAAGAGAACGCGACGATCAAGGCGCTTGCCTCGGCCAGGGCCTCGGGCCTGCCGGCGCTCTCTGACGATTCCGGCCTGGCGATCGACGCGCTTGACGGTGCGCCTGGCGTCTACACCGCCAACTGGGCCGAGCGCGAAGACGGCAGCCGCGATTTCGCCATGGCGATGCAGAAGGTCGAGGACGCGCTCAAGGACAAGGGCGCAAGCGCGCCTGAAAAGCGCACCGCCCGTTTCGTCTCCGTGCTCTGCCTCGCTTGGCCGGACGGCCATGTCGAGCTTTTCCGCGGCGAGGTCGAGGGTCATGTCGTGTGGCCGCCGCGCGGCGACCAAGGTTTTGGTTATGATCCGGTCTTTCAGCCGAAGGGTTACGACACCACATTCGGCGAAATGAGTGCAGACGAGAAACACGGGTGGAAGCCGGGCGACGACCAAGCCCTGTCGCACCGTGCCCGCGCCTTCAAGATCTTCGCGGAAACCTGCCTTGGAGCGTGACGCGGAAATGTGCATGCGCTTTTCCGCACCGTCCCCGCTCCAATTTGTTAGAACCGGTCATGACCTTGGATCGATCGGCCCAACGTCATCAAGATCGACCGCATGAGAGACGCAACAATGCAGACGGCCACGCTATCGGCGATCGGTGACGGCATGGATCCCGGTTTCGGGATCTATGTGCACTGGCCGTTCTGCGCGGCCAAATGCCCCTACTGCGACTTCAACAGCCATGTGCGCCACCAGCCGGTCGACCAGCCGCGCTTCGTCGCCGCCTTCCTCAAGGAAATGGCAGACGCGCGCGAGCTTTCCGGCCCGCGCACGGTCACCAGCATCTTCATGGGCGGCGGCACGCCGTCGCTGATGGATCCGGCAACCGTCGACGCGATCCTCTCGGGCATCGCCCGCGAATGGCATGTGCCCGATGGCATCGAGATCACCATGGAGGCCAACCCTTCGAGCGTCGAGGCGACGCGTTTCCACGGCTACCGCGCCGCCGGCGTCAACCGCGTCTCGCTCGGCGTGCAGGCGCTGAACGATCGCGACCTCAAATTTCTCGGCCGACTGCACAATGTCGAGGACGCGCTGAAGGCGATCCGGCTGGCGCGCGACATCTTTCCGCGCATGTCCTTCGATCTGATCTATGCCCGGCCGAACCAGACCGTCGAGGAATGGGAGCGCGAGCTCAAGGAGGCCGTCTCCTATGCCGTCGACCACCTGTCGCTCTACCAGCTGACGATCGAGGAAGGTACGCCCTTCTTCGGCCTGCACAAGGCTGGCAAGCTGATCGTTCCGGACGGTGAACAATCGGCAGTCCTCTACGAGGCGACCCAGGACATCACGGCGTCGATCGGCATGCCCGCCTACGAGGTTTCCAATCATGCCCGCCCAGGTGCCGAAAGCCGGCACAACCTCACCTACTGGCGCTATGGTGACTATGCCGGCATCGGCCCGGGTGCCCATGGCCGCCTCAGCGTCGGCGGCGCCAAGGTGGCAACGGCCACCGAACGCAAGCCGGAGGAATGGCTGCGGCTGGTAGAAACCTACGGCCACGGCATGGTCGAGCGCGAAGTGCTCGATCTGGAGGCCCAGTCGGACGAATTGCTGCTGATGGGCCTGCGGCTGAAGGAAGGCGTCGATCTCGCCCGCTGGCAGACGCTCTCCGGCCGCGATCCCGATCCAGACCGCGAACAGTTCCTGATCGACCACGGCTTTATCGAGCGGCTCGGCAACTCGCGCCTGCGCTGCACGCCCGCCGGCATGCTGATCCTCGACGCCGTCGTCGCCGACCTCGCCTGCTAGAGCCTTTGCAGGCGGGCGGATGCCCCAGCTTGCATCGGCCCAACGGGCCACCATTAATCGCCCGTCTCGCCGGAAAGCGGCGTCGCCCGCATCGACGGGCGCTCCTCGAAGGCATCGAACCAGTCGGTGAGCTTCCTGCGACCACGGAACGACGGCAGGTGGCGGAAGGCCATCCAGGACAAAGTGGTGGCGAGAGCGATGTGGCCGATATCGAGCGGCGCGTCGGCATCGAGCGTCTGCTCCACCCAGTCATAGGTCTGCTCGACCTTTTCAGTGTAGCCGTCGGCCAAGGCCGGATAGCGCAGACCTTCCGGGCGGCGCTCCGTTTCCCAGCGCAGCCCGATCCCCGCCTGCGCCAATCCTTGCGCGACCGCCTGCAATCTCAAGGCGCACCAGCGTGCCTCGCCGCTTTCGGGGATCAGCCTGCGGCCGCCATGCAACGTATCGAAATAGGCGCAGATGACGTCGGAATCGAAGATCGCCTCACCGTCGGGGCGCAAGAGCACCGGCACCTTGCCGAGCGGATTTTCAGCATGAACCTGGTCATTGCGAAGCGTCGGGCTGGTCTCGTGGTGGATCACCTGCAATCGCTCGGCGATGCCGACCTCGTGGGCGAAGACGAGCGCCTTGCGGGCGAAGGGGGAATGGGTCTGATAGTAGAGGATCATCGTGCCTCGCAGTTGTTGGAAGGAAATTATCCGGTCCCGCGAAGATGTATTGCATCGGCAAAGAGAAAGGCGCTCTGTTTCAGAGCGCCCTTTGCAAGTTTGTTTCGTCGTTCAAGATTTGAACGGGTCGCCCTTTTCGACATTGAGGGCGATGCCCCTGGCCACCAGCCGCGCCACTTGAGCCTGCTCGACCTCGCCCAACGCCTTCACCTTGATATAGGCCATGTCGCCCTTACCGCCGCCCTTGGCCAGACGCGGGTCGAGATCGAGCATGTCGGCGCCGCGCCAGAAGCCGAGGGTCACGTGGTCCTTGGCAGCCTTGATCAGGCAGACCGGTCCGCCGGCCTCGTAGATCGGATGGCCCCATTTCACGCTGTCCTTGGTGCCGCCGGCGGCGAGGATGGCACCGTGCAACTCTTTCGCCACGTCAGCCGGAGCACCGGAAAGACCTGCAATGTAGTCGCTGACCGTTTTGCTCATCGCGAAAATTCTCCTTAAGCTTGCGTCTCGTTCTTGAACGGAATCAGGTCGTGCACCCGACGGTCTCTCAGCCACAGACCGGCCCAGGCGATGACGCCGAGATAGAAGCCGAACAGCAAATGGGTGAAGATCGGGCTATCCGCACGCAGATGGGTCGCCATGGCGCCGCCGAGATAACCGGTGAGCAGAATGGCGCCGAGAACCGACGTTCTCGGGATCGCGTAGAGCACGGCGCACAGAAGCGTGAGCACGCCGAGCGTGCGCGCAAGGCCCACGTCGGCAGGATAGCCGAGTACCGCCAAAGTCTCGGTCACCACGTCCAATGGCACGAGCTTGATCGCTCCGTCGAAGGCCAGGAACGCAACAACCAGACCGCTCAACACGCGGCCGAGCATCACCATTTTTCCAGCCGGAGCCGGCATAACAAGAGCAGTATTCATTCGGGGAGGTCTCCTCGTTTCCCGTTATCACAAATCGTTTGTCAGTCTGTCTTCTTCGCCGGCCCGACGATGCCCCAGCGGATGCCGAAGGGATCACGCAGCTGGCCATAGAGATCGCCCCAGAAGGCGACCGCAAGCGGCATCGTCACCTCGGCGCCGGCGGCAACCGCGCGGTCCCACCAGAATTGCGCGTCCTCGACCACCAGATGCAGGACCACGCCTTGGGGTGCGGCATAGGGCATGCCGTGTTCCGGGAAGGGATCGTTGAGCATCAATGCGCCGCCATTGATCGTCAGATGGCAATGCATCAGCCGCTTGCCGTCTTCGGCCAGCATGCGTCCGCCATCGGTTGCGGCAAAGGCACTGACGTAGAAATCGGCCGTCGCGGCCGCATCCTCGACGCAGAGATAGGCAATCGGGCCCGGCATCGGCGGTGGCGCCGCCGCTTGCGAGTCGATCGTCGATTTCGGGTTGAGATCGACGGCGGCCTTGAGGCTGCCGTCCATATAGAACGGCACCGACTCGTGCTGGTGTGCGATCTTCCAGCCAGCGGCCGTGCGTTTCAGTCCAAGGGTCTGGCGGAACCAGACCGATATTTTCCCGGCATCGATCTTCTCGCCGGAAAGCTCTGTCAGCATGCTGACGAAAGCGACATCGCCGCCGACCGAGACATCGAGGTCCTCGAAGCGATAGCCAAGCGGTCCACGCCAGGTGGAAAACCACTGTTCGAGCCCGCCCTCGCCGGCATCGGAAGTCTTCAGCGGCGGCGCCAACGAAAAGAGGACACAATCCGGCGTGCCATGGCCGATGACGCGCTTTGCGTCCTTCACCCGCAAGGCATCCGCCCAGTCATCAATCACCGCACGGATTTCGGCGACGGCTGCAGTCTTGTTGTCGATCACAGACATGGTGGGTCTCCTTTCGCTATGGTGGCAGGCGCGAGGGCGACGGCCGTCGAGCCCTGGGCTTGATCAGAGTTGTTTGGCTGCCCCTTCGAGCTGGGTGGCGCATTGGCCCCAGCCTTCGTGAAAGCCCATCTT
Organism: Ensifer sp. 4252; assembly: GCF_050434565.1. NCBI lineage: Bacteria > Pseudomonadati > Pseudomonadota > Alphaproteobacteria > Hyphomicrobiales > Rhizobiaceae > Ensifer > Ensifer sp. 4252. Next base: position 1,348,079 of record NZ_JBNDIU010000001.1, read on the forward strand.
TTCGTGGGCTTCGCGATCCTCGACAGACCAATGGCGAACGCGTGCCGTGTAGCGGGTCTTGGCCCCGACATCCTCGAAGGTGATGGTCACGACCATGAACGGCTTGTCGGACGGCGACCATGCATCGGTGAAGGCGTCTGTGAAGACCAGCTTCTCGTTCGGCACCACTTCGAGATAGACACCGAGATTGGGATAATCCTCGCCCTCGGGTGAGCGCATGACGATGCGGCTGGCCCCGCCGGCGCGAACGTCGAGCTTTGCCTCCGGGGTCGTCCAGGGCGAGGGCGCGAACCACTTCTTCAGCAGCTCGGCATCGGTCCAGCAGCGATAGACGAGTTCTCGCGGCGCATCGATCAGGCGGGTGATGACCAGTTCGCGGTCATCGGCGGCTTTGATTTCGGTGACAACGGTCATAGCTTGCTTCTCCATCAGCGGGTTCAGTCCAAGGACGAAGTTGCAGCCACGGTTCCGACAACCGCCGACAGGATTTTTATCTTTTTTCTTCTACCAGGTCTTTTTCGCCCGCATCCCTGCTCAAATGGTCGAGCTGCATGCGGATGTGGGAGGCCTCGGCGGCATTGGTGGCCAGCGCGATCGCACGGTCAAAGGCGACGCGCGCCTCACGGACCCGGCCTGCCTGCTTCAACAGCGCCCCGTTCAACCCATGGAAGTAGAAGTAACCGGCGAGCTTTTCGGCAAGCGGCTCGATCAACGCGAGCGCCGCTTCCGGTCCGTCCCGCTTCGAGACTGCAACGGCGCGGTTGAGCGTGATCACCGGCGACGGCTGCAGTCGCTCCAGCGCTTGGTAGAGCAGGTCGATTTCTTCCCAGTCCGTCTCGTCTGGACGGGTTGCACGTGCATGCAGCGCGGCGATCGCCGCCTGGATCTGGTAGGGGCCTGGCTGGCGATGGCGCACCGCCTTGTCGATCATGGCCAGCGCCTCGATGATCAGCGGCTTTTTCCAGAGACTGCGATCCTGATCGTCGAGCAGGATGATGCCGCCATCGACATCGAAACGCGCTCGCGAGCGCGAGTGCTGCAGCAGAAGCAGCGCCGTTAGCCCCATCATTTCAGGCTCGGAGGGAAACAGCCGCAGGAGCAGCCGCGCGAGCCGGATCGCTTCTTCGCAGAGGTCGGCCGAGACGCTGTCCGGCCCGTTCATCGCCGAATAGCCCTCGTTGAAAACCAGGTAGATCATCGTTGCAACGGCCGCCAGCCGCTCCGACCGATCGGCCGCGTCAGGCGTTTCGAAGGCGATGCCGGCGGCAGCGACGCGGGCCTTAGCCCGGGTGATGCGCTGCTCCATCGCCGCCTCGCCGACGAGAAAGGCACGGGCAATCTGCTTGACCGAAAGGCCGGAGACGATCCGCAGCGCCAGCGCGATCTGCTGCGTTGCCGGAAGGACCGGATTGCTGCAGACAAACAGCAGCTTGAGGATATCGTCACGGTAGTGGGAACCATCCAGCCGTTCGGCAAGATCGCTCTCCTGATCCTCGAGATCGGAGAGCAATTCTTCCGGCGGCAGTGCGGTCTCGCGGGACTGGCGGCGCACCTTGTCGATGCCGCTGTTGCGGCCGACGAAGATCAGCCATGCGGCGGCATCACGCGGTGGGCCGCTCTTCGGCCAGGTCTTCAATGCCCGGATACAGGCCTCCTGGAATGCTTCCTCGGCCGTATCGAGATTGCGGAAATAGCGCAGAAGCGCGCCCATTGCCTGCGGCCGAGCAGAAACAAGTGCGAGGTCGATCCAGGTCGTGTCTGTCATGAAGGAAACTCACTTGGCTTGTAGATGGCAAGGGGACGAATTTCATAGGAACCATCAGCAGGATTGGCTGCACTGAGTTCGCGGGCGAAATCGAGCGCTTCGTCCAGCGAAGCGCAATCGACGACATAGAAGCCGAGCAGTTGTTCCTTCGTTTCGGCAAACGGGCCGTCGATCACGACGGTCTCGCCAACGGTGTGGCGGAGCGTCGTTGCCGCCGTGGTCGGCAGCAGCCGCGCCACCGGTCCCAGCTTGCCGGCATCGCCATATTTGCGCTGGACGGCGGCAAGGTCGCGCATGACCTTATCGTCCTCCTCCTTCGTCCAGTTGGCGGTGACGTCTTCCTGGTTGTAGCAAAATACGGCGTAAAGCATTGGAACTCTCCTGCTCCTGTCACAAGGACGATCTGAAGAAGAGATAGTCGACAAGACAGACAAAAAAAATACCCGCAACCGCGGGTTCAAATACGAAGACTACGGCAGGCGCTTGCGCACCGCCGCGGCCATTCAGAAGGACTGACCGCCTTCAGATATTCTCACCGCACGCAAGATCAGGATCGACCGGTGTCTTGCGCCGGAAACGCCGAAGCAGGCGGCCATCGATGGCGGCAAGGCCGGCGGCAATCAGCGCCATGCCGAAGAAGTGCTTCGGCTCGAGGCTCTCGCCGAGAAACAAGGCCCCGAGCAGAATGGCGCTGACCGGGATCAGAAACGTCACCAGCATCAGATTGGTGACACCCGCCGTTTCCAAGATGCGGAAGAACAGCACATAGGCAAGCGCAGTCGAGATCAAGGCGATACCGATGATCGCTCCCCAAACCTCGATGCCCGGCACGGTCAAAGCCCAGGGGCGATCGACGAGAAGCGCGATCGGCACCAGCATGATGCTCGATGCACTGACCTGCCCTGTGGCGGTGGCGATGGGCGCAACGCCCATCCGCTTGAAACGACGGGCAAAAACGCCGGCAAAGGCATAGGAAAGTGCGGCTCCCAGCACGGCGAACTGCGCCAGCACATTCGACCCGAGACCGCCGAGCGCCGCAGGGCCGATCATCACCGCCACACCGAGAAAACCGATCAACACGCCGGAGAGCTTGTTGGTGGTCAGCTTCTCGTCATCGGTCAGCAGATGGGCGACGATGACGCCGAAGAGTGGTGTCGTCGCATTGAGGATGGACGCAAGGCCGCTGGCGATATGGGTCTGGCCCCAGACGATCAGCGAAAACGGGATCAGGTTGTTGAGCAGGCCCATGCCGAAGAAAGCAAGCCAGATGCGCGGGTCGCGAGGCATCGAGCGCCCGGTGAAGCGCAGGAAGATCAAAAGTGCAGCCGCCGCCAGGCTGACCCGCAGGGCAACGATGGTGAAAGGCGGCAGCGCCTTGACCGCAACGCCGACGAAGAAAAACGAGCCGCCCCATAACAGGGACAGAGCGATCAGCATGGCCCATTCACCAGGCCCCATCACCTTGATTGTTTCCGGCATCTCCATACCCTCCGAACGATTTAGTTGCTCGCTTCCATCCAAAATGAATGTCCAGGATGACCTCGATTTACATAAATATTGTCAGCATGTTAGTATTTGTACAAACGAACATTTCTCTTCCGATGATTGAGTATGGCTAAATCATTATGACGTCTCTTCCCTCCCTTGCAGCACTCCGGGCATTCGAAGCCACGGCCCGGCATTTAAGCGTGACGCTCGCGGCGCGCGAGCTCAGCGTCACACCCGGCGCGGTCAGCCTGCAGGTGCGCGAACTGGAACAGACGCTGGGCGTTACGCTGTTTGAGCGACGGCCGCGACAGATGGTTCTGACCGAAGACGGCAGCACCTATTTTTCTACACTGCGGCGCGCCTTCCGGATGATGCGGGAGGCGACCGAGGAACTGACGGCGCGAAATCGCGTGCCGGTGCTGACGGTGAGCTGCACGCCAACCTTTGCTGCGCAGTGGCTGGTGCCGCGGATCAGCGATTTCGAGCAACGTCTCAACGGCATCGACATCCGCATCAGCGCCTCGAACCGGCTAACCGACTTCGTGTCCGATGGCGTCGACATCGCCGTCCGCCACGGCTTCGGCCGCTATGAGGGCTTGGCGAGCGAGCGGCTGATCGATGACGAGCTGGTGCCGGTCGTCAATGCAGCGCTCGCCCGCAAGCATCCGCTTTCCACACCGGCCGATCTTTCGGGCCACGTGCTTCTACATGATGTCCAGAGGCTGGATTGGCAGCTGTGGCTGGAGGCCGTCGGCGCCGAAGGCATCGAGACCACACGCGGTCCGGTGTTCATCAACAGCAATGGCGCCATCGAGGCGGCGAAAGCGGGCGATGGCGTCGCTCTCGTTCGTCTGTCGCTGGTCTCGCGCGAGCTGGCCGAGGGCGTGCTGATCGCGCCGTTTCCGACCGGCATCGCCACCGATCTCGCCTATCACCTGGTCTATCCGCCATCCGCCCTAGATCGACCGGCCGTTACCGCATTCCGTGCCTGGATCGTCGAGCAGGCACGCAGCGTCTGAAACGAAAAAAGCCCGGTTTCCCGGGCCTTTCGCGTGATCAGAAAGCAAGTCTGGCGCCTATTCGTTGATCAGGCGCTTCAGAAGCTCGATCTCGTGGCTGAGCTTGGTATCGCCGGAGATCAACTCCTCGATCTTGCGCACGGCATGCAGCACGGTCGTGTGGTCGCGGCCACCGAAGCGACGACCGATTTCCGGGAAGGACCGCGGCGTCAGCGTCTTCGACAGATACATCGCGATCTGGCGCGGCTTGACGATGACGCGGGTGCGGCGGTTCGAAACCAGCTCCTGGCGCGAAACGTTGTAATGCTTGGCAACAACGCGCTGGATGTCCTCAATGCGGACACGGCGCGGTTCACCGGCATTGACGAGATGGCCGAGCAGTTCGTCGACCCGTTCGATCGACAGCTGTGGCTCGAACGAGCGACGGAAGAGCAACTGGTTGAAGGCGCCTTCGAGCTCGCGGCCGCTGGCCGTGATATTGCGCGCAACGTGGCTCAGGATATCGCCGGGAATATCCAGCGAGGTATCGTCCTGACGGGCGGAGTCGAGGCGGCGCTTCAGCATTTCGAGGCGCATGTCGTAATCCGGGCCGTCCATTTCGATGGCGACACCGCCCTGAAGACGCGAGCGAACGCGGCTATCGAGCGATTCCAGTTCCCAAGGGGCGCGGTCGGCGGCAACGACGACCTGCTTGGCCGAGTCGAGCAGCATGTTCAGCAGGTGGCAGAACTCGTGCTGGATCGACTTGCCCTGCAGGAACTGCATGTCGTCGATAACCAGGAGATCGATGTTGCGCAGCGATTCCTTCAGCGACAGTGCGTCGTTGTCGCGGATCGCGGTGGCAAAGCGCCACATGAAGTATTCGGCCGTCAGATAGACGACGCGTGGCGCGCGGGCGCTCTGCAGCGCCTGAATGGCGATCGCCTGCAGAAGGTGGGTCTTGCCGAGACCGACGCTTGAATGAATGAAAAGCGGGTTGAAGCGCACGGCACCGGCGCCGGCTTCCGCAATCGTGCGGGCGGCGGCAAGGGCAACGCGGTTGGAAGAGCCTTCGACGAAGCTGTCGAAGGTGTAGCGCTGGTCGAGCGGCGAGCCGAAAAGCGGTGCCTGGGTCGGCCGCTGAACGCTGGCGACCGCAGAAGCTGCGACCGAGGCCACGGACTGAGCCGTTGCCGGACGCCGTGCAGGCGTTGCCGGAGCCGTTTCCGTTGTCTGCGGCAGCGTCTCTTCCGGTGAAGCCGGACGGGCGCCACGGGTGGCGGTCCGCACCAGGATCTCCACCTTCAGGATTTCGCCGTCCTCCTGCTGGAAGATCTGGGTAATGAGATCGAGATAGCGGTTGTTGATCCAGGACTTCAGGAATGTCGTGGGCACCGAGAGACGCACGACGCTCTTGGAAACCGAATGGAGCTTCAGACGCCCAAACCAGCTGGCGAAGACATCGGGACCGACCTGGGCTTTCAAACGCGCACTCACCCGCTCGAACAGTGCGTCATGCCTCATGTCGTGCTTATCCCCCGCCGCCTGAGATAGATTGCTTCCGGCCTGAAACGCACCGCCGTCCTTTTGAAACGCGCCCGCCGCCGTCGCCAAATTCATCCGCATTTTGCCGCCTTCCGATTATGTTCAGACGCCGTCATCTCTGCCGGCCCCATCTCGTATGTCCGGCAGCCACAGCTTCCTCATGGAGGTCATGCCGCTTTGCCGAACGTCACAGTCGCAGTCCAACCGGGCTCCTCATCTCCCGACCGGCTGCGCGCTACGCGCATCTGCCAGACCTCATCGGCCGGCTGATGTCCCCTCGCGCCTCTAAGTCAACAAATCCCCCGGTCCGCCCTGGACCGTGCCGGATCCTCCTCCTCGTCAACAACTGTCTCGCACCCTCGTACGAAGCGGACAGCCGAGCGCTGGATTCTACCTCGCGTCAGGCACCGCTTGCACCTGACTTTGAGAAGCGGCGTCGCCGGCAACCAGAAGTCGAAAGGTCCTCGTCCGGAATGGTTGACCCATCCGGTTTTTCGTTCTCGACTTGTCTGATTGAACGACGTGTAGCCGCCCTGATACAGGAAACAGAAAGCTTGAAACCATCCCCGTTGAGATGGCCTCCGCACTTCCCTTTACAGATATGGTCTGTGTCCCCTGTGGAGGGCATTTAGGCAGGATCGATGGGCAAGATCAATCGCGATTTTTACGCAAGCTTAAGCGCTGCCCGTTGACTCTCATGCTGCCTTTTGCTTGCCGCAATCCGAGTCCGGGAAGAATCGCTTTTGAATCAAGGGTTTTGATTTTCGGCTCTTTGATTAGCTGGCGAAAAAGAAAAAAAATAAAAATTCGCTTGACTCATCACAGGCCCGGAAGACCCCCAGCCGGAGATGCCCTTTTGCCAATGACCTCTCGTAAGCCGCTGAAATAACTAGAGAAATTCTGTCATCGCATTGACACGAGAAAGGTCGTGCAGGTTAACCATCGCTGTGACAGATGTATGAATCGGAAAAGCCCGGCGCAAGGGCCGGGCTCTCAATTAACAGATTTTTATTAGCCGGATTAGGCCGAAAGCGCCTTCACGCGCTGTGCAAGGCGCGAAACCTTACGCGAAGCGGTGTTGGAATGCAGCACGCCCTTGGTGGCAGCGCGCATCAGCTCAGGCTGAGCGGCCTTCAGAGCCGCGGCTGCGACTGCCTGATCGCCGGTTGCGATCGCTTCTTCGACCTTGCGGACGAAGTTACGGACGCGCGAACGACGGGCTTTGTTCACTGCAGTGCGGCGTGCGATCTTGCGGGTCGCCTTTTTCGCCGAAGTTGTATTGGCCATTGATGCCTCTCTTCGAAAACTGACATGAACTCCGCCCTCGCCGTGCCGGGTCACTGCGACCTGTCATCAAAGCAATTCGGGAGCATTATCGGAAAGCCCAGATTTGGCGTTCCAAACTGAGGGCGGCATATAGCGAGAAACAGCCGCCCCGTCAACGCGCAATTTGGAGAAAACTGCGCGCCGCCCGTTGATCTACCTGTGTTTGAACTCCGCCTTGCGCTTCCCCGCAAAGGCGGCCATGCCTTCCTTCTGGTCTTCCGTCGCAAACAGCGAGTGGAAAAGCCGGCGCTCGAACCGCAAGCCTTCGGCAAGCGTGACCTCCAGCGAGCGATTGACGGCCTCCTTGGCCATCATCACCGCCGGCAGCGAGAACGACGCGATCTTCTCGGCAGCGGCAAGCGCTTCCTCCATCAATTTCTCCGGCGCCACCACACGCGAAACGAGTCCTGCGCGCTCAGCCTCGGTCGCATCCATCATCCGTCCGGTCAGCACCAGGTCCATGGCTTTCGCCTTGCCGACGGCACGGGTAAGGCGCTGCGAACCGCCCATACCAGGGATGACGCCGAGGGTGATTTCCGGCTGGCCGAACTTTGCAGTCTCGGAGGCGATGATGAAGTCGCACATCATCGCCAGTTCGCAGCCGCCGCCGAGGGCATAGCCGGAAACGGCTGCAATGACCGGCTTGCGGGCGGCTGCCACCTGATCCCAGCCGCCGATGAAGTCGCCCAGATAGCTTTCGACGAAGTCCAGCGTCTGCATCTCCTTGATGTCGGCGCCGGCCGCAAAGGCCTTCTCCGAACCGGTGATGACGACGGCGCCGATCTCCTTATCGGCATCGAATGCCTTCAGCACCGCGGCGAGCTCGCGCATAACGGTCGAGTTCAGCGCATTCAGTGCCTGCGGGCGATTGAGCGTGACCAGGCCCACGCGTCCGCGTGTCTCGACCAGCAGCGTCTCATAACTCATTCTCGTCTCCTCCGAATTCGTGTCAGCGGCCGGGGCCTTCAGGACCCGGATGTTCACTTCTGGCAGCGCGGGCAATGGAACGTCGAGCGCCCCGCCTGCACGATGCGGGCGACCGTACCGCCGCAACCCGGCGTGCGGCAAGCCTCCCCTTCCCGGTCATAGACGGAAAAGGAATGCTGGAAATAGCCGAGCGATCCGTCGGCCTGGATATGATCCTTGAGCGACGAGCCGCCCGCCGCAATGGCGTCGGCAATGACCTCGCGGATGGCAATGGTCAGGCCCTGCAGCTCCGGCTTGGCCTGACCGCTCTTGTCGACAAGCGCGCCGGCCGGCTTCAGGGGCGACAGACCCGAGCGCCAGAGCGCTTCGCACACATATATATTGCCGAGGCCGGCAATATTCTTCTGGTCGAGCAGGGCTGCCTTCAGCGGCTGCGCCTTGCCGGCAAAGCGCCCGGCGAGATAGGCGGCATCGAGCGCGTTGCCGGTCGGCTCCTCCCCGAGCGCGCGGAAGAAGGCATGGGCTGAGACCGTATCGCGGCGGGCGAGATCCATGAAACCGAAACGGCGCGGATCGTTATAGATGACCCGGGCCGAGCCGGCCGCACCTTCCAGGTGGAAGATCACGTGATCGTGTTTCTCGTCCTTGCCGCGCGGGTGGTGAAATTCGCCCGGCGTTTCCGGCAGCGCACCCTGCTCGATGCGGAACGAGCCCGACATGCCGAGATGGGCAATGATGACGTCACCGGCCTCCAGATCGATCATCAGATACTTTGCCCGGCGCGACAGCGAGACTATGCGCTGGCCGGCAACAGTGGCTGCAAAATTGACAGGAAAGGGAAAACGCAGATCCGGCCGACGCAGTTCTGCATTGACGAGGAGCGCGCCTTCCATGGTCGGCGCGAGGCCTCGTTTTACCGTTTCGACCTCCGGCAATTCCGGCATGCGTCGTCTCCTTTTTTCTCAGCCATCACGGGCCTGGCTTTCTTAACCACCATAAGCCCGGCGGTTGGCATTTCCTTGGCGGGCTACTTATCCTATAGGGGTGCGCTATGCCGCAGCCATGGCCCCGCCCCCGAGATAGCGCGGGTCGGGCGATTTCGCTATGGTGCCGGCAAAATTGGTTCAGGTGGAGTTCTTCGTATGACGGATCAGCGGGTATCGGCCAATGGCGGCATGGAAACCTCCTTCGGTTTCCGCAACGTCGGTACGGGCGAAAAGCAGCCGCTCGTCAACGACGTCTTCCATAAGGTGGCCAAGCGCTACGACATCATGAACGATGTGATGTCGGCCGGGCTGCATCGCGCCTGGAAGGATGCGATGATCGCCGCGCTCAATCCGCCGCGCCGCGAGGGCTACAGGACGCTCGACGTTGCCGGCGGTACCGGCGATATCGCCTTCCGCATCATCGAAGCCTCCGACCGCAAGGCGCATTCGACGGTTCTGGACATCAACGGCTCGATGCTCGCCGTCGGTGCGGAGCGGGCGGAAAAGAAGAAGCTTTCGGCCAACCTCGATTTCGTCGAAGCCAATGCCGAGGAACTGCCGTTCGAGGCGAACTCGTTCGACGCCTATACGATCGCCTTCGGCATCCGCAACGTGCCGCGCATCGATGTCGCGCTCAAGGAAGCCCATCGCGTGCTGAAGCGCGGCGGGCGGCTGCTCGTGCTCGAATTCTCCGAAGTGGAGATGCCGCTTCTCGACCGGTTCTACGACGCCTGGTCGTTCAATGCGATCCCGAAGTTCGGCAAGCTGATCACCGGCGACGAAGCGCCCTATCAGTATCTGGTGGAATCGATCCGCAAGTTCCCGAACCAGCGCGATTTTGCCGCCATGATCAAGGAGGCTGGCTTCTCCCGCGTCTCCTTCACCAATTACACCGGCGGCATCGCAGCGCTGCATTCCGGCTGGAAAATCTGATCTTATGAGCACAGCTGGAGCATATGTCCGCCTCGCGCGGATCGGCTGGGTTCTCGTGCGCGAAGGCGTCGTCTCGGCGGTCCCGACCGAACACCTGCCGCCCTTTGCCCGCTTCGCCCAGAAGGCAGCCGGGCTTTTCGCCCGCCGCAAGGTGCCCGGCGAGGAGCGCAGCGATCGGCTGTCGCGCGCCGTCGCCCGTCTCGGCCCGTCCTATGTGAAGATCGGCCAGTTCCTGGCAACCCGTCCCGATGTCGTCGGCGCGGAATTTGCCGCCGACCTGTCGCTGCTGCAGGACCAGATGGCGACGTTCCCGCAGAGCGAGGCCAAGGCCGCCATCGAGGGATCGCTCGGCCGGAAGGTCGAGGACCTCTACGCCGAATTTTCCGAGCCGATGGCGGCCGCCTCGATCGCCCAGGTTCATCCGGCCATCGTCATGCGCGACGGCCAGCCGGACAAGGTGGCCGTCAAGGTCATCCGTCCCGGCGTCCGCCAGCGCTTCGCCTCCGACATCGAGGCGATGTATCTCGTCAGCCACATGCAGGAACGTTTCCTGCCCTACACGCGGCGACTGAGACCGGTCGAGGTCACAAAGACGCTCGAGCAGACGACCAAGATCGAAATGGATCTTCGGCTGGAGGCGGCAGCCCTTTCCGAACTCGGCGAGAACACCAAGGAAGATTCCGGCTTTCGCGTGCCGAAGGTCGATTGGGAACGCACCGGCCGCGACGTCGTCACCATGGAGTGGATCGACGGCGTCAAGATGTCCGATATCGACGGGCTGAAGGCGGCCGGCCACGATCTCGATGCGCTCGCCGATACGCTGATCCAGTCCTTCCTGCGCCACACATTACGCGACGGCTTCTTCCACGCCGACATGCACCAGGGCAACCTGTTCGTCGACGACGTCGGCCATATCGTCGCCGTCGACATGGGCATTGTCGGCCGTCTCGGCAAGAAGGAGCGCCGCTTCCTCGCCGAAATCCTGTTCGGCTTCATCACCCGGGACTACCAGCGCGTCGCCGACGTGCATTTCGAGGCAGGCTACGTGCCCTCGCATCATGATGCCGCGAGCTTCGCCCAGGCGATCCGCGCCATCGGCGAACCGATCCACGGCCAGCCGGCCGAGACCATCTCGATGGCAAAGCTGCTGACGCTGTTGTTCGAGGTGACCGAGCTGTTCGACATGCAGACACGACCCGAGCTGGTCATGCTGCAGAAGACCATGGTCGTCGTCGAAGGCGTCGCCCGCACGCTCAATCCGCGTTTCAACATGTGGAAGGCTTCCGAGCCGGTCGTCGGCAAGTGGATCCGCGACAATCTCGGGCCGAAGCGCATCGTCACCGATCTACGCGACGGCCTGCATGCGGCCCTTCGCCTGGCCGAAGCAGCCCCGGAAATCGCCGCCCGCACGGAAAAATTCTCGAGCGAGATCATGGCCATGAGCGAAAATGGCCTGCGTTTCGATGCCGAGACGGCGCATGCCATCGGGAAGGCCGAGGCACGCCACACCCGTTCCGGCAGGATTGCCCTCTGGCTGATTGCCGCGACGCTTATCTATATCGCCTTTCAGGTGACCTGAGCGCCATCTGCAAACCGGTTGCCGCACCGGCTTGCAATTCCACTGCCGCTTGTTATCGTTCCGGCATGGACAATCGTTCGATGATCGCAATGGTGCTTTGCACGCACGCGCTGGGGTGTGCGGGAGACCATTTGCGTTAAGCGGACTGTCCCCGACCAACCCTGCCGAGGCGAGCAGGGTTTGGTCCTGTTTCCTCGCAGCTACTGCATAATTCCGTAAATCGGATCCGATTTACGGATGAAATTATGCAGCAAGTTAAAAAGCGTTACAGCGTCCTTTGCGCGTCATATTTGACGCGCGGCGCTGTAGTGAGCCTGAGAGGAAACAATGACTGAAGCGACCACCTCCCCGACACTGAAGATCCGAGCGGCGCGCATCGTCGATTGGGAAGCGATCGCCGCGCTGATGAGCCAGCCGGGCATCCGCTCCGGCACGCTCCGACTGCCCTATTCGACACCGGAGCAGACGCGCAAGTGGATGGAGGGCCTGTCGGAGGACAACACGGTGATCGTCGCCGAGCGCGACGGCCGGATCATCGGCATGGCCGGCCTGCACCGCAACAAGGGGCGCCGGCGTCACTCCGCGGTGCTCGGCATCAGCGTCGACGACGACCATCGTGGCGAGGGCATTGGTAAGGTGCTGCTGACGGAGTTGATCGATGCCGCCGACAACTGGCTCGGCATCAGCCGCATCGAACTGACCGTCTTTACCGACAACGAGGCGGCGATCGCGCTTTATCGCAAGACCGGGTTCGAACCCGAGGGCACGCACAGGGCCTATGCGCTGCGTAATGGGGTGCTTGCCGACGTGCTGGCGATGGCGCGCATTCGCGGCTGATCGTCGCCGGACGGCGCGGCGGAGAGCTAAAAAACGGCGGCAGGACGTTGAATTCTGCCGCACCTGCAACCCATGTTCCATTCGGAACTGCGAATATTACGCCCCCATGCGATCTTCTCCTCATGGATGACGGGAGTTCATTCCAATCACCGGAGGAGAGAGCATCATGCGCAAGATCATCATCGCAGCGGCCGTCGCAATCACCGCCGCCGTTTCCTTTGCCGCGCCTTCGCAGGCTGGCGGCGTGACGATCGGCTTCGGCAACGGCACCTACGGCCATGGCTGGAGCGGCCAGATCGGTTACGTCGACGGTTACTACGGCGGCGGCTACTACGAATACCGACCCTATTGCTTCATCAAGAAGGTCAGGCGCTACGATCATTACGGCAACGTCTACTACGAGCGCATCCGAATCTGCCGTTAACGGCGGCAAGGGGCGAGGGGCACGAAGCCCGGTCGGTTTCCGGCCGGGCTTTTTGACGTCTGGTCCCTTGCCATCCTGCGTCCGAATTACGCCTTCCGTTCCTCTGCCCCATTGACGCCGCGTCGCTGCCGGGCTCCAAAAGCAGCAACGGAAATCGCATGGGAAGGAAGACAGAAATGGACCTCGGCATCACAGGCAAAAAGGCACTCGTACTCGGCGGCAGCAAGGGGCTTGGACGCGGCATCGCCGAAGCGCTCGCGGTCGAAGGCGTTGCCGTCGCGCTGACCGGTCGCGATGCTGCGTCGCCCGAAAAAGTCGCGGCCGAGATCAGCTCGACCGCCCGCGGTTTTGCACTCGATCTTTCCAGGCCCGAGAGCCTCGATGCGCTGCTCGATCGGCTCGCCGCCGATTTCGGCGCGATCGATATTCTGGTCCTGAACGGCGGCGGGCCGCCGCCGTCGCTTGCGTCCACCATCGAGCCGGATTTCTGGCGGACGCAGTTCGAGACCATGGTGCTGGCCGGCATGCGCATCACCGGCCGGGTCCTGCCCGGCATGAGGGAACGCGGCTTCGGCCGCATCATTGCCGTCGCCTCGACCAGCATCCGCGAACCGATCCCGGGCCTGACGGCCTCCAACGCGCTTCGAAGTGCTGTTGCCGGCTGGCTGAAGACATTGGCCGGCGAAGTCGCCGCCGATGGCGTGACCGTCAACATGCTGTTGCCGGGGCGGCTTGCGACCGATCGCACCTTGAGCTTCGACCGCATGGACGCCGAAAGCGAAGGCGTCGATATCGCGACGGTAGCCGCACGCAGCCAGGCGGATATTCCGATCGGCCGCTATGGAACGCCGGCGGAATTCGGCGCCGCCGCCGCGTTTCTGGCGGGTCGGCCTGCGGCCTATGTGACGGGCGTAGCGCTTCCCGTCGACGGCGGCCTCAGCCGCTCCATGCTCTGAGTTGCCGCGTCAGTCGCCCTGGCCTCTCCTGAAAAGACCGGGAACCGGCTGAAGCAACAGCCGGTTGCCGTTTTTACTGCACTTTTCGCCAGGCATGGCGCTGAAGCGTTTCAACGTGACAGATGAACTTCACCGCAAATTGATGCCGGTTTCAGGGGTTATGCAGTAAACCTGCAGCCGGGCGACGTTTGCCCGGCTGACGACACGACTGGCCATACGACTGGCCATACGACTGGAAAGACAACCATGAACTCACCATCGACCGGGTGGCTGCTCGGGATTGCACTTCTCGCCTCAGCCCTTCTTCCCGCCTCTGCTGGAGCCGCCATGCTTGAAAAGGAAATGATTGCCGCTGCCGCAGCCGGCAATGCCGCCGACCTGCGTGAATTGATCCAGCGCGGAGCCACGCTCGACGCGCGCGACGCGAGCGGCGCGACCGCTTTGCTTATTGCCACGCACGAAAACCGCATCGACGCGGCCCGCGCGCTCATCGAAGCCGGTGCGGATGTCAACGCGAAGGACAAGATTGAGGACAGTCCATACCTCTATGCCGGCGCGCGGGGCCATCTCGAAATCCTGAAACTGACGCTTGAGAACGGCGCCGACCTGAAAAGCACCAATCGTTACGGCGGCACGGCGCTGATCCCTGCGTCCGAACGCGGCCACGTCGAGACGGTGAAGACGCTGATCGAGGCGGGCATCGATGTCGACCACGTCAACCGGCTCGGCTGGACGGCGCTGATCGAAGCCGTCATCCTCGGCACCGGCGGCGAAAAGCATACGGAGATCGTGCGGTTGCTGATCGACGCGGGCGCGAACGTCAATCTTGCCGATCGCGAGGGCGTGAGCCCGCTTACCCACGCCCGGCAACGCGGCTACGGCAAGATCGAAACGCTGCTCGTCGCCGCCGGCGCCCGTTGAGTTCAGGAGGGGATATGGACCAGGAAAAGCGCTTTCTCCGCGAGGCCGTCGCCCTTGCCCGCGCCAATATCGAAAAAGGCGGCCGTCCCTTCGGCGCGGTCGCCGTTCGAAACGGCGAAGTGATCGCCGAAGGCGTCAACGAGATGATCAAGACCGGTGATCCGACGTCGCATGCCGAGATGAACGCCCTTCGCCTCGCGGCAAAGCGCCTCGGCTCGCCCCGGCTTGAAGGCGTTGCAATCTATGCCAGCGGCCAGCCCTGCCCCATGTGCCTTGCGGCCATGCGCATGGCCGGCATCACCGAGATCGCCTACGCCCACTCGAATGCCGACGCTGAGCCGTATGGTCTATCGACAGCGGCGATCTATGCCGAGCTGGCAAAACCTTTGGACGAGCAGTCCATGCGCTTCCGCCATGTGCCGGTCGACGACGCCGAGGCGGTACGGCTCTATGCGGAATGGCAACAAAGGATGAAAAACGACTAACCGTTGCCGGGCGCCGGCAAACGCGCCCTCATCTCCAGACAGGCCTGCCGCGGCCACGACCGGACGAGCCACCGCTGATACGCCTCGCGTGGCGAAGTGGCAGGCAAGCACTCGATGGGGAACCGGCACACATCATCCACGCTCGCCGCCCGATGATTGCTCCACAGTCGCACCCCTTGTCGCGCACACGCGACGGGTGTAATCGCCCAAACGAGATTCCCTTCCCGGCGGCCCAGCGTTCGTCACCGAACATCGGCGGTCGCAAGCCTGCGAGTATCTGCCATGAATGCCTATTCCGAACGTGCGGGTCGCCTGATTGCGCTGCTTCTCATCGGAGGTTCCGGCGTGGTGACGATCGCCAAGGGCATGAGCCTGACCTTCCTGGCGATCCGCCTGCAGAAGGATTTCGGGCTCAGCCCGGCCGGCATCGGCGCCTTGATCGGCGCCGGTCCGCTCATCGGCGCGATGATCAGCCCCTTTGCCGGCACCCTCTCTGACCGCATCGGTCGAAAGGGTGTGCTCACTGCGGCACTTTGCATGGCCGGACTGGCGCTTGCCGGGCTCGGACTGGCCCAATCGATCGCCGCCTTCGCGCTGTGCCATATCGTCTCGGCTGTCGCAGCCGCGGTCTACGAGCCGGTTTCACGCGCCTTGATGAGCGATGCCGCGCCGGCGCATCTGCGCCTGCGGGTGTTTTCCTGGCGCTATCTCGCCATCAATGCCGGCTGGGCGGTCGGGCCGCTGATCGGCGTTTGGATCGGGGCTGCCTATGCGACACTGTTCGTCATTGCCGGTCTCATGCACGCAGCCTTCGGCCTCGTGCTGTTCTTCACCGTGCCCGAAGCGCGCAACGGGCCGATGGCAGATACTGCGGCGGCATCACAGGCGACCGGTGGCTGGCGTGGGCTTGTCGCCGCCCTGCGCGACCGTCGGCTGGTCTTCTTCGTCATCGGCGGCACATTATTGCTGGCCGTGCATGGTCAGTGGTCGGTGACGTTGTCGCAATATCTCAACACCGGATTCGAGGATGGCGTCACCCTCTTCGCGCTCTTGGTTTCGACCAACGCCGCGACGGTGCTGATCGCCAGCACGCCTGCCCGCTTCGTCATTGAAAGCATCGGCGCGCTTCGGGCGCTGTCGCTCGGCTGTTTGCTGTTCCTGCTGGGCGAAATCGGCTTTGCAGCTTCGTCCGGCGTCGAAATGCTCATCGCCTCGATGGTCCTCTTCACCATCGGCGAGGTGCTCGTCGTGCCTTCGGAATATGTGCTCGTCGACGGCATTTCGGATGCCGGCAATCGCGGCACCTACTTCGGCGCACACTCGCTGTCTTCGGTCGGCAACTTCCTTGGACCGCTCATCGGCGGCCTTGCGCTCGGTGCGATCGGCGGCGCCGGTATGTTCCTGCTGTTCGCGTTGATTTCGGCGGCAAGCGCGCTGCTGTTTGCAATCGGCCACGCCATGCCGCCGCCCCGCCCGCAGGCGGCACGTGCGGGCGCGCTCGATGGCAGAACCATCGGCGGAGACCTCCTGCGGCTCAGTCAATTCGCCTACAGCGCCGCGCGTCTTATTAGCGCAAAGGTCGCTGTAGCACTTTGAATTGCTGCATGTTTTTATCCTTAAATCGAATACGATTTAAGGAAACATGCAGTAGGGCCGGAACGGCGACACTCCGTCAACGAGGCGATGGACGGCAGATCCTCGTCACGTGATCCCACCAGGCGTTGATCGAGCGCCAGCGTGCGATATCCTTGGCGGGGTGCGACGCTCCCCATCCCACAAGCCCATCGCGGCGCAAGCGGCGATATTCCCGTTCGTAGTCGTCCATGCTTGGGCTTCTCGGTCGCATCCCTGATGGCCACAACGCGCTTTGCGGGCAATTCCTGCCGCGTTTGCTCGTCATTGGGAGACGCTACCATCACACGATCTGAGATCTCGCCGTCACCATTTCGTCACCGGCACCGCCTAAGCACCGCGTCGAAACAGGAGTGAATACAAGATCATGACCACCGCGACCGAACAAACCGTCCTCAAGCGATCGATCGCCGCGACAATCGTCGTCGGTGCGACCGGCGTGCTCTTCGGCCTGTTGTCCGGATCGGTGTCGATCGTGTTCGACGGCGTGTTTTCCGCGGTCGACGCAGCCATGACGCTGCTGGCGCTGGGGGTGACACGGCTGATCCCGAGGGAAAGCAGCCGGTTTCAGATGGGCTTCTGGCATATCGAGCCGATGGTCCTGTTGCTCAACGCCGGCCTGCTCGCCACGCTTTCGTTCTACGCCCTCATCAACGCCGTCGACTCGCTGCTGTCGGGTGGTCGCCAACTCGCCTTCGACTGGGCGATCGCCTATGCCGCGGTCGTCGTTGTCATCTGCATCGTGTTGTTTATCTACGGGCGGCGGGCGAACCGCACGATCGGCTCGGAATTCCTCGCGCTCGATGTGCGCGCCTGGGCGATGTCGGGCACGATCACCGCAGCCCTGCTCGTCGCGTTCGTGGTCGCCGCGATGCTGAAGGGCACCGCCTATGAAGGCTGGACACCCTATGCCGACCCGGCAATCCTGGTCGTTCTGACGCTTTGCCTGATCCCGCTTCCGCTGAAGACCGTTTATGCGGCGCTGAAGGAAATCTTCCTCATCGCTCCCGCCGAACTCGACGAAAAGGTGCGCGAGGCAGCAAGCAACGCTGCAAGCCGCCACGGCTTCTCGGACTACCGCACCTATGTTGCCAAGGTCGGCCGCGCGCGGCTGATCGAGATCTACCTGATCGGATCGGCCGAGACCCGGGTGGACACACTTGCGAGCCTCGATGCGATCCGCGCCGAGATCGGCGCGGAAATCGGCGAGGCCGGGCGCGACCGCTGGCTGACGATCGCCTTTACCGGCGACGTGAAATGGGCGCAGTAACGCCCGCCACCACTCCGCCTAACGCGCAGCGGAACGACGGCCTTCCCGCTTCTGAGACAGATCGATCCGCCGCGTTATCCCGATCGCCTCCAGAAACGCCTCGTCGTGGCTGACGACGATGAGCGCCCCGTCGAAGGCCCGTAGCCCCGCCTCCACCGTTTCGATGGAATCGATGTCGAGATGGTTGGTCGGCTCGTCGAGGATCAGGAGCGGCGGCGGGCTGTCGCCGCCAAGAACGCAGGCAAGCCCGGCACGCAGCATCTGGCCGCCGCTCAGACTGGAGACGCGCTGCAGTGCCGCGTCGGCACGGAACATGAATCGCGCGAGCGCCGCCCGGCAGACATTTTCGCCGCCCCCCGGATTGAGCCGGCGGAAATTGTCGCGGATCGAGAGCTCCGGATCGAGCAGGCTCACCTGCTGATCCAGCATGGCGAAGTCCGTCAGCACTCGCACCTGCCCCGACCAGGGGGCGAGCTTGCCTGACATCAGCGACAGAAACGTCGTCTTGCCCGAACCGTTGCGGCCGGTGATCGCCACCCGCTCCGGCCCGGCGACCGTCATGGACAGGTTGGCGAGCACCGGACGGTCCGGGACGTAGCCGGCGCTCACGTCATCGACCTGAAGAACGACACGGCCGGGCGGAAGCCCGGTCGAAGGCAACCGGACCGAAAACGGCTGGAGGATCTCGATGCGTTCGCGAGCAGCAGCGAGATCGCCGAGCGCCTGATCGCGTCGGCGTTCGGCAAGGCGCGCATTATCACCGCCGGTCTTCTCGCTGCGTTCCTTCTTCGCATCCAGCAATAGAAGCGGCTGGTCGCCCTTGGCACGCTTGCTGCGACCGGCGCCATCCTTGCGGGCCTTGCGCTCCGCGATCTCCTGCGTCTTGCGGTCGACCTCGGCAAGACGCCGTTCCGCGTCGGCAAGGTCGTGCCGGGCCGAGGCGAGTTCGATCGCCTTGCGCTCGCGATAGTGACTCCAGTTGCCGCCATAGCTGGTGGCGCCGAGAGAGGTGAGCTCCACGATCGAATCCATCGTATCAAGCAGCTCGCGATCGTGGCTGACGACGATGGCGCCGCCGCGCCAGTTCGCCATCAGTTCGATGACCGCTTCGCGCCCGGTGCGATCGAGATTGTTGGTGGGTTCATCGAGCAGGATGAAATCGGGATCGGTAAAGACCAGCGCCGCCAGCTTGGCACGGGTCAGCTGCCCGCCGGAAAGCGATGAGAGCGGCGTCTGTGCCTCTGCCGCAAGACCGAGGCGGGCAAGAGCGGCTTCCAGCCGCGCCTCCAGCGTCCAGTCGGCGATCGACAGTTCGTCGATACTGGCAGCGCCTTCCTCCGCGCGGCTGAGAAGCGCCAACGCATCGGCAATGCCGAAGAGTTCGGCGACGGTTTCGTGTTCGGCGACCTGCACCGTCTGGCGCAGGATGCCGAGGCTGCCGTCGACCGAGGCTGCGCCGGCCTGCGGCTGGAGCGTTCCGGCAATCAGCTTCAAAAGCGTGCTTTTGCCGACGCCATTGCGCCCGACGAGACCCGAGCGCGCCGGGCCGAACGTCAGGCTCAGATCGGAAAAGAGGCTGCGGCCGTCAGGCGTGGACCAGGTGAGATGGGAGAGTGAGATCGAAACAGGCATGGATACAGATTTCCCTGATGGCAAAAAGTGTGGGCTTTGCTGTCAGGTGGAAATCCATCGCTGCGTGTATCCTGTGGTCATTTCTATCGTCGTAAAGATAGCAGCGATCGTGTTTTCTTCAAGGCAAGGATGCCATAGCCTCGCGACGCCAACCGCGAGCCAGTGGCCGCTGCTCTGTCTTTTTCCGTTGGGGAAGCACTCCTCGCATCCGTAAATCCCACATTCTGCTTGCCTTGAAGCCGATCCAGCCGCGTTCGGCACTGATCGATTGGAGAGGGGGTTGGAACACGAACGGCGTGGGCGGCACACGAGCGTGGGCCCGGTCGGGGGCAGAGGATGCCGCCTTTGGACAACTACCAGGCGAGGCCGTTCAGTGTGATGAGCACGATCACCAGCAAGGACAGGACGAGCGACATCTTGATTGCGGCAAGCGTGTAATCATAGCGGCGAATATGCGTTGCGAAGGTATGAAGCATGGCATTCTCCCTGGCGTCGAAGTGCCCAACGGCCATTGGGCCTGGGCCACGCGATCGCCTGCGTGTCGTCTTGTGAGGTGCGCTATTGCAAGCCGCGCAGAAATCTCGCGCGGCGTCTGCAATGCGTTTTAGCGGCTGAGGACGCCAGATCCGCCGGTTCGCGGCTATTGGCCTAGGGGCGGCCGGCCTTCGATACGACTGTGGTGCAAGTCCATGAGACGGGCCAGGATTGCCTCCGCCTCTTCGCGATCAAGCGTCGGGTATCGTACCCGGACGGCATCCCGAAAAACATCGGCAACCATCGGGAAGTCCTTGGCAAGGATCGGTCGCCCACGAAATCCGTCGATGGGGTGCATCACGCGATCTCCTCTGTTGGGGCGAAAGCGTAACGATCTCTCAGCCACCGACGCCCGTTCGATCGGTCGATGATGGATGTACTATGCGCCTTCGGCTGTGAGATACCAAGGGATATTCGCCGCTCCAAGGGAACGCGGCCAGGATCGCCTGATCTGCTGCCGCCGTACGATGGTTGCCGAACGCCTCGCAGAGCGCGCGCAGCCCTCACCCCCAACGCCTGCGATTGAGGCGTTCCGCCCAGACACGTTGCGCCGGATGAAACGCTCAAGTAGGGTCGCCGCCAACCACATCCCTCCACCGACAAACCCGCTGGAAGGATGCGGTCGAACACACGGGATTGACCGGCGAAAATGCCGGGAAAGAAGGCGGCCGAAGGGCCGGGACGCGATGACACTGTCGGGCAAACGCATTCTCCTGATCATTTCCGGCGGCATTGCGGCCTATAAGAGCCTGGACCTTATCCGCCGCCTGCGCGAGCGCGGCGCCAGGGTCCGCCCTGTCATGACCGCCGGTGCGCAACAGTTCGTGACACCGCTTGCCGTCGGCGCGCTCTCCGCCTCGCATGTCTATCTCGATCTGTTTTCGCGCGAGGACGAGCAGGATGTCGGCCATATCCGCCTGGCGCGCGAATGCGATCTCATCGTCGTCGCGCCTGCGACCGCAGACCTGATGGCGAAGATGGCAAACGGCCATGCCGACGATCTTGCCTCGACCATCCTGCTTGCCACCGACCGTCCGGTGTTGGTCGCACCGGCGATGAACCCAAAGATGTGGGCGCATCCGGCAACCCGGCGCAACCGCGCGACGCTTGCCACCGACGGCATCCGTTTCATCGGCCCGGAAGCCGGCGAAATGGCGGAAGGCGGCGAAGCTGGAGAAGGGCGGATGAGCGAGCCGCTGGCGATCGTCGCTGCCGTGGAGAACCTGCTTTCCGGTGGACCGAAGCCGCTTGCCGGACGCAAGGCGGTGGTGACATCAGGCCCGACGCACGAGCCGATCGACCCGGTGCGCTATATCGCCAACCGGTCCTCCGGCAAGCAGGGCCACGCCATCGCTGCGGCACTCGCCAGGCTCGGTGCAGACGTGACGCTGGTTTCCGGCCCGGTGACGATCCCCGATCCGTCTGGTGTCAAAATGATCCATGTGGAGCGCGCCGAGGAGATGCGCGATGCGGTGCTCACGGCCCTTCCGGCCGACGTCGCAGTGATGGTTGCGGCCGTTGCCGACTGGCGGGTGGCCAGTGCCGCCGGCAACAAGATCAAGAAGAAGCCGGGCGCAGCGCCGCCACCGCTCGAACTGGCAGAGAACCCGGACATCCTCAAGACGGTCGGCCATCATGCCGACCGGCCGAAGCTCGTCGTCGGCTTTGCCGCCGAGACGGAAAACGTTGCCGACAACGGCCGCTCCAAGCTCGAACGCAAGGGCGCCGACTATATCCTCGCCAACGACGTCTCGCCGGCGACCGGCATCATGGGCGGCGACCGCAACCGGGTGAAGCTGATCTCGGCCGACGGCAACGACGACTGGCCGGAGATGGACAAGGAAGCCGTTGCAGAAAAGCTCGCCGCATTGATTGCGGCCGAGCTGGAGCGCAAAGGACGGGGCTGATCAATCGGCCAATTGGCGCAAAGCCCCTCACCATAACCCTCTCCCCGCAAGCGGGGCGACGGGACTTGCCCTGCGCGAGAGAAGCGTTCGCAATGGATTGATGGGTTCGGTGAGAGTGCGACATATCCCTTCTCCCGCCTGCGGGGAGAAGGTCGCGGCAGCGGGATGAGGGGCAGCGACAGCGTAGCGAATCATGCGGTCGCCTTCGTCCGCCAGGCAGGATGACGGCTCAGGCCGAACGATACTTCCGCACCGGCGCCCCTTGCGTCGAGAACAGCCGAACGTCGACGCCGTTTTCGCCGACGATCACGGCCGTGCCGTCGGGGATTTCGACCCAGGCGCCGTCGTCGTCATTGAGCGGTTCGGAGACAAGACAGTAACCGCCGCTTGGGCCCATGGGTGCTGCGTAGAGCGTCGGCGCCTTCCAGTCGGAGGCGTAGCGCACCGCATAGAGATCGTGGCCGTCGGAGAAGGCGGCGGTGAAGCGCACCAGAACCTGGCGCTCCAGATGTTCGGCAAGCTGTTCGATGAAGGCCAGCGCCTCGGCGATGGCGCCAAGCGGATTGTGGTCGAGACCAAACTGCATGGCGAGCAGGAACAGAAGCTCGGAATCCGTCGTGCCGGTGCGCGCCGAATAGAGGTCGTTGTCGAGCATGCTCTCCATCGGCCGGCGCAAATGCTCGAAATCACCGATCTGGCCGTTGTGCATGAAGGACCAGCGGCCGAAGACGAAGGGATGACAGTTGTCGCGCCGTGTGCCGCCGCCGGTCGACGCCCGCACATGGGCAAGGAATAGCGGCGAGCGGATCTGGCGGGCGATGCTCTTCAGATTGCAGTCGGACCAGGCGGGAAGGATATCGCGGTAGCGTCCGGGCTCCGGGTGGTCACCGTACCAGGCAATGCCGAAGCCGTCGCCGTTGGTCGCCGTCTTTGCCCGCGTGGCGCAATGGGACTGCTCGATCAGCGAGTGCGCCGGAGAGGTCACCAGTTCCTCGAGATAGAGCGGCTCCCCGCGATAGGCTGCCCAGCGGCACATGCTGACATCACTCCGGCTTCGCCCCGTTCATACGGATGCGATTCGTTAACCATGAGGGATGTTCCGACGAAACATGGTAAAAATGCGTTAACAAATTCGTCCAGGCTCTGGCGAGAGAGTATCTTTGGCGACCCGGTCGCGCTGTCTCGACCGGAACACGGGCCAATGTCTCTTTATCGCACCAACGTATTTTCGAACAAATATTCCATATTGACAAATCCTGCACATTTCATTTCATTCCGAGCCACGACACAGGTCGTTGACCCCGGAGGAATGGCATGAGCAGCAAGAAAAAACTGGGCGTCGGCCTGATCGGCACGGGCTTCATGGGCAAGGCGCATGCGCTTGGCTTCACCATCGCCGCGCGGGTGTTCGACCTGCCTTTCGAGCTTGACCTGGTTTCGGTTGCCGATGTGACCACCGACAGCGCGGAAAACGCACGCCGGCGCCTCGGCTTTCGCAAGGCGACGGTGGACTGGCGCGAACTTTTGACCGACCCCGACATCGACATCATCGACATCACCACGCCGAACCTTCTGCACAAGGAGATGGCGATGGCGGCGATCGCCCATGGCAAGCACGTCTATTGCGAGAAACCGCTGGCACCGACGGTCGCCGATTGCGCCGAAATGGTCGCGGCTGCGGAAAAGGCCGGTGTCATTACTCAGGTCGGGTTCAACTACCTGAAGAACCCGCTGATCTTCCTCGCCAAGGACATCATCGAAAGCGGCGAGATCGGCGAGATCCGCTCCATGCGCGGCGTCCACGCCGAAGACTTCATGGCCGATGCCTCGGTGCCGTGGGGCTGGCGGTTGAACCCGGCAAGCGGCGGCGGAGCGCTTGCCGATATCGGCAGCCACATCATCGCCTCCATGCGTCATCTCGTCGGCCCGATTCAATCGGTGCTGGCCGAAACCATCATCCAGATCCCTGAGCGTCCCGTCTCTGCCGGTGCGAGCGAGATGCGCGCCGTCGAGGTCGATGACATCACCCGCGCCTTCGTGCGCTTCGAAAACGGCGCAACCGGCAGCTTCGAGGCAAACTGGATCGCCACCGGCCGCAAGATGCAGCACGATTTCGAGATCTACGGTTCCAAGGGCAGCATCGTCTTCACCCAGGAGCGCTTGAACGAGATCCGCGTCTATTACACCGGCGACGATATCCGCACCCGCGGCTTCCGCACCATCTGGGCCGGACCAGAGCATCCGCCTTACGGCGCCTTCTGCGTCGCCCCCGGCCACCAGATCGGCTTCAACGATCTGAAGGCCATCGAGGTCAATGAGTTTCTGCAGGCGATCGCCAAGGGCAAATCGCCATCGACCGATTTTCGCGAAGGCTACGAAGTCCAGAAGGTGCTGTCGGCCACCTACCAGTCGGCAAAGACCAATGAATGGGTGCAGATCGGCTGACGAAAGGCCGAAAATGGAAAAAGCGAAAAAAAATGGAATGCCTGTTCTATCCCAGACGTCGCTGATCGATTAGTGTGAGGTCATAAAGCAACGCGCTCAGACTGGAAACGGACAAGAATGGCAACGCCTGAAACGACGACGGAGGTTCCGCAGGATTTCGAAGCGCTGAAGGCGGTCATTCTGGAGCGAAAGGCGCAACTGCCGAAACGGCTGAAGCAGGTGGCCGCCTATTCGCTCGACAATCCCGACGAGATTGCCTTCGGCACCGCCGCAAGCATCGCCACCTCGGCCGACGTCCAGCCGTCGACCCTGGTGCGTTTTGCCCAGCACTTCGGCTTCGAGGGCTTCTCCAGCCTGCAGCAGATTTTCCGCGCCCGCCTGCGCGAGCGCACGCCCGCCTATGAGGACCGGCTGAAGGCGCTCAGCGAAAACGAGCACAGCAAGCTCGAGAGCGAGTCGATCTTCAACGGTTTCGTCGCCGCGGCCCACCGCTCGCTCGACAACATCGCGACCTCGGTCGACCCGGAAGCCTTCGAGCGCGCGGTCGATATCCTCGCCAAGGCCGAAACGATCTACCTGATCGCCAAGCGCCGCTCCTATCCGATCTCCAGCTACATGGCATATGCCTTCGGCAAGCTGAAGGTAAAGTACCAGCTGGTCGGAACCGCCGCCGGCATCGACGATGACATGCTGGCGATGGCAGGAAAGAACGATGCCGCGTTTGCGGTCAGCTTCTCTCCCTACGCCTCCGAAAGCGCCACCCAGGCGCGACTGCTCGCCGAGCGCAAGGTGCCGGTGGTGTCGCTGACGGACTCGGCATTCTCGCCGCTCGCCGAATCCTCCAAGGTCTGGTTCGAACTGGTCGAGGCCGACCATGCCGGATTCCGCTCGCTGTCCGCCAGCATGGCCTTTGCCATGGCGCTGACGGTCGCCATTGCCGAAAAGCGCCACCGCCTGTTGGAAGAGGCGCGGACGGAATAGAACGGATAGAATGAAAATTCTATATTGACGAAACGCCGGAATTTATGTTTCATACCTGCATCACCCACAGAACGAGAATGGTCGGGGCCGCAAAGGCGTCCGCGGGGAGGAAGCAGTGAGCCAGAACGTTTCGTCACAGGGAGCAAAGCCGCTCGACCTCATCACCATAGGCCGGGCCTCGGTCGACCTATACGGCCAGCAGATCGGCACCCGCCTCGAAGACGTGGCGAGCTTTGCCAAATCGGTCGGCGGCTGCCCCTGCAACATCTCCGTCGGCACGGCGCGCCTCGGGCTGAAGTCGGCGCTGCTCACCCGCGTCGGCGATGAGCAGATGGGCCGCTTCATCCGGGAGCAGCTGACCCGCGAAGGCGTCGAGACCCGCGGCATCGTCACCGACCCGGAGCGCCTGACGGCGCTGGCCATCCTCGCCGTCGAGAACGACAAGTCCTTCCCGCTGCTGTTCTACCGCGACAACTGCGCCGACAACGCGCTGTGCGAAGACGACGTTTCCGAAGAGTTCATCCGCTCGGCACGGGCGATCCTCGTTTCCGGCACGCATTTTTCCAAACCCAACACCGATGCGGCGCAGCGCAAGGCGATGCGCATTGCCAAGGAAAACGGCGCAAGGATCGTCTTCGACATCGATTACCGCCCGAACCTCTGGGGCCTCGCCGGCCACGACGCCGGCGAAAGCCGCTACATCGCCTCCGACCGGGTCTCGGCCCACCTCAAGACCGTCCTTGCCGATTGCGACCTCATCGTCGGCACCGAGGAAGAGGTGCTGATCGCGTCGGGCGAAAGCGACCTGCTCCAGGCGCTGAAGACGATCCGGGCGCTGTCGCAGGCGACGATCGTCCTGAAGCGCGGCCCGATGGGTTGCATCGTCTATGACGGCCCGATCTCCGACGATCTCGAAGACGGCATCATTGGCAAAGGCTTCCCGATCGAGGTCTACAATGTGCTCGGAGCCGGCGACGCCTTCATGTCCGGCTTCCTGCGCGGCTGGCTGAGACAAGAACCGCATGCGACCTCGGCCACCTGGGCCAACGCCTGCGGCGCCTTTGCCGTTTCCCGCCTGCTCTGCGCGCCGGAGATCCCGACCTGGACCGAACTGCAGTTCTTCCTGGAAAAGGGCAGCAAGGAACGGGCGCTGCGCAAGGACGAGGCGATCAACCACGTGCATTGGGCAACCACCCGCCGCCGCGACATCCCGCTGTTGATGGCTCTCGCGATCGACCATCGCAGCCAGCTCGAGGATGCGGCCGCAGGCAATCCCGACCTGCTTGCCCGCATTCCCGCCTTCAAGGTTCTGGCGGTCAAGGCCGCCGCGCAAGTTGCTGCCGGCCGCTCCGGCTTCGGCATGCTGATCGACGACAAATACGGCCGCGACGCGCTTTATGCCGCCGGCGCCCACCACGACTTCTGGATCGGCAAGCCGATCGAGCTTCCGGGCTCGCGGCCGCTGCAGTTCGAATTCAGCCAGGATCTCGGTAGCCGCCTGATCGACTGGCCCGTCGACCATTGCATCAAGGTGCTGTCCTTCTACCATCCTGACGATCCGGCCGAGATGAAGGCGACGCAGGTTGCCAAGCTGCGCTCGGCCTTCGAGGCGGCGCGCAAGGTCGGCCGCGAAATCCTGATCGAGATCATCGCCGGCAAACACGGCAAGCTCGACGACCAGACCATTCCGCGCGCGCTCAACGAGCTCTACGATGCCGGCCTCAAGCCCGACTGGTGGAAGCTCGAGCCGCAGGCAAGCCGCAGCGCCTGGGCGGCGATCGATGCGGTCATCGAAGAGCGCGACCCGCTCTGCCGTGGCGTTGTGCTGCTTGGCCTCGAAGCGCCCTATGAGGCGCTGAAGGACGGCTTTGCCGCGGCCCGCACCTCGAAAACGGTGAAGGGTTTTGCCGTCGGCCGCACGATCTTTGCCGATGCCAGCAAGGCCTGGCTCGGCGGCACCATGACCGACGAGCAGGCGATCGCCGACATGGCAGGAAAATTCAAGGCGCTGGTGGATCTCTGGCTGCAGCTGGGTGAAACAAAGGCGGCATAGGATCGGGGCTGGTTCTCGTACCGGCCCCAGTCCAAGCAATGATTCAGTGGGCGAAACGGGATGATTTCGCCACGAGGAGGAAACAGAGTATGAGCCAGAAGACCGTGCGCCTGACCATGGCACAGGCCGTGGCGCGGTTCCTGACCCGCCAGATGACCGTCATCGACGGCAAAAAGGTGCCGATCTTCGGCGGTGTCTTCGCCATCTTCGGCCATGGCAACGTTGCCGGCGTCGGCGAGGCGCTGCACGGCATCAAGGACACGCTGCCGACCTACCGCGCCCAGAACGAGCAGGGCATGGCCAATGCCGCGATCGCCTTTGCCAAGGCGAGCTTCCGCCGCCGCTTCATGGCCTGCACCACCTCGATCGGCCCCGGCGCCCTCAACATGGTGACCTCGGCAGCTCTTGCCCACGTCAACCGCCTGCCGGTGCTGTTCCTGCCCGGCGATGTCTTCGCCAACCGCCGGCCCGATCCGGTGCTGCAGCAGGTGGAAGGTTTTGCCGACGGCACCATCTCGGCTAACGACTGCTTCCGCCCCGTCTCGCGCTATTTCGACCGCATCATCCGGCCGGAACAGATCATCCCGGCGCTTCGCCGCGCCATGCAGGTGCTGACGGATCCGGCCGATTGCGGCCCGGTCACGCTCTCTTTGTGCCAGGACGTGCAGGCGGAGGCCTATGACTATCCGGAAAACTTCTTCGACGAAAAAGTCTGGTCTTCACGCCGCATCGAGCCTGATGCGGACGAACTGGCAGCGGCGATCGCTGCGTTGAAGGCAGCTAAAAAGCCGGTGATCATCGCCGGCGGCGGCGTGCTCTATTCGGAAGCCAGCGAGGTGCTGGCAGGCTTCGCAGAAAAACACGGCATCCCCGTCGTCGAGACGCAGGCGGGCAAGTCGTCCCTGCCGCACAGCCATCGGCTCAACATGGGTTCGGTCGGCGTGACCGGCACGTCGGCCTCCAACCAGCTGGCGGAAGCGGCCGACGTCGTGCTCGCCGTCGGCTCGCGGTTGCAGGACTTCACCACCGGCTCCTGGTCGCTTTTCAAGAACGACGGGCTGAAGATCGTCGGCCTCAATGTCCAACCGTTCGATGCGGCCAAGCATGAGGGGCTGCCGCTGGTCGCCGACGCGCGCATCGGTCTCGAGCGGATTTCCGCCGGACTCGGCAATCACAAGGCCGAAGCCGCCTGGACCGACAAGGCAAGGGCCGGCAAGGCGGAGTGGCTGAAAGCCGCCGACAAGGCGACGGCGACGACCAATGCGGCGCTGCCGTCGGACGCACAGGTCATCGGCGCGGTACAGCGTGCGCGCGGCGGATCGGATACCGTCCTCGTCTGCGCGGCTGGCGGTCTACCCGGCGAGTTGCACAAGCTCTGGCAGGCGGAAACGCCCGGCGGCTACCACATGGAATACGGCTTCTCGACCATGGGTTATGAAGTCGCCGGCGGCCTCGGCGCCAAGCTCGCCCGTCCCGAAAGCGATGTCATCGTCATGGTCGGCGATGGCAGCTACATGATGCTGAACTCCGAGATCGCCTCGTCGATCATGCTCGGCGCAAAGATCACCATCGTGCTGCTCGACAATGCCGGCTACGGCTGCATCAACCGGCTGCAGATGGAAACCGGCGGCGCCAACTTCAACAACCTGTTGCGCGACACGCACCATGTCGAACTACCGGCGATCGATTTTGCCGCGCACGCGGCAGCCATGGGCGCCCTCACCCGCAAGGTCGGCTCGATCTCGGAGCTGGAATCGGCGCTGAAGGAAACGGCCGGCGAAGCGCGCACCACCGTGATCGTCATCGACACCGACCCGCTGATCACCACCGACGAAGGCGGCCACTGGTGGGATGTCGCCGTCCCCGAGGTTTCGGAGCGCAGCCAAGTCAACGAAGCCCGCAAGGGCTACGAAAAGGCACTGACCTCCCAGCGCTTCGGCTAAAAACAAGCAATCCGGCGCCTGCGATCCCGTTGCAGGCGCTTTTCGGCGAGTAGCCCCTCACCCCAGCCCTCTCCCCGCCAGCGGGGAAAGGGGACGTTGGAGGGCGCGGCACATCCCTTCTCCCCACCGGTGGGGAGAAGGTGGCGGCAGCCGGATGAGGGGCCATCCCCCTCCCCTTCCGCCGCAATGAGACAAACGAACGATCCGCCTGCGCGGACAATACTATAGGAAACGACTGACATGATCCGCTACGGAACCAACCCGATCGCCTGGAGCAACGACGACGATCATTCGATCGGCGCGCATCTGACGCTCGAGGATTGCCTCTCCGATTGCCAGAAGATCGGCTTCGACGGCATCGAGAAAGGGCACAAGATGCCTTCCGATCCGGAAGCGTTGAAGGCCAAGCTCGCCGCCTACGACCTCGTCTTCGTCTCCGGCTGGCACTCGACCAACCTGCTTACCCATGATGTCGAGACAGAGAAGAAGGCGATCCAGCCGCATCTCGACCTTCTGAAGCACAATGGCTGCAAGGTGGCGATCGTCTGCGAAACCTCGAACGCCATCCACGGCGACGACACGAAGTCGGTCGCCAACGACAAGCCGGTGCTGCCGGCGGACCAGTGGCAAAAATTCGGCGCCGACCTCGAAGCGATCGCGCAATATTGCGCCGACCAGGGCATCGATCTCGTCTACCATCACCACATGGGCACGATCGTACAGACCGGCGAGGAAATCGACCTGTTGATGCAGAACACCGGCCCGGCGACCAAGCTTTTGCTCGACACCGGCCATGCCTGGTTCGGTGGCTCCGATCCGGCCGAGGTCGCGAAGAAATACATGCACCGCGTCCGCCATATCCACTGCAAGAACGTCCGCACCGCAGTGCGCAAGGTCGTCGAGGGCGAAGGCCTCTCCTTCCTCGAGGGCGTGCGCCGTGGCGTCTTTACCGTTCCGGGCGACAGCGAAGGCGGGGTCGATTTTCTCCCCGTCCTGAAAATCGCCGCTGAGCACAACTACGATGGCTGGCTGGTGATCGAGGCGGAACAGGATTCGGCCGTGCGTAATCCTTTCGAGTACCAGTCTCTGGGGCTGAAATCGCTGAAGGCATTTGCCGGGGAAGCCGGCCTCGACAAGTAAGCCGCCTTTTCGGTTGCGGCGCTCGAAGGGGAATGCCCCTCATCCGGCTGCCGCCACCTTCTCCCCGCTCGCGGGGAGAAGGGATATGACGCTAGCTCTTTGCCCACTCAAGACGCGAGGCGGAGAGCGTGCTGCGAATTCCAAAGTACCCTCTCCCCGCCTGCGGGGAGAGGGTTAGGGTGAGGGGCATGCCACACGCTCGGCGCGCTCCGGAAAATGAATGAGGGAGACCGTCACATGTCCAAGTTGCTCGTCAAACCGAAGGCCAAGTCTGGCTTGATGCAGAACGTCACGCCCGAAAGCGCCGGCTGGACCTATGTCGGCTTTGCGCTCAACCGGCTGAAGCCGGGCGAGAAGACAGAGGGCGAGGCAGGCGACAAGGAAGTCTGCCTTGTGCTGGTGTCGGGCAAGGCGAAGGTCTCGGTCGATGGCGAGGATTTCGGCGAACTCGGCGAGCGCATGACGCCGTTCGAGGGGCAACCCTATGCCGTCTACGTGCCGAAGGGCAGCCGCTGGCAGGCAACCGCAACGACCGATCTCGATCTGGCGATCTGCTCGGCACCGGGCGGCGAGGGTTTCAAGGCCAAGGTGATCAAGCCGGGAACACACCCGCAGATGACCCGCGGCAAGGGCACCAACACCCGCTATGTCACCAACATCATGCCCGAGGACGATAGCGCCGCCCAGTCGCTGCTGGTGGTCGAAGTGATCACGCCCGGTGGCCACACCTCCTCCTATCCGCCGCACAAGCATGACCAGGACGATCTGCCGGCCGAGAGCTACCTGGAAGAGACCTATTATCACCGCCTCAATCCGCCGCAGGGATTTGCTATGCAGCGCGTCTATACCGACGATCGTTCGCTGGACGAGACCATGGCAGTGGAAGACGGCGACGTCACGCTGGTGCCCAGGGGATATCACCCGGTTGCCGCCATTCACGGCTACGACGTCTATTATCTCAACGTCATGGCAGGCCCGAAGCGGGTCTGGAAGTTCCACAACGCCCGCGAACACGAGTGGCTGTTTACCGGCGTTTAGCAGCTAGATCGCGCACTCGGCCGTCAGGACCTAGAGCAGGTCGCGCAAAAGTGCGCAGCGGTTTTTGCGATAACGACATGCGCAGGCACAAGCACTCAAAGCGCAGTCAGCGAATCCTAGAGATCGCGACGCGCTTTAGAGTGCGCACCGATCGGCACCGCATGCTGCCCCATGGATGGACGCAGGAACCGAGGCGCCCTAGGTTACAGCTTCTCAGGGAGGCTGTGCCATGCGGATCGACGGACAATGCCATTGCGGCTTCGTGACCTATGAGGCGGAGATCGATCCGGACCATGTCGCAATCTGCCACTGCACCGATTGCCAACGGCTGACGGGAACGGCCTACCGGGTGTCGGCAGGCACGGCCCGTAAGAATTTCCGGCTGACCGGCGGCGAGCCGAAGCTTTACGTCAAGACCGCGGAAAACGGCCGCAAGCGCCTGCAGTTCTTCTGCCCGAACTGCGGTTCGCCGGTTTACACCACCGGCACTGACGAGGACGCCGAAGAGGTCGGCATTCGCCTCGGGACGGTCAACCAGCGCCGCGAACTAGCCCCGAAATCACAGATCTGGCGCTCTTCCGCCCTGCCCTGGATCAACGACATCGGCACGCTGCCCGGCCACGACAGAGACTAGCCCCGTCAGGCAGCAGCCGCCATCAGCGCCTTGAGGCGCGGCCAAGCCTCGCCGATCACGTCGGGCGCGGGCGTCGCCGTCATCCGGGATGGGCGGGCACCGGGGTTCGCGGCGAGATAGGTTTTCACCAGATGGTAGCCGATCGTATATCCGGTCCAGCGCGGCAGTTTGCCGTAGCGACTCCAGCCGAAGAACCAGGCCCGGTGATCATAGGTGTCCGCCCAAAGCTCCCTTTCGGCATGTTCCAGCAACGTCAGCCAGTCGCCGTCAGCAATCGCATGGTTCCAGGCATGGCCGTCGCCGCCGTTCAGTTCGGCATCGAACCCATCCGCCAGCCCTTCGGAGACGAGAGCCTCGCCGAGGGTCAACCCGTAGCCACAGGCGGCGTGCCGGAACGAGTGATGCAATTCGTGGGTCAGCATCCTGGAGAACTCCTTGTTTCCAAGGCTGCCCGCGAAATGGACATTGTGCGGGTCTAGCGTGACGGTGACCAATCCCCGGCGGAAGCAGGAGCCGGCGATCCCGATTTCCGGTATCGTTTCATCTTTCCGGTGCGCGACGATGACGTCGATCGGAGCAGCACTGTCGGTTTCGGAAACCGCAGCAGCGACCCGAAGCGCAGTGCTCTCCGCTTCTGCCAGGATTTGCTCGCGCCACGGCGCCAGCGATCCATCCGCTTCAAGGAAGTGAACGCGTAGGTCGAGCATTCCACAGATCTCCGGTCGTCATTGTCATTCGACGCCGAAACTTAAGCATGCGGCGAGCGAATGCAACGCCGGAGGGACGAAAGCGCCAGCTTGCGCCTGTGTTCGCTCTGCGGCTGCGGCAACCCATGAAAGATCGAGACCTGGCTTCATGCAACCCTTCCTCGACCAGGGAGATAGGGTCGCGTCCCTCGAGACCCATGGCCGTAAAGTCGCGGCCGTTGTAAGAGAGAGGCAGAAACATCCGACGGGCCACCGGTGCCCGCACAGGCGAGGCGATGACGAAAGGCCGGTTCACGATATTCCCCTGCCGCATTGGTGGCGTCGAGGTCGTCGAGGCCGCGTCGGGGCACGTGTTTGCACGTCATACGCATGAGCAATTCGGCATCGGCCTCATCCACCAGGGCGCCCAGAAATCGCTGAGTGGCCGCGGCATGGTGGAAGCCGGCGCCGGCGACATGATCACGGTCAACCCTGGCGAGGTCCATGACGGCGTGCCGATCGGCGACGCCGGGCGGTCCTGGCGGATGCTCTATTTCGAGCCTTCAGCGATCGGCGACGCCATGGAGGACATCAGCCAGGGAAAGACGCGGATTGCGGAGTTCACCGAACCCGTCTTCCATGATGTTCGAACGTCGCAACACTTCCAGGCACTCTTCAACTCGATCACCGCGCCCGATGGCGACCGGACGGGGATGCACGGCGAGGAGTGCGTCCTGACGTTGATTGCCGACGTGATGCGCACGCGTGGCGGGCAAATGCATGGCGGAGGCGTGCCGTCGGCGATGCGCAGGGCGCAACGCCTGATCGACGACGATCCGACAGTCGCGATCACTTTGTCCGACCTCGCGCGGGCGGCCGACCTCAGCCGGTTTCAGGTCGTGCGCGGCTTTTCGAGAGCCTTCGGGCTGACGCCGCATGCCTATCTCGTGCAGCGCCGCATCGATCTGGCGCGACGGCTGATTGCGCGTGGCGTCCCGCTTGCCGAAGCGGCGGCGGAAGGCGGCTTTGCCGACCAGAGCCACATGACCCGGATTTTCGTGCGCAAATACGGCATTTCCCCAGGCGCCTACGCCGAAGCGTTTCACTAACCTGAAAGCGCACCGCGATCTCTCAGATCGCTTGAAGCGCTTTAAGCTCTTGTTTTTGCGCGCATGTCGTTGCCGCAAATCCGCTTCATACTTTTGCGCGACCTGCTTTAACGCCCGCAATTCCGTTCAAGACCGAAAGGCCGGAATGAGGTCTCTTGCGCGCCAACGCAGGAGTGGCGGCATGACGGAAAAATTTCAGGGATACCTTTATCTCTCGCTGGCGATGATCATGGTCGGTAGCACGGTGATCGCCAGCAAGCTGATCGCGTCGGGGCTGCCGCCCTTCATCGCCACCGCCTTGCGCTTCGCCGTCGCCTTTCCGCTGTTCTTCGCTTTGATGCGCCTGACGGGCACAGCTTGGCCAAGGTTGGAGCGGCGCGAGTGGCTGATCCTGCTCCTACAGGCAGGGGCCGGCAGCGTCGGCTACACGACGCTTCTCATCGCCGGATTGCGCTACAGTTCGGCGACGGATGCCGGCGTCGTCATCGGCACCCTTCCTGTGGTCTCCGCCGGCATCGCCATCCTGCTGCTCGGCGAACGGCCCAGCCGCTCGACCCTGATCGCGATCGGACTGGCCGCCGCCGGCGTTATGACCATCGTGCTTCGGCCCGACGACGGTGCGCACCATTCGCCGCTCGGCATCGCGCTCGTCTTCGGCGCAGTGATTTGCGAAGGGCTGTTCATCCTGATCAACAAGCGCATCCGAACGCCGATCGCGCCTCTTGCCCTGTCCACCATCATGGCCGGGATGGGCGTGGGCGTGGCCATCGTGCCCGCTCTCTTCGAGGCCCCCTCGATGCAAAGCATCACGATGCAGTCGCTGGCGGCCGTTCTCTATTACGCCCTGGTCCCGACGGTCGCCGGCTTCATTCTCTGGTACGCAGGCTCAGCCAGGGTGAGCGGAACGGAAGCCTCGGTTTTTACAGCACTTGCGCCCGTCTCCGCCGTGCTGCTGGCATTTGTTCTTCTCGGCGAACCCGTCAACGTCAATCAACTCGCCGGCATCGGCTGCGTTCTTGTCGCCGTCCTCAGTCTTGCCATGCCGCATTTCTGGTCCAAGACTGCCGGTCAAACGCAGATCTGACGCCGTCATCATCCCCTTCCATTTCGAGGCATCCCATGCATTTCCAGCATTCAGACAGCATCTGGCGTGATTTTCCCGAGCTTGCGGCCGGCGCGCTCCATGTCGAGGGCATCCGTAGCGACGTTTCGGTCGCTGACGCCGTTGATCGATTTGAGGCCATTGCCAGCGATGTTCTTGCCGCGAACTCCGAAGGCGAGCTTGCGGAAATTCAGGCGTGGCGCCGGACCTTCACCAGGATGGGGCTGAAGCCGACGCAGTATCGCTGCGCATCGGAAGCCTTGCTGCGCCGCTTCAGGAAAGAGGGCGACCTGCCGTCGATCCACCCGTTGATCGACCTTTGCAACGCCGTGTCGCTCGCCTTTGCCATCCCCATCGCCGTCTTCGACCTCTCCCGCATCGCCGGCGATCTCGAGGTTACCCGCGCGAGCGGAGACGAGATCTACGCGACGTTCTCCGGAGAAACGGAACACCCCGAAACGGATGAAGTGATCTTTTGCGACGCGCACGGACGCGCCCATGCGCGCCGCTGGACCAACCGGCAGAGCGGCCATTCGGCAATCCGCCCGCAGACCACGTCAGCCCTCATCGTCGTAGAAGCATTGCATGAAACCGCCACGGCGGATGTGGCCGAGCTCATTGCAGCATTGGAGGAAGCCATCGGCGCCATCTGGCATGTCCGCCCGACGTCGGCGCTGCTCAGCCGATCGGCGCCGCGCTTTGCCTTTGCCGCACATGGGCAGGTGGCGCGTACCGAAAATCTTTGACGTCATGCAAAGCCGACATACTATCGCAGCCTCCCGGCAGCATGCAGCACGCCACGTCAACAACGGGTGCGATGCTGCCGTTCTTTAAATTTGCCGCATAGTTCCGCCTTTAAATCGATCTCGATTTGAGGATCATGCA
Organism: Ensifer sp. 4252; assembly: GCF_050434565.1. Lineage (NCBI taxonomy): Bacteria > Pseudomonadati > Pseudomonadota > Alphaproteobacteria > Hyphomicrobiales > Rhizobiaceae > Ensifer > Ensifer sp. 4252. The sequence goes on from NZ_JBNDIU010000001.1 coordinate 1,384,240, forward strand.
GCGAGCAAGAGGCAGACATGATTGAAGGCACGCGATCAAAACTCGGCCTGGCGCGGCGAATGCTGTTCGATAATGGCGGGCTCGAAGAGATCTTTCGCCATGTGCGCAACCTGGTCGTGGCGACCGTGGTGATTGCCGCCGGCATGCATGCTATCGAGAATGGCCGCAGCCTGGAGATCAAGGGGCTGCCGAACACTGCCGTGGCGGGTTACATCGTCTCCGCCATCGGCATCGTCTTGTTTCTGCTCAATCTGGCTGATGGCCTGCACAGGCTATCGAAGGTACGCCGGCATCTGGCGCTGCAGATCCTGCTGCTGGCGATCTACGCTTTCGTAACCCTCAGGGTGACGCAGCTGGTGCTGGCTCTGCGCATGTCGACCCTCTGATCGGTGGGCGGTCAGCCGGCGCACGCCGCCGGCTGCCATTACCATCGCTCACGCCGCCTTGGCGACGTGATACTCCTTGATCGCGACCATCTTGATCGCCGGATAACGCTCGGCCTCGTAGCGCAGCGAGAAGCTGTCCTGCGCCAGGAACACTGGGTCGCCATCGAGGTCGCGGGCGATATCGCCGCGACGGGCGGTGACGAACTTGTCGAGGTCGGCGGGCTGATCGGCCGAAATCCAACGGCAGACGGAGAAGCGCGACATTTCGAAGGAAACCGGCAGGCCATACTCGCCCTGCAGGCGCTCCTTCAGAACGTCGAGCTGCAGCGCGCCGACGACGCCGACGATCGCCGGCGAGCCGTCTTCCGGCGAGAAGAGCTGGACGACGCCCTCTTCCGCCATCTGCTGCAGGGCTTCCTTCAGCTTCTTGGCCTTCATTGCGTCTTCCAGACGCACACGGCGCAGGATTTCCGGCGAGAAGTTCGGCACGCCCTGGAAGACGAGATGTTCGCCTTCCGTCAGCGTGTCGCCGATGCGCAAAGTGCCGTGGTTCGGAATGCCGACGACGTCGCCGGCATAGGCCGTATCGGCCAGCTGACGCTGCGAGGCGAAGAAGAACTGCGGCGCGCTCAGACCCAGCTGCTTGCCGGTGCGCGCCAACCGCGCCTTCATGCCGCGCTCCAGCTTGCCGGAGCAGACACGCGCGAAGGCGATGCGGTCGCGGTGGTTCGGGTCCATGTTCGCCTGGATCTTGAAGACGAAGGCAGTCATCTTGTCGTCGGTCGCATGCACGGTCCTGATGTCGGCAACCTGGTCGCGCGGCGGCGGGGCGATTTCGCCGAGCGCGTTGATCAGGTCACGCACACCGTAGTTGCGCAGGGCCGAGCCGAAGAACACCGGCGTCAGGTGACCTTCGAGGAAGGCCTTCTTGTCGAACGGCTTGCAGGCCTCGATCGCCAGCGACGTTTCCTCGATGAAGGCGTCACGCTCGTTTTCCGGCAGGCGGTGGGCCGCCATCTCAGGGTCGCTGACCTTGGTCAGCACTTCCTGCGTATCGGCGCCGCGCACGGTGTTGTCGGCGAGATGGTAGGAACCGCAGAAGGTCTTGGAGCGGCCGATCGGCCAGGTCACCGGCGCGCAGTCGAGCGCCAGCTTTTCTTCGACCTCATCGAGGATCTCGAAGGGGTCGCGGCTCTCGCGGTCCATCTTGTTGACGAAGGTGATGATCGGAATGTCGCGCATACGGCAGACTTCGAACAGCTTCAGCGTCCGCGGCTCGATACCCTTGGCCGCGTCGATGACCATGACCGCGGCATCGACAGCCGTCAGCGTGCGGTAGGTGTCATCGGCGAAGTCTTCGTGACCGGGCGTGTCGAGAATGTTGAAGACGTTGCCGCCATATTCGAAGGTCATCACCGAGGTGACGACCGAGATGCCGCGCTCGCGCTCGATCTTCATCCAGTCCGAACGGGTCTGGATGCGATCCTTCTTGGCCTTGACCTCGCCGGCGAGCTGGATGGCGCCACCGAACAGCAGCAGCTTTTCGGTGAGGGTGGTCTTGCCCGCGTCCGGGTGGGCGATGATCGCAAATGTGCGGCGGCGGGAGACCGCCTCGGCGAGACTTTCAGCCATGTCGTAGAATCCTGTGAGTTGCGGCGTCTTTACAGGCTCGGGCCTCATTATGCAATTGACCGGCGCAGCGAGCGCCCGGCTTATGGATCAATGACCATGCACACGCCCCAGACAAAGCCCGCCCTCACCCTCATTCGCCTGCCGCATGGCGCGGCATTGGACCTGCCGGCCTATGAGACCGAGGGGGCTGCCGGCATGGACCTGCGCGCCGCCGTGGCCGTCGGCGAGCCGATGACGCTTGCGCCGGGAAAGCGGGCGCTGGTCCCGACAGGCTTCATCTTCGAGATCCCGGCCGGCTATGAGGCGCAGATCCGACCGCGCTCGGGCCTTGCCTTCAAGCACGGCATCACCTGCCTCAACACGCCGGGCACGATCGACAGCGACTATCGGGGCGAGGTGAAGGTTCTGCTGGTCAATCTCGGCGACGAAGATTTCGTCATCGAGCGCGGCATGCGCATCGCGCAGATGGTCATCGCGCCGGTGACGCAGGTAAGCGTCCGCGAGGCCGACAGCGCCAGCGACACGGCACGCGGCGCCGGCGGCTTCGGCTCGACTGGCGTCTAGAGCATTTCCAGGAAAAGTGCGAAGCGGGTTTCCGTCAGGAAATGCGTGAAAACAAAGAGCTAGAGCGTTTCCACGGCTCCGTCTAAATCGGAAACGCTCGAGAGAAGCTCCGGGAGAAGCGTGATGCGGTTCTCGGTACGGAGCTGCGTGATTTCTAAAAGTCGGATCAGATAAGCGGCGGCAATCGCCGCTTGACCGGCGTCGACTTGACGATCGACGTGTTGGTCTGCGCCTTCTCGGCGATACGATCGAGCAGCGTGTCCAGCTCCCCCATATCTCGCACGAACAGCTTGGCGATGAAGCAGTCGTCGCCGGTGACCTTGTCGCATTCGACGATCTGCGGCGTCTCCTGGATCAATTTCTCGACGATATGCAGCATGCCCGGCATCGGTCGTACGCGGATGATCGCCTGCAAGGGATAACCGAGCTTCACCGGATTGAGCGCGATGGTGAAACCGTCGAGCACGCCACGTTCTTCCAGTTTGCGCAGGCGGTCTGCAGCGCTCGGCGACGAGAGGCCCGCCTCCTGCGCCAGCTCTTTCAGCGACACGCGCGCATTCGCCGCCAGGATATCCAGAATGCGGCGATCGACTTCATCGAGCATCGGCAACCTCATAAGTCAAAATATCGAAACCACCTTCGATGATTAGACAGAATAGCCGAAGAGCCTGCGTTCATCCATATAAACCGCATTGGAAGCCAACTATTCTTGGATCATCAACCGAGGAGCGATCGCCATGGGCGCAGACATTAAAAGAGGCAGTGCCGAGATGACGGCAGCGATGCTGATATCGGGCACGATCGGCTGGTTCGTGCTGATGTCGGGCCAGCCGGTGACGAGCGTCGTCTTCTGGCGCTGTGTTTTCGGCGCGGTGACGCTGGTCGCGATCGCGGCCATGCTCGGCCTCATCGACCGGCGCCATTTCACCCGGCGGGTTCTGCTCCTGTCGATTGCCGGCGGCATCGCCATCGTCGTCAACTGGCTGTTGCTGTTTGCCGCCTATTCGCATGCCTCGATCTCGATCGCGACGATGGTCTACAACACCCAGCCGTTCATGCTTTTAGGGCTCGGCGCGCTGTTTCTCGGCGAAAAGATCACCGCGGCCAAGGTCTTCTGGCTTTCGATCTCCTTTGCCGGCATGCTGGCGATCATCTCGGCCAAGCCCGGCGGCGGCTTTGCGCCGGAAGATTATCTGATCGGCATTGCGCTTGCGATCGGTGCTGCCTTCTTCTACGCGATCGCGGCGCTGTTGACCAAGCTGCTCAAGGGAACGCCGCCGCACCTGATCGCGCTGATCCAGGTCATTACCGGCACGCTGATGCTGGCGCCGATGGCGCTTGCCGCCCCTGCCCCTTCGGGTGCAGAACAATGGTCGATCCTGATCGCCGTCGGCGTCATCCATACCGGCATCATGTATGTGCTGCTCTACGGCGCGATCCAGCGGCTGCCGACGCACATGACCGGGGCATTGTCCTTCATCTACCCGATCGCCGCCATCGTCGTCGATCGGCTGGCCTTCGGCCATGCGCTGCAGCCGATCCAGATCTTCGGCTCGATCGCCATCCTTGTCGCCGCAGCCGGCATGAATCTCGGCTGGAAACTTCGCCTGCCCTCCCCTATCAAGCGCAGACGCGAAGGGAGAACCGCATGATCACCTGCTATCTGAAATACGTTATCGACCCTTACAAGCTGGCCGAGTTCGAACACTACGCAAAGCTCTGGATTCCGCTCGTCAACCGGCTCGGCGGCACCCATCACGGCTATTTCATGCCGCACGAAGGCGCAAACAACATCGCACTGGCGCTCTTCACCTTTCCGAGCCTCGCCGAATACGAGATCTATCGCGAGAAAATGGCCAAGGACCCGGAATGCCTGGAGGCCTTCGCCTTTGGCGAGAAGACGCGCTGCATCGTCAGTTACGAGCGAAGCTTCATGCGGCCGGTGTTCGAATAGGAAAGACCATGCTGCGCGGCACGTTAAGGTGGCGCGCAGCATGCACCATCCCTGAAGCCCGATAGAAGCGCGCCCTTAGCGGCGCGCTTCGGCGGCCATGCTGAGGGCAAAGCCGAACAGGGCCGTGCCCATGGCCCAGCGCTGCACGACCATGAACAAGGGACGCCCGGCCAGGAAGGCGGCGATCGAGCTTGCCGCCAGAGCAATCATCGCGTTAACCGAGACACTGGTGGCGATCTGGATCGAGCCGAAGATCATCGACTGCGCCAGCACGTTGCCCGCCTCCGGGCGGATGAACTGCGGCAGGAGCGAGAGATAGAGCACGGCGACCTTGGGGTTGAGCAAGCTCGTCAGGAACCCCATCAGGAACAGCTTGCGCGGGCCGTCCTTCGGCAGGTTCTTGACCTGGAAGGGCGAGCGCCCGCCGGGCCTGACCGCCTGCCAGGCGAGATAGACGAGATAGGCGGCACCGGCCAGCCGCAGGGCGTCATAGGCAAAAGGCACAGCAAAGAGCAGCGCGGTGATGCCGAGCGCCGCCGAGACCATGTAGACCACGAAACCGAGCGCGACGCCGCCAAGCGAGATCAGGCCTGCTGCGGGCCCCTGGCCGATCGAGCGGGAGATCAGGTAGATCATGTTCGGCCCCGGCGTCAGCACCATGCCGAGGGCGATGAGGGCAAAGCCGATAAGGTTCTGGAGCTCTGGCATGAGGTGCGCCTTGATTGAGTATTTCCCAAAGCTCTACGCATCTTCGGACCCCGGGCAACGCCGGACTTGTCACCCGATCAATTTTGTCGCGAAATTGCCGCCTGCGTAACGATCCGGATTTTCATTTTCGACGCTCTGCGCTAAAAACGGCGTCACCACCGGGAGGAACGATCATGACGCTTGCAGCCCTGCTTGCCTATAGCGGCGCTCTCTTCATCGCAGCCATCATTCCCGGCCCCGGTGTCACAGCGCTCGTCGCGCGGGCGCTCGGCTCAGGCTTTCGCGAGACGTTCTTCATGGGGCTCGGCCTGATCCTCGGCGACATGGTTTACCTGACTGCCGTGGTGCTCGGCCTGGCGCTGATCGCCCAGACCTTCACGACCGCCTTCCTGATCGTCAAGTTCGCCGGCGTGCTCTATCTCGGCTACATCGCCTGGAAGCTCTGGACGGCCGGGCTCCTGCCCCAGGACATCAAGGCAAAGACGTCGTCAAGCGTGTCGATGTCGTTCCTTTCGGGCCTGCTGGTCACGCTCGGCAACCCGAAGACAATGCTGTTTTACGTGGCGCTCGTGCCGACACTGATCGACATTGCGATGATTGGGCCGCGCGAATACGGTCTGTTGCTGATGGCGACATTCCTCGTGCTGCTGACCGTGCTTCTGCCCTATATCTTGCTTGCCGCACGGGCGCGCACGTTGCTCAAACAGCCGAAGGCCTTGCAGGCGCTGAACCGCGTCGCTGCGGGCGTGCTGGCCGGCACAGCGGCCTATATCGCCACCCGCGCCGCCTGAAAAAACATTCCCCGGACAGCGCTTCCACCGGTGTTTTTTCCTCCGGCGGATCGTCGCCTCGCGTTTGCCGTTCTGGAATAGAACGGGCATTGCCCCTATTGTCACAACCAAACAGTTCACACCCAAGGGAGAAACCCATGTCTGACACGCGCAAGCCCGGCCGCGGCCGCGTCTATTCCTCGATCACGGAAACGATCGGCGACACTCCCATCGTGCGGCTCGACAAGCTTGCCAAGGAGAAGGGCGTCAAAGCCAATCTTCTCGCCAAGCTCGAATTCTTCAACCCGATCGCCTCGGTCAAGGACCGTATCGGCGTTGCCATGATCGAGAGCCTGGAAGCGCAGGGCAAGATCGTTCCCGGCCGCACGACGCTGGTCGAACCAACCTCGGGCAACACAGGCATTGCGCTCGCCTTCGTCGCAGCTGCCAAGGGCTACAAGCTGATCCTCACCATGCCGGAAACCATGTCGGTCGAGCGCCGCAAGATGCTGGCGCTGTTCGGCGCCGAACTGGTGCTGACCGAGGGCGCCAAGGGCATGAAGGGCGCCATCGCCAAGGCGCAGGAACTGGTCGAGACCCTGCCTGACGCCATCATCCCGCAACAGTTCGAAAACCCGGCCAACCCGGAAATCCATCGCAAGACGACGGCCGAGGAAATCTGGAACGACACCGACGGCAGCGTCGACATTCTCGTCTCGGGCATCGGCACCGGCGGCACCATCACCGGCGCCGGCCAGGTCTTGAAGGCCCGCAAGCCGTCGATCAAGGTGATCGCCGTCGAGCCGGAGGAATCGCCGGTGCTTTCGGGCGGAAACCCCGGCCCGCACAAGATCCAGGGCATCGGCGCGGGCTTCGCGCCCGCGATCCTCGACACCGGCATCTATGACGAAGTCGTCACTGTCAACAGCGGCGAAGCCGTCGAGATCGCCCGCCTCGTTGCCAGGCTCGAAGGCGTGCCGGTCGGCATCTCCTCGGGTGCTGCGCTCGCCGCCGCCATCGAGATCGGCCAGCGCCCGGAAAACGCCGGCAAGAACATCGTCGTCATCATCCCGTCCTTTGCCGAACGGTACCTTTCGACGGTTCTCTTCGAAGGCTTGGGTGCGTAAGCTGCTCGTTGCAGAGGACAAACGAAGGGCGCCTCGGCGCCCTTTTTGCTGCTCACAGTGGGCAATATGGGTGCCCAATAAATAGCGCTTCGAAACCGTTTATTCGGTGAAGGCGGCGAGGTTGGCAAGTGTCGAAGATAGCCCGACCTCGTGATCCTCGTGCGATATGCCTTCTGGAACATTCGCGCAGGTTACACGCACCCGGGTGCCACCCGAAACCGTCTCCAGCGCCCAGGTGATCGTCATAATCCCGGCAAATGCTGGATCTTCGGCTTCGAACTTCACCTGTTGCACGACGCGTTCATTCGGGCGCAACTCGACGAAGCGCCCCTCGACGATATCCGTATGCTCCGATGTCTTGCCGCGATTGCCATGTTCGGGTTTGTCGTAGACCAGGGCCATGCGGTAGCGACCGCCCTCTTTCGCTTCGAATGCATGGACACGGCCCGTCATTCCCTCCGGTGGCAGCCATCGCGCGACGGCTTGCGGGTCAAGCAGTGCCTGGTAGATCGCCGGCGCGGACGCTGCAATCACACGTTCGGCGCTATCGGTTCTTCTGAGCGAACCGTTCGTCATGACTAACCTCCCGAAATGGACCGTGTGAAAAGACCGATGCCGTCACCAAGATCGCTCACTCCGCCGCTCCCACCCGCGGCCTCAGACGGGGGGCGGCGTAACGGCTTGCAGCGAACCACACGGCGATGGCGAACAGCCGGCTTCAGGGCAGCACGCTAACAGGGCCGATCAGATATGGTCCCCTCGGGATGCTACCGGAGTGTGCCACGATAGCTTTCGGCCCATTGCATGCTATCCTAAATCGTCGCGATTTCGCGATCAAAGCATGCAGAAGCGCGACAGTGACCTTTGCGCGTCGGGCAAGACGCGCGGCGCCGTAGGCCGGTGCCAATTCCAGGATCAAGCAGCAGCGGCAGCGTCCGAGCCCGGAATCACGGGCAAAGGCGCCGACGTCAGGACCCATCACGATGACCGGCAACGCGGTCAACAACTGCCCTATGCGGCGGCCTGCAATCGCTCGCCGGCGATGCGGTAGGAGATCGCTTCGGCGAGATGCAGCCGGCCGACGGTTGCGGCACCTTCGAGATCGGCGAGCGTGCGCGCAACCTTCAGGACGCGGTGATAGCCGCGTGCTGAAAATTTCAGCTTCTCGGCCGCGTCCCGCAGCAACTGCAGGCCGGCCGCATCAGGCTCGGCAATGCGCTCGATCATCGCCGTCGAGCAGCGGGCATTGCTCGATGGTTCGCGACTGCCGAGCATGACGAAGCGATCGGCCTGCAGTTCGCGGGCGCGAGCGACACGCCTTGCCACCACCGCACTCGCCTCTGCCGCCATCGGACGGATCAGGTCGGCGGCGCTGACGGCCGGCACGTCGATGCGCAGATCGATCCGGTCCATCAGCGGGCCGGAGATGCGCGCCTGGTAATCGGTCATGCAGCGCGGACCCCGAGCGCAGGTTCGGCCGGGCTCACCCGCCATGCCGCAGCGGCAGGGATTCATGGCCGCCACCAGTTGGATCGCGGCGGGATAGGTGACGCGATGGTTGGCGCGGGCGATGATACATTCGGCCGTTTCCAGCGGCTGACGCAGGGCATCAAGCACCTGCGGGGGAAACTCGGGAAACTCGTCGAGAAACAGAACACCGTTGTGAGCAAGCGATGCCTCACCCGGTTTCGCTCGCAAACCGCCACCGATCATTGCCGCCATGGTGGCGGAATGGTGCGGAGTGCGGAAGGGGCGCCGGTCCGACAGATTGCCGCCCGGCAGTTGGCCGGCAATCGAATGGATCATCGAAACTTCCAAGAGCTCAGCCGGCGTCAACGGCGGCAGGATCGAGGGCAGGCGGGCGGCCAGCATCGATTTGCCCGAACCCGGTGGGCCGACCATCAGCAGATTGTGGTTGCCGGCGGCCGCGACTTCGAGCGCCCGCTTGGCACTTTCCTGCCCCTTGATATCGGCAAGGTCAGGCAGATCGGCAGCACCAACGCGAATGGCCGGTTCCGGGCGGGAGAGAACCTGCGTTCCCCTGAAATGATTGGCAATGGCGATCAGGCTGCGGGGTGCGAGAATATCGATCTCGGCGCCCGCCCAGGCCGCTTCCGGTCCACTTTCGGCCGGGCAGATCAGCCCCTTTCCTACCGCATTGGCACCGATCGCTGCCGGCAGCGCGCCGGCGACAGCCGCGACCGTGCCGTCGAGATTAAGCTCGCCTATCACCACATAGCCGTTCAGCGCGTCGCCGGGAATGGCGCCGAGCGCGGCCATCAGCCCGAGCGCAATCGCCAGATCGAAGTGGCTGCCTTCCTTCGGCAGATCCGCGGGCGCGAGATTGACGGTGACTTTCTTGGCCGGCAGCGCCAGGCCAGACGCATGAAGGGCTGCCTGCACGCGCTCGCGGCTTTCGGCCACGGCCTTGTCGGGCAGGCCGACGATCTGCATACCGACCCGTCCCGGTGCGACCATCACCTGAACGTCGACCGGCACGCCTTCTATCCCCTGGAATGCAACCGTACTGACACGCGCAACCATGACCGCCTCTTTGACCGGGCGGCCGCCGTGCCGCCGCAACCCTCTCGGTTGCAACAGAAAATCTTGCACGGAACAGGCACAAAGACAAGAACAATTACAGAACATCGCGATGCCACATCGCACGCACGCCCGAGCAGCGAAATCGCCCAATCGTGCCAATTCGTCATTCTTCCATCACGGGAGGTGCTGAAACGCAAAGATGTCCCCACCATCGGCGCGCGTTCGCCGTCGGTCCCGACACGTATCAACCGCTTGCGCTCGTCTTGGACCCAGGGGACCAGGGTCGGGTTGCCAAAGTTCTTCGGACGGCTATTTAATCCTCACGTTTGCTGAAGGGATTGATGATGGTTGGCATCCGCGAACTGAAAAAGCGCACGCGATATTTTCTACAGGGGGACAAAACGCTACCTGGGTATGCCGCCGACGGCTTCAGGACGATGAACAAGAACACGTCGTTCATGGACGAGCCTCGGTTTGCGGCGGCGTGGGCCTTTGCGGAGGAAGGGAACCGGGAGGCCTGGCGGAAGCGCGGCCACGTTCCCGATGTCCGCTGGCGCGCGCACACCTGCTGTTGGGCAGCATCGCGCGCCCTTCGGCTGGAGGGCGACTTTGTCGAGTTCGGGGTGAACGCCGGCCTGCTGTCGATGACGGTCTGCCGCTATCTCGGTTTCGAAGCGCTCGATCGCAAGTTCTGGCTGTTCGACACTTTCGGCGGCATCCCTCACGGGCACATGACGGACGTGGAACGCCGGCTGACAACGGAGCGAAACACCGGCATCTATGAAGACGTTTTTGAGATCGCCAAGCGCAACTTTGCACCTTTCCCCAATGCACATCTCGTCCGCGGCGTGCTGCCCGACACCCTCGAAGGCGTGCCGCTCGCAAAGATTGCCTATCTTTCGATCGACCTGAACGTGGCTCAATACGAGAAGGAATGTATCGAACGGGTGTGGGACAATCTCGTGCCGGGGGCAACAATCGTTCTCGATGACTATGCGTTCCGCGGCAGCGAGGAACAAAACGCGATGTGGAACGATTTCGCCAGGAAGAACGGCCAGACGATTCTGACGCTGCCGACCGGCCAGGGCGTGATCGTCGTCCAGTGAACCGTTTTGCTGCCGTTCATGATTCCGTCGCTAGAATGCCAGGCAGTCAAAGGAGAGCACTATGATCAGAATCATCAAGACATGTGCGATAGCCGCCATGGCATGCACCTTCGTCGTTGGAGCGGCCGCTTCCCAGGATCTGGATATTTACATTGAAGGCGGCGGCCCACGCTACCGCGATCAGCCACGCTACTACGACGAACCCCGATACTATGACGAAGACGACTGGGGCGCGCAGCAATATCGCCGCCGCCCGCCGGAAGCCTATCAGTGCACGCCGCGGCAGGCGCTCAGCAAAGCCCAAAGATATCTCCGCAATCCGCGCGTCGGCCGGACGTCGCAGGAGATTATCGAAATTCGCGGCATCGGCAGCCGCGGAGAACGGAATCGCATCATCTTCGGCACCCGACGCGGATGCCCGCGCATAGGCTGACAAAGCAACGAATCTCAGCCATGAAGCGCCCGTTTGGCTGGCCTTTTTGGAACGACATTGCTGGCTGCCGTTTCCACAGAGCGTCTGCTCCAGCTCGGTGGTGGACGCCTGCCAATCAGCACCACGATCGGAATTGACCAGAGCGCGTCTGCGCGCTGGTCGCGTCTCGTGGCTACAGCGCGCGCGCCTGTCGTCTAGAGCAATTCCAGGAAAAGTGTGAAACGGTTTTCCGTCCGGAATTGCGTCATTTCAAAGAGTTAGATCATTCCACTGTTTCAACGAAACAATGAAATGATCTAACGCGTCCCGCCGCTCTCTTCACGCGCGTTTGCGCTCGATCGCGTCCCAAAGCAGGCTAGCGACGTCGGCGCCGCCGAAATTCTTGACCTCGCGGATGCCGGTCGGCGACGTCACATTGATCTCGGTCATGTAGTCGCCGATGACGTCGATGCCGACAAAGAGGAAGCCGCGTTCCTTCAGCGCCGGTGCGATGCGGGCGCAGATTTCCTTCTCGCGCGCCGTCAGTTCGGTCGGCTCAGGCCGGCCGCCGGCGTGCATGTTGGAGCGTGCATCGTGCTCGGCCGGAACGCGGTTGATCGCGCCGACCGGCTCGCCGTCGACGAGCAGGATGCGCTTGTCGCCCTTGCGCACCGCCGGCAGATACTCCTGCGCGATGAAGGGCTCGCGGAACATCTGGCCGAACATTTCGAGCAACGACGACAGGTTGCGATCGTCGCGCGCGGAGTGGAACACGCCGGCGCCGCCATTGCCGTAGAGCGGCTTCAGGATGATGTCGCCCATTTCCTCGCGGAAACGCGCGATCTCGGCGGCGTCGCGGGTAATCAGCGTCTTCGGCATCAGATCGGCGAATTCGGTGACGAAGATCTTTTCCGGCGAGTTGCGCACCCAGGCCGGGTCGTTGACCACGAGCGTCTTCGGATGCAGGCGCTCGAGCAGATGCGTCGAGGTGATGTAGGCCATGTCGAAGGGCGGGTCCTGACGCAACATGATCACGTCCATGGCCGACAGATCGAGCCGCTCCGGTTCGCCGAGCGTGAAGTGATCGCCCTTGACGTCGCGCAGTGTCATCTGCTGCGCCGTCGCGAAAACCTTGCCGTCGCGCAGCGAAAGCTTTTCCGGCGTGTAATGGAAGAGCCGGTAGCCGCGGGCCTGTGCTTCAAGGCTCATCGCGAAGGTGGAATCGCCTGCGATGTTGATGCCCGACACATGGTCCATCTGGACCCCGACATTGACGATTTTCGCCATCTTCCCGTCCCCGTTGGATCACGATGACATTGGGTCACTTCGCCCGAGATCGTGATCGATTTTAATAAGTTGGAGCAGGATGCGCACCGAAAACCGCGCACACTTTTCCTCATCCCGCTCCAGAAAAGCCCGCAACATGTAGAATGCGGCCTCGCCTTAGGCAAGGCTCGAGCGCCAAGCATCGAGCGACCGCTTCGGCAGCAAGGCTACTCGAAGCCTTCGACGACGCAGGTGATGAGATCATGATCCGAGAGCGGGCGGCCGTCCGCGTCGAGCGAAGGAATGATCCGGCTTTCGCCGATCTTCAGCCCGCGCGACAAAAACCAGTCGAGCTTCATCGCCCGCTCCGGCCAGCGCGTGATCAGGCTGGGGCGCGTCGTCATCAGCTCGATCGGCCCGCCATGGCGGGTGAAACCGCGCGCAGCACTCATGGCAAACAGCCCTTCGGCTTCGAAATCGCCGCCGGCGTGGTTGCCGGTATTAAGGTCGCCGCCGATAAGAACAGGCATGGCGGGGAACGCTTCATCGAGCGCATCGATGAGTTCCTTGACCTGGCGCTCCCGATAGAGCGCCGTCGTGGCGCTTTCGAGATGGGTTGAAACGGCAACGAAAGGCCCGGCTTCGGTCTCGATCACCGCACCGATGGCAAAACGTTCGCCAACGCGCGGCTGGTCGCCGCCATCCATGAACCAGAGCCGTTCGCCCCAGAGGCGGAGCATGAACGGCTGGGCGAGCGGCACTGCTGCCATCAGCGCGTTGCCGTGAAAACCCTTCGCGTTGAAGTCGTCCTTGCAGAACTCCAGTTCCGTATCGGAGCCAAGGCCGAGCTCGATGAACTCGACGCCATAGGCATATTGCATCTGAAGGGAGGCTGCGACTTCTGCGGTCGGGTGGCACTGGCCGGTGCGGGCCATGCCGTTGTCCATCTCCGAAAGCAGCACGACCGGTGCTGCGGTTGCCGCCAGATGCGCCGCACTTTCCGGCGCAAACAGGCAGCGTTCCAGGTTCCAGGCGGCGACGGTAAACGGGAAGGCAAGCGGCTTGCTCGATGACGGCTCGCCGCCGATCTCGATGCTGTTCATTTCAGGCAACGCCGCCATCACGGCATCGTGGGCTGCGATCGAACCCTCGATCGCCGTGAAACCGGCGCGGGTTTCCTGCGACGGTACGGCAAGAGTACTGACGGTCTCTTCGATCACAATGCCGGCTCCAGGCTGAGCGGACGGGCGCTTTCGCCAGTATTGATGAAAGACGCGCCGCGCTCCAGTCGCTTGCCGTTCTCCGGCGAGAAGAAATGCAGGCGGTCGGTCGCGATCGTCACGGCGAGATCGCCGGACAGCGGGATCTCGGGCGAAAGCGCCACCGTCAGTGCCTGATCCTCGATGGTGCCGTGGACCAGGCGTTGTGCGCCAAGTTCCTCGACATAGTCGACCTGGAACAGCATCGCGTCCTCGCCGACACAGGCAAGCCGCAGATCCTCGGCGCGCAAGCCGACGGTGACCGGCCCTTCGACCGGGGCACGATCGCCAAGCTCGATCATGTAGGTGCCGACATGCAGGCGCGAGCCTTCGATACGGCCCTTGATCAGGTTCATGGCCGGCGAACCGATGAAGCTCGCGACGAAGGTCGAAGCCGGGCGATGGTAGACATCGAGCGGGCGGCCGATCTGCTCGATCCGGCCACCGTTCAGCACCACAAGCCGGTCGGCGAGCGTCATCGCCTCGAGCTGGTCGTGCGTAACGTAGAGCGATGTGGTGCCGAGGCGCTTCTGCAGCCGCTTGATCTCGCCGCGCATGGAGACGCGCAGCTTGGCGTCGAGGTTGGACAACGGCTCGTCGAACAGGAAGGCGGCCGGCTTGCGCACGATGGCGCGGCCCATGGCCACACGCTGCCGCTGGCCGCCGGAAAGCGCCCGCGGCTTGCGGTCGAGATAGGGCTCGATCTCCAGCATGCGCGCCGCTTCCGCCACGCGGGCGTCGATCTCGGCCTTCGGCGTCTTGCGGTTCTTCAGACCGTAGGCGAGGTTCTGGTAGACCGTCATATGCGGATAGAGCGCATAATTCTGGAAGACCATGGCGATGTCGCGCTCGGCCGGGTCGACCTCGTTGATGACGCGCGAGCCGATCTTGACCGTGCCCTTCGAGATGCCTTCAAGTCCGGCGACCATGCGCAAGAGCGTGGACTTGCCGCAGCCGGACGGGCCGACGAGCACGATGAACTCGCCGTCCTCGATATCGATCGAGACGGACTTCACCGCCTCGACGTTGCCGGTATAGATCTTCGAGACCTCGGCGATGGTGATGGCCGCCATGGCTGCCTCCGTTGGTAAATTGCGTTTGAGCGAGCGGCGAAGATGGCTTCGCCGCTGCGTTATCTACTTGTCGCTTTCCGTCAGGCCCTTGATGAACCAGCGCTGGAAGATCACCACGATCAGGACCGGCGGCAGCATGGCGAGGATCGCCAGCGCAAAGGCCTCGTTGTAATCGGGGATGTTCGAGCCGACCCAGACGAGCAGGATCTGCTTGATACCGCGCACCAGCGTGAAGAAGCCTTCGTCCGTGGTCATCAATGTCGGCCAGAGATACTGGTTCCAGCCATAGACGAACATGATGATGAAGATCGCCGCCATCATCGTGCGCGACAGCGGCACCAGCACGTCGATGAAGAACTTGAACGGACCGGCGCCATCGATGCGCGCCGCCTCGAGCAATTCGTCCGGCACCGACTTGAAGAACTGACGAAAATAGAAGGTGCCCGTCGCCGACGCGAGCAGCGGCACGATCAGGCCGGTATAGGTGTTGGTCAGCTTCAGCGTGTTCATCACTTCATAGGAGGGAAGAATGCGCACTTCGAGCGGCAAAAGCAGCGTCGTGAAGATGATCCAGAAGAAGAAAGTGGCGAGACGGAAGCGGAAATAGACGATCGCATAGGCAGCCAGCATCGACAGGATGATCTTGCCGAGCGCGAAGCCGAGGCCGAGGATCATCGAGTTCATCATCATGTTGAGGCCGGTGATCTTGCCGGTGAAGCCGCCCTTGCGGGTCAGCACCGTCTCGTAGGTCTCGACGAAATGCCCGCCCCAGCTGAGGCTAAGGCCGTTGCGGTGGATATCCGCCGCCTCGTGCGTCGACGTCATGAAGGCGACCACGACCGGCGCCACCATGATGAAGACGCCGATCAGGAGGATGACGTGGTCGAAAAACTTGGTGCGATACATCGGCCCCGCCTCAATTGTAGTGCACGCGCCGCTCGATGAAGCGGAACTGGAAGATGGTGAGCACGAAGACGATGAGCATCAGGATGACCGACTGCGCCGAGGAGCCGCCGAGGTCGTTGCCGCGGAAACCATCCATGTAGACCTTGTAGACAAGGGTGATCGGATTGTTCGCCGCCTTGTCCTTCACCATCACGTCGATGACGCCGAAGGTGTCGAACAGCGCATAGGTGACGTTGATGATCAAAAGGAAGAAGGCGGTGGGGGCGAGCAACGGCAGGATCACCGTCCAGAAACGGCGGAAGCCGGAGCGGCAATCCATTGCCGCCGCCTCGCGCACCGCCACCGGAATGCCCTGCAGGCCGGAGAGGAAAAAGATGAAGTTGTAAGGGATCTGTTTCCAGACCGAGACCACGATCATCGAGAAAGCGGTATCGAAATAGTTGAGGCCGACCTTGATGTCCCAACCGAACCAGCGCGCCAGCTCGACGATCGGGCCGATGTGCTGGTCGAAGAACATCATGCCGATGAGGCCGGCAACCGGCGGCGCGATCGCATAGACCCAGATGAGCAGCGTCTTGTATGTGGCGTTGCCGCGGATGACGCCATCCGCTTTGACGGCGAGCAGCAGGCCGATCGACAGCGCGAAGAAGGTGACGAGCGTGGTGAAGATCGCCGTGAAGCGCGCGATGCCCAGATATTCGCCGGACTTCAGCACATCGGTGTAGTTCGTCATGCCGACAAAGGTCGAGCCGAAGCCGAACGGGTCTTCCAGATAGAAGGATGACTGGACCGCCTGGATCGACGGCCAGTAGAAGAACACGAAGATGATCGCCAGCTGCGGCGCCAGAAAGAGGTAAGGCAGGTAGGGCGAGGAGAACTGCACGCGCTTGGCAGCCGCGTCACCGTCCTTCGCCTTGCCGCCGAACAGCCGGAGGGCGCCGAAGCGACGCCGATCCGCGCCCGTCCCTCCCCGCCGTGCGGGGAGGAGTTCCGTTCCCGAAGTCATCGAGATCAGCCGGCCGTCTTGGCGAAGCGGGCGAGCAGGTCGTTGCCTTCCTTCTCGATCGTGTCGAAGGCGTCCTTGACCGTGGTCTCACCGGAGAAGATGCGGCCGTATTCGCGCTCCATGATCTCGCGGATCTGCGGGTAGAAGCCGAGGCGGTAGCCCTTCGACCAGTCGCCGGCCGGCAGCATCAGCTGCTTGATACCGACTTCGGCGACCGGCTTTTCCTTGTAGTAGCCGTCCTTCTGGGCAAGCTCGTAGGCTGCCTTGGTGATGGCCACGTAGCCGGTTGCCTTGTGGTAGAAGTACTGGATCTCAGGCGAGGTCAGGAACTGGAAGAAGTCGGCGACGCACTTGTTTTCCTCTTCCGACTTGCCCGACATGGCAAACAGTGCCGCGCCGCCGATGAAGGAGTTGGTGCCGGCGCCCTCGATCGCGTTCCAATAGGGCAGGAAGGTTGCCGAGAATGGCATCTGCGCCGTCTTCTGCAGGCCGCCGAATGAACCCGACGAACCGATCCAGAATGCAGCCTTGCCTTCTTCGAAGACCTTCTGGTTGTCGTTCCAGCCGGCGCCGTAGAAGGCGAAGTAACCTTCGTCCTTCCAGGCCTTGAGCTTGTCGAACATCATGACCAGGTTCGGGTCGGTGACCTTCAGCGTCGTGTCGACGACGCTGTCGTAACCGTTGTTGTTGGTCGCGAACTGGATGTTGTTGCGCGAGAAGAAGTTTTCGGTGAACTGCCAGGTCAGCTGCGACTGCACGAGCGGGATGTAACCGGCAGCCTTGAGCTTCGGCGCTGCGGCCTCGAATTCTTCCCAGGTCTTCGGTGCTTCGACGCCGGCCTTCTTCAGGGCTTCGTCGTTGATGTACATGATCGGCGCCGAGGAGTTGAACGGCATGCCGACGAACTTGCCTTCGCTATCGGCATAGAAGTAGCGCACGCCGTCGATGAAGGCATTGCGGTCGAAGTTGTGGCCGGCCTTGATGATCAGGTCTTCGGCGGGAACGACGGCGCCCTTGGCGTTGATGATGGTCGCTGCACCGGCGTCGAAGACCTGCAGGATGTTCGGCTGTTCGCCCGAGCGGAATGCGGCGATACCGGAAGCGAGCGCTTCCTCATAGGTGCCCTTCGAAACCGGGGTCAGGGCGCAGGCGCTCTGGGCTTCGTTGAACTTCTGGGAGATCTCGTTGATGACCTCGCCGTTGCGGCCGGCCATGCCGTGCCACCAGGTAATGTTGGTTGCGGCAAGCGATGAGGTCGCCGAAAATGCAAGGGTGAAAGCTGCGAGTGAAATTTTCTTGAACATGACTGGTCCTCTCCACCGGGTTGCGGATGGCAGTGGACTAGTGGCCTTCAGTGACAGGCCGGTAACGCTTTTATGTCGGGACGATTACAAATTCGCGAATTTGTTCCAAGACGGGATGCGGGCGGAACACCGCAACCATTTTCCCTCATCCTGCGCCGGTTCAAAACGCATCGGGCAGGTGTCGCGGCCAGCGCCAGGGTGTCACCGTGATGATATCGTAACGGACGGAAAGTCTGGCGAAATCGGGCTGGCGCGCGAGCCAGAGGTCGCTGGCGGCGCGGATGCGATGTTGCGCCGTGGCGGTCACTGCGAAGACGCCCGCATCTGCCGAGCGCCTGGCCTTGACCTCGACGCAGGCAATGAGATCACCTCTGCGGGCGATGATGTCGATTTCGCCCAATTTGGTGCGATGGCGCATGGCGACGATCCGGTAGCCCTTCGCGATCAGGCAAAGTGCTGCGCGATACTCGGCGAACCGACCGCGCCTCTGTGCCTTGAGCTTGCGCCGATCGGGCCCGTCAGTCGCCATTGCGGTCCTTGAGCTCAAGCAACCGGTCGTAAAGCTCCTTGCGCGGAAGCCCCGTCTGCTTGGCGGCTTCGGTCGCCGCCTTGCCGGTCGACATGTCGGCGATCAACCGGACAAGCAGCGCATCGACGTCGGCTGCCTCCGGTTCCGGTGGCGCGTCCGGCGGGCCGATGACCAGGACGATCTCGCCCTTGACCGCACCGGCCTCCTCGTAGAACGCCTTGAGCTCGCCGAGCGTGCCGCGGCGGAATTCCTCGAATGTCTTCGTCAGTTCGCGGCAGACGGCCGCCTTTCTGTTTTCGCCGAGCACCGCCGCGGCAGCCGCCACCGTGGCGGCGATCCGGTGCGGCGATTCGAAGAAGAGCAGCGTCGAGGGTACCGTCGCCAGCTCCTGCAGCCGGTCGCGCTTGGCCTTGTCCTTGGTCGGCAGGAAGCCGGCAAAGAGAAAGGCGTCGTTGGGAAGGCCCGAACCGACAAGTGCTGCAAGCGGGGCGGAGGCGCCGGGGATCGGCACGACGCGGTACCCCGCCTCGATCGCCAGCTGTGCCAGCCTATAGCCGGGATCGGAGACCAGCGGCGTGCCGGCATCGGAGACGAGTGCCACCGATCTGCCCTCGCCAAGGGCCGTGAGCAGTCGCGGGCCGACCTCGTCGGCATTGTGCTCGTGGTAGGCGTAGGGCCGGTTGACGATGCCGTAACGGTCGAGCAGCACGCGGGTGACGCGCGTGTCCTCGCAGGCGAGCACATCGGCTCCGGCGAGCGTTTCCAGCGCGCGCAGGGTGATGTCGCCAAGGTTGCCGATCGGCGTCGCCACAAGATAGAGCGCGACGTCGAGCGGGCGCGCGGGAATGCTGGTATTGTGCAGGCGATAGCTGCGCTGCTTCTGCCCATCCAAGGCGTCCGACGTCTTATGTTTTTCCAACTGCAGCTTCCTGATGGCGATGCCGGCTGACCGGTTTTAGCCTTTATGAGTGAGCCGACATGGCAGAGCAAGGGCGCCAAGCGGCCGGCCAGCGCGTCATCTGGGGACAGCGCCCGTCAAACCCCTTGCTTTTCAGGCGCTGTTTCTGCCATTTTGCCGGTCCACATCCTTCCGGTCGGTCGGCCGGGACACTCGCAGTTGACGCTGCGGCGGGAGCCTCGCCCGCCGAGCAACGGTTGAAAGCGGTAGCATCCCATGCGCATTACTCTCGAGCGGTCCAATCTTCTGAAATCGCTGAACCACGTTCACCGCGTGGTCGAACGGCGAAACACGATCCCGATCCTCTCGAACGTTCTGTTGCGCTCCGACGGTGCGAGCCTCGAAATGAAGGCGACCGACCTCGATCTCGAGATCACCGAGGCGACGCCGGCGCAGGTGGAACAGGCCGGCGCCACCACCGTTCCGGCGCATCTGCTTTATGACATCGTGCGCAAGCTGCCCGATGGCTCGGAAGTGCTGCTTGCGACCAACGCCGAAGGCACGGCGATGACGGTCGCCTCCGGCCGCTCGAAATTCTCGCTGCAGTGCCTGCCGCAATCCGATTTCCCCGACCTGACGGCCGGCACTTTCTCCCATACCTTCCGCCTCAAGGCGACCGACCTGAAGATGCTGATCGACCGGACCCAGTTCGCGATCTCGACCGAGGAAACCCGCTACTACCTCAACGGCATCTTCGTGCACACGGTCGAGAGCAAGGGCGACCTGAAGCTGCGCGCCGTGGCTACCGACGGCCACCGCCTTGCACGCGCCGACGTCGAAGCGCCGTCCGGCTCCGAGGGCATGCCGGGCATCATCATTCCGCGCAAGACCGTCAGCGAACTGCAGAAGCTGCTCGACAATCCCGATATCGTCGTGACGCTCGAAGTATCGGACGCAAAGATCCGCCTGACGATCGGCTCGATCGTGATGACCTCGAAGCTGATTGACGGCACCTTCCCGGATTACCAGCGCGTCATTCCGGCCAACAACGACAAGGAACTGCGCGTCGATTGCCAGTCCTTCGCCCAGGCCGTCGACCGCGTTTCGACGATTTCCTCCGAACGCGGACGCGCGGTGAAGCTGGCACTGACCGACGGCCAGATGACGCTGACGGTCAACAATCCGGATTCGGGCAGCGCGACGGAAGAGCTGCCGGTCGGCTACGAGCACGACCCGCTCGAAATCGGTTTCAACGCGAAATACCTGCTCGACATCACCTCGCAGCTGACCGGAACTGACGCCATCTTCATGCTGGCCGACCCGGGTTCGCCGACGCTGGTGCGCGATCTGGCCGCCGAGGACGCGCTCTACGTGCTGATGCCGATGCGGGTTTAGACGCCCCTGCCGCGGTGAAGAATGTGACCCGTCACGCCGCGCGTGGCGGGTTTTTTGTTGGCGCTGATTTTGGTGTGCTGTTGATAAGACGACGCTTTCAGGCGCAGACAGACTTGTTTTTGCCGCAGATGGGAGCACATTATATCCGCAATGTCCGTGCCCCGCTCGAATCAGCGAGACCGGACGATCCGTATGAGAGGACGACGGTTTTGAGGGGTTCAATGAATTTGCGCGTGAAGGTGAAGGAACGGCTTGGCCGGAAATTCGACGAGGAGATCCGTTTCTTCAAAGGGTGGATGAGCAATGCGAAGGCGGTCGGAGCAATCCTGCCAACGTCTTCCGTCACCGCCCGCCGCATGGCGAGCGTCATCGATCCCCATTCCGGTTTGCCGGTTCTCGAACTCGGCCCCGGAACTGGCGTCATCACCAAGGCGATCCTGCAGCGCGGCGTAGCCCCCGAAGATCTGGTGTCGGTCGAGTACTCCACCGACTTCTACCAGCAGCTCAAGGCGAACTTTGCCAACGTCAACTTCATCAACGGCGACGCGTTCGATCTCAAACAGACGCTTGGCGCGATGAAGGACCGAACCTTCGACAGCGTCATCTCCGCCGTGCCGCTGCTCAATTTCCCGATGCACCGCCGCGTCGAGCTGATCGAGGACCTGTTGTCCCGCATCCCGGTCGGCCGTCCCGTCGTGCAGATTTCCTATGGCCCGCTGTCGCCGGTCGTTGCCATGCCCGACCGCTACAGCATCCAGCATCTCGATTTCGTCGTGCGCAACATCCCCCCCGCCCAGCTCTGGGTCTATCGCAAAGCGCACTGACGGGGCACGCCATTGCTCGGCCTATACATCACGCACCCGCAGGTGCAGATCGATCAGGCAGTTCCCGTGCCGAAATGGGGCCTGTCGGAGATCGGACGCGCACGGGCGGAAGCGACGGCGCTGCAGCCCTGGGTTCGAAAGCTCGGACGGATCGTCTCAAGCGACGAGACCAAGGCGATCGAGACCGCGAACCTTCTGGCTCGCGCTGCCGGCGTCGCCGTCGAGATCGACGACACCATGGGCGAAAACGATCGCTCGGCCACCGGCTTCCTGCCGCCCCCGGAATTCGAGAGGGCGGCGGACTGGTTCTTCGCCAATCCGAACGAGAGCTTCAACGGCTGGGAACGTGCCATCGATGCACAGGCCCGCATCTCCGCTGCCGTCTTTCGCATCCTTGACGAACACGACGCCAAAATTCCCATCGCGTTCGTCGGCCATGGCGGCGTCGGCACCCTCTTGAAGTGCAAGCTGGGCGGCACCGCCATCAGCCGAAGCTGCGATCAGAAGGGCGGAGGCGGCGGCAATCTCTTCGCGTTGCGCCTTGCGGATCGCGCCCTCACATGCGACTGGACCCCGATGGAATTCTGGCAGGGGTGACCGCGACATGACCGAGACTGCACGCGACCGACTGATCGTCGGCCTGGATCTTCCGACCATCGCAGAGGCTGAAAGGATCGTCGCCACGCTCGGTGACGACGTGGCCTTCTACAAGATCGGCTACCAGCTGGTGTTTGCCGGCGGACTGGAGTTCGCTCGCGATCTGGCGGCAAGCGGCAAGAAGGTCTTCCTCGACATGAAGCTGCTCGACATCGACAACACGGTGGCCAAGGGCGTAGAGAACATCGCCAAGATGGGCATGTCGATGTTGACGCTGCACGCCTACCCCAAGGCGATGAAGGCGGCAGTGGAAGCAGCCAGAGGATCGGATCTCTGCCTGCTCGGCGTCACGGTGCTGACCTCGATGGACGAACAGGACGTCATCGATGCGGGCTACGAATACGACCCGCATACGCTGGTGCTGCGGCGCGCCGAACAGGCCCGCATTGCCGGCATGGGCGGCATCGTCTGCTCGGCGGAAGAATCCTCGGCCGTGCGCAAGATCATCGGCCCCAACATGGCGCTGGTGACCCCGGGCATCCGCCCGGCCGGCACCGACAAGGGCGACCAGAAGCGCGTCATGACACCCGCCGACGCGCTGAAGGCCGGATCGAGCCACCTCGTTGTCGCGCGCCCAATCGTCGCAGCCGCGGATCCGCTTGTCGCCGCGCGCGGCATCCTCGACGAGATGAACGGCGTGCTTTCGCGCTGATCGTGACACCCACGTGCAACAGGTCGGCGATCCGTCTCGTACATCGCCGTCCTCTGCAACCGTTCCGCTTGACCTTGCCCGGAATTTGCCGGAAGTAACACTCCCGTCTGCTTTTGATGCCTGAAGACGAGGAGTTCAGCATGGCAAAAGGATACTGGATCGCACGGGTCGATGTGCGGGACCCCGAACGCTACAAGGACTATGTGGCGGCCGCAAAGCCGGCCTTCGAGAAATACGGCGCCAATTTCCTGGCGCGCGGCGGTGAATTCGAGCGCCTGGAAGGCGGGGTTCGCGCCCGCAACGTCGTCATCGAATTTCCATCGCTGCAGGCCGCTGTCGACTGTTACAATTCCCCCGAGTACCAGATTGCCGCTGCGATCCGCCAACAGGTGGCAGACGCCGAGATGGTGGTCGTCGAGGGCGTCTGACAGGCGAGCGCCGCAGCCTGCGGCAACGCCCGCCCGCCGCGAGGATTGGCCTTCACCTCTCGCGGCTGTTGGGCTATGTAGCAAACAATTCTTCCATGAGATCAGGAGTGCGTTTCCCATGACCTTGTCCAACCTTCCGCCGCTTGTGACGATTTTCGGCGGATCCGGGTTCGTCGGCCGTCATGTCGTACGTGCGCTCGCCAAGCGCGGCTATCGCATCCGCGTCGCCGTTCGCCGGCCGGACCTTGCGGGTCACCTGCAGCCGCTCGGCAATGTCGGCCAGATCTCCTTCGTCCAGGCCAACCTGCGCTATCGCAAGTCGGTCGACCGCGCCGTCGAAGGCTCCGACCATGTCATCAACTGCGTCGGCGTCCTGTTCGAGAGCGGCCGCAACACCTTCGACGCCGTGCAGGATTTCGGTGCCCGGGCAGTTGCGGAAGCCGCCCGCAATGTCGGCGCAAAGCTGACGCACATCTCGGCGATCGGCGCGGACGCCAAGTCGGAATCGAGCTACGCCCGCACCAAGGGCCGCGCTGAAGCTGCAATCCGCGAAACCCTGCCGGATGCGATCATCCTGCGCCCGTCGATCGTCTTCGGACCGGAGGACGGATTCTTCAACAAGTTCGCCCAGATGGCCCGGTTCGCACCGGCGCTGCCACTGATCGGCGGCGGCAACACCAAGTTCCAGCCTGTTTATGTCAGCGACGTCGCCGAGGCCGTTGCCCGCTCGGTCGACGGCACGCTGACGGCCGGCACGATCTACGAACTGGGCGGACCTGACGTGCTCACCTTCCGCGAATGTCTCGAGATCATGCTCCGGACGATCGATCGCAAGCGCTCGCTGGTATCGGTGCCCTTCGGCATCGCCTCGATGATGGGCAGCATCGCGTCGATGATCCCCTTCATCACGCCACCGGTGACGCCCGACCAGGTGGTGTTGCTGAAATCCGACAATATCGTCTCGGCCAAGGCCGAATCCGAAGGCCGGACGCTTCGCGGCATCGGCATCACGCCGACGATGCTGGAATCGATCCTGTCGACCTATCTCGTGCGCTATCGCCCGCAGGGCCAGTACACACGCAGCGGCCGCGCCGCCTGAGGCAGCAGCCCAGAAAACCTCTTTCGATCGCCGCCGGCCCTGCCGGCGGCTTTTTTGTTGTGTCATCCGAGCAACAGCGTTGCAGTTCTGCCGCAGTCACAAAAGCGAATGGCATTTACCGCAGATTCAACATGTCCTGATATTGATCAAGACATATCCAACGCATAAAAACCGCCCCGCACCCCGATCACAGGTAAGTCTCGGCGGCGACAGCATCACTCTCGAAAGGCATAGCGTCCATGGGCAAGTCGATCGCAATCTTTTTTGCGTGTGCGGCACTGATCATTCTGGCTGGCTCATTCGTCGCGCCGAACACGGTCGCGAGCAGCCGCAAGGGCTGCACGCCGGCCTATGGCGTCGACCCGTGCACGACGGCGTCGATCGACCTTTCCGGCAAGTAAGCCGGCGCCCATCGGGCGATAAGCTCTAAAGTTTTTGGCGGGGGCCAGGGACCGCGTGCGTTTCATCTGAAACGCACGCGGTTTGTTTTTTGGCTACAGCGCCGCGCGTCTTATCAGACGCGCAAAGGTCGCTGTAGCACTTTGAATTGCTGCATGTTTTTATCCTTAAATCGAATAGGATTTAAGGAAACATGCAGTAGGCTCAGCCAAGCATCCAGAGGCCGATGAGGCCGGCGGTGCCGACGACGATCCGCCAGATCGCAAAGGGCGTGAAGCCGCGGCGCGACACGAAGTCCAGCAGCGAGCGGACGACGAAGATGCCGGCGACGAACGCCGCGATGAAACCGACGGCAATCAGTGTGAAATCGTCGAACGACAGCGCATCACGGTTCTTGTAGAGATCGAGTGTGAAGGCGCCGAGCATCGTCGGCATGGCCAAGAAGAACGAGAACTCCGCCGCCGACCTCTTGTCCGTTCCCATCAATAGCGCGCCTGCAATCGTCGCACCGGAGCGCGAGGTGCCGGGAATCATCGCCAGGCACTGGAACAGGCCGATCTTCAACGCCAGCGACGGCGGATAGTCCATGACGTCAGTGTAGCGCGGCGTCAACGGCAGGCGATCGATCGCCAGAAGGATGAAGCCGCCGATGATGAGCACGACACAGATCAGGATCGGCGTTTCGAACAGCACGGTCTTGATGAAGTCATGGGCGATCGCGCCGATGACGGCGGCCGGCAGGAAAGCCAGCAGCACCGACACGACGAAGCGGCGGGCCTTGATGCTCGTCGGCAGCGCCAGTGCGATCGACAGAAGTCTTTGGAAATAGACGAGCAGGATCGCCAGGATGGCACCGAGCTGTATCAGAACCGCAAAGGTGTTGCCCGGCGATCTGAAGCCGAGGAAATGCCCGGCGAGGAGCACATGCGCCGTCGAAGACACGGGAATGAACTCCGTCAATCCTTCGATGAGTCCAAGGACGAGCGCGCTGATGATCGATTGATCCGCCATATATAAGATTTTCCTGACAAGTTTTGGAGTGGGAGGAAAAGGCTGATTCGCTTGTGTTTGCCACCACAAGTTCCTATAGCTTTTTCTGATGAGCCGTGGCCAGACGCATGCGCCGCCACGCTGACGTCCCCTGAAAAAAGACCATAAGAAGCCAGATCATCGATGCCGACACTGTACCATCACCCCATGTCCTCCGCTTCGCGGTTCGTGCGCCTGATCCTTTCGGAATACGGCTACCAGACGGAATTGACCGAGGAACAGCCGTGGGAAAACCGGCGAGACTTTCTGACGCTGAATCCGGCGGGGACGTTACCGGTCTATGTTGACGACAGTATGAGGGCGCTCTGTGGCGCCACGATCATCTCGGAATATCTCGACGAGACGAACGGCATCATGAAACGGGATCGGCGGCTTCTGGCGGAAGATCCGTTCCAGCGCGCCGAAATCCGCCGGCTGGCCGAATGGTTCCTGCACAAGATGGAAGCCGACGTGACCCGGCCGCTGGTGCGCGAGCGTATCTTCAAGCTGCAGATGACGCCGGACCAGGGCGGCGGCGCGCCGGATAGCAAGGTGCTGCGCACCTCGCGCGCCAATATCCGCCAGCACATGAAGTACCTGTCGTGGCTTGCGGGCTCACGTCCCTGGCTTGCCGGCGACCGGATCTCCTATGCCGACCTTGCGGCGGCCGCGACGGTTTCGGTGCTCGACTATCTCGGCGAGATCGACTGGTCGGACGCGCCCACAGCCAAGGAATGGTATCAGCGGCTGAAGTCCCGCCCCTCGTTCCGCCCGCTGCTTTCCGAGCGCGTGCGCGGCGTCACACCGGTTCCGCACTATGCGGATCTCGACTTCTGAGGATGGTGCCGTGCCAGGCAGTGCTGCCAAGGCTGAAAACCAGGAGCGACGGCGGCAGAAGCTGACGGAATTCCTGAAGGCCGAGGCGGCCGACAAGGGGTTTGACGTCTGTCGCATCACCCGGCCCGATGCCATACCGGAGGCGCCGGCGCGGCTCGTGGAATTCCTCGGCGAGGGCTTCCACGGCACGATGGAGTGGCTGGCCGAGACGGCGGAGCGCCGGTCCGATCCTCGAACGCTCTGGAACGACGTGCGCTCGGTCGTCATGTTCGGCATGAACTACGGCCCCGAGGAAGACCCGCGCAGCATCCTCGATCAGCCTGACCGCGGCGCAATCTCCGTCTATGCCCAGAACCGCGATTATCACGACATCATCAAGGGCCGCTTGAAAGAGGTCGCCACCCGCTTTGCGGCACGTGCCGGCGAGGACGTGAAGGTGTTTGTCGACACGGCGCCGGTGATGGAAAAACCGCTCGCCGAAAAGGCCGGCATAGGCTGGCAGGGCAAGCACACCAATCTCGTCAGCCGCGAGTTCGGCTCGTGGCTGTTTCTGGGCAGCCTGTTCACCACGGCGGAACTTGTCTTCGACACCGCCGAACGCGACCACTGCGGCTCCTGCCGCGCCTGTATCGATGCCTGTCCCACCGCTGCCTTTCCAGCCCCCTACCGTATCGACGCGCGGCGCTGCATTTCCTATCTGACCATCGAGCACAAGGGGCCGATCGACCCGGCGCTGCGATCGCTGATCGGCAATCGCATCTATGGCTGCGATGACTGTCTTGCCGCCTGCCCCTGGAACAAGTTCGCGCAAACTGCGTCGGAGATGAAGTTGAAGGCACGCGACGATCTGAGGGCGCCGTCGCTTGCCTTTCTCCTGACCCTCGACGACCCGACATTTAGAACCTTTTTCTCGGGTTCTCCGGTAAAACGCATCGGGCGTGACCGCTTCGTCAGAAATGTCTTGATCGCAGCGGGCAATTCCGGCGATGAGAGCCTGGTCGCAGCCTGCAAGACGTTGACCGGTGATGCTTCGCCGGTGGTGAGGGCGATGGCGGTGTGGGCTTTGTCACGATTGATATCGCCTGACGCGCTTGCTGCCCATGAGAGGCTATGCGATGCGGAGAGCGACGAGGAAGTGTTGTCCGAATGGCAAATGGCGGGAGTGAGCCGATGCATGTCCTGATTCTTGGCGCCGGTTATTCCGGCATGGCGATCGCACGCGCACTGGCCGCCAGGGCCGATAGCGTCACTGGTACGACCCGCAGGGCGGAAAAGGCCGCCAAGCTGGAAAAGGCGGGCATCCGCCCGATCGTCTTCGACGGCGACACCGTTTCCGACGAACTGGCAGCCGCCTTGCGGAAAACGACCCATCTGATCCAGTCGATTGCCCCCGGCCGTGACGGCGACCCGATGTTCCGCACCGGCAGCGCCGACTTTGCCGAGCTTGCCCCTGCCCTTCGCTGGATCGGCTATCTCTCGACCGTTGGGGTCTATGGCGACCATGGCGGTCGGTGGGTGACGGAAGACATGTTGTCTAAGCCGGTCTCGGCGCGCTCGGTGGAGCGGGTTGAGGCGGAAGACGCCTGGCTTGCCTTCGGCGCCAAACATGACGTTCCGGTCGCGGTGCTACGGCTTTCCGGCATTTACGGCCCCGGACGCAATGCCTTCTGCAATCTCGCCAACGGCACGGCCCGCCGGCTGATCAAGCCTGGCCAGGTGTTCAATCGCATTCGCGTGGAAGATATCGGCGCTGCCACATCCTACCTCTCGGAGAGGCTTCAGGGTGGGATCTTCAACATCACCGACAACGAGCCGGCACCACCACAGGATATCGTTGCCGAGGCCGCGCGGCTGATGGGCGTCGAGCCGCCGCCCGAAATGCCGTTCGAAACCGCCGAGCTTTCACCGATGGCTCGCTCCTTCTATGGCGAAAACAAGCGCGTCTCGAACGCACGCATGCGGGAAACCGGCTTCGAATTTACCTATCCCGATTATCGCGTTTCGCTTGCGCAAATGTGGCAGACGGACAGCTGGCGCGGCGAATGAACAATTGCTGCGCGAATTGCTCAACATATCCCGTTCGCAATGGAACATTCCCGATAGCATGATCGTTAGTAATGGAGATCTCATAGGGGCGCTCAATTGTGACCTTCCTGAGATATTCATTCTATACTCGGCGAATTGAATGCAACCATAACGATAGTATGACGGTTTGAACCATCCGGATTCCGGACGTTTCGTTCAAATCGAAATTTTTAATGATTTTTTTCGTTAAGCCGATATCTCGGCTCGCGTGCGGCCCGGCTTTAGCGTTCAACCGCTGATTCCAAAGAACTTCCGGGCATCGCTTAAACTATTTCAAACAATCTTCGATTTTTAATTTTCGTCCTTTTTCAATAAATCCTAATAGAACGTAAATGGTTGAAGCACGTTTTCGCCATTTTTCGCCCCAATTAGCAATCTTTGAAAGAATTAACCAAGAGCTCCAGCCCAAGGGCTCTAACCGAGGGTCGCCCGCTTGACGCCAGCGAAAATCAAGACTGTTGCTGCGGCAGCGCTGTTCACCGCCGGGATCGGCCTTGTTTCCGTTTCCGATAGCCAGGCAGCAGGCACCGGCTGCGGCGGCGCCTCCTGGTATGCGCTGACCTCCAAGACGGCGTCCGGTGAGCGCATGAACGCCGCCCGCCTGACAGCTGCCCACCGCAGCCTGAAGTTCGGCACCAAGGTCCAGGTCACCAACAAGCGCAACGGCAAGACTGTGATCGTTCGCATCAACGATCGTGGGCCGTTCATCCGTGGCCGTGTAATCGATCTTTCCAAAGCAGCCGCCTCGCAGATCGGCATGGTCCGCTCCGGGCACGCCAGCATCTGTTATCGCGTCGTCAATTCCTGATCATAGAATACTTCCGTCCGGCCCGTTCCGGGCAGTTCTGCTTTGGGAAGGACTGTTCCCCGCGTTTAATCCTGGCCAGCGTCTTGCTCTTCGATGCCATCGCCGCTACCACGGCGAAAAAGGAGTTGATCGAAGATGCGATTGGGCGGCAGGCTCGCAGGAGCCATCGAAGTTCTTGAGGATATCGAGAAGCGGAAGCGCCCGGTCGCCGACGCGCTCAAGGACTGGGGCCTGTCCCATCGGTTCGCCGGCTCGGGCGATCGGTCCGCGATCGGCAACATCGTCTATGACGCGCTTCGCATGAAGCTCTCCCACGCCTATCTGATGGACAGCGACAGCGCCACCGCTCTCGGCCATGCCGTGATGTACCGCCAGTGGGGCTTTTCGCCCGAAAGGCTGGCGGCCGAACTCGATGGCGACAAGTTCGCGCCTGAGATGCCCTCTGCCGAAATGGCGCAGGCTTTCACCACACGCCGCCTCGAGGATGCAGCTCCCCACATCCAGGGCGACATTCCCGAATGGGTCCAGGCATCCTTCGAGGAGAATTTCTCCGAAGACTGGCTTGACGAGGCCAAGGCGCTCGCCGGGCGTCCGACGCTCGACCTGCGCGCCAACACCCTCAAGGCAACGCGCGCAAAAGTTCTCAAGGCGCTGGAGCGCAGCGGCGCCGAACCGGCGACGATCGCGCGCAACGGCATCCGCATTCCGGCCGGCGAAGGCGCTTCGCGTCTGCCGAACGTCACCGCCGAGCTTTCCTTCCAGAAAGGCTGGTTCGAAGTTCAGGACGAGGGATCGCAGATCGTTGCCGATCTCGCCTTCCCGCAGGAAGGCGAGCAGGTGCTCGACTACTGCGCCGGCGGCGGCGGCAAGACGCTCGCCATGTCGGCAGCGATGAACAACAAGGGCCAGGTGCACGCCTACGACACCGACCGCAAGCGCCTGGCGCCGATCATCGAGCGGCTGAAGCGCGCGGGCACGCGCAATGTCCAGGTGCACGAATCCACCGACAGCCTGGCGCCGCTTGCCGGCCGCTTCGACCGAGTTCTCGTCGATGCGCCTTGCACCGGCACCGGAACCTGGCGCCGTCGCCCCGACACCAAGTGGCGGCTCAACCAGAAGAACCTCGAAGAGCGCATCTCCCAGCAGGAGGAAGCACTGGCGAGCGCCGCGCAGTTCGTGCGGCCGGGCGGACACTTGATCTACGTCACCTGCTCGGTTCTTCCCGAGGAGAACGAGGCGCAGGTCTACGGCTTTTGCGAAGACAATCCGGAATTCGAGATCCTGTCGGCCGCCGACATCTGGGCCGGACTGTTCGGCACTGACAAGCCGCAGCCATGGTCCGCCGACATGAAGACGGTGACGCTGACGCCCGCCTCCACCGGCACGGACGGCTTCTTCTTCTGCCTGATGCAGCGCAAGGCCTGAGCGCCTCGCCGGCGGCTTCGACACCGCGTCAAACCGCCGGCATCAGATTGAAAACGTTCTAAACTATACACTTTGACACCAGTTTACTTTTGGTTCATGACACTCAAGCTCCGGAGGGTCGACGGGGGATTTTCGACGACCCTTGCCGAGCGATGACGCCGTCCCGCGGTGTCCGTTCCGGTCACGCCGGGAGAAGAACAGGAGAGGGTCATGACCAAGAATTTCATCCGCGCCGCGGCGCTGGCGCTCATGACGGCAACGTCGACGCTGGCCCTGCAGCCGGCCGAGGCCGCCACCGATGCGGCCGCAGTGGTAAAGCACTACACCGTCGTTGCGCACGCCAAGTTCGAAGATGCGCTGATCACGGCGCAAGCGCTCGACAAGGCGATTGACGCACTGATCGCGACCCCCAGCGAAGCAACGCTGAAGGCGGCGCGCGAAGCCTGGCTCAAGGCTCGCAACCCCTATCAGGAAACGGAAGTCTACCGCTTCGGCAACGCCATCGTTGACGAGTGGGAAGGCAAGGTCAACGCCTGGCCGCTGGACGAAGGCCTGATCGACTATGTCGACCCGAGCTACGGCAGCGAGAGCGACGAGAACGGCCTCTTCACCGCCAACGTGATTGCCAACAAGACGATCAAGATCGACGGCAAGGACGTCGATGCCACCAACATCACGCCGGAACTGCTGGCGGGCACCCTTCAGGAAGCGGGCGGCATCGAAGCGAACGTCGCCACGGGCTATCACGCCATCGAATTCCTGCTCTGGGGCCAGGACCTGAACGGCACCAAGGCCGGCGCCGGCAACCGCCCCTACACGGACTACGACACCAAGGCCTGCACCGGGGGCAATTGCGACCGCCGCGCCGCCTATCTGAAGGCTGCTTCCGAGCTGCTCGTCTCTGACCTCAAGGAAATGGTCGCCAACTGGACGCCGGATGGCGCGGCGACCAAGGCCGTCGAAGCCGATCCGAAGGCTGGCCTGACGACCATCCTGACCGGCATGGGGTCGCTCTCCTACGGCGAGCTTGCCGGCGAGCGCATGAAGCTCGGCCTGCTGCTGCATGATCCGGAGGAGGAGCACGATTGCTTCTCCGACAACACGCACAATTCACACCTGCATGACGCGATCGGCATCCAGTCGGCCTATACCGGCGAATATACCCGCGTCGACGGCACCAAGCTGGCCGGCGCCTCGCTTTCCGAACTCGTTGCCGCCAAGGACGCGGCACTCGACAAGGAAATGACCAAGGATCTGGCCACAACGGTTGAGAAGATGCAGGCCATGGCCAAGCGCGCCGAAACCGTCGAAGCCTACGATCAGATGATCGGCGAAGGCAATGCGGAGGGCAATGCCACCGTCCAGGCCGCGATCGACGGCCTGGTCGCCCAGGCCAAGACGGTGCAGCGCGTCATCGCGTCGCTCGACCTCGGTACGATTGAGCTTGAAGGTTCCGACAGCTTAGATAATCCTAACGCTGTTTTCCAATAAGCTGAAAAGGCGGGCCGCGCCTTAACGGACGCGGCCCGATCCTCAATCGATGAACGCATACGTTGCCCGCTCCCTTTTGCAGTCGCTTCTGGCGCTGTGTCTTCTTGCGGCGGCAGTTCAGGCGTCAGACGATACCTCCGCTCTCAAGCACAAGCGCGACGATCTTTCCGAAGCCGACCTTCGCCGCGTCGGGGCGATCACTGAGCCAACCACGGATTTCTCCAAGGCAGAACGATACGAGGCGATGTCCGCGGGTGCCGGAACGTCGATCGCCCCGAACGATCAGGACAGCTTCACGCAGTTTTCCGCAAACCTGGCTTTCGAGGACGAGGAGGGCTTCAAGCTGGGCGATGCGCTGTTTGAAAAGCTCTGGGTGTCGTCGCCCTCTTCGACCCAGGCATCCGATGGCCTCGGGCCGCTTTACAATGCACGGTCCTGCCTGAGTTGCCATCCGCGCGACGGGCGTGGCGGCCCGCCCGAAGGCGCCGGCGACGGAACGTCGATGCTCTACCGGCTTGCCCGCGCGCCGCGCGACGACCGTGATCGACAGATGCTGGCCACCTACGACGCGCTCAATTTTCCCGACCCTGTTTATGGCGCGCAGTTGCAGGACAGGGCAGTTCCGGGACTTGCCGCCGAAGGTCAGATGAAGATGACCTATTCGGAACTGCCGGTGACGCTGGCGGACGGCGAGCTGGTCTTTCTGCGCAAGCCGACCTATGCGGTGCGCGATCTCGCCTACGGCGCCTTTGATCCGACGACGACGCTGTCGCCGCGGGTGGCGCCGCAGATGATCGGGCTGGGCCTGATCGAGGCGATCCACGAGGCAGACATCCTCGCCCGCGCCGACCCTGAGGATGCCGACGGCGACGGCATCAGCGGGCGCGCTTCGCTTGTTCGCGATCGTGCGACCGGGGCGATCGCCCTTGGCCGCTTCGGCTGGAAGGCGCAGACCCCGACGGTGCGCCAGCAGACGGCGGATGCCTTTGCCGCCGACATCGGGCTTTCGACCCCGGAACTCGATCGCAGTTTTGGCGACTGCACCGAAGGGCAAACCGCCTGCCTCGCCCTACCGACCGGCGTCCAGGCGCGCCTTGGCGCGGTCGAGGCTCCGGACCCGGTGCTGGGACTGGTCACCTTCTACTCGGCCAATCTGGCTGTTCCGGCACGGCGCAAGGCGAGCTTTCCGAAAACCCTACGCGGCAAAGAGATTTTTTATCAAAGCGGCTGCGCTTCCTGCCACACGCCAAAATATGTGACGCGCCGCGACGCGGCCCACAAGGCGCAGGCGTTCCAGCTGATCTGGCCCTATTCCGACTTCCTGCTCCACGACATGGGAGAGGGTCTTGCCGACGGCCAGGCCGTGGGTGTCGCCAGTGGGCGCGAATGGCGCACGCCGCCGCTCTGGGGCCTGGGGCTGACGAAGACCGTGAGCGGGCATACGTTTCTGCTGCACGACGGCCGGGCCCGCAATTTCACCGAAGCCATTCTATGGCATGGTGGAGAGGGCGAAGGAGCGCGAAACGCCTTTACCGCGCTTTCCACACGTGACCGCCGCGACCTCATCGCATTTCTGGAGTCTCTTTGATGTCTCACATGCCTTCGCTTGCCCTCGGCCTTTGCCTGGCCGCGGGATCCCTGCCGGCCATGGCGCAGGAGGGAAGCCCGCTGTCGCCCCGCACGGTCAACGAGGCCGCGGTGCCGGCGGTCATGGCCAAGGCGGTCGACGATTTCATCATCCCCGGCTACCGCAACCTGACGGACAAGACGGCACTCCTGACCAAGGCCTCGACAGCCCTTTGCGAAGCCCCTTCGACAGCGGCGCAGGAGAATGCGCGAACCGCATTTTTTGAACTGGTGCAGGCCTGGTCGATGGTCGAAATCATCCGCCTGGGACCGGCGCTCGAGCAGAACCGCTTCGAGCGCTTCCTGTTCTACCCCGACCGCAAGAGCACGGGCTTGAAGCAGGTACAGGCCATTCTTGCCAAGGGCGACGAGACGGCGACCGACGTCGCATCGCTCAAGGGCAAGAGCGTCGCGGCGCAAGGGCTGGGCGCGCTGGAATATGTGCTCTACGGCAACGGCTCCGGAGCGCTGGCGAGCAAGGAGGGCGATTTCCGTTGCCGCTATGGCGTGGCGATCTCGCAGAACCTCGATACCATCGCCAACGAATTCCTGACGGAATGGCAAAAGCCCGACGGCATCCAGGCCGCCTGGAAGAAGCCCGGCCCTGGAAACCCTGAGTTTCGCGACAGCAAGGAAGCAGCAACCGAGCTGCTCGGCATTTTCGTGCACGGCGTCGAGATGGTGAAGGACCAGCGGCTGAAGCCGTTCTATGCCGGAACGGTCGACGGCAAGCAAGACAAGGGACATCCGAAGCTGGCGATCTACTGGCGATCGGAAAACACCATGCCCTCGATCGCCGCCAACTTCAGCGGCCTGCAGACCCTGTTCAAGCTGGCGGACATGGAAAGCCTGCTTCCGGAGGACAGCCGCTCCGTCGCCGGATCGGCAGACTTCGTCTTCAAGTCGGTCATCGGCATCTCGCAGAACATCGACGGCCCGATCGGCGAGGCAATTGCCGACGACAAGAGCCGCGCCAAACTCGACTTTCTCACGCTCAACACCGCCGATCTTCTCGACCGGCTGAACAAGGATTTCGGCGGCGCCATCGGCCTTGGCGCCGGCTTCTCCTTTGCCGACGGCGACTGAGCGAGCAGCCTTCGCCCGCCTGCATGTTTCCTTAGATCGTATTCGATTTAGGGCCGAAAACATGCCGCGATTGAAAGTGCTCCAGCGCCGTGCGTCTGAAAAGACGCACGGCGCTGGAGGTGTTGACAATCCCCCCGTTTGGGCGCAAAGCGCTTCCGTGTTCGCTCTCGCGGGCACGTTTCACCACAAGGATCAACTTGCAATGAACCCCGACAGTCGAAGTCGAGCCTTCATGCTCACGACCGCTCGGTCCTGATTGATCAGGGCTTCGTGGCGGTCGGATGACTCGCCCTATGGAGCCCAAAATGCTGCGCATCTACAAAAGCCAGAACAGCCACCTCGTGCTCGTCGATATGCTCGACAGCCTTGCCTCGCCGACGCCGGTCATCTGGTTCGACCTCATCAATCCGTCCGTGGAAGAGACCCGATTGGTCGAGGGCCAACTCGGCATCGCGATCCCGACGCGAGACGAAATGCAGGAAATCGAGCTGTCCGACCGGCTCTACCAGGAAGACGGCGCGCAGTTCATGACCATGACGGCCGCTGCCAAGCTCGACAGCGACTACCCGGTCAAGGTTCCTGTGACCTTCATCGTCAAGGGTGTAACGCTCGTGACCGTGCGTCACGCCGACCCGAAACCGTTTCAGACCTATGCCAACCGGCTTCAGAAGGCCAACGGCCAGGGCTGCGAGTCCGGCGAACTTGTCATGCTGGGGCTTCTCGAAGCAATGATCGACCGCACCGCCGATGCGCTGGAGCGGGCCGGCAGCGAGGTCGACGGTATTTCGCGTGACGTATTCCGCAAGACCAATGCCAGCGCCACCAAGAAGACACGTGACCTGCAGTCGCTGATCGAGCAGATCGGCCAGAAGGGCGACCTTTTGACGATCATCCGCGAAAGCCTGGTCAGCATCGGTCGGCTCGTCGCCTATCATGTCGCGCTCGAAGGCATCGGTCCGCGCAAAGCGGCAAAGGAAAGCCGGCAGCGGATCAAGCTGATCCAGCGCGATGCGACCTCGCTCGGCGACCACGCGCTGTTCCTGTCGAACAAGATCAACTTCCTGCTCGACGCGACGCTCGGCCTGATCAATCTGGAACAGAGCCAGATCATCAAGATCTTCTCGGTCGCGGCCGTCGTGTTCCTGCCGCCAACGCTGGTCGCCTCGATCTACGGCATGAACTTCGAGATCATGCCCGAGCTGCAATGGCGGTTCGGATATCCCTATGCCCTGGCACTGATGGTGCTTTCGGCGATCCTGCCCTTCCTCTACTTCAAGCGGCGGGGCTGGCTCTGACAGAGTAATCTGCTACATCGTAGCGAAAGGACCGGCGGCGAAATTGCGCTGCCGGCCCGATAAAATGGCAGGCGAGGATGGCATGCGCGCCACCACGGGTCTGATCGACCGACGCAGTTTCATCAAGATGGCCGGCGCCGCCTGGGTCGCGACGCTCGGTGCCCGCGGCGCCTTTGCCCTTGAGCGCGCCGACGCAGTCTTTGCCTCTGCCTTCATGGCCGCGGACGGAAGCTATGGGGTCGCCACGCTGACCGAGGCCGGCGAGATCGTCGAGCGCACGGTGCTTCCGGCACGCGCCCACGGCATGGCCCATTCAGCCGCCAGCAAGCGAATGGTGGCCTTCGCCCGCCGCCCTGGCACCTATGCGATGATCCTTGCGACCGACGGCAGCGCCGAGCCGGTGGTCATCGCCGCCGCCGAGGGCCGGCACTTTTATGGCCACGGCTGCTTTTCCGCCGACGGCCGCCTGCTCTATGCCACCGAAAACGACTTTGCCGCCAATCGCGGCATGATCGGCATCTACGACGGCACAAGGCGCTTTGCCCGCATCGGCGAGTTTCCGACCTATGGCATCGGCCCGCACGACATGACGCTTTCGGCCGACGGCCGGATGCTCGCCATCGCCAATGGCGGCATCGAGACCCATCCGGATTTCGGCCGGACCAAGCTCAATCTCGACCATATGGAGCCGAGCCTGACACTGGTCGACACCGAGAGCGGCGCCCTTATCCAGAAACACACGCTGCCGGGCGAGCTCAGCCGTCTTTCCACCCGCCACGTCGATATCGGCCCGAAGGGCGAGATCTGGTTTGCCTGCCAGTATGAGGGCGCGCGCGACGACCTACCGCCGCTTGTCGGGCATTTCTCGCATGGCGAGGATCTCGCCTTCATGTCGCTGCCCGAAAGGACAACGGAAGCACTGGCCAATTATGTCGGCGCCATAGCCGTCAACCGCCAGGAGGGATTGATCGGCCTCACCTCGCCCAAGGGCGGCATTGCCGTGACGCTTGATGCCCGCACCGGGGTAGTGCTCAGGCAAGAGCGCGTGACCGATGCCGCCGGTGTCGCCGCCGCCGACCACGGCTTTGCCGTGTCGTCCTATGACGGCCGCTTCAGGGACCATGAAAACCCCGTCGCCTGGGATCAGCATATCGTCCGGCTTACAGCGCCGCGCGTCAAATATGACGCGCCACAGACGCTGTAACACTTCAAACTTGCTGCATAATTTCCTCCTCAAATCGGTTCCGATTTAGGGAATTATGCAGCGGCCGGAGCTGACGACCCACCTCAAGCCGAGAAGCCGCCTTCACCGGCGAGCTTTGCCAGATTGTCCCATCGATAGGCGGTCTGGTCGTGGTTCTCGCCACCGAGGCTCACCTGGCCCTGGCCGACGGCGACTGCGCCGAGGTGCTCGTAAAACGCCCGGTTCGGATTGCTGGAAAGCACCCAGGCAAACAGCGACGCCGCGCGCATCTCCCGGCAATGGGCCGCAACGCTGCGCACCAGCGCCGAGCCGATGCCCGCCCCTTGAAACTCCTTGAGGATATAGAGCGCATAGAGTTCGCGATCGAAACGCGCCGGCATCG
Source organism: Ensifer sp. 4252 (assembly GCF_050434565.1). Taxonomy (NCBI): domain Bacteria; kingdom Pseudomonadati; phylum Pseudomonadota; class Alphaproteobacteria; order Hyphomicrobiales; family Rhizobiaceae; genus Ensifer; species Ensifer sp. 4252. Next base: position 1,422,406 of record NZ_JBNDIU010000001.1, read on the forward strand.
AGCGGGCCTTTCCATAGTTGGCGAAACCGATCACCCTGTTCGTGCCCATGTCGACTGCAACCATATGAAAGACGTCGGCAACGCGCATGCGCCTCGCATGGCGCAGCGCCTGTTCCTCGATGCTCATGGCATCGAGGAAGGCATCGGCGATCAGCCCGCGAAAGGTCGATCGCCAGGTTTCGACGATGACGGCGGCGATCATCATGATGTCATCCGGTCCGGCCGGCCGGATGTCGATGCGTCGGAAGCTTTTCATGGCAAAGATATAGGTGGCGCAGCGGCGCTTCGAAACAGCAGCCCCGGTGGAAAGCGCTGAAGCACGCGCTATCTGTCGATGCCATGAAAAGAACCATCGTATACGCGGTCTTCATCGCCGCCGTTCTCGGCCTCGGGCTTCTCATCGGCTACAACAACATCCCCGGCGAATGGTATCAGTCGCTGGCAAAGCCGGCCTTCAACCCGCCCAACGGGATCTTCGCCCCGGTCTGGTCAATCCTCTATGTAATGATCGGCATTGTCGGCGCCAGGCTGTTTCTTGACCATCGCCGCACCGCCGCGATGCGATTGTGGCTCGCGCAGATGATCCTCAACTTCCTCTGGTCGCCGCTGTTCTTCGGCATGCAGGACATCTCGTCGGCATTCATCGTCATCATCGCGCTTATGATCGCGGTTGCCGGCGTCATCGTCGCAAGCTGGCCCAGAGACCGCGTTTCGGTCTTGCTGTTCCTGCCCTACCTCGCCTGGGTGGCGTTCGCGACGGTGCTCAACGGCTCGATTTTCCTCATGAATTGAGCTTGTCGCACCGGTGCGGCCGTGCCACTGTCCGTCGATCGATACGGGAGGCAATGGCGCCTTCCGCGACAGCCAGGGCCACAGTGACTGATGGACGACAGCGATCCCCCAGACTTCCGCAGACGCATCAGGGAAAGCTTCGCACGACAGGCGGCCATGGAAACGATCGGCGCGGAACTGACGCTGGTCGAGCAAGGCACGGTCGAGATCGAGTTGCCCTTCGACGAGAAGCTGACGCAACAGCACGGTTTCCTGCATGCGGGCGTCATCTCCGCAGCACTCGATTCCGCCGGCACCTACGCCGCCTATTCGGTCATCGACCCGGACGCCTCGATCCTGACGATCGAATTCAAGGTCAACCTCTTGTCGCCGGGGCGCGGCGAGCGCTTCCTGTTTCGCGGCGAGGTCACCAAGCCGGGCACGACGATCATCGTCTCCGACGGGCGCGGCTACGCGATCCGCTCGGACGGGCCAGCCAAGCTGATCGCCTCGATGACCGGCACGATGATGGTCATCCGCGGACGCGAGGGTATCGAAGGATGAAGGTCGAAATGAAGGATGTCGCCGGCCGCAAGGTTCTCTATGTCATGGCTGTCGATGCCGAGTACGGCCCGCATCTGAAGGCACGGATCGCGCCGCTGATGACCGGCGTCGGACCGGTCGAAGCCGCCGTGACCCTGACGAAGACGCTGGCGGGTCTTGCCGCTGAAGACACTCTCCCCGATCTCGTCGTCTCGCTCGGTTCGGCGGGTGCGGCAAGGCTCGAGCAGACCGAAGTCTATCAGGCGATATCGGTTGGCTACCGCGACATGGACGCCTCGGCGCTCGGCTTCGAGAAAGGCGCGACTCCGTTTCTCGACCTTCCCGCCGTCGTATCGCTGCCGCATCGCATCCCCGGCATCAAGGAAGCCAGGCTCTCGACCGGCGCCAACATCGTCTCCGGCGTCGCCTATGACGGCATCGACGCCGACATGGTGGAGATGGAGACTTACGCTGTGCTGCGCGCCTGCCAGTCCTTCGGCGTGCCGCTCATTGCCCTTCGCGGCATTTCCGACGGCAAGGCCGAGCTCAAGCACGTCAACGACTGGACGGAATATCTTCATGTCATCGACGAGAAGCTCGCCGGCGTCATCGACAGGCTTGAGACCGCGATCGGCACGGGAGAAATCCGGCTCTGAAAGCCCGGAATTGTCGGGGTGCAATCTAATCGTTGCGCAGAGGACGGGCTTTCATTAAAGGCTCGCCATGATCAAGCTTGTTTGAAGGCCCGACATGACCCAGACAGCCCATCCCGACACCGTTCTCATCGTCGATTTCGGCAGCCAGGTGACGCAGCTCATCGCCCGGCGCGTGCGCGAATCCGGGGTCTATTGCGAAATCGTGCCGTTCCAGTCGGCGGAAGAAGGTTTTCAGCGGCTGAAGCCGAAGGCCGTCATCCTCTCCGGCAGCCCGGCCTCTACCCTCGACATCGGCTCGCCGCGCGCGCCTTCGCTGATCTTCGATTCCGGCCTGCCGGTCTTCGGCATCTGCTACGGTCAGCAGACGATGTGCGCCCAGCTCGGCGGCAAGGTCGAAAGCGGCCACCACCGCGAATTCGGCCGCGCCTTCCTCGAAGTCGAAAAGGACTGCGCGCTGTTCGACGGCGTCTGGTCGCTTGGCTCGCGCCACCAGGTCTGGATGTCGCATGGCGACCGCGTAACGGCGATCCCCGAGGGCTTCGAAGTCGTCGCCACCTCGGCCAACGCCCCGTTCGCCTTCATCGCCGACGAGAGGCGCAAGTACTACGCCGTGCAGTTCCACCCGGAAGTGGTGCACACGCCCGACGGCGCCAAGCTGATCGCCAACTTCGTGCACAAGATCGCCGGCATCAAGGGCGACTGGTCGATGTCGGCCTACCGCGCCAAGGCGGTGGACGCGATCCGCAAGCAGGTCGGCGACAAGAAGGTGATCTGCGCGCTTTCGGGCGGCGTCGACAGCTCGGTTGCGGCGCTGCTGATCCACGAGGCGGTCGGCGACCAGCTGACCTGCATCCTCGTCGACCATGGCCTGATGCGCAAGGACGAGGCGAAGAACGTCGTCGCCATGTTCCAGGAGCACTACAACCTGCACCTCCTGCACGTCGACGCTTCCGACCGCTTCATCGGCGAACTGAAAGGCCAAAGCGACCCGGAAACCAAGCGCAAGATCATCGGCCGCCTGTTCATCGAGGTGTTCGAGGAAGAGGCGAAGAAGCTCGGCGGCGCGGATTTCCTCGCCCAGGGCACGCTCTACCCCGACGTCATCGAAAGCGTTTCCTTCACCGGCGGTCCGTCGGTGACGATCAAGTCGCACCACAATGTCGGCGGTCTGCCGGAGCGCATGAACATGCAGCTGGTCGAGCCATTGCGCGAATTGTTCAAGGACGAAGTCCGCGTGCTCGGCCGCGAACTCGGCCTGCCCGACAGCTTCATCGGCCGCCATCCCTTCCCGGGACCGGGCCTCGCCATCCGCTGCCCGGGCGGCATCAGCCGCGAGAAGCTCGAGATCCTGCGTGAAGCCGACGCGATCTATCTCGACGAAATCCGCAAGGCCGGTCTCTACGACGCCATCTGGCAGGCCTTCGCCGTGCTGCTGCCGGTCCAGACCGTTGGCGTCATGGGCGACGGCCGCACCTACGAGTTCGTCTGTGCGCTGCGCGCCGTCACCTCGGTCGACGGCATGACCGCCGACTTCTACCACTACGACATGGAATTCCTCGGCCGCGCGGCAACGCGCATCATCAACGAGGTCCGTGGCATCAACCGCGTGGTCTACGACGTCACGTCGAAGCCGCCCGGCACGATCGAGTGGGAATGATCTTGGCTGGTCGTGGGGGGGGGGCCCGCGCGCCCCCCCCCCCCCCCCCCCCCCCCCCCCGCCGGAAGATCCGACCCCCCCCCCCCCCCCCCGCCCCCCGCCCCACCCCCCCCAAAAACAAAAATTAAGAACGAAGCCAGCCCGG